>NZ_JABEPN010000003.1:0-445000 GCF_018320755.1 Delftia sp. PE138 | reverse complement strand
AAAGGCCTGCATGCCGAAGTTGGCCAGTACGCCCGCCAGGAGGGCGGCAGCGATTTCCATGGGGATGCGGTTCATGACGCGCTCGAACCAGCCTGTGGCTCCCACCAGGATGATCAGCCCCGCGCTGATGATGAAGGCGCCAACGGCCTCGCCCATGGAAAAGCCCCCGGCAAGCCCTGCCGTGGCAAGGACGGCTGCGCCTGGCGTGGACCAGGCGACCATGACCGGCATGCGCAGTATCAGCGAGGGCAGCAGAGAGCACAGGCCCATGCCCAGTCCCAGCGCCCAGATCCAGGACGTGATCTGCTCGGGCGTGGCATGGAAGGCCTGGGCGGCCTGAAAGACCAGGGCCACCGAGCTGGTGAAGCCCACGAGCACGGCCACGAAGCCGGCTGCGAAGGCAGAGGGACTCAAGTCACGGAAAAAGCGCATCGCGCGATTCTGTCACCACAGCCGCCGACCGTGCGATGCGCTGGCGACGCCTACAGTTCGATCTTGGAGCCCAGCTCCACCACGGAGTTGCTGGGCAGGTGCAGGAAGTCGGAGACACGGCTGGCGTTGCGGTGCATCTGGGCAAACAGCTTTTCGCGCCAGGGCGCCATGCGGTGGCTGATGCGCGGGATGATGACATCGCGCGACAGGAAGTAGCTGGTCTCCATGGCGTCGAGCTGGCAGCCCCGGGGACGCAGCAGGGACAGTGCCGCCGGCACGTCCGGTTCGTTCTTGAAGCCGTAGTTGATGATGACCTGCCAGCAGTCGCTGCCCAGCGCCTCGATCTCGGTGCGCTTGTCCAGGCCCACCCAGGGAATTTCATGGTTGCGCACCGTGACGAAGATGTTCTGGTTGTGCAGCACCTTGTTGTGCTTGAGGTTGTGCAGCAGGGCGTTGGGTACGGTGCCCGGTTCGCCGGAAAGAAAGACGGCCGTGCCCGTCACGCGCGCCGGCGGATGGCGCCAGACCGATTCGAGGAAGCTCTTGAGGTCGATGGCATCGGCCTGCAGCTTTTCGTGCAGCAGCTCGCGGCCCTTGCGCCAGGTCATCATCAGCGAGAACACCGTGCCGCCGATCAGCAGCGGGAACCAGCCGCCGTCGAACAGCTTGAGCAGGTTGGACGAGAAGAAGGCCAGGTCCACCAGGAAAAAGAATCCGGTGGCCGCGATGCACAGGGCCAGCGGGTAGTTCCAGCGGTAGCGGATCACGAAGAAGGTCAGCGTGGTGGTGATCAGCATGTCCAGCGTGACCGCAATGCCGTAGGCGGCCGCCAGGTTGCCGCTGGAGCGGAACAGCACCACGGCCAGCGCAATCGCCACGAACAGGCTCCAGTTGACCAGGGGCATGTAGATCTGGCCGGTCTCGCGCACGCTGGTGTGGCGCACTTCCAGGCGCGGCAGATAGCCCAGCTGTATGACCTGGCGCGTGACGCTGAAGGCGCCCGTGATCAGGGCCTGCGAAGCGATGACCGTGGCCATGGTGGCCATCAGCACCAGGGGCAGCAGCGCCCAGGCCGGGGCCATCATGTAGAAGGGATTCTTCACGGCGGCCGGGTTGGCCAGCAGCAGCGCACCCTGGCCGAAGTAATTGAGCGTGAGGGCAGGCATGGCCACGGAGAACCAGGCCAGGCGGATGGGCTTCTTGCCGAAGTGGCCCAGGTCGGCGTAAAGCGCCTCCGCCCCGGTCACGCACAGCACGACGGCGCCCAGGATGATGAAGCTGGTGCCGGGGTTGTCCCAGATGAAGCGCACCGCGAAGTGCGGGCTGATGGCCGCCAGGATTTCGGGATGGCCCGCGATCTGGTGCACGCCCAGCGCTGCGATGGTGGCAAACCAGACCAGGGTGATGGGGCCGAAAAACCGACCGATCCCCGCCGTGCCGTGCTTCTGGAACCAGAAAAGCAGGAAGAGGATCACCAGGGTGAGCGGGATCACGGCCTTGGTGAAGTGCGGAGAGACCACTTCCAGGCCTTCGACGGCCGAGAGCACGGAGATGGCCGGCGTGATCACGCCATCACCATAGAACAGCGAAGTGCCGAAGATGCCAATGAGCAGCAGCACGTTGCGCAGGCGGGGCTTGTCCTTGACGGTCTGCGAGGCCAGGGCCAGCATGGCGACCAGGCCGCCTTCGCCGTTGTTGTCGGCACGCAGCACCAGGACCACGTACTTGAGCGAGACGATGACCGTCAGGGTCCAGAACAGCAGCGACAGGACGCCGTAGATGTTCTCCTGGGTGAACGGCACATGGCCGGAGCCGAAGACCTCCTTGACCGAATACAGCACGCTGGTGCCGATATCGCCATAGACCACGCCGATGGCGCCCAGGGTGAGCGCGGCCAACGAAGATTTGGTTTTCTGCACAGGTCTATGCGCCATCCCGTGGGGAGATGGCTTCAGTCAATTGAAATGCCGGCATTGTCCGCTGTCCTGATGACGAGCGCATCGGACAGCACCCCGATCAGTCGTAGATTTCCGCGTTGGGGTTGGTCGCCTCCAGCTCATAGCTGGCCGCCAGCATGGCGACCCGGGCCACCACGCCATACATGTAGAAGCGGTTGGGCATGCTGGCACCCGGGCGCGCGCCTATCTGGGGCAGCTGGGTGCTGTGCTGGAAGGCCAGCGGCACGAAGCCGGCTCCGGGCGCGTTGAGGTTTTCGTCCACATCGCGCTCGGGGTGCATGCGGTAGAAGCCGCCGACCACGTAGCGGTCCATCATGTAGACCACGGGCTCGGCCACGGCGTTGTTCATGCGCTCCTGGGTGAGCACGCCTTCCTGGATGATCACGTCGTGCACGGTCTGGCCGTCCTTGATCATGCCCATCTTGTTGCGGCTCTTGCGCGGCAGCTCGGCCAGCTCCTTGGCATCGCGCACGGTCATCACGCCCATGCCATAGGTGCCGTTGTCGGCCTTGACGATGGCAAACGGCTTTTCCTTGATGCCGTACTCCTTGTACTTGCGGCGCACCTTGGCCAGCAGCACATCGACCTGCTCGGCCAGGCCTTCCATGCCCACGCCATTGGCGAAGTCGATGCCTTCGCTGCGGCCAAACAGCGGGTTGATCAGCCAGGGATCGATGCCCAGCAGCTTGCCGAAGCGCTTGGCCACTTCCTCATAGCTCTGGAAATGGCGGCTCTTGCGGCGCACGCTCCAGCCTGCATGCAGGGGCGGCAGCAGGTATTGCTCGTACAGCTCCTCGACGATGCCCGGGACGCCGGACGACAGGTCGTTGTTGAGCAAGATGGTGCAGGGATCGAAATCCTTGAGACCGATGCGGCGCTTGCTGCGGATCACCGGCTCCAGCGTCACCGTGTCGCCATGCGGCAGGGTGACGGTGGTGGTCTTCTTGACATCGGGGCTGATGGAGCCGATGCGCACGTTCAGACCGGCCATGTTGAAGATGCGCTTGAGCTGCACCACGTTGGCCAGGTAGTGCGTGTTGCGCGTGTGGTTCTCGGGAATGATGAGCAGATTGCGCGCTTCGGGGCAGATCTTCTCGATCGCCGCCATGGCCGCCTGTACGGCCAGCGGCAGCATTTCGTCGGTCAGGTTGTTCCAGCCCCCGGGGAAGAGGTTGGTGTCCACGGGTGCGAGCTTGAAACCGGCGTTGCGGATGTCCACCGAGCAATAGAAAGGCGGCGTGTGTTCCATCCATTCGAGCCGGAACCAGCGCTCGATCGCCGGCATGGAGTCGAGGATGCGCTGCTCAAGCTCGTTGATCGGGCCGGTCAGGGCCGTGATGAGATGTGGAACCATAAAGACCCTCTGGGTACGACGGTGGGGGGCAATTGTAGAGATTGGACCATGGTCTAGGTGTTTTCCCCAGTCTTTGCAGCGTCAGCGGCGCCAGAAAGCCGGCGAAAGCAAGGCCATGAAGCTGAGGATTTCCAGGCGTCCCAGCAGCATGGCCAGGGTGCAGACCCAGGTCTGGAATTCGGTGAGCACAGCATAGTTGGAGGACGGGCCCACCGCGCCCAGGCCCGGCCCCATGCAGTGCACGCTGGCCAGCACGGCGGAGAAGGCGGTCACCGGGTCCAGGTCGGTGAGCAGCAGCACCATGCTGAGTGTGATCACGGTGGCGCCATAGACCAGCATGAAGGCCAGCACCGAGAAGATCATGCGGTTGTCCACCACGCCGGTGCCCAGCCGCACGGGCTGCAAGGCGCGCGGATGCGCGAGCCGCGTGAGTTCACGCCGCGCCTGCTTGAGCAGGATGAGCATGCGCACCATCTTGATGCCGCCGCCCGTGGAGCCCGCACTGGTGGCCACACCCGACATCAGCAGCATGAGCACGGGCGCAAAGACGGGCCAGGTCAGGTAGTCCACCGTGGTGAAGCCGGTCGTCGTGGCCACCGAGACCACATGGAAGAGACCGTAGCGCAGGGCCTCCACGGGCCCGTACACGCCCTTGGCCCACAGCAGCAGCGCCACGATCAGCCCGCCCCCCAGCAGCACGGCCAGCGTGGCGCGCATTTCCGGATCGCGCCAGAAGCCGTCCCAGCGGCCCTTGCGCATGGCCACGAAGTACAGCGCGAAGTTGCAGCTGGCCAGCAGCATGAAGACCAGGGCGGTCAGTTCGATCAACGGCGAGTCGAAATACGCAAAGCTGGTGTCATGCGAGGACAGGCCACCGAGGCTGACGGTGGCGAACATGTGCATCAGCGCATCCAGCGGCGACATGCCTGCCGCCCAGAAGGCCAGCAGACAGGCCAGCGAGAACAAGCCGTACACGCCCCACAGGCCCTTGGCGGTCTCGGTCACGCGCGGCGTCAGCTTGGTGTCCTTGATGGGACCAGCGGCTTCGGCACGGAACAGCTGGGCGCCCCCCACGCCCAGCAGGGGCAGGATGGCCACGGCCAGGATCAGGATGCCCATGCCGCCCAACCATTGCAGGAAGGTGCGCCAGACATTGATGGACACGGGCAGCGCATCCAGCCCCGTGAGCACAGTGGCGCCGGTGGTCGTCAGGCCCGAGACGGCCTCGAAATAGGCATGGGTGAAGCTGATGCTCAGCCCCACATGGCCCATGCCCAGCACCAGAGGGAGCATGGCGCACAGCGGCAAAACCACCCAGACCAGGGTGACGAGGATGACGCCGTGGCGCGGCTGCAGCTCGCGCCGGAAGTGGTCCAGGCCTATCCACAGCGACAGCCCCGCCGCCGCCGTGATGCCGATGGCCCAGGGGTAGATGCGCCAGATGCCGTCGTCGGTGAACCAGGACACTGCAAAGGGCAGCAGCATGGACAGCGCAAACATGACCATGAGCATGCCAAGCACGCGCAGGACGGGTAACAGGTCGCGCATGGTGTCGGCTCAGAAGAAGGTGGCGCTGACGCGAAACAGGTTCTCCACGTCCCGTACCAGCCGCTTGTGGGGCAGGAAGAAGATCACGTGGTCGCCGCTCTCGATCACGGTGGTGCTGCGCGGGATGATGACCTCGGGCTCGGCACCGGCCGCGATTTCGTCGGCCGGCACGCCTTCGGGTATGCCGCGCACGATGAGGCCGATGTGGACATCCTCGGGCACGCGCAGGTCCTCGACCTTGCGGCCGACCACGCGCGAGCTTTTGCGGTCGCCGCGCGCCACGATCTCCAGCGCCTCGGCCACGCCCCGGCGCAGGCTGTGCACGGCCTGCACGTCGCCGCGGCGCACATAGGCCAGCAGTTCGCCAAGCATGGCCTGGGCCGGCGACAGCGCAATGTCGATCTGCGTGCCGTGCATCAGGTCGGCGTAGGCACGCCGCGTGATCAGCGACAGCACGCGCCGCGCGCCCATGCGTTTGCCCAGCAGGCTGGCCATGATGTTGTTCTCATCGTCGTCGGTCAGGGCCAGGAACAGGTCCACGTCCTCCACGCTTTCATCGGCCAGCAGGTCCTCGTCGGTGGCATCGCCGTGCAGCACCAGCACCTCGGCCGGCAGCAGCGAGGCCAGGTCCTGGCAGCGCTGCTCGTCGGGCTCGATGATCTTGATGTGGAAGCGGCCCGGCACGCGCGACAGCTGCAGCGCCAGGCGCTGGCTGACCTGGTCACCGCCGGCGACCATGATGCGGTAGACCGGGCGCGAAGGCCGGCCGGCAGGCTGGTGGATGGCACGCAGCACCTCGGCCACATGCTCGCGCGCGGCCAGGATGAAGACCTCGTCGCCGGGCTCGATGCGCGTGTTGCCGTCGCAGCGGACGAAGCGGTCGGGCTCGTCCAGGAAACGCCGGTAGATGGCCACGATGCGCATGGCCAGCTCGGGCATGCAGTCGCGCAGCTCGCCGATGCGCTTGCCGACGGCGGGGGCGCCATCGCGCGCGCGCACCGAGGCCAGTGCGGCCCGCCCGCCCGCGAAGGCACGCACCTGCATGGCTTCGGGAAACTCGATGAGCTTGCTGATGTAGTTGGTCAGCGATTCCTCGGGGCAGATGATGCGGTCGACGCCAAAGCCTTCCTTGCCCAGCAGCGCCTCGTCCTCGCCAAAGCCCGAGGAGCGCACGCGCGCGATGCGTGTGGGAATCTCGAACAGGACCTGGGCCAGCTTGCAGCACACAAGGTTGGTTTCGTCGAGCGCGGCGCAGGCGATCAGCAGGTCCGTGTCCTTGGCGCCGGCCTCGGCCAGCACATGGGGATCGATGCCGCTGCCCACGACGCCACGCAGGTCGAAGCGCGACTCCAGCTCGCGCAGGCGCCGTGCGTCGGTGTCGATCACCGTGATGTCGTTGCGTTCGGACACCAGGCTTTCTGCCACGCTGTAGCCCACACGGCCGGCGCCAAGAATGATGATTTTCATGGATTCATTGCAGTGCTGCGGTGCCGGCGCGGGGCATTCCGGCGCGCAGCACGGCTCGGTCAGGTGCGGACTTCGCCTTCACCCAGCACCACGTATTTGAGCGAGGTCAGACCTTCGATGCCCACAGGACCGCGCGCATGGAACTTGTCGGTGCTGATGCCGATTTCCGCGCCCAGGCCGTACTCGAAGCCATCGGCAAAGCGCGTGCTGGCATTGACCATGACGCTGGCCGAGTCCACTTCGCGCAGAAAGCGCTGGGCGTGCATATGGTCGCGCGTCAGGATGGCGTCCGTGTGGTGGCTGGAGTAGCGGTTGATGTGGGCGATGGCCTCGTCCACGCCGGACACGATCTTGACGCTGATGATGGGCGCCAGGTATTCCTCGCTCCAGTCCTGCTCGGTGGCCTCGGCCAGTTGAGCGCCGGCCACAGACTTCAGGATGGCCAGCGATTCGGGGCAGCCGCGCATCTCCACGCCCTTGGCGGCGTAGATGGCGCCGATCTTCGGCAGGAATTCGGCGGCCACGCCGCGCGCCACCAGCAGGCTTTCACTGGCATTGCAGGGGCTGTACTTGTTGGTCTTGGCGTTGTCGGCCACCTTGACGGCCATGGCGATGTCGCAGGGATCATCGACATAGGTGTGGCAATTGCCGTCCAGGTGCTTGATGACGGGCACCTTGGCCTCGCGGCTGATGCGCTCGATCAGGCCCTTGCCGCCGCGCGGGATGATGACGTCCACGTAGTCGGGCATGGCGATGAGCTGGCCCACGGCCTCGCGGTCCGTGGTCTGCACCAGTTGCACGCCGTGCTCGGGCAGGCCGGCTTCGGCCAGCGCCCTGGCGACGAGGGCAGCCAGCGCCTTGTTGGAGTCGATGGCCTCGGAGCCGCCGCGCAGGATGCAGGCGTTGCCGCTCTTGATGCTGAGGCTGGCCGCCTCGATGGTCACGTTGGGGCGGCTTTCGTAGATCATGCCGAACACGCCGATCGGCACACGCATCTGGCCTACGCGGATGCCGCTGGGCATTTGCTTCATGCCGATGATCTCGCCGATCACATCGGCCATGGAGGCCAGCTGCTCACATCCCTGGGCACAGGTTTCCAGCACCTTGGGCGTCAGGCGCAGGCGGTCCACCATGGGAGCGGACAGGCCGTTGGCCACGGCGCGGTCGAGGTCACGGGCGTTGTCGGTCTGCAACGGCTCCACGTTCTCCCGCAGCAGGCGCGCCAGCGCCAGCAGGGCGCGGCTTTTGACGGCAGCCGAGGCTCGGGCCATCTGGGCGGAGGCCACTTTGGCCTGAACGCCCAGGTTGTGGGTGTATTCGACGATATTGAGCGCGTTCATTCCGAGATTCTCGCCGAGTTGCGCCCATTTGCGCACCGAGAGCGGGCATGCCCCGCGCCAACATGCGGCTGGGATGCGGCTGGGATGCGTCCTCGCAGGGCCACTAGAGGGCAAACCCCGCGTTCCGGCGGCCGGCAGGATGTCGCGGCCACCCTACACTGCTGCCCAGTACGCAGAGGTTTTCCCGCCATGTCCACCAGCCACGACACTCTTCTCGCCGCCCAGCAGCTCGCACAGTTGCGCGCGGGCTTCGCCCAACTGGCACAGCAGCAGTTGCCGGCCGCCGTGCTCGGGCAGCAGGCCAGGGCTTCCTCGGAGTTGCTGCAGGCCCTGCCGCCGCGCTACGGCGAAGTGCTGCTCAATCTGCTGGACCGATTGGAATCCAGCGCGCTGTTCAGCGAGGAAAGCTGCTCCTTCAGCCAGAAGGACCTGCTGGACAACCTCGAGACCTGGGCCACCAAGGCCCAGGCGCAGCTGGAAAAGACGAGCTAGGAACGGTACGTCAGCCCTTGGCGCCGGCCTGGGCCAGGTCCATGGCCAGGCGGCGCAGGGCCTGCCAGCCGTCGCGGGGCCAGCCCTCGAAGGCCAGGCCCTTGACGATGCCGTCCACCGCGTGGGCCGATTGCAGCAGGCGCGCGGCCTGGGCGTCGGTGATGCGCGGCAGCAGGCGCTCGAACAAACGCTCCTTGACGCCCCAGACGCGCTGGGCGCGCAGGGCCATGGGCAGGGGCTGACCTGCGGCCATGGCGTCCTTGACGCGGCAGATGGAGCGGATGTCCTCGGCCAGGGTCCAATGCACCAGCACCTCGGCCGTGCCCTCGGCCTGCAGGCCGTCGAGCATGCGCGAGACGCGCGCCAACTGGCCGGACAGCACGGCCTCGGACAGCTTGAACACGTCGTAGCGCGCCACATTGAGCACTGCCTGCTCCACCTGCGCCTGGCTCAGCTCGCCGGCGGGGTGCAGCAGGGCCAGTTTCTGGATCTCCTGGTGTGCGGCCAGCAGGTTGCCCTCGACGCGGTCGGCAAAGAACTGCAGCGTGCGCTGGCCTTCCTCGCCGGGTGCCACGCGCTGGCCCTGGGCTGCCAGGCGCTGGGCAATCCAGGCCGGCAGCTGGCCGCGCTCTATGGGATCGATCTGCAGCGTCATGCCCTGGGCTTCCAGCGCGCTGAACCAGGCGCCGGTCCTGGTGGCCTTGTCCAGGCGCGGCAGCATGACCAGGGTGAGCGTGCTGTCATTGCCGCGCGCCGCCTCGGCGATCTGCTGCAGCGCGGCGCCGCCGTCCTTGCCGGGCTTGCCTGAGGGAATGCGGATCTCGATGATCTGCCGATCGGCAAACAGCGACAGCGAGCCACCGGCCGCCAGCACGGCGCTCCAGTCGAAATGGGCGCCGGCCACGGTGTAGCTGCTGCGCTCGGTGTAGCCCGCGGCGCGCGCGGCGGCACGGATGGCGTCGGCAGCCTCCTGCTGCTGCAGCGGCTCGTCGCCGTGCAGCACGTAGAGCGAGCGCAATCCCTTGGCCAGATGGCCGCCGAGCTGGTTCAGGGCAAGCTGCATGGGGCTCAGGTCAGGCTCTTGACGGCCGACAGGCGGCGCAGCAACTGCTGGACGATGTCGGTACGCATGTCCTTGTAGAGCATGGCCTCCTCGGCCTCCTTGGACAGCGCATTGGTTTCGTTGTACGTCACGTCGCGCTGCTGCAGGATCTCGGTCTCGGGGATCGGCTCGTCTCCATTGGGCGTGCGCAGCTTGAAGCGCACGCGCAGGCGCAGCTGCAACTCGCGCACCTGGCCCAGCGCGTTCATGCCGACGATGACCCGCTCCTGCCGCTCGCTGATGATCTGGAAGATCGCATCCGCATCGTCGGGCGATGCCGGATCGCGCAGCACGGTCAGCTTGTCGCTGGCACTGGCCAGGTTGCGCGACAGCTCCCGCGCCACCGGAGAGCCCCGGCCCGCCTGGATGTAGAGCGAGCGGAACACGAAGGTCGGCACCCCCCGCAGGCGAAAGCCGCAGGCCCCCAACAGCGGAGCCAGGGCCAGGGCGGTGAGCAGGGTACGTTTTTGCATATCAGTTCTCCAAGGCGCTTGCGCCACTCACAGCCCTTGCAACGGTCGCGCCCAAAGCGAGGGACACCGAGCAAGGGCCGCCCCGCAGCGAGGGTGTCGTCCCCCCCGCGAAGCGAGAGGGGGAAGGCGCGCAGCGCCTCAGGGGGCATGCCATGGCCTAGACCACGACGTTGACCAGGCGGCCCGGCACCACGATCACCTTCTTGGGCGCCGCGCCATTGGTGAACTTCTGGCATTCCTCGTTGGCCAGGGCAATGCGCTCGATCTCGGCCTTGTCGGCCGTCGAGGACACGAGGATGGCCCCGCGCAGCTTGCCATTGACCTGCAGCACCAGAGAGATCTCGTCCTGCACCAGGGCCAGGGGATCGACCTGGGGCCAGGGCGCGTCCAGCACATCGCCCAGGTGGGCGGCGTAGCCCAGTTCGCTCCACAGCACATGGGCCAGGTGGGGCGTTGCCGGGTAGAGCACGCGCAGCAGGATGCCGAAGCCTTCGATCAGCGCCACCTGGGCGCCCGCGTCGTCGTGGGACTTGAAGTCCTCCAGCGCGTTGATCATCTTCATGGCGCCCGAGACCACGGTGTTGTACTGCATGCGCTGGTAGTCGTACTCCACCTGCTTGAGCACGGTGTGGATCTCCAGGCGCAGGGCCTTGGCGGCCTTGCCGAATGCCACGTCGTCCAGCGACTTGGCGCCGGCCACGCTCTGCACGGCGCCGGCCATGTCCATCTGCGACAGTTTGGCGCCGAAGTTGTAGACGCGGCGCAGGAAGCGGTAGCTGCCTTCGACGGCGGCATCGTTCCACTCCAGCGTCAGCTCGGGCGGCGCGGTGAACATGGTGTACAGGCGCGCGGTGTCGGCGCCGTACTTCTCGATCAGCTCCTGCGGATCGATGCCGTTGTTCTTGGACTTGGACATGGTGCCCACGCCCTCGTAGTCGATGTCCGTGCCCACGGGCAGCAGGCCGTCGGCGCTGTCCACCTCGGCCTTGAGCCTGGCGCCCACGATCTTGCCGGTCTCGTCGAACACATGCTCGACATCCTTGGGCCAGAAGTACTCCTTGGCACCCTTGGCCGTGCGGCGGCTGTAGATGTGGTTGAGCACCATGCCCTGGGTCAGCAGCTTGGTGAAGGGCTCATCGACCTTGACCAGGCCCAGGTCGCGCATGACCTTGGTCCAGAAGCGCGCGTACAGCAGGTGCAGGATGGCGTGCTCGATGCCGCCGATGTACTGGTCCATGCCGCTGCCGCCGGTGGCGGCATGCTGGTCCCGCATCCAGTAGTCCGTGCCCTTGCCCACCATCTGCTCGCTGTTCCTGGCGTCGCAATAGCGCATGAAGTACCAGGACGAGTCCACGAAGGTGTCCATGGTGTCGGTCTCGCGGCGCGCGCTCTTGCCGCAGCAGGGGCAGACCACGCCGGCGTGGAAGGCTTCGCTCTTGACCAGGGGGTTGCCCGAGCCATCGGGCACCAGGTCCTGGGGCAGGACCACGGGCAGGTCCTTGGCAGGCACGGGCTGGGCGCCGCAGTCCTCGCAGTGGATGATGGGAATCGGCGTGCCCCAGTAGCGCTGGCGGCTCACGCCCCAGTCGCGCAGGCGCCAGGTGGTTTTCTTCTCGCCAAGGCCCTTGGCGGCCAGCAGTTCGGCCACCTTGTCCACGGCAGCCCCATGGGGCAGGCCGTCGAGTTCGCCGGATTCGATGCAGACAGCGCGCTGCTTGTCGCCGTACCAGTCGGCCCATGCCTCGGTGCTGAAGGTCTCGCCTTCGACCGCGATGACCTGGCGGATGGCGATGCCGTACTTCTTCGCAAAGGCGAAGTCGCGCTCGTCATGCGCGGGCACGCCCATGACGGCGCCGTCGCCGTAGCTCATGAGCACGTAGTTGCCGACCCAGACCTCGACCTGGGCACCCGTCAGCGGATGGGTGACGAACAGGCCCGTGGGCAGGCCTTCCTTTTCCTTGAGCGCGAGTTCGGCCTCGGTGGTGCCGCCCTTCTTGCATTCTTCGATGAAGGCCGCGAGCTTGGGCTGCGATGCCGCGGCATGCTGGGCCAGCGGGTGCTCGGGCGCCACGGCGCAGAAGGTCACGCCCATGATGGTGTCGGCGCGCGTGGTGAACACATACAGGCGCCCGTCCTGGATGGGCTGGCCGTCGGTGCCACGGAAGTCGTGGGTGAACGCAAAGCGCACGCCGGAGCTCTTGCCGATCCAGTTTTCCTGCATCAGGCGCACTTTTTCAGGCCAGCCGGTCAGCGTGGCCTTGTCGCCGCCCACCTGGACATGGTCCAGCAGCTCCTGGGCGTAGTCGGTGATCTTCAGGTAGTAGCCGGGGATTTCGCGCTTTTCGACCGGCGCGCCCGTGCGCCAGCCGCGGCCGTCGATGACCTGCTCGTTGGCCAGCACGGTCTGGTCCACCGGGTCCCAGTTCACGATCTGGGTCTTGCGGTAGGCAATGCCCTTTTCCAGCATCTGCAGGAACAGCCACTGGTTCCACTTGTAGTAGTCGGGATCGCAGGTGGCCACTTCGCGGCTCCAGTCGATGGCCAGACCCATCGCCTGCATCTGCTTTTTCATGTAGGCGATGTTGTCGTAGGTCCACTGCGCAGGCGGCACCTTGTTCTTGAGCGCCGCGTTCTCGGCCGGCAGGCCGAAGGCATCCCAGCCCATGGGCATGAGGACGTTGTAGCCCTTCATGCGCAGCTGGCGCGCCAGCATGTCGTTGATGGTGTAGTTGCGCACATGGCCCATGTGCAGCTTGCCGCTGGGGTAGGGCAGCATGGAGCAGGCGTAGAACTTGGGCTTGGCCTGGTCTTCGGTCACGCGGTAGGCGTCGCGGGCGGACCAGTGGTCTTGCGCTGCGCGCTCAACGTCGATGTGGTTGTATTTCTCTTGCATGGTGCTGCGGCCCCAAGGGCCGGACAAGGTGGCCGGACGAGCCGGATGGCCGGAATCAACCGACGATTTTAGGGCCCCGGCCCGCCGGTGCCGCAAGCAGCCCACAAGCCCGCAGACGGTACTGCGCCATCGGCACCCGGTTGCCCGGCCGCCGCGCGGGGAAAAGCCGCGCTGCGTATGCTTGGCACCCTCTGTGGCAGTGCGCCGCAGACGTTCCGCCATCGCCAGCCCGGACTTGCGCAGGAACGGATACGGACATCCCGGGCATGCCGCCATCGCGCGGCAGGTTTTTCCGCGCCCTGGAGTTTTCTCTTGCTGAACTGGTCTTTGATTTCCGGCTGGGATCCCGTCATGCAGGCCCTGGCTGCGCTGTGCGCGCTGGTGCTGCTGGCCCGCTCCGCGGGTTTTGTCGTGCAATGGCTGCTGTTGCGCGTGCTGCCGCGCATGCGCAGCACGCTGGTGGAGATGGAGTGGGCCCAGGTGCTGCTGCACGACAGCGTGCTGCAGCGGCTGGCCAAGGCCGTGCCTTCGCTGGTCATGCAGTCCGGCGTGCAGGCCATACCGCAGCTGCAGCCGCAGTGGGCCACCCTGATCCTGAACCTGGCCATCGCCTGCACCATCTACCACGTGGCCCGCGTGATCAGCGCCCTGCTCAATGCCATGAACGAGGCGCACGACCTCAAGGAAGAGCGCAAGGCCACGCAGGCGCACTCGATCAAGAGCTATGTGCAGCTGGGCAAGCTGCTGGTGTTCCTGATCGCCATCGTGCTCATCGTCGCCACCCTGGTGGACCGCTCGCCGCTGCTGCTGCTGTCCGGCCTGGGCGCGGCCTCGGCCGTGCTGATGCTGATCTTCAAGGACACCATCATGTCCTTCGTGGCCGGCGTGCAGCTGGGCTCCAACGACATGCTGCGCGTGGGCGACTGGATCGAGATGCCCCAGGTCGGCGCCGACGGCTTCGTGATCGACATCGCGCTGCACACGGTCAAGGTGCAGAACTGGGACAAGACCATCACCACCATTCCGACCTGGCGGCTGATGAGCGACAGCTACAAGAACTGGCGCGGCATGTTCGAGTCGGGCGGGCGCCGCATTCGCCGCTCGCTGCACATAGACGCCCACACCATCCGCCTGCTGACGGCAGAGCAGCGGCAGAAATTGTCATTGCTCGAGCCCCTCAAGGACTATTGGAGCAGTGATGGCGGCCTGCGCATGGCCGATGCGCCGGCGGGCAGCGAGATGGCAGCGCAGCATCTGAGCAATCTGGCCGCGTTCAAGGCCTATGCATACGCCTACCTGCTGCGCCATCCGCACATCCACAAGACACCGAACATGTTCCTGCTGGTGCGCACCATGGAGCCTTCTCCCATGGGGGTGCCGCTGGAGCTGTTTTGCTACACCAGCACCACGGTCTGGGTGGAGTACGAGGCCATACAGGGCGCGATCTTCGATCACCTGATCGGCATGCTGCCGCTGTTCGGGCTCAGTCTGTACCAGCGCTCCTCGGACCATGGCCAGCATCTGCGGCTGGCGGGCAACGAGCGCTGGCCCGAAGGACAGGACTAGGTTCGCGGGCGCAGGCCCGGCGGCGCTTGAGCGCTTGAGCGCCTGATCGCTTCAGCGCCCGGCGCCGGTGGGACCCAGGACGGCTGCGGGTTTTCCATCCTGGTTTCGCACCGGCTCGGCCACGAAGCCTATGCGCGTCAGCCCTGCCGCGTGGGCCCAGCCCATGAGTTCGGCCACGCGGCCATAGGGCACGGCCTGGTCGGCACGCAGTTGCAGTTCTGCCTGGGGGTTGCGCGCGCCGAGCTGAGCGAGGCGCTCACGCAGCGCATCCGCCGTGGCGGGCTGGCCCTGCATCCAGAGCGCGCCCTTCGCATCGACCTCCAGCAGCAGCGCATCGTCCTCGCCCGCGGCGGCCATGGGCTGGGTGCCCTGGGCCTGGGGCAATTGCACGCGCAGCGAGGCGGCCAGCATGGGTGCCGCGAGGATGAAGATGACGACGAGCACCAGCATCACATCCACCAGCGGGGTGACGTTGATGGCGTGCATGGGCTGGGAGGAGCTTTCCTTGCCGCTCAGTCGTCCAAAGGCCATGTGCGCTCCTGGCGAGCCGCCCCGTCAGGGCGCTTCCATGGGGCCGGCCGGCAGGCCGGCGACGGCCATGCCGTCATCGTGCGGCGCCTGCTCCGCCGGCTGGGTGCCGAACATGGCCTGCAGGTCATGGGCAAAGCCTTCCAGCAAG
Organism: Delftia sp. PE138; assembly: GCF_018320755.1. Classification (NCBI taxonomy): domain Bacteria; kingdom Pseudomonadati; phylum Pseudomonadota; class Betaproteobacteria; order Burkholderiales; family Comamonadaceae; genus Delftia; species Delftia sp. PE138. The sequence continues at coordinate 429,696 of NZ_JABEPN010000003.1, read as the reverse complement.
GCCTCCATCTGGGCCGCAGCCCGGCCCAGCAGGTTGTAGGCCAGCACGGCCGGCAGGGCCACGGCCAGTCCGGCCGCAGTCATCACTAAGGCCTCGCCCACCGGGCCGGCCAGTTGTTCGATGCCGATCTGCCCGCTGCCCGCCAGCGTGGCCAGCGCGTGGTGAATGCCCCAGACGGTGCCCAGCAGGCCGACAAAAGGTGCCGTGGCGCCCACCGTGGCCAACAGGGTCTGGCCCCATTGCAGCTGGTGGCTGGCCGATTGCAGCGCCTGGCGAAGCTCCCGCGTCAGGCGGACGGAATGCGCCGCGCGTCCCGCAAGCGCCAGGCCGCTGCCCATGGGTGCCAGCGCCTGTGTCACGGCCTCGGCCATGGGTGCCACCAGTTGCTGGCGATGCCCCTCGCCCATGCGGGCCTGGCCCGAGGCCAGGTCCGGCGCGCTCCAGAAGGCCGCAATGGCCTGGGGAACGCGGCGCCGGCTGGCGGCCATGAACCAGACCTTCCAGACGATGACCACCCAGCTGGCCACCGACAGCGCCAGCAGCAGCAGCGCCGTGCCGCGCGCGACGGCATCGCCTTGCTGCCACCAGAGCCAGAGTGGACCGCTCATGGTCTTACCTTGCCCGTGCTGCGAGCCTCGTCACAGGCCCAATACGGCGTACATGTCGTACTGGCCGCTGGTCTTGTCCGCCAGGAAGCGCGCGGCACGCAGGCTGCCCTGGGCATAGCCGGCACGGCTGCTGGACTTGTGCGAGATCTCGATGCGCTCGCCCGTACCCGCAAACAGCACCGTGTGGTCGCCGATGATGTCGCCACCGCGCACGGTGGCAAAGCCGATGGTGTTGTCCTCGCGCGCACCGGTGTGGCCGAAGCGCTCGTAGACGGCGCGGTCGGCCAGCTTCGTGCCCTGGGCTTCGGCGATGACCTCGCCCATCTTGAGGGCGGTGCCCGAAGGCGCATCCACCTTGTGGCGGTGGTGGGCCTCGACGATCTCGATGTCGTAGCCGCTGGACAGGGCCTTGGCCGCCATCTCCAGCAGCCTGAAGGTCACGTTCACGCCCACGCTCATGTTGGGCGACAGCACCACGGCCGTGCGCTGGGCGTACTCGGCGATGCGGGCCTTTTGCTCGTCGCTGAAGCCCGTGGTGCCGATGACCAGCCTGACGCCCAGTTCGGCGCAGATGGCCAGGTGCTCCAACGTGCCCTCGGGGCGCGTGAAGTCGATCAGGCAGTCGGCCTTGGACAGCGCGACGCGCACATCGCTTTCGATGACGATGCCGCTGGCCAGGCCCAGGAAGGCCGAGGGATCGGTGCCCAGCGCAGGGCTGTCGGGACGGTCCAGCGCGGCGGTCAGCGCAAGGTCATCGCTTTGCGCGATGGCCTCGATCAGCATGCGGCCCATGCGGCCGGAGGCGCCGGCCACGGCCACGCGCAGGCGCTGGTTGTTGCTGGAGGAAGTGGCGGTCGTGGCGTTCATGTCGGGAAAGAGATGCAAAGGCTCAATGCGTGGAAAGTGGACTGCCCGGGCGCACGGCAGGCACCGCGGCAGCCGCCATCCACGGAAAAACGCCCGCATGCCTTGCGGCGCGCGGGCGGCGATATCAGCGGGCGCCGGGCTCCAGTGGCGGATAGCTGGCCGCCGCGGGCGGCGGCTCGGCGGCCACGGGCTCTTCGACCGGCTTGGCAGCGGGGAACTTGGACAGCTGCTCCTCGCTGGCTTCCAGCTGAGGAATCTTGCCCAGCTTCTTCTTGGAGCCCAGGCTGGCGACGAATTCGGCCTCGGTGGGCATCTCGTCGCCTTCGGAGCGCGCGAACAGGTCGCCGTTGAAGAAGACGGTCAGCTTGCGCACCTGGGAATCGACGCCGGGACGCTTGATGGTGAACACATATTCCCAGCGGTCGGCGTGGAATACGCTGGTGACCAGCGGCGTGCCGAGGATGTCACGCACCTGCTGGCGGCTCATGCCGGGCTGCAGGGCCTCGACCTGTTCGCGGGAGACGAAGTTGCCTTGGACGACCTCGACCTTGTAGGGAGTGACGACATTGGCGACTCGGTGCGCGGCGCCATCGAGGCTGCTGCAGCCTGCCAGCGCCACCCCGATCAACAGCATCAGGGCCGCACTGGCGCGGCAACGGGCTTGAACATGCATTGGTATCAGCATAGGGATATGATCGTGGATCATTGTAGCGGCTGGTCCCCTGGGCTTGCGATCATGCGACGCCCCTGGCACCAGGGCCATTTTGTTCGCCGTCCCGCACCTGCCGTGGTGGCAGCCCAGCGGGCAGTCTCTGCCAAAGACCCAGACATGAAGAACATCGACGAACTCAAGAGTACCGGCCTGAAGGCCACGCTGCCCCGCCTGAAGATCCTGGAGATCTTCCAGACGGGTGCGCAACGCCACATGACGGCCGAAGACGTGTTCCGCGTGCTGCTGGACGAGCGTTCGGACATCGGCCTGGCCACGGTCTACCGCGTGCTCACGCAGTTCGAGCAGGCAGGCATCCTCATCCGCAGCAATTTCGAGAGCGGCAAAGCCGTCTACGAGCTCAATGAAGGCCAGCACCACGACCACTTTGTCTGCACCAGCTGCGGCAAGGTCGAGGAGTTCTACGATCCCGATATCGAAAAGCGCCAGAACCTGATCGCCAAGGCCAAGGGCTGGGTGATCCAGGACCATTCGATGGCCCTGTACGGACAGTGCGCTGAATGCGCAAGCCGGCCCAGCAAATAAGGCCGGGTCCCTCAGAAAAAGCGGAGTGTGGAGCACTCCGCTTTTTTTTTGCCTTTTACTTTTTGCTACCGGCGCTTTACAGGGCGAAGCACATGGGTGGAGGATGCTGGCGTCCAATGGATTTCCCCTACCCACCGAGACACCATGCGCCGCACTTCGCCGTTCGCCATCGCTCTCACTTTCTCCGCCATCGTCCTGGCCACAGGCTGTGCGCCCTTGCAGGCCCCGCCGTCGTCCGCAGCGGCCGCGCTGCAGGGAGTGGCCGAGGCACCGCTCACCGCCGCGCAGCGCCAGCAATGGCTGGACCGCGTCACCTGGGGCGCCACCGACAGCGAGGATGCGCAGCTGCAGCGCCTGGGCCTCAAGGCCTGGCTGGCACGGCAACTGCAGCCGGGGCCTCAGCCGCTGCCTGCGCAGGCGCAGCAGCGCATTGATGGGCTGGGCATCAGCCAGCGCCCCATGGACCAGGTGCTGCTGGAGCTGGGCGACCAGCGCAAGGCCGTGCAGGAAGCCGCATCGGCCGATGAAAAGGCCGCGCGGCAGCAGGCCTACCAGCGCACGCTGAACCAGCTGGGCAGCGATGCCCAGAAGCGCTTCGTGATCCGCGCGCTGTACTCGCCGGCACAGCTGCAAGAGCAGATGACCTGGTTCTGGATGAACCATTTCAGCGTCAGCCTGCGCAAGGCCGATATCCGCGCCTGGGTGGGCGACTACGAGGAGCAGGCCATACGCCCGCATGCGCTGGGCAGTTTCCGCAGCCTGCTGGAGGCCTCGCTGCGCCACCCGGCCATGCTGCGCTACCTGGACAACGCCAGCAATGCGGCGGGCCGCATCAACGAAAACTACGCGCGCGAGCTGCTGGAGCTGCACACCATGGGCGTGGGCAGCGGCTACACCCAGGCCGACGTGCAGGAGATGGCGCGCATCCTGACAGGCGTGGGCATCAATCTGCAGCCGGCCGGCACGCCGCCGCCGCGCATGCGCGCCGGGCGCCAGGGCGACTACCTGCGCTCGGGATTCTTCGAGTTCAATCCCAACCGGCACGACTACGGAGCCAAGACCTTCCTGGGCCAGCCCCTGAACGCACGCGGCATGGCCGAGGTCCAGGAGGCGCTGGACCGCATCGTCGCCGCGCCGGCCACGGCGCAGTTCATCGCGCACAAGCTGGCGGTGTTCTTCATTGCCGACGATCCGCCGCCGGCCCTGGTGCAGCGCACGGCACAGGCCTTCACGCGCAGCCGGGGCGACATCGCAGCCACCGTGGCGGCGCTGCTGACCGATCCGGAGGCCGCGCGCTTTGGCCGCAAGTTCCGCGATCCGCTGCACTACGTGCTGGCCGCCACGCGGCTGTCGGTGGACCAGCGCGTGGCGGCCGACGTGGCGCCCGTGCTGGGCTGGATCAACCGGCTGGGCCAGAACCTCTACGCGCACGAGACGCCGGACGGCTATCCGCAGATGCAGTCCGACTGGGCCAGTTCGGGCCAGATGGCGGCACGCTTCGAGGTGGCGCGCCAGATCGCCACGCGCAGCGCCGTGCTGTTTCGCGCCGACCCCAAGGAGGCGCTGGAGAAGCCGCCCTACCCCATGCTGTCGGAACGGGCCAGCGTGCGCCAGCGCCTGCCCCAGTGGAGCCAGGCCACGCAGGCGGCACTGGCCCAGGCGCGCAATCCGGCGGACTGGAATACCTACTTCCTGTCCGCACCCGAGATGATGTTCCGCTGAACCCCGGAGACTTTCCATGCAGCGACGCCACTTCCTGACCATGGCATCGGCCCTGCCCTTTGCCGCCCACCTGGGCCGGCTGCAGGCGGCCGCCCTCCAGCCAGCCACGCCGCGCCTGCTGCTGGTGTTTCTGCGCGGTGCCTATGACTGCAACAGTCTGCTGGTGCCCACGCACAGCGACTTCTACTACGAGGCCCGTCCCAGCATTGCCATCCCCCGTCCCGGCGAGGCCGGCGGCGCGCTGGCGCTGGATGGCCGCTGGGGCCTGCACCCGATGCTGGAGGACAGCATCCATCCGCTGTTCCAGGCCGGCCAGGCCTGCTTCGTGCCCTTTGCAGGCACGCACGACCTGTCGCGCAGCCATTTCGAGACACAGGACTCCATCGAACTGGGCCAGGGCCTGGACGGGCGCCGCAGCTACCAGTCGGGCTTTCTGAACCGGCTGGCCCAGGTGCTGGGGCAGGACGGGCGGGGCCCGGTGTCGCCCATGTCGTTCACGCCCCAGTTGCCACTGCTGCTGCGTGGCAGCCTGCCGTCCGCCAACATGGCCCTGGCGTCCGTGGGCAAGGGCGGGCTGGACGATAGACGCAGCCAAGCCATTGCCGCCATGTACGCAGGCACTGCCCTGGCCACGGCCGTGCAGGAGGGCTTTGCCGTGCGCGATGCAGTGCAGCGCAGCGTGCAGGAAGAGATGGACCAGGCCGGGCGCGACGCCATCAGCGCGCGGGGCTTTGCGCTGGTGGCGCAGCGCATGGCGGCCCTGATGCGCGATCGCTTCGACCTGGGCTTTGTGGATGTGGGCGGCTGGGACACGCATGTGGCCCAGGGCGGCGCCACAGGCGCGCTGGCCGGACGGCTGGACGAGCTGGGCCGGGGCCTGGCCGGTTTTGCCCAGGAGATAGGTCCCGAGGCCTGGCGCCATACGGTGGTGGTGGTGATCAGCGAATTCGGCCGCACCTTCCGCGAGAACGGCAACAAGGGCACGGACCACGGCCACGGCACGACCTACTGGCTGCTGGGCGGCGGGCTGTCCTCGCGCGCGGGCGGTCGCATCGTGGGAGAGCAGGTCGAGGTCAACCAGAAAAACCTGTTCCAGAACCGCGACCATCCCGTGCTCAACGAGTACCGCGCCGTACTGGGCGGCCTGTTCCAGCGCATGTATGGACTGAGTCCGGCCCAGCTGCAGCGTGTCTTCGAAGGCGCGACGCCCCGCGACCTGCAACTCGTCTGACTACGGCAGCGCCTGCGGCGGCACTGGCACGCCGGACAGCTTGTCGGGATTGCGCAGCGTGTAGATGCGGCGGATCAGGCCGTCTTCGACCAGCAGCGTCTGCACGGATTCCAGCTCGCCGTCGATGCAGCGCAGCAGGCCCGGCAGGCCGTTGACGCGCGCCAGGTGCAGGGTCTGGCGCTGGCCGTTGCGCCGCATGCGGCGCGTGGTGGCGAAGTACAGCAGGGCCAGGCGCCGGCCGGTCTCCAGCACGCGGCCGAACGAGGGCACCTTGCCGCCGCCGTCGCTGATGAGTTCGGCATCGGGCGCGAACAGCGCCTGGATCTGCGCAAAGTCCCCACCCTGCACGGCCTGCGCAAAGCGCTGCAGCAGCGCGGCATGGGCCTCGGGCGGCGCCGCAAAGCGCGGGCGGCCGGCCTGCACATGGCTGCGGGCGCGGTGCACGAGCTGGCGGCAGGCGGCCTCGCTGCGGCCCAGGGCCTGGGCCACCTCGGCATAGTCGGCATCGAAGACCTCGCGCAGCAAAAAGGCGGCGCGCTCGTCGGGCGTGAGCTGCTCGAGCACGAACATCAGCGCCGTGGACACGTCGTGGGCACGCTCCAGCAGGTCTTCGGCCGAGGGTGCGGACTCCTCGGCCCAGGGCTGGACCAGGGGCTCGGGCAGCCAGAAGCCCTGGTAGTGCTCGCGCTCGGCGCGCAGGCGGCGCAGCCGGTCTATGGCCAGGCGCGTGGTCACGGAGACCAGCCAGGCCTCGGGCTGCTCTATGCCGGCGCGCTCGGCGCCATGCCAGCGCAGCCAGGCCTCCTGGACCAGGTCCTCGGCATCGGCGCGCTGGCCGAGCATGCGGTAGGCCAGGCCGAACAGGCGCGGGCGGTGGCGCTCGAACAGGGCCAGGGGATCGTCGGTGGCGGAGGAGGTCTGCATGCCATCAAGACGCGGGAGCGTGGCGTTGTGTGACAGACAGGGCCGGCATGGTGCTCGGTGCCTTGGTGACTCAGTGGGGCTGCGGAGCCTGCAGCACGCTGGGATCGGTGTGGATCAGCTCCAGCGGGTAGCGGCGGCCGGCCAGGTAGTCCTTTATGCTTTGCATCACCAGCGGACTGCGGTGCTGGGCGGTGCAGGCCTTGAGTTCGTCCAGCGTCATCCAGACCGTGCGGATGATGCCGTCGTCCAGCGGCTGGCCGGCCCGGAAGTCACCCAGCTCGCCCGTGAAGGCAAAGCGCAGATAGGTGATGTCGGAGCCGGTGCGCGTGCGCACGAAGCGGTTCAGGTAGACGCCGACCAGGGCCGTGGGCACGAAGTCGTGCGCCGTCTCCTCATCGACCTCGCGCACACAGGCGGTGATGGGCGACTCGGCAGGGTCGAGATGGCCGGCGGGGGTGTTGTAGCGCACGCCATCGGCCGTGTCTTCTTCCACCAGCAGAAAACGGCCATCGCGCTCAATGATGGCCGCCACAGTGACATTGGGTTTCCAGCGATCGGGCATGGCGCGCATTATGACCAGAGGCGGCCGGCCCGTCCCCGGCCAAAAACCCCATCACCGCGCCTTGCAGGCCACCACGCGACACGGCACCCTGTAGCGCCCTGTAGCGCCCCGTAGCGCCGCCCTACAGCGGCCGGGCCATGTACAGCGCACCGTCGCCGTAGCTCACCAGGCGCTGCTGCTGCAGCGGGTCGGTCAACGCCTGCACGGCATAGCCATGGCGCTCCCAGTAGCCGCGCGAGCCCTGCACCGACACCAGGGCCGTGTGGCGCAGGCCCTCGGCGCGCGCCCGCTCCCACAGCGGAGCCAGCAGCGCACGGGCCAGGCCCTGGCCTGCGGCCTCGGGGTGCACGGCCATGTCGTGCAGGTACAGGGTGTCGGCCTGCTCGACGGCCTCGAAGTCACCGTGCAGCGGCGTGATCTTGGCCATGAGGCTGCGGTAGGCCGCGAGATAGGCGCGCACCCGGCCGTCCTGCTCCAGTGCCAGCGAGCAATGGGCCGTGCCGGCCAGGCGCCGCGCAAAGACCTCGCCGCTCTCGGCATAGTCCTCGCCATAGCAGGCCCGCTGGATGTCCAGCAGACCGGGCAGGTCGGCGGCGGTCAGTGCGCGGACATGGAAGCGGTCAGCGGCAGGCAAGGAAGAGGAGGGAGAAGGCGAACAAGACATGGGCAGGACAGGCAGGTGCCGGAGACAGGCCGCCCAGGGTAAGCGATTGCCCAAGCCCCGGCGCACCCTGCCGGAATCGGTTCCCCGTCAATCCTTCCAGCGCTCGCGTATGTCTTCCAGCTGCGGGCGCAGGCCGATGAACAGCGGCACCAGGCGCGGGTCGAAGTGGGCGCCGGCCTGCTGCTCTATGTGATCCATGGCGTCGTCCACCGTCCACGCGTGTTTGTAGGGGCGTTCCGTGGTGAGGGCATCGAACACGTCGGCCACGGCCACGATGCGCGAGGCCAGCGGTATGTCCTCGCCCGCCAGGCCCTGCGGATAGCCCGTGCCGTCCCATTTCTCGTGGTGGGTCAGCGCGATGCTGTAGGCCATCTGCAGCACCTGGGAATCGTGCTCGCCGATGATCTCGGCGCCGATCTGCGGATGGCGGCGCATGACCGTCCATTCCTCGGCCGTCAGCGGGCCGTTCTTGAGCAGGATGGCATCGGGGATGCCGATCTTGCCCACATCGTGCATGGGCGCGGCGTTGAGCAGGTCGTCCGCCCATTCGTCGGTGCAGCCGGCCGCCAGCGCCAACGTCTTTGCGTAGTGGCTCATGCGGATCACGTGCATGCCGGTTTCGTTGTCGCGGTACTCGGCCGCGCGGCCCAGGCGCTGCACGATCTGCAGCCGCGTGCTGCGCAGCTCGTCGAGCTTGACCAGCGACAGGTGGTTGCGCACCCGCGCCCGCACCACGGGCGCGCGCACGGGCTTGACGATGTAGTCCACCGCGCCCGAGGCAAAGCCCAGGGCCTCGTCCTGTCCGTCAGACAGGGCGGTGATGAAGATCACCGGGATGCGGGCCGTGTCGGCCTGCGCCTTGAGCTGGCGGCACACGGCGTAGCCGTCCAGCTCGGGCATCATGATGTCCAGCAGGATCAGGTCCGGCTGGTGCTGGGCCAGCTGCAGAGCCTTGCGCCCGTCCGTGGCGAACGAGAGCCGGTAATCCTCGCCCAGGATCTGGCGCAGCACATGCAGGTTGGTCGGGTCGTCATCGACCAGCAGCAGGCGCGGGCGCTTGTCCGTTGCCAATAGATTGGGCGCATTCATGCTCTGTCTCCATCGTTCGAGGGCAGTTGCTGCTGCAACTGCTGGGCGCATTCCTGCGCGCGCTCGAAGTCGAAATTATCCAGTGCCTGCTGCAGCGGCTGAAGCTGTTCGGCCGTCAGCATGCGCACGAGGGCCTGCATGGCCTGCCCGTCCAGCTCCCCGCTGTGCAAGGCGGCCACGATGCGCTCCAGCCAGGGCCGGGCATCGGCAGGCAGGGCGGGCGCGCCCGCCTGGGGCGCCGCATCGCCGTCGGCCTGCGCCCACGCATGGCCCTGCGCCTGGCCCGGCGCCTCGCCCGATGCCGCCCCCTGCGCCTCGGCCATCGGCATGGCGGCCGGGTGGCGCTGGCGCAGCTCGCGCGCGACGGCATCCAGCGCCTGGTGCAGCTGGTCGATGAGGGCGAGCAGCTGCGGCTGCCCGGCGCCCTCCTGCGCCAGGCCTTCCAGGCGCGATGCCAGCCGGTACACGGCCTGCAGGCCCAGGTTGCCGGCCGCGCCGCGCACGCGGTGCGCCAGGCCGATCAAGGCCTCGGGTCCGGGGCGCTGCAGGGCACGGCGCAGGCGGTCGGCCAGGTCCAGCTGTTCGTTGAGGAAACGCCGAATGGCGGCCACCAGCGGATCGACCCGGCCCCACAGCGCAATGCCCGAGGCCCAGTCCACCGTGACATCAGGCAGCCCCGGCTGGGCGCTGGCGGGCGCGGGCGGCCTGGCCTCCTTGAGCGCCACCTGCAGCGACAGCAGGCGTGCGATCTCGGCCTGCAGCCGCGCCATGTCCAGCGGCTTGGAGGCAAAGCCGTCCATGCCGGCGGCGGTGGCGTCGCTGCGGTCCTTCTCCAGCACGCTGGCCGACAGCGCGACGATGGGCACGGGCCGGCGCTGCAGCTGCCGCTCCCAGACACGGATGGCGCGCGCCGCCGCCAGGCCGTCCATGCCCGGCATCTGCAGGTCCATCAGCACCACGTCGAAAGGCGGCTCCTGCGCCTGCACGCAGCGCAGCGCCTCGGCACCGTCGTGGGCCAGCACCATCTGGTGGTTCTGGCTGGAGAAGTTGATCTGCAGCAGCTCCAGGTTCTCGGGCACATCGTCCACGGCCAGGATGTGCAGCGGCGGCAGGCCGCGGCTGGCCGCCCCGCGCTCGGGCAGCGGGCTCTCGCCGACCGGCAGGGGCAGGCGCACCTCGAACACCGTGCCCACGCCCACCGTGCTGTGCAGCTGGATGCTGCCGCCCATGAGTTCGGCCAGCTGGCGCGAGATGGTCGTGCCCAGGCCCGTGCCGCCGAAACGCCGCGTGGTCGAGGCGTCGGCCTGGGCAAAGGGGTCGAAGATGCGGTGGATCTTCTCGGCCGCGATGCCTATGCCCGTGTCATGCACATCGAGCTGGAGCACGCCCTGCTCGTAGCGCACGCGCAGCAGCACATGGCCGCGTTCGGTGAACTTCACGGCATTGCCCAGCAGGTTCACCAGGATCTGCTGCACACGCATGCCGTCGCCGCGCAGCGCGGCCGGCGTGTGCGGGTCGTAGTCCAGGCGCAGGTCCAGGCCCTTGCGATCGGCCGTGATGCGCAGCGATGCCAGGATCTGCTGGCACAGCTCGCGCACCGAGAAGTCCTCTATCTCCAGCTCCACCGCGCCCTTGTCGAGCTTGGCCGTGTCCAGGATGTCGTTGAGCAGGCGCAGCATGGAGCGCGCCGCATAGTGCACCGTGTCCAGGTAGCGCGCCTGCGTGGGCTGCAGCGCCGTTTCGCGCAACGCCTCGGTGAAGCCGATGATGGCGTTCATGGGCGTGCGGATCTCGTGGCTCATGTTGGCCAGGAAGGTGCTGCGCGCGGCGGCCGCGGCTTCGGCATGCTCCTTGGCCAGCACCAGCTCCTGGGCCAGCTTGCGCTGGGCGCTGATGTCGGTGAGCAGCTTGACGATCTTGTAGGGCCGGCCGTCGGCACCGCGTATGGGGTTGTAGGTGGCCTGCACCCAGATGCGCCGCCCCTCGTGCCCGCAGCGCAGGAACTCGCCGGCCTGGAACTCGCCCTCGGCCAGGCGGCGCCAGAACTGCACATGCTCGGGCGAATGCGCATAGCCGGGCTCGCAGAACATGCCGTGGTGGCGGCCCGCGACCTCGTCGAGCCGGTAGCCGAACAGGTCCAGGAAATTGCGGTTGGCGCGCAGCACATGGCCGCGCAGGTCGTACTCGATGGTGGCCAGCGACAGGTCGATGGCGCGCACCGTGCCCTCGAACTCGGCATTGCGCGCGCGCGCCGCCGTCTGATCCATGATCACGCCGTCGATCCAGGTCAGTTCGTCCTGTTCGTTGAAGACGCCGCGCCCGGTCTCGGACACCCAGCGCGTGCTGCCGTCGCGGTGCAGCAGGCGGTAGTCGGCGTTGTAGGTCTGGCGCCGCGCCAGAGAATGCGCCACCGCAGCCTCCAGCCGGTCGCGGTCCTCGGCGTGGATGAGCCGGTCCCAGCCCGTGAGGCCATCGGTGAAATCCTGCTCGGTCCAGCCCGTCAACTCCTCGATGGAGCGGCTGAGCAGCAGCGGCGTCCATTTGCCGTCGTACAGGCAGCGGAACGTGGTGCCGGGCACGTTGTTGATCAGGGTGCGGTACTGCTCCTCGCTGCGGCGCAGCGACTGCAGCATCTGGCGGCGCTCGCGGATATCGGTCACAAAGCCCACGTACAGCGGATCGCCGGCAATCGCCACCCGCCCCACGGCCAGGCGCACGGCGATCTGCGTGCCGTCCTTGTGCAGGGCATGGACATCGCGGCTGGAGCCGAGCAGGCCTGCAAAGCCCGCGGCCAGCTGCTTTTCCAGCGAGCCGCCCTCACCATCGCAGCCCGACGCAGGCATGAGCAGGCTGGCGCTGCGGCCCAGCACCTCCTGCGCCGTCCAGCCCAGCAGCCGCTCGGCCGCGCCGTTGAACGAGACGATGCTGCCGCGCCCGTCGATCATCACGATGCCGTCCACCGCCGTATCCACCACGGCGCGCAGGCGCGATTCGCTGCGCTGCACCTGGCGGTAGATCTGGCGGTAGCGCAGCGTCATGTTGACCGCGAACACCATACCGAAGATCAGCACCACCATGCCGACGATGGAGAACACCAGCAGCGCATGCGTGGGCGACTCCACCTGCGCCAGCACATCGATCTCGGGCTTGAGGCGCAGTGCATACAGGCCCGCATAGTGCATGCAGGAAATGGCCAGGCCCATGACGATGCCGGCCACCAGCGTGGGCCACAGCCGGCCCGTGTTGCCCAGCCTGAAGCGCACCCACAGCGACAGCACGGCCATGCCTGCCGCCACGATCACCGACAGCAGCACGCCCCAGGGGTCGTAGAGCATCGAGGTCCAGGTCTGGGCCGCCGCCATGCCGATGTAGTGCATGGAGCCAATGCCCAGCCCCATGAGCACGCCGCCGCCCACCAGCGCCTGCGTGGACAGCTGCGGCCGCACCATCAGCGTCAGCGCCAGCCAGGACGCCAGCATGCTGGGCAGCATGGACAGCGTGGTGATCCAGGGGTCGTAGTCGCCAAAGGTGCAGGGCACGAAGGCCAGCATGCCGATGAAGTGCATGGCCCAGATGCCCGCGCCCAGGCAGAAGGCGCCCGTGAGCACGCCCACGCGGCGTATGCGCGGCGACGCGGCATCGCGCGCCAGCCCGGCAATCTGCATGGCCATCACCGACGTGGCCACGGCCACCAGCACCGACAGCGTCACCAGGCCCGGATGCAGCCACTGGAACCACTGCGGATGCGGCGCCCAGCCGAGCACGAAAATCTGGTCCCAGCTCATGGCGCGCCCCCCGCATGGCACAAGGCCGCAGCACGCAACCGCCGGCCATCGATAGTATTTATAACTTTGATGATCATTTTCGATTGGCCATAACTATTTCTCGCACCTAGCATGGAGTCTCATCCCGAGGAGAGCCCCATGAGCCGCATCCGCCAGACCCTTCACCACCACCGACGCACGCTGTTGAAGACCGCCAGCTACTACGTCATCCATGTCACCGTGGCAGCGGCCGTGGCCTATGCCGTGACCCGCAATCTCTGGGCCGCGCTGACGCTCAGCCTGCTGGAGCCCACGGTGCAGGCCGTGGCCTTCTTCTTCCATGAAAAGCTGTGGGAGCGCGGCCTGCGCCGCCGTGCCGACGCGGGCGCCGGCATGGCGCCGCCCGCAGCAGCCACTGCGGCTGCGGCCTGAACCCGCCAGGAGCACGAACATGCCCACGCCCCTGCGGTCCTTCAGCGCGGACGCCTCATTCGGCAATTGGCTGACCGAAACCCTGGCAAGGATGGTCGATGGCGGCACGGGCTGAAACCCGGCCCTGCCGTGGCGGCAAGAGAGGTGGACATGGCGGCGCATGGTGGCAAGAACCCGGGAAATGCGAAATCGTTGGTATCAAGGCGCTGCCCGTGCGGCCCATGGCCGGCACGGAATCCATACATGCCTTTCGACCGCATCGGGGCGGACTGAAGCCCCGGCGCCGGTCACAATGCCAAACATTGTCAAGCGCATACGCTGGAAAATATGTGCACAAGCTGTGTGAAAAGCTGTGCATAGCCTCTTCGCAAACCTGTGGTTTTCCTCTTGCCAAGGCTGTGGCAAAGCCGTTCATTCACGGTGCACGCCCAGCAGCGCGTCGATGAACACACGGGCTGCACGGCCAGGCACCACGGCACTGCGCCAGACCGCGAAGAAATCACAGAGATAGAAGAACCGGTGGGGGGCCACGGCCTGCAGCAGACCCTGGCCCTCCATGGCCTGTGCGTAGTGGTCGGGCAGAAATCCCAGGTAGCGGCCCGAGCACACCAGCATGGCAATGGCCTCCTGGTCAAAACCCGTGGCCTGGCGCTGCAGGCCGGCCTGGTGGCTGAGCGCCATATTGGGTGACTGGTAGCCCAGGCCTGCAAAGGCATGTGCGCCCAGGCTGTCCCAGTCCAGCCCGCCATGGTCGGCGCCATGCAGCGGATGGCCGGGAGCGCAGTACAGCTGCATGCGCTCGCCGAACAACCGGGCACTGTCCAGCGCGCCCGAACTGGGTGCAGAGGGCAGCACGCCCACCTGCCAGCGCCCCTCCATCAGTCCGCGCTCGATGGCCTGTATCGAGGCCACGTGCAGCCGCAGGTGCAGTTGCGGCGCCTGATCGTGCAGCAGGCCTATCGCCTCGGGAATGCGTGACTGCGGATTGCCCACGGTCTTGTCGAACAGCGCCACGTCCAGCGTACCGGCCAGCCGGCCATGGATGTCGTCCACCTGGCCCAGAAACCCCTCCACGCCGCCCAGCAGCTGCAGCGTGGCCTCGTAGATGCGGTGGCCTTCGGGCGTGAGCGCGAAGCCGGCGCGCCCGCGCCGGCACAGCGTCAGGCCCAGGCGCTCTTCCAGGTCCTTCATGTGGCGGCTCAGCGTGGAGCTGCCGATGTTCAGTTCCAGCTCGGCAGCCGACATGCCGCCGCACTCGACCACGGCCTTGAACACGCGCAGCAGGCGCAGATCCATGTCGCCCAGCTGGCCCAGCGCCGCGCGCGCACGACCATCGCGTGCCCGGCGGCTCGCAGGGGTATCCAGAGAAAATTCCGCCATCGCCATTCGCCTCCCGGTGTGCTTGCCGGACATGGCCACCGCTACAGGGGAGCCACTATAGGGGAGCCACGGGGCGGCAGTGGCGACGGATTCCCCCAATGCGCGCACGCCATGCCGCGACCGGCAGGCGCTTGGTCACTTGCAGAAATATGCAAGTAAACCTCGATATCGCGCTCTTCGCGAAATCAAACAGCGCGCTCACAATGGGCCGATCCACATTTCTTCCCTAGGCTCGAGGAGATCGCCATGACCCTGGTTCCCACCGAACAAAGCGCCGCCCCCGCCACGCGCACCGATGCCGCCTGGCTCGAGGCCCACTGGATGCCCTTCACCGGCAACCGCGAGTTCAAGGCGCGCCCGCGCATGATCACCAGCGCCCAGGGCGCCTACTACACCGATGCCGACGGCCGCAAGATCTTCGACGGCCTGTCGGGCCTGTGGTGCTCGGGCCTGGGCCATGGCCGCCGCGAGATCGCCGAAGCCATCGGCCGCGCGGCCCAGCAGCTGGACTATGCGCCGGCCTTCCAGTTCGGCCACCCGGCCTCGTTCGCGCTGGCCAACAAGATCAAGGAGCTGACGCCCGCAGGCCTGGACCATGTGTTCTTCACGGGCTCGGGCTCGGAAGCCGCCGACACGGCGCTGAAGATGGCACGCGCCTACTGGCGCGCCAAGGGCCAGGGCGGCAAGACCCGGCTGATCGGGCGCGAGAAGGGCTACCACGGCGTGAACTTCGGCGGCATCTCGGTCGGCGGCATGGTGGGCAACCGCAAGACCTTCGGCCAGGGCGTGGAGGCCGACCACCTGCCGCACACGCAGCCGGCGCTGGGGTCCTTCCACAAAGGCATGCCTGCCACCGATGGCCGCGCGCTGGCCGACCGGCTGCTGGACCTGATCGCCCTGCATGACGCCAGCAACATCGCAGCCGTCATCGTCGAGCCCTTCTCGGGCTCGGCCGGCGTGGTGATTCCGCCGGCCGGCTACCTGCAGCGCCTGCGCGAGATCTGCACGCAGAACAACATCCTGCTGATCTTCGACGAGGTCATCACGGGCTTCGGCCGCTGCGGCGCCATGACGGGAGCCGAGGCCTTCGGCGTCACGCCCGACATCATGAACATCGCCAAGCAGGTGACCAATGGCGCCCAGCCCCTGGGCGCCGTGGTGGCCAGCAAGGAGATCTACGACACCTTCATGGCAGCGGGCGGCCCCGAGTACATGCTGGAGTTCCCGCACGGCTATACCTACTCGGCCCACCCCATTGCCTGCGCGGCGGGCGTGGCCGCGCTGGACCTGCTGCAGCGCGAGGACGGCCCGGGCCGCGTGCGCGCACTGGCCCCGTTCTTCGAGCAGGCCGTGCACAGCCTCAAGGGAGCAAAGCATGTGGCCGACATCCGCAACTTCGGCCTGGCTGCGGGCTTCACCATCGAGTCGCTGCCCGGCGAGCCGGCACGCCGTCCCTACGAGATCGCCATGAAGTGCTGGGACAAGGGCTTTTACGTGCGCTACGGCGGCGACACCATCCAGATCGCGCCGCCCTTCATCAGCGAGAAGGCCGAGATCGAGCGGCTGGTCAGCGCCCTGGGCGATGCCCTGACCGAAACGAACTGAGCATCTCCGGCACATGAGAAAAGCCCCTGGGCCGTGAGGCCGCAGGGGCTTTTTGCATGGCAACGGCAAGGCTGCGAAATCAGTCCAGCGTGATGCCCGCGTTCTTGATCACATCGCGCCACTTGTCCACTTCCACGCGCAGGAACTGGGCCGAGGCATCGGGCTTGAGGCCCGAGGGCAGCACGCCCATGGCGTCCAGCTTTTCCTTGACCTCGGGCGCGGGCAGGGCCTTGGCGATCTCGGCGTAGAGCCGGTCCACGATGGGCTTGGGCGTGCCTGCGGGCACGGCCGCGAGGAACCAGGCATCGGCCGTGAAGTCCTTGAGGCCGGCCTCCGACATGGTGGGCACGTCGGGCATGGACTGCAGGCGTTCGTTGTGGGCCACGGCCAGCGCGCGCACCTTGCCGGCCTTGAGCTGCGCGGCAATGGTCACGGCCGTGAGAAAGCCGAAGTCGGTCTCACCGGCGGCCAGCGACACCACCGAAGGCGCACTGCCCTTGTAGGGCACGTGGCCGATCTTGACCTTGGCCTGCATGGCATACAGCTCGGCGCCCAGATGGTTGGGTCCGCCCGTGCCCGACGAGGGGTAGTTGAGCTTGCCGGGCTGGGCCTGGGCCGCCGCCGTTAGCTCCTTGAGTGAGTGGAACGGGCTTTGCGCTCCCACGGTGAGCACCAGCGGGCTGCGCGCCACCAGGCTGATGGGCGCGAAGTCGCGCAGCGGGTCATAGGGCAGCTTGGTATACAGGCCCTTGGCCATGGCCATGCAGCCCACGTCGCCCAGCACCACGGTGTAGCCGTCGGCCGGCGCCTTGGCCACCAGGTCGCAGCCGATGGTGCCGTTGGCACCGGGCTTGTTGTCCACCACCACCGTGGTGTGCATGCTCTCGCCCAGCTTTTGCGCCAGCAGGCGGCCCAGGATGTCGGTGGAGCCACCGGGTGCGAAGGGCACGACCAGGCGAATGGTCTTGGACGGATAGCTGCCTGCGCCCTGGGCATGGGCGAGGGGCGCCGCCAGCGTGGCCGCCAGCGCCAGGCCGCCGGCCAGGGCGTGCCACAGGGCTGCGCGGCGCACCGGGGTGCGGGAGGATGCGAAAGGGGTTTGTCTCATGCTGTTGTCTCGTGAGGGGAATGCGTGAAGGCCAAGCGCGCGGCAGCATACCAGCAGCGGGCAGCGCGAAACGCGTGGCGTGGGGCGCCGATGACCGGTGCGGGACAGCTCAGGAGGCCGCGCGCTTGCGTGCGGCAGCGGGACGCGCGGACGTGGCCTTCGCAGGCGACTTTGCCGGAGCCTTCGCAGCCGTCTTTGCGGAGGCCTTTGGGATGGTTTTTACGGGGGCCTTTGCGGTGGTCCTTGCGCTCGCCCTTGCCGTTGTTTTTGACGCAGTCCCTGGCGCTGTCGCTGCGGCCTTTTCCACCGGCTGCACGGCGCGTCGCGGACGCGGGCTGCGCAGGCTGTCGGCATCGAGGATGAGCCGGCCCTGGATGCGGCCCTTCATGCGCTTGACGCTGCTGGCCGCATCGCGCATGTGCTCCTGCATCAATGCGCGCACCTTCGCAGCATCGCGCTCGCGCGCGGCCTGCACGATGCTGCGGTGGAACTGCGCATTGGCCTCGCCGAAGCGCCGGTGCTCGGCCTGCGGAGTACGGTTGGCGAAGACGATGAGCTGGCGGATCATCTCGTTGATCAGCTCGCAGGTGAAGCGCAGGAACGGGTTGGGGTTGGCGGCCGCCAGGATGTCGTGGAAGTTCACGTCCTCGCGCCGCTGGCTCACCAGGTCGTCGCTGCTTTGCGTGGGATCGCAGCAGGCGATGCTGTGCTCCAGGGCCTCGAAATCGGCCTCGGTCAGATGGGGCACGGCGCCTGCCGCCAGCTCGGGCTCCAGCATCTGGCGCACCGTGTAGATGTCGTCGATGGTCACCTCCTGGAAGAACAGGTAGTTCTGCATGAACTGCAGCGTGCGGTCCAGCGGCACCTCCACGACCATGCCCCCGCCCGAAGGGCCGGTGGAGATGGTGATCAGCCCCTGCACTTCCAGCGACTTGAGAGCCTCGCGGATCGTTCCCTTGCTGACCTGGAACTGGGCCTGCAGCTCGCTTTCGCGCGGCAGGCGGTCGCCGGGGCTGAGGTTCTTTTCGGTGATCAGGCGCTTGATCTCCTGGGCCACCAGATCCGGGCGCTTGAGCTGCCGGATCGCCAGGGGGGCCGACTTGGGTGTAGCCATTGTTGTGTTCTCCGGAAGGGCACCGGATCGTGTCCGCGCCCAGTCTGCATACGGGTTTGGTGCAGTATGCACCGCCATGGCGCGTGGGCGTTTGCGCCTAGGGTTAGCACGCGCCCTATTCCTTCTATTTATCACTATAAATATGAATCAAGGAGCCTGCACGCACCCGTTTCGACTGGCATGCAACTTGCTCTGAAAAGCGTACCCGGGCCGCAGCGCCTTCAGTCCCCATCACGGAGATCCCATGCAACGTCGTCACCTCCTGCAACTCTCGGCACTGGGCGCATTGCCCGCATCGCTGGGCCTGGGCCGCAGCGTCTGGGCGCAGTCCAAGGACAGCATCCAGTTCGCCTGCCCCGTGCCCATGTCGGGCGCCTTCGCGGCCAACGGCAAGTACGCGGACCTGGGCATGAAGCTGGCCATAGAGCAATACGGCAAGGCGCTGGGCCGCCCGCTGGCCTACACCGTGCTGGACACCGAGGGCAAGCCCGCCACGGCCGTGCGCAAGCTGCAGGAGTCTTCGCAGCAGCAGGGCACGCGCTTTTTCGCAGGCGGCATCCTGTCGTCGGAGGCGCTGGCCATGGGCAAGGAGGCCGAGAAGGCCGGCGGCATCTTCATCACCACCGCAGGCGCAGACGAGATCACGGGCAAGG
Organism: Delftia sp. PE138; assembly: GCF_018320755.1. Lineage (NCBI taxonomy): Bacteria > Pseudomonadati > Pseudomonadota > Betaproteobacteria > Burkholderiales > Comamonadaceae > Delftia > Delftia sp. PE138. Next base: position 410,718 of record NZ_JABEPN010000003.1, on the reverse strand, counting down.
ACTGCAACAGCGCCACCTTCCGCTGGTCGGCACCCACCTTCGGCGCCATCGAGCAGACCGTGCGCCCGCTGATCGAATCCCTGCCCAAGGCCAAGCGCTGGTACACCATCACGCCGCAGTACGTGTTCGGCGACGGCCTGCTCACGGCGGCCAAGAACATCTTCAAGGAAAAGGGCATCGAGCATGTGGGCAACAGCTACCACTCGCTGACCGAAAAGGAGTTCAGCGGCTACCTGACCAATGCCGTGGCAGCCAAGCCCGACGTGCTGCTGCTGCTGAACTTCGGCGCCCAGTCCTCGGACACGCTGCGCCAGGCCATCAGCTTCGGCATGAACAAGAACATGACCATCCTGATCGCCTGGGCCTCGGGGCTGGAGCAGTTCGAGTCGCTGGGCGCCGACCTGTGCGACGGCGTGTACTTCGGCGCCCAGTACTGGCACACGGTGGACACGCCGCTCAACCGTGATCTGGTGCAGCGCTGCAACGACAAGTTCAAGGCCAATCCCAACTACAGCCTGGCCGGCCACTACATCTGCACCAAGCTGATGATCGATGCCATCGTCAAGGCCGGCACGGTCGACCCCAAGGCCGTGGTCGCCGCGCTGGAAGGCATGAAGTACCAGGGCCTGACGGGCGAGGAAGAGGTGCGCAAGGCAGACCACCAGGTGCTCAAGAACTACTACCTGCTCAAGGGCAAGGCCAAGTCCAAGATGAAGAATAAGGACGACTACGTGGATGTGGTCAGCTCCGGCAAGTCCTTCCTGCCCGTAGACCAGACCGGCTGCAAGCTGGTTTAGAGCTCCCCCTGAGGCGCTGCGCGCCTTCCCCCTCTCTCGCTTCGCGGGAGGGGGACGACACCCTCGGTGCGGGGCGGCCCTTCCTCGGTGTCCCTCACTTAGGCTGCGCCAGTTTCATAGGCGCAGCACCATGACCGGCGTGCTTCAGAGCCACCGGGCACTTCGCCTCCTTCGTCCATCGTTTCGGACCCTGTATGAGCATCTATCTGCTTCAGACCATCAACGGGATCGGCATAGGCATGCTGTATTTCCTGTTGGCCGTGGGCCTGTCCATCGTTTTCGGCCTGCTGCGTTTCGTGAATTTCGCGCACGGTGCCTTCTACCTGCTGGGCGCCTATTTCTGCTACCAGATGACGCGCTGGGGCATGAGCTTCTGGCTGTCCCTGGTCGTGGTGCCGCTGGCCGTGGGCGCGCTGGGCTGGCTGGTGGAAAAGCTCATGCTGCGCCATGTGTATGCCAAGGCGCATGAGTTCCACATCATCGTCACCGTGGGCCTGGCCCTGGTGGTGCAGGAGCTGGTGATCGTGCAATGGGGCCCGCTGGGCGACAGCGTGGCCGTGCCCGATCTGCTGCAGGGCGTGGTGATGTGGGGCAGCTTCGTCTATCCCAAGTACCGGCTGTTCGTGATCGGCTTCACGGCCGTGCTGGCCGTGCTGCTGTGGTGGCTGCTGGAGGGCACGCGGCTGGGCAGCGCGGTGCGCGCGGGCAGCGAATCGACCGAGATGGTGTCCCTGCTGGGCGTGAACGTGCTGCGCATCTTCAGCCTGGTGTTCGCGCTGGGCGCGGCCACGGCGGCGCTGGCCGGCGTGCTGGCTGCGCCCATACGCGGCGCCGAGCCCTTCATGGGCGTGGAGGCGCTGGGCGTGGCGTTCGTGATCGTGGTCGTGGGCGGGCTCGGCAGCTTCGGCGGCGCCCTGGTCGGCGGCCTGCTGATCGGCATCGTGCAAAGCGTGATGAGCACGCTGTGGCCCGAGGGCGCGCGCCTGATGATCTACGTGGCCATGGCCGCCGTGCTGCTGCTGCGACCCCATGGCCTGCTGGGCCGCAAAGGATGAAGACCATGACCAGGCATTCCCATCTCCTTCTCGCGCTGGCCATCGTGGTCGCCATGCCGCTGTGCATGCAGTCGGGCTCGCTGGCCAGCGAGGTGCTGATCTTCGGCCTCGCGGCCATGGGCTGCAATCTGCTGCTGGGCTACACGGGGCTGCTGTCCTTCGGGCAGGGCATCTTCTTCGGGCTGGGCAGCTACACCATCGCCCTGCTGCTGACACGCTGGCCCCTGCCCATGCCGCTGGCCCTGCTGGCCGCCACCGCCATGGGCGCCGTGGGCGCGGCCATCGTCGGCTGGGTGGCCATACGCCAGCGCGGCACCTATTTCGTGATGCTCACCCTGGCGTTTGCGCAGATGTTCTACTTCATCGCCTACTCGGCCACGGACATCACCGGCGGCGACAACGGCCTGCTCGATGTGCCCCGCCCCGCCCTCGCGGTGGCCGGCCAGACGCTGTGGCCGCTGGCCACGCCCTGGCAGTACTACGGCTTTGTGGCCGTGCTCTTTCTGGTGGTGTTCTGGCTGCTGCGCCGCGTCTGCGACTCCATGTTCGGCCGCACGCTGCTGGCCGTGCGCGACAACGAGGAGCGCGCCGCCGCCGTGGGCTACGACCTGAGGCTGCTGAAGCTGCAGGCCTTCGTGATCTCGGGCGCAGTCACGGGCCTGGCCGGCGCGCTGCACGCCATGATGACGGGCATCGCCCCGCTGTCCAATGCCGAGTACCACACCAGCGAAATGATTCTGGTGATGACCGTGATCGGCGGCACGGGCAACCTGCTGGCCTCGGTGCTGGGCGCGGCCTTCTATGTGCTGCTGGGCGACTGGCTGTCCACGCTGTGGCCGCGCTGGCTGCTGCTGCTGGGCGTGGTGCTGATGATCGTGAGCCTGGGCCTGCAGCGCGGCCTGTGGGGCCTGGGCGAGAGCCTGTGGGCCCTGGTGCGCCGCAAAGGGCCGGCAGATGCCGCGGCGGCCGCTGCAGAAACCAAAGGAGGCCAGGCATGAGCGCCGCAGCATCTCCCATCCTGCTCGAGGCCGTGGGCGTCGAGAAGCGCTATGACAAGTTCGCCGCCCTGGGCGGCGTGGACCTCAAGGTGCGCGCCCATACCGTGCACTCGGTGATCGGCCCCAACGGCGCGGGCAAGACCACCCTGTTCCACATGCTCACGGGCACCAAGAGCGTGAGCGGCGGGCGCATCGTGTTCGACGGCCACGACGTGACGCGCGAGCCCGACCACCGCCGCGTGCGGCGTGGCATGGCACGGTCCTTTCAGGTCACCAGCCTGTTCCTGACCCTGCCCGTGCGCGAGAACCTGCGCCTGGCCGCCCAGGGCGTGGCGCCCGCCAGGGCGCTGGACTGCTGGAACGCGCCCGTGGGTGCTCGCGCCCTGGCCGACACCGTGGCCAGCGTGCTCTCGCGCCTGGGCCTGGAGCGCCATGCGGACACGCCGGCCGGCAACCTCTCGCACGGCCAGCAGCGGCGGCTGGAGGTGGGCATGGCCCTGGCCGCGCGGCCCAAGGCCATCTTCCTGGACGAGCCGACCTCGGGCATGGGCATCGATGACCTGGACGAGATGAAGCGCCTGATCCAGGGCCTCAGGGATGAGCACACCGTGGTGCTCATCGAGCACAACATGAACATCGTCATGGACATCTCCGACACCATCACCGTCATGCAGCAGGGCCGCGTGCTGGCCGAAGGACTGCCCCACGAGATCCGCGCCGACGAGCGCGTTCGCAGCGCCTATCTGGGCAACATGATCACGGGAGGAAAGGCATGAGCGGTCCCCTGCTTTCGGTCGAGGGCATACACGCCCACTACGGCAAGAGCCATGTGCTGCAGGGCGTGTCGCTGCAGGTGCAGGACGGCGAGCTGGTCACGCTGCTGGGCCGCAACGGCGCGGGCAAGACCACCACGCTCAAGTCCATCGCGGGGGTGATGCAGCCCTCGCAGGGGCAGATCCGCTTCGGCGGCGAGCCCGTGCACCGGCTGGCCACGCACCAGGTGGCCCAGCGCGGCATCTGCCTGGTGCCCGAGCACCGCGGCATCTTCAAGCTGCTCACGGTGGAGGAGAACCTGATGCTGGGCCAGCGCAAGCGCTCGCCCTGGCAACTGGCCGACATCTACCGCATCTTCCCGCGCCTCAAGGAGCGGCGCGGCAACGGCGGCGGCCAGCTGTCGGGCGGCGAGCAGCAGATGCTGGCCATAGGCCGCGCCCTGATGAACGCGCCGCGCCTGCTCATGCTGGACGAGCCCGTCGAGGGCCTGGCGCCCGTGATCGTGGAGGAGATCGTGGCCCAGCTCAAGACCATCAAGGCCGCTGGCGTGGCGATCTTGCTGGTGGAGCAGAACCTGGAGGTCTGCACCCAGCTGGCCGACCGCCACTACATCATCGAACAGGGTGCGATTGCGCACGAGGCAGGCAATGCCGCTTTCCTGGCCGATGACGCCATCAAGGACCGGTATCTCGGTGTAGGGATCGCCTGATCCACCGCCTTTCGCATTCCCAGGAGTCATTCATGGATCTCAGTACCCCTCTTGCAGCCGCCGCCGTTGCGGCCGGGCTGCGCACCGACGGCGCCCGCCTGTGGCAATCGCTGATGGACCTGGCGCGCATAGGCGCCACACCCAAGGGCGGCGTGTGCCGCCTGGCGCTGACGGACCTGGACCGCCAGGGGCGCGATCTCTTCGTGCAGTGGGCGCGCGAGGCCGGCTGCAGCATCCGCGTCGATGCCATCGGCAACATCTTCGCGCGCCGCGCGGGCCTGGACGATGCGCTGCCGCCCGTGATGACGGGCAGCCACATCGACACCCAGCCCACGGGCGGCAAGTTCGACGGCAACTACGGCGTGCTGGCCGGGCTGGAGGTGCTGCGCACGCTGGGCGATGGCGGCGTGCGCACGCGCGCCCCGTTGGAAGTGGCCGTGTGGACCAACGAGGAAGGCTCGCGCTTCGTGCCCGTGATGATGGGCTCGGGCGTGTTCGTCAATGCCTTCACGCTGGAGCATGCGCTGGCCCAGCGCGATGCCCAGGGCGTGAGCGTGGACGAGGCGCTGCGCGCCATCGGCTATGCCGGGCCGGCCGGCCCGGCGCCTGCGGTGGGCGCGTATTTCGAGGCCCATATCGAACAGGGCCCGGTGCTGGAAAACCATGAACGCGTGATCGGCGTGGTCAGCGCCGCGCTGGGCCAGCGCTGGTACGACGTCAGCGTGCAGGGCATGGAGGCCCATGCCGGCCCCACGCCCATGGAGCTGCGCCGCGACGCCCTGCTGGCCGCCAGCTGCATCGTGGCCGAGGTCAACCGCATCGCCCTGGACCGCCTGCCGCATGCGCGCGGCACCGTGGGATCGCTGGAGGTGTTTCCCAACTCGCGCAACGTGATCCCGGGCGGCGTCAAGCTCAGCGTGGACCTGCGCGCGCCGGACGACGGCCAGTTGCTGGACATGGACGCCGCACTGCGCGCGGCCTGCGAGCGCATTGCGGCCGCGCATGGCGTGACCGTTGGCGTGGAGCAGGTCGTCTACTTCCCGCCCCAGCCGTTCACGCCACACCTGGTGGAGGCCGTGCGCGCCAATGCCGCCGACCTGGGCTACAGCGCCATGGACGTGGTCAGCGGCGCGGGCCACGATGCCGTCTACCTGGCGCGCGTGGCGCCTGCCGCCATGATCTTCGTGCCCTGCGCCGACGGCATCAGCCACAACGAGATCGAGGATGCCGAGCCCGCCCACCTGGAGGCCGGCTGCAACGTGCTGCTGCGCGCCATGCTGGCGGCTGCGGGCGTGGTGCAGGCAGCGGACGGCGGGGTGCCGGCATGAAGATCCTGATCGCCCGGCTCAACCACGAGACCAATACCTTCTCGCCCGTGCCCACGCCCATCGAGGCGTTTGCGCCCACCTATGGCGAGGCCGCCTATTCGGCCAACAAGGGCATGCGCACGGCCATGGCCGCCTTCATCGACCTGGCCGAGGCGGCGGGCGCCACCCTGGTCACGCCGGTATCGGCCACCTCCAATCCCAGCGGCCCCGTGCATGCTGCCGCCTACGACGAACTCACGCACCACATCGTGGCGGCCGCGCCGGGCTGCGATGCCATCTTGCTGGACCTGCACGGCGCCATGGTGGCCGAGAACAGCGCCGACGGCGAAGGTGACCTGCTCGAACGCGTGCGCGCCGCCGCGCCCGGCGTGCCCGTTGGCGTGGCGCTGGACCTGCACGGCAACATCACCGAAAAAATGGTGGGCAATGCCGATGTGATGGTGGGCTTCAAGACCTATCCGCACATCGACATGTACGAGACCGGCGAGCACGCGGGCCGGCTGCTGCTGGACATGCTGGCCGGCCGCGCGCGCTACGCCGTGTGCTGGCACCGCCTGCCCCTGATGAGCCATACGCTGCGCAGCACCACGCTGGACGGCCCCATGCTGGACGCCGTGAACGCAGCGCGCGCCCTGGAAGCGGAGGGCCTGCCCGCGGTCTCGGTGTTCGGCGGCTTCTCGCTGGCCGACATCGCCGCGCCCTGCGTGAGCGTGGTCGCCACCTGCAGGACCGACGAGCGCGCGGCCACCCAGGCGAGCGTGGACGCGCTGGCCGCCCGGATCTGGCAGCGCCGCGCCGACTTCGTCTACCGCAGCGAGCCGCTGGCCGATTCGCTGCGCCGCGCCCAGGCCCTGGCCGACGGCGCCGACCGCCCCGTGCTGCTGCTCGACCATGGCGACAACTGCATGTCCGGCGGCACCTGCGACACCATGGACGTGCTGCAGACCGCGCTGGAGCTGGGCCTGTCAGGCATTGCCGTGGGCCCGCTGTGCGACCCCGAAGCGGTTGCCTCGCTCACGGCGGCCGGCGAAGGAGCCGAGGTGGAGATCGCGCTGGGCAACAAGGTCTCGCTGGAACGCATCGGCCTGCACAAGCAGCCGCTGCGGCTGCGCGGCACGGTGCGCGCCGTCAGCGACGGCGCCTACACGGTCAGCGGCCCCATCTACACCGGCCAGCGCTGCCACATGGGCCGCACGGTCTGCCTGGACACGGGCGCAGCGCAGATCGTGATCACCGAGCAGACGCACGAGCCCTGGGACCTGGGCGTGTTCCACTGCGTGGGCATGGACCCGACGCGCTTTCGCTTCGTGCTGCTCAAGTCGCGCATGTACTGCCGGCCCGTCTTCGTGCCGCTGTCCGCCGGCCTGGTCGAGTGCGACAGCCCCGGCGTGACCACCTCGGACTATTCGCGCTTTCCGTTCGCCCAGGTCAGCCGCCCGGTGTTTCCGCTGGACGCCATCTGATGGACGCCATGTGATTGCCCGGCTTTGCGGCGCCGCGCAAGCAAAGACCGCCGCCGCCGCGGGACATTGGGCAACCAGGCATCACAACAGTTTCACAGCAGGGCCCGGCTATTGCCTGTCGGCCTACAATCGGTTCCCCCCTACCTCGGCCGACGGCACGCGGGCTGATCCGCGCGTGCGTTGGCCATGCCTTCGCTGGAGACGCTTGATGTCCGACAACACGGCCCCGACCCCTTCCGATAAACGTGCCCAGCTGCGCCGTGCCGCACTCGAATACCACGAGTTTCCCAAGCCCGGCAAGCTGACCATCGTGCCGACCAAGCCCATGGCCAACCAGCATGACCTGGCCCTGGCCTACTCGCCCGGCGTGGCAGCGCCCTGCGAAGAGATCGTCAAGGACCCGGCCGCCGCCTTCAAGTACACGGCGCGCGGCAACCTGGTGGCCGTGATCTCCAACGGCACGGCCGTGCTGGGACTGGGCGACATCGGCGCGCTGGCCTCCAAGCCGGTGATGGAAGGCAAGGCCGTCCTGTTCAAGAAGTTCGCGGGCGTGGACGTCTTCGACATCGAGATCAACGAGAAGGACCCGCAAAAGCTGGTCGACGTGATCGCCGCGCTGGAGCCCACCTTCGGCGCCATCAACCTGGAAGACATCAAGGCGCCCGAGTGCTTCTTCGTGGAGCGCGAACTGCGCCGCCGCCTGAAGATCCCCGTCTTCCACGATGACCAGCACGGCACGGCCATCACCGTGGCTGCGGCCATGGTCAACGCGCTCAAGGTCGCGGGCAAGAAGATCGAGGAGGTCCGGCTCGTCGCCTCGGGCGCGGGCGCCGCTGCCCTGGCCTGCCTGAACCTGCTGCTCAAGGTCGGCCTGCGCCGGGAGAACGTGTTCGTCACCGACCTGGCCGGCGTGGTCTACGAAGGCCGCACCGAACTGATGGACGAGGACAAGGCCCAGTTCGCACGCGCCACCGAGCTGCGCACCCTGGGCCAGGTCATCGAAGGCGCCGACGTCTTCCTGGGCCTGTCCGCTGGCGGCGTGCTCAAGCAGGACATGGTGGTCAAGATGGCCGCGCGCCCGGTGATCTTCGCGCTGGCCAATCCCAACCCCGAAATCGTTCCCGAAGACGTCAAGGCCGTGCGCAGCGACGCCATCATCGCCACGGGCCGCTCGGACTATCCCAACCAGGTCAACAACGTCCTGTGCTTCCCGTACATCTTCCGCGGTGCGCTGGACTGCGGCGCGACCACCATCACCACCGAGATGGAAATCGCCACCGTCCACGCCATCGCCGAACTGGCCCAGGCCGAGCAGAGCGAGGAAGTGGCGGCAGCCTACGTGGGCGAGCAGCTGAGCTTCGGTCCTGAGTACCTGATCCCCAAGCCCTTCGATCCGCGCCTGATGATGAAGATCGCCTCGGCCGTGGCCCAGGCTGCCGCCGAATGCGGCGTGGCCCAGCGCCCGATCCAGGACATGGACGCCTACCGCGCCCATCTGCAGACCTTCGTCTACGCCTCGGGCACGATGATGAAGCCGCTGTTCGCCACGGCCAAGAAGGCCACCAAGAAGCGCGTGGCCTATGCCGAAGGCGAGGAAGAGCGCATCCTGCGCGCCGCGCAGATCGTGGTGGACGAGCGCATTGCGCGCCCCACGCTGATCGGCCGCCCGGCCATCATTGCCCAGCGCATCGAGAAGTTCGGCCTGCGCCTGAAGGAGGGCCAGGACTACGACGTGGTCAACGTCGAGCACGACGAGCGCTACCGCGACTTCTGGCAGACCTACCACCGCATGACCGAGCGCAAGGGCATCACCGTGCCCATCGCCAGGATCGAGATGCGCCGCCGCCTGACCCTGATCGGCTCCATGCTGCTGCACAAGGGCGAAGTGGACGGCCTGATCACCGGCACCTGGGGTCAGACATCGCACCACCTGCAGTACGTGGACCAGGTGATCGGCCGCCGCGCCGGCGTGCAGACCTATGCCTGCATGAACGGCCTGCTGCTGCCCGACCGCCAGGTCTTCCTGGTGGACACCCACGTCAACTACGATCCCACGGCCGAGCAGCTGGCCGAGATCACCATCATGGCCGCCGAGGAAATGATGCGCTTCGGCGTCAAGCCCAAGGCCGCCCTGCTGTCGCACTCCAACTACGGCTCCAGCAACCAGCCCAGCGCCGTCAAGATGCGCCAGACCCTGGAGCTGCTGCGCGAGCAGGCCCCCTGGCTGGAAGTGGACGGCGAGATGCACGGCGACGTGGCCCTGGACGGCAAGGCCCGCGCCCAGCTCATGCCCAACAGCACGCTGCTGGGCAATGCCAACCTGCTGGTCATGCCCAACATCGACGCGGCCAACATCAGCTACAACCTGCTCAAGCAGGCCGCTGGCGGCGGCATTGCCATCGGCCCCGTGCTGCTGGGCGCCGCTCGTCCCGTGCACATCCTCACGCCGAGCACGACGGTGCGCCGCATCGTCAACATGACGGCGCTGACGGTGGCGGACGCTAACGCTAACCGTTAAGCACCCCCTGAGCGGCTTCGCCGCTTCCCCCGTGTGCACGGCGCCCTCTCTCGCTTCGCGGGAGGGGGACGACACCCTCGCTGCGGGGCGGCCCTTGCTCGGTGTCCCTCGTTTTGGCCGCGCGCGTTTTTGAGACAACGGGCGGCATTTGCATTGAATGGAAGGCAACTCAGGCGCAGAGTTGCCTTCTCACTGTTCAATCCCCAGACATTTCCTCGGTCAAGCTGCCTGTTTTTTAGGCAGAACTTGCATTTTGAGGGGTGTTCCGTCACACTAGCGGGTCGAGATTTCAGGGCTTCCCTGGATTTCTGAAAGGTGTAGTTGATGCTGAAGGCAGCCGCCGCCAAGGCGTACCAGTCCGGTCTAGCGCTCATCGTCGGGGCCGCCTTTGTGCTGTCGCCCTCGCTCGCTGATGCGCGCCGCTCGGCGCCCGAGAGCGCGGATTCGACGGCGGCCATGGCCACCGTCACTCTGTCAGAGCTGCCGCGCGAAGGCCGTTCCACCTATACGCTGATCCTGCGCGGCGGGCCTTTTGCCCACGACAAGGACGGCACGGTGTTCGGCAACCGCGAGCGCATCCTGCCGCGCCAGTCGCGCGGCTACTACCGTGAGTACACGGTGCGCACGCCCGGCTCGCGTGACCGCGGAGCCCGCCGCATCGTCTGCGGCGGAGAGCCACAGCAGCCCGATGCCTGCTACTACACCAGCGACCACTACAGCAGCTTTCGCAAGATCATCGAATGACCTCGACCCAGTCTTTGCAGCCAGTTCGACCCTCCGCGTCCGACGCAGTGCGCTGGCAGGGGTCTGCATTTCATCCACAGCCCGGGGACGCCGCAGGCCACGTGCCCGTACCCGCAGGCCACATCCACGTTAGAGAAAGAGCCACGGAGATGGATGCACCACTTCGTAAGATCCCGGACACCCCTTTGCGGAACGTGCGCGCCAACATCGTGCAGTCCATCCGCGCCTACAGGGTGGAGGATCTGCAACAGGCGGCCGAGACGCTGGGGTGCCATTTTCTGTATGCCAACCTGGCCCATGCGCAGACCAAGGCCGACATCCTGGAGCTGCTGGCCACGCAGTTCTTCTTCCCCGCGCATTTCGGCAAGAACTTCGACGCGCTCTACGACTGCCTGACCGACCCCATCCACAAGGCCGGCCCGCAGCCGGGCTTTGTGCTCGTGCTCGACCAGATCCCGACCACGCCCAAGTTCGACAAGGAAGTGCGCGAGCAGCTGCTGGACAGCTTCCGCGACGCGGCCGAGTACTGGGCCGAGCGCAAGATCCCGTTCCGCTGCTTCTACTCTTTCCTGTAAGAGCCGCACATTGATTGCACGGCGCCAGCGTCCCATGCGGGCGCTGGCGCCGTGCGCCACCTGCGTCTAGCTGCGCGTGAACCGGGCTGCAAGTGCCTCGTACTCGGACACCGGCACTTCCTCGGCGCGGCGCTGCAGGTCGAACTCCCCGTCAAAGCCCTTGGCTTCCAGCCAGCGCCCCAGCGTGTTGCGCAGGATCTTGCGCCGCTGGCTGAAGGCCACCTGCACCATCTCCTCCAGCAGCTTCGCGTCCAGGGCCGCCGGCGCCTCGCGCGGGACCATGCGCACGACGGCGCTGTCCACCTTGGGCGGCGGATTGAAGCTCTCGGGCGGCACGTACAGCACGCTCTCCATCGCATAGCGCCACTGCAGCATGACCGTCAGCCGCCCATAGGCCGCCGTGGCCGGAGAGGCCACCATGCGGTCGATGACCTCCTTTTGCAGCATGAAGTGCTGGTCCTCGACCACGTCCACCTGCTCGAGCAGGTGAAAGAGGATGGGGCTGGAGATGTTGTAGGGCAGGTTGCCCGCAATGCGCAGCTTGGGCACGCCCAGGCGCGCAGCGATGGCGCGAAAGTCCACCTTGAGCACGTCGGACTCGACCACGTCGAGCTGCTCGTGCAGGCGCAGGCGCACGGCCAGGTCGCGGTCCAGTTCGATCACGGTGAGCCGGCCCAGGCGCTCGACCAGGGGCTGGGTCAGGGCCATCAGGCCCGGACCGATCTCGACCATGGACTGGCCCGGCCGGGGATCGATGGCACGCACGATGCCGTCGATGATGCCGCCATCGGTCAGGAAGTTCTGGCCGAAGCGTTTGCGAGGAATGTGTTTCATAGAAAAAGCAAGGCGGTGCGCCATGGCACCGCCTTCCATTGTGGACTGCCGCAGCCATGGCTGCTTGGGGGGTGTCTTATTGCGGGGGCTCGCGGTACTCGACGTAGGCGCGGCCACGCAGCTCCTGCAGCCAGGTCTGGTAGTCGGTTTCGAGCTTGCGCTCGCGCACCACGTTGCGCACCATGTCGCGCTGCTCGCGCGGCGTCAGCGCGGCCTGGCGGCGCTCGATGAGCTGGATCAGGTGCACACCGAAGCGCGAGACCAGCGGGTCGCTGACCTGCCCGGGCTGCAGCGCATTGAGCACCTGCTCGAACTCGGGCACGAACTGGCCGGGCGAGGCCCAGCCCAGATCGCCGCCGTTGCGCGCGCTGCCGTCCTGCGAGAACTCGCGGGCCAGCGATTCGAAGCTGGCCTGGCCGCTGTCCACGCGGCGCTTGTAGTCGGCCAGGCGCTTGGCGGCATCGGCCTCGGTCATCTGGTCGCCGATGCGCAGCAGGATGTGGCGCGCATGGTTTTGCGTGACCACGGAAGGCATGCCGGCCTGCGACTTCTCCAGCACCTTGAGCACGTGAAAGCCCGCGCCCGAACGGAAGGGGCCGACGATGCCGCCCTGCGGCGTCTGGCCCACGGCCTTGGTGAACAGTTCGGGGTAGCGGTCCAGCGGGCGCATGCCCATGGCGCCGCCGCCCTGGCCGTCGGGCACATCGGAGAACTCCTTGACCACGGCCAGGAAGTCGCCTTGCGTGCGGGCCGCCTCGGCAGCCTGCTTGGCGCGGGCTTCGCGCTCGGCCACTTCGGCGGGGCTGGCATCCTCGCGCACGGCGATCAGGATGTGGCCCAGGTTCACGGCCGCCGGCGCCTTGTCGGCGCCGCCGCTGCGCTGCTCGGCCAGGTAGCGGTCGATGTCGGCTTCGGTCACGCGCACGCGGCCGTCCACATCGCGCTCGCGCAGGCGCTGCAGCGTGATCTGGCGGCGCAGTTCTTCGCGGAACTGCTTTTCGTTCACGCCCTCGGCCCGCAGGCGTGACTGCAGGCCGGCCTTGTCCAGGCCGTTTTGCCGCGCCACATTGGTCAGCGCCTGGTCCACGGCGTAGTCATCCACGCGCAGGCCCGTGTCCTTGGCTTCCTGCAGCTGGGCCTTTTCCACGATCAGCCGCTCCAGCACCTCGCGGGCCAGCAGCGCCTCGGGCGGCATCTGGCCGCCCTGCTCGGCAATGTTCTGCGCCACGCGCGCCATGCGGGCCCGCACCTCGTTGTTGGTCACGGGCTCGGAGTTGACCACGGCCACGATGTAGTCGGCCGAGCGCACGCCGGCATTGCTGCCGCGATCACGCGACAAGGGCTGATTGGTGGCGTCCAGCGCGCGCGAGACGGAGGCATCGCCGGCCTGGGGCGCCCTGGACTGGCCCGGAACACGCAGGCCTTGCGCCTGGGCTGTGGTGGCCAGCAAGGCCAGCGCCACAGCGGCCGCTGCGCAGCAATGGGTCTGGGAAAGAAAACGCATGGGAGAGATGCCTTGCAAAAAGCGTGTTTGGAGCCTTGGCTCTAATCGTAATTGGTGAAGCGGCTGGGCGGCGTCACCGACTCGCGCAGGTACTGGTAGCGCGGCACATTCTGCTTGAGGCTGCGCTGCGGGTCGGCACCCAGGCTCAGCCGCGAGAAGCCTACGAACTCGATCTGGAACAGCAGCCGGGTGTTGGACTGGGTGATGGAGCTTTGCAGGCGCTCCAGCACCACGCGGCCAATCCAGCAGCAGCCGTCGTACTCCAGCCCGACCACGGTATCGACGAGCTTGCGGTCCTTCAGGCTGTAGTTCAGCCGGCCCACCGTGTACCAGCGGCCGCCGCCCTGGCCACGGCCGGCACCCAGGTCACGGCCCTTGTCGCCCCAGAGGTCGTTGATGGGCCATTGCCAGCCCACATCGACCAGCTTGCTGGCATCGGTGCGTGCCACGGTGTTGTACTGGGTACGGTAGGCCACGTTCACCGTGCGGTAGGAGCTGGGGCTGTAGCGCGCGCCGAAGGTGGTGCGCACCGGGCGGTTCAGGTCGCGGTTGTACTGGGTCGTGCCTTCGGTGGACCAGGCATCGGTCCAGTTGATGGTCGCACCCAGCAGCACGTCGGACAGCCGGCTGGTGGCAGGCACCTCGCCCGGCAGGATGACCTTCTGGTCGGAGAAACGCACGCGCTGTGCAATGCCGAAGCGCGCCTTCTCCGCGCCCGTGGCCCCGTCGATCAGGCGCGTGGTCGCGCCCAGGGTCAGCAGGTGGTTGTCGGCAATGCGGTCCTGGCCGTTGTAGTCGTTTTCGGCATAGATACTGGCAAAGTTGAAGTCGTTGCGCCCCGTATCGTACAGCGGCAGAAAGCTCTGGTCTCGGTAGGGCGTGTAGGTGTAGAAGGCGCGCGGCTCGAAGGTCTGCTGCAGCTGGCGGCCGAACAGCGTGGTGTCACGCTCGAACACCAGTCCGCTGTCCACGCTGAACGTGGGCAGCGTGCGCGAGGCATTGCGGCTGCCGTTGCTCATCAGGCGGTCCACCTGGTAGTTGCTGGTGTGCAACTGGATCCTGGGCGTGATGAAGGCGCCCGGCGACAGGAAGGGACGGCTCAGCTGCGCCTGCATGTAGCTGCGCTGGCCGTTGTTGTAGGTCATGCCGGCCAGGGGCTTGTCGATCTCGAAGCGCGTGGTGTCGGCCACGAAGCTGAAGTCCAGGCCGTGCGGCAGGTCCAACGGCGTGTAGCGCCATTGCAGCTGCGGCTTCATGCCGTAGGGCGGGGCAATGGGCGCCGATGCGTCCTGCATGGTCTGCCAGTACAGGGTGCGCAGGGTCAGCACCCCGTCGCCACGCGCCCAGGACAGGTTCACGTCGTTGGGCAGCAGGCGCTCGCGCAAGGAACGGGCGGCCAGCGGGAAATCACGCCAGTAGTTGTCGTCGCTGACGCGGTTGAGGTTCATGTTCAACCCCAGGCCGCCGATGGGCGAGCTGATGACGCCCCGGTGCTGCAGCGAGTAGGCCCAGCGGTCACGGTCGCGCTGGCGGTCGCCCGGCATGTAGGCCGCGTAGGCCTCGCCCGAATAGGTGGGCTCCAGATAGCGGAACTGGGCGCCCAGGTTGACGCCGCGCTTGCTCATGACCGAGGGATACAGGGTCATGTCGCGGTTGGGCGCGAGGTTCCAGTAGTAGGGCTGCGTGTATTCGATGCCGCTGAGCTTGTCCAGGCCCATGGTGGGAGGCAGCAGGCCCGACTTGCGCTTGTCCGACAGCGGAAAGCTCATGCGCGGCACGGGCAGCACGGTCACGCCCTTGAACTGCAGGGCCGCGCCTTCGGCCACGCCGACTTCCTCGGCCATGTCGATGTGCAAGGTCCGGGCGCGCAGCATCCAGGCCGGCTGCCAGGTGGCTTCGTCATCGCGCTGGCAGGTGGTGTAGGTCGCGTCATGGACCACGGCATGGTCGCGGTCGATGAAGTCCACGCGCGAGGATTTGCCGTAGGCCCCGTTGGCCAGGAAGCGGTAGCCGGCGTTGTCGAAAAAGCCCTTGAAGGCATCGACCTGCAGGTCCAGCTGCGAGCCTTCGTAGACATTGCCGGCCTGGTTGATGTGCACGGCGCCCGAGGCATTAACGCGGTCGTCGGGCACCTGGTATTCGAGCCGGTCGGCGCGGATCATGGTGTCGCCGCGGCGCAGTTCGGCATTGCCCTCGATCACCGCATTGATGTCCGGCTGGCCGCTGAGCGCGTCGCCACGCACGTAGACGGGCTGCTGGGAGCGGACCGCCTCAGGGTAGGTTTCCTGCATCAGCGTGCTGGGGCGCAGCGGGCGCACCTGCTGCAGCCGGCCTTCATCGGCCGCAGCGGGCTGGGCCTGGGCCAGCGTCGAGCCACCGGCCCATGCGAGAGCCACAAGCCAGGCCAGCGGGCGTACAGCGGGGCGCGCGGGCGCGCGGGCAGCCAGCGGATCGGGGAGCGGCGGTCGGAGGTACACGGTGGTCAACAGCGGCGGGTGGACAAAGGCGCAAGCCTAGCATCACCGCCGGGCATTCGCCGGGGTGGCGGTTTGTAGAATCGCGATTATCCATGAGCCATCCAAACACCCCCACGGCCGGCGTTGTCTGGGCCGACCCCGCCCGCCATGCCGCCTTCGACGCCTGGCTGGCCCCGCTGTCCGCCCGCCACGCGCTGCGCCCCGAAACCCTGCGCCCGGCATCGGCCGATGCCAGCTTTCGCCGCTATCTGCGCCTGGACACCGCCGCCGGCGCCAGCCTCATCGTCATGGATGCCCCGCCGGACAAGGAAGACTGCGCGCCCTTCGCCAAGGTGCAGGCGCTGATGGCCTCGGCCGGCTTGGCCGTGCCGCAGATCCTGGACTGGGACGCCGTGCACGGCTTCATGCTGCTGTCCGACCTGGGCGGCCACACCGTCATCGAGGCGCTGGACCCGGAAAAGCCCCAGGACGCGGAAGCCTGGTACCGCTCGGCGCTGGAGGTGCTGCTGGCCTGGCAGACCGCCTCGCGCCCCGACGTGCTGCCCGCCTATGACGACGCCCTGCTGCGCCGCGAACTGCAGCTGTTCCCCGACTGGTACATCGCGCGCCACCGCGAGACCGTGCTCGACGACAGGCAGCAGGCCACGCTGGCCAAGGCCTTCGACCAGATCGTGGCCCACAACCTGGCGGCACCCAGCGTCTTCGTGCACCGCGACTTCATGACGCGCAATCTCATGCAGCCCGTGACCGCCAGCGGCCCGCTGGGCGTGCTGGACTTCCAGGATGCGGTCTACGGCCCGGTGACCTATGACATCGCCAGCCTGCTGCGCGATGCCTTCATCAGCTGGGAAGAGGACTTTGTCATCGACATTACCGTGCGTTACTGGGAAAAGGCACGCAAGTCGGGATTGGTGGGCGCGCGCAGCCAAAGCGGCTGGGGCGACGATTTCGGCGAGTTCTACCGTGGCGTGGAGTGGATGGGGCTGCAGCGCCACCTCAAGGTGGCCGGCATCTTTGCACGGCTGACATTGCGAGACGGCAAGCCCCGCTACCTGGCGGATACGCCGCGCTTCATCCACTACATCCGCGCCACCTGCAGCCGCTACCGCGAACTGACGCCGCTGCTGCGCCTGGTGGACCAGATCGAGAACATTCAGCCCCAGGTGGGCTGGGCCTACGGGCGCGTTTGAGGACAGGTACGCCATGCCACGCTTTCACTGCCCCATCGCGCTGCGCAGCGGCGACGACATCGAACTGCCGCCCGGTGCGGCGCGCCATGTGCAGGTGCTGCGCCTGCAGCCCGGCGACGGCATCACCCTCTTTCAGGGCCGTGCCGGCGAGGGCTTCAGCGGCGGCGAGTTCGAGGCCACGGTCCTGCGCATGGGCCGCAGCGACGTGGCCGTGCGCATAGGCGCGCACCACGCCGTGGAACGCGAACCGCTGCGCCCCGTGCACCTGCTGGCAGGCATCACGGCCAACGAACGCATGGACTGGCTGGTGGAGAAGGCCGCCGAGCTGGGCGCCGCCAGCATCACGCCGCTGGTGGCCGAGCGCAGCGTGCTCAAGCTCAAGGGCGAGCGCGCCGAGAAAAAGCTGGCGCACTGGCAGGCCGTGGCCGTGTCGGCCTGCGAGCAGTGCACACGCAACCGCGTGCCGCCGCTGCATGCGCCCACCGACCTGCAAGACTGGCTGGAGGGCGGCGCGAAACAGCTGCCGCCCGGCACGCTGCGGCTGCTGCTGTCGCTGGGCGAGGGAACCCGGCCGCTGGGCGAGATCGTGGACGCCATGGCCGAGGATGCGCCCGTGGTCTTTCTATCGGGCCCCGAAGGGGGCCTCTCTCCGGCCGAAGAGGCCCTGGCCCGCGCCCAGGGTTTCGTGCCCGTCACGCTGGGTCCACGCGTTCTGCGCGCGGAAACCGCGCCCTTGGCCGCGCTGGCGGCGCTCACGCTGGACTGAACCGGCCCAGCCACTGCCGCAGCCTTGCGAACACGGGCGCGGCGAAGGCATCGCTTTCGTTGAACAGCTCGTGGTAGGCGCCGTCAAAGCACTGCGCCTGCACCACGGCCGGCGGCGCACGGTCGGAAAAGGCCTGGCTGCCGGCCGGCGCCACCAGCCTGTCGTCCCCTGCCCACAGCAACAGGCTGGGCACACTCCAGCTGCCCGCACGGGCCAGCACCTGCGGGCCGCCCTGCGCCAGAAAGCGCGCCAGCCGTGCGCTGATGCGGTCGTGGCACAGCGGATCGGCGCGGTAGGCATCGCAGACCGCCACGTCATGCGAGAGATACGGAATCTGCAGGCCGTTGGACACGCGCAGATCGGGCAGCAGGTGCGGCAGCGTGCCAACGAGCAATTTCTGGATCGGCGACAGACCCACATCGAGGGCTGGCGAGGACAGCACCAGCGCATCGACAGGCCGGATGGCCCGGGCCACGAACAGCGCCGCCACCAGACCGCCCAGGCTGTGGCCCAACAGCACCAGCGGCTGGCCGGCCGGTTGCCGGGCGCGCGTGTCATCCACCACGGCCGCCAGGTCGTCCAGAAGCCGGTTGTCGCCCGTCAGGCCACCGCGCGGCCCTGCCGAGCGTCCGTGGCCATATTGGTCGTAGCCGCGTACGGCATAGCCCCAGGCATTGAGCCGCTGGGCCAGTGCCGCATAGCGGCCGATGTGCTCGCCCAGGCCGTGCACCAGCAGCACGGTGGCGCGCGCCGGGCCCTCGCCGGCAGGCCAATCGCACAGTGACAGCTCGGCGCCGTCGCCGGATGCCAGGCGTGTGACCTGGCCTTCCGGCGCGGGGGCAGACGCTGCCATTACGCCACGCCGGCAGTGCCGGCACCGGCTTCGGAAGCTGCCTGCGTCACGGCCATGGCGGCGATCACCTGGGCCACGGCGGCCGTGAGCTTCTTGGCATAGGGCACGTGCAGGAATTCATTGGGGCCGTGGGCGTTGCTCTTGGGGCCGAGCACGCCGCAGACCATCATCTGGGCCTTGGGAAAGCCCTGGCTGAGCATGTTCATCAGCGGAATCGTGCCGCCCTGCCCGATGTAGCCGCAGGAGGCGCCGAAATGCGCCTGGCTGGCGGCGTTGAGCGCGTCCTCGAACCAGCCGTCCATGGCTGGCGCATTCCAGCCGCTGGCACCCGACAGCCCTTGCCAGGTCACACGGGCCTGGTAGGGCGCGTTGTCCTCCAGCAGCGCCTTCATCTCCTGCACGCAGGCGGCGGCATCGACCAGGGGCGGCAGGCGCAGGCTGAGCTTGAAGGCCGTGTAGGGCCGCAGCACGTTGCCGGCATCCTGCAGCGCGGGCAGGCCCTCTGCGCCTGTGACACTCAGCGTGGGCTCCCAGGTGCGCTTGACCAGCGCCTGCACCGGGTCGGTGGTGGTGGGCAGGGCAAACAGCGTGGAGCCGCCGCAGTCGTAGTGCGCCCAGGGAAAGCGCGCATAGGTCTCCTCGCCGAGGATGGCCGCCGTGGCGCGCATCTGGGCCATGCGGTCGGCCGGGACCTCGCAGTGGAAGCTGGCGGGCAGCAGGCGCCCGGTCTTGCTGTCCTCCAGACGGTCCAGCACCTGGCGCAGGATGCGGAAGGACGACGGCACGACGCCCGAGGCATCGCCCGAGTGCACGCCCTCCGTGAGGATCTCCACCTTCAGCGTGCCGCTGGCCATGCCGCGCAGGCTGGTGGTCAGCCACAGCTGGTCGTAGTTGCCGGCGCCGCTGTCCAGGCAGATCACCAGGCCCACATCGCCCAGGCGCGGACGCAGGGCATCGACATAGGGCAACAGGTCGCGCGAGCCGCTTTCCTCGCAGGTCTCGATCAGGCCCAGGATGCGCGGGTGCGGCACGCCCTGGCGCTTGAGCTCCTGCACGGCGGCAATGCTGGCGTAGACCGCGTAGCCATCATCGGCACCGCCGCGCCCGTACAGCTTTCCGTTCTCGTACTTGGGCGTCCACGGACCCAGGTCGCTGCGCCAGCCGTCGAACTCGGGCTGCTTGTCCAGATGGCCGTACATCAGCACCGTGGGGCTGGAGGCCGCCTTGTCCTGCGTGCCTTCCACCTCGAAGAACAGCACTGGCGTGCGGCCCGGCTGACGCACGATCTCCAGCGTCAGGCCGGCCACCTTCTGCGCCTGCACCCAGTCGGCCGCATTGCGCAGCACGGTCTCCAGGTGGCCCTGCTGCTCCCAGTCGGGCGCGAACATGGGCGACTTGGCGGGAATGGCGATGTACTCGGTCAGCGCCGGGACGATGCGCTCGTCCCAGGAGCGGCTGATCCGGTCCAGCGCGGCTGCGGGCTGCAGCAGTTGTGAAGGAGTGCGTGCATTCATGGTGGGTCCTCGTGTCAGGGATGGGCGCACCGTTCGAGCGAAGCCAGCGCCGCGATCCGGTCATTGTGCGCCAACGCCATGCAGACCATGAGAGCCCGGCGCCAGCGACTACGATCACGCCCCATGTATATCGGAGAACTCGCCCGACGCGCCGGCTGCTCGCCCAAGGCCGTCAGGCTCTATGAATCACGGGGCCTGCTCGGTGCCGTGGCGCGGGCAGGCAGCTACCGCGTGTATGGACAGCAGGATCTGGTGCTGGTGCAGCGCATCCGCCAGGCGCTGGGGCTGGGCTTTCGACTCGACGAGCTGCATGGCCTGCAGCGCCTGGACCACGCCGACAGCTGGGACGCGCTGGCCCGGCTGCTGCGCGGCCGCCGCGAGCAGGTGCAGGCGCAGATGCAGCACCTTCAGGGACTGCAGACGCAGCTGGCCGCACTGGAGCGTGAGCTGCTCGAATGCCGCCTGGAGCCGGCGGATTCCAGAGAACGCGCCTGCGAAACCGCCATGGCTTGATCCAGGGTCTTGACCCTGCCCCTTGGGGCAAGGCGAACATGGCCGCCATGTCTCCAAGCACCACGCACCCCCATCATCCCCAGCGCATCCTGATCATCCTCGGCCACCCGTCGGCCGGCAGCCTGTGCGCCGGCCTGGCCGATGCCTACGCCCAGGGCGCACGCGACAGCGGTGCCCAAGTGCGCACGCTGCGCCTGGGCGAACTGGAATTCGACCCGCTGCTGCGCGCCGGCTATCGCCAGGATCAGCCCCTGGAGCCTGACCTGCAGCAGGCCCAGGCCGACATCCTGTGGGCCAGCCACCTGGCCTGGGTCTATCCGACCTGGTGGGGCGGCCTGCCGGCCTTGCTCAAGGGCTTCATCGACCGCATCTTTCTGCCGGGCTTCGCCTTCAAGTACCGCAAGGGCTCGATGCTGTGGGACCGGCTGCTGGCCGGCCGCACCGCCGATCTGCTGGTGAGCATGGATTCCCCGCCCTGGTATTACCGCTGGCTGGCGCACATGCCGGGCCATCACCAGATGCGCCGTGCCATCCTGGAGTTCAGCGGCATCCGGCCCGTGCGCATACACAGTTTCGGACCCGTGCTCGGCGCCGATGCCGCACGCCGCCAGCAGTGGCTGGAGCAGGCGCAGGCAGCGGGCCGGCGCACGGCAGCACGTCCGGTCAAGGCCGCGACTTGAGCAAAGCGTCAATGGCGGCTCGCCCCCCCGACGGGTCGTCGGTGAAGATGCCATCGATGCCCGTGCGCAGGAAATCGTCCATGTCGGCGCGCGCATTGCCACGCCGGGCGCCGTCCTGTGCGGGCGGCGATTTCAGGCTCAGGGGAAGGAAGGCGTTCTCGGGCCGCAGCGTCCAGGGATGGACCAGCAGCCCCGCGCGATGGGCATCGGCCACCAGCGCAGTGGGCGCGGCATTCGCACCCTGCACCACAGGGATCACCATGCTTTTGCTCGGCCCTATGCCGTTGGCGTAGCGCGCAATCTCGGCCAGGCCTGCGGGCGTGACCATGTCGGCATAGCCGGGGCCCGTGCCGCGTGCCACGCTGTCATAGGGCTTGCCCTTGGGCGCCAGCAACTGCACCAGGCGCAGGTTGCTGCGCGCACGGATCCAGCGCAGGTTCTCGACCTCGAAGGACTGCACGAACACCGGCGCCTGCGCATGGTTCCAGCCGTTGTCCGCGAGCAGCTTGAGCAGCGCGGGCTCCAGCGGCAGGCCGATGGACTGGAAGTAGCTCGGGTGCTTGGTCTCGGGATAGATGCCGATGGTGCGGCTCGTGCGTGCGCTCTCGGCTCGGGCCAGGTCGATGACCTCCTGCAGCGTGGGCACCTCGAAACGGTCATTGAACTGCACATTCGCCGGGCGGATCGCCGGGATGCGTTCGCGCGCACGCAGCGTCTTCAACTCGGCCAGCGTGAAATCCTCCACGAACCAGCCCGTGATCGCCTGCCCGTCGATGGTTTTGGTGGTCTTGCGCGCCGCGAACTCGGGACGGTCGGCCACATTGGTGGTGGCCTCCTTGAGGCTGCCGTCGGCCGCCAGGATGGCGATGGCGTTCTCATGCCGCGCCACCAGCACGCCATCGCGCGTGATGACCAGGTCGGGCTCGATGAAGTCGGCGCCCGCGCGTATGGCCTCGCGGTATGCCTCCAGCGTGTGCTCTGGCCGCAGCGCCGATGCGCCGCGATGGGCGATCAGCGCGGGCCGGGGCGGCCAGTCGGCAGCGGCATCGCTTCGGGCGGGCGCCTGCGGTGCGGCGCAGCCGGCCACCAGCAGGCCGGCGGCCGCGCCGGCCAGGGCCAGCGCGCGGCGGCGTGGGAGGTTGTCCATGTCTGTCTCCGGGGTCTCGGGGCATTCGATTGTGCGCGCCGGGGATGACACGGACATGGCCCGCCTGCGCTCAGGCGTGCTCGAAATGGAAGACCGCCGTGCCCGCCATGAGATTGGGCAGGGTACGCACGCTGCGGCCATCCTGCAGGCCGAAGGAGTCCAGTATGCGCAGCCGGTTCCGGGTGGCCAGCACCTCGAAGTCCTTGTAGGTGCCCACGCGGATGTTGGGCGTGTCATACCACTGGTAGGGCAGGCGCCGCGTCACCGGCATGCGCCCGCGCAGCACGGACAGGCGGTTGGGCCAGTGCGCGAAGTTGGGGAAGGCGACGATGCCCGCGCGGCCTATGCGCGCCGTCTCCTGCAGCATGGTCTCGGCATTGCGCAGATGCTGCAGCGTATCGATCTGCAGCACCACGTCGAAGCTGTTGTCCTGGAAGATGGCTAGGCCGTCCTCCAGGTTCAGCTGCAGCACGTTCACGCCCCGGCGCACGCAGGCCAGCACGTTGGCGTCATCCAGCTCCACGCCGTAGCCGGTGCAGCCACGCTCGCGCTGAAGGTGCGACAGCAGGGCGCCATCGCCGCAGCCCAGGTCGAGCACGCGCGAGCCCTTGGGGATCAGGCGCGCAATCGCCTGCATGGTGTTCAGCTCGGTCATGCGGCCTCCTTGGCGGCTGTCGTGGTTTCCTGGGCGATGCCGTCGAAGTAGGAGCGCATCACGTTCATGTAGCGGGGGTCGTCGAGCAGGAAGGCGTCATGGCCGTGGGGCGCGTCGATCTCGGCATAGCTGACGTCGCGGTTGTTCTCCAGCAGCGACTTCACGATCTCGCGGCTGCGTGCGGGCGCGAAGCGCCAGTCGGTGGTGAAGCTGACCAGCAAAAAGCCGGCCTTGGCCACCGACAGCGCCTGGGTCAGGTCGCCGCCATGCGTGCGCGCCGGGTCGAAGTAGTCGAGCGCGCGCGTGATCAGCAGGTAGGTATTGGCGTCGAAGTAGCTGCTGAACTTCTCGCCCTGGTAGCGCAGGTAGCTCTCGATCTGGAACTCCACGTCCTGCGTGCTGTACTTCAGGTCCAGGCCCTCCCTCAGCTGGCGGCCGAACTTCTGGTTCATCACGTCGTCGCTCAGGTAGGTGATGTGGCCGATCATGCGGGCGATGCGCAGGCCGCGCGCCGGCACCACGCCATGCTCGTAGAAATGCCCGCCATGGAAATCCGGATCGGTGACGATGGCGCGCCGCGCCACCTCGTTGAAGGCGATGTTCTCCGCATTGAGGTTGGGCGCGCTGGCCACGACCACGGCATGGCGCATGCGGTCCGGATGGCGCAGCGACCAGGACAGCGCCTGCATGCCGCCCAGGCTGCCGCCCAGCACCGCGGCCAGCTGCGCTATGCCCAGCCGGTCCAGCAGCCGGGCCTGGGCGTCCACCCAATCCTCCACGGTGACCACGGGAAAGTCGGCGCCATAGATCCTGCCGGTGTCCGGATGCGCGTGCATGGGGCCCGTGGAGCCAAAGCACGAGCCCAGGTTGTTCACGCCGATCACGAAGAACCGGTTCGTGTCCACGGGCTTGCCGGGGCCGATCATGTTGTCCCACCAGCCCTCGCTCTTGGGCTGGCCCTCGTACACGCCGGCCACATGGTGGGAAGCGTTGAGCGCATGGCAGACCAGCACGGCATTGCTGCGGTCGGCGTTGAGCTGCCCGTAGGTCTCGTAGGCGAGGTCGTAGTCACGGATCGAGCCGCCGCCCTGCAGCGGCAGCGGCTCGTCGAAGTGCATGGATTGTGGTGTGGCGATGAAGGACATGAAAAAACCCGGCATCGCTAAAAACGAGGCCGGGTTCTCTGGTGTCGTCTTTAGCTGGATTTATAAAGCGCCCGCAAGCAGAAGCAAATCGGCGCATGAAGAATCATTATGCCAAAACGCCTGCCCCCGGAAGGAACAGGGCCAGCACGCCCAGCACCAGGAAGATCACGGCCGAGATCACATGCACCAGCCGGATGGGCACGCGCTTGACCAGCTTGTCGCCCAGCCACACCACGGGAGCGTTGGCCAGCATCATGCCCAGCGTGGTGCCGGCCACCACCCACAGGTAGGCGTTGTACTTGGCCGCCAGCATCACGGTGGCAATCTGCGTCTTGTCGCCCATCTCGGCCAGGAAGAAGGCCACCAGCGTCGTGCCGAAGACGCCCCAGCGCGAGTGTCCGGACACCTCGTCCTCGTCGAGCTTGTCGGGGATCAGCATCCAGACCGCCATGGCGATGAAGGACAGGCCAAGAATCCAGCGCATGGCGTTCTCGCCAAGATAGCTGGTGATCCAGGCGCCCACGGCACCGGCCAGCGCATGGTTGACCAGCGTGGCCACGAAAATGCCCGCAACGATGGGCCAGGGTTTGCGAAAACGCGCGGCGAGCACCAGCGACAGCAGCTGGGTCTTGTCCCCCATCTCGGCAAGCGCGACGACGGAGGTTGAAATCAGGAAGGCTTCCATGGTGTGGGGATTTATCCGGCCGGATAGAGCACGCATTGACCACGCTCCGACTCCGGCCTTTGGATCGGTGCGCGGTCAATGGTCTCGATCGGTCACACGCAGCATTGCACTGCGCGCCGCATACGCCATAGGCCAGCGAAGGCCCAAGTTTGTTGACGCATGCATCCGGCTGCTGAGCCGAACGATCTACTCCCCAAAGACTGAGCCGGCGATCATAGCAGCCCTCGGATCTGCATGCCGGCCCCCACTGCCGCCAAGGCACTTGCTTATGCGCTGCCGCAATTTCAGGGTAACTCCCAGGGGCATTCTGTGGCGGGCACGACGAATTTTTGCGAAACAGTAATAACGTGCGAAAACTTCTGCCACATAATGGGCGAGCTTTCGTTCGGGCTTCGGCTCAATGAGTGCTAGTGCGTTTGCGTCTCTAACGTTGTCATCCCGTGTTGACTCCCTAGGGCTCCATCGCGTTTTCCAGTTTTTTCAGGAGTCCTCCATGGGCAACAAGCTTTACGTCGGCAACCTGCCGTACACCTTCCGTGACAGCGATCTGGAGCAAGCCTTCAGCGAATTCGGCGCCGTTAACAGCGCCAAGGTAATGATGGAGCGCGACACCGGCCGTTCCAAGGGTTTCGGCTTCGTCGAAATGGGCAGCGATGCCGAAGCACAAGCTGCTATCCAAGGCCTGCACGGCCAAAACCGCGGCGGCCGTGACCTGGTGGTCAACGAAGCCCGCCCGATGGAGCCCCGCGCTCCCCGTAGCGGCGGCTTCGGCGGCGGCTTCGGTGGTGGCGGCGGTGGCGGCTTCGGCGGTGGCAACCGCGACGGCGGCTACGGCGGTGGCCGTCGCAACAGCTACTAAGCTCTCGCTTAGAGCATGCGTTAGCAAAAAAAGGGGCCCTCTGGGCCCCTTTTTTGTTGCCAAACGTTATCAGCTTGTGTTTTCGAGCATTTATCTTTTTGATTTTTGTGCTTCATAATTTAGTTTCGGGCAGACCCGTTCGAACGCTATGTGTTTAGGAAGGTTGGCCAGGCTCTTGTATACAAGGAACCTGATGTCTGTGCGTCCTGAAGCCGAGCGCAAACCAGTGAGCATTGAGGAGTTGAGGAGTTTTTGATGGGCAATAAGCTTTACGTCGGCAACCTTCCCTATGGTGTGCGTGACAACGACTTGGAGCAGGCATTCAGCCAGTTCGGCGCTGTCACCAGCGCCCGGGTCATGATGGAGCGCGACACAGGCCGTTCCAAGGGATTCGGGTTTGTCGAGATGGGCAGTGATGCCGAGGCTCAGGCTGCCGTTCAGGGCATGAATGGCCAGCCATTGGGCGGACGCAGCCTCGTGGTGAACGAAGCACGTCCCATGGAGCCTCGTCCCCCGCGTTCGGGCGGCTTTGGCGGCGGTGGCGGCGGCTATGGCCGTGGTGATGGTGGCGGCGGCGGTTACGGTGGCGGTGGCCGCGGTGATGGCGGTGGCTACGGACGCGGTGACGGTGGCGACCGTGGCGGCTATGGCCGTGGCGACGGCGGCGGTGGCGGCGGCTACGGCGGTCGTGGCGACGGCGGATTCCGCAGCCCTTATGGCTCCGGCCCCCGCAATGGCGGCCGTGGCGGCGGCTGGGGAAACAACAATAACAACGGGGAATGAGTTCCACGGTTCTCAGTGTTACCCCGAATCAAAAAGGCTCCTTCATGGAGCCTTTTTTACGCACAAGATGCGTGCATGAGCATATTCCGAACGGCAATGGGCATCAGGGATTTTCCAAATGCCGATGTTTGCGCTTCCGTCCTACAAGCAGCCTGTCGAATATCGCGTTGGGGAGAATTTTCATCAACCGCCCCACCCAGGCCATTTGCCATGGAATGATGACCAGACTGCGGCGAGCTTCAATGGCACGCCAGGCCCTTGCGGAAAACTCCTGCGGCTCCAATAGGAATGGCATGCCATAGCGGTTACCACGCGTGAGGGGTGTATCCACATAGCCAGGAAGCAATGTCGTGACTTTTACGCCACTACTGCGCAATTCACCGCGAAGGCTTTCGCAATAGGCAATGACTGCAGCCTTGCTGGCGCAATAAGCGCCGTGTCCTGGCAGGCCGCGCAGCCCGGCCACACTGGAAATTCCGACCAGTTGCCCGCTTCCACGCTGCACCATGGGTGCGATGAAGGGGTGGAAGCTGGCCACAACCCCCATCGTGTTGACGGCCAGCACCTGCTGCATGGTGTCGATGTCCTCGCGCATCGAGGTGTCCACACCCCAGCTGACGCCAGCATTGGCGATCACGACATCGGGCAGGCCCTGCTGCTGCTCGCAGCGCCGGGCGGCGGCGATGATGCTGTCAGGCACGCCCACATCAGCCTCGTAGAGGGCGAAACGCGAGGAGTCCAGGCCCTGTTGCGCAGCCCATTGCGCCATCACGTCGCCGCGCCGAGCCACCAGCGCCAGCGACCAGCCTTGCTGGTAGGCGTGCCAGGCCAGGGCCTGGCCTATGCCGCTGGATGCGCCGGTGATGAAGGCCAGGGGTGCCGGGCTGCGCGAGGATGTCGTCATGGCTTGTTCTCCATCGGCACGCCTGCGCTTGCGCTGGTGCCTTACTTGGTCCTGGAAGGCTGCAGGGTGCCGCGCACGCGGCCCTGCAGTTTCATGACCAGATCCAGGTTGCTGTACTGCATGCTGTCGGCCGTGAAGCGGTCCTTGCCACGGGTCAGCACCACGGGCTGGTTGGAACTCACGCGCTCCTCGTTGGGCCAGGCGTGCAGGAATTCGCCCTGGAATTGCAACTGCGGCTGCGGCTGTTTACCTGCTGTCACAAATGGCTCGCGCGTGACGATGGCATTGCCGAACATCTGCACCTCGGAACCATCGGCATTGCTCAGCGCCCGGTTCGCACTGCCGCGCGTGATGCGGCCTTCGGGCGAGACCGCGAACATGCGGACGTTGTCGATTTCAAGCGTGTCGGTATCGGGATAGTGGCGGCCCATGCTGCCCTCGATCTGGCTCTTCAGACGCCCCGTGGCATCGAAGCTCTTGATCGAGAAATCCTTCATGAAATAGTCGGGCTCGTGCGCCACGGCCTTTTCGGTGCCGCTGGCCAGGGGCTGCGGCGCATTGCGCACCAGCCACCAGGTGCCCAGCGCCAGCAGGCCCATCAGCAGCACGGGCAGGTACAGGGAAAGCCGGTCACCGACGCGGCGCCAGGCCTGGGTCATGATGCGTATTCCGCCAGCAGCCCGGCATAGGCGCCACGCGCGGCCAGCAGCAGGTCGCACAGCTGGCGCACCGCTCCTTCACCGCCGCTGCGCGGCGTGACCCAATCGGCCACGGCCAGCACTTCGTCATGGGCGTTGGCCGGTGCGCAGGCGAAGGCGGAGCGCCGCATCACGGGCAGGTCCGGCCAGTCGTCGCCCATGGCTGCCGCCTGGTGCCATTGCAGGCCCAGCTCCTTCAGGATGGCCTCGGCGGCAGGCACCTTGTCTTCCGTGCCAAAGCGCGCATGCGTGACGCCCAGATTGCTCAGCCGCAGGCGAAGCGCGGGCGAATCGCGGCCCGTCACCACGGCGGGCGTGATGCCAGCCTTTTGCAGCAGTTTCAGACCATGGCCGTCCAGCGTGTTGAAGCGCTTGAGCACTTCGCCTTCGCCAGAGAACAGCAGGCCGCCATCGGTCAGCACGCCATCGACATCGAAGAATGCCACCCGCACATCCTGCGCCAGCAGCAGCAGCGGTGCGTCCCAGTTCTGCACGGGCGTCAAGGGAGCGCGTGCCATCAGATTACCTTGGCGCGCATCAGGTCGCGGATATGGACCACGCCGCGCAGCTGGTGCTGCGCATCGGCCACCAGCACGGCAGTGATGCCGTGCTCCTCCATCATGCTGGCGGCGTCGACGGCCAGCGCGTCTTCGGCGATGGTGCGGGGGCCCTTGTGCATGACATCGCCGGCCTGCAGCGCGCGCAGGTCGGTGCCGGCCTCGACACGGCGGCGCAGGTCTCCGTCGGTGAAGATGCCTTGCAGCACGCCTGCCGCATCGACGATGGCCGAGCAGCCCAGGCCCTTGGCGCTCATCTCGCGCATCAACTCGACAAAGCTGGCATCGGCCCCGACCTTGGGCAGCTCTTTGCCACTGCGCATGACATCGCGCACATGGGTCAGCAGCTTGCGGCCCAGCGCGCCGCCCGGATGGGAGCGCGCAAAGTCCTCGGCGCCAAAGCCGCGTGCATCGAGCAGTGCCACGGCAAGGGCGTCGCCCATGGCCATCTGCGCGGTGGTGCTGGCCGTGGGTGCCAGGTTCAAAGGGCAGGCCTCGCGCTCCACACGGGTGTCCAGCACCCAGTCGGCATGGCGGGCCAGCGTGGACTGCGCGCCGCCGGTCATGGCCACCAGGGGTATGCCCTGGCGCTTGATGGCAGGCAGCAGCACGGTGAGTTCATCGGCCTCGCCGCTGTTGGACAGCGCCAGTACCAGATCGATGCCGGTCACCATGCCCAGGTCGCCATGGCTGGCCTCGCCCGGATGCACGAAGAAGGCGGGAGTGCCCGTGGATGCCAGGGTGGCCGCCACCTTGCGCCCGACGTGGCCACTCTTGCCCATGCCCATCACGACGACGCGGCCGGACAGGCTCAGGATGCGCTGCACCACTTCACCGAACACGCCATCCAGGCGCTGCGACATGGCAAGAAGGGCATCGGCCTCGATGCCCAGGGTGTCGCGGGCCAGGCGCAGGACCCTGGACGTATCCAGCGCATTCAAGGTGGCAGCATCAGAATTCATCTGGAAGATTTTAGGCGGTCTGGCTACCCGGCGGCGGCGGCCCCCATCGGGCGTCTGGGTACACTGGCCCGTTCTTTCCAGCCCCCGATCCAGCGCCATGCACACCACCCTCAGCGTCAACGACTACCTGCGATCGCACATACGCACCGTGCCCGACTGGCCGGCGCCCGGCGTGCAGTTCCGCGACATCACGCCGCTGCTGCAGGACCCCCAGGTCTTTCGCGTGATGACCGACGCCTTCGTGCACCGCTACATGCAGCGCGGCATGCGCCCCGACGTGGTGGCAGGGCTCGATGCACGCGGCTTCATCCTGGGTGCCGTGGTGGCCCACGAGCTGGGCGTTGGCTTTGTGCCCATCCGCAAGAAGGGCAAGCTGCCGTTCACCACGGTGGAGGAAACCTATGAGCTCGAATACGGCAGCGCCACGGTGGAGCTGCACACAGATGCCGTCAAGACCGGTGATCGCGTACTGCTGATCGACGACCTGATCGCCACCGGCGGCACCATGATGGCCGGCAAGAGATTGCTGGAAAAGCTGGGCGCCACGGTGATCGAGGGCGCGGCCATCGTGGATCTGCCCGAACTGGGCGGCTCCACCCTGCTGCGCGATGGCGGCCTGCCGCTGTTCACGCTGGTGGATTTCGCCGGCCACTGAATCAGGCCGGCGCCCGGTCAGCGCAGTTCGCCGTACTGGGTGACACCCAGGTCCAGATGGTCCAGCGTGCTGTGGTGAAAGTCCGCGCCGCGTTCGCCTGCGCCTGGCCCGAGCAAGGGGCCCGAGCGGCGCACGCCGGCGGGCGCCGCAGCTGCAGAGCCCGCACCACGGGCTGCAGCGGGCATGGCCGCCACGGCCATCTTGAAGGCGGCCATTTCCTGATCGTCTATGGGCTCGAACGGCGCCGTGTCCTGCCTGCGGCGCTGGGGCGCCACGGCCTCCATCGCAGCCACGGCGGGGACGGCCACGGGCTGGACGGGACGCGGTGTGCGCACGGCCACGGAATGCACCTGGGCCTGGGCGGCAGCGTTCTGGTCGCTGACCCGCCAGTACACGGCTGTCACGACCGCGCCCATGCGGGCCTTGGCCGCCTGGGCCAGCATGGCCTCGATCTCGCTGAGCCGAGCGGTTTCGCTGGCATAGGCCCGTGCCAGGTCCATCATCACCACGAAGCGCTGGCCCACGCTGTCCAGCGAGAGCACCTTGAACTTGTAGCTGGCCGACAACACCCCGGCACGCACCATGACATCGCGCACCACGCCGTAGAGCTGCTCACGGCGCTCGGACCGCTCGCTGCGGCGCCCGGCCGCGACGGCATCACGGCGTGCCGCGGGGTTGGCCTGGCCATCGTTTCCAGGCGAACCACGACCCTGTTCGGGCAAAGGCTTGCGGGAAAACCAGTTGAACACAGACATGGGGGCTCTCATTGTCACGAATAGTCACAAACTCGCGGCATTGTGCCTGCAACTTGGCGACATTTTGAGCACAGGTGTTGCAAAAACCGCTGTATCAATTTGTCGCAGAGCAAAGCCCGGTCTGTAATCCCACCCGGCCCCCCGAGAGCCTTCGCCCAAGTGCCGTTCAGGTGCGGCTCAGGTGCTCGCCACCCGGCGGCGGCTGTCCACCGCGCGTCGCGCCAGGACCTGGCCGGCGGCCATGACCAGGGCCAGCGCCACCCCGGGCTGGCGGTTGCTGAGTTCGGCGAAGCGCATGGCCGTCAGGCACCACAGGCGCCCCGGCGCGGCAGCCTGCACGGTGGCGTGGCGCGCGCGGTGCGCAAAGAAGGCGCCCTCGCCCAGGATGGAGCCCGGACCGACGATGGCCAGGCGGATGCGCTCCTTGGCATCCTGGTAGTGCACGCTGAGGCTGCCGGACTCCACGAAGTACAGATTGCGGTCCAGCGAACCTTCGGCAAACAGCAGCTCGCCCGCGGCCAGAGTGACGGGCACCAGGTAAGGTGCCAGCAGATCCCACTGCTCCGAGGTCAGCGCGTTCTGCACACCGTCGACAGCCACGGCCGACGACATGGCCTGGGCCAAAGGCCGCAAATCATTGTGGGAGGAAGAAGACATGGCGGATCCGGTTCGAAGTGGGCCGCGTACCCGCTCCGGGACGGCACCCGGCGACAGGCAGCGGCAAGGGCCGCTGCGGCACGCCGCATGCTAAGCGACGGCAGCGGACACGCCAATGCCGGCGCGTGGGTTTTCGACGGCAAATTTTGTAGCAAAAGATAAATATTGCCGCCATCTCATCAGACGTGCTGAGCATGCCGCGCTCAGCCCGGATCCCCTCTGTCACTTGCCAATGCAAAAGCTCGAGAAGATCACACCCAGCAGGTCATCCGAGCTGAATTCCCCGGTGATGGAGTTCAGCGAGACCTGGGCCAGGCGCAGTTCCTCGGCCAGCAGGTCCAGATGGGCGGCCTGGGCCGCCAGCTGCAGCTCGGCCTCTTCCAGGTGCGCGGCCACGGCCTCCAGCGCCTCCACATGGCGTGCGCGCGCCAGGTACAGGCCTTCGGGAGCGGACTGCCATCCGGCCACATCCAGCAGGCGCCGGCGCAGCGCATCCAGGCCGTCGCCAGTGCGTGCCGACAGCGCCACGCTGCCTTCGCGCCCGCCATGCACCTGCAGCTGGGCCGGCTCGGCGCGATCGGTCTTGTTCCAGACATCGATCACGGGCACCTGGCCCGGCAGCTTCTGGGCCAGGGTTTCGGCGATGGCCGCGTCTGCGGCCAGATAGTCGTTGTCGCCCATGCGCGTGAGGTCGTGCAGGAAGAGCACGGCATCGGCCGCAGCGATCTCCTCCCAGGCGCGGGCGATGCCGATGCGCTCGACTTCGTCACTGCTCTCGCGCAGGCCGGCTGTGTCTATCACGTGCAGCGGCACGCCCTCGATCTGGATGGTCTGCTGCACCTTGTCGCGCGTGGTGCCGGCGATGGGCGTGACGATGGCCAGCTCGGCACCGGCCAGCGCATTGAGCAGCGAGCTCTTGCCCGCATTGGGCTGCCCTGCGATCACGACCTTGATGCCTTCGCGCAGCAGCGCACCCTGGTGGGCGCGCGACAGCACCTGGTCCAGCTTGCCGCGCAGCCGCGCGAGCTGGCCGCTGGCATCGGCCTTTTGCAGGAAGTCGATCTCTTCCTCGGGAAAGTCCAGCGTGGCCTCGACCAGCATGCGCAGGTGCACCAGCGCATCGCGCAGGCCATGAATCTCCTCGGAGAAGGCTCCCGACAGCGAGCGGCTCGCGCTGCGCGCGGCGGCCTCGGTGCTGGCGTCGATCAGGTCGGCAATGGCTTCGGCCTGGGCCAGATCGATCTTGTCGTTGAGAAAGGCACGTTCGGTGAATTCCCCAGGCTGGGCCAGGCGCAGGCCAGGCAGTACGCTGCGATGGCCTTCGAGAGGCTCTTGCGCCGCCTCCAGGCAGCGTGCCAGCAGCAGCTGCAGCACGACCGGGCCGCCGTGGGCCTGCAGCTCCAGCACGTCCTCGCCGGTGTAGCTGTGCGGCGCCGGGAAGAACAGGGCCAGGCCGTGGTCTATGGGTCCGCCTGCGGCATCGCGCAACGGCAGGTAGGTGGCCTCGCGCGGCTTGAGGTCGCGCCCGCACAGCACCCGCACCAGCGGCGCCACCCCCTTGCCGGAGACGCGCACGATGCCCACGGCGCCGCGCCCCGGAGCGGTGGCGATGGCGGCAATGGGGTCGTTGTGGCGGGGCAGCATGGATGGAGCTTTCTTGGGAAGGGATTTCAGGCCGCCGATGATAGGCCGCCCATGAAAAAAGCCCGCCGAAGCGGGCTTTGGAGCCAGGGCCTTCGCAGGCTTACTTGGCAGGCTTGGTCTTGCCGAAGTTGGGCAGATTGAACTGCGGCGGCACGCCCATGCGGGTGTTGATGATCCACTGCTGGGCAATGGACAGGATGTTGTTCGTCAGCCAGTACAGCACCAGGCCGGCCGGGAAGAAGAAGAACATCACGCTGAAGACCAGGGGCATGATCCACATCATCTTGGCCTGCATCGGATCCGGCGGAGCGGGGTTCAGCGCGGTCTGCAGCAGCGACGACAGGGTCATCAGCACGGGCAGGATGAACAGCGGGTCCTTGGCCGACAGGTCGGTGATCCAGCCGATCCAGGGGGCGTTGCGGATTTCCACGCTGGACAGCAGCACCCAGTACAGCGCGATGAACACCGGGATCTGGATGATGATGGGCAGGCAGCCGCCCATGGGGTTGACCTTTTCCTCGCGGTAGATGCGCATCATCTCCTGCTGCATCTGCTGGGGCTTGTCCTTGAGGCGCTCGCGCATTTCCATGATGCGCGGGTTGATGGCCTTCATCTTGGCCATCGAGGAGTAGGCCTTGGCATTGAGCCAGTAGAAGGCGATCTTCAGCAGCAGCACCAGGGCCACGATGGACCAGCCCCAGTTGCCCAGGAAACCGTGCAGCTTGTCCAGCAGCCAGTACAGCGGCTTGGCCAGGATGGTCAGCCAGCCATAGTCCTTGACCAGCTCCAGGCCGGGGGCCAGAGCCTCCAGGCGCTTTTCGATCTGGGGTCCGGCAAACAGGCGCGCTTCCACGCTCTTGCTCTGGCCGGGCTCGATGGTGCCCACGGGCGTGATCATGCCGACGGCGTAGAGGTTGCTGTCCACCTTGCGCAGGAAGTTCTCGCGCTGCACGCCTTCGGCCAGCAGCCAGGCGCTGGCGAAGTAATGCTGGACCATGGCCACGTAGCCGCCCGAGGACGACTTCTCGACGCTGGCCTTGCCGTTTTCGATGTCCTTGAACTCGACCTTCTGGTACTTCTTCTCGTCGGTGTAGACGGCCGGGCCCGTGAAGGTGGAGTACATGGTGGACTCTTCGCCTTCGGGCTTGTTGCCGTCGCGCACCAGCTGCAGGTACAGCTGCGGGTTCACGGCAGTCGTGCCGGTGTTCACCACTTCATGGCGCACGCCGATGTCGTAGGCACCGCGCTTGAGCGTCCAGATCTTGACCAGCTTCACGCCGCCCATGTCGGGCGACTCGAAGCGAAGCTCCATCTGGTCCTCGCCGTCCTTGAGCTCGCGTGCACCGGGCAGCGCGGTCATGGTCGTCTTGTGCGTGGGGAAACCGCCGCCGATCAGGCCCGACTGGCCCAGATACACACGGTGCACGCTCTCGTCGAACAGCACGACCGGCTTGTCCTTGTGGGCGGAATCGGCGTACTTGAGCAGCTCGGCATGGCGCAGCGTGCCGCCCTGGCTGTCGAAGGTCAGGCGCAGCACGTCGGTGCTGATGGTCACGTTCTGGCGCGGAGCAGCCTCGGGCGCGGCAGCGCCGCCAGGCACTTCGCCGGCACCGGCCGTTGCCGCAGTCGCTGCCGAGGGCACGCTGGCGTCGCCGGGCGCCTTGCCCGTTTCAGGTGCCGGGGCCGTGGCCACGGCCGGCGCGGGGAAGAAAGTGGCCTTCTTGCCGTTGTGCACTTGCCATTTGTCCCATAGCAAGACCAGCGAAAAGCCAAATATCACCCACAGGATGGTGCGGCGAATATCGTTCATGAAGACTTCTTAGGTGAGGAAGGTTGGGTGTTTTCGGGCGCAGCCGTCAGGCTGGTGAACAGCCTGGGCTTGTGCTCTGGCACAGGGTCATGCCCCCCGTCACACCACGGATGACAGCGCGCCAGTCGGCGCAGTGTCAGGTAGGAGCCTACCGCAGCGCCGTGTTGCTCCAGCGCTTCAAGGGAATAGGCAGAGCAGGTCGGCGTGAAGCGGCAGGCCGAGCCCAGCCAGGGACTGAGCATCAGCCGATAGCCACGCACCAGCGCCATCAGCAGCCGCTGCATCATGGCGTGGCTCCGGCAGGCTCGCCAGCGGCAGCGGCCGGCTCCTGCGCTGGCTGAGGCAACCCGGGTGCCGGCTGCGACAGGCGTTTCGCGGCATGGGCGAACAGCTGCTGCAGCTCGGCACGAACCGCCTGCTTGAGCACATCGGACGTGGCGCTCACGAACTGGCGCCGGTCAAAGCCCGAGCGCAATCGCACCACATGCGCGCCATGGAGCATCAAGGCCTCGTGCTCGCCGCCCACGGCGTAGATCTGCCGCTTGATGGTGTGGCGTGTCACCGATCGGCGCGCCCAGCGCTTGGGCACCATGGCACCCAGCCAGGCATCCCGGCGCACCGCGCCAACGCCGAACAGGGCCTGCGGATCTTGCAATCCGGGCCCTGTCGGTGGCGGCATGGCAGCGACCTGCTCCGTCAGAACGAGACGGTGCAGGGCGAAGTGCGCGGTACGCGAAATCGTACCGGCAGCCATGGCGGCCTGAAACTGCGGACGTGTTTTCAGCCGTTGCATTCCAGCACCCCTTTCAGGGGTTCAGTGCAGCGAGCAAACCGCCCAGCAATGGCTGGCCTTAGACGGCCAGACGCTTGCGGCCCTTGGCGCGGCGAGCGTTGATCACGGCGCGGCCGCCCTTGGTCTTCATGCGGACCAGAAAGCCGTGGGTGCGGGCGCGACGGGTCTTGGAGGGTTGGTAAGTACGTTTCATGTTGGTTCCTAGAGAAGGTTCAGTTTTGCACCGGTCCCGTATCCGGCACGCTACACGCAGTGCAGCCAGCAGCCGCCACAAAGGCAAACCGCCAGGCCACCTGCCAAAAATCTGCACGATGCACTTGCCATGTGCGGCCAGGAGCGCGAACCGGGAAGGTTTCGCCCAAGGCAACCAGCAGCAGCATGCAGACCCGATGCAGACGGGCGGGACATATCACCCTGAACACATTCAGGGAAACCCGCGATTATCACAGCGTTGCCCACTTGATGCAATGCCCTTCGAACCCGAAGGATGCCTGCCCATTTTGCGACAGGGCAGAGGACAAGCTCCTGATATTTTGTGGATAACTTCCGCAAAAGCTACAATGGCAGCCTCGCAACAGTTCCTCCTATCCACAACTAGACTTCGACAATGACAGAGGAACCTACGAACGATGCAGGCCAGGGCCTGTGGCAAGTCTGCGTTGAGCAACTGGGGCAGGAAATGCCTGAGCAGCAGTTCAACACCTGGATCAAGCCCCTGACCGCGCACGTCGCCGAAGACTTCTCCAAAGTCACCGTCTACGTGGCCAACCGCTTCAAGCTCGACTGGATCCGCGCCCAATATGCAGGCCGCATCTCGGCCATGCTGGAGTCGCTCTATGGCCAGCCGGTGACACTTGAGTTAGCGCTCGCTCAACGGGAAAGCGTTGTGCGTACTTATGTTCGCCCATCTTCCAGCGAGCGCTCGGCCCCACCGGAAACCATTGTCACCTCGGTGCCCACGGTCACTGGCGAAGACGCGGCAGCGCCGGTCTTCCGTACGCGCCTGAACGCCGCGCTGACCTTTGAAACCCTGGTGGAAGGCACGGCCAACCGCATGGCACGCTCGGCCGCCATGCATGTGGCGGGCTCGCCCGGCCACCTGTACAACCCGCTGTTCATCTACGGCGGCGTGGGCCTGGGCAAGACCCACCTGGTGCATGCCGTGGGCAACAAGCTGCTGGCCGACAAGCCCGACGCGAAAGTTCTCTACATCCACGCCGAGCAGTTCGTCTCGGATGTGGTCAAGGCCTACCAGCGCCGCACTTTTGACGAATTCAAGGAGCGCTACCACTCGCTGGATCTGCTGCTGATCGACGATGTGCAGTTCTTCGCCAACAAGGACCGCACGCAGGAGGAGTTCTTCAACGCCTTCGAGGCCCTGCTGGCCAAGAAGAGCCACATCGTGATGACCTCGGACACCTATCCCAAGGGTCTGGCCAACATCCACGAGCGGCTGGTCTCGCGCTTCGACTCCGGGCTGACGGTGGCCATCGAGCCGCCCGAGCTGGAGATGCGCGTGGCCATCCTGATCAACAAGGCCCGCGCCGAGAACGCCGAGATGCCCGAGGAAGTCGCCTTCTTCGTGGCCAAGAACGTGCGCTCCAACGTGCGCGAGCTCGAAGGCGCGCTGCGCAAGATCCTGGCCTATTCGCGCTTCAACCAGAAGGAAGTCTCCATCCAGCTGGCCCGCGAGGCCCTGCGTGATCTGCTGTCCATCCAGAACCGCCAGATCAGCGTGGAAAACATCCAGAAGACGGTGGCCGACTACTACAAGATCAAGGTGGCCGACATGTACAGCAAGAAGCGCCCGGCCAGCATTGCCCGGCCGCGCCAGATTGCCATGTACCTGGCCAAGGAATTGACCCAGAAGAGCCTGCCCGAGATCGGCGAGCTGTTCGGCGGACGCGACCACACCACCGTGCTGCACGCGGTGCGCAAGATCGCCGGCGAACGCCAGCAGCTGACCGAGCTGAACCAGCAGCTGCACGTGCTGGAGCAAACTCTCAAAGGTTGATGAAAACTCCCCCGTTCAGGCCCTGCGTACGCGGCAAAATGGGGGATTCGAGCGGCAAGAGGGGGCTCATGTGTGAGCCGCCGCTCCCACCGAGACCCGCATCCTTAAATCAGAGGTTGACATGATCGTCCTGAAAGCCACACAAGACAAAGTTCTCGCGGTCCTGCAATCGGTGTCCGGCATCGTCGAACGCCGCCACACGCTGCCCATCCTGGCCAACGTGCTGATCAAGAAGACCGGCAACGCATTGCAGCTGACCACCAGCGACCTGGAAATCCAGATCCGCACCACCGCCGAACTCGGCGGCGACACCGGCGACTTCACCACCACCGTGGGCGCGCGCAAGCTGATCGACATCCTCAAGACCATGCCCGGCGACCAGACCGTGAGCCTGGAGACCCAGCAGGCCAAGATGGTGCTCAAGGGCGGCAAGAGCCGCTTCACGCTGCAGACCCTGCCGGCCGAGGATTTCCCGCTGGTGCAGGAGGCTGCGGCCTTCGGCCCGTCGTTCAGCGTGCCTCAGAAGGTGCTCAAGGACCTGCTGGGCCAGGTCTCCTTCGCCATGGCCGTGCAGGACATCCGCTACTACCTCAACGGCATCCTGTTCGTGGCCGAGGGCAAGCAGCTGTCCCTGGTGGCCACCGACGGCCACCGCCTGGCCTTTGCAAGCAGCCAGCTGGACGTGGAAGTGCCCAAGCAGGAAGTGATCCTGCCGCGCAAGACCGTGCTGGAGCTGCAGCGCCTGCTGTCGGATGCCGGCGGCGAGAACCAGCCCCACATCGAGATGCAGTTCGCCAACAACCAGGCCAAGTTCACCTTTGGCGGCATGGAGTTCGTGACCAAGCTGGTCGAGGGCAAGTTCCCCGACTACAACCGCGTCATCCCGCGCAACCACACCAACAGCGTGACCCTGGGCCGCGCCCCGCTGCTGGCCAGCCTGCAGCGCACGGCCATCATGACCAGCGACAAGTTCAAGGGCGTGCGCCTGACGGTGGAACCCGGCACCTTGCGCGTGGCCTCCAACAACGCCGAGCAGGAAGAGGCCATGGACGAGCTGGACATCGACTACGGTGGCGACACCATCGAGATCGGCTTCAACGTCACCTACCTGATCGACGCCCTGTCCAACATGGGCCAGGACATGATCAGGATCGACCTGCAGGACGGCAACAGCTCGGCGCTGCTGACCATCCCCGAGAACGACAGCTTCAAGTACGTCGTGATGCCGATGCGCATCTGAGCGCGCGCCACACCTACCCGATGCCTGACACATTGCGCAGCCCCTGCACCCGCCGCCCGGTGGCACAAGCCGGTGCAAGGCGCGCAACCACCCTATCCGACTCGTAGCCCGCAGCGCGCGTCCCTACGCACCGCGCCAGCGGCCGAATCGAACATTTTCAAGCGAAGCGACAGCTTCCGACGGAACTACCCCAGGGCCTTCCATGACCGACGAGAACAAGCCAGAAAACCAGACCATTGCCCCCGAAGGCTCAGACTCCAGCGGCTATGGCGAAGGCGCGATCCAGATCCTCGAAGGCCTGGAGGCCGTG
Organism: Delftia sp. PE138; assembly: GCF_018320755.1. NCBI lineage: Bacteria > Pseudomonadati > Pseudomonadota > Betaproteobacteria > Burkholderiales > Comamonadaceae > Delftia > Delftia sp. PE138. Next base: position 371,153 of record NZ_JABEPN010000003.1, on the reverse strand, counting down.
CGCAAGCGCCCCGGCATGTACATCGGCGACACCTCCGATGGCACGGGCCTGCACCACCTGGTCTTCGAAGTGGTGGACAACTCCATCGACGAAGCCCTGGCCGGCTACTGCGACGACATCCTGGTCACCATCCATGCCGATGGCTCCCTGTCCGTCATCGACAACGGCCGCGGCATCCCCACGCGCGTGAAGATGGACGACAAGCACGAGCCCAAGCGCTCGGCGGCCGAAATCGCCCTCACCGAACTGCACGCGGGCGGCAAGTTCAACCAGAACAGCTACAAGGTCTCGGGCGGCCTGCACGGCGTGGGCGTGTCCTGCGTGAACGCACTGTCCATCTGGCTCAAGCTCAGCGTGCGCCGCGACGGCGAAGTCTACGAGATCGACTTCTCGCGCGGCCAGGTGCAGAACCGCCCCATCGAGATCGTGGACGGCGTCGAGGTCTCGCCCATGCGCGTAGTCGGCAAGAGCGACAAGCGCGGCACCAAGGTCCACTTCCTGCCCGACACGGAAATCTTCACGCAGAACCATGAGTTCCGCTACGAGATCCTGGCCAAGCGCCTGCGCGAACTGTCCTTCCTGAACAACGGCGTGCGCATCCGCCTCAAGGACGAGCGCGACGGCCGCGAGGATGACTTCTCCGGCGCCGGCGGCGTCATGGGCTTCGTGCAGTTCATCAACGCCAACAAGAAGGTGCTGCACCCCACCGCCTTCCACGCCAACGGCACGCGTCCTGCGGAAAGCTACGGCGGCATCCCCGGCACCGAGATCGGCGTCGAAGTCGCCATGCAGTGGAACGACAGCTATGCCGAGCAGGTGCTGTGCTTCACCAACAACATCCCGCAGCGCGACGGCGGCACCCACCTGACGGGCCTGCGCGCCGCCATGACGCGCGTGATCGGCAAGTACATCGAGCAGAACGAGCTGGCCAAGAAGGCCAAGGTCGAGGTCAGCGGCGACGACATGCGCGAAGGCCTGTGCTGCGTGCTGTCCGTGAAGGTGCCCGAGCCCAAGTTCAGCAGCCAGACCAAGGACAAGCTGGTCTCCAGCGAAGTGCGCGCGCCCGTGGAGGACATCGTCGCCAAGGCGCTGACCGACTACCTGGAAGAAAAGCCCAACGACGCCAAGATCCTGTGCAGCAAGATCGTCGATGCCGCGCGTGCCCGCGAGGCCGCGCGCAAGGCCCGCGAGATGACGCGCCGCAAGGGCGTGCTCGACGGCATGGGCCTGCCCGGCAAGCTGGCCGACTGCCAGGAAAAGGACCCGGCGCTGTGCGAGATCTACATCGTCGAGGGTGACTCCGCCGGCGGCTCCGCCAAGCAAGGTCGCGACCGCAAGTTCCAGGCCATCCTGCCGCTGCGCGGCAAGATCCTGAACGTGGAAAAGGCCCGCTACGAGAAGCTGCTGTCCAGCAACGAAATCGTCACCCTGATCACGGCCCTGGGCACCGGCATCGGCAAGGCCACGGCCGAATCGGGCAAGAGCGGCAGCGACGACTTCGACCCCAACAAGCTGCGCTACCACCGCATCATCATCATGACCGACGCGGACGTGGACGGCGCCCACATCCGCACCCTGCTGCTGACCTTCTTCTACCGCCAGATGCCGGACCTGGTCGAGCGCGGCCACATCTACATCGCCCAGCCGCCGCTGTACAAGGTCAAGAACGGCAAGGAAGAGCTGTACATCAAGGACGGCCCCGCGCTCAACCAGTACCTGCTGCGCATCGCGCTGATGAACGCCAGCGTCAGCACCGGCGGCGCCAACCCGCGCACGCTGGACGGCGAGGAACTGGCCAAGCTGGCCAACATGCACCTGGCTGCCGAGACCGTCATCGACCGCCTGTCCAACTTCATGGATGCCGAGGCCCTGCGCGCCATCGCCGACGGCGTGCAGATCACGCTGGACAGCATCGAGGCGGCACAGGCCTGCGCCCCCATTCTGGAGGCCAAGCTGCGCGAGTTGACCACCACGGGCGTGCCCGCCGAGGTCACGGCCGAAATCGACCCGGTCTCCGAAAAGCCCGTGCTGCGCATCAGCCGCCACCACCACGGCAACATCAAGAGCTCCATCCTCACCCAGGAGTTCGTGCGCAGCCACGACTACGCCGCACTGGCCGACGAAGCCCAGAACTTCAACGGCCTGCTGGGCGAAGGCGCCAAGGTCATGCGCGGCGAAGGCGAGAAGGCCAAGAGCGACAAGGCCACCGACTTCCGCCAGGCCATGCAATGGCTGCTGCACGAGGCCGAACGCACCACGGCCCGCCAGCGCTACAAGGGCCTGGGCGAAATGAACCCCGAGCAGCTGTGGGAGACCACCATGGACCCCACCGTGCGCAGCCTGCTGCAGGTGCAGATCGGCGACGCCATCGAGGCCGACCGCGTGTTCACCATGCTCATGGGCGACGAGGTGGAGCCGCGCCGGGACTTCATCGAGACGAATGCGTTGCGGGCGGGGAATATCGACGTGTGATCCAGCCGAACGGCACACTGCAAAAAGCGCTCTGCAAGGAGCGCTTTTTTCATGGCCGGACCTTGGCGCCCCTGGTCATGTTCACCGCCCACCAAACTCCTCCCACAGCGCCTGCGTATGCTCGCCCAGCGCGGGCACGGCGCCCATGGCGGCTTCGGCATCCGACAGCGTGGCCGGGGGCAGCAGGGCCTGGATGCTGCCGGTGGGCGTGGCCACCTCGCGCCAGCGTTCACGCGCCTGCAGCTGGGGATGGTCCCAGACCGCGTGCATGTCGTTGAGCGGCGCGTTGGCGATGCCGCCTGCATCCAGGCGCTGCATGGCCTGTTCGCGGCTCAGGGGGGCCAGCACGGAGGCGATCACCGCGTCGAGTTCCTTGCGGTGCGCCACGCGCTGCAGGTTGGTGGCAAAGCGCGCGTCCTGCGCCAGCGCGGGCTGCTGCAGCACATGGGCGCAGAAGCTGTGCCATTCGCGGTCGTTCTGCAGGCCGAAGATCAGGCTCTGGCCGTCACCGGCCGTGTACTGGCCATAGGGCGCGATGGAAGGATGGGTCAGCCCGCTGCGCGCGGGCGCCGCGCCGCCGTAATGGGCGAAGTTCAGCGGGTAGGACATCCATTCGGCCAGCGCCTCCAGCATGGACACCTCCACGCGCAGGCCTCGGCCGGTGCGGGCGCGCTGCAGCAGGGCGGACAAAATGCCCGAGTAGGCATACATGCCGGCCGCGATGTCGGCGATGGAAATGCCCACGCGTGCGGGCTGATCAGGCGTGCCCGTGACCGAGATCAGGCCGGCTGCCGCCTGGATCAGCAGGTCGTAGGCCTTTTTGTCGCTGAGCGGGCCGCCTTCGCCATAGCCCGATATATCGCAGACGATGAGACGCGGATATTTCTCATGCAGGCTGTCGAAATCCATGCCCATTCTCTGCATGGCACCCGGGGCCAGGTTCTGGATCAGGATATCGGCGTTTTTCAGTATTTTCCCGACGATATGCTGCCCTTCGGCGGTCTTGATATCTGCAGCCAGGCTTTGCTTTCCCCGATTGGCCCAGACAAAAAAGGATGATTCACCATGGACCTTGTCGTCATAGCCCCGCGCAAAATCCCCATCGGGCAATCGCTCCAGCTTGATGACCCTGGCGCCCAGGTCCGCCAGCTGCCGGCTGGCAAAAGGCCCTGCCACGGCGTGTTCCATGGCCAATACCGTCAAACCATCCAATGGGCGTGTCTGCATTTTCTTGAACGAGGCGAATATTCGATTCGCCGCATTCTAGAAGTGCGACCATCACCCAGCCAGTCGGCATTTTCTAAGCGGAATTTCAAATCTTCTAAGACAGGGATTCCTGCACGGCGCCTTCCTCGGGCAAAGGCTGGGCCGCCACATAGGCCACGAAATCGCGGGCATAGGCGGGCAGGGTTTCGGGTTCGCGCGTGACCACCTTCTGCTCGCGCTGCGCCCAGGCCTCGTCCAGGCCCACGGCAGCCAGCCTGCGCGCCTGCAGCGCCGGCCGGGCAATGGAGCGCGGCACCAGCGCAATGCCCACGCCTTCCTGCACGCACTGCAGCACGGCCTCGAATGTTGGTGTGTGCACACGTACTCTGGGATTCATGCCCAGCCTGGATGCCATGCCTTGGAGGTAGAGAAAGTTGCTGGTCTTGCGGCCGATCGAGACCAGGTCGTAGGTCAGCGCAGTTTCCAGCGGCACCCTGCTGCTGGCGGCCAAGGGGTGGCCAGCGGGCACCACGAACACCAGTTCATCGCGGCCATAGGTGATGGCGTGCAGGCCATGCAGATCGATCTGGCCGGCCACCAGGCCCACGTCGGCACTGCCGTCGAGCACGGCGCGCACCGTGTCTTCGCTCAGGCGCTCCTCCAGGTCCACATTGACGTTCGGATAATGGGCCAGATAGCGGCTGAGCACGGGCGCGATTCCCGTCAGCGTGCTGCTGTTGGCAAATACGCGGATATGGCCTGATATTCCGTTGATGTGTCTTTGCATTTCTCCGTGCAGGCGGTCCACGCTGCCGAAAATGGAATCGGCGTATTTCTTGACCGTCATTCCCGCCGGGGTCAGCACCATGCCTTTGGACGTTCTTTCAAACAGCGATGCGCCCATGGCCTGCTCCAGATTCTTGAGCCGGTAGCTGGCCGATGGCGCCGTCAAATGCATTTCAGCCGCGCCTGCGCTGAGGCTTTTGGCCTGGGCAATCGCAAGGAAAACCCTGAGATCCGTCAATTCATATCGCATCCGTTGCATGCCCGCCTTGGGCATTTCCTTGGTGTTAGACGGTTTCTAACCGCCCTATCAATGATTCGACTGGCCGCATTGGCAGCGCATTTCTATAGTCGGCGCCAGGAGACAACGGAGAAAATTATGGACTTCAAGACGGCAAGACGCCAAACCCTTCTCACCGCCCTGCTTCTGGCCGCCGGCGCGGCCGCAGCGCAGGACTATCCGGCGCGCCCCATCAAGCTGGTGATTCCCTACGCGGCAGGCGGCCCCACCGACACCTTCGGCCGCGCCATGGCCGATGTCTGGAGCCAGAAGCTGGGCACGCCCGTGGTGATCGAGAACCGCACGGGTGCCGGCACCCTGGTGGGCACGGAGGCGGTTGCCAAGGCAGCCCCTGACGGCTACACCCTGCTGCTGACCACGGTGGCGCATGCCGTCAATCCCTACATCCACGACAAGCTGGGCTACCGCACGGAGGAAGACTTCGCGCCCGTGGGACTGCTCGCCAGGGCGCCGCTGGTGCTGGTGGTGGACAAGCGGCTGCCCGTGCAGAGCCTGCCGGATTTCCTGGCCTATCTGCGGGCGCGGCCCGGCCAGGTCAGCTATGCATCGGCGGGCGTGGGCAGCGCTCCGCACCTGGGCGCGGAGCTGCTGAACCTGATGGCGGGCACCCGGGCCCAGCATGTGCCCTACCGGGGCAGTGCGCCAGCCATACAGGACCTCATCGGCGGGCACCTGGCCTTCATGCTGGACAGCGCGCCCACAGGCCTGGCCCAGGTCAAGGCGGGCACGGTGCGCCTGCTGGCCACCACCATGGCCCAGCGCCTGCCGCAGACGCCCGACACGCCTGCCATTGCCGAGCAGGTGCCCGGCTACGAGGCCTATACCTGGAACGCCGTGTTCGCCCCCGCAGGCACGCCGCCAGCGCTGATTGCCCGCCTGCAGTCCAGCCTGCAGGCCACGGTGGACGATGCCGGGCTGCAGAAAAAGGCCTACGACATGGGCCTGGTGCTGGAAAAGCAGCCGCGCCCCCAGGCGCTGGCCGCCTTCCTCAAGCAGGAGCTGGACAAATGGGGCAAGGTCGCCCGGGCCGCCCACATGAGCGCGAACTGAGGAGAGTCGCCATGCCACGCCACCCATCCCTGTGCGCCCAGCGCTACTTTGAAGACTTCGCGCTGGGCGAGGTCTTCGCCCTGCCATCGCGCACCATGACCGACGCCCTGTTCGCCGCCTTCCAGCTGGCCAGCGGCGACAACCATCCCGTGCACTACGACGTGGAGTACTGCCGCGCGCGCGGCATGCCCCATATGCTGGCCCACGGCTACCAGGTGGCCATACAGACGGCGGCAGGCGCCGGCCTGTTCCCGCACATGGTCGAGGAATCGCTCAAGGGCTTTCTGGAGCAGGGCAGCCGCTTCCTGGCCCCCGTTTATGTGGGCGACACGCTGTACTGCACGCTGACGGTGTCCGAGCTCAAGCCCGGCAACACCACGGGCGTGCTGACCCTGGCCACCGAGGTGCTGAACCAGCGCGCCGAGCGGGTGTCCGACGGGTTTCAGAAATACCTGTTGAGGAAGCGGCCGGCCTGAGGGCCAGGGGATGGATGCAGGGGCGGCGTCCCCCAAAGACCCGCCCCGTCGCTTGGCTACGCCGGCGCGGCAACCGCCGCCGGGCTTTCTGGCGAAAAATAGCGGCCCTGCACACGCCCATCGCCCACCATGAGATCCCCCATCAGCATCGTCGACGTCGACCGCCTCGACTCCTGGAGCAAATACAAGCCCGGCATGTGCGACAGCTGTGCGGCCAACTGCTGCACCATGCCGCTGGAGGTGCAGCTGCCCGATCTGGTACGGCTGGAGCTGGTGGATCCGTTCGAGGTGGACAACGTGGAGCCCAAGCTCATCGCCAAGCGGCTGATGAAGATGCGCTTGATCGACCACTACAACCCCAAGCACAACATCTTCACCATGGCGCGGCGCGCCAGCGGGGACTGCAATTTTCTGGATGCCAAGTCGCGGCGCTGCACGGTCTACGACAAGCGGCCCGAAACCTGTCGCCTGCACCCCAAGAAGGGGCCCAAGCCCGGCTTTTGCGCCTACGGTCACAAGGACCGCTGAAACGGCTTCAGGCCGTGGGCAACCCGGGCAGCCAGATCCTCGCCTGCAGGCCCGGATGCATGTTCTCGAAGCCTAGCTTGCCGCCATGCAGCTGCACGATGGCCAGCACGCTGGCCAGGCCCAGGCCATAGCCTTCGCGGTCCGATTCGGCGCGGTAAAAGCGGGTGCTCATCTTCTCGCGCGTCTGCGCGTCCACGCCGGGGCCGCGGTCCTGCACGATGATTTCCACGCCCCAGGCGCCGCCTTCCATGCCGTGCTCGTGGGCCACGCCCGCGCGCAGCAGCATGTCGGCGCCGTGGTCGCTGTCGGGCAGTGATCCGTACTTGATGGCGTTGTCCACGAGGTTGGCCACGGCGCTGGCCAGCAGGTCGCCGTCGCCCAGCGCCATGGGCGTGCCCTCGACCTCCAGGCGCAGCACGCCGCCCGCGTCCTCGACCAGCGGTTCGTAGAACTCCACCACGTCGACCAGCAGGGCACGCAGGTCCACGGGCGCGAAGTTCTTGCGGCTGGCGCCGCTTTCCACTTCGGCAATCTGCAGCAGCTTGTCGAAGACCACGCCCAGCTCGGCCACTTCCTGGGCCACCAGCGCCAGCGTCTCGTTCTTTTCCTCGGGCGTGGCCTGCTGGGCATTGCGCAGGCGCAGCAGGATGCGCGTCAGCGGCGTGCGCAGGTTGTGGGCGATGGTGTTGGAGACATGGCGTATGCCGTCCATCAGCAGTTCCAGCCGGTCCAGCATGGTGTTGATGTCGCGGTTGAGCAGCGTGAACTCATCGTCGCGGCGCGTGACCGGAATGCGCTGGCGCAGGTCGCCCGTGGCCACGCGCGCCATGGTGCTGCGGATGTCGGCGGCACGCTCTTCCACCACGCGCCGGAAGGCCCCGGCGCCCAGCACGGCCATGCCCAGGGCCACCAAGCCGGCCAGCAGGCTGGCGCGGCCGAACAGTTCCTCCACATCGCTTTGCACCTGCATGTCGCTGCCCACGGCCAGCAGCTTGCCGTCGGACAGCTGGGCCACGGCCACGCGGCCCGCGATGATGCGGCCGTTGCGCCGCACCTTGAGATCGCGCACGCCCATCTCCGTCAGGCGGCGTGCGGGCACCACGTCGGCGTTGCCGATGATGGGATTGCCGTCGCCATCCATGAGGATGAGGATTTCGGTATCGGTGTTGACGCCGTCCAGCAGGGTCTGCTGGATCTCGGCCTCCAGCGCGGGCTCGCCGTACTTGTCGCGGTGCTCGACCAGGCGGCGCATGTGGTTCTCGGCCTGCCGGTCCATGCGCATGCGCAGCACGCCCACGGTCTGCACGTAGAACACCGACAGCACGATGGACATGGTCAGCACCAGCAGCACGCCGTAGGTCAGCGCCAGCCGGAAGGCCGTGGAGCTCCAGGGCTTGGCCAGCGACATGGGATCAGGCCACCTGCGGCAGGTCCTGCGGCCGGTCCGACAGGCTGTAGCCCACGCCGCGCACGGTGTGGATCAGCGCAGGCTCGAAGCCCTTGTCCACCTTGCCGCGCAGGCGGCTGATGTGCACGTCGATGACATTGGTCTGCGGGTCGAACCGGTAGTCCCACACCGACTCCAGCAGCATGGTGCGCGTGACGATCTGGTGCGCGTGCTGCATCAGAAAGGCCAGCAGGCGGAACTCGCGCGGCTGCAGCGCCAGCGGCTGGCCCGCGCGCTCGGCGCTGCGCGTGAGCAGATTCAGCCGCAGGTCGGCCAGGCGCATCTCGCGCGCGGGGGCCGGGATCTGGGCGCGGCGCACCAGGGCCTCCAGGCGCGCCGAGAGTTCGGAGAAGGCAAAGGGCTTGGTCAGGTAGTCGTCGCAGCCGGCCTTGAGGCCGCGCACGCGCTCGTCCGTGGCCGACAGGGCGCTGAGCACCAGCACCGGCGTCTGCTTGCCCATGGAGCGCAGCGTCTGCAGGATCTGCAGGCCGTCGAAGCCGTTGGGCAGCATGCGGTCGAGGATGATCACATCCCAGCTCTCGCCCACGGCCATGGCGATGCCCTGCACACCATCGCTGCACACCGCCACCTGCGCGCCCTGCTGGCGCAGGCCTTCGGCGATGTAGCGCGCGTTCAGCGCGTCGTCTTCGATGATGAGATAGCGGTACATGCGGGCGGCAGGGCCTGACTCGAAACTGAGGCAGACACTATACGGCGCGCCAGACTCCGCCGAGATCGGTGGGGGTGCCGGCATGTTGACCACCTCTTTCCAGCTAGGGGCAGGGCCGCGCGGCATCCCAGAGCACCGCGCCGCATGAAACCGTCAGGGCGCTGCCCACATCGGCAGATCGCCGCTGGCCACGCGCACCTGCCACTCGGCCAGCATCATTTCCTTGACCAGGTCCAGGTGCTCCAGGCGGTGCTCGTTGATCGATCCCAGCGAATCGATCAGCTCCAGGATGGAGCCCTGGCCCAGCTTGTAGGCATCCTGGGCCATCTGGTTGAGCGGCGCGATCTGCGCCAGGCCCTGCTTTTCGTAGGCGCGCACGGCATCGCGGCGCAGCTTCAGTTGCCTGATGGCGCGCTGCAGCTCGGTACGCGCCTCGATCAGCGCGGCGTCGTAGCGCAGTTGGGCCTGCTCGGCCTCCACCTGGGCACGCGCGATGGGGCCTTCGCGGCGATCGAACAGCGGCAGCTCCACCGACACGCCGATCTGGTTGTAGTTGCCGTCCAGCCGGTTGCGCACCCGCGCCACGCTGATGCTGGGCGTGGGCAGGGCTTCGCGGCGTTCCAGCTCGACCTTGTGGCGCAGCTGGTCCAGCTCGGCCTGGGCGGCCACCAGGGCCGGCAGGCGCAGGCGCGCGGCCTCCCAAAGTTCCTGCTCGTGCAGCAGCTGGGCCACGGGAACGGCCTGCAGGCTGCCCGTGGCGCGCGGTGCCCACTGGGGCAGGGCGGCCAGGGCGGCGGCGTGCGAGGCGGCGTCCTGCCAGTCCGACTGGGCCTGGCTGACCTGCATGGCCATCTGGGCCTGCTGCAGGCTCAGGCGCGCGCCGTCATAGCGGCTGCGCGCACCGGCCTCGATCTGTCCGCGCACGATATTGCCCGCGCTGTTCAGGGCCTCCTGCGCCTCTTGCCAGACCTTCAGGCGCTGCTGCGTCATCAGCAGATCAATGAAGGCCGTGGCTGCATCGTTGAGCGTGGTGGCCACGGCCACCTCGACATTGGCGCGCGCCGCCGTCTCGCCCTTGCGCGCGTTCTCCATGCGCAGGCGCCGCTGGCCGAAAATGGGCAGCGGCTGCTCTATGCCCCACTGCTTCTCGCCCGGCTTGCTGCTGTACGACGCCGAAGGATTGGGAAACGCCGCCGCCGTGCGGCTGTCCGCCTGCGCAATCCCGATCTGCAGCCGCTGCGCAGCCAGCTGGGGCTGGTTGCGCACCACCATCTGCAGATACTCCTGCATCCCCACCGGCTGCTGCGGCGCAGCCGCCGGAGCCACCTCGGAGGCAGGCGCCGCAGTGATGGCCGGCACAGCCGCCCCGCCCGGTACAGCGGGTACAGCCTGCTGCGCAAGCGCAGAACCCGCCCCGCAGCACAGCGCCACAGCCACAAACAGGGCCCGATAACGGGCGCTGCCTGCAAAACCGGCGCGACCAAAAGCCAGGGACGCCGAGCAAGAGCCGCCTCGCGGCGAGGGCGTCGTCCCCCCCGCGAAGCGAGAGGGGGAAGCGGCGAAGCCGCTCAGGGGGCTATCACTCTTTTTCATCGAGTTCTTCCTGCGTCAACATGTTCTTGGGGCCCAGCAGCGCATAGAGCACGGGCAGCAGCACCAGGGCCACCAGGGGCAGCACCACCATGCCGCCCACGATCACGGAGGCGAAGGGCTTTTGCGTCTCGCTGCCCACGCCCGTGGACAGCGCCATGGGCAGCAGGCCCAGCAGCGCCAGCAGCGCCACGAGCACGATGGAGCGCATGCGCTCGGCAGCGCCCTCGACCAGGGCCTGCATCATGGGCATGCCTTGCCGTCGCAGCTCCTCCACGGCCGAGATCACCAGCAGCCCGGCCAGCGCCACCTGCCCCAGCAAGGCAATGAAGCCGATGGCCGCGCTGATGGACAGCTCGATGCCCGCCAAGTGCAGGGCCGCGATGCCGCCCACCATGGTGAAGGGCGCGCACAGCAAGATGATGCCGGCGCTGCGCGCCTGGCCCAGCGCGCCGAACAGCAGGGCGTAGACGATGATCAGCGACAGCGGCACCACGATCTTCAGGCGCGCGGCCGCGCGCTGCTGGTTCTCCCACTCGCCACCCCAGACGGCCTGGTAGCCCTCGGGGATCTTCACGTTCTTCTTGAACGTGGCCAGCGTGTCCTTGACCACGGAGCCGATGTCACGGCCTTCCACGTTGAACTTGAGCGCCATGTAGCGCGCATTGCCTTCGCGGAAGATGGAGGAGTTGCCGATCTTGATGGCCACCTGGCCCACGGAGTGCAGCGGCACCGAGCCGCCCGCAGCGCCATTGGGCAGGGGGATGGCGATGTTGCGGATGCGTTCCTCATCCATGCGGTCCACGTAGGGCAGGCGCACGCGCACGGGCACGGGGTACTCGCCTTCCCACAGCGTGGTGGAGATGTTGCCGGCCAGCGCCGCCTCCAGCGTCTTTTGCGCGGTCTCCATGGCAATGCCCTGGCGCGCCAGCGCCTGGCGGTCGAACTCCACGTGCACCTGGGGCGCAGGCGCGTCGCGGTACAGGCCCAGGTCGACCACGCCGTCGATGTCCTTCACCAGGTCCACGGTCTGCTGCAGGATGGAGCGCAGCTGCGGAATGTCGGGGCCGAAGACCTTGAGCACCACCTGGCCGCGCGCGCCGGACGTCGATTCCTCCACGCTGTCGCGGATGGGCTGGGCGAAGTTGAACGACACGCCCGGAATCTCGCTGAGCGTGGCGCGCATCTGCTCGATGAGCTGGGGCTTGGTCAGGCCCTTGCGCCATTCGCCGTGGCCCTTCAGGCGCACCAGCACCTTGGCCAGGTTCAGCGTCTCGTTGTCGGTGCCGGACTCGGGACGGCCCTGCTCGGTGGTGACGGTGATGACCTCGGGGAAGGTCTTCAGGCGCAGGCGCACGTCGCGCAGCACTTCCTGGCCCTTTTCCAGCGAGATCGATGCCGGCATCTGCACCAGCACGTAGGCGTCGCCTTCATCGAGCTCGGGCAGGAATTCCGTGCCCAGCCAGGCGGCCGACAGGCCGGCCGCCACCAGGATGGCCAGCGAGGCGACCACCACCATGACACGGCGCCGCCCGGCGCCCAGCAGGCTGCCGATCCAGTGCTGGTAGCCGTGGTGCGCGCGGTCGAAGATCTTGGGCTCTTCCACCATCACGTGCTGGGGCTTGAGGAACAGCGCGCACAGCGCCGGCACCAGGCCCATGGCGAAGACCAGGGCACCCAGCAGCGCGAAGCTGTAGGTCATGGCCAGCGGACGGAAGATGCGGCCCTCGATGCTTTCCAGCGAGAACACGGGGATCAGCGCCGCGATCACGATGGCCATGGCGAACAGCGTGGGCTTGGCCACGGCCACGGCCGAGTCGATGATGATGTGGCGCATGTCCGCCTGCGTCTGCGGCTTGCGCAGGCGGGCGTTGCGGATGATGTTCTCGGCCAGCACCACGGCGCCGTCCACCATGATGCCGAAGTCGATGGCGCCCATGGAGATCAGGTTGGCCGGCATGCCCAGCAGGTGCAGGCCGATGAAGGCCACCAGCAGCGACAGCGGGATCACCGTGGCCACGATCAGCGAGCCGCGCAGGCTGCGCAGGAACAGCCACAGCACGCCCACGATCAGCGTGGCGCCGAACAGCAGGTTGTGCTGCACCGTGCCCAGCGTGTGGCCGACCAGATCGGAGCGGTCGTAGTTGGTCTCCATGTGCATGCCCTCGGGCAGGCCGCCGTCATTGAGCGCGGCCACCTTGGCATGGATCTGGTCCAGCACCACCGAGGGGTTCTCGCCGCGCTTGAGCAGCACGATGCCCTGGACCACGTCGTCGGCATCGTCCATGCCCACCGAACCCTGGCGCGGCGTGTGCGACTGCACCACGCGCGCCACGTCGCCAATGGTCACGGGCGCGCTGCCGCGCATGGCCACGACCACGCCCTGGATCTCCTGCGGCGTGCGCAGCAGGCCGATGCCGCGGATGATCAGCGACTGCTCGCCGCGGCGCATCAGGCCGCCGCCCACGTTGCGGTTGGACTTGGACAGGGCATCGCTCACGTCTTCCAGCGACAGGCCCAGCGCATACAGCTTCTCGGGATCGACCTCGACGTGGTACTCCTTGACGAAGCCGCCGATGCTGACCACGTCGGCCACGCCCTGCACCTGCTTGAGCACGCGCACCACGCGCCATTCCTGCTCGGTGCGCAGCTGCGCCAGCGTGTGGCGGTCGCTCTTCAGGCGGTAGTAGAAGATCTTGCCCAGCGGCGTGTAGTCGGGCGCCATCTCGGGCGTGACGCCGTCGGGCAGATTGGCCTGGGGCAGGCGCTGCGACACCTCGGCGCGCGCATGGAAGCTGTCGGCCTCGTCATTGAAGACGAGGTTGATCATGGCCAGGCCGAAGTAGCTCTCCGAGCGCAGCGACACCAGGCCCGGCGTGCCGTTGAGCTCGCGCTCCAGCGGCTGGGTGATCTGGCGCTCCACCTCCTCGGGGGCCAGGCCCGGCGCCTGGGCAATCACGCCCACCTGCACATTGGTCACATCGGGATAGGCCTCGATGGCCGTGTGCAGGTACGAATACACGCCATAGATGGCGATGATCAGGGTGGCGCACAGGGCGACGAGCCGCCGGTGCACCACAAACGCTATCAGGGAACGCAGCATTGATGGGACTCCTTGCCGCGATCAGAGCAGCTGGCTGGCTGCGCCGTCGAGCAGCAGGCCACCGCGCACGACGATCTTCTCACCCGACTTCAGGCCCGACACCACGGGCACCATGCCGCGCGAGGGCCGGCCCAGTACCACGGTGCGGGCCTCGAACTGCAGCTCGCCGGTCTGCACGAAGACGATGCTGCGGCTTTCATCCTTGATGAGCACGGCCGTCACGGGGATCAGCATCTCGTGCTCGTTGGAGACCTGCAGGCCCACGCGCGCCTGCATGCCGGAACGCAGCACGGGGTTTTGCGCATCGAGCTGCACGATGACGGAGGCGCGGCGCGATTCCTTGTCCAGCGTGGCGCCCAGGTGGCGCACCGTGCCGGTCAGGGGCTTGGGCAGCTGCGGCACATCGACCTGCACGGCACTGCCCAGGCGGATGCCGGGCAGATCGCTTTCGAAGACATCGGCCACCACGTTCATGGCGGCGGGATCGCCGATCAGGAACAGCTCGCCGCTGGGCTCGACCGAGGCGCCGACCACGGCCTTGCGCTCGGCCACCACGCCGGCGCGCGGCGCACGCAGCACCAGCCGGTCGCCGCCGCCTTGCCCCAGCAGCGCCGACGTGCCCTGGGCACGCGCCAGCTCCTGGGCCGACTCGCGCAGCTTGGCCTGGGCCGCGCGCAGATCCACCTCCACGCCCACGCCCTTGTCCACCATGGTCTGCTGGCGCCGCACTTCCACGGTGGCCACGTCATGCGCGCTGCGGGCAGCTTCCACCTCGTAGCGCACGCGCAGCGCCTCGGGGCTGACCAGGGTGGCCAGCTCGTCGCCGGCCTTGACGATGTCGCCCACGTGGGCACGCACGGACACCACGCGCGCGGCCAGCGGCACCGAGACGGTGGCCACGCGGTCCTCGGCAAAGGTCACGCGCGCCGGCGCCCAGGCCATCTGCGTGCCCTGCGGATCGGCCACCGCGGCGATGTCCAGCATCTTCAGCGACTCGGGCTTGACCCGCACCACGCCGGCGGGCGCGGGCGCCTGCGCGGCAGGCTCGTTCTGTGCCGATGCCTTGGATGCATCGCAGCCCGCCACAAGGCAGGCCACGGCGATGACGGCGCATGCCGAGGCCGCCGGAAACCGGGCTGCCGTGGGCAGGCCCGCAAGTGTCTTGATCATTCTTGCCCCTTCAATCCATGCCTGGAGCGCAGGGACTGCAGCGAGCCGACCCTTGTCTCCTGAGATGAAACAGATGCTAGAAAACGCATCTTCCGGCGTGCGTGAAGCCTTCATTACCGTTTGGTAAGGCACTCGCATGCCCTGGGCTCGCCCCCGGGACCTGTCCCCGGCGGGGATGGTCTGTGCCTTTGGCGGACTTTTGCGAGATCCGGCGCGGTCCGCGGCGCACAGCCTGCGCGGTCCCGGACCTGCCGCCTGGCGTGGGACCCAGGCCAGGCCGCAGCGGCGGCAGACCTGTGGATATCCCGGGGAAAAATGCGCCCTGCAAAGCCAGAGATCTGCACAGGCCCTGTTTTCCACAGTGGTGACAACTTCCACCACCTTCTGCAAATTGCAGCAAACCTGAATCCTCGAAAAATTCGTTGCAAATCAACGATGAATCGCGACAATTACTCAATCAATCCACAGGCATGCCAACAGCATGCACACAAGATTGACCACAGGCCGCACACCCTGGCAGCTGTGGGCAAGACTGTGGATGCAGCCACGCGCACAGCCATCAACGGCCATGGGAACAATCCAGGAACAGCCGGTGGACAGATGTCCATCCCGGCCACCGATACCCACCTGTACGCACATGCGATTGGCGGGTGCAGTGATCCATATGACGTGCAGCTTGTAGGCTGTACGGCATACGAAAAACGCGCTTTGTGCGCTGTATTCCATAAGATTTCGCATCTTATTTAATACATATCACTGTACGAATCCTTATAAACAGACGGACCAAAGTGATCCATCTGTTCGAAATACGCCGAAATGCATGAAAAAAAATGGGCTGACCAAGCCCTGAAATCCTTCGATGACGTGGTCGGAGCCATCCCGGGGTTCCGAAATCGTGAGGGGCAGCGAAAAATGGCGGCCCAGGTCGCGCAGACCTTGAGCCAGGCCCAGCTGGGAAAAATCGATGAGGGCGCGCCGGAGCCCACCCGGTCCATTGCCGTGGTGCAGGCCGGAACGGGGGTGGGCAAATCGCTGGCGTACAGCATTCCCGCCATTTCGATGGCGCTGGCGCGCGGCACCCGGGTGCTGATTTCCACGGCCACCGTGGCGCTGCAGGAACAGCTGGTAAACAAGGATCTGCCCGCGCTGGCCCAGCAGCTGGAGCAGCCTTTCAAGTTCGCGCTGGCCAAGGGCCGGGGCCGCTTTGTCTGCAAACTGAAGCTGGAGCGGCTGGCCAGCACTGGCGAGGCCCAGGACGAGGATCTGGACGATCTGTTCGCCGAGGAAAAGGCCCAGGCCCAAAGCCGCGTGGCACGCCCGGCCCTGGAGCTGGAGGCGCGCATGCAGTTCTACAAAAGCATGGCCAACGCGCTGGCCAGCCAGGCCTGGGACGGCGACCGCGACTCGCTGGAAACCCCGCCCGAGGCCGAGGCCTGGAGCCCCGTGGCGGCCGAATCCTCGTCCTGCACGGGCAAGCACTGCCCGGCCTTCAGCAACTGCGTCTACTACGAGCGCCGCAAGGACCTGGTGGCCGCCCAGGTCATCGTGGCCAACCACGATCTGCTGCTGTCCTCCCTGGGCGCGCGGCTGCTGCCCGAGCTGGACAACTGCCTTCTGGTGCTGGACGAAGCCCACCATCTGCCCGCCACGGCGCTGGGCCAGTTCGCCGGCGAGATGGACCTGAGCCGCCTGGGCTGGATAGACAAGCTGACCAGCCGCGCCCTGCGCGTGAATACCCTGGTCGAAGTGGAGGAACTGGCCGACCTGCCCAGCCATGCAAGCCAGCTGCGCCAGCAGCTGCAGGAACTGGCGCGCCTGGTGATGGAGCTGTACGGCGATACGCTCAAGTCACAAAAGGACAGCTGGGGGCCGGCCCGGGTGCGCGTGCCGCGCGGCATGCTGCCCGAGCCCCTGCTGGAGCCGCTGGGCAGGGCGGCCCACCATGCCAACAGCTTTCTGGACGCGCTGCGCGCCATCTCCAAGGCGCTGCGCGCCGCCATCAAGGACAATCCAGAGGAAGCACGCAGGCTGTCTACAGCTTATGCACAGGTTGGCGCACTGGCACCCCGCCTGGAATCCGTCTATGACACGGCCCAGTTGCTGATGCAGCAGCCGGCGCAGGATGACGACAGTAGCCGCGTGCCCAATGCCAAATGGTTCACGTTGGAGACAGATGGCGAGTACATCGTGGTCAAGGCCCATGCCAGCCCCATCCTGCCCGGCGCCACGCTGCGCCATCACCTGTGGTCCCAGGTGCGCGGCGCGGTGCTCACGTCGGCCACCTTGACCAGCTGTGGACAATTCGACTTCTTCCTGCGCGAGGCCGGCCTGCACGACGATGCGGCCGTGACCACGCTGGAAGTGCCCAGCCCCTTCGACTACGCGCGCCAGGGCACCCTGGTGGCGCGCGAGACCGTGGCCGACCCCAAAGAGGCCGCCCGCTTCACCCAGGAGATGGTGGACGCGCTGCTGGGCGACCTGTCCCACGTGCAGGCCGGCGCCCTGGTGCTGTTCACATCGCGCGAGCAGATGCGCCTGGCGGTGGATGCGCTGTCCACGGCCATGCGCTCGCAGGTGCTGGTGCAGACGGCCATGCCCCGCGCCCTGCTGCTGGCCCGCCACCGCGATGCCGTGGAGATGGGCGAGCCCTCCATCATCTTCGGCATGCAGTCCTTCGGCGAGGGCCTGGACCTGCCCGGCGCGCTGTGCGAGTCCCTGTTCATCACCAAGCTGCCCTTTGCCCCGCCCGATGACCCCGTGGGCGAGGCCCGCGCCGAATGGCTGCGCAGCAGCGGCCGCAACCCCTTCAACGAACTCGTGGTGCCGGCCACGGCGATACGGCTGGCCCAGTGGGTGGGCCGCGCCATCCGCACCGAGGAAGACCAGGCCCATGTCTACTGCTATGACCGGCGCCTGGTGAACACCAGCTATGGCCAGCAGCTGCTCAAGGGCCTGCCGCCCTTTGCCCTGCAGCGCCGCCCGGCACGCTGAGACGAAAGCTGTGGAAAGAACGGGGAAACCAGCCCCTCTCCGTTTCATCCACCTTCCCCCATCCACACAAGCCCTTGATTTCAGGCAATTTTCCTGAAAACCATCCTCCCGATTGCCCACAGGCCATTTGCACACAGCCTGTGGGCAACTTCACTCCACGGGATCCGTTCATGCATGCGGCGCCCGGCAACAGGTTCAAAGGACCTGCGCGTCCTCGCAGGCCACACCTGCCGACCACCCCCGTAGATCACGGCCCACAGGCCATCAGGCGGCCCCAGGAAGCGCTTTGGCGCCCCTGCAGGGGTCCTGGCATCTGCCTGGTGTTTGCGCTGTCTGCGGGCCGTTGGAGAGACGGCCTGATTCCCATCCTTTCTCCCTGCAGTGCTGCAGCCATCACTTTTCGTGATTGCCCTTGCCAGTGCTGGATCAGCTGCTCCTGATTCGGATGCACAGGCCGCTTGCAGGGCCCAGATCAAGGATTGAATTTTTTTGAATGAACAACGGCGGCCTCTGGCGTGTCCGCATGTGCCCGTGCGAGAGACGCCGTTTCCTCGAAGTTTTCCCTGGTTGTTCACAGCCTGGCGTGAAAAAGGCCGTCGTTCACCTGCATGCCAACCGGGTGACGGGTGACGTCTTGTCTTCATGAGCAAGGCCATCGCCCAGGAGTCTTGCGGATTTTTTGCAGACAGGCGCGCCAATTTCGCTGGAGCGCAGTCCTTCTTTGCACATGCCTGGCTCCAGCCAAGCTCACGCGTCTGTTTTTTTGGCAAACCTGGCTGCCTTGGCTTCCCGGCGTGACTTCGCCTTTGGTTGTTCTTTGATCTTCTTATAAAGAATAGTCGTAGTAGTAGAGGCATGATATCTCTGTGGATAACTGCCATTACCTTAAAAAAAACAAGGATATAGCGTACTGAAAAACATGTGGTCAACGCCCTGTTCCCGGTGTCTTGCCAACGGGGATAGATTGCATGTCACGGATTTTTCTGTGGATAACTTGAAAGTTGATCATCTTCTATCCACAGTTTTGCATGACAGGCTTTTTTTGTGATGTTTTCTCGTAAGTTATTGATTTAAAAGAAATTTAAGCGTTTACCACTCAGAAGGCAGACCTGTGATGCATGGATGAACACAGGGTCTGACCATGCTGTGATCTTTTGACAAGCAGCTTTTCCTGGGCAAGAGGGCTGCTTTTTTTGTCCAGATCGGCGTTCGTGCTGTGAAAAACCGAGCTCGGCTGTTATTCCTATTTCTTCTATTTTTTAATTAGTAGTAGTAGTAAGTGAAGCGCTTAATTGTTGATAACTGATTTTTCACATGGAAAATCAATAAGTTATGAGTATGCAAACCCTGTGGTGGATGCTGCCTTGCAGCTGCACCCGTTTTGGGAACAACTTTCCGCGATGCATCCATCGTGTGGATAAGCATGGATTTACAAGGTTTTTATACCCAGGTTTTTCCACAGGCCTGCAGCGGGCAAAAAAAAGACCACCTCGCGGGTGGTCGGGGCTGGGCTGCAGCGATGGTCAGAAATGGTGGGCGTAGCGCAGCTGCAGGAAGTTTTCGCCGGGGTTGGGCTTCTTGATGCCAGCGTTGGAATGGTGCTCCAGCCTCAGCACCAGTTCATGCTGGCCTTGGTTGCCAAACAGGTAGCCCACGCCGATATGGGTGGCGAAGTTGTAGCGGGTCGGGAATTCCTTCTCGTCCGTGACGTAGCGCCGGTTCAGTGCCCAGCTCAGACCCACGCCGGTTTCTGCAAACCAGGGCGACTGTCCGTTGCTGCCACGCCAGCGCAGCGTGGGATTGATGCCCACCACCCAGGTGCTGCGGTGGCTGCCTTCCAGGGGGGCGGACCATCGCGCGCCCCAGATATCCCAGTAGCCGCTGAGCTGGCCGCCCCACAGCGCATGGCGCCAGTTGCGCCAGGGCACGGTAACGCCCAGGGTCCAGCTGTCGGCGCTGCGCTCGGCCGCGCCATATTGCAGGTACAGGGAAGGGGTGGATTCCGGCGCCAAGGATTGCGCCTGGGTCGCCATCGGCAGGACAGCGCCTGCGCAGGCCAGCATCACGGTCGCTGCCAGGCGTGCTGGCGGATGGATGCGTGCCTTGGCGAGGCGCTGGTAGCTGGATGGCGTCGTTTGAATGATTTTGAGGGCCATGATCTTCTCCGGGGGCGGCACACGTTGCTGTGCCTGTAACACTCTAGGGAGGCTGGTGAAGACCGGGGCGTCAGCAAAAAAGCCCTTGCACTGTCGGTCGCCCGACAAGGCGTCCGTGCAAGGGCTGGCTCAAGCAATCCGGCTGCCCGCCGGTGGCAGGCAGGCCAGGCTGGCGCTTACTGGGCAGGTGCCGGGGCAGGGCGGGCCTGGCCGCTCTTGTGGTCATGGCGCGGGCCGTGGCCCATGCCGTGGTGGCCAGGGTGTCCCTTGTGCAGCGTGGCGGCATCGAAGGTCTTTTGCTGGTTGGCGTCCAGCTGGGCGTAGAAGGCCTTGGTGGCTTCGCCGCGGCGATCGGCATCGGCCGCGCGCTGGGCGCGCATTTCACGCATCTTGTCGATGCGCTGGGGCGTGGTCAGCTTGGCGAAGTCCTCGCGCTCCATGCGCTGGGGACGCTCGCCGGGCTTGAAGGTGGCCGCATAGGTGTTCCATGCGGTCTCCTGGGGCGGCGTGAGCTTGAGGTCGGCCTTGAGCTTGGCGATGCGCTGCAGCATGTGTTCGCGGCGCTCGCCGGGCTTGTGCATGGGACGTTCGGGCTTGGGCGTGGTGGCTGCAGCCGGTGCTGCCGGCGCGGCGGTCTGGGCGTACGAGGGCAGGGCGAACGATGCCAGCAAGGCGGTGGCAGCTGCGGCGCTGGCGAGGGTGCGGCGGAAGGTGGTGGTCATTCCAAAATCCTTTCTGGAGAGGGTGACTGAAGGCCGCCGTCAAGGCACTTGGCGGGCCCTGTGCAGCGGATGGTTGAAGTGTGGTCGTCCGATGTATCGGGGCCGTGAGGTTTTGCGCAGGGCTTGTAAAGAATTGACAAGCTTGTGCAGCGCTGTCTGGCGCCAGGCATGCACAATGGCCGGGCGGGGCGCCAAGGCATGGCGCCCCTGCTGTTTTTTCTGTTTTCTCCCTCTGGATGGAGGCGGCGCAGCCCGGTGTTGCACACCCTCTTGCGGCACGGCCGCAGTCCGTCCGAGCAAAGGTTCGCTATGTTCAAAAACATGATCGTCTATCGCATTGCCGAGAGCTGGCAGGGCGATTTGCAGCAGCTTGAAGAAGCCCTGAGCAAGAGCCCGTTTGCCGAGTGCGGCGCCACGCAGGAGCGCAGCGCCGGCTGGGTGCCGCCGCGCGGTGAGCCCCATGGCCCGCTGGCCGAGTCCGTGGCCAATCAGTGGGTGATGCGCTTCATGACCGAGGCCAAGATGCTGCCGGCCAGCGTGCTCAACCGCCGCGTCAACGAGAAGGCCGCCCACATCGAGGCCACCGAAGGCCGCAAGCCCGGCAAGAAGGAAAAGAAGGAACTCAAGGACGAGGCCAAGCTGGACCTGCTGCCCATGGCCTTCACCAAGCAGGGCGCCATGTGGGTCTGGCTGGACCCGCAGGCCCGCACCCTGGTGCTGGACACCGGCAGCCAGGCGCGCGCCGACGAGGTGGTCAGCTCGCTGGTGGAGGGCCTCACAGGCTTTGCGCTGGCCCTGGTCGATACGCAGACCAGCGCACAGGCCGCCATGGCGCACTGGCTGACCACGCAGGAAAGCCCGGCCGGCTTTTCGATTGACCGTGAATGCGAGCTCAAGGCCGCCGACGAATCCAAGGCCGTGGTGCGCTATGCGCGCCATCCGCTGGACATCGACGAGGTGCGCCAGCACATCGAGCACGGCAAGCTGCCCACACGCCTGGCGCTGACCTGGGACGACCGCGTGAGCTTTGTGCTGACCGAGGGTCTGCAGATCCGCAAGATCGCGCTGCTCGATGCCGTGATGGAAGGCCAGTCGCAGGACGACGGCGGCTTCGATGCCGACGTGGCGATTGCCACGGGCGAGCTGTCCAGGCTCATCCCCGATCTGATCGAGGCGTTGGGCGGGGAAGGGCGCACGGGCCTGGGCCAGGATCTTCCCGCATCGCTGCAGACGCCTGCTGCCCACGCTCCCGCGACGGCACCGCGCGCAGCGGCATCGGGCCGTGGAGCGCTGACGGGGCCGGCCACGGCACCCGTGGACACGGCGCCTGAAGAAGCGCCGTTCTGAGCCAGCAGCAAGGCACCCGGGCCGGCAATGTTTCATGTGAAACATCGCCGCGCCCCAGGGCGCTCAGACCCTTTCGAAGATGGCTGCGATGCCCTGGCCGCCGCCTATGCACATGGTCACCAGCGCATAGCGGCCGCCCGTGCGCTGCAGTTCGGCGATGGCCTTGGTGGTGATGATGGCGCCCGTGGCGCCGACCGGGTGGCCCAGCGAGATGCCCGAGCCGTTGGGATTGACCTTGGCCGGGTCCAGCGCCAGTTGCTGGATCACGGCGCAGGCCTGGGCCGCAAAGGCCTCGTTGGCCTCGATGACGTCCATGTCTGCAATCTTCAGGCCCGTGCGCTGCAGCACCTTCTGCGTAGCCGGCACGGGGCCTATGCCCATGTAGGCGGGGTCCACGCCGGCATGGGCGTAGCCGACCAGGCGCGCCAGCGGCTTCAGTCCCAGGGCAGCCACGCGATCGCCTGCGGCCAGTGCCACGGCGGCGGCACCGTCGTTGATGCCCGAGGCATTGCCCGCCGTCACGGTGCCGCCTTCCTTGCGGAAGGCCGGCTTCATGGCGCTGAGCACTTCGATGGTGGTGGCCGCGCGCACATGCTCGTCGGTGTCGAATACCACGACGCCCTTGCGCGTAGCGATTTCCACGGGAACGATCTGCTCCTTGAAGTGGCCGGCCGCGATGGCAGCGGCCGCGCGCTGGTGGCTGGCCGCTGCCAGTTCATCCTGCATTTCGCGGCTGATGTGGTAGCGCTCGGCCACGTTCTCGGCCGTGATGCCCATGTGCATCTTCTGCCAGGGATCGTGCAGGATGCCCAGCATGTAGTCGATGCTCTTGGCGTCGCCCATGCGCGCGCCCCAGCGCGCGGCCTGGTCGAAGTAGGGGCCGCGGCTCATGGACTCGCTGCCGCCGCCGATGGCCACGTCGCAATCGCCCAGCGCAATGGCCTGGGCGGCAGAGACGATGGCCTGCAGGCCGGAGCCGCACAGCCGGTTGACGTTGAAGGCCGGCGTCTCGATGGGGCAGCCCGCATCGATGGCGGCCACGCGCGAGAGGTAGGCGTCCTTGGTATCGGTGGGGATCACATTGCCCATGACCACGTGGCCGACGGCGTCGGGCGCCAGGCCCGCGCGCTCCATGGCCGCCTTGACGGCCGTGGTGGCCAGCTGGGTGTTGGGTACGTCCTTGAGGCTGCCGCCGAAGGTGCCGATGGCGGTGCGCGCAGTGCCGACGACGAAGACGTCGCGTGGGGTCATGGTGAAGCTCCTCGAAGCGATGAACACGGGGGATGGAGTGCATTGTGCCGGGCAGGCGGCAGGCAGCGCAGCCGCCTCGGCGTCAGTTCCGGGCGCAGGTCAACGTCCCTCGAATTGCGGCGCCTGCCTGGCGTGGAACGCCGCAATGCCGCGCGGCAGGTCGGCCGTGCGCGCACAGGCATCGAAGGCGCAGGCCTCGGCCGCCAGCTGCTCGCGCAGGCTGCGGTCCAGGCCCGCGCGCATGAGGCGGCGCATATGGCCCAGCGCCACCGTGGGGCCGGCGGCCAGGCGCTCGGCCAGCTGCTGCACGGCGGCGTCGAGTTCGGCGGGCGGCAGGACGCGGTTGATGAGGCCCAGGCGCAGCGCCTCGGCACAGTCCAGGGTCTCGCCCAGCATGGCGATCTCCAGCGCGTTGCGCAGGCCCACGATGCGCGGCAGCGCCCAGGAGGCTCCCACGTCGCAGCTGGCGCCCAGGTTGATGTAGGCCAGGTTGAAGCGTGTGCCCTCGGCCGCGTAGACGAAGTCGGCCTGCAGCATCAGCGACAGGCCTGCGCCTGCCGCCGCGCCATGCACCTTGGCGATGACGGGCGCATCGAGCTGGCCCAGCAGCACCACGGCCTCGTTGAGCGGCGCCAGCAGCTCGGCCGCGCCGCGCACGGGGTCGGCGGCCAGCGTGTCCAGGTCACCGCCCGCCATGAAGGCGCGGCCCGCGCCTTCCAGCACCACGCAGCGCAGCGCGCGGTCCTGGGCCAGGGCGCGCACGGCGTCGCGCAGCGCCAGTGCCATGGGCACGTCGATGGCATTGAGGGCGGCGGGGCGGTGGAAGGTCAGCGTGGCGATGGCGCCTTCGCGCTGCAGCCGCAGCGGGGTGTCTTGCGTATCGGTCATGGGAGGCTCAGTGGTACAGGGCGTCGATTTCGGCGGCGTAGGTCTTGTAGATGGAAGAACGGCGCACCTTCATCGTGGCCGTGACTTCGCCGTCGTCGTGGTCCAGCTCCTTGGTCAGCAGATGGAAGCGCCGCACATGCGAGACCTGGGCCAGGCGCGCATTGCCCTGCGCGATCTCGGCCTCGATGAGCGCGCGCACCTCGGGCATCTCGGCCAGGGAGCGGAAATGCGTGAAGGCAATGCGCCGCGCCTGGGCCCATTGGCCCACGGTCTCGTAGTCGATCTGCACCAGCGCGCCCACGAACTTGCGGCCCTCGGCCACGACGATGCACTCCTTGATGAAGGGGCTGGCCTTCATGGTGTTCTCGATCTCCGAGGGCGTGAGGTTCTTGCCGCCGGCGGTGATCATGATGTCCTTGAGGCGGTCCACGATGCGCAGCTGGCCGCCCTGCACGCGCACCACGTCGCCCGTGTGCAGCCAGCCGTCCTGGATGCTTTGCGCCGTGGCCTCGGGGTTCTTGTAGTAGCCCGCGAAGACCATGTCGCCCTTGATCTGCAGTTCGCCGCTGTCGTCACCCTCGTGGCCCGCGCTGCTGCCGAGGCTGGCAATGCGCCATTGCACGCCTTCGGTGGCCACGCCCACGCTGCCCACGGACACGTCGTCCAGCCGGTGGCCCGTGACCATGCCCGTGGATTCGGTCAGGCCGTAGACCTCGATCAGCGGCACGCCCAGCGTGCGGAAAAAACGCACCACGTCGGGTGGTATGGGCGCGGCGCCCGTGAGTGCCACGCGCGCCTCGCGCAGGCCGATGAAGTTCTGCAGTGCGCGCAGCACGCTCCAGTAGCTGGCGGCCCAGGTGAGGTGTTCGGCCAGGCTCCATTGCCTGCGGGGCTTTTCGGCCAGCGGCGCGCAGGCCGCCATGGCACGCCGGTAGAGCGTGCGGCGCAGCGGCCCGGTCTCCTGCATCTTGATGCTGATGGCCGCATGCAGCTTTTCCCAGATGCGCGGCACGCCCAGGAACATGTTGGGCGCGACTTCGCGCAGGTCTTCCTGCACCGTGCGGATGGACTCGCCGAAGTGCACCTGCGAGCCCAGGTAGACCGGCACGAAGCTGGTCAGCATCTGCTCGGCCACGTGGCACAGCGGCAGGTAGGACAGGTGGCGCGTGCCGCCATCCAGCCCCAGCCGCTCGGCAATGCCGGGCACCACGCCGCGGATGTTGCGGTAGGTGATCATGGCGCCCTTGGGCTTGCCGGTGGAGCCCGAGGTGTAGATCATCAGCCCCACGTCATCCAGCGTCTGGCGTGCCAGCGCCTGTTCGATGGGGGCGCGGCTGGCGGCCTGGGCGCCCAGGCGCTCGACCTCGTCGAAGGTGGTGATCAGGGCGCGCAGCTCGGGCGCAAGGCTGCGCAGGCCCTTGGTCTCCATGACGATGATTTTCTGCAGCTGCGGCAGCTCGGGCAGGGCGGCCAGCAGCTTGTCGGTCTGCTCCTGGTCCTCGCACACCATGATGGCGATGTCCGCGTGTCCGGCCACGTAGGCGACCTCGGGCGTGGGACTGGTGGGGTAGACGCCCACGGTGATGGCGCCGATCAGGCCCGCGCCCATCTGGGCCAGCACCCACTCGATGCGGTTCTCGGAGATCACGCCCATGTGGCCGCCTGGCGGCAGGCCCAGCTGCGCCAGGCCCAGCCCGAAGTGGCTGGCACGCTCGTGGTAGCGCGCCCAGCTGGTGGGCTTCCAGATGCCGAAGTCCTTTTGCCGTATGGCCACGCGCCGGGCATCGCTGCGCGCGCGTTCGGCCAGCATCTGGGGCAGGGTGAGTTCGGGAAGGTTCTTCATATCAATGACCCATCGCGCTGCCTGTGACACTGGCGTGCCCCCACACGGGAGCACCGAGGAAGGGCCGCCCCGCACCGAGGGTGCTGTCCCCCTCCCTCGCGAAGCGGGAGAGAGGGGGAAGGCGCGAAGCGACTCAGGGGGTGCTTCATGACAACCAGCGCTTGCGGCGCTTGTAGTGCTTCAGGTCGCGAAAACTTTTTGCCTCGCCGCCACCACCCATGCCCAGGTAGAACTCGCGCACGTCGGCATCCTGGGCCAGGCGTTCGGCCGGGCCGTCGATGACGATCTTTCCGTTCTCCATGATGTAGCCGCTGTGCGCCACGGCCAGGGCCACGGTGGCGTTCTGCTCGACCAGCAGCATGGAGGTGCCGCGCTCGGCATTGATGCGCGCGATGATGGTGAAGATGTCCTCCACCAGCTTGGGCGCCAGGCCCAGCGAGGGCTCGTCCAGCAGCATGAGCTGGGGCTCGGCGATCAGCGCGCGGCCAATGGCCAGCATCTGCTGCTCGCCGCCCGACAGGTAGCCGGCCAGGCCTTTGCGTCGCTCATGCAGGCGCGGGAAGTAGCTGTAGACCAGGTCGAAGTCGGGCTTGACTTGATGGCGGCCCGTGAGCGCGTAGGTCGCGGCCACGAGGTTTTCCTCCACCGTGAGGTCCTCGAACACGCGCCGGCCCTCCATCACATGCGACAGCCCCAGGCGCACCAGCTGCTGGGGCGCGTACTGCGCGGTGGACTGGCCGTTGTAGCGCACGCTGCCGCTGGCCAGCAGGCCGTCCTCCAGCGCCAGCAGTCCGGAGACGGCCTTGAGCGTGGTGCTCTTGCCCGCGCCGTTGCTGCCCAGCAGCGCCACGATCTGGCCGCGCGGCACGGCCAGCGACAGGCCCCGCAGGGCCTGCACGACCTTGTTGTAGATGACCTCGATGTTGTTGATTTCGAGGACCTTGTCCGTGGGCTGCTCGGTCATGTGCGGGCGTCTGTTCGGACGACGGTCAAAGTGCGATCCAGTCGGACGCAGGCAGCATCTTCTGCGCCTTCATGTCCGCCTTGTAGACGCGGCCCACGGGGATGGAATTGCCCTTGATGGTGATGGGCACGCCGATCAGTCCGCCCGTGTCGAAGTCCTTGATGGAGTTGAGCGCTGCCTTGAGGTTGGGGCCGGTGAGCGGCTTGCCCGCGTCCAGGCAACGCCTGGCCGATTCCACGAACAGCATGGCCGCCAGAAAGCCCTGGATATAGGCCGTGCTCTGGTACTCGGGGCGCAGCGCGCGGATCTTGTCCAGCATGGGCGCCTTGGCCGAGGTGTCGTAGTAGTAGCGGTAGGGCATGACGCCCATGAAGCCGTCGCCGGCCTCGCCCATCTTCATGACGGTGGAGCTGTCCATGGTCCAGAAGGTGCCCATCCATCGGCTGGTCATGCCCATCTGCTTGCCCTGCTGGATGAACTCGGGAATGGGCGCGAGGATGTAGCCGTGGAAGATGGTGTAGTCGGGCGCGGCGCGGCGCAGCTTGATGACTTCGGTGGACACGTCCACGCTGCCGGGCGGCGTCATCAGCTTGGCCACCATGTTCAGGCCCAGCTTCTTGGCGGCCGCCTCGCTGGCCTCGATGGGGTCGCGGCCGAATTCGGAGTCGGAGTAGACGAAGGCCACCTTGGCGCCCGGCTTTTCCTTGGCGACGTGCTTGAGCAGGATGCCGAACATCTCCGTGTAGTCGGGTCCCACGAGGAACTGGTTCGGGTACTTGGCCGGGTTGTTGAGCTCGGTGGCGAAGGAGGCGCCCGCCATGAGGATGGCGCCGTTGCGGTCCAGCTCCGGGTTGATGGTCTTGGAAAAGCCCGTGGAGTCTCCGTAGTAGAGATTGACCTTGTTCTGGCTGGTGATCTTCTTGAACGCGGCCACCGAGACATCGACCTTGTAGCCCGTGTCCTCGGGCACGTAGCGGACCTTGCGGCCCTTGATGCCGCCGGCCTCGTTGACCATCTTCACGTAGTCGCCCATGCCGGCATTGATGCCCACGCCCGCGAAGGCGAACACGCCCGTCATGGGGATGGAGCCGCCGATCACGATGTCTTCGCCGCCAGCCTGGGCGCGGGCGGCCAGCGGTGCGGCCAGGCTGGCGCCGGCCGCCAGCAGCAGGCTGCGGCGGCGCGAGGAGGTCGGGTGTTGCTGCATTGCTTGTCTCCTTTTGCTTGTCGTGCGCGGCGCCGCCTCAATTGCGGAAGGGCCACAGGTGGAAGAAGCGGCGCAGGCGCCGCCACATTTGTGCGAGCCCCTGCGGCTCGAAGACCAGAAAGACGATGATCAGCAGCCCGAACACCATGGTGCGCACGGGCGACAGGAAGACGGTGAGCTCGGAGCCGCCGGGCAGCAGGTCCACGATGAGCTTGAGCAGCTCCGGCACCATGGTCATGAAGACCGCGCCCAGGATGGAGCCCAGGATGGAGCCCATGCCGCCGACGATGATGGCCGCCAGAAAGAAGATGGACATCAAGAGCGGAAAGCTCTCAGGCGTGACCACGCGGAAGAAGTACGCCCACAGCCCGCCCGCCACGCCCGCGTAGAACGAGGACAGCCCGAACGACAGCAGCTTGTAGCGCAGCAGCGGTATGCCCAGCACCTCGGCCGAGATGTCGCGGTCGCGGATGGCGATGAAGGCGCGGCCTGTGCGCGTGCGAAACAGGTTGGCCGCGCCCAGCAGCATCAGCAGCGTGACCGGCACGATCACCCAGTACAGCCGGAACGACGTATCCAGCGCCACGCCGAACACCGTGGCCGGCTGCAGCGTCAGGCCGGCCGTGCCGCCCGTGAGCCTGAGGTTGGCGAACAGGAAGTGCGCGATGAACGAGGCCGCGATGGTGGCAATCGCCAGGTACAGGCCCTTGACGCGCAGCGAGGGCAGGCCCACCACGATGCCGCCCAGCATGGCCACGAAGCCGCCCGCCAGCAGGTTGAACAGCACGGGCGTGCCCCAGCGCGCCTGCACGATGGCCACCGTGTAGGCGCCCAGTCCCATGAAGGCAGCCTGGCCCAGGCTCACCAGGCCCGTGTAGCCCGTGAGGATGTTCAGCCCCGTGGCGCTGGCCACGTTGATGCTGACCAGGCAGGCCAGGTACAGCCAGTAGTCGCTGGCCATGAAGGGGAACAGCAGCAGCAGCGCGCCGGCCACGGCCAGCCAGATGCGTTGCGTGCGGGAGTCGAACAGCGCCGCGTCGGCGATGTAGCTTTCCTTGAGGGTGCCTATGCGCATGCTGCCGTCCTTGCGAAACTGTCTAGAGCCGCTCGATCTCGTGCGTGCCGAACAGGCCGTAGGGCCTGAGCATCAGCACCACGACCAGCACGATGAAGGTGGCCAGCAGCTTGTATTCGCCGCCCAGGTAGGCGCCGGCCAGCGCCTCCACCAGGCCGATGAACAGGCCGCCGACCAGTGCGCCCAGCACGCTGTCCAGCCCGCCCACGATGACGACCACCAGCACCGACAGGCCGAACACGCCCATGCTCGACGAGATGCCGCCGATGGAGCCGACGATGATTCCCGACACGGCGGCGATCATGGCCGACACCGCCCACGCCAGCGAGAACACGCGCGGCACGTTGATGCCCACCGAATAGGCCGCTGCCTGGTCGCTGGCCGTGGCGCGCAGGGCCACGCCGCCACGCCAGTAGCGGAACACCAGCAGCACGGCCGCGATGAAGACCACGGCCACGGCTGCGCCCCAGGCCACCTTGGGCGCGAGAAAGGCCTCGCCGATCATCACGGGCTGCGTGGGCATGAACTCGGGCAGGCGGCGCTGGTCGGCCGTCCAGATCAGCTCCACCAGGCCCACCAGCACCGAGGCCAGGCCCACGGTGACCATGAACACCGAGATCGGCGGCTCGCCCAGCAGCGGCCGGATCATCGTGCGCTCGATCAGCGCGCCCAGCAGCCCCGTGCCCAGCACGGCGGCGGGAATGGCCAGCCACAGCGGCAGCGCGAACATGGCCGCGAAGGTGAAGAACAGGTAGGCGCCCACCATCAGCAGCTCGCCGATGGCGATGTTGACCACGCGCGTGGCCTTGTAGACCACCACGAAGGCCAGCGCGGCCAGCGCATACAGGCCGCCGCCGGCCAGGCCCGTGAGGGCGATCTCGAACAGGTAGGCCCAGTCCATCATGCGGCCCTCTGTGCCATGGCGGGCAGGTGCTCGGTGGACGCTGGCCGTTCGGCTGCGCCGCGCAGCCGCTGGCGCAGCTCGCCCACGTCGCCCGCGCCCAGGTAGGCCCGGTTCACCTCGGGATCGGCCTGCACAAGGGCGGGCGTGCCCTGGGCGATGACCTGGCCGAAGTTGAGCACCACCACATGGTCGGACAGGTCCATGACCATGCCCATGTCGTGCTCCACCATGAGCACGGTCACGCCCCATTCGGCGCGCACGTCGAGGATGAAGCGCGCCATGTCCTCGGTCTCCTCGCGGTTCATGCCGGCCACGGGCTCGTCCAGCATCAGGATGCGCGGCTGCATGGCCAGGGCGCGCGCCATCTCCACGCGCTTTTGCAGCCCGTACGACAGGGCGGCCACGGGCGCATGACGGATGTGGTCTATCTCCAGGAAATCGATGATGCGCTCCTCGATGTCGCGGCGCAGCTCGGCCTCTTCGCGGCGAGCGCGGCCCAGGTAGAGCAGGGCGTCGAGCACGTTGGTGCGCAGGTGGGCGTGGCGGCCCAGCTTGATGTTGTCCAGCACCGTCATGCCCCGGAACAGCGCAATGTTCTGGAAGCTGCGCCCCAGGCCCAGCCGCGCACGGCGCGGCGCCGGCATGCGCGTGATGTCCTCGCCCTGGAAGCGGATGGAGCCGCCCGTGGGCCGGTAAAAGCCCGAGATGGTGTTGAACAGCGACGTCTTGCCCGCGCCGTTGGGGCCGATCACCGCCGTGATCGAGCCGGGCTGCACATCGAAGCCCACGCCCGACAGCGCCTTCACGCCGCCAAAGGCGAGCGTGACGCCATCGACCTGCAGCAAGGGGGCGGGCGGGCCGCCGTCGGGGTGTGTCTCCATGGCTGTCTCGTGCGTTGGTTCGTCGAGCCGGGCAGGAGCCTACTGATGCGTAGGCTGTTTACTTTGGAGTAGATTCTGGTTGTCGCCCACCGCATGCAGCATCGGTGATTTCCCCGGTGCGACCGCCGCCATGAAGCCATCGAGCCCTGAAACCAAGACCCGACCCAGCCCCGGAACCCGCGCCCGCAAAGGCCGTGCGGCGCCCGCCGTGGACTCGCCCTGGAGCGGCACGCCCGACCGCGAGCAGCAGCGCGAGGCCAAGCGCCAGGCCGTGCTGCAGGCCGCCGCGCAGCTGTTCAACGAGCGCGGTTTCTCCGCCACCTCGCTGGACGACATCGCCGCGCGGCTGGGCGTGAGCAAGCCCACGCTGTACTACTACGTCAAGAACAAGGACGAGATCCTGCTGCAGTGCGTGAACCAGGGCCTGGCCATGACGCTGGAAGGCATCGAGGCCTCGCGCCGCGCAGGTGGCCAAGCCGTGGACCAGCTGCGCGCCTGCATGCAGGTCTATGCGCGCATCGTCACCATGGACTTCGGCATGTGCCTGATCCGTGTCGGCGACGAACAGGTCCCCCCCGACAGCCGCCGCGAACTGCGCCGCCAGAAGGCCGCCATAGACCAGGCCTTCCGGCGCCTGGTGGCCGCTGGCGTGCAGGAGGGCTCCCTGGCCCCCTGCGACCCCAAGATGACGGCCTTCGTGATTGCTGGCGCGCTCAGCTGGATAGGCCGCTGGTACCAGCCCGGCGGCCAGTACTCGGCCGAGGAAGTGGCGCAGCAGTGCATTGATACCTTGATGGGGGGGGTGTTGCGCAGGGCGGAGCCTGCTCGGCGCGCGGCCTCCGCAAAGCGCGCGGCAAACCCTTCCAAGGATTGAGCCGAAGCCGCACATGCCCGCAGAGCTTTGGTTCTATAGAGGTGTTTCCAAGAGCCTAAAAGAGCCTCCGGCAATTTTGGGGCGCTTTATAAGTCGTTGTGGTTAAACAGTTTTTCGCACTCTCTAAAAGAGGCTAAAGAACTTGGCATCTTTTGGACTCATAGACCGGTCTTGATGCCACGGCCCAAACGCTGCAGATATCAATCCGACAAATGCCATCGTGCCCAACGGCGCGCACCCATCAGCTGGAGGCGCCCCTCATTGCGCAGCTCTTTCAGCAAATCCTGAACGGCACTCATTGGCAAGGACGGCAGCACCTGCCGCAGTTCGGCCAGCGCAGCGCCATGCTCTCTGTGCTTTGTGAGGTGTTTGAGCAGCAGCGCCTTGTTGGTCTCTCTGTCCAGGCCGCGTTGCCGGGTATGCGTTCCTTTGGCGCCCAAAGACGCATACAAGGCCTCGGACAGGATGTAGCGCGTCCCTTTGCCTCGACCTATGGATTCCACCGCTCCCGCCGCCAGCAGGCCTGCAAGGCGTTCCCTCAAAGGGGCAGACAGCGGCTTTTCCTGTTGCAGGCATTCCAGCGCGAGGTAGTCCAATGTCGAGAAGCTGCTCAGCTTCTCTTCGCCGAGGTGCTCCATGAAGCGTACGAAGGCCGGGTTGCGCACCCCACCTTCCAGGGTCAGCCGTACTTCGTGGGCGGATGTTCCTGCAAGGCTGGGCAGGGGCTTGCCTTGTCGCACGGCGCTTTCCACCATCAGGTTCAGGCCTTGACCAGAGCGCTCGATCAAGCCGCAGCGGGCGAGGGCTTCGGCGAGTCTGCGATTGCGCGGATTCTGTTGGTCAATGATGTTCTCGGGCGTGATTCCGGGCGGCAGCCCTCCCGGGCTGATCACCTCCAGCCGCTTGGAAAATTGCCTGACGAAAATCGAACCACCCAGGCGATAGTCCCTATGGGCAACCGCATTCAGGAGTGCTTCCCGGACCGGAACCTCGGCAAATGTCGGCAGGTCCATGCGGAAAAAGTCGTCCTGGTAGCTTTGGCGGTCATTGCGCAAGTTGATCTTTTTCCAGAGCGCGTCCTGCCACGCAAAAAAGCCCTCTCGAAACTCTTCGCGATCGGCAGCCGGTCCTGCTGCTTCGGACGACCGGTATTCAAAGACCAGCTCCGCCTGGGCCAACCATCTTGTCAGAGCCGCTCTTTTGCCGAACAGGATGAGCGCGGCATAGCTCACCTGATTGCCTTCTACGAGCAACTCTGCATCCCGCAGGGTCTGTTCGTCGCTCAGTTCGCGTCTGCGAGCGGTATTGCCTTTGCGAGCCCAGCGCTCCCGGAACAATGCAATGGATGACGGCTCCAGATCCTCCAGCGTGGCCCCTGGGCATGGCTGTGCCGAGAAGTCGGGGCCGGTTTCATCGAAGATGGCCCGCAGTTCTTGCGCGCTCATTGCCGCCAGATCATCGCCGGCCCGTTTGAGAAAGCTGCCGTCGATCTGCCATGCCGTGCCCGGCAGCCGGGAGGGCACACGCACAACCAGCACACGGCCTTGCGGCAGGCGCAGTTCCTCAACAGGGATACGGTGGCCCAGTCTCTGGTGCAATCCGGCCTCGGTGCGGCCCGGGTCTTCGAACGCCTGCGTACCCACGATGAGGCGAGGTCGTCTGTCGGTCACGCCCAGCACGATGGCGCCGCCGCCTTCGTTGGCCAGGGCTACGCAGTACTTGAGCAGTTTTTCAAAGTCATAGCGCTGCTTGGCTTCCTTGAACTCAAGCCGCTGACCTTCAGGCTCAAGCAACCATTGGTGAAGCTGGGTGGGCGTGGTGAGCATGCCCACAGCTTAAATTAAGCGCCGCTTCCCACTGTGTCGGGCGCTGCCAGATCATCCAAGATCGGGCAGTCCGGCCGGTCGTCGCCGTGGCAGCATTGCACCAGGGTCTTGAGCGTGCGCTGCATGGCCTGCATGGCGGCGATGCGCTCGGTCAGTTCGTCGATGTGGCGCTGGGCGATGGCCTTGACCTGGCTGCTGGCGCGGCTCTTGTCCTGCCACAGGCCGAGCAGGGTGGCGATCTCGTCCATGGAAAAGCCGAGGTCGCGCCCCCGGCGGATGAAGCGCAGGGCGTGCACGTCGGCCTCGGCGTACTGGCGGTAGCCGCCGTCCGTGCGGTGCATGGGCGGCAGCAGGCCCTGGGCTTCGTAGTGGCGCACCATGCGCGCCGAGACACCGGCGCGGCGCGCGGCCTCGCCGATGGAGACGGGCCAGTGCTGTGCTTGGGCGGACATGGTGCGTGTCACTCCGGGGACTCAGGCGACCTTGTAGCCTTCTTCGGCGATGGCCGCGCCCAGCGCCTCGCGGCTGGCGCTGCTGTCGACTTCCACGCGCTGGGCGGCGCGATCGATTTTTACCTGGGCCTGGTCATCCACGCCCTGCACGGCCTGGGTGACGGCGCGTTCGCAGTGGCCGCAGGTCATGCCCTGCACGGTGAAAACATGTTGCATTTCTAGCTCCTGGTTGGGGCGCGCCGAAGTGGCGCAAGCCATGGACGGCATGTTGAACCCTGACACCATGGCAAGGTCAAGCGCCTGGCTGGGCAAGGGTTGATTTGGCCCAACTCGATGTGAGTCGGCCGGCTCAATGATCCGCTGCAATGGCCGATAGATCGAAAAGAGCCGTGAATATGCAAAAACCGTCATAGACCATTGGCGATCATCTGACAAACTGCAACAATTTGTATTTACGTTGGCGCTATGCATTTGGAGACCGTGCGTGCGCCCTGACTGACAGAGAGGAAAACGGTCATGAACTTGTTGGGAATGATGCGGGCTTTCACGATCCGCACGCGGATGCTGGGTGCCATCGCCATGGTGCTGGTGCTGCTGGGTCTGCTGGGCGGAGCCGGGATGCTGGGCATGTTCCGCATCCATGGCATGAGTCAGCAGTTCATGCATACCTCGTACGCCAAGATGGGCTACATGGTGGAGTTGCGCGCCGAGCTGGGCGCGGTGCGCGCCCATGAAAAGGACATGATCATCCAGTACGAGCGTGCCGACGAGGTGCGCAAGGCCCACGGGCAGTGGCTGGCGGCCATCGAGCGCGTCAAGGCCGTGGCGGGGCGTTTTCTGAAGGACGAGGACCCTGCCGACGATGCCATCGTCAGCGGCATCTCCGATCGTGTGGACCGTTACCGCCAGCAGTTCGAGCACATTGCGCGCCAGCTGGAGGCCGGTGGCTACGACACGGCCACCACGGCCAACCGCATGAGCGGCAAGGCCATGGCCGAGGTGGCCGAGGTCGAGAAGCTCATCGCCCAGCTCGACCAGCTGCTGCGCCAGCAGGTCGATGCCATGGCCGCCGAGGAGCAGGGCGTGGCCGAGCAGACGCAGTGGATCTTCGTCGCCGCCGTGGTGCTCACGGTGCTGGTGGTGGTGCCGCTGACGCTGATGAACATGCTGTCCATCTGCCGCCCCCTGGTGCAGGCGCGCCAGACGGCGCTGACCATCGCCCAGGGCGACCTGTCGCAGAGCGTGAAGGTGGAGGGCAAGGACGAGGTGGCCGACCTGCAGCGCGCGCTGGACCAGATGCAGCAGAGCCTGGGCTCCATGGTGACCCAGGTGCGCGACGCCAGCGGCAACATCGCCACGGCCAGCCAGGAGATCGCCACGGGCAACCAGGACCTGTCCTCGCGCACAGAGCAGACGGCCAGCAATGTGCAGGAGACCGTGGCCTCGCTGTCCCAGCTCACGGCCACGGTGCAGCAGACGGCATCGTCCTCGCAGCTGGCCAACCAGCTGGCGGCCTCTGCCTCGACCACGGCCACGCGCGGTGGCGACGTGGTGGCCCAGGCCGTGGTGAGCATGCAGGAGATCACGACCTCCAGCCGCAAGATCGGCGACATCATCGGCCTGATCGACTCCATCGCCTTCCAGACCAACATCCTGGCGCTGAACGCCGCCGTGGAAGCGGCGCGCGCCGGCGAGCAGGGCCGCGGCTTTGCCGTGGTGGCGGCCGAGGTGCGATCCCTGGCCCAGCGCTCGGCCCAGGCGGCCAGCGAGATCAAGGCGCTGATCCAGACCAGCGTGCAGGCCGTGGACGTGGGCGTGCGCCAGGTCGAGGACGCGGGCAAGACCATGAAGGAGATCGTGGACAGCGTGCAGCGCGTGGGCGACATCATTGGCGAGATCACGGCGGCTTCCAGCGAGCAGTCGGGCGGCATCGGCCAGGTCAACCAGGCCGTGGGCGACATCGACCGCATGACGCAGCAGAACGCAGCCCTGGTCGAGGAATCGGCCGCCGCTGCCGAGTCGCTGCGCGAGCAGGCCGCGCGCCTGGCGCAGGTGGTGGGCCAGTTCCGCATTGCCGGTGCGGCCGTGGCATCCATGGGCTCGCATGCTTCCTACGGCCGTCCCTCCCAGGGCCAGCCCAGCCTGGCACCGGCCGCAGGCCGCGCCTCGCTGGCCTCTGGTCGGGACACGCGCGAGACCCAGCTGCTGGAACACGCCTGAGATAGCGGCCGCAGGGACAGGGGCCCGGCCCCTGTTCCACGTGAATCGTCTGGATAAAAAAAGCGGAGTGCGATGCACTCCGCTTTTTGTTTGTGCGGCCGCCAATCAGGCCTGGCGCGCGAACGGGTAGTCGATATAGCCCTCTGCGCCGCCGCCGTAGAACAGGCTGGAGTTCCAGGGGTTCAGCGGCAGGTCGTCGTGCAGGCGGTGGACCAGGTCGGGATTGGAGATGAAGGCCTTGCCGAAGGCCACGATATCGGCGTGGCCGTTTTCCACGGCGCGCAGCGCCATGTCGCGGTCATAGCCGTTGTTGACCATCCAGGCGCCCTGGCCACCGGCCTGGCGGTAGGCGGATTTGAGGGCCGCGTAGTCGAAGGGCCGGTCCGGCAATTCACGCGGGCCGCCGGTGGAGCCTTCGATGATGTGGATGTAGGCCAGGCCCAGCGGCGCCAGCTGGCGCACCACGTATTCGAACAGCGGCTGGGGATCGGCATCGGCGATGTCGTTGGCCGGCGTCACGGGCGACAGGCGGATGCCCACGCGGCCGCCGCCCACGGCATCGGCGGCGGCGCGCGTGCATTCGAGCAGCAGGCGGGCGCGGTTCTCGATGCTGCCGCCGTAGTCGTCATCGCGCTGGTTGGCACCGGTCTTGAGGAACTGGTCCAGCAGGTAGCCGTTGGCGCCGTGCAGCTCCACGCCGTCGAAACCGGCCGTCTCCACGGCATTGCGCGCGGCCACGGCGAAGCTGTGGACGATGGCGGGAAGCTCCTGCTGGGCGAGCGCGCGCGGCGCGGAGGTGGGCACGAACTGGCCCTTGCCCGAGTCCTCGTCGATCACATAGGTCTTGGATCTGGCCGCCACCGGGGACGGTCCCACGGGCGCCTGGCCTTCGGGCTGCAGGGAGGTGTGCGAGACCCGGCCCACATGCCACAGCTGGGTGACGATGCGCCCGCCCTCCTTGTGCACGGCGTCGGTCACGCGCTTCCAGCCGTCGAGCTGCTCGCTGCCGTACAGGCCCGGCACATGGGCGTAGCCCTGGCCCTGGTGGCTGATGGCCGTGCCTTCGCTGATCAGCAGGCCGGCGCTGGCGCGCTGGGCGTAGTAGGTGACCATGATGTCGTTGGGCAGGGCCTGGGGTGCGCGGTTGCGCGTCAGCGGCGCCATGGCGATGCGGTTGGGCAGGCGCAGTTCGCCAGCCTGTATGGGTTCGAACAGAGAGGTCATGCAACGGGGCTTTCTGTGCGTGAAGCAAAAGCGCCGCCCGTGCGGGCGGCGCGGCGTACGGCACAGATTACGCCCATGGAGTCAATCGTGCAGGCCAGGGATTTGCGCGCTGTCGTGCAGGCGACGGTGCTGCGCCACGAGTCGGCCCAGCGCCTGCATCTGCGCCGTCACGAAGCTGCGCGTGGCGGCATCGGTGCACAGGCCCTGGCTGTCGAATTTCTGCGCCGCCTGGCCCACGAAGACCTCGGGCCGGGCCAGCACGTCGGCTTCCATGCACTGCAATACCTTGCGCAGTTCGTACTGCACCCGCGCCCCGCCCAGCGGGCCCGGCGAGGCCGAGACAAGGGCCACGGGCTTGTGCCGAAAGGGTTGGTCGTCGCCACGCGAGATCCAGTCCAGCGCATTCTTGAACATGCCTGGAATGGAGAAGTTGTACTCGGGCGTGGCCAGCACCACGGCGTCGGCACGGCGGATGCGCTCGCGCAACTGGTGCACGGATGCGGGCATGCCCGTGGCCAGCAGGTCGGCATCCAGCGGCGGCAGCGCGCGCCAGTCGCAGACCTGCATCGTGGCCTGGGGTGGCAGGCATTCGCCCGCCAGCTCCAGCAGCAGGCGGTTCAGGGAATGGCGGCGCAGGCTGCCGCACAGGCCGATGATGTCCATGGCGTCAGGCCTGCAGCGGAATGCCGACCTGCTGGATGACGCCGCGCCAGCGCGCGATCTCGGCGCCCACCATGGCTCGCATCTCCTCGGGGCTGCAGGGCGTGGCCGCGCTGCCGGCGCTGGCCAGGGCCTGGAGCAGGTCGGGCTCCTTCAGGGCCTTGTGGGCTTCGGCGGCCAGCCTTTGCACCACGTCGGCGGGCGTGCCTGCGGGCGCGGCCAGGCCCAGCCAGGAGCGCACCTCGAAGCCGGGCAGCACGGCCGAGGCCGGCGGCACCTCGGGCAGGGTGGGCCAGGCCTGTGCGCTGGTGACGGCCAGGGCGCGCAGCCGGCCCGACTTGATGTGCGGCATGGCCACGGTCAGCGTGTCGCTGAGCACGTCCACATCGCCCGCTATCACGGCCTGCACGGGTGCACCGCCGCCCCGGTAGGGCACGTGCAGCAGCTGTACCTTGGCCGTGGAGCCCAGCAGCTCGCCGGCCATGTGCTGGGTGGAGCCCACGCCCACCGAGGTGAAGGTGATGCGTCCCGGCTCCTTGCGGGCCATGGCCAGCAGATCGGCCAGGGTCCTGGCGGGATGCTCGGCGCGCACGGCCACCACGAAGGGAAAGGACGAGACGGTGGAGACAAAGGCGAAGTCCTTGACCGCGTCGTAGGGCAGCGATTTGCGCAGCGCGGCCGACACGGTGTGCGCGCCCGTGAGCATGACCAGGCTGTAGCCGTCCGGCACCGCCTTGGCCACGAAGTTGCTGGCAATGGAGCCGCCCGCGCCGCTCTTGATCTCCACCACCACGGGCTGTCTGAGCGATTCCTGCAGCTTCTGGGCCACGAGCCGGGCCACCACGTCGGCATTGCCGCCCGCGCCAAAGCCGTGGATCAATTGAATGGGCCGGTTGGGAAAACCGCCCTGGGCCCGGGCCGTGGACAGGGCGAGTGAGGCGGCGCCTGCAAGCAGGGCCGTGCGTCGGGTGATGGCAGTCATGTCATGTCTCCTTTTTTTGTATTGCGCGCTGCGGACGTGTCCAGTGGCCTGGCTTGCCTGGCTGGTGTTGCGGCTAGCGGTCCGCGCGCGCGTAGCCGGTCTGGGCGCCGTAGAGCTTTTCGCGCTGCGACCAGTCGTGGGTCTCGTTCCACAGGGCCAGCACCTGCATGGCCTCCTGCTCGAAGACCTGGTGGCGCGCCGCGTCGGCCGTGCGCGCGGTCAGCTCCAGGCGGTGGCCCGAAGGGTCGAAGAAGTAGATGGAGGTGATGAAGTCGTCGTGGTTGGTGGGGCCCACCACGTCAATGCCCCGGTCCAGCAGGTCCTGCCGGGCGCGCAGCACGGTGTCCACGTCGGCGACCTCGAAGGCGAAGTGCTGTATCCAGCCCGGCGACTCCATGTCCTTCATCTGGCCCGGGTCCCGGGGGCACTCGAAGAAGGCGATGGAGCTGCCGTCCTCCATCTCGAAAAAGATGTGGATGTGCGGGCTGTACTGGCCCGTGGAGGGCACATGGTCCTCGCCCATGGCGTGGGTGAAGCGCAGGCCCAGCACCTCGGTATAGAAGCGCACGGTCTCGGCCGCGTCCTTGCAGCGGTAGGCGGCGTGGTGAAGCTTTTTGCACAGCATGGATGTCTCCTGTCAGTCGGTGGAAAAGGGGCCGGAAGTGGACGCGGGGCCTGTGGCGCCGTGGAGCGGCTCCTGGCAGCCGCTCCACTGGGGCTGGAAGAAGGGGGCCGGGACCAGGAGCTTCGATTCCTGGCTTTGCAGCAGCGGCAGCATGCGCGCCACATAGGCCTGCCAGCGTGGCTCGGCCAGCAGGCGGGCGCGGCGCTCGGCGCGCTCGTTCAGGTCCGTATAGGCCCACAGGTGGACGATCTGGTTGAGTGGCCCCGAGTCGCTGGTGTAGTAGCCGACCATGCGGCCCAGAATGCGTTGCTGCAGCTCCAGGCCCTCGGCCTGGTAGAGCGCCAGGTAGTCCCGCCACTTGCCGGGGTGGGCGGTGTAGGTGCGTTGTTCGACGAGCATGCCGTGCCTTTTTTCAACCGAGGCTGTGGCCGCCGTCGATCACGATGCGCGTGCCCGTGGCCGTGCGCAGATGCGTGGCGCAGGCGAGGATGGCCTGCGCCACATCGCCGGGCTCGACCACGCGGCCCAGCGGCGTGTGCGCGGCCTTTTTCTCCAGCTCCTGGCGGCTGCGGCCCCCCACGAAGCCCGTGTCCACGGCGGCGGGCGAGACGCAGAGAAAGCGCACCGGGCCGAAGGCGCGCGCCATGGACACCGTCAGCGTGTCCAGCGCGGCCTTGGCGGCGCAATAGGCCATGTTGCTGCCCAGGCCCGTGAAGGCGGAGACCGAGGACACGTTGACCACGGCGGCGTCCTGCGAGGCGCGCAGCAGCGGCAGCAGGGCCCGCGTCACGGCATAGGTGCCGCCCACATTGGCGCACAGGATGCGGTTGAACAGAGCGGGCTCCAGCGCATCGATCTGCGCGTGCGCGATGCGCTCGGTGAAGCCTGCGCAGTTGACCAGCAGGTCCACCCGGCCCAGGTGCTGCTGCAGCCACTGGGCGGCGGTGGCGTGGCTGGCCTCGTCTTGCAGCGACAGCTGCAGCGTGTGGTGGCTGCCCGGCAGTTCCTCGCGCAGCGCCTGGGCGCGGTCGCGGCCCTGGTGGTAGCCGATCACGACGGTGGCGCCTTCGCTGGCCAGGGCCCGCGCCGTGGCGGCGCCTATGCCGCTGCTGGCGCCGGTGACGACGGCGATTCTGTCTTGCAATGGCGGATAGGAGAGTTGCATCATTCGGAAATCCGTGGCGCCCGGCCTTGCCGTGCCCTGGCCGGGCCGTGGTTGATCGGCCATTCCGATTGTTTTCAAATCGCCCGGCGGCGCCACTCAGTTGTCCGATAAACGAACATGACCTCATCGTCCGATGCCGGCTCCCTCAAGCGGGGCGTGGCCTTTCTCAAGCTGCTGGCGACCGGGGGCGTGCGCGGTTGCCCGCTCAGCGAACTGGCCGAAAAATCCGGCGTGCCCCACCCTTCGGCCCACCGCATCCTCAAGCAGCTGATTGCCGAGCGCCTGGTGGTGCACGACGCCCAGACCCACCGCTACCGGCTGGGGCCGCTGGCCTTCGAGCTGGGCCTGGCCGGGTCGATGCTGCACGACATACGCGACCTGTGCGAGCCGGCCATGGCGGCGCTGTCACGTGAAACCGAGGACACGGCCTACCTGGTGGTGCGCAGCGGATTCGAGGCCGTGTGCCTGCACCGGCTCGAAGGCGACTTCCCCATACGCACGCTGGTGCTGCAGGTCGGCAGCCGGCGCCCGCTGGGCGTGGGCGCCGGTGGGCTGGCCGTGCTGGCCGCCATTGCGCCAGAGGAGCGCGAGGCCATCATCGAGCGCGTGGCGCCCGCCCTGCCGGCCTTTGGCAAGCTCACCGATGCGGGACTGCGCCTGGCCTGCGAGGAAACGGCCCGCGCAGGCGTGGCCGTGATACAGAACCGCGTGAGCCTGGGCGTGACGGCCGTGGGCGCGCATTTTTGCGACAGCATGGGCCAGGCCATGGGGGCGGTCAGCGTGGCCGCGCTGACCCAGCGCATGACGGCG
The DNA here is from genome assembly GCF_018320755.1 of Delftia sp. PE138. NCBI lineage: Bacteria > Pseudomonadati > Pseudomonadota > Betaproteobacteria > Burkholderiales > Comamonadaceae > Delftia > Delftia sp. PE138. The sequence goes on along the minus strand of NZ_JABEPN010000003.1, from coordinate 329,290 downwards.
GCGCGCGTGCGGCGCATCGCCCAGCAGGTGCGCGCTGCGGCGGCCCAGATAGAGCAGCGCATCCGCACGCGCAAGAGATAAGGGGCTGGCTGGTCCACACCAGCCGGCCCCTTGTCGGCCCCTTGTGCCGCCGAGCCCAGGCTCGGCGCTGCTTACTTGAGCAGGCCTTCGGCCTTCATCGCGGCCTGCACGGCAGGGCGGGCCAGCACGCGCTCGCGGTAGGCCAGGAGGTTGGTCAGCTCGGAGATGTCCACGCCCACGAACTGGGCCCAGCCCGTCACGGTGAACAGGTAGGCGTCGGCCACGGTGAACTGCTCGCCCATCAGGTAGTCGCGGCCATTGAGCTCGCCGTCCACCCACTTGAGGCGGTCCAGCACGCGCTGGCGCACCACGGGCTTGTAGTCGTCGGGTGTGGCGGGGTTGAACAGGGGACCGAAGCCCTTGTGCAGCTCGGTGCCGATGAAGTTCAGCCACTCCTGAAGGTGGTAGCGGGCCATGGTGCCGTTGGCCGGCGCCAGCTTCTTCTCGGGGACCAGATCGGCCAAGTACTGGACGATGGCCGGGCCTTCATGCAGCGTGTCGCCGTCGTCGAGCACGAGGAAGGGAACATAGCCCAGCGGGTTGATGCCGTAGTAGTCCGTGCCGTCCTGCAGCTTGTGCGTCTTGGTGCTGGCCAGGACCGGCTCGTAGGCCAGGCCTGCCTCGTGCAGGACGATGTGGGGAGACAGAGAGCAGGCGCCAGGGCTGTAGTAGAGCTTCATGGTGGATGGCTTCCGATCAGGGTAAGAAAGACAAGCGCCCATGCTAACCCCATGTGGCGGGGCTGCGCATGATGGGACCGCGCTGGCGCCAGGGTTCAGGCCGACAGGCGCTGCGCAGCCCAGAGCACCTGCTCCAGCACGGCCTTCATGCCCAGCTGGTCCTGGGGGCGCTGCAGGCGGCCGGCCTCGTCAAAGGCCTGGCCTGCCTGTCCCACGGCGTGGCTCACGGGCGCCAGCCAGCACTGCAGGTTCAGCAGCAGCGGCGCCAGGTGCGACTGGGCGCGCAGGCCGCCCAGGCCGCCGGGCGAGGCGCTGGCCATGCCCACGACCTTGCCGCGAAAGGGCAGGGTGCCATCGGACCAGACCGGATCACCGGCCACGGGGCTCGAAGCCCAGTCGATGGCGTTCTTGAGCAGGGCAGGGTAGCTGCCGTTGTACTCGGGCGAGCAGATCAGCCAGGCCGGGTGGCTGTGCAGCGCGGCCTTGAAGCGCAGCACGTCGGGCGGCGTGCCGCTGGCCTCCAGGTCGGCGTTGTACATGGGGATGTCGAAATCCGACAGCTCCAGCAGCGTGGGCTGGGCGCCCAGTTCGCGCGCCATGTCGGCGGCGGCGGCGGCCAGGCGCCGGTTGTGCGATTGTTGGCGGGTACTGCCCGCGAAGATGAGGATCTGCATGGCCGCCATTGCATCACAGGCCCTGCACATGTTTCTTGCAAGCGGGCCGCCCTGCGGGCGGCGGCGCGCAGCATCCTGCGGAGAATGCGGCCGCCCGCCGCACTGTTTCACGTGGAACACCGGCGCAGTGCCGGCCCGGTGGCAGGGCCGGCCGACCCCTTGCAAGGCACTGGTGCGGCAAAGGTGGGAAAATCGCGGGTTCCCCGCTGGGTTCCCCTCGCTACATGAACGAGGGCCACCTGCCATGAGCGCCGGAGCGTGAGTGCTCCGTGTCGGGGGCTTGGGCCGGGCAGGCCCCCGGAGTGATAAGCATGTTGTACCCACAGGAATTTGATGTGATCGTGGTCGGTGGCGGCCACGCCGGCACCGAGGCCGCGCTGGCCGCTGCGCGCATGGGCTGCAGGACGCTGCTGCTGAGCCACAACATCGAGACCCTGGGCCAGATGAGCTGCAATCCCAGCATCGGCGGGATCGGCAAGGGCCATCTGGTCAAGGAAGTGGATGCGCTGGGCGGCGCCATGGCGCTGGCCACCGATATCGGCGGCATACAGTTCCGCATCCTCAACAGCTCCAAGGGCCCGGCCGTGCGTGCCACGCGCGCCCAGGCCGACCGCATTCTCTACAAGGCCGCCATCCGCGACATGCTGGAGAACCAGCCCAACCTGTGGCTGTTCCAGCAGGCGGTGGACGACCTCATGGTCGAGGGCGACCGCGTGGTGGGCGCCGTCACCCAAGTGGGCGTGCGCTTTCGCAGCCGCACCGTGGTGCTCACGGCGGGTACCTTCCTGGACGGCAAGATCCACGTGGGCCTGAACAACTACGCGGCAGGCCGCGCGGGCGACCCGCCGGCCGTCAGCCTGTCGTCGCGGCTCAAGGAGCTGCAGCTGCCCCAGGGGCGCCTGAAGACCGGCACGCCGCCGCGCCTGGATGGCCGCAGCATCGACTTCTCGCAGTGCGAGGAGCAGCCCGGCGACGGCATGCCCGGCGGTGTCAACGAAGGCGTGCTGCCCGTGTTCAGCTTCATCGGCAATGCGGCCATGCACCCGCGCCAGATGCCCTGCTGGATCACCCACACCAACGAGCGCACGCACGACATCATCCGCAGCGGCTTTGACCGCAGCCCCATGTTCACGGGCAAGATCGAGGGCGTGGGCCCGCGCTACTGCCCCAGCGTCGAGGACAAGATCAACCGCTTTGCCGACAAGGAAAGCCACCAGATCTTCCTGGAGCCCGAAGGCCTGACCACCAACGAGTTCTATCCCAACGGCATCTCCACCAGCCTGCCCTTCGACATCCAGTACGAACTGGTGCGCAGCATGAAGGGGTTGGAGAACGCGCACATCCTGCGTCCTGGCTACGCCATCGAGTACGACTACTTCGATCCGCGCTCGCTCAAGAGCAGCTTCGAGACGCGCCAGATCCAGGGCCTGTTCTTCGCGGGCCAGATCAACGGCACGACCGGCTACGAGGAAGCGGCGGCCCAGGGTCTGTTCGCCGGCCTCAACGCCGCGCTGCAGTGCCGCGGCCAGGAAGCCTGGCTGCCGCGCCGCGACGAGGCCTACCTGGGCGTGCTGGTCGATGACCTGATCACCAAGGGCGTGACCGAGCCCTACCGCATGTTCACCAGCCGTGCCGAGTTCCGGCTGCAGCTGCGCGAGGACAACGCCGACATGCGCCTGACCGAGGCCGGCCGCGCCATGGGCCTGGTGGACGATGCGCGCTGGGATGCCTTCAGCCGCAAGCGCGATGCTGTTTCACGTGAAACAGAGCGCCTGAAGTCCACCTGGGTCAATCCGCGCATCGTCGCGCCCGAGGAATCGGAGCGGGTGCTGGGCAAGTCCATCGAGCGTGAATACAACCTCTTCGACCTGCTGCGCCGCCCCGATGTGGGCTACGGCAAGCTGATGAGCCTGAACGAAGGCCGCTATGCCTCGGCCGATGTGCAGCCCGAGGTGCTGGGCGATCTCAGCGCCTCCGTCGTCGAGCAGGTGGAGATCGCGGCCAAGTACGCAGGCTACATCGACCGCCAGAAGGACGAGGTGCAGCGCGCCGCCCACTTCGAGAACCTGCGCCTGCCGGCCGAGCTGGACTATATGCAGGTGCCGGCCCTGTCCTTCGAGGTGCGCCAGTCGCTGCAAAAGCACAGGCCCGAGACGCTGGGCCAGGCATCGCGCATGTCGGGCGTGACGCCAGCGGCGATCTCCCTGCTCATGGTGCACCTGAAGAAGGGGGGCTTCCGCGGCTTTGCCCCTGATGTGACAGACGCGAAGGGCGAGGAGGCATCCGCATGAGCCAGGAACTGCGCGCTCCTCTCGAGGCCGGCCTGCGGGCGCTGGGCCTGGAGCTTTCCCCTGCCCAGGTCGATACGCTGATGGAATTCCAGGCCCTGCTGGGCAAGTGGAACAAGGTCTACAACCTCACGGCAGTGCGTGATCCGCAGGAAATGCTGACCCACCACCTGCTCGACAGCCTGGCCGCCGTGCCGCCCCTGCAGCGCCACCTGGCCCAGATGCCTGCGCGCGCAGGGCGCACCGCCATGCTGGACGTGGGATCGGGCGGCGGCCTGCCCGGCGTGGTCTTTGCCGTCTGCTGCCCGCAGATCGACGTGCACTGCGTGGACACGGTGGGCAAGAAGGCGGCCTTCATCCAGCAGGCGGCGGCCACTCTGCGCCTGCCCAACCTGCGCGGCATCCACAGCCGCGTGGAGCAGTTGACCACGCGCTATCCGCTGATCAGCTGCCGTGCCTTTGCCTCGCTGGCGGACTTCACCAGCTGGTCGCGCCAGTCGCTGGAGGAGGGCGGCACCTGGCTGGCCATGAAGGGCAAGCACCCCGACGAGGAAATCGCCGCGCTGCCTGCCGACGTGCAGGTGTTTCACGTGGAACCATTGAAGGTGCCGGGCCTGGATGCCGAGCGCTGCATCCTCTGGCTGCGCACTGCTGCAGCCTGATTTTTTTACCGAATAGCACACTGCCGCGTTGCGGCGGGGCCATGTTCCCCATGCGCTGGCCATGGCCCTCGCATAAACTCCCAGCTTTCATCGCTCAGGGGTCAGCATGTTCGGCATCTCCGATTTCAGCGCATTCGTTGTTGCCATTCTTCTGTTTTTGCTGATTCCGGGGCCGGGCAATCTGGCGCTGATCACCTCCACCGGCAAGGGCGGCATACGGGCCGGAATGGCGGCCTGCGCCGGCGTGCTGGCGGCCGACCAGGTGCTGATCTGGATGGCGGTGGCGGGCGTTGCCGCGCTGCTGGCCTCCTATCCCGCGGCCTTCCATGCCGTGCAGTGGCTGGGCGCCGCCTACCTGGGCTGGCTGGGTTTCAGGATGCTCACAGCCAGGCCCGGCGACAAGCCCGTGCTGCACATCGAGCCGCGCCACTACTTTCGCCAGGCTGGCCTGATCACCCTGATGAACCCCAAGTCCATCGTGTTCTACATGGCCTTCTTCCCGCTGTTCGTGGATCCCGCAAGCCACCAGGGCCTGCTCACGTTCGCGGTGATGGCGGCCACGGTGGCTGCTCTGACCTTTCTCTATTGCCTGATCGTGGTGCTGCTGACCGCGCATCTGGCCGAGCGCATGCGCGCCAATCCTGCGGTTTCCCGGGTTCTCGAAAAGACTGCGGGCGTGTTTCTGATCGGTTTTGGCCTCAAGCTGGCCATCGCCAAATAAGCGTGTAAATACCATGGCCAAAATCTTCTGTGTCGCCAATCAAAAGGGTGGGGTCGGCAAGACCACCACCGCCGTCAACCTTGCTGCGGGCCTGGCCAAGATCGGCCAGCGCGTGCTGATGATCGACCTGGACCCCCAGGGCAATGCCACCATGGGCTCGGGCGTGGACAAGCGCGCGCTGGAGCTGTCGGTCTACGACGTGCTGCTGGAGAACGCCAGCGTCAAGGAAGCCGCCGTGCGCTCCGAGGCCGTGGGCTATGACGTGCTGGGCGCCAACCGCGAACTCAGCGGCGCCGAGATCGAGCTGGTCACGCTGGAGCGCCGCAACGAGCGGCTGAAGGGCGCCCTCAGGGCGGCCGATGCCGACTACGACTTCGTGCTCGTGGACTGCCCGCCCAGCCTGTCCATGCTCACCCTGAACGGCCTGTGCGCGGCCCATGGCGTGGTCGTGCCCATGCAGTGCGAGTACTTCGCGCTCGAAGGCCTGACCGACCTGGTCAACACCATCAAGCAGGTGCATGCCAACATGAACCCCGACCTGCAGATCATCGGCCTGCTGCGCGTGATGTTCGATCCGCGCACCACGCTGCAGCAGCAGGTCAGCGACCAGCTCAAGGAGCACTTCGGCGACAAGGTGTTCGACACCGTGATCCCGCGCAACGTGCGCCTGGCCGAGGCGCCCAGCTATGGCGTGCCCGGCGTGGTCTTCGACCCGGGCGCCAAGGGCAGCAAGGCCTTCATCGATTTCGCGCACGAGATGGTGCGCCGCATCAAGAAGATGTAGTCATGCAAGGTTCACATGAAACGGCAGGGCAGGGCGTGCCGACCGGGTGGGCTGCCGAGGACGTCTGGCTGCTGCCCGGCTGGCAGAACTCGGACGCCGACCACTGGCAAAGCCGCTGGGAGCAGCGCCACGGCTACCGCCGCCTGGAGCAAAACGACTGGGACCGCCCGCTGCGCGGCGACTGGAGCGCCAGGCTGCAGGAGACGGTGCTCGACGCCCCGCGCCCCGTGGTGCTGGTGGCGCACAGCCTGGGCTGCATCCTTGTGGCCTGGTGGGCGGCGCATTCGCCGCTGGCCGCCCGCAAGGTGCGCGGCGCGCTGCTGGTGGCCCCCGGCGATACCGAGCAGCCCCAGCTGCGCGAGCAACTGCCCGGCTGGTCGCCCGTGATGATGCAGCGCCTGCCGTTTGCCTCCATCGTGGTCGGCAGCGACAACGACATTTACTGCAGCGCCCAGCGCGTGCAAGCCATGGCCGATGCCTGGGGCGCACGCTTCGTCGACGCAGGGCCTTCGGGCCATCTCAACACGGCCAGCGGGCTGGGCGACTGGGACAGCGGACACGCGCTGCTGGCATCGCTTTGACAAGGACAACACCATGGTGACCAAGAAACCCAAGGGACTGGGACGCGGGCTGGAAGCCCTGCTCGGACCCAAGGTCCACGACAAGGAAGAGGGCGGCGGCCCGGTGGCCGAGACCGGCCTGCCCAGCATCCTGCAGCTCGACGTCATGGTGCCCGGCCAGTACCAGCCGCGCACCCACATGGACGAGGGCGCGCTCTACGAGCTGGCCGAAAGCATCAAGGCCCAGGGCATCATGCAGCCCATCCTGGTGCGCCGCCTGGCCAAGGGCGACCACGCCGGCAAGTACGAAATCATCGCGGGCGAGCGGCGCTTCCGTGCGGCCCGCATCGCCGGCCTGGCCGAGGTGCCGGTGCTGGTGCGCGAGGTGCCCGACGAGGCCGCCGCCGCGATGGCGCTGATCGAGAACATCCAGCGCGAGGACCTCAACCCGCTGGAAGAGGCCCAGGGCCTGTCGCGCCTGGTCAAGGAATTCGGCCTCACGCACGAGCAGGCGGCCCAGGCCGTGGGACGCTCGCGCAGCGCGGCCACCAACATCCTGCGCCTGCTCAACCTGGCCGACCCGGTGCAGACCATGCTCATGGCCGGCGACATCGACATGGGCCATGCGCGCGCCCTGCTGTCGCTGGACCGCGCGGCCCAGATCACGGCCGGCAACCAGATCGCGGCCAAGAAGCTGTCGGTGCGCGAGGCCGAGGCCCTGGTCAAGAAGATCGGCGCCGACTTCAGCCTGGTGCGCCAGAAGTCCAAGAAGGACGGCAAGTCGCGCGACATCAAGCGCGTGGAAGAAGAGCTGTCCGACCTGCTCATGGCCGATGTCGAGGTGCGCATCAAGAAGTCCGTGCGCCGTGGCGGCAAGCTGCAGGAAATGGGCGAAGTGGCGATCCAGTTCGGATCGCTCGATGCGCTCAACGGGCTGATCGAACGTTTGCGCGGTGATGCATCGGAGTAATGGCAATAGCTGTAACCGTCTGTGATCTGTCGTTCTCCAGCAAAGCAGCGCTTTTTCGCAAGGATGAATCCCGGTATATTTGCGCGCTGTTATGCGGGGTAATTGTGTGTAATCGATGGCTGGCGACGCCGCCTGGCCGTGGACGCCCATCGCCCTGGCGCTGATTCACCTAGACCAGACCAAGAGGATTACAACGTGAAGAAGTATCTTGCCCTGACCGCCATCGCTGCCGTGGCGCTGACCGGCTGCGTGACCACCGACATGCGCATGGGCTCGCCCGAAGCCAAGACCGTGGCCACGGGTGCCGCAGGCGGTGCCAGCGCCGAGAACGCCAATACCGAGCTGGAGCGTTGCGACTCCTCGCTGGGCACCATCTCCCTGGTCGAGAACCAGACCGCGGGCTGGTACACCATCCTCACCCAGCAGTACCGCCTGCCGCCCACCTCGCAGCTGCTGCGCCTGATGATCCAGCAGTCCAACTGCTTCATCGTCGTGGAACGCGGCGCGGCCGGCATGGGTGCCATGGCGCGTGAGCGCGCGCTGATGGACTCGGGCGAAATGCGCGGCGGCAGCAACCTGGGCAAGGGTCAGATGGTGGCCTCCGACTACGGCCTGTCCCCCGAAGTGATCTTCAACCAGAGCGATGCCGGCGGCATGGGCGGCGCCATCGGCGGCCGCGCAGGCGGCATCTTCGGCGCGCTGGCTGCAGCCACCAAGACGCGCGAGGCCTCGGTCATGCTGGCCCTGGTGGACAACCGTTCGGGCGTGCAGGTGTCGGCTTCCGAAGGCTCGTCTTCCAAGACCGACTGGGGCGGCATGGGCGCGCTGTTCGGCGGCTCCGCCGGCGCCTCGCTGGGCGGCTACACACGCACGGCCGAAGGCAAGGTGATCGCCGCCGCCTTCATGGACGCCTACAACCAGATGGTGCGCTCGCTGCGCAACTACAAGGCACAGACCGTCAAGGGCCAGGGCCTGGGCGGCGGTGGACGCCTGGGCGTGGACGGCGGTGCCGCACCGTCGCAGACATCGGCTCCGGGCGCCAATGCCGCCGGCATGTCGCTGCGCGCCGCACAGCAAAAGCTCAACGCCCTGGGCTACACCGCAGGCACGCCTGACGGCGCCATGGGCAAGAACACCCAGAACGCCCTGCGCGAATTCCAGCGCGACCAGAGCCTGCCGCAGACCGGCCGCCTCGACCGTGCCACCTCGCAAGCACTGCAACAGCAATAAGCGGCTCCCGGCCGGAGGGCGCGCATGATGCGGCGCGTTCCCTGGCCGGCCCCGGCCCTTCTTGCCTGGGCCGGCGCCTGGCTTGTTTACGCCGCGCTGCAATCGACCCTAGGGCCGCTGGCCGCCTGGCTGGCGGGCTGTTTTTTGGGCGTGCTCGCCAGCCTGCTGGCCACGCCCTGGTGGCGGCGCCTGGCCGTGGCGGCGGGCTTTCCGCTGTCCTGCCTGATGCTGTGGGGGCCGGGCGGCCTGGCCGCCATCAGCCCCTGGCTGTGGCTGGCGGCGCTGGGCCTGCTCGCCCTGGTCTACCCGCTCAACGCCTGGCGCGATGCGCCGCTGTTTCCCACGCCCGCCGATGCGCTGCAAGGCCTGGCCGATGCCGCGCCGCTGCCGGACGGCGCGGCCGTGCTCGATGCCGGCTGCGGCCTGGGCGACGGCCTGCGCGCGCTGCGCGGCCAGTACCCGCAGGCGCGGCTCAACGGCATGGAGTGGAGCTGGCCGCTGCGCTGGCTGTGCGCGCTGCGCTGCCCCTGGGCCCGCGTGCGCCGCGCCGACATCTGGCTGGCCGACTGGAGCGGCTACCAGATGGTCTACCTGTTCCAGCGCCCCGAAAGCATGGGCCGTGCGGCCGTCAAGGCCGCCACGGAGCTGCCCGAGGGCGCCTGGCTGGTCAGCCTGGACTTTGCGCTGCCCGGCGTGGAGCCCTCCTGGCAGCGCCAGGGCCCGGGCCGGCACAGCCTCTGGGTCTACCGCATGCCGCTGGGCGGTGCCGGCGAGGCCGTGGTGCATGTTCCGGAACCCGAGGAAACACCCTACGAGAAGGCGCTGCGCGAAATGCGGGAACGCCGGTGACGGCTGTGCGTGGCGCCTACTTCTTCGCGCTGGCCTTGCTCACGTAGAGCGACAGCGCGGCGATCTCGGCCTCGCTGAGCGTGGCCTTGAATGAGGGCATGGCGCCTATGCCGTCGCGCAGGGCACGGGCCACGCGCGCGGCATCGGGCTGCAGCTCGTCGAGCACGGGGCCGATGGCGCCCTCGGCGCCCGCGTCCTTGAGCGTGTGGCACAGCGCGCAGGCGGGCGTGGCCGTGGCGAACAGCTTCTTGCCCAGGGCCATCTGGGCCGCTTCATCGGCAAAGGCGGGGGCGCACAGCAGGGCGCTGCCGAGCAAAGTGCCGCCCAGCAGGGCGGTGTGGATCAGGTGTTTCATCGTGAACATGGCAATGGGGGTACGGGCCCGCCACGGTCTGGCGCCGTGTGCGGGAGGTGACGGGAGTGAAGAGAAGGGAGGCGGGATGAGCGCGCGGGCCGTGTTCAGGCCACGGTGACGGTCACGGCGTGGTCGGCCCAGCTGGTGTTGTTGTAGCCACTCTGGTTTTCGCCGCGCGTCTCGGGCTGGACCCGGCCGCGCGCGTCGGTGGCGCGGCTGGCCAGCACATGCGTGCCCTTGGGCAGGCGCGCCTGCAGCACGAACTGGCGCCAGGCGTACTTGCCCAGGTCGGGGCCGACCAGGCGCGCGGCCTGCCAGCTCTTGCCGCCGTCCGTGGACACCTCCACGCCCTTGACGGCGTCCATGCCGCCAAAGGCCACGCCGTGGATCTGCACCAGGCCGGCGGCCTGCCCGCCGTCCTCGGGCAGGGGCGAGTTGATCCAGGACTTGACGCTCATCTCCTGCACCGAGGGCTGGCTCGGGTCGCCCTTGCTGCCGGGCGGCGAGATGCGGTAGCCGTGGGACATGATGTGGGCCTCGCTCTCGCGCGGCGTGAAGGCCAGCTGCTTGATGTACTTGATGTTGTTCACGCCCGTGTAGCCGGGCACGATCAGGCGCAACGGCCCGCCATGGGCCAGCGGGATGGGCTCGCCGTTCATCTCCCAGGCCAGCAGCGCGTCTTCCATGGCCGACAGCGGCACCGAGCGCTCGACGATGACGCTCTTGGGGTCCAGCCCCGCAGGCAGCACCTCGCCGCCCGTGCCGGTCATGTAGAGGCCGCCGTCGGCCACGCCGCCCAGGGCCTTGACCACCTCGCGCACGGGCACGCCGCTCCAGACCACGCAGCCGGCCGCACCCACGGTCCAGGCCGTGCCGCTGGGCTTGCTGGGAAAGAAGGCCCGGCCATTGCCCGAGCACTGCAGCACCATGGCCACGGTCTCCAGGCCCAGGGACTTGAGCTCGCGCACGCTGAGGCTGCGGGGCTGGCGCACGCCCCCCACCTGCAACTGCCAGGCATCGCGGTCGGCCACGATGGATTCGGGCGGCGTGGGCAGGTTGTTGCGCACATAGAGCTGGTCGCTGGGCGTGATCACGCTGGTGCCGAAGGCGCCGCGCCGCGTCTCTATGGTGGTGGAGCTGTGGACGATGAGGGCATCGGCCTTCTTCCAGCCCGCGTAGCCGGGCAGGGGCTTGGCCGCCGGTGCTGCCGCAGCTGCGGGTGCCTGGGCCTGGGCCAGTGCGCCCTGGTGCAGGCCGGCCAGGCCTGCGGCGGCCAGTGCGCTGGCGCTGCCGGCCAGCAGGCTGCGGCGCGCGGGGGAGGTGGGCGATGTCGGCAAGTGGTTCATGGGTGTCTCCTCGTGGTGGTTGTCATGGGGCATCTCATGGGGCAGGGGGGCCCAGGGCCTTGCTGGCCACGGCCAGGGCCTGTTTCTTCTGGGCCACCAGCACCAGCGGCCGGCCTTCGCGCGAGCGAACGACCTGCCAGTGCATGTTGGCCCACCAGCCCTGGCCATCGGCCAGGCGCTGGGGCTGGTCGAAGGCCAGCACGGTGACGATGCCGCCCTTCTCGAAGAAGGTGGTCAGGTGGTAGGCGCGTGTGCCGTCGATGTCGCAGGGCCGCATCAGCTGGGTGTAGCCGGGCAGCTTCTCGCCGGCCGGCAGGTCCAGGCGGCGCGCCACCTCGGCCTCGGGCATGAAGCTGCCGCGCAGCGTGCGCTCGTAGTACTCGTGCTCGATGGCGGCGCGCACCAGCTCGGGCGGGCGCATGGCGAACACGGCGGTGGCGGCCGAGCTGCCCACCAGCAGCGCGGCGATCAGCCGGCGCACGCCGCTGCGCGCATGCCAGGGCGTGTGGCGCAGCAGATGGGCGGGCGGCTCGCCGTGCGGCCCGGGGTCGAAGGCCAGGGCCAGTTCGGCGCGTGCGCGCAGGTCGAAGGCCGATTCGTCGGTCGTGTCCGGGGCAGTCATTTCAAGCCTTGGTATCGGGTGGCGCGCAGCGGGGTGGGGCGCAGCGGGATCACGCTGGCAGTCTCTGGGGCAGGCGCCGGGGCGGCCTGCTCCAGCGCCGCCTTCAGCGCATCGCGGGCGCGTGACAGGCGCGACAGCACCGTGCCCGGCGCAATGTCCAGGGCCTCGGCCATCTGGGCCGTGGGCATGTCGTCGAAGTAGTAGAGCACCAGCACCTCGCGGTGGATGGGGGCGATGCGCGACAGCGCCTTGACCACGTCGAGCCGGTCGTCCAGCGCCGAAGGCGAGGGGGAGGGGGCGGGATGCTGGTCCAGCGCCTCGTCATCGCTGACCAGATGGGCCGATGGCGCAAGGTGCCGGAAGGCATGGCGGCGCATGATCTGGAACAGCCAGGCCCGCGCCATCGCGGCCTCGCGCAGCTGGTGGCGAAAGCGCCAGGCGCTGGTGAAGCAGTCCTGCACCACGTCCTCGGCCAGCGCGCGCGAGCCGGTCAGCGCCCAGGCGCTGCGCAGCAGGAATCGGTAGTGATCGCGCACCCACTGGTTGTAGCGCGACTCGGCGGTGGAGATCATGCGGCATAAGAGCACGCAGGGCGCCGCCCTATTCCATGGGCTGGCCTTAGGCAAACCCTATATCGGATCAGCTATCGCGAAGAGGCGATGGCTCCCTGTCATCCCCTGATCGGCCGCGATACAGCGCCTGATCCGACCCTGTGGGCAGCGGAGCCGGCCTGCTGCCCGAAGAACCGTGCCGGAGGCATGCCCACCGTGCGGTGCACCATGGCGCTGAAGGCGCTGGGGCTGTATCCCAGCTCGGCCGCGATCTGCTGTATGGGAAGGCCGCGCGCGGCCAGGCTCAGGCCGTGGGCCAGCACGACTTGCTGGCGCCAGGTGGTGAAGCTGCAGCCCAGCTGCTGCTGGAACAGCCGGGCCACGGTGCGCGGGCTGGCGCCGGTGTCGGCCGCCCAGTCGGCCAGGCTCTCGTGCTGGGTGGGGTCGGCCACGACGGCCTCGCAGAGCATGCGCAGCCGCTTGTCCTGGGGCATGTTCACGCCAAGGTGGACTTCGCTGGCCCGGCGCAGTTCTTCCAGCAGCAGGGCGCTGAGATGGTGCTCGCGCTGCAGGGTGGCGGCGTCCGGGGCGGGCTGGTCATCGCTTTGCTTGGGCAGGGCCGTGATCAGCTCGCGCATCAGCGGCGAAACCTCCAGCACGCGGCAGCGTGCCCAGTCCTGCGGGTTGCAGGCCACGCCGCAGGACGGGAGGTCCGGCAGTACGGGGCCCTGGGCCGGATCGTCCTGCAGCACGTAGATGGAGACGAGATCGGCTTCCTCGACCATGGCCACGGCGTGGACCAGGCCGGGCGGAATCCACACGGCCTTGGAGGGTGGGGCGATCAGCGTGCCCTGGGGGGCCGACAGGTGCAGCACGCCGTCCAGCGAGATGGCGATCTGTGCCCAGCTGTGGCTGTGCGGTATGACGCGCGTGCGTGCCGACAGGCGATGCTGCTTGGCGCGCACGGGGCGCTGGGGCGTGGGCACGAACAGGTGCGGATGCAGGGCCTCCACCGGCTCCATCGGCCGGGCCCTGCGCACCGACCGCAGTGCGGCTGCGGGGCAGGCGCTGGGCAGGGTGTCGGCACAAGTGTCGGCAAGGGTGTCGGCAAGGGTGTGGTCAGGGGTGCCGGGCGTGGAGACAGGCTTTGGCATGTTTGCGATAGAAGTTGGCAGACTATCGCATACAAGACGAAACGCTGCTGCCTAAGATGCGGCCCATGACCGCCTCTTCTTCTTCCATGCCGGACGCCGTGGCGCCGGACCCGCTGCGCAGCGATGTGCGCACCATCGGCCTGATCGGCCTGGCGCATGGTTCCTCGCATTTCTTCCACCTGCTGCTGCCGCCGCTGTTTCCGTGGCTGATCGCCGAGTTCGGCTACAGCTATGCCGAACTCAGCGTGATGGTGTCGCTGTTCTTCGTGGTCTCCGGCGTGGGACAGGCCATGGCCGGCTTTGCCGTGGACCGCTTCGGCGCGCGCCCCATTCTGTTTGCGGCGCTGGGCAGCTTCACCGTGGCGGGCGTGGTCGCCAGCCTGGCGCAGGGCTATGGAATGCTGCTGCTGGCGGCCTTCTTCGCGGGCCTGGGCAATGCGCCCTTCCACCCGGTGGACTTCACCATCCTCAACAAGCGCGTGTCGGCCAAGCGCATCGGCCATGCGTTCTCGGTGCACGGCCTGTCGGGCAATATCGGCTGGGCGCTGGCGCCGCTGTTCATGGCGGGCATCACCACGGCCACGGGCTCGTGGCGCCTGGCCTGCCTGTGCGGCGCGGCCCTGGCCGCCGTCATCCTCACCATCATGGTGCTCAACCGCGAGGCGCTGGACGACCGTGCGGCCGATGCCCAGGCTCCGGCGGCGCGTGCCGCTGCGGCCGCCGTGCCGCAGGAGCATCCCATGGCCTTCCTGAAGCTGCCCTCGGTCTGGCTGTGCTTCTCGTTCTTCTTCTGGAGCACCTGCGCGCTCAGCGCCATCCAGAGCTTTGCCAGCCCCGCCATGCAGTCCATGTACGGACTGCCGCTGAGCGTGACGGCGCTGATCGTCACGGGCTACATGCTCTGCGGCGCGGCAGGCATGCTGGCCGGCGGCTTCCTCGTGGGCCGTGTGCAGCGGCTGGAGAAGGTGATCTCCATCTGCATGCTGGGCTCGGGTGTTGCGCTGTTCTTGGTCGGCACGGGCTGGCTGCCGGCCATGGCGGCCGTGGCCGTGGCCTCCATCGCGGGCCTGGGAACTGGCCTGGCCGGTCCCTCGCGCGACATGCTGATCAAGCGCGCCGCGCCCCCCGGCGCCACGGGCCGCGTCTACGGCACGGTGTATTCGGGCCTGGACCTGGGCTTTTGCCTGGCCGCGCCGGTGTTCGGCTACATGCTGGACCATGGCATGAGCCACGGCGTGTTCTACGGATCGGCCATTGCCTTGGTGCTGAGCGTGGTGTCGGCCGTGGTCGTGGGCGATGGCGTGAGCCGGAAAAGCGGCATGGCGCTGAGCGCGGGCTGATACCGGGTCGCACTCCCCACAAGGCCCCGCAGGCCCAAGCTTGCGGGGCCTTTGCTTTGGGCGCAGAGATGGACAAAACAGGCACGCCAATTGCGTGCACCCTGCGCGGCGCCTGCTATCGTGCAGGCACAACTTTTCAACACAGGAGACCTGTCCATGCGTTCCGCCTTCGCACCGCTTTCCCTCATATTCCGCAGCGCCCCGCTGGCGCTGGCCCTTGCCATGGCCGGCCTGTCCGGCAGTGCCCTGGCTGCGCCCAAGGCCGATATCCAGGCGCTGGCGCAAAAGCACCAGCAGCCCTTGCTGGACACGCTGCGCGAGCTGGTGCACATCGAGTCGGGCAGCAAGGACATGGAGGGCGTGGAGCAGATCGCCAACTACGTGGCCGGCAAGCTGCGCGAGCAGGGCGGCAAGGTCGAGATCCTGCAGCCCACCGACGTCTACCGGCTGGGTGACACGCCCGAGAAGATCGGCCCCATGGTGCATGCCGAGTTCAAGGGCAAGGGCACCAGCCGCATCATGCTGATCGCCCACATGGACACGGTCTACCTGCGCGGCATGCTCAAGGACCAGCCGTTTCGCATCGACGGCGAGCGCGCCTACGGCCTGGGCATTGCCGACGACAAGCAGGGCGTGGCCCTGATCCTGCACACCGTGGCCATGCTGCGCCAGCTGGGCTTCGACAACTACGGCACGCTGACCGTGCTGATGAACAGCGACGAGGAAATCAGCTCGCCCGGCGCGCGCAGCACCATCACGCGCATGGGCGCCGAGCAGGATGCGGTCTTCTCGTTCGAAGGCGGAGGCACCGACGGCGGCGTGCGCCTGGCCACCAGCGGCATCGGCGCGGCCTACCTCAAGGTCGAGGGCAAGGCCTCGCACGCGGGCGCCAAGCCCGAGGACGGCGTGAACGCGCTGTACGAGCTGTCGCACCAGCTGCTGCAGATGAAGGACCTGTCCAAGCCCGAGACCGGCCTCAAGCTCAACTGGACCGTGGCCAAGGCCGGCACCAACCGCAACGTCATTCCCGCCGAGGCCACGGCCCAGGCCGACGCCCGCGCGCTGCGCGTGGCCGACTTCACGGCGCTGGAGCAGGCCATGCAGGCCAAGGTGGGTAACAAGCTGCTGGACGCCAGCAAGGTGCAGCTCAAGTTTGAAGTGCGCCGCCCGCCGCTGGAGGCCAACGAGGCCTCGCGCAGCCTGGCCAAACAGGCGCAGACCATCTACAGCGATGAGCTGGGCCTGAAGATGAGCGTGATGGAAAAGGCCACGGGCGGCGGCACCGACGCGGCGTTTGCGGCGCTCAAGGCCAAGGGTGCCGTCATCGAGGGCTTTGGCCTGAGCGGCTACGGCGCGCACTCCAATGATGCGGAGTATGTGCAGCTGAACACCATCGTGCCGCGCCTGTACCTGGCCACGCGCATGATCATGGATCTGTCGAAGTAGCCCCGCGCTCCCCTGCTTCGCATGGTCCGCTGCCCCTGGCCGTGCGTCCCCCGAGGGGGCCGCGTTTCGCCTTGGGGCGGCCCGGTGGTGAAACCTGGCGCACTCTGCGGATGACGGGGTCAAAAAGCAAAAAAGGGCATGCCTTGCGGCATGCCCTGAAGGCGCATCGTGGGGCGCTCTGTGTTCTTTACTGCGAAGAGATGTTCTTGTCTTTCGCGATCTTGCTCCAGCGCGTGAAGTCGGCGTTCAGGCGCGCCTTCATGGCCGCGCCGTCCTGGTAGGTGGCGATGGCGCCTGCGGCCAGCATCTTCTTTTGCAGCTCGGGCTCGGCCAGGATGAGCTTGAGCTCCTGGTTCAGGCGCTGGACCACGGCGGGAGGCGTGTTCAGCGGGGCGATCAGGCCGCCCCAGGTGTCGGCGTCGAAGCCGGGGAAGCCCTGCTCGGCCACCGACTTCACGTTCGGCAGCAGCTGCTTGGCCTTTTGCGAGCTGACGGCAATGGCGCGCAGCTTGCCCGCCTGGATGTGGGGCAGGGCCGCGACCACGTCGGCGAACATCACGGCGATCTGGCCGCCGATCAGGTCGGTCACGGCCGGCGCGCTGCCGCGGTAGGGCACGTGCTGCATGTCGAAGCCGCCCAGGTCCTTGAGCTGCTCCATGGACAGGTGGCCGAAGCTGCCAGTGCCCGAGCTGGTGTAGTTCAGCGCGGGCTTGGCCTTCTTGGCATGCTCGATCAGTTGCTGCAGGTTGGTCACGTCCGGCAGCTCGCGCGGGTTGATGACGATGGCCATGGGCAGGTCATAGACCGTGGCCACGGGCAGGAAGTCCTTGCGCACGTCGTACAGGTTGTTGTTGAACAGCATGGGCGCCAGCAGCGCGGGCATGCCGAACATGGACAGCGAATAGCCGTCGGGCTGCGACTTGATGAAGGCCGCCGTGCCCACCGAGCCCGAGGCGCCGGGACGGTTGTCGATGACGATGGTCTGGCCCAGGCGCTCGGTCAGGCGCTGCGCGACGATGCGCGCGGCCGTGTCGGTGGGGCCGCCGGGCGGGAAGGCCACGGTCAGCTTGATCAGCTTGTCGGGCCACTGGCTCTGGGCCCGTGCGGCGGGGGCCAGCGTGGCGATGGTGGTGGCGCAGGCGGCGGAAAGGATCTGGCGGCGCGAGGCCTGGAAGGGGGTGGAAGTCATATGTCTCCTCAAGCGGGAAGGGGTGGAAATGAGAGCCGTGGAGCGGTCTGGGTGGGAACGTCTGCGCGCTCTCAGATGATGTTTTTGGCGCGCAGCGCGGCGCGGGCCTGTTCGTCCAGGCCCAGGCGCTGCTGCAGCACCTCGTCGGTGTGTTCGCCCTGGTGCGGCGGCGGGCGGCGCACGGGCAGGCGCTGGCCGTCCAGCGCATAGGGCGGGGCCAGCACGGACTGGCTGCCGGCCTCGCTGTCCTCGAAGCGGTGCAGCAGGCCGGCGTCGGCCGTGCGCTGCGAGTTCAGGGCCTCGAACAGGCCCAGCACCTCGCCGCAGGGAATCTGTGCGGCCGTCAGGCATTCGAGCAACTGGGCGCGCGTGAAGCGCAGCAGCTCGGCCTGCACCAGCGGCATCAGCAGATCGCGGTTTGCCGAGCGTGCGGTATTGGTGGCAAAGCGCTCATCGGCGGCCCACTCGGGCTTGGCGATGACGTCGGTGCAAAAGCGCTGGAACTGGCCGTTGTTGCCCACGGTGATGACCAGCGGGCCGTCGGCCGCCTCGAATACGCCGTAGGGCACGATGGACGGATGGGCGTTGCCGAACTTGGGCGGGTCGCCTGCCTTGAGCAGGGCCTCCATGCCGTAGTAGCTGGTGATCATCAGGCCGCAGTCGTACAGGGCCATCTGCACATGACGGCCGCGCCCGCTGCGCTCGCGCTCGTAGAGCGCGGCCAGGATGGCCTGGGCCGAGTACATGCCCGTGAACATGTCCACGGCGGCCACGCCGAACTTCAGCGGACCCTGGCCCTGCTCGCCGTTCATGGCCATGATGCCGGACTCGCCCTGCACCACCAGGTCGTAGCCGGGCCGCGTGGCCTCGGGGCCGCTGCGCGAGTAGCCCGAGATGGAGCAGTACACCAGGCGCGGGTTCAGCTGCGACAGCTGCTCGTAGCCCAGCCCCAGCTTCTCGGCGCCGCCGACCTTGAAGTTCTGGATGACCACATCGCTGTCGGCCGCCAGCTCGCGTGCGATGCGCAGGCCCTCTTCGGCCTGCAGGTCCAGCGTGACCGAGCGCTTGTTGCGGTTGGCGCTGTTGAAGTAGGAGGTGTTGCGCTGGCCCACGCGCACGCCCCAGTCGCGCGTGTCGTCGCCGCGGCCCGGGTGCTCGACCTTGACGACATCGGCGCCCAGGTCGGCCAGCGCCATGGCGCACATGGGGCCGGCCAGCACGCGCGAAAGATCCAGGACGCGCACGCCGTCCAGCGGCAGGGAAGAGGGGAGAGCACTCATGCGAAACCTTGTCGAACCACGAAAACCGCAACGGGCCAGAGCCCGGGCAGGCCCGCATTCTTCATTCGTTTATGGACTTTGACAATCGTGCTAAAAAATGGACATCGTGTGTACTGAGGTTTGACAATGGATCTGGGCGGACTGTCCCTGCTGGTGGACATCATCGAAGCCGGCAACCTGAGCCGCGCCGCCGTGCGCCTGGGCATGAGCCGTGCCAACGTCAGCCACCGGCTCAACCAGTTCGAGCGCCAGATCGGCCAGCAGCTGCTGCGCCGCACCACGCGCCAGGTCGAGCCCACCGAGCTGGGCCTGCGCCTGTACGCGCATGGACGCGCGATACGCCAGGAAGCCATGGCGGCGGACGAGTCGGTGGACAGCCTGGGCCAGAGCCTGCAGGGCACCGTGCGGCTGAGCGTGCCCAGCGGCTACGGCCAGCTGCAGATGTCGGGCTGGCTGACGGAGTTCATGCGCATGCACCCGGGCATCACGCTGGAGGTGATCTTCGACAACGACATCGAGGACCTGATGCAGGGCGCCGTGGACTTCGCCGTGCGCGTGATGACCGAGCCGCCCGAAAGCCTGGTGGCCTGCAAGCTCGGCGACGTGCTCTACGAGGCCTGCGCCACGCCGCAGTTCCTGGCGCAGCATGGCCACCCCGACTCGCTGCTGGCGCTCAAGCGCGTGCCGCTGATCACCTCGGCGCTCACGGGCCAGAAGCTGCGCACGGCCGGCATGAACGGCGCCCGACCCACCGAGCTGCGCATACGCCCGCGCCTGATGTCGCCCAACTTCCATTTCCTGCGCGATGCCGTGCTGCAGGGCCTGGGCGTGGCCGTGGTGCCGCGCTACATGGTGGCGGCCGAACTGGCCAGCGGCGCGCTTGAGCGCCTGCCGCTGCCGCCGGGCAGCCTGGACTTTCTGGCCACGCGCCAGTACCTGCTGTACATGCCGTCCCACTACCAGACGCGGGCCATCACCACGCTGATCGACTTCCTGCGCGAGAAAGCCGAGGCGGAGGGACTCAGAGGCTGAAGATTTTCCCGGGATTCAGGATGTTCTTCGGGTCCAGCGCCTGCTTGATGGAACGCATCATCTGCACCGCGCCGTCGCCGGCTTCCTCGCGCAGGAAATCCATCTTGTGGATGCCCACGCCATGCTCGCCCGTGCAGGTGCCGCCCAGCGCAATGGAGCGCGACACCAGCTGGTGGTTGAGCTGCTCGGCGCGCGAGCGCTCGTCCTCGTTGTCCGGGTCGATCAGGTAGCCGAAGTGGAAGTTGCCGTCGCCCACGTGGCCGACGAGGAAGTAGGGAATGCCGCTGTCATCGGCCTCGCGCACCGAGTCCAGCAGTGCATCGGCCAAGCGGCTGATGGGCACGCAGGCGTCGGTGGTGATGCAGCGGCAGCCGGGGCGGCTGGAGACAGCCGCGAAATAGGCGTTGTGGCGGGCCGTGAACAATCGCGTGCGGTCTTCGGGACGCTCGGCCCATTCGAAGGCATTGCCGCCGAACTCGCCCGCAATGTCCTGCACCATCTCGGCCTGCTCCTTCACGCCCGTGGGCGAGCCGTGGAACTCCATCAGCAGCATGGGTTCCTCGCGCAGCGTGAGCTTGCTGTAGGCATTGACCATGCGCACCGAGTTCACGTCCACCAGCTCCACGCGCGCGATCGGCACGCCCATCTGGATGGTCTGGATCACCGTGCGCACGGCGGCCTCGATGCTGGGGAAGGAGCAGATGGCCGCGCTCACGGCCTCGGGCAGCGGGTACAGGCGCACCGTGATCTCGGTGACCACGCCCAGCGTGCCCTCGCTGCCCACGATCAGGCGCGTGAGGTCGTAGCCCGCGCTGCTTTTCTTGGCGCGCGTGCCGGTGCGCATCAGCTCGCCGCTGGCCGTGACCAGTTCCAACGCCAGCACGTTCTCGCGCATGGTGCCGTAGCGCACGGCATTGGTGCCGCTGGCGCGCGTGGCGGTCATGCCGCCGATGGAGGCATCGGCGCCGGGATCGATGGGGAAGAAGAAGCCCGTGTCCTTGATGGCATCGTTGAGCTGCTTGCGCGTGATGCCGGGCTGCACGGTGACCGTCAGGTCCTCTGTGTTGACCGAGAGAATGCGGTTCATGCGGCTCAGGTCCAGGCTGATGCCGCCCTCGACGGCCAGCAGATGGCCTTCGAGCGAGGAGCCTGCGCCGTAGGGGATGACCGGCACGGCATGCTGGTCGGCCAGCTTCAGCGCGTCCTGCACGTCCTGCGTGCTCTCGGCAAAGACCACGGCCGCAGGCGGGGGCGCCTGGATGGCGCCCTCGTCGCGGCCGTGCTGTTCGCGCACCGCCAAAGCCGTGGAGCACTGGGCGCCGAAACGCTGGGCCAGGGCTTGGAGAAAGGCTTCGGGAATGGGGCGCTGAGCGAAGTCAGGCTGCAGGCGGACGGGGGCGACAGGGGCGTTCATCGGTGTTCTCCAGGGGGAACCGGAAAGAATACCACCGGCCCTGTCGCCCAACCGTGTAGGTCAGCCGCCAGGCATCCGGGTGTCAGCGCGGCTGGACAGCCTTGCTGAATTCATCGCGCGACAGCGATCCGTTCTTGTCGGCATCGATCTGGGCGAAATTGCTGCTCACGGCGGGCAGGGCCTCGGCCTCCTTCTTGCTCAGCTTGCCGTCCCGGTTGGTGTCGGCGCGGTCGAATGCGGCCTGCACCTCGTTGGCGCCGCCCGCTGGTGCTGCGGGTGCTGGCGCAGATTGCACGCCTGCTGCCGAGCCGCCGCCAAACGTCGGCTGCGGTGCCGTGGACGGAGCCTGCGCCATGGCAGCAACGCTGCCCAGCGAAATGGCCGCGAACAACATCACGCTGCGGATTTCAAAACCGGAGACTTTGCGCAGTTGAGAGGTCATGTGTCGAACTCCTTGTCGAACGTGGAACATGACTGCATTCCACCTGTTGCAGCGCAGCAGGGCCAGCACTTTTGCCGGCTGTTGCCTGCTACAACATTTGCGTGCCGGCTGTAACGCACAATCAGGTGATGGGCCGTCACGGGTCCTGTTTTTCACCCCGCATCGCCAAGGAGAACCCCATGGGCAACCGTTTGACACAGATCGCCACGCGCACCGGAGACGACGGCAGCACGGGCCTGGGCGACAACACGCGCGTCTCCAAGAACAGCGGCCGCCCGCACGCCATGGGCGATGTGGACGAGCTCAATTCCCACATCGGCCTGCTGCTGTGCGAGGCCCTGCCCGACGACGTGCGCGAGCTGCTGGTCGATGTGCAGCACCAGCTGTTCAACCTCGGCGGCGAGCTGTCCATTCCCGGCTACGAGCTGCTCAAGGACGACGCCCTGCTGCAGCTCGATGAAGCGCTGGCCCACTACAACGCGCAGCTGCCCCGGCTGCAGGAATTCATACTGCCGGCCGGCAGCCGCGCAGCGGCCCAGGCCCATGTCTGCCGCACCGTGGCGCGCCGTGCCGAGCGCATGGTGGTGGCGCTGGAGCAGGGCGAGGTCATGCGGCCCGCGCCGCGCCAGTACCTGAACCGCCTGTCCGACCTGCTGTTCGTGCTGGCGCGCGTGCTCAACCGCATGGATGGCGGCGACGACGTGTACTGGAAAAGCGAGCGGCTGGCGCGCGCGCAGTCCGCTCAAGAGTGACCGTGCTGAGGACGGCCCATGCGCCTGCGCCACATCGAGGTCTTCAATGCCGTCATGCAGACCGGCAGCGTCAGCGCTGCCGCACGGCTGATCAACATCACCCAGCCGGCCGTCAGCCGCACCCTGCAGCACGCTGAGCTGCAGCTGGGCTTTGCGCTGTTCCAGCGCGCACGCGGGCGGCTCACGCCGACCAATGAGGCGCTGGCGCTGTTCCCCCACATCGAGAAGCTGTTCGAGCAGCTCGACGAGGTCCAGCGCCTGGCCGACAACCTGCGCCATGGCCGGGCAGCGGACCGGCTCACCGTGCTCACCGTCTTCGCGCTCAGCCGCGAGGTGCTGCCGCGCGCCGTGGCCGGCTTTCGGCGCCGCCACCCGCAGGTGCAGGTCCATGTGCAGGCACTGCACACGCCCCAGGTGGTCTCGGCCCTGCTGCTGCAGGAGGCCGACGTGGGCTTCGTCATCAGCTCCGTGGGCCAGCCCGCGCTGGAGCATGAGCTGCTGGCCGAGGTGGACATGTTCTGCGTGCTGCCCAAGGGCCTGCTGCCGCCCTCGCGCGTGCGCGAAGAGGGGATGGAGCTCAAGGACCTGGCCGAGCTGCCCGTGGTCGCGCTTGATGCGCGCGACCCGCTGGGCATGCGCCTGGGCCAGGCCTGCCGCGAGCACGGCGTGGGCCTGTCGCCCGTGGTCACCGTGCAGACCTACCACGCGGCCCTGTCCATGGCCGAGTACGGCCTGGGCGCCGCCATCATGGACGGCTGCACCGCCCTGGCCGCCGACCGCCGCAAGGTCCATGTCGTGCCCCTGCTGCCGCGCATCACGGTGGGTGTGAATGCCCTGAGCCTGCCCCAGCGGCCGGGGTCGGTGCTGGCGCGGGCAATGACCGAGGAAATGCGCAAGGCCTTGCGCGAGTTGCTGGCTGGTTGAGGCCTGCGGGTTTCAGGCCTGCTCCATCTGCCCCACCAGCCTCTGCGCCGAACCGAACGCCAGCGTCAGCCCCAGCGCGCCGTGCCCCGTCTGCAGCCACAGGTTGCGCGGACCGCCGCGCTGGCGGCCGGTGAGGGGCAGGCCGGTGGGTGTGGCGGGGCGCATGCCGGTCCAGGGGTGGAGGTCGCCGTCCAGCGGCAGGTCGGCGAAGACCTCCTGCGTGGAGCGGCGCAGGCTGGCGATGCGGCGCGGGTCGGTGCGCGTGTCCCGGCCCACGATCTCCACCATGCCGGCCACGCGCAGGCGTTCGCCGATGCGTGCGAAGACGACCTTGCGTGCGGTGTCGGTGACGCTGACCCGGGGCGCGGCGTGCGGCAGTTGCGCGGCGGCATCGGCGGTGATGCTGTAGCCCTTGAGCGGGTAGACGGGAATGCGCAGGCCCAGCTGGCGCGCGTGGACCGCGCTTTCCCAGCCGCTGGCCAGCACGTAGTGGTCGGCGCGCAGCGGCAGCGGGCCTGCGGCGGTGCGCAGGCCGGTGATGGCGTCGCCCTCGCGCTCGAAGCCCTGCAGCTCCACGCCGTAGCGCAGTTCGGCGCCGCGTGCGGTGAGCCGGGCGGCCAGTTGCTCGCACAGCAGGCGGCAGTCGGCTGCGGCCTCGCTGGGCGTGTGCACGGCGCCTGCAATACGTTGCGCGTAGCGGGCGAGCGCGGGTTCGATGCGCGCCACTTCGGCGGCGTTGACGATGCGCTGCGGCGCGCCGCCCAGGCCCGCCTGCAGTGCCACCTGCTGCGCGGCGGCATCCAGCGCCTGCTGGGTGGGGTAGAGCACCAGCTTGCCCGGCGTGTGCAGGTCGCAGGCCAGTGCCTCGTCGGCCTGGAGCGACTCGAAGGCCTGGCGGCTTTCGGCGGCCAGGGCCAGCAGGGCGCGCGTGCCTTCGGCCGAGGCATGGGCATTGCAGGCGCCCAGAAAGCGCAGTCCCCAGGCCCATTGCGCGGGGTCGGCGCGCAGGCGGAAAGCCAGCGGCGAATCCTTTTGCAGCAGCAGGCGGGGCAGCATCTTCCAGATGCCGGGATCGGCCAGCGGCTGCACGTAGGAATAGCTCAGCTGCGCGCCATTGCCGCCGCTGGCGCCCTGGGCGGGGCCCGGTGCGCGGTCCAGCACGGTGATGCGGTGGCCTGCCTGCTGCAGCGCCCAGGCCGTTGCCAGGCCGACGATGCCGGCGCCCACGATGCAGACATGCATTGATCGTTTCTCCATGCAGCCGCACTGTAGGCCGCGCGCGGCAGGCCGGGCCATGGCATTTGGCACAGGGGGTATGCATGCAGGTTATGGCTGCGGGCCGCTGCCCAGTGCAGGGGGACCACCCATAACCGGCGGGCATGGACCGGCCCGATATTGTCATTCCGCAAAGGCCGCCGCCCTTCCTACACTGGCCGCACATCCACCAAAGACGAGGAGACAAGCATGCAACTTCACACCACCGCGCTGTGCGCGGCCCTGGCCCTGGGCGGCCTGGCTGCGGCCCATGCCGACACGCTGGCCAAGGTGCGCGACAGCGGCCGCATCACGCTGGCCTACCGCGAGTCCTCCGTGCCCTTCAGCTACCTGGACAACGGCAAGCCCATCGGCATGACGGTGGAGATGTCCCAGGCCGTGGCCGAGGCCGTGAAGAAAGCGGTGAACCGACCCGATCTCAAGGTGCAGTGGCAGGCCGTGACCTCGCAGAACCGCATGCCGCTGCTGGCCAACGGCACCATCGACCTGGAATGCGGCTCGACCACCAACAACACGGTGCGCGGCAAGGAGGTGGCCTTTGCCATCAACCATTTCTACACGGGCACGCGGCTGCTGGTGAAGAAGAGTTCGGGCATCAAAAACTACGCCGACCTCAAGGACAAGACCGTGGCCATCACCACGGGAACCACCAATCTGCAGGTGCTGCGCAAGGCCAATGCCGACAAGGCCTGGGGCATGAACATCGTCATGGCCAAGGACCATGCGGACGGCTTCCTGCTGGTGGAGAACGACCGCGCCGCGGCCTTCGGCATGGACGACATCCTGCTCTTCGGCCTGATCCCCACGGCCAAGAACCCCGGGGACTTCGAGGTGGTGGCCGACTCGCTGCAGGTCGAGCCCTATGCCTGCATGCTGCGCAAGGACGATGCCCAGTTCAAGCAGCTGGTCGATGGCGTGATCGGCGACATGATGAAGTCGGGCGCGTTCGCCAGGCTTTATGACAAGTGGTTCATGCAGCCCATTGCCCCGAGGAACGTGGCCCTGGGCCTGCCGATGAGCGAGCAATTGCAGAAAAACCTGCAGGACCTCAGCGACAAACCCGCTTTTTGATTTCGGATCGCAGCATGCAGCAGCAGCTTCAGCCCCCGCGCGCGGTGGGCATTCTCGGGGGCATGGGCCCGGCCGCAGGCGCGGATTTCGTGCGCCTGTTCGTGCAGGCCTGCACGGCGCACCTGCAGCAGCAGGGCCTGCCCGTGCATGACCAGGCCTATCCCGAGCACTGGCTGGTGCAGCTGCCCATGCCCGACCGCAGCGCGGCGCTGCGCGCGGACCCGCAGTCGCCCACGGGGCCGGCCCAGCACCTGCTGCAGGGCGTGGGCCGCATGGCGGCGCTGGGCGTGCGCAGCGTGGCCCTGGCCTGCAACACGGCCCATGCCTGGCATGGGCAGCTGCAGGCGCTTTTTCCGCAGCTGCATGTACTGCACATCGCGCGCCAGGCCGCCCTGCACCTGCAGGCCGGCGGCGCGCAACAGGCCATCGTGCTGGCCACGCAGGGCACCTATGACAGCGGCCTGTACGACGCGGCACTGGCCGAGTGCGGCATTACCGCGCTGCGACCCGATGCCGATGGTCGCGCGCGGCTGATGCAGGGCATCTACGACGGCGTCAAGCAGGGCGACATGGACCTGGCTGCGCGCTGCTTCGGCGAGGTGCTGGCGCCGCTGCTGCAGCGCCATGGCGATGTGCCCGTGATCATGGGCTGCACCGAGATCCCGCTGGCCCTGCCGCAGTCGCCGCTGGCGCGCGGTGCCGGGCTGGTGGACCCTGCCTGGATACTGGCCCAGGCCCTGGCCAGCGATGCGTATGGGCCTGTAGCGATTCAATAAGTCTCCAGATGCAGCCGGCCTTCGCGCTTGAGGCGCGCGCCGACCTGTTCCCAGTCCAGCCCGGCTTGCTGCGCCACGTCGCGCAGTGCCAGCACCACGCCTTCCTCCATGCTCTTGAGCCCGCAGACGTAGAAGTGCGCGTTGTCGTCGCGCAGCAGGGCCGCCAGGTCGGCCGCACGTTCGCGCAGCAGGTCCTGCACGTAGCGCCGGGGCTGGCCGGCCACGCGCGAGAAGGCCAGGTTGTTGTCGATGAAGTCGCGCGGCAGGCTTTGCAGCGGGCCGAAGTAGGGCAGCTCCTGCGGCGTGCGTGCGCCGAAGAACAGCATGAGCTTGCCGCCCTCGAACCTGCCGCTCTTGCGCAGCCGCCTGCGCCATTCGGTCATGGCGCGCATGGGGGCGCTGCCCGTGCCCGTGCAGATCATCACGATGTGCGAGCGGGGATGGTTGGGCATCAGGAACGACTGGCCGAACGGGCCTATGACCTGGACCCTGTCGCCGATGCGTGCGTCGCACAGGTAGTTGCTGGCCACGCCGCGCACGGGGCGGCCCTGGTGGTCCTGGGTGACGCGTTTCACGGTCAGCGCCAGGTTGTTGTAGCCGGGCCGCTCGCCATTGCGCGCACTGGCCACCGAGTACTGGCGCGCCACATGCGGGCGGCCCTGGGCATCGGTGCCGGGTGCGATGACGGCGATGGACTGGCCTTCGAGCACGGGGAACGGCTGGCTGCCGAAGTCCAGCACGATGTGGTGGGTCTCGCTGTCGAATCCCGCCTCCGTGCAGTTGAGGTTGCCGACCACGGTGGCCGTGAGGGGGCTCCTGGGGCCATGCAGGTTGGTGTACGGATGGGCGGCCGACCAGGGCGGCACGGTGGCGCCGTAGCTGGCGCTGCGCAACACCTGGGTATCGGCCTGGTCGTCGGGCCGGGCGCGCGTGGAGGCCGCCGCGATCACGGCCTGGGCCTGGCTCAGGTCCTCGCCGGCAGGTGCGTCCACTGTGGCCTGTGTCTGGACCAGCGCCTCAGGCGGCAGCTCCTCGGGCAGCTCGTCCCAGAGCAACTGCTCGGCCACGGGATAGGCACTCGCCAGCGGCACCTTGCGCCAGTTGTCGATGGCGCCCGTGGGGCAGGGCGAGACGCAGTCCATGCAGCCGTTGCACTGCTCGGCCAGTACCACGTAGTTGCGGTCATCGTGCGTGATGGCGCCCACGGGGCAGGTGGCCTCGCAGGTGTTGCAGCGTATGCAGATCTCCGGGTCGATCAGGTGCTGCGTGAGGATGCCGTGTTCTACCAAGGCGACTGTCATGGGCGACTCCCTGCTGGCGCGGCGCTTCAGTTGAAGCGCACGTATTCGAAATCCACGGGCTGGCGGTTGATGCCCATGACCGGCGGCGCGATCCAGCCCGCGAACTGGCCCGGCTCCACGCAGCGGCCCATGAGCGAGGCGACGAAGGCGCGGTCGGCGTCCGAGGGCAGCCATTCGTCCTCGCGCATGCGCCATTCCTGCTCGCTGACCACGCGGCCGTCGGGGCTCATGCGCACGCCGGCCAGCGCGCCGATCTGGCGGTTGAAGGCCTTGTGCGGCACGGTGAGGCGGAAATCGATGCCGGCCTTTTCCATGACCTTGTTCCAGCGGCCCACGCCCGCGTTGGAGTCCTTGATGTAGTCGTCGCGCAGCACCTCGTTGAGCGCGTTGAGCATGGGTACTTCCTTTTCCTGCAGCCTGCCGTCCACCACTTCCAGCACCTTGTAGTGCTGGTCGTGCAGGCGGTGGTCGTCCGCGCGCTTGCCTTCCTCGTAGCGGCCCTTGAGGCCGCTGCTGTAGAAGGTGGCGGCATTGCTGGACTGGTCGGCGCCGAACAGGTCGATGGTCACGCTGTAGTGGAAGTTCAGGTAGCGCTGCAGCGTGGGCAGGTCGATCACGCCGGCCGCGCGCAGGCGGCCCACGTCGTCGGTGCGCAGCTCGTTCATGACCTGGCAGGTGCGCTGCAGCACGCGCGAGACGCCGGACTCGCCCACGAACATGTGGTGGGCCTCCTCGGTCAGCATGAACTTGGTGGTGCGCGCCAGCGGGTCGAAGGCGCTTTCGGCCAGCGCGGCCAGCTGGAACTTGCCGTCGCGGTCGGTGAAGTAGGTGAACATGAAGAAGGACAGCCAGTCGGGCGTCTTCTCGTTGAAGGCGCCCAGGATGCGCGGGTTGTTCTCGTCGCCGGACTGGCGCTCCAGCAGGGCCTCGGCCTCCTCGCGGCCGTCGCGGCCGAAATGCTTGTGCAGCAGGTAGACCATGGCCCACAGGTGGCGGCCTTCCTCCACGTTGACCTGGAACAGGTTGCGCAGGTCGTACATGGACGGCGCGGTCAGGCCCAGGTGGCGCTGCTGCTCCACCGAGGCGGGCTCGGTATCGCCCTGGGTGACGATGATGCGGCGCAGGTTGGCGCGGTGCTCGCCGGGCACGTCCTGCCAGGCCTTCTCGCCCAGGTGGTCGCCGAAGTGGATGCTGCGGTCGGCCTCGGCCGGGTTCAGGAAGATGCCCCAGCGGTAGTCGCGCATCTTCACGTGGCCGAACTGGGCCCAGCCCTGCGGGTCCACGCTGATGGCGGTGCGCAGGTAGACGTCGTAGTCGGTGGAGCCTTCGGGGCCCACGTCGCCCCACCAGTTCAGAAAGTTGGGCTGCCAGCTCTCCAGCGCGCGCTGCAGGGTGCGGTCTTCGCCGAGGTTGACGTTGTTGGGGATCTTCTCGCTGTAGTTGATGGCGCTCATGGTGGGGTCTCCGTGGATGTTTCGGGGCGTGCCTGCGGTCAGACGCGGTTGAAGTCGAAGCCGGCCTTCTGGCCCGTGCCGTAGAGCTTGAGAGCGCCCTTGTCGCCCACGGCATTGGGGCGGTTGAAGATCCAGTTCTGCCAGGCCGACAGGCGCCCGAAGATGCGCGTGACCATGTTCTCGCGGCTGGCAAAGCGCAGGTTGGCCTCCAGGCCCGTGAGCGCATCGGGCGACATGGCGGCGCGCTCTTCCATGGCGATGCGGATCTCGTCGTCCCAGTCGATGTCGTCGGGCGCGGCCGTGACCAGGCCCAGGGCCAGGGCCTGGTCGCCGTCCAGCGCGCGGCCCGTGGCGGCGCGCGCGGCCTCCAGCGGCGCGGCCTCCTCGTAGAAGCGGCGCTGCAGGCGCGACTGGTCGTTGACCAGGGGCAGCAGGCCGAAATTGAATTCGTCCAGCTGGATGCGCGGGGCGCGCTCGGTGTCATCGGGCAGCACCAGCATGTAGGCGCGGTCGGCCGCGAAGGCCAGCTCGGCCAGCATGCCCACGAAGCAGGAGCCGGGCTCGATCAGCGCGAACAGCGTGCGCGAGGACACATCCAGCCGCGCAAAGCTGCGGCGCAGCAGGCCCAGCGTCTCGCGCGCCAGCCAGTGGTCCTGGTGGGCCAGCAGGGCGGCGCCTGCGGCCAGCACGGCGGCGGCATCGCCTTCGGTCTTGAGCAGCCAGGTGCCCACGTCCAGCTCGTTGGTGCGCAGGTGCAGGATGGCGTCGTCCAGCTCGCGGCCCATGGCCAGCGGCCACCAGGCGTCGCCGGCCTGCTCGATGGCTTCGATGCTGGCGGGCTGCGGGCCTTGCCCAAGCGTGGGCGCCTTCACGGTCAGCGTGGCGCTGCGGCGCGCGCGGTCGATCTGCACGCTGACATGGCGGTAGTGCAGCGCGTCGTCCGTGGCCTCGCGTTCCAGGCGCTTGAGCGTGATGCCCTGCGCATTGGCGGGGCGCGTGCTGCCCTCGGCCAGGCGCTGCGCGCGCTCGGCCACCACGGCCTCGAACTGCGCGGGCTTGGCCACGGCATCCACCAGGCGCCAGTCCACCGCGCGCTGGCCGCGCACGCCTTCGACGCTGGTGCAGAAGATGTCGGCCAGGTCATGGCGCACATGGCGCTTGTCGGTCACGCGCGTGAGGCCGCCCGTGCCGGGCAGCACGCCCAGCAGCGGCACCTCGGGCAGGGAGACGGAGGAGGAGCGGTCGTCGATCAGCACGATGTCGTCGCAGGCCAGGGCCAGCTCGTAGCCGCCGCCTGCGCAGGCGCCGTTGACGGCGGCCAGGAACTTCAGGCCCGAGTGGCGTGAACTGTCCTCGATGCCGTTGCGCGTCTCGTTCGTGAACTTGCAGAAGTTCACCTTCCAGGCATGGCTGGACACGCCCAGCATGAAGATGTTGGCGCCCGAGCAGAAGATGCGGTCGCGCCCGCTGGTGACGATGACGGTGCGCACCTGCGGATGCTCGAAGCGGATGCGGTTGAGCGCGTCGTGCAGCTCGATGTCCACGCCCAGGTCGTAGCTGTTGAGCTTGAGCTTGTAGCCGGGCCGTATGCCGCCGTCCTCGGCGATGTTCAGCTGCATGCGGGCGATGGCGCCCTCGACGGTGAACGACCAGTGGCGGTACTGGGCGGGCTCGGTGCGGTAATCGACAGTGGGGCTGGACGGGTGCATGGACGGCCTCTTGGATGAAAAATAGTGCAGTCGCAGATACGGTGCAGGCACAATTATGCAGATTCATCCCAAAAATGCACGCAGCGACACGCACGATAATGCGTGTTTTGGCCATATCCAGGGTAAACACCAGCCAGCACAGGCGAAAAAAATCCAGGCCTGGGGCCTGGATGCCGTGGGTTGCTGCCGCCGTCTCAGCGTGCGGGCAGGAACAGTGCCTTCAACTGATCGAAGCTCTGCTCCAGCGTCTGGCCGCTGGTATCCACCACGTGGTCGGCCTTGGCGTAGAAGCCGGCGCGGCCTTCGAGGATGCTGCGCAGATCGTCCATGGCCTCGGGATTGGCGGCCATGGGGCGGGTGTCGCCCTGGGCCACGACGCGGGCCATGTGCTCCTCGGGCTGGGCCTTGAGCCAGACCGTGGTGCAGTGCGACAGCAGCTCGTTGAAGGTGGCCGGGTCGGAGACGATGCCGCCCGGCGTGGCGATGACCACGTCGCTGTAGATCTGCACGGCTTCCTCCAGCGCGCGGCGCTCGTAGCGGCGGTAGGCGTTGGCACCGTACAGGTCGTGGATGGCGCGCACGCTGCAGCCCGCAATGCGCTCGATTTCCTGGTTGAGTTCGAGGAAGGGCACGCCCAACTGCTCGGCCAGCATGCGGCCCAGCGTGGACTTGCCCGCGCCGCGCAGTCCGATCAGGGCGATGCGCGTGTGGCGCTGGCGGTCGCTGGGCGCCGTGCCCAGCAGCTCGCCTGCGGCCAGGCGCACGCGGCGCAGGTCCTCTTCATCGCGGCCTTCCAGCAGTTCGCGGATCAGCAGCCATTCGGCGCTGGTGGTGGTCACGTCGCCCAGCAGCTCGGCCATGGAGCATTGCAGGGCCTGTGCAATATGGTGCAGGACCAGCACCGACACATTGCCCGTGCCGTATTCGAGGTTGGCCAGGTGGCGCTCCGAGACATCGGCCGCCGCCGCCAGGGCGCGCCGCGTCATGCCCCGGCGCGAGCGCAGGTTGCGCACACGCTCGCCCAGCGCCTGCAGCACCTGGTTCCTGGGGGCTTCTGAGAGGGAATCCGCCGCCCCGGCGGACTGGGCTGCCGTCTCGAACTGGTCCATAGAGTTTCCTTGAAGAGGGCGTGAATGATAAACAGTCGGGGTTAACACCAGCCATGCAATATAGTGCTTGACGCTCGGTGGTGTTCTAACTATCTTTCCGGTGCACGCACAATATTGCATGTTGCGCGGAAGATCACAAGTCGGGCCGGATGCCCGATGTCGAAGGAGACCCCGATGATCGACTTCACCCAGCCCTTCAATTTCGCCGCGCACCTGTTCGCGCTCAATGAGGGGCGGCCCGGCAAGATCGCCTACATCGACGACCACGGCACGCTGAGCTACGGCCAGCTGCAGCAGCAGGCGCGGCGCATGGCCAGCGGCCTGCTGGCGGCGGGCATCCACCGCGAGGAGCGCGTGCTGCTGCTCATGCACGACCGCCATGAATGGGCGGTGGCCTTTCTGGGCGCGCTGTATGCGGGCGTGGTGCCGGTGGCGGTGAACACCTTGCTCACGGCCGACGACTACGCCTACATGCTGGGCCACAGCCGCGCCCAGGCCGTGCTGACCTGCGATGCGCTGCTGCCCCTGCTGCGCCAGGCGCTGGACCGGGCGCCCAACGAGGTGCGCCATGTCTGGGTGGCCGGCGACGAAGCGGCGGCGCGCGCCGCAGGCTTTGCGCCGCTGCAGCCCTGGCTGGCGGCGCAGCCGCCGCTGCCCGCACCGGCACCCACGCTGGGCGATGACCCGGGCTTCTGGCTGTATTCCTCGGGCTCCACGGGCAAGCCCAAGGGCGCGGTCCACACGCATGCCAATCCGTACTGGACGGCCGAACTCTATGGCGGC
Organism: Delftia sp. PE138; assembly: GCF_018320755.1. Classification (NCBI taxonomy): domain Bacteria; kingdom Pseudomonadati; phylum Pseudomonadota; class Betaproteobacteria; order Burkholderiales; family Comamonadaceae; genus Delftia; species Delftia sp. PE138. The sequence continues at coordinate 296,466 of NZ_JABEPN010000003.1, read as the reverse complement.
CCGGTGCTGGGCCTGGGCGAGGGCGACATCTGCTTTTCCGCCGCCAAGCTCTACTTCGCCTACGGCCTGGGCAATGCCCTGAGCTTTCCGCTGAGCGTGGGCGCCACCGTGCTGCTGATGGCCGAGCGGCCCACGCCCGAGGCCACCTTCGCGCGCTGGGTGCAGCACCGGCCCACGGTGTTCTTCGGCGCGCCCACGGGCTTTGCGGGCATGCTGGCCTCGCCGCTGCTGCCCGCACGCGAGCAGGTCAGCCTGCGCATGTGTTCCTCGGCCGGCGAGGCGCTGCCGGCCGAGATCGCCCAGCGCTTCAAGGCGCATTTCGGCGCCGACATCGTGGACGGCATCGGCTCCACCGAGATGCTGCACATCTTCCTGTCCAACCGGCCCGGCGACATCCGCTACGGCACCACGGGCAAGCCCGTGGACGGCTACCGCGTGGAACTGCGCGGCGAGGACGGCCGCCCCGTGGCCGATGGCGAGGTGGGCGACCTGTTCATCCAGGGCCCCAGCGCCGCCCTCATGTACTGGGGCAACCGCGACAAGACGCGCGAGACCTTCCAGGGCGGCTGGCTCAAGAGCGGCGACAAGTACGTGCGCGACGCCGATGGCTACTACACCTATGCCGGGCGCAGCGACGACATGCTCAAGGTCAGTGGCATCTACGTCTCGCCCTTCGAGGTCGAGGCCACGCTGATGCAGCACCCGGCCGTGCTGGAGGCCGCCGTGATCGGCAAGACCGACGCCGACGGCCTGCTCAAGACCAAGTCCTTCGTCGTGCTCAAGGACGGCTGCAGCGCCACCGAGGCCGAACTCAAGGCCTTCGTGAAGCAGCGCCTGGCCGCCTACAAGTACCCGCGCTTCATCGAGTTCGTGGACGAACTTCCCAAGACCGCCACCGGAAAGATCCAGCGTTTCAGGCTCCGAGAGCGCGAAGCCAGTACACCCCCTGAGCCGCTACGCGGCTTCCCCCTCTCTACTCGCTGAGCGAGGGAGGGGGACGACACCCTCGGTGCGGGGCGGCCCTTCCTCGGTGTCCCTCGCTTTGGGACGCGCCAGTTTTAAGGGGCGTGGCCGTGCCATGGAGAACCGAAATGAATTGTGTGAGCAAGACCCGCAAAGCAAGACCCATCCACCACAAGGAGACACGCATGAACACCGATCGCAAACACTGGGCAGCCCTCGCCCTGACGGCCTCCCTGTCCTGCGGCGCATATGCGCAGGACAGGATCAAGGTCGGCTTCATGCTGCCCTACAGCGGCACCTATGCGGCACTGGGCTCGGCCATAGAGAACGGCTTTCGCATGTTCGTGAACGAGCAGGGCGGCAGGCTGGGCGGGCGCGAGATCGAGTTCTTCAAGGTCGATGACGAGTCCGATCCGGCCAAGGCCACGGACAACGTCAACCGCCTGATCAAGCGCGACAAGGTCGATGTGCTGGTGGGCACCGTGCATTCGGGCGTGGCCATGGCCATGGCGCGCGCGGCCAAGGAAAGCGGCACCGTGCTCATCGTGCCCAATGCGGGCGCCGATGCGGTCACGGGCGCCATGTGCGCGCCCAACATCTTCCGTTCGTCCTTCTCCAACTGGCAGTCCTCCTATCCCATGGGCGTGGTGGCGGCCAGGCAGGAAGGCAGGAAGACCGCCATGACCATCACCTGGAAATACGCGGCCGGCGAGGAGATGACCAATGCCTTCAAGGAAGGCTTCGAGAAGGAGGGCGGCAAGGTCAGCAAGCAGCTCACCGTGCCCTTTCCCAACGTGGAGTTCCAGGCCCTGCTGACCGAGATCGCGGCCGCCAGGCCCGATGCGGTGTTTGCCTTCTTCGCGGGCGCGGGCGCCGTCAAGTTCGTCAAGGACTACCACGCGGCCGGCCTGCACAAGACCATCCCGCTGTACGGCTCGGGCTTTCTGACCGACGGCACGCTGGAGGCCCAGGGCGAGGCCGCCCAGGGGGTGCTGACCACGCTGCACTACGCCGACGAGCTGGGCACGGAGCGCGACCGGCGCTTTCGCTCCGCCTATGCCCAGGCCTACAAGCTGATGCCCGATGTGTATGCCGTGCAGGGCTACGACGCCGCCCAGATGCTGGGCGTGGGCCTGAAGGCGGCGGGCGGCGACATCGCGAAGAAGACCGAGTTCCGCCAGGCCATCGAGAAGGCCACCATTCCCAGCCCGCGCGGTGACTTCACCATCAGCAAGTCGCACAACCCCGTGCAGGACATGTACCTGCGCAAGGTCGTGGGCAAGGAGAACCAGCGCATGGGCGTGGCCATCAAGGCCCTGGGCGATACCGGCCGCGGCTGCCGCATGTGAGGCGCGGGGCGCACTCATACGGACGAATACGCACGCATACGGACATCGCCATGGACCTTGCCACCTTTCTCGTGCAGTGCCTGAACGCCGTCCAGTACGGGCTGCTGCTGTTCCTGCTGGCCTCCGGCCTGACGCTGATCTTCGGGATCATGGGCGTGATCAACCTGGCCCATGGCAGCTTCTACATGATCGGCGCCTACATGGCCTTTGCGCTGTCCCCGCTGCTGGGCCAGCACTTCATCACCATGCTGCTGGCCGGCGTGGCGCTGACCGTGGTGCTGGGCTATGCGCTGGAGTGGGCCTTCTTCAGCTACCTCTACGAGCGCGAGCACCTGCAGCAGGTGCTGATGACCTTCGGGCTGATCCTGGTGTTCGAGGAGCTGCGCTCGCTGCTGGCGGGCAACGACGTGCATGGCGTGCCGCTGCCCGGCTGGCTGTCGGGCAGCTTCTCGCTGGGCGGGCTCATGAGCTATCCGTGGTACCGGCTGTTCGCCTCGGGCGTGTGCCTGCTGGTGGCGCTGGCGCTGTACTGGGTGGTCAACCGCACGCGCCTGGGAATGATGGTGCGCGCGGGCGCCAGCAACCGCGACATGGTGCGCGGCCTGGGCATCGACGTGAAGCGCCTGTACCGCATCGTCTTCGCCATCGGCGTGGCGCTGGCGGCACTGGCGGGCATGATCGCCGCGCCCATGAGTTCGGTCTATCCGGGCATGGGCGGCAACGTGCTCATCATCTGCTTCGTGGTGGTGGTGATCGGCGGCATCGGCTCGATCACGGGCGCGCTGCTGGCCTCGCTGCTGGTGGGCTTCGTCGATACCTTCGGCAAGCTGTTCTTCCAGGAGCTCAGCGGCATGAGCGTCTACCTGCTGATGGCGGTGGTGCTGGTGTGGCGGCCCCAGGGCCTGATGGGGCAAAGGAGCTGAACAATGTCCGTATCCAATCCTTCTCCGGCGCTGCTGGCCGCCGCCGTGCAGCCTGCTCAGTTGCCGCAGCGCGCCTGCCGATGGCAGACCTGCGCCGTGCCGCTGGCCTGCGTGGCGCTGCTGGCGCTGGCCGGCCCCTGGTGGTCGGACTATCTGTCGGGCCTGGTGGTCAAGACCATGATCCTGGCCATCTTCGCGCTCAGCCTGCAGCTGCTGGTGGGCGGCACGGGCCTGGTGAGCCTGGGGCATGCGGCCTTCATGGGCCTGGGCGCCTATGCCGCCGTGCTGTCCGCAGGTAACGAGGGCGGCAGCCTGCCGGCCATGCTGGGCTGGGCGCTGCTGGCCTCGGGCGGCTATGCGCTGCTGGTGGGCCTGCTGAGCCTGCGCACGCGCGGCATCTACTTCATCATGGTGACGCTGGCCTTCGCACAGATGGCCTACTTCGTGGTCCACGACACGGGCATCGGCGGCGGCAGCGATGGCATCTACCTGATGGCCCGGCCCGCGCTGGGCGCCATCGACATGGAAATCCCGCGCGTGCAGTACTACGTGGTGCTGGCCGCCCTGGTGCTGGTCTATGCCTTCCTGGCCGGGCTGCGCCAGTCGCGCTTCGGCGCGGCGCTGGCGGGCATACGCGTCAACGAGCAGCGCATGCGTGCGGCCGGCTTCACCACCTACGGGTACAAGCTCGCGGCCTTCGTGCTGGCCGGCATGCTGGCCGGCGTGGCAGGCTTTTTGCTGGCGGTGCGCGATGCCGTGGTCAACCCCGAGCTGCTGTCCTGGCACCACTCGGGCGAGGTGCTGCTGATGGTCATCCTCGGCGGCCTGGGCTCGCTGCGCGGCGCCGTGCTGGGCACGGTGGCCTTCGTCGCGCTCAAGGAGGTGCTGTCCACGCATGCCATCGTCGGCCCCATGGCCGATCACTGGCAGCTGAGCCTGGGCCTGGCCATCATCGTGCTCGTGGCCCTGCTGCCGAAAGGACTGATGGGGCTGATCGGGCTGGCTGGCCTTGCACGGCAACGCGCCGGAGTGCACAACGAGGTCCACCACAAGGAGGCCGGACATGGCTGATGCGGCACTGCTTTCGGTGCGCGGCCTCACGCGCCGCTTCGGCGGGCTCACGGCCGTGGGCGACGTGGACCTGGACCTGCACGAGGGCGAGGTCCATGCCGTGATCGGCACCAACGGCGCGGGCAAGTCCACCCTGGTCAACATGCTCTCGGGCGAGCTGGCGGCCAGCGCGGGGCGCATCGCGCTCGCGGGGCAGGACGTCACGCGCATGCCCCAGCCCCGGCGCGCGCGTGCCGGCGTGGGCCGCAGCTACCAGCGCACCACCATCTTTCCCGAGTTCTCGGCGCTGGAGAACTGCCGGCTCGCGGCCCAGGCGCAGATGGCGCTCAGGCCCTGGCAGCTGGGCCTGTCCGCACAGCGCTGCGCGGCCAGCCTGCGCCAGGCCCATGCGGCCCTGGAGCGTGCGGGCCTGGCCGGGCAGGCGCTGGCCGTGGCCGGCACGCTGAGCCATGGCGCCAAGCGCCAGCTGGAAGTGGCCATGTGCCTGGCCACCGGCCCGCGCGTGCTGCTGCTGGACGAGCCGCTGGCCGGCATGGGCGCCGAGGAGACCGAGCGCATGCTGGCCCTGCTGCAGGAGCTCAAGCGCGGCCATGCGGTACTGCTGGTCGAGCACGACATGGACGCCGTGTTCCGCATCGCCGACCGCATCACCGTGATGGTCAACGGCAGCGTGGTGGCCACGGGCACGCCCGCGCAGATCCGTGTCGATCCCGTGGTCCGTACTGCCTATCTCGGAGAAGACGATGACTGAGCCCATGTTCGCCATCGACGAGCTGCATACCTACTACGGCGACAGCCACATCCTGCAGGGCGTGAGCCTGGCGCTGGGCGCGGGCCAGGCCGTGGGCCTGCTGGGGCGCAACGGCATGGGCAAGACCACGCTGATCCGCACGCTCATGGGCTATGTGCCGGCACGCTCCGGCCGCCTGCGCGCCGATGGCCGCGACTGCACGGGCGCGCCGCCCGAGCGCATGGCGCGGCTGGGCATTGGCTATGTGCCAGAGGGGCGCGGCATCTTCCCCAACCTCAGCGTGCGCGAGAACCTGGTCATGAGCGCCCGCCCCGGACTGCAGGGCGAGCGCCACTGGACGCTGGAGCGCGTGCTCGACACCTTCCCCCGGCTCGCGGAGCGCCTGGCCAACGGCGGCGACCAGCTCTCTGGCGGCGAGCAGCAGATGCTGTCCATAGGCCGCGCGCTGATGACGCACCCGCGCCTGCTCATCCTCGACGAAGCCACCGAAGGCCTGGCCCCCCTGGTCGTCGCCGAAATCTGGCGCGTGATCGCCGCCATTCGCAGCACCGGCATCTCCACCCTGATCGTGGACCGCGACTACAAAAAGGTCCTGGCCCACACCGACCGCGCCGTGGTCATGGCCAAGGGCCGGCTGGCGCTGCAGGCCGATTCGCGGGAGCTGCTGGTGCAGCCGGAGCGCCTGTCGGAGTTGCTGGGGGTCTGAGATGGTGGTGGGCGGAGGACTTCCAGGCGGTATCAGAAGATGCCGCATTGCTGGAATTCCTCTCGCAGCCTTGCCACGACAGGGGCCAGCCCCAGCGCTTCAAGCCGGTTCTTCTTCAGGAAGGCGGCCCACTGCGCCTGCTTGGCCACATCGCTGCTGAAACCATCGCTCAATCCGGCAGGCAGGCCTGCGGGCAGCGCGAGTTGGCGGCGCTCGAAGGTCGCTGCCATGCCCAGCAGGCAAGCAGGCGCTCCAGGCCATAGTGGGTGAGCGTGAGGTTGAAGTCCTGCCGGCGGGCGTCCGCGCAGTGCTTCAAACGTGCACGGATCGAGGCTGCGATATCGCGGCTCATGCGGCGATGCTTTCAAGGTAGGGGCGCATCACATTGCTGACGCGGTCGATGGCTGCGTAGTGCCAGAGCGCGTCGGCCGTCAGCTTGCGCTGCGCCCATCCGTCGCGCAGTGCTTCCAACGCCACATCCAGGCCGATTTTGTTGCGGTACTTGAAGCAATCGGCCACGGTCTTCGATGCGTTGAAGACGGCGACACCGACGCCATCGATCTGCAGGGTTTCCACGCCTTCGGACAGTGCCGCACCGGACATGCGGATGGCGCGCAGCGCAGGCTGGTCTATGCGGGGCGTGGGCGAGTGATGGGGAATGGCCATCCACACCTCGAAGGGTGCCTGTGTTCCTATGCCGTGGACCCGCAGCGCGGACAGCAGGCAGACCACCCCTTGCGGTACGCGCAGGGCCACTTCCGCCAGCGAGCGGTGCTCGCTGAGCGGCCGGCCCGGCAGGCTGTACAGGCCGCGTGCAACGCGTTCAAGGCGGCCTGCCGCGACCAGCCGGCTCAGCGCCATGGTCGGCAGGCCAAGCGCGGCAAGATCGCGTGCGCGCAGCAGCGGCCGTTGTTCGGCCAGTGCCAGAACGGCTTGTTCGAGCGCGGAGCCAGGAGCGGGCATGCCGGAGTCTGTTGTATTGATTAGGCAATTATCAATAACTGAAGAAGAAATACAACGGACAACAGCAACGTGACCGAGAACGCGACGGTTCCCGGTCCATCAAGCGGTCAGGGCTGGGCCGCCACCGGCGGCTGCGCCGCGAGCTTGACGTTCTGCGCATGCGTGGGCGGCAGCAGCGCCATGGTCAGGCTGCAGGTGCAGGTCAGGCGGCCGGTTTCGTCGTGCAGTTCGATGGCCCAGACATGGGTGGTCTGGCCCAGGTGCACGGGGCGGGCCGTGCCCGTGACCCAGCCCTGGCGCGCGGCGCGCACATGGTTGGCCGAGACGTTCAGGCCCACGCTGCGCCAGCCCTCGGGGATGGAGCAGGCCGCGGCCACCGAGCCCAGGGTTTCGGCCAGCACCACGTTCACGCCGCCGTGCAGGATGCCGTATGGCTGGCAGGTGCGCTGGTCCACGTGCACGCGGCCGCGCAGGAAGTCGTCACCGATCTCGGTGAACTCGATGCCCAGGTGCGAGACGGCCGTGTCGGCGCTCAGCGAGGTGATGTCTTCAAGGGTGAAGCTGCGCTTCCAGATCGGCATGGGAGAAGTCCTGTGGGTGCAACGAAAAAGACGGCCCCGTGGGCCGTCCTTGCATGCTACGCCAGTCCGGGCAGCCATGCCGATGGCCGCCTGTAGCCCAGGAGACTGCGCGCTGGCGCGCTTGCGCGGGTCAGGCGCGCATGTCGCCCGTTTCGACAAAGCGCTGGTGCCAGCTCAGCGCTTCGCCCAGGATGTGGGGCGTGTGCAGCGCGCCCTGGCGCTGGGCGCGGTCGAAGTAGTCCTGCAGCTGGGGGCGGAAGTCGGGATGGGCGCAGCGGTCGATGATGACCTGGGCGCGCTTGCGCGGCGACAGGCCGCGCAGGTCGGCCAGGCCCTGCTCGGTGACGATGATCTGCGTGTCGTGCTCGGTATGGTCCACGTGCGAGCACATGGGCACGATGCAGCTGATCTTGCCGCCCTTGGCCACCGAGGGCGTGACGAAGAAGGACAGGTAGCCGTTGCGCGCGAAGTCGCCCGAGCCGCCGATGCCGTTCATCATCCCCGTGCCCATGACGTGGGTGGAGTTGATGTTGCCGTAGATGTCGGCCTCGATCATGGAGTTCATGGCGATCACGCCCAGCCGGCGCACCAGCTCGGGGTGGTTGCTGATCTCCTGGGGGCGCAGGATGATGCGCTCGCGGTAGAAGTCGATGTTCTCCTCGAAGTCCCTGTAGGCGCTGCCGGACAGCGAGATCGAGGTGGCCGAGGCGCGGCTCATCTTGCCTGCGCGCAGCAGGTCCAGCATGCCGTCCTGCAGGACCTCGGTGAAGCCCAGCAGGTTCTCGAACGGCCCCGTCAGCAGGCCGGCCAGCACGGCGTTGGCCACGTTGCCCACGCCCGACTGGATGGGCAGCATCTCCTTGGGCAGGCGGCCCATCTTCATCTCGTGCGCGAGGAAGTCGATGATGGACGCGGCGATCAGGTTGGAGTTGGCGTCGGGCTGGGCGAAGACGTTGTCGCGGTCGCCCTTGTGGGTCTCGACCACGGCGACCACCTTGGCCGGGTCCACGCGCAGGTAGGGCTCGCCGATGCGGTCATCGGCATGGGTCAGGGCAATGGGCACGCGGCGCGGCGGGATGGCCGTGCCGTAGTAGATGTCGTGCATGCCTTCCATCTTGGCCGGCGGCTTGGTGTTGACCTCCAGGATCACCTTGTCGGCGATCTCCAGCCAGGTCTTGTTGTTGCCCACGGCGGTGGAGGGGATGAGGCGTCCGTCCTCGGTCACTCCCAGCACCTCGACCACGGCCACGCTCATGGGGCCCAGGAAGCCGAACCACGCATGCTGGGCCACGTGGGACAGGTGCATGTCGATGAAGTCGATCTCGCCGGCATTGATCCTGGCGCGGCAGGTGGGGTCGGTGTTGAAGGGCAGGCGCTGGCCCAGTGCGCCGGCCTCGGCCAGGGCGCCGTCCATCTCGGCGGCCGTGGAGGCGCCGGTCCAGACATTGATCTTGTAGGGACGGCCGGCCGCGTGTTCGCTCTTGGCGTGCTGTGCGATGGCCTGGGGCAGGGCCTTGGGGTAGCCCGCGCCCGTGAACCCGCTCATGCCGACGTTGACGCCGTGGGGGATCAGGGCGGCGGCCTGCTCGGCCGTCATGGTGCGCGAAAGGAATTCTGGGAAACGTACGCGGTCTGCGAGGGACATCTATGGCTCCGGCTGACGGCTCGCGCCAGCCGGCAGGGTGCCGCAGCGCTGGCTTGCAAGCCTAAAAAAAACCGCCCCATGCAAGAACGCAAGGGCGGTATATCTCCGGAAACCGATGGTAGCAGCGCTGGCAGCGGCCCTCGGGTTTCCCCGTAAAGGCCCTGCCGCGCAGTCAAAGGCTCAAGGAATGTTTGCGTGTGCTCACATTCAGTGAATCAGTGGCTGATCGTCGCGTGCGTGATCCAGCAGCGCGTACAGGATGATGGCGCCGAAAGTCGCGGTCCCGATGCCGCCCAGCGCGAAGTCGCCGAACTTGAGCGTGAAGTCGCCCGTGCCCAGGATCAGGGTGATGGCCGCCACGATCAGGTTCTTGTTCTGCGAGAAGTCCACGCGGTTGTCCACCCAGATCTTGGCGCCGGCCACGGCGATCAGGCCGAACACCACGATGGACACGCCGCCCATCACGGGCAGCGGGATCGCCTGGATCAGCGCGCCGAACTTGGGCGAGAAGCCCAGCAGCACGGCCAGGACGGCGGCCACGAAGAACACGGCCGTCGAGTAGATGCGCGTGGCGGCCATCACGCCGATGTTCTCGGCATAGGTGGTCACGCCGGTACCGCCGGCCGCGCCGCTGACCATGGTGGCCACGCCGTCGCCGATGAAGGCCCGGCCCATGTACTGGTCCAGGTTCTTGCCCGTCATGGCGGTCACGGCCTTGATGTGGCCCAGGTTCTCGGCCACCAGGATGATGACCACGGGCACGATGAGCACCATGGCCGGGCCGCTGAACACGGGCGCGTGGAACTGGGGCAGGCCGAACCAGGCGGCATTGATCACGCCCGACAGGTCCACGGGCTTGCCCATGCCCAGCACATTGGTGAACAGGCCGTACAGCACGCTGGCGGCGATCAGGCCCACCAGGATCAGCAGGCGCTGCACCATGCCGCGCGTGAACACGGCCACCAGGCCCACGCAGACGAAGGTCAGGGCCTGCATCCACGACTCGAAGTTGTTGGCCGCCATGTTCTTGACGGGGATGGCCGCCAGATTCAGCCCGATCACGGCCACCACGGCGCCCGTGACCACGGGCGGCATGAAGCGCTCGATCCAGCGCGTGCCCACCAGCTGCACCACCAGGCCGATCAGCGCATAGACCGCGCCGCAGGCAATGATGCCGCCCAGCGCCACGCCGATGTTGCCGTTGGCGCCCTTGCCGCCATAGGCCGTGGCTGCGATCACCACGCCGATGAAAGCAAAGGACGAACCCAGGTAGCTGGGCACCTTGCCGCCCGTGATCAGGAAGAAGATCAGCGTGCCGATGCCGCTCATGAGTACGGCCACGTTGGGGTCGAACCCCATGAGGATGGGCGCCAGCACGGTGGAGCCGAACATGGCGATCACGTGCTGTATGCCCATCAGCCCGGTCTGGGGCCAGGGCAGGCGCTCATCGGGGCCGATCACGCCTCCCCGTTGCAGCTGGTCGGCGGATTTCTCCGTCCATTGGAAAAGGCCCATGTGGCATCGCTCCTTGTAAAAAATTGGCGCGATATTAGAGGCATTTGTTTTCTGGCAGGAGGGGGCGAGCGGAAATTTTTTCCCAGTGTTTGTGCGCAGATACGCGATCCGGCCCGCAGACTTTGTCGCCCAGGTGCCAGGCTAATGGCTTTCCCGTCTGGGCTCGCGGGCAGCGCGCGCGTACCGTGGCCGGTCATGAGCCACACCCCTGCCTTCATCCCCCAGATCCGCCTGTACCAGGACTGGCTGCGCGAGCGCCACGGCCTGCAGTTCGACAGCTACGACGCGCTGTGGCGCTGGTCGGTGACCGACCTGGACGCCTTCTGGCAAAGCATCTGGGACTACAACGCGCTGCAGTCGCCCACGCCGCACACGGCCGTGCTGGAGCGCAACACCATGCCCGGCGCCCAGTGGTTTCCGGGTGCCCAGATCAACTACACGCGCCAGGCGCTGCGCCATGTGGATGCCGCCCATGCGGCCGGCATGCCCGCCGTGGTCAGCCGCAACGAGACGGGCCGCCACCGCGAACTGTCCTGGCCCGAGCTGCGCCGGCAGGTTGCCGCCCTGGCCCTGCATCTGAAGGCCCAGGGCGTGGGCCGCGGCGACCGCGTGGCTGCCTACCTGCCCAACATCCCCGAGGCCATGGTCGCCCTGCTGGCCACGGCCAGCCTGGGCGCCGTCTGGAGCATCTGCGCGCCCGACATGGGCACCAACGCGGTGCTGGACCGCTTTCGCCAGATCGCGCCCAAGGCGCTGATCGCCGTCGATGGCGTGCACTACGCCGGGCGCGATATCGACCGCATGGCCGTGCTGGCCGAACTGCGCGCAGGCCTGCCCAGCGTGGAGCATGTGGTGCTGGTGCCCAACCTGGATCTGCAGGCCAGGCTGGCCGATGCCGCCGACTACGGCCAGGTCACGGCGCGCGATGACGCGGCCACGGCGGCCTTCGAGCCCGAATGGCTGCCCTTCGACCACCCGCTGTGGATCGTCTACTCCAGCGGCACCACCGGCCTGCCCAAGCCCATCGTCCACGGCCATGGCGGCATGGTGCTGGTGGCCCTGCAGCTCAAGGCCCTGCACAACGACGTGGGCTGCAGCTACCACCCCAACAGCTGGGGCGAGCGCTACCACTGGTACAGCTCCACGGGCTGGGTGATGTGGAATGCCCAGGTCTCGGGCCTGCTGGGCGGCACCACCTGCGTGATCTTCGACGGCAGCCCCGGCGGCAGCAAGGACAGGCCCGACTGGGGCGTGCTGTGGCGCTTCGCGGCCGAGACTGGCGTGACCAGCTTCGGCTCGGGCGCGGCCTTCTACGCCAACTGCATGAAGGCCGGCGTGGACCTGGCCCAGTGCGGCGACCTGTCGCGCATCCGCAGCCTGGGCACCACGGGCTCGCCGCTGTCGCCCGAGGTGCAAAGCTGGGGCACGGCGCAGTTCGCAGGCATGGGACGGCCTGGCATCTGGTGGAACAACATCTCGGGGGGCACCGACTTCGCGGGCGCCTTCATCGGCGGCCACCGCGAGCTGCCCCAGCAGCCGGGCATCATGCAGTGCCGCCAGCTGGGCGCGGCCGTGGAGGCCTGGAACGAGCAGGGCCAGCCCGTCATCGACGAGGTGGGCGAGCTGGTCTGCACCCAGCCCATCCCCTCCATGCCGCTGTACCTGTGGGGCGATGCGGACGGCAAGCGCTACCTGTCCAGCTACTTCGACATGTACCCGGCCGGCCACGGCCGCGCGCCCGGCGGCGGTGACGGCCCCGCCGCCATGGGCCCGGTCTGGCGCCACGGCGACTGGATACGCATCCTCCCGGGCGGCGGCTGCATCATCTACGGCCGCAGCGACGCCACCATCAACCGCCACGGCCTGCGCATGGGCACCAGCGAGATCTACAGCGCCGTCGAGGCCCTGCCCGAAGTGCTGGACTCCATGGTCGTGGACCTCGAATACCTGGGCCGCGAAAGCTACATGCCGCTGTTCGTGGTGCTGCGCCCGGGCGTGGATCTGGACGACGCCCTGCGCGCCCGCCTGCAGGGCGCCATCCGCCAGGCCCTGTCGCCGCGCTTCGTGCCCGACGAGATCGTGCAGGTGGCCGAAATCCCGCGCACGCTCAGCGGCAAGAAGCAGGAGCTGCCCATCAAGAAGCTGATGCTGGGCCAGCCGCTGGACAAGGTGGTCAACAAGGAGGCCATGGCCAACCCGGGCTGCCTGGACTGGTATGTGGGCTTTGCGGCGCAGCATGCCAAGGCACAGGCCGCCTGATATTCAAACGGTATCAGTGGCTCGGTTTTTAATATTGGACTGCGACAGACCGGCTGCCTAGAGTGGGGTCCAACCATGGAGCCCTGCAATGAGCGTGCTTGATTCCCTTGCCCTGACCCGCATCCCCGCCGAGGACGAAGCCCTGCGCGCCGAGGTGCGCGCCTTCCTCGCCCAGGCCATAAGCGGCCTGCCGCCCCATGTGCGTGCGCGCTCCTGGGGCGGCTACAGCGCCGAACTGAGCCGGCAGCTGGGCGAAAAGGGCTGGATAGGTGTCACCCTGCCGCGCGAGTACGGCGGCGGCGGGCGCAGCGCCTTCACGCGCTACGTGCTGGTGGAGGAATACCTGGCCTGCGGCGCGCCCGTGGGCTCGCACTGGATTGCCGACCGCCAGAGCGGCCCGCTGATCCTCAAGTACGGCACCGAGGCGCAAAAGCGGTTCTACCTGCCGCGCATCTGCCGGGGCGAGGCCTTCTTTTGCATCGGCATGAGCGAGCCCGGCGCGGGCTCGGACCTGGCCAGCGTGAAGACGCGCGCCGCGCCGAACGGCAAGGGCTTCGTGCTCAACGGCCAGAAGATCTGGACCACCAACGCCCACCACTGCCACTACATGATCGCCCTGGTGCGCACCTCGGGCGAGGCGGGTGACCGGCACAAGGGGCTGTCCCAGGTCATCGTGGACCTGTCGCTGCCGGGCGTGACCGTGCGGCCCATCACCGACCTCTCGGGCGACAGCCATTTCTGCGAAGTCTTCTTCGACAACGTGCAGCTGCCGCCCGACGCCCTGATCGGCCAGGAAGGCCAGGGCTGGGAGCAGGTCACGGCCGAGCTGGCCTTCGAGCGCAGCGGGCCCGAGCGGCTGTTCTCCAGCATCGTGCTGTTCGACGAATGGCTGGCCTGGCTGCGTGCAACGGGCGAGCGCAGCGAAGGCGCGCTGCGCCTGGCCGGCCGCGTGTTCACCGAGCTGGCCCCGCTGCGCGCCATGTCGGTGGCCGTGCAGGACAGGCTGGTGCGCGGCGAAAGCCCCATCGTCGAGGCGGCCCTGGTCAAGGAGCTGGGCACGACGCTGGAGCAGTCCATTCCCGCCGCCATTGCCGACGACCTGTTCGCACGCGAGGCGTCCGAGGTTCCGCTGGAGCTGCTGCGCACCCTCAACTACGTGACGGAGGTTGCGCCTTCGTATTCGCTGCGCGGCGGCACGCGCGACATCCTGCGCGGAATGATCGCGCGTGGCCTCGGCCTGCGTTGAATAAGGTTCCCCCTGAGTTGGGGCGCGCCAGTTTCAAACGGAACGCCCAAGGCCTGGCGTCATGTGTCATGAATGGAGAGAGACATGGAAGACGATTTGTTTGCCGATGCCGCACGCCAGCTGCTGCAGGGCGAGTGCACGCCCGCGCGGGTGCGCGCCATCGAGGCGGGGGGCTCGCCCCGGGCGCTGTGGCAATCGCTGGAGCAGGCCGGCTTTGCCGATGCCCTGGTGCCTGAGCACGCGGGCGGCGCGGGGCTGGCGCTGGCGCAGCTGTTCGATGTGTGGTCGCTGGCCGGCGCCCATGCGCTGCCCGTGCCGCTGGGCGAGACCATGCTGGCGCGCGCGTTGCTGGCGGGCGCGGGGGCGGAGCGTCCACCAGGCGCCATCGCGTTGGCGCAAGGCCTGCTCCAGCCGGATGGCAGCCTGCACTGCGCACCCGTGCGCCTGGGCGCGGTGGCGGACAGCGTGCTGGTGCAGCATGCGCAGGGCTGGAGCCTGCTGCCCGTGGCGCAGGCGCAGTCCGAGCCGGCGGCCTTCTGCCTGGACGTGAACCTGCGCTGGAGCGCCGATCAGGTCCGCGCAGCACCTGCTCCCGCTATTGCCCTGCCGGATGGGCTGGACCTGCGCACGCTGCAGGCCGGCCTGGTGGCGGCGCAGCTGGCGGGCGCACTCATGGAGGTGTTCCAGCGCACGCTGCAGTATGCGAACGACCGCCAGCAGTTCGGCCGCCCCATCGGCAAGTTCCAGGCCATACAGCACCAGCTGGCGGTGATGAGCGAGCATGTCTTCGCCGCGCGCATGGCGGCCCGGCTGGGCTGCGCGGGGCAGGGCGTCTTCCCCGATCGGCTGCGCGTGGCCGTGGCCAAGGCGCGCTGCAGCCAGGCCGCGCTGGCCGTGGCCGAGGCGGCCCACGCCATCCACGGCGCCATGGGCTTCACCGAGGAATACGACCTGCAACTGCTCACGCGCCGCCTGCATGCCTGGCGCCAGACGGCCGGCTCCGAGTCGTACTGGCACGGTGTGGCAGGCGCCGCGCTGGTCCATGGCCACGCGGGCAGCACCCTGGATCTGATCCGCTCCACCACCGATATCACCGCCGATATCACCGCCGATATCACCGACTGACAGGCTCTCGAAGGAACCCCATCCATGCCCTTTCTGAACATCGAGCGCGACGGCGCCATCTGGACCCTCACCATGAACCAGCCCGAGACGCGCAATGCGCTCACGGGCAACACGGCCGTGGAGGAATTCGTGCAGGTCTGCGACGAGATCCGGCGCGACGCCTCGGTCAAGGCCGTCATCCTCACGGGCGCCGGCCCCATCTTCAGCTCGGGCGGCAACGTCAAGGACATGCAGCGCTTCTTCGACGACGCGCTCACGCCCGACGCCATCCGCGAGGAGTACCGCCAGGGCATACAGCGCATTCCGCGTGCCCTGACCCAGCTGGACGTGCCCGTGATCTGCGCCATCAACGGCCCGGCCATCGGCGCGGGGCTGGACCTGACCTGCATGTGCGACATCCGCATCGCCAGCGAGACGGCCACCTTTGCCGAGAGCTTCGTGCGCGTGGGCATCGTGCCGGGCGACGGCGGCGCCTGGCTGCTGCCGCGCGCCGTGGGCCGCGCCAAGGCGGCCGAGATGGCGTTCACGGGCGAGGCCATCGACGCGCAGGAGGCCCTGGCCTGCGGCCTGGTCAGCCGCGTCGTGCCGGCGGACCAGCTGCTGCCCACGGCACGCGCGCTGGCCGACAAGATCGCCGCCAACCCCGGCGCCGTGATGCGCATGACCAAGCGCCTGCTGCGCGAGGGCGAGCACAGCACGCTGGAGTCGCTGCTGGAGCTGTCCGCCGGCTACCAGGCCCTGGCCCACAAGACCGCCGACCACCGCGAGGCCGTGATGGCCTTCGTGGAGAAGCGTAAGCCCCGGTTTCAGTGACCGGGCCTGCCCGGCCCCCGCCACGGGGGCATGGGCCGTGTGTGACACAACACAAATGGACACTCCCCGGTGCCGGCCTCCCGGCGGGAGTGGGCGCCCATGTACTGCACACACAGTACACTTTGCGCGTCGAGAGGCAACTCTCCCATCCACCGCACTCCCAGTCCCATGGCCGTTGAAACGACGAGTACTGCCCGCCCCAGCTTCGACCTCAAGAGCGCGCAGCTGCCCGTGGTGGCCGTGGCCCTGCGGGATACCGACGTACGTGCGCTCGTGGCCGACCTGGCCCAGCGCCTGGCCGACGACCCGGATTTCTTCGACAACGACCCCGTGCTGGTCGACCTGGCCCATGTGCGCGAGGCCGAGGAGGCCATCGACTTCGCCGTGCTCGTGGAGGCACTGCGCTTTCACCGCACCGTGCCCGTGGCCGTGCGCGGCGGCAGCCCGGCGCAGATGGAGGCGGCGCGTGCCGCAGGCCTGGCGCCCGCGCCCGAGGCCGCGCCCGTGCGGCCCACGGTGCCCGAGATCGAGATCCAGGAAGTCGTGCGCGAGATCGAGGTGGTGCGCGAGGTGCCTGCTCCCCAGGCCGACGCCCTCATCGTGGACAAGCCGCTGCGTTCGGGCCAGCGCGTCTATGCGCGCGGCACCGACATCGTGGTGCTGGCCATGGTCAGCTATGGCGCCGAAGTCATCGCCGACGGCAACGTCCATGTCTACGCGCCGCTGCGCGGCAGGGCCATCGCCGGGGCGCGCGGCAACACCGAGGCGCGCATCTTCAGCACCTGCATGGAAGCACAGCTGCTGTCGATTGCCGGCATCTATCGCACAATCGAGACCGATCTCCCCGCGGATGTGGCCGCCAGGCCCGCCAAGGTGCGTCTCGACGGCGAGAAAATCCTCATCGAGCCGGTATGACACCGGACCCTTCTTCTTTGCTCTCCAGTCTTTAAGGAACCGTGCAAACATGGCCAAAATAGTCGTCGTGACCTCCGGCAAGGGTGGCGTGGGCAAGACCACCACCAGCGCCAGCTTCGCATCGGGCCTCGCATTGCGCGGGCACAAGACCGCCGTCATCGATTTCGACGTGGGCCTGCGCAACCTGGACCTGATCATGGGCTGCGAGCGCCGCGTGGTCTACGACCTGATCAACGTCATCCAGGGCGAGGCCAACCTCAACCAGGCCCTGATCAAGGACAAGCAGTGCGACAACCTCTTCGTGCTGGCCGCCTCCCAGACGCGTGACAAGGATGCGCTCACGCAGGACGGCGTCAAGAAGATCCTGGACGACCTGGCGGGCATGGACTTCGAGTACATCGTCTGCGACTCGCCGGCCGGCATCGAAAGCGGCGCGCTGATCGCCATGCACTTCGCCGACGAGGCCCTGGTCGTGACCAACCCCGAAGTCTCCTCCGTGCGCGACTCCGACCGCATCCTGGGCATGCTCAGCTCCAAGACCGCGCGCGCCATTGCGGGCGAGACCGTCAAGGAACACCTGCTGATCACGCGCTACAACCCCAACCGCGTGCAGGACGGCCAGATGCTGTCGCTGGAGGACATCCAGGACATCCTGCGCATCGAGCTGATCGGCGTCGTGCCCGAGTCCGAAACCGTGCTGCAGGCCTCCAACCAGGGCATTCCCGCCGTGCACATGCAGGGCTCGGACGTGGCCGAGGCCTACCAGGACGTGGTCGCGCGCTTCCTGGGCGAGGAAAAGCCCATGCGCTTCACCGAAGCGCAAAAGCCCGGCTTCTTCAAACGCATGTTCGGGGGGAGGTAAGCGGCCATGTCCATGCTCTCTTTCCTGCTCGGAGAAAAGAAGAAGACGGCCTCGGTGGCCAAGGAGCGCCTGCAGATCATCCTCGCGCGCGAGCGCGTGGGCGGCAATGGCGGCGGTCCCGACTACCTGCCTGCGCTGCAAAAGGAGCTGATGGCGGTGATCTCCAAGTACGTGGACATCGACGTCAACGACATCAAGGTGCACCTGGAGCGCCAGGAAAACCTGGAAGTGCTCGAAGTCAAGATCGAACTGCCCGACGCCGCGCGCTGAGCGCCGCCCGGCGCCGTGCTCAGCCCAGGCGCAGCGTGCAGCGCAACCCGCCCAGCGGGCTCGGCCCCATCTCCAGCGATCCTCCATAGGTCTCGGCGATGTCGCGCACGATGGCCAGGCCCAGGCCGTGGCCCTGGGCCTGTTCGTCGAAGCGGACACCGCGCTCCATGGCCTGCGCGAGATGCTCCGGTGCCAGGCCTGGGCCGTCGTCATCGATCTGCAGCAGCGTCGTCGTGCCATCCTGGCACACGGCCAGCGTGACGCGGCTGCGTGCCCACTTGCCGGCGTTGTCCAGCAGGTTTCCCGCCATCTCCTCCAGGTCCGAGGCCGCGCCGCGCCAGCGCTGCCCATGGCCGGGCAGCGGCGTGGAGGTCTGGATGGACCAGGACAGGCGCCGCTGGGCGTGGATCTGGCGCATGGCATCCAGCAGCCGGGCCAGCACCTCATCCAGCGCCACGCTGCCGGCGCTGCCGGCGCCGCTGGCGAAGCGCGCCAGATGGCGGTCGATGGTGTGGGACATGGCCTGTACCTGATCACGCAGCCACGGGCCATCGACCTGATGGCCGCGTGCCTGGATGCCGAGCACGGCCAGCGGCTTCTTGAGCGCATGGCTCAGGTCGGCCGCCTGGTGGCGCGCGCGCTCCACGACCTGGGCATTGCGCTGCAGCACCTGGTCCACGGCCTCGGCAATCGGGTCCAGGTCGGGGCCGAAGTGCCGCCCCAGCTGCGTGCGTGTGCCGTCTTCCATGTCCTGCAGCGCCTGCTGCAGGCTGCGCAGCGGCTGCAATCCCAGGCGCACCAGCGCCACCGTGCACAGCAGCAGCGCGGCGACCAGGCCCAGCTCGGTGACCAGCAGGATGCGGTCGATGCGGCGCCATTCCTGGCGCGTACCGTCCAGCGGGCCGAAGACGTGCAGCTGCACGCGCCGGCCCGCGACATCGAAGCTGCGGCGCAGTCCCAGCAGTTCGCGCCCCTGCGGCCCGCGCAGCGACAGCAGCGTCTCCCTGCCCTTGTGCCGGGGCCAGGGACGGGCGTCGTCCAGCTCCAGGCTGTCGTCCCAGACCGAGCGCGACTGCTGCAGCCGCCCGTCCTGCTCCAGTGTCCAGTACCAGCCCGAGAAAATGCGGCCGAACTCGCCGCGATTGAGCCGCGTGCCCTGTCCGGTCAGGGGCCCAGGGGACTGCAGCTCGGCCTGCAGCCGCTCGGCACGGTCCTGCAGGCCGGCCTTGAAGCTGCGCAGCACCGCGTCGTGCAACTGCTCGCGCAGCAGCCAGCTGGCGGCCGTGCCGCAGGCCAGCGTGGCCACCAGGCTCAGTGCCAGCAGGCGCTCCGACAGGCCCCAGTGCCTAGGACGCATGGTCGCCGCTGGCCTGCTGCAGGCGAAAGCCCCGTCCGCGCTCGGTATGGATCAGGCCATGCGGGGACAGTTTGCGGCGGATGCGGCCGACCAGCACGTCCACGGTGTTGGAGTCCGGGTCCAGGTCGCGTGCGTAGACATGCTCGCTGATGTCGGCGCGGCTGACGAGCTGTCCATGCCGGTTGGTCAGAAAGCTCAGGATGCGTTGCTCCTGCGCGGTCAGCGCAAGCGGCCGTCCTTCGAGCGTGAAGCGGTCTGCCATGGTGTCGTAGGCCAGCGGGCCTATCTGCACCAGGGGCCGGCTGCCGCCTGCTGCGCGCCGGTGCAGCACGCGCAGCCGCGTGACGACCTCCTCGTGCAGAAAGGGCTTGGTCAGGTAGTCGTCCGCGCCGGCCTGGAAGGCCGTGAGCTTGTCGCTCCAGCGGTTGCGGGCCGTGAGCACCAGCACGGGAAAGGAGCGGCCCTGCTCGCGCCAATGGCGCAGCACCGAGACGCCGTCCTGTCCTGGCAGCCCCAGGTCCAGCAAGGCGGCGTCATAGTGTTCGACGCTGCCCAGTTCCTGGGCGAGGCGGCCGTCCGCGCAGCACTCGGCCAGCATGCCGGCCTCCTGCAGGATGGCCTGCAGGCCTGCAGCAAGATCGGCGTCGTCTTCGACGATGAGCACCCGCATCAGCGCAGTCCGTCCTCTTCGATGGGCTGGCCGCTGTACGCATCCACATGCACTTCGATGCTGCGGCCGGCGCTCAGCTGCAACTCGACCTCGTAGTAGGCGCGCTGCCGGACGTCGATCTTGAGCTCGGCCTCTGTGGCGCGGGCCTGGTACTTGCGCTCCAGTTCCTCAAGAATGCGCGGCAGCGGTTGCAGCGTGGCGGCCTGCTCCCGGCTCAGGACGGGCTCCGCCAGGATGCGGCCCGTCTGGGCGTCGGCGCGCAGCAGCTGCTCACGGCCTTCGCGCGTGAGCAGCTGGATCTCGTAGTAGGGCCTGGGGCTGCGCGTTTCCTCCAGCTCGATCTGCAGCACGGTGCCGGGATGCAAGCGGGTGACGGCTGCCGCCACGGCGGACATGGGTATCAGCACGGCGGTGGTCGCGCCCGGCCGGGGGATGTCCTGTCCCGTGACTGCATCGATATAGATCTCCGTGCGCTGGCCATTGGCGAGCTTGATTTCGTACCAGCGCCGGCCGTCGGCGCCGCGCTCGAGTTCGATGTCGATGACGCGCCCTTTGTGGCGCTGCTGCACTTCCTGGAGGATTTCCGCCAAGGGCCGCAGGCGCTTCGATTGCACCTCGCGGCGCACGCTTTCATGCTCCGCTGGCGTGGTGGCAGAGGCGGGCGCCAGCGGCAGGGCCAGCAAGGCAGCAAGTGCGAGGCGGAGTTTCACGGCCACGCATCTTATGTGCACGTTCTTAAACAGTGCATGAACGCGCCATTCATGCGCGGTTTAGGCGCCTTTGCCGACACTGCAGGCGGTTGCACCGATGGCCCCGCCGCGGTGCCTTTTCATCTGTTTCTTTCTGGCATCGAACACCATGCATTTTCTTCGCTTTTCCCGCTCCGCCCCGCCATTGCACCGGGCCCTGGGCGCTGGCGCGCTCTCGCTGTCCGTGCTGCTGGCCGCCTGCGGCGGTGGCGGCGGCGGGGCTGACAAGCCCGCCCCCACGCCGGTCACTCCCAGCGCCAGCTATGCGTCGGGCACCATTGACGGCTTCGGCTCCATCCTGGTCAATGGGGTGCGGTATGACGAGCGCCAGGCCCGGATCACCGATGGCGATGGCGTCCTGCTGGCCAGCGATGCGCTCAAGCTGGGCATGGCGGTCCATGTCACGGCCGACCCCGTGACCACCGGCAGCGATGGTGTGGCGCGCGCCATGGCCCGCCAGATTCTTGTGCGCAGCGATCTGGAAGGTCCGTTGAGCGCGGTCGTGGGCGACCGGCTGACCGTACTGGGCCAGACCGTGGTCGTCGATGCGGCCACGGTGTTCGAGGACGGCCGCGCGGCGGCGCTGCAGGTCGGCCGTGTGCTGGAAGTCCACGGCCTGCGCGATGCGCAGGGCCGCATTCTTGCCAGCCGCATCGAGATCGAGGATGACGCCGACGAGCCCTGGCGCCTGCGCGCGCCTGTGGATGCCGTTGACATGTCGCGCCGCACCCTGCGCATCGGCGAGGCCGTCGTCAACTGGAGCGGCGTGCAGGTTGCCGCCGCGCTGGCTGCCGGCGACGTGGTCAGCCTGCGACTGGCGCGCCAGCCCGATGCCGCCGGCCTGTGGGTGGCCACCGCACTGTCGGTGCAGCGTCCCACGCTGCCCGAACAGGCAGGCGTGGAGGCCGACGTCACCGGCCATATCACCCGCATGGACTCGCCGACCCGCTTCGTCGTGGACGGCCTGAGCGTGGACGCGGGCAGCGCCGCACGCCTGCCCGCAGGCCTTGCCGTGGGCGACCTGGTCGAGGTCGAGGGCATGTTCCAGGACGGGGTGCTTCGCGCCTCCGAGGTCGAGCGCAAGCTGCGGCTGGACAGTGACGATGGCTTCGAGATCGAGGGCCGCATCACCGCTGTCGACAGCCTGGCCGGCATCTTCGAGCTGCGCGGCGTGCGCGTGGACTATCGCAATGCGCGCTTCGAGGATGGCAGCGCTGCCCAAATTGCCGTGGGGCGCGTGGTCGAGGTCAAGGGCCGGCTCTCGGTCGATGGCGCGATGGTGGTGGCCACCGAGGTCGAGTTCGACTAAGGGTTCGCGTTCGCCGCAGGCCGCATCGCCTCGCTCTGCGCACGCGCGGCGGCGGGGCGCACCCACAGCAGGTAGGCGGCGCCCAGCAGCACGATCCACAGGCCGCCCACGACCAGCGCGGCTCGGGTGTGGGGGAAGTAGCCGAGCACGCCCAGCACCAGCAGCATGAAGGCGATGGCGGCCAGCGGCGCGGCGGGCCACAGCGGGACCGGGAACTTCAGCGCGGCCACCTGCTGTGGGCTCATGCGGCGGCGCGCCGCGAACTGCGACAGCAGGATCATCAGCCAGACCCAGACCGTGGCGAAGGTGGCGATGGAGGCGATCAGCAGGAACACGTCCTCGGGGATCAGGTAGTTCAGCACCACGCCGGCCAGCAGCGCCACGGCCATCACCACCACCGTCATCCAGGGCACGCCATGGCGCGAGACACGGCCGAAGCCGGCGGGGGCCTGGCCCTGGTGCGCCATGCCGTAGAGCATGCGGCCGGCGCCGAAGATGTCGCTGTTGATGGCCGACACGGCCGCCGAGATCACCACGATGTTGAGGATGGTGGCGGCCGAGGAAATGCCCAGGCCGCTGAAGATCTGCACGAAGGGGCTGCCCTGGCTGCCGATCTGCGGCCAGGGGAAGATGCTCATCAGCACGAACAGCGTGAGCACGTAGAACAGCAGGATGCGCAGCGGCACGGCGTTGATGGCGCGCGGGATCACGCGCGCCGGGTCCTTGGCCTCGCCGGCCGAGATGCCGATGATCTCGATGCCGCCGAAGGCGAACACCACCACCGCCAGCGAGGCGATCAGGCCCGGGATGCCATTGGGCATGAAGCCGCCGTGCGCCCACAGGTTCTGCATGCCGGTGGGCGCTTGGCCGGCCGCCATGCCGAAGCCGAACACCATGATGCCCAGGCCGCCGCCGATCATGGCGATGATGGCCGCCACCTTGAGCAGGGACAGCCAGAACTCCATCTCGCCGAACACCCTGACCGAGCACAGGTTGAGCGCGCCGATGAAGCAGACGATGGACAGCACCCAGATCCAGCGCGGCACCTCGGGAAACCAGAACCCCATGTAGATGCCGAAGGCCGTCACGTCGGCCAGGCAGACGATGACCATCTCGAAGGTATAGGTCCAGCCCGTGATGAAGCCGGCGAACGGGCCCAGGTAGTCGCTGGCGTACTGGCCGAAGGAGCCGGGCACGGGGTTGTGCACGGCCATCTCGCCCAGCGCGCGCATCACCATGTAGACCGCCGCGCCCGCCAGCAGGTAGGCGATCAGCACCGAGGGCCCCGCCTGCTGTATGGCCTTGGCCGAGCCGTAGAACAGCCCCGTGCCTATGGCCGAGCCCAGTGCCATGAAGCGGATATGGCGGGCCGACAGCCCTCGGTGCAGGCTGCCTGCAGATGGTGAACTCATGTGCTGTCTCCCCCCGTCATTGGTGAAATGGCCGCCGCATCCACGGGCTTCATCGGCCTGCGGATGGGTCTGTGCTCAGATGTATAAGCCTGTATATACAATATGCGCAGACACCGATTTCCCGGACCGGGGATTACCCGGAGGCGGGAAGGAACGGGAATGGGGGAGCTGCCGAGAGAGACGACGGGAGTGCTGCCGCGGGCCCGGGCTCAGCCCAGGCCGCCCGTGTGCATGCGGCCTGCGTGGTACAGCAGCGGCGTGTGGCCGGCCTGGTGGCTGCACTGCTCGACCTCGCCGATGAAGATCACATGGTCGCCCTCTTCATGGCGATGGCGGTTGCGGCACTCGAAGACGGTGGTGGCTTCGGTCAGCAGCGGCACGCCCTGGGCCGAGCTGCGCCAGGCGGTGTTGGCGAAGCGGTCCACGCCCTTGCGCGCGAACAGCTCGGCCAGGGGCTTTTGCGAGGCCGACAGCACATGGATGGCGTAGTGCGAGCAATGCTGGAACACGGGCAGCGAGGCCGCCGACAGCGCCATGCTCCACAGCACCAGCGGCGGTGTGAGCGAGACCGAGTTGAACGAGCTCACGGTGACGCCCACCGGATGGCCCTGCGGGCTGCGCGCGGTGACGATGGTCACGCCCGTGGCGAACTGGCCCAGCGCGTCGCGGAACTCGCGCGACGAGAACGGGGCCTGAGGGGCCAGGTTGGCCATGGCGGCAGGAGGCAGGGCGGAATTCACGGGTGCAAGAACCAGGCGGCAGCAAGGCGGCAGCAGGGCTGCCGCGTTTGGGACGGGCGCCCGTAGCCGGGCAGCAACCGTGCATTATGGGTGCGGATGCCGGCAGATGCGGCCGATGGGGATTTGGCCAGGGAGGTCTTTGCCTTGCGTGCGCCGTGCCGGCTCACAGCGCCATGCGCATCTGGGCGGGCGCGGCGTTCTCCTGCAGCCAGCCTGACATGCGGGCGCGCGCGCAGCGCTGCAGCCGCATCAGCAGTGCATGCTCGGGCCAGGCCAGCGCATAGCGCCGGCACAGGTCCTGCTGCATGCGCGCCAGCAGGGCGGCGGCCATTTCGGCATCGGCCAGCGCCCGGTGGGCACGCTCGGCCACGGGCAGGCCCAGGTGGGCGGTGAGCCGGCTCAGGCTGTGGCTGGGCGCCTCCGGGTAGATGCGGCGCGACAGCAGCACGGTGCAGGCAAAGGGCTGGGGCGCGGCCTCGCCGGCCAGGGCCAGTTCGGACTGCCAGAACTTGCTGTCGAAGGCCGCGTTGTGCGCCACCATGGGCGCGCTGCCCACGAAGCGGGCGGCATCGCGCATCACGTCCTCGGCGGGCGGCGCGGCTGCGACCATGGCATTGGTGATGCCGGTCAGCCGCGTGATGAAGGGCGGTATCCAGGCGCCCGTGCGCATCAGGCTCTGGAAACGGTCCACGACCTGGCCGCCCTCGATCAGCACGATGGCGACCTCGGTGGCACGCGCGCCCTGGGCAGGCGCCATGCCCGTGGTTTCAAAATCGATGACGGCAATCGGCTGCGGCATGGGGCGATTGTGCCCGGCAGTGCCCGACCGGCGTGCCGGGGCGGCTATTCCTCGGCCTGGCTGCCGTCGGCCGCGCCCAGGCGCTGCACGACCTGGTCGAGCAGGGCGTAGAGCTGCTCGATCTCTTCATGGCCCACCAGGCGCTCGATCTCGGCATAGGTCTCGGAGGAATGCGGCGCGATCTCGGCCACGATGGCGTGGCCGGCCGCCGTGAGCTCGAACTCGGCGCCGCGCATGTCGCTGGCGTGGCGCGACCGCTCCACCAGCTGCCGGCCTTCCAGCGTCTTGAGCAGGCGCGAGAGGCTGGGCATGCTGATGTAGGTGGCCTGCGACAGCTCCATGGGCCGCAGCCTGTGCGTGACCGCCGCCATGGCGCGCAGCACGCGCCACTGCTGTTCGGTCAGGCCATGGGCGCGCAGCATGGGCCGAAAGCGCACCATGACCGATTCGCGGGCGCGCAGCAGCGCCATGGGCAGGGAGCGCGAGAAGGCGCGCAGCGGCTCGGGGGCAAAAGAGGTCGTGGTCTGGGGCATGTTCGGCAGCATCTGTCGGCTGGATTCTATGCAGCCGCCGCTCCCTCCCCGGAGCGGCGTTGCGCGCGCCTTGTCAGGCCGGGGCCTCAATAGGTCTGGCTTTTCGGCGCGGGGGCCGCTGCCTGCTTGAAGCGCGCAGCCAGCGCGCTGGTGGCCTGCACCAGCACGCTGGTGTCCAGGCCCACGGCCGTGAAGGTGCAGCCCAGCTCCAGGTACTTGCGCGCCAGGGCCTCGTTGGGCGTGAGGATGCCGGGCGCCTTGCCGGCGCGGCGTATGCGCGCGATGGCGTCGGCAATCGCCTCCTGCACCTCGGGATGGCCGGGGTTGCCGATGTGGCCCATGGAGGCCGACAGGTCGGCCGGGCCGATGAAGACGCCGTCCACGCCCTCGGTGGCGGCAATGGCGTCCAGGTGGGCCAGCGCCTGGCGCGTCTCCACCTGCACCAGCACGCAGACCTGGGCGTTGGCTTCATGGGCGTAGTTGGCGCGCCGGCCCCAGGCCGAGGCGCGTGCGCCGCCCATGCCGCGGATGCCGCCCTGGCCGTCGGCCTGCGGATAGCGCGCGGCGCGCACGATGCGTGCGGCCTGCTCGGCCGTGTCCACCATGGGCACGAGCAGGGTCTGCACGCCGATGTCCAGGTACTGCTTGATCAGCATCTCGCCGACCTCGCCGTGTCCCATGGGCACGCGGGCAATGGCATGGCTGTCGGGATAGGCCGCGATGGCCTGCAGCTGCGCCAGCAGGGTGCGCGTGTCGTTGGGCGAATGCTCGCCGTCGATCAGGAGCCAGTCGAAGCCGGCGCCCGCGCAGATTTCCGCCGAATAGGCGTCGGCCAGGCCCAGCCACAGGCCGATCTGGGGTTGGTCGGCCGCAATGGCGGCCTTGAAGCGGTTCACAGGTGTCTGCATGGTGTGATTGTCCGGGCCTCAGTGGCCCATGCACAGGTACTTGGTGCTCAGGTATTCCTCTATGCCGGCGGCGCCGCCCTCGCGGCCCATGCCCGACTGCTTGACGCCGCCAAACGGCGCCACGGCCGTGCTGATGATGCCGCTGTTGATGCCCACCATGCCGTACTCCAGCGCCTCGCCCACGCGCCACACGCGGCCCACGTCGCGGGCGTAGAAGTAGGCAGCCAGGCCGTACTCGGTGTCGTTGGCCATGCGGATGGCCTCTTCCTCGGTCCTGAAGCGGAACACGGGCGCCACGGGGCCGAAGACCTCTTCCCTGGCAATGCGCATGCGGTCCGTGGCGTTGGCCAGGATGGTGGGCTCGTAGAAGGTGCCGCCCAGCGCATGGCGCTTGCCGCCCAGCACGACCTCGGCGCCGTTCTTCACGGCATCGGCCACCAGCTCCTCGACCTTGTCCACGGCGGCCTGGTCGATCAGCGGGCCCTGGCCCACGCCGGCCTCCAGCCCGTTGCCCACCTTGAGGGCCTGCACGGCGACCTTGAGCCTGGCCATGAAGGCGTCGTACACGCCGTCCTGCACCAGCAGGCGGTTGGCGCACACGCAGGTCTGGCCGGTGTTGCGGTACTTGGAGGCCATGGCGCCTTCCACGGCGGCATCGAGGTCCGCGTCATCGAAGACGATGAAGGGCGCGTTGCCGCCCAGCTCCAGCGACATCTTCTTGAGCGTGGGCGCGCATTGCTCGGCCAGCACGCGGCCCACTTCGGTGGAGCCCGTGAAGGTCAGCTTGCGCACGGCCATGCTGGCCGTGAGCACGCCGCCGATGGCGCGCGAGGAGCCCGTGATCACGCTGAACACGCCCTCGGGAATGCCGGCGCGCTGGGCCAGCTCGGCCATGGCCAGGGCCGACAGCGGTGTCTGCTGCGCGGGCTTGACGATGATGGTGCAGCCCGCCGCCAGGGCGGGCGCGACCTTGCGCGTGATCATGGCGGCCGGGAAGTTCCAGGGCGTGATCGCGGCGCAGACCCCCACGGGCTCCTTGGTCACGATGATGCGCTTGTCGGCCCAGGGCGCCGGCACGGTGGAGCCGTAGATGCGGCGGGCTTCCTCGGCAAACCACTGCACGTAGGAGGCCGCGTAGGCGATCTCGCCGCGCGACTCGGCCAGGGGCTTGCCCTGCTCGCTGGTCATGATCAGGGCCAGGTCCTCCTGGTTCTCCATCATCAGCTCGAACCAGCGATGCAGCAGGCGTGCGCGGGCCTCGGCGGTCTGCTGCTTCCAAAGGGCGAAGGCGCGCTCGGCGGCGGCGATGGCGCGCTGCGTCTCGGCCTCGCCCATGCGGGGCACATGGCCCACGGCTTCGCCCGTGGCGGGGTTGTGGACGTCGATGCGGCTGCCATCGTCGGCGGCCAGCCATTGGCCGTCGATCAGGCAGAGGTTCTTGAGCAGGCTGGGGTCACGCAGGGCAAGGGGCATGGGAAATCTCCTGGAAGTACGGTGCAGGCGCCTGGACGAAGGCGCTCAGACAAAACGGAACTGCAGCCGGCCCAGCGGGCCGTAGTCGGCATCGAACAGGTCGCCAGGCTTGGCGGCCACGGGGCGCGTGAACGAGCCGGCCAGCACGGTCTGGCCGGCCTCCAGGGCCTCGCCCCAGGGCGAGAGCTTGTTGGCCAGCCAGGCTACGCCGATGGCGGGATGGCCCTGCACGCCGGCAGCCAGGCCGGTCTCCTCGACCACGCCGTTGCAGCGCAGTATGGCGCCGCACCAGGGCAGGTCTATCACCTGGGGGTCAGCGCGGCCGGCGCCGGTGACGATGCCCGCATTGGCCGCGTTGTCGCTGATGGTGTCGTAGACCTTGCGCATGGCCTTGGTGTGGCGGTCGAACTGCTCGATGCGCGCGTCGATGATCTCGATGGCCGGCGTCACGTGGTCGGTGGCGTCCAGCACGTCCTGCAGCGTGATCTCCTTGCCGCCGGGCAGGCCCGGGCCGCGCAGCGGCGCCTTGAGCACGAAGGCCAGCTCCACCTCCACGCGCGGCGCGATGAAGTGGGCTGCCGGGATGTCCAGCACCTGGCCCGGCGTGCAGCGGTAGAGCATGCTGTCGAGCAGGGTGCCGTAGTCGGGCTCGTCGATCTGGCTCGATATCTGCATGGCGCGCGAGGTCAGGCCGATCTTGTGGCCGATCACCTTGCGCCCCGCCGCGATCTGCAGGCGCACCCATTCGCGCGAGACGCGGTAGCCATCCTCCACGGTCATGCCGGGAAAGCGCTTGGAGAAATGCTCGACCTGCACGCGCGTCTTCTCGCTGCGGTCCAGCTCCTGGGCCAGTTGGGTCAACAGTTCTTGGGAAAACATTTCAAGGCCTGGAAAAGAGAGGGTGGAGGGTGCTGTGCTTGCCGTCGTAGACCTGGCCCGGGCTTTCATCGACCTGCACGGTCAGGCCCAGGTGGAGCTGCGCGAACAGCGGCTGCAGATGGCGGCGCGCGCAGGCCAGCAGGGCGTCGCCCGCTTGCTGCTGCACGGCGGCCGTGCGGCCCCGGCCCATGCGCAGGTTGATGTAGATGAAGCCGTAGTCGCCATCGCCGCCCGCTGCGCGGCCCGCAGCCCCGCCATCGGCCACGGCGCTGTGCGGCGCGGGGTAGGCCAGCACGCGCGTGCCGCCCGTGGGAAAGACCTGGGCGCCGTCTTCGGCGCGCACGGTGAGCATGGTGTCGGCCAGGGCGCGGCACAGCTGCGTCATGTCGGTGTGCGCGTCCAGGCTGGCCGTGTAGAGGATGACCACGTGCGGCATTCAGGCCACCTCCATGGTGGCGGCCGTGCAGCTCACGGCGAAGATGGGAATGGGCTGGCAGTACAGCACCTGGCCCGCGCCGCGCGCGGCGGCGGCCACGGCGATGAAGCTGCGGATCTCGAAGCCGCCCTGGCCGCCGTCGCGGTAGGTCTCGGCGTCGGTGTACGACAGCAGCGCGTCCCGGTCGTTGCGGCACCAGCGGTCCATGAACTGCTGGTCCCATTCCCAGTTGACCTTGCCCGAGTCGGGCGTGGCCGGCCAGTGCGAGATGCCGCCCGTGCCCACGATGGCGATGCGCTCGGGCGCCTTGTCGCAGGCGCGGCGCAGGGCCTCGCCAAAGGCCCAGGCGCGGTGCAGCGGCGTCAGCGGCGGGCCCTGGCAGTTGATGTTGACGGGGATGATGTCCTTGTCATAGGCCGGCGTCAGAAAGTGCAGCGGCACCATGATGCCGTGGTCGAACTTCCACTCCTCGGCAAAGGCCACGTCCACGGTCTGCATGACCTCGGTGATCAGGCGCCGCGACAGCTCGGCATTGCCGGGAATGCGGTGGCGCTCTATGCCCAGCCAGGCCGGGTCCTCGATGGGCCCTTCGTAGTGGTCCGCCATGCCGATGGCATAGGCCGGCATGTTGTTCATGAAGAAGTTGGCGAAGTGCTCGGCCGCGATGACGATCAGCGCATCGGGCCGCGCCGCCTCCAGCCGTGCGCCCATGTCGCGGAAGGCGGCATGGAAGGCATCCTTGGTGGCCGGATCGGCCAGGTGTGCGCGGCCCGTGATGCCGGGCGCATGGCTGCAAACGCCTGCAAATACCAGACTCATCTCAAACTCCTGCGATCTTTTCGTTGGTGGCTGTCGTCATCGCGTAGACGCCCGCGCGCACCGGTCCGTGCTTTTGCACGCCATCGCGCATGGCTTGCAGGTAGTCGGCCCAGGGCATGCCCAGCAGCGGCGCGAAGTGCATCAGCAGCTGGCCGTTGCAGCCCAGCACGTAGAGCTTGCCGATGTCGCCATGGAACATGGCTTCGTACTCCTCGGGCTCCAGCGCGTACTCGGCCAGCAGCGCGGCGCGGTCCTCGGCGAAGCGCCGCTGCACCTCGGGCTCGCGGTTGAGCTGGAACAGGAATTTCTGCATGGTGTACAGGCTCATGGCGGCTCCCGGTGTCGGCCTCAGCCCAGCGTGATGTTGGCGCGGCGGATGATGGCTTCGTACTTGGCGATTTCGCTGGTGACGAAGGCTGCGAACTGCTGCGCCGTGCCGGCCTGCGAGACGATGCCGCCGCGCGCGAAGGCGTCCACCACGGCGGGCTCGGCCAGGGCCTTGACCACGGCGGCATTGATGCGCTGCACCAGCGCATCGGGCGTGGCGCCCGGTGCCAGCAGACCCTGCCAGGAGTTGGATTCCAGCGCCACGCCCTGCTCGGCCAGCGTGGGCACCTGGGGAGCGAACTGCGAGCGCTGGCGCGTGGCCATGCCCAGTGCCACCAGCTTGCCGCTTTGCACATGGCCACGGAACTCGGGCCAGTTGCCGAACATCACGTCCACCTGGCCGCCCAGCAGGTCGGCCAGCGCCGGGCCCTGGCCCTTGTAGGGGATGTGGACCATCTCGATGCCCATCTCCTGGCACAGCAGCGCGCCCGACAGATGGGCCGAGGTGCCGTTGCCGAACGAGGCATAGCTGAGCTCGCCGGGCCTGGCCTTGGCGCGGCTGCGCAGGTCGGCCAGCGTCTTCAGGCCGCTGCCCGGGTGGGTGGCCAGCACATGCTCGGACAGGCCCATCAGCGCCACGGGCTTGAGGTCGCGCGTGGTGTCGTAGGGCAGGTTCTTCACCAGCGTCTTGTTGGCCGTGAAGCTGTTGGCCACGCACACCAGGGTGTAGCCGTCGGCCGGCTGCTTGGACACATAGTCCACGCCGATCACCGTGCCCGCGCCGGGCTTGTTCTCCACGATCACAGGCTGGCCCAGGGACTTGCCCAGCTCGGTGCCCACCAGGCGCGCCACCAAGTCGGTGGTGCCGCCCGGCGTGAAGGGCACGATGATGCGCAGCGGCTTTGCGGGCCAGGTGCCGGCCGGGCTACCGGGCTGGGCCTGGGAAAGGCCCGGGAGCATCAGCGCTGCGGCCGTGGTGGCTGCGGTGGATTGCAGGAAATGGCGGCGTTGCATGTCTTGTCTCCTCGGTTCTCTTTGTCGTTGTCGCTGGTCGCCCGTTCAGACGCCCCAGTGCGGAATATGGTGCGAGCCCAGCGACACGGCCACGTTCTTGGGCTCGCAGAAGACCTCGTAGCTCCAGCTGCCGCCCTCGCGGCCCGTGCCCGAGGCCTTGGTGCCGCCGAAGGGCTGGCGCAGGTCGCGCACGTTCTGGCTGTTGACGAAGCACATGCCGGCCTCGATGGCGGCGGCCACGCGGTGGGCGCGGCCCACGCTCTCGGTCCAGACGTAGCTGGACAGGCCGTACTGGATATCGTTGGCCAGGCGCACGGCTTCGGCCTCGTCGCTGAAGGGGATGATGCAGGCCACGGGGCCGAAGATCTCGTCCTGGGCGATCTGCATGCGGTTGTCCACGTCGGCAAACACCGTGGGCAGCACGTAGTTGCCCTTGCGCACGCGCTCGGGCAGCACGGGCGCATCCAGGCCGCCGCACAGCATGCTGGCGCCTTCCTTCTGGCCCAGCTCGATGTAGTGGCGCACCTTGGCCAGGTGGCTGGCGCTGATCATGGGGCCGACGATGGTGGATTCGTCCAGCGGGTCGCCCACGGTGATCTTCCTGGCGCGCTCCACGAAGCGGTCCACGAACTTCGCGTAGATGCCCTTTTGCACCAGGATGCGGCTGCCGGCCGTGCAGCGCTCGCCGTTGTTGGAGAAGATCATGAACACGGCCGCATCCAGCGCGCGCTCGAAGTCGGCGTCGTCAAAGATCACGAAGGGGCTCTTGCCGCCCAGCTCCATGCTGAACTTCTTGAGGCCGGCGGCCTGCACGATGCGGTTGCCGGTCTGGGTCGAGCCCGTGAACGAGACGGCGCGCACATCGCGGTGGCGCACCAGGGGCTCGCCCGCGTCCTTGCCGTAGCCGTGCACCAGGTTGAGCACGCCGGGCGGAATGCCGGCCTCCAGCGCCAGCTCGCCCAGGCGCGCGGCTGTCATGGGCGACAGCTCGCTCATCTTGAGCACGGCCGTGTTGCCGAAGGCCAGGCAGGGCGCCACCTTCCAGGTGGCCGTCATGAAGGGCACGTTCCAGGGCGAGATCAGCGCGCACACGCCCACGGGGTGGAACAGGGTGTAGTTCAGGTGCGTGGGCGTGGGATAGGTGTGGCCGTCCACGCGCGTGCACATCTCGGCAAAGTAGTAGAAGTTGTCGGCCGCGCGCGGCACCAGCTGCTTGCCCGTCTGGGCGATGACCTGGCCGCAGTCGTTGGTCTCGGTCTGCGCGATCTCGGGCACATGGCGGGCGATCAGGTCGCCCAGCTTGCGCACGATCTTGGCGCGTTCGGTGGCGGGCGTGTTGGCCCATTTCGGGAAGGCGTTCTTCGCGGCGGCGACGGCGGCCTGCACCTCGGCCTCGCCGCCTGCGGCAACCTCGGCCAGCACCTCCTGGGTGGCGGGGTTGACGGTCTCGAAATAGTCCTTGCCGGCGACGGCCTTGCCGTCGATCAGGTGGTCAATGCGCATGGGGATTCCTTGGCGTGTGCGGTGGGTTCAGGAGGCGGCCGGCGCGTCGCCGACGATGGTGTTGACCAGGCGGCCCAGGCCTTCGATCTCGGTGACGATCTCGTCGCCCACGCGGGAGTCGGCCACGCCGTCGGGCGTGCCGGTGAGGATGAGATCGCCGGGGCTCAGCGTCATGAAGCCCGACAGGTGGGCGATCAGCGAGGGGATGTCATGCACCATGTCGCGCGTGCTGCCGTCCTGCTTGAGCTCGCCGTTGACCCAGCTGCGCAGGCGCAGGTTCATGGGGTCGGGCACATCGGCTGCATCGACGAACCACGGGCCCACGGGCGTGGCGCCGTCGCGGTTCTTCACGCGCAGGTTGGGCCGGTAGAAGTTCTCCAGGTAGTCGCGTATGGCGTAGTCGTTGGCCGTGCAGTAGCCGGCGACCACGCCGTAGGCGTCTTCGCGGCGCACGTTGCGGCAGGTCTTGCCTATGACCACGCCCAGCTCGCACTCGAAGTGCATGTAGGTCACGTCGGCGGGCCGGTACGTGCGGCCGTGGTGGCCGTTCAGCGTGTTCGGGCCCTTGAGGAAGACCAGCGGTTCCTCGGGCGCCTTGTTGAAGGCGATTTCCTTGGCATGGTCCGCATAGTTCAGGCCCAGCGCAAAGACCGTGCCGAACTGCAGCGGCGGCAGCCACTGCACGGCGGTCTCCGCCACCAGGCGGCCATCGGGCAACTGCACCTGTCCGTGCGGGCCTTCGGTGACCTGCAGGGTCTGTCCTTCGAGGATGACGCGTCCGTGCTTCATGCTGCTGCTCCCTGTTCTGCCACCACCAAATGCGTGAGCCGGCCCAGGCCGGGCACCTCGATGACCACGCGGTCCCCGGGCCGCGCCAGCGGCGCGCCCTCGCCCGGGCCCAGCAGCAGCACGTCGCCGGGCGACAGCGTCATGAATTCGGTCACGTCGGCCAGCAGCCTTGCGGGCGGGCGCACCAGGTCGGCAAAGCCGCGCTGCCAGACCTGTTCACCATTGATGGACACCGTGAGCGTGGCCGCCTGTGCGTCAAAGCCTGTGCCGCGAACGAGGGCGCCCAGCGGGCAGAAACCGTCGCGGCAGCGCTGGCGGATGGCGGGGCGGTAGTAGTTCTCGTGCGGCAGCGTGAGGTCGCTGGCGATCAGCCAGCCGGCCACATGGTCCAGGGCCGTTGCTTCGCTGACGCGCGTGGCGCTGCGGCCGATCACCAGGCCGATGCTGGCATCGACGCGGACCTCGCCGGGATCGGCCGGCACGGCCACCGCAGCGCCATCGCGCGCCCAGGTATTGCGCGGCTTGAGATAGAGCACGGGGGCGCGCGGAGCGGCCTTGTAGGGCGCGCTGTCGAACTGCGGCGACAGGCGCTGCACGGTGGCCTGCTGGTTGAGCAGCGTGCCGTAGACCGTGCCCAGCGCAAGGCCGTCATCCAGGAGAAAGGGCTGAATCTGCATGGTGTGGATTTAGTTAACGTGGTAATTATTGTTTTTGCAACAAGCCCCGTCAACACGGTGGATTCAGGGTTTTCCCAGGCCGCAGCAAAAAGCCCCTGCGCGGCGAACCGTGCAGGGGCTTGAAGGGGCACCGGGCGCTGCCGGTGCTGGCGGGGCTGGCCGGTGCTGGCGTCAGCCGCGGCGGCGGCGCAGTGCGGCCAGGCCGCCCAGGGCCAGCGCCAGCAGCGCCTGGGCCAGCGCGGACAGGCCGGGCACGGGGGTGGCCGTGGCGCCGGGCGGCAGGGCCGCAGGCGCGGCCACCGCCACGGGGTCCACGATGACGCCGTTGACGATCAGGTCGCTGTCGCCCGTCTGCCCGTCGGTGATGTCGAAGCTCACCGAGCGGCGGTCGGGTGCGAAGCGGTAGGCCGACGCGGCCAGCTCATACCAGTGCGCCGTGGGCGTGGCGGCCGTGGGGCCGTACTTCCAGAGCGTGGCCTGGGCGGGTGCGGCTTCAGGCAGGTCCATGCGGATGGTGGCCATGGAGCCCGGCGTGCCGCCCATGAGCACGAAGCTCAGGCTGCCATAGGGCAGGCGCAGGCCGCCCGGCAGCGGGCTTTGCGAGGGCGCAGGCTGAAAGCCTGCCGAGTTCGAGGCGAACTGCCACTGGTCTGCACCCACATTGCCCGTGCCGTTGCTGACGCCCGCCGTGTTGCTGCCCGTGCCGATCTGCGTGCCGATGGGCACGGGCTTGCTCAGCGCCAGCACAGCCGGCGCGCTGGCCGTGCCCGAGGCCGGCAGGTTGACCGCATGCACGCGGTAGCTCACGGCGGGGTCCAGGCCGGTGAAGGACAGCGTGGCGGCCGTGTTGGCCGCGGTGCTGACCGTGTTGCTGGCAGGGGCCGGCAGGCCGGCGGCATCCAGGCCGGCCATGACCTGTTCCCAGCTGGGGACGGGCGCATTGGCGGGCAGGGCCACGGCGCGCAGGCTGCCGCCCATGCTGGGCATGGCCTGGACCACGGCCGATGACTGGTCCACGGCCTGGGCGGACAGGGCCACGGTGGACAGCGCCGGCACCGCCAGGCTGTCCAGGCGCGCCTTTTTCCAGGCTGCATGGGGCAGGTCCTTGGCCACGGTGCCATCGCCGTAGAAATCGGCATCGCCGCAGTCGCTGAGGATGTCCACGCTGCCGCCCGCGTCCAGGCTGGCGGGCATGGCGCCTATGCCTTCGGCCGAGCAGGCGGTGTGGGGCGCGGTGATGGCGGCCAGGTCGGCAGCGCGCGGGCGCAGGTTCAGTGCCAGGCCTGCGCTGTTCACGCGGCCGTCCCAGGAATAGAGCTGGAAGTTGCGCGGCGCGGTGCCCGTGGCGCTGGCCGAGGGACCGGCGATGATCAGGTACTCGCCGGCTGCGTTCTTGCGGATTTCGCGGATGCCGCGGCCGCCCAGGTCCAGGCGGATCGGCTGGCCCATGGACGCGCTGCCCTTGCTGCCGCCATCGGCCGCAGGCAGGGCCGCGAAGTTGGTCACGGGCACGATCAGCGCATGCGTGCGGCCCGTGGCGTCGTCGGCCGTGACGGCGGGCGCGCCCGGCGCCGGCACCAGCGGCGCGCGAAAGCCCAGCCATGCGGCGGAGTCGTCGGGGCTGGTGGACATGCCTTCGATGGAAAAACCGCTCATCGTCTCGGCCTCGGGCGCCTTGGTGGCGCCGCCGTCCGAGCTGGCCACCAGGCCCAGGTAGTGGGCGGCAAGGCCGTCATGCGCGGCCGCGTCCCAGCTGCGCAGGTCCTCGCGCAGCCAGCGGTAGTAGCCACTGGCGGTCAGCGCCGTGGAGGCGCCGGAGCCGGTCACATCCATCGCCGCCAGGCGCCAGCGGTCGGTGCGCGACTTGCCGCTCTTGTTGTTGGAGTGCGAGCCCGCCACGTACACGCGGCTGCCCAGGGCAAAGCTGGCCTCGATGTCCATTTCCTCGTCGCTCTTGCAGCTGTCCAGGCCCGTGAGGCCGGGGGCGGTGCAGGCGGCGGCATCGGCCAGGCCCAGGGCGGTCCTGTCCAGCATCAGCGGCTTGATGGGCAGCCCGCCGGCCGGGCCATAGGCCGAGAAGGAGTTGCCGGCCGGCAGCGCATTGCCCGAGGCATCCTGGGCGGGCGCCTCGTCGTCGCCCACCAGCATGGTGGCGGCATCGATGACGATGGCCGTCGATGCGTCCGAGCGCCCGGCCAGCCAGCGCGGGCTGGTGTTGGCCGCGGTGTTGGCCGAGGCCGCGTACTTGATGGTGCGGCTGACGGAGGCGCCGCCCGCGTTGATCAGCGTGACGGTGATGTCGGCATAGCCCACGCCCGTGGGCGTGATCCTGAGCACGGCGTTGCCGGCCTGGTTGGACGCGGCCAGGCCTGCGTCGGCCACCACGGCCTGGTTGCTCGAACGCGCCGTGACCTGTACGCCGCCAGCGCCCCCCGCATCCTGCACCGTGAAGCCGATGCCTGCCGAGGCCAGCGGGTCGTTGGCGTCGCCGACCACGCCGGAAAACGCGGTCAGTTCGGGCAGCGAGGCCGTCGGCGGGGCCGAGGCCATGAAAGGCACGCTCACTGCAGCCGTGCTCCCGCCGAGGCCGTTGACGGCGCGCACGCGCAGCGTATAGCTGCCGGGCTGCAGGCCTTCCAGCGCCTGGCTGTTGCCCAGGGCCACGGCCGTGGAGGCTACCGATGCAAAGCTGTCCTGCGACAGCTCCACCACGTAGTAGGCGGCGCCCGGCACGGCGTCCCAGGCGGCCGTCACGCGGTTGCCGGTTGGGGTGGCCGCCAGGTTGGAGGGGGCGGCGGGCACGGTCGCCGGCACGGTCTCCAGCGGGGCCCAGGCCACGCCATAGAACACGCCGTCCTGCGGCGCGGCGATGGACTCGGCCGTGCCCGACAGCGTGCCGGCGTAGCCGCCGTGATCGAAGGCGCGGTACAGGCGGCCCGTGGTGTCGGTGGCCATCAGCATCACATTGCCGCCGCCGGTATCGAAGGCGGCCAGGCCGTGGACCTTGGACAGGCCGGCAATGGAGCCTGCGGGCTGCCAGCTGGTGCCGTCCATCGAGAGGCGGAATTTCCGGATGGCGCCGGTATCGTTGTCCGCCACGTAGACGGTGTTCGCCAGGGCGGGGCCGCCATCGAGTTGCAGGAAGGCGATGCCGCGGTAGGTGGAGGGCGTCAGGCCCGCCAGGGGCAGGGCCGTCTGGATGCCCGTGGTCGGCAAATTCGTGCCGATCTGGTTGAGCGAGCCGCCGTTGATGGCGGCGATCAACTGGCCGCCGGCGACCGCCAGGCCCTGGACATTGCTGCTGTTCAGTTGGGAGATGCCCGTGCCGTCGGCAGCCACATGCCAGATGCCATTGTTGGCCGTGGCCGTACCCTTGCCGCTGGCCCAGACGGCGCCGCAGTCGCTGCTGGCTGCACCGCGGATGGTGTCCTTGCTGAAGGCCGTGGTGCCGAGCGCGCGCAGGCTTTTCACGTCGGAGTCGAACCCCACCACGGCCACGGCGCGCGGGGCCGCCGCTGCAGTGACGCCGTTGGGCTCGGTGCCGCCGGTGGCCACGGCATAGCCGGGAACCACCAGGCACAGGCCATTGTCCGAGCGGTTGAGCAGGCCTTCCGAGCCCTTGCTGCTGGCCGTCAGCGGCGTCGCTCCGCCTGACAGCGGCAGCGATTGCACCAGGGTGCCGTCCACGCGGTACTCATCCAGGAACACGGGCAGCGCGCCTGTGCCCGTGCCCACGCGGTAGGCCACCAGGTTGCCCGGGGTGAAGGGCGCGGACCATGCAGCGCCACAAAGGGCCAGGCAGGCCGTTGCAATCGCCTTGTGCCGCCAATCCAAAGTACTCGCGCGCATGCTCACCATTCCCCTGTGTGACAAATCGCGCGACTGTAAGAGGCGGCTGTGACAGCCCGGTGACGGCAGGCCCGCAGGATGGTGGGAAGGCACCATGCAAAAAAAGACGGCTCCCTCAGGGGAGCCGTCCTTGCCTCATTGCGCCGTGATGCCCGCGCTTTGCTTTTTCTGGTTATGGGCGCTGCGTGTGCACGGGGCAGCGTATCGCGCGCTCGATCAGCGGATCAGCAGCACAGGCACCTGGCTGCCGGCCAGCACCTGGGTGCTGACCGAGCCCATGACCAGGCGGCCCAGCGTGCCGTGGCCATGCGTGCCCATGACCAGAAGGTCGAACTTGCCTTCTTCGGCCGCCTTGATGATGGAGTCGGCAATCGGGCCGACCTTGCTCAGGCGGGCTGCCTGCACGCCGTGCTCGGCCAGGTAGCTGCACACGGGGTCCAGCACCTTGGTCGACTCCTCGGCGTAGTACTCGTCCACCACGTCCTTGCCCAGGGCGGCGCGCGCGCGGGCCGGCAGCTGGGGCTGGACGGTGATGGCGCTGTAGCTGTGGGCCGAACCCAGGATCTCCGGGTGCGAGGTCAGGTAGGCCAGCATCTTCTGGGTGTAGGGGCTGCCATCGACAGCGAGCAGGATGTTCATGAAGGTCCTCCTTGGGTATGGCCCGAGACTAAGCCCAAGCCGGGGTGGAGTGCTTGATCCAGGTCAAGCACGGGCCGGTGCCTCTGCCGCCCCTGCGGTCGCATGCACCGGCAACTCGATGGTAGAGCGCGGCGAAAACCCCTCCTGCTCGCCCTTGCGCGCGTAGCCCAGCGGGTTGGCCACCACGCGGCAGCGCCAGGCGCTGCCATCGCCGCGCAGGCCCTCGGCCACATAGTCGCTGGGCGAATGCAGGTGGCCGTGCAGCCACAGATCGGCAAAGGGCAGCAGTTCATCCAGCACGTTGCAAAAGCCGGCCGTGCCCGGCACCAGGCCGTAGCGCGGGTCGGCGCTGCGCAGGCTGGGCGCGAAATGCGTGACGGCCACCGTGGGGCCATCGAAGGGCCTGGCCAGCGCCTGGCGCAGCCATTGCTGGCAGACCAGCGACTGCTCGCGCATGGGCTCGGCCAGGAAGGGCTCGCCGTCGCGCGTGCCGCCGGTCTTTTGCAGGTAGAAATTGGCGGCGCGAAAGGCCTTCTCGCGCAGTTTGAGCAGCCGGGCCAGATCGGTCACGCCTTCATGCATGGACATGGCGTCGTAGTCGCTCCACAGCGTGGTGCCCACGAAGCGCACGCCGTCCAGCACGGCCGTCTCGCGCTCCAGCCAGACCATGCCCATGCGCTCGCAGGTGGCACGCAGGCGGGCGTGGGCGGCGTCGAAGTCCTGCATGTCGTACTCATGGTTGCCCGGCACGAAGATCACGGGGCAGGGCCAGCCCGCGTACTGGGGCAGGGGAGAGAAGCGCTCCAGCCCGAAATCCTGGCCCGGCAGCAGGCTGCCGCTCTGGTAGGAGCCTATGTCGCCGGCCAGCACCAGCACGTCGGCATCGGGTGCGGGCTCTGCGGTGAAATGCGGATGGGCCTCGAGGTGCAGGTCGGACAGCAGCTGGATCTTCATGCGGCCAAGTGTAGAACCTGCGCTGGCGCGGGCGCCCCGCAAACGGCGCTCAGGTGTGCGGGAAGGTCGCCTCTGCAGAGCGCGTGAGCGTGCGCAGCAGCCAGTCGTAGGCCTGAGGATGCTGGCCGCGCCGGCGCCACAGCGCGTCCACGTGCACGGGCTGCACGTCGAAGGGCAGCTCGCGCAGCACCAGCTTGTCGGCCATGCCGGTCACGGGCACGAAGTGGCGCGGCAGGATGGTCAGCAGGTTGGAGGTCATGACCACGCGCCCGGCCGTGAAGAACTGGTTGACGGTGAGCACCACCTGGCGAGTGCGGCCCAGCGAGGCCAGGGCCTCGTCGATGAAGCCGAAGGAGCGGCCCGAGAAGCTCACCAGCATGTGGCGCGCCGCGCAGTAGTTGTCCAGCGTCAGCGGCACATCGGCCAGCGGATGGCCCTGGCGCATCACGCACAGGTACTCGCCTTCATACAGGCGCCGGCTGTCGAAGGCCACCAGGGCGCCCGACTGCGCGCGCGCCGTCAGGTCGGCCAGCGCGGCGGGGAAGTAGCCCACGGCCATGTCGGCCTCGCCGGCCTCCAGCAGGCCGCGCGGGTCGCGCGTGGTCAGCGGCAGCACGCGGATGCCGATGCCGGGCGCCTCGCGCTCCAGCAGGCTGAACATGGGAGGAATCAGCGTGGCGGCCGTGGCGTCGGCCATGGCCAGCACAAAGGTGGCGGTGGCGGTGGATGGGTGGAATTCGCCTGGCGTCAGCGTGTCCTGCAGCTGCTGCAGCGCCTCGCGGATCACGGGCCACAGCGCCAGCGCGCGCGGCGTGGGCTCCACGCCCTGGCCCTGGCGCACCAGGAGCTCGTCGCCCAGCGCCTCGCGCAGGCGCCGCAGCGCATTGCTCACGGCCGGCTGGGTGATGGCCAGCTTGTGGGCCGCCCGCGTGAGGCTGCGCTCCGCCATCACCTCGTCAAAGACGCGCAGCAGGTTCAGATCCAGTGTGCGGAAGTTCAGGGCGGACATGGCCGTGGCAGCGAGCGCTGAGTCATCACTGGTGTGAATGCTACAGATTCAAGATATAAATTTGAAGAACTCTAGGGTAAACCCTATAGTTACCCCTAGTCGCCCGCCACGCCGTCAAAAGCGGCCATTTAACTGGGTTTATCTGCCATGAGCAACTTCATTTACAACTCCTACTGTGTCGAGCACCCTGGTGTGGTGCATGTCTATCAAGCCGCCGACGACCGCAAGAGCGCCGTCAAGCGTTTCTCCGGCAAGCGCGGCGCCAGCGCCCTGCTGCTCGCTGCCCTGGTGGCCGCGCTGATGGTGGTGGTCAACGAGGTCGCCCACAACTGGACCGACGGCCACATGCTGGGCGCCTGGGTCGTGCTGTGGGTTGCCGCCTTCATGGGCCTGGCCCTGTTCTCCGCCCCCGCCCGCCGCGCCGCCATGATGGCCCGTGCCGGCTACCGCGCCTGGACCGAGAGCCGCCAGCAGGCCGCCGCTGACGAGCGCATCTGGAACGCCGCCCTGCAGGACGCCCGCCTGATGGCCGACCTGGCCCGCGCCATGGATAGGCAAGGTAGCTGATCTCTGCCTGGGGCGCCTTGCGGCGCTCCTCCAAAAAAAGCCGCTGCCCACAAGGCGCGGCTTTTTTGTTGTCTGGGGGCGTCGTTGAAACGCCACAAAAAAAGCCTCGCACTGCGAGGCTTTTTCCATGGGTCGAGAGCTACTCAGGGATTCATTGTTCTGTGCATCTTCCACAGTCCATGAAACGGGCGCTGCCCAAAGCAAGGGGCACCGAGGAAGGGCCGCCCCGCACCGAGGGTGCCGTCCCCCCCGCGAAGCGAGAGGGGGAAGCGGCGTAGCCGCTCAGGGGGAGCTTTATGTGCCCAGGCGCTTTTCCAGTTCGGCCTTGGTCACCAGCAGCTCCTGGGGC
Organism: Delftia sp. PE138; assembly: GCF_018320755.1. Lineage (NCBI taxonomy): Bacteria > Pseudomonadati > Pseudomonadota > Betaproteobacteria > Burkholderiales > Comamonadaceae > Delftia > Delftia sp. PE138. The sequence continues at coordinate 254,748 of NZ_JABEPN010000003.1, read as the reverse complement.
AGCTTGTGGGCCAGCTTGTCGAAGTGCTCGGTGTGCAGCTGCATTTCCTCGGCCCAGGCGGCCTTGTCGATGCTGGTCACGCTGGCGAACTGGTCGGCGGAGAAGTCCAGGCCGGTCCAGTTGATCTCGGCGTACTGGGGCGCAATGCCGAAGGCGGTCTGCTCGCCCTGTGCCTGGCCTTCGAGGCGGTCGATCATCCACTTGAGCACGCGCATGTTCTCGCCGTAGCCGGGCCAGACGAACTTGCCGTCGGCGTTCTTGCGGAACCAGTTGGTGGTGAAGATCTTGGGCAGGGCCGCGCCCTGGGCCTGGATCTTGGCGCCCAGCGTAAGCCAGTGCTGGAAGTAGTCGCTCATGTTGTAGCCGGCAAACGGCAACATGGCGAAGGGGTCGCGGCGCACCACGCCCTGGGCGCCGAAGGCGGCGGCCGTGGTTTCCGAGCCCATGGTGGCGGCCATGTAGACGCCTTCGGTCCAGTTGCGGGCCTCGGTCACCAGCGGCACGGTGGTGGAGCGGCGGCCGCCGAAGATGATGGCGTCGATCTTCACGCCCTTGGGATCGTCCCAGGCTTCGTCCAGCGCGGGGTTGTTGGTCGCGGCCACGGTGAAGCGGGCGTTGGGGTGGGCGGCCTTGGCGCCGGTCTCGCGGGCGATCTGGGGCGTCCAGTCCTTGCCTTGCCAGTCGATCAGGTGATCGGGCAGCTTGCCGGTGTCCTTGTCCATGCCTTCCCACCACACGTCGTTGTCGTCGGTCAGCGCGACGTTCGTGAAGATCACGTTCTTGTCGAGGCTGGCCATGCAGTTGGGGTTGGTGTGGTAATTCGTGCCCGGGGCCACGCCGAAATAGCCGGCTTCGGGGTTGATCGCGCGCAGCGAGCCGTCGGCCTGGGGCTTGATCCAGGCGATGTCGTCGCCGATGGTGGTGACCTTCCAGCCTTCGAAGACCTTGGGCGGCACCAGCATGGAGAAGTTGGTCTTGCCGCAGGCGCTGGGGAAGGCCGCAGCCACGTGGTACTTCTTGCCTTCGGGGTTGGTCACGCCCAGGATGAGCATGTGCTCGGCCAGCCAGCCCTGGTCGCGGCCCATGGTGGAGGCGATGCGCAGCGCAAAGCACTTCTTGCCCAGCAGGGCGTTGCCGCCGTAGCCCGAGCCATAGCTCCAGATTTCGCGCGTCTCGGGGTAGTGGACGATGTACTTGGTCTTGTTGCAGGGCCAGCTGGTCTGGTCCTTCTCGCCTTCGGCCAGGGGCGCGCCCACGGTGTGCACGCAGGGCACGAACTCGCCTTCCACGCCGATCACGTCATACACGGCACGGCCCATGCGGGTCATGATCTTCATGTTGACGGCCACATAGGCGCTGTCGGACAGCTCCACGCCCACGTGGGCGATGGGCGAGCCCAGCGGGCCCATGGAGAAAGGCACCACATACATGGTGCGGCCGGCCATGCAGCCGTCGAACAGCGGCTGCAGCGTGGCGCGCATCTCGTTCGGGGCCATCCAGTTGTTGGTCGGGCCTGCGTCTTCCTTGTTGGCCGAGCAGATGTAGGTGCGGTCCTCGACGCGCGCCACATCGGACGGATCGGACCAGGCCAGGTAGCTGCCGGGGCGCTTGACGGGATCGAGCTTCTTGAAGGTGCCGGCATCGACGAGCTGCTGGCACAGCTGCTCGTATTCCTCCTGCGAGCCATCGCACCAATGGATTTTGGCGGGCTTGCACAGTGCGGCCATCTCGGCCACCCAGGCGATCAGGCGGCTGTTCTTGACATAGGCGGGGGCCTGGATGTTCAGGCCTTGCATGACGGGTGCGTTCATCGCGGAGCTTCCTTCAATTGAAAAAACCAGTTTTTCAAAGGGGACGCGCCTGCTGCACCGCGCCAACTTTGAGAAACGGGCTCTCGTTCAGTCGGCGCGCGAAGGAAGCTCTTCTCTGGGCGGCGAAGCGGCGCTGGCGGAAGCTGGCGGCGCACCGGCTGGGGATTCGATTCTAGGGAGCGGTCACGAATTTGTCAGCAAACGAATGGCAAAAACTATGCATTCTATGCATTGAAGTATGCAATATGAGCGATGAAATTGCCTGTTGAAAAGGCAAGCAAAAAGCCCCGCAAAGCGGGGCCTGGTGCAGGGGCAGGAGGGCCGGAATCAGGCCATGTTGACGGCAATGAAGGCCAGCAGAAACATCAGCACGGCGCCTGCCAGGGGCAGGATGACAGGCATGTAGGGGACGACGGCCTCGGTGGCGTCTTCGGGGGCCGGCTGCTCGCCGTGGTGCGCTGCGGGATCGTGCGTCATGCAAAAGCTCCTGGCTTGCCAATGGGGATGCCTGATTCTAGGCAGGCCTGTCCCCTGGCGCCTTCGGGGAAAGCCATGACACCGGGCCTGCTAGACGGCATTGACCTGCATGCCTTCGGCCTGAAGGGCGGCTATGACCTCGTCGATATGGGCCTTGTTGCGCGTCTGCAGCACCAGCTCGATTTCCACGCTCTGCGCGGCCAGCATGGTGAAGGCGCGCTGGTGGTGGACTTCCTCGATATTGGCGCCCGCTGCAGCCACCGTGGCCGTGATGCGCGCCAGCACGCCGGGCACGTCGCGCGCGCTGACCTTGATGCGCGCCAGCCGCCCGGAGCGCACCATGCCGCGCCCGATGATGGCTGCCAGCAGCAGCGGATCGATATTGCCGCCCGACAGGATCATTCCCACCTTCTTGCCCGCAAAGCGCTGCGGATGGCGCAGCAGCGCGGCCAGGCCTGCGGCGCCCGCGCCCTCGACCAGGGTCTTCTCGATCTCCAGCAGCATGAGCACGGCCTGCTCGATATCGCCCTCATCGACCAGCAGCATGTCGTCCACCAGGCGTGCCACGACTTCCTGCGTGATCGCGCCGGGCTGGGTGACGGCAATGCCTTCGGCGATGGTCGAGGTGCCCATCGGCAGCTCGGCCTGGCGCACGGCATTGAACATGGACGGAAAGCGCTGGGTCTGCACGCCGATGATTTCGATGTCCGGGTTCAGCCCCTTGGCCGCCGTGGCCACGCCCGCGATCAGGCCGCCGCCGCCAATGGCCACGACCAGCAGGTCCAGATCCGGCTGCTCGGCCAGCATTTCCAGCGCCAGCGTGCCCTGGCCCGCCGCGATCTGCTCGTCGTCATAGGGATGGACAAAGCACAGGCCCTGCTGCTCGGCCAGCGCGTAGGCGTGCTGGCGCGCCTCGGCCAGGGAGTCGCCGTGCAGCACGACCTCGGCGCCGAAGCCGCGCGTGCGCTCCACCTTCACCCCCGGCGTGAAGCGCGGCATGACGATGACGGCACGCACCCCCAGGCGCTGCGCGTGGTAGGCCACGCCCTGTGCATGGTTGCCGGCGCTCATGGCGACCACGCCGCGTGCGCGCTCCTCGGGCGAGAGCTGGGCCAGCTTGTTGAGGGCGCCGCGTTCCTTGAACGAGGCCGTGAACTGCAGGTTCTCGAACTTGAGATACACCTGCGCGCCCGTGATCTGGGACAGCGTGCGCGATTCCACGCAGGGCGTTTCGAGCACTGCGCCGCGCAGGCGGCCGGCGGCGTTCTGGATGTCTTGGAGGCTGAGCATGGCGCATTGTGGCGCACACGCGGGCCTGCGCGCGCCAGGCCATGCAATGGATTCCCCGCAGCCAGCGTGGTGCAGGGGGCTTTCATAAAATAAGAATCATTCTTGTCTGTGGGGCGCGCACCGCTCCGGCTGGCCATGGCTTTCTCCTCTGTCCAAACACCTGCACGCCCTCCGCGCTGGCTGGGGCGGGGCACGCTGCGTGCCTGTGACTTCAGCGGGCCCGACTACCGCATCCTCGATGCCGAGGTCACGGCACAGGATGCGCTGCTGGCCGGGCACCTGCAGGCCTGGCAGGTCCAGCCCGGCCTGTGGCTGCATGGCGTGGAAGCCCGCGACCTGCGCACCATGAGCACGCGTTCGCCGGCCGTGCCGGGCCTGCACATGGTCGTGCTGCTGGAGGGGTGCGTGGACGTGGCCTTCGGCAACCAGGGCCTGCAGCTGCAGGTGGCGCCCGCCAGCGCCGCCGGTGCCCATGTGCAGGCCTGCGGGGCCGTCATCCACACGCGGCCCGGCGACATGTTCATGCGGCAGTGGCGGCGCGGAAAGTTCGAGCGCAAGCTCAGCATCACCGTGCAGCCGCAGTGGTTTGCCGCACAGACCCTGCCCATGGCGGCGCCGCCGCTGCTGCAGCACTGGATGGAGCAGCAATTGCTGGCCATACGGCCCTGGCAGCCCTCGCCGCGCGCCGTGGCGGTGGCCGAGCAGATCATCCAGCTGGCACGCGAGGGCTCGGCGCCCTTGCTGCTGGCCAGCCGCACGCTGGAGCTGGTGCACGAGGCCGTGCAGTCCCTCGAGGCGCCCGAGCCCGATCCGGCGCAGACCGTGCCGGGCGTGCTGGGCGTACGCGAGCACCGGCGCATGGCGCGCCTCAAGGCCCTGCTGGACAGCGGCGGCGACGGCTGCCGCACGCTGGCCGAGATCGCACGCGAAGTGGGCCTGAGCGCCAGTGCGCTGCAGCGCCAGTTCCGCCTGGCCTATGGCTCCAGCATCGACGAGTACCGGCGCGAGCAGCGGCTGGCGCGCGCCTGGGCCGCGCTGGAGCAGACGGGCTGCAGCGTGGCCGAGGTCGCACATGGGGCCGGCTATTCCAGCGCGGCCAACTTTTCCACGGCCTTCAAGCGCCGCTTCGGCATCTCTCCCAAGCTGGTGCGTGCCCGGGTCTGACGCCCGGCGGGCGTCTTTGGCGCGTGGCGCAAACATCGGCAGGCCTGCCGCAAAGCCTGCTTGCGCCAGGCGGTGCTGCAATCTGGCAAAAGAAAGGACATACGCGAATGACACAGCTGCAGGCGCGCACCTCGGTGCACATGGACAGGCCCGACGAAGCCATTGCCGCCATCGTCGGGCACATGCAGGAGCACGACATCACCGTGCGCCGCGAAGGCTCGCGCTGGGTGGCCGACTACGAAGGCGGCCGGGGCCAGCTGTGGCTGGAGGGCCGGCAGGTGCATGCCGAGGTGGCCGCGCCCGGCGTGGAACTGCTGCAGGACATGAAGCTCATGCTGGCCCACCTGCTGCTGGAGGCCACGGGCGCCGCCGACGGCTCCCTGGCCTGGGAGGGTGACGGCGCCGCGCTGCAGCGCCCGCCGGCCTTCCGCGAGCTGCGGGTGCTGGCCGTGCGCGATCTCACGCCGCACATGCGCCGCGTGCGCTTTGCCTGCGACGACATGGCGCGCTATGCGCAGGACACCCACATCCACGTCAAGCTGCTGTTCCCCCAGCCCGGCGTGACCGAGCCCGAATGGCCCACGCTGTCGGCCAGCGGCCTGCTGCGCCTGCCCGAGGGTGACATGCGCCTGGACATGCGCACGTACACCATGCGTGCGATGGGAATGGCCCAAGACGGCGCCAACGGATGGATCGACGTGGACTTCGTGCTGCACGAGGACGCCGGCCCCGGGTCGGCCTGGGCCGCGCGCGCCCAGCCGGGCCAGCGCATCGGCATGACCGGCCCCGGCGGGCGCACGGCCACCCCGGCCGACTGGATGCTGCTGGCCGGCGACGACACCGGCCTGCCGGCCATGCTGCGCATTGCGGCCGCCCTGCCCGCGCACACGCGCGGCCATGTCTTCGCCGAAGTCCAGGGCCCGCAGGACGAGCAGCCCGTGCAGGCGCCCGCAGGCCTGCAATGGCACTGGCTGCACCGCGGCGCTGCCGAGGCCGGCACCACCACGCTGCTGATCGACGCGCTGCGCGCCGTGCGCTGGCCGGATGCGTTGGCCGGTCATCCCGCCAGCCGCTTCGTCTGGGCCGCTGGCGAGTTCGACACCGCCCAGGCCGTGCGCCAGTGGGCGCGCGAGGAGCGCGGGCTGGAAAAGCACGAGCAGCTGGTCGTGGCCTATTGGCGGCGCGGCATGAGCGAGTCGGATTTCAAGGCCGCGAAGTAGGCCGCGAAGCAGGTCGCGAAGCAGGCCACGCAGGGGGCCGGCGCCTCAGGGGGCGCTGCGCTCCTGACGCAGCAGAAACTTCTGCAGCTTGCCTGTGGGCGTGCGCGGCAGGCTGGCCGCAAAGACGAATTCACGCGGGATCTTGTAGCGTGCCAGCCTGTCGGCCAGGAATTGCTGCAGCGCCTCGGTATCGGGCGCGGTCTCGCCGCGCAGCACCACATGGGCGATGACGGTCTCGCCCCATTCGGGGTGGGGCCGGCCCACGACGGCGACGTCGGCGACCTGGGGATGGGCCGAGATCGCATCCTCCACCTCCTTGGAATAAACGTTCTCGCCACCCGTGATGACCATGTCCTTGGTCCGGTCCACGATGAAGAGATAGCCCGCGTCGTCCAGGCGCGCAAGATCGCCCGTGCGGTACCAGCCGCCGGGCGCGAAGGCGGCGGCCGTGGCCTGGGCGTCGTGCAGGTAGCCGTCCATCACGCTGCCGGTGCGCAGCCAGATCTCGCCGGTATCGCCCGGGCCGGCATCCTCGCCGTTGTCGCGCACCACGCGCATGTCCACGCCGGGCAGGGCCACGCGGCCGATGGAGCCTGCCCGCTCCACCTGCTCCTCGGGGTAGAGCGTGGTGCCCGTGGGGCCGGTCTCGGTCATGCCGTAGACCTGGTAGAAGCGGTCGCTGCGGTAGGCCGTGGCCAGCTTGCGCGCCATGTCGGCGCCTATGGGGCCGCCGCCGTAGACCCAGGCTCGCACGCTGCTCAGGTCGTAGCGGGCAAAGTCGGGCAGCATCTGCAGCGGCGCGAAGTAGGAGACGGGGGCGCCGAAGTACAGCGTCACGCCCTCGTCCTGCACGGCCTGCAGGAAATGCTGCGGGTGGTACTCGCGCAGCAGCACCACGGTGCCGCCCATGTACAGCGTGCCGCCAAACCAGTTGTTGAGCGGCGAGGAGTGCCAGATGGGCATGGCCATCAGCGTGCGTTCCTCGCGCGTGATGGACAGGCCCAGCGCGGCCGTGATCGCCGCCAGCGTGACGGCGCGGTGGCTCAGCAGGCAGCCCTTGGGTCGGCCCGTGGTGCCCGAGGTGTAGAGCACCTGGGCGATGTCGCCATCGGCGGGCCCCGCGCCTTCCAGGGGCCTGGCGGCCGCCACCAGCGTGTCCCAGTCCTGGACACCCGGGACGGCCTCTTGCGCCTCGGTCACAAGGCGGGCGCAGGGGTGCGGCGCGGCGGCGACCACGGGCGCGAGTGCGGCGTCAAACACCAGGGCCTTGCACTGCGCGTGGTCGAGGATGTACTGCAGCTCGGGCGCCTGCAGCTTGTGGTTGACGGGTACCAGCGCGGCGCCCAGGCGCCAGGCGCCGAACAGGGCTTCGACAAAGCCCGGCGTGTTCAGGCACATCAGGGCCACGGTATCGCCCCGGCCCACGCCCTGGGCCTGGAGGACGGCGGCCGCGCGCTGCGAGCGCCGCTGCATGTCGGCATAGCTGATGGAGGCGCCGCGGTCGCGCAGAAAGGCCTTGGCAGGCGTCTTGCGCACGGCGCTGTCGAAGGCGTCGAGCAGGTTCATGTCTTGTCTCCTTGTGCTTTGTTGTGTGGTGGGCCGGCGGCCACTTCAGGCGGGCAGCGCGCGCTGCAGGATGGCGGCAATGTCCAGGCCTGCGGGATCGAAGGCGCCCGCCACCATGGCGCCCTGCTGCGCGCCCAGGCGCGTGGCGATGAAGCCGTCGGCCATGGCGGGCGGCGCATGGCGGCGCAGCAGGCAGGCCTGGGCCAGCAGCACCAGGTCCTGCACCAGGCGGCGTGCCTGGGCCTCGAGCTGGTCAGGCGGGCCGGACAGGCGCCGGGCCAGCGACTGCGCCTGCTGCAGAAGCGCGGGCTCGCCCGCCGCCGTGTCGATCAGGTCCTGCAGCAGCAGCTGCGTGCCGTCGGGCTCGCGCGAGATGGCGCGCAGCACGTCCAGGCACATGACGTTGCCCGAGCCTTCCCAGATCGAGTTCACGGGCGCCTCGCGGAACAGGCGCGCCATCACGCCCGTGTCCACATAGCCGTTGCCGCCCAGCACCTCCATGGCCTCGCCCGTCAGCTCCACGCCGCGCTTGCAGACCCAGAACTTGGCCGCTGGCGTCATGATGCGTTTCCAGGCGCGTTCCAGCGGATCACCCTCGTCGCCTCCACGCTCATAGGCCTGGGCCAGGCGCATGGCGATCTGCAGCGCGGCCTCGCTCTCCAGCGCCAGATCGGCAAGCACGCTGCGCATCAGCGGCTGCTCGGCCAGCCGCTTGCCGAAGACGCTGCGCCGGCGCGCATAGGCCAGGGCCTGCACCGTGGCCGAGCGCAGGATGGCGGCGCTGCCCAGCACGCAGTTCAGGCGGGTGTAGGTGGCCATCTCGATGATGGTGGGAATGCCCCGGCCTTCCTCGCCCATCAGGATGCCCCAGGCGTCCTCGAACTCCACCTCGCTGCTGGAGTTGCTGCGGTTGCCGACCTTGTCCTTCAGGCGCTGCACGCGCACCGCATTCTTTGTGCCGTCGGGGCGCCAGCGCGGAACGTAGAAGCAGGCCTGCCCACCGCCTTCCCCCATGCGCGCCACCACCAGGTGGGCATCGCACATGGGGGCCGAGAAGAACCACTTGTGGCCGCGCAGCAGGTACTCGCCGCCACGCCCGCCGGCGTGCACCGGCATGGCCACCGTGGTGTTGGCGCGCACGTCGGAGCCGCCCTGCTTCTCGGTCATGCCCATGCCCAGCCACATCGATGCCTTGTCGGCGACGGGCAGGTCGCGCGGATCGTATTCGTGGCTGAACAGCTTGCCCTGCAGCTGCTGCCACAGCGCCGGTTCCTTTTGCAGCAGCGGGATGGCGGCCGTGGTCATGGTGGCCGGGCACAGCGTGCCCTGTTCGACCTGGCCGTGCAGGTAAAAACCTGCGGCCCAGGCGCTCCAGCGGCCCGCGCTGCTGTCCTCGAAGGGCAGGGAGATCAGCCCCTGCTGCCGGTATAGTCCCAGCAGCGTGTGCCAGCTCGGGTGGAACTCCACGGCGTCGATGATGCGGCCGCGTGCGTCGAAGCGGTGCAGCTCGGGCGTGTGGCGGTTGGCCTGCTCGGCCAGCTCCCAGGTGGCGCGCTCGCCCAGCTGCTGCGCATAGCGCGACAGCGAAGGGATGTGGCGCGCAGCGCCGCTGCGCTGCAGGGCCTCGGCCAGGGCGGGGTCGGCCTCCAGCAGGTTGAAGTCGGTGAGTTCGTCGACCTGGTTCAGGACGTCGTGCGTGTTCCAGGTGTGCCGTGTCTGCAAAGTCTGGCCGGTGCTCATGCGTGTCTCCGTGATCGTGGGTCTCAACGCAAAAGTCTAGGAAAAATGCCCAGCAAAGGTGTTCGGGTTTCAAGGCAGCAGCCGCAGCCGCCCAAAGTGCGGCGCCGCCCCCTGCAATCGCGCGCGCAGGCCACCTCGCAGGCGCTGCAGGACGCCTTTGTTCGGCTTGTGATCGAGCAGGGCTACGAGCGCACCACGGTGCGCGAGGTGGCGGCCGTGGCCGGCGTGGGCCTGGGCACCTTCTACGAATACTTCGGCAACATGGACACGCTGGCGGCCATGTGCATCCACCGCCAGGTGCAGGCCCTGCATGCCCAGGGACTGCAGACGCTGCAGGGATGCGCCGGCATGGCGCCGGCCACGCGCGTGGACCGGCTGCTGGACACCTTGGTGGACGGCATTGCGCGCGAGGCGCCGATGTGGGCTGCGCTGTTCATGCTCGAGCGCAAGGTGTCCGCGCCCGAGCCCTTCCGGCGCCACTACCAGGCCTATGTGCAGCTGTGGGCCATGGCGCTGCAGGACTGCGATCCGCCGCTGCCCGAGCCGGCCCAGCCCCTTGCGCGGCTGCTGCACATGATGACCTATGGCTGGGTGTCGCAGTCGCTGCTGGCGCTGGGGCCGCAGCAGACGCCGCAGCAACTGCGCGAGCCGCTGGGCTGGGCCATTCATGCGCTGCTGCGCAAGGCGCAGGCTGCGTAGTCCCTCAGGGCCCAGGGGCCCGAGAATCAGATGCGCGGAAAGCGCAGCGTGAAGCGGGCGCCGCCCCGCTCGGAATCGTCGGCCTCCACGCTGCCGCCCTGGGACAGGGTCAGCGCCTTGACGATGGACAGGCCCAGGCCAGAACCCTCGCGGCGGCGCTTGCCGGGCACCTGGGCAAAGCGCTGGAAGGGATGGGCGCGCAGCTCGCTGGGCAGGCCGGGGCCTGCATCGCTGATGCGCAGCACGGTCCAGGCGCGGCCTTCGATATCGGACTCCACCGTGAGCGCCACGCCCAGCCAGGCGCCGCTGGCCGCATGGCGCATGGCGTTGCTGACCAGGTTGGAGAGGATCTGGCGCATGCGGTCGGCATCGGCGCGGATGTCGGTCATGCCTTCGTCGGTGAGGCCGGGCAGGGACAGGTCCAGCTGCATGCCGTGCTGCTGCAGCTGGGGGTGGAGCTGGTCCAGCGTCTCGGCCACCAGCAGGGTCAGGTCCATGCGCTGCTTTTGCAGCGAGAGCTGGCCTGCATCGGCCATGGACAGCGTGTGCAGGTCGTCCACCAGCCGGCCCAGGTGCTCGACCTGGGACAGCAGGGTGTTCAATTCGGTGTCGTCCGCCGCGATGACGCCATCGCAGATGGCATGCAGTCGCGCCTGCAGCACCGTCAGCGGCGTGCGCAGCTCATGCGAGATCGAGGCCGCCGTGGCGCGGCGCTCGGTCTCCAGCGTCTCCAGCGAATCGATCATGCGGTTGAAGGCCTCCACCATCTCGGCCATCTCGCCGTGGGCCTTGCCGGGCAGGGCGCGCGCGCTGAAGTCGCCCAGCTCCACGCGCTTGGCCACCTCGACCATGGACGCCAGGGGCCGCGTCACCAGGCGAGACACCCAAAAGCCCACGGCCAGTCCGAAGGGCAGGCACACCAGCAGGCCGATGACCAGCGACCATTTCTCGCCGAACAGCAGATCGCCCGTCCAGTACTGGCCATAGATCTGCATGGCGCGCGGGCTGTCCTCCAGCGACTGGGCGTTGAGTTCGTCCAGCTCGATCTGCACGGCCGGCGGCAGGCTGTTGTAGAAGTCGCGGTACTGGATCTCGGAGAACACCAGCACGCCGATGGCCAGCAGGGCGATGGTGCTGAGCACGGTGGCCGTGATCCACAGGCCGAAGCGCACCCAGATGCGGTTGGGCCTCAGTCCCAGGGCCATAGCCGGTAGCCGATGCCACGCACGGTTTCGATCAGGCCTTCCTGGCCGGCCAGCTGCAGCTTGCGGCGCAGCTTGGACAGGTGCGAGTCGATGACGCGCTCCAGCGCATCGCTCTCGGGCAGGCAGTGCTCGATCAGGTGGGAGCGCGAGAAGCAGCGCCGGGGCTGGGCCGCCAGGCAGGCCAGCAGGCGGAACTCGGTCAGCGTCAGGGGCAGCGGCAGGGCGCGGCCCTCGTTGTCGTAGACCACGGCGCTGTGCGCCTCGGTATCGATCTCGATGGGGCCCACGCGGATGGGCGCGGGCGCCGGGTTCTTGCGTGCCTGGGTGCGGCGCAGCACGGCGCGCACGCGGGCCACGACCTCGGGCGGATTGAAGGGCTTGACCACGTAGTCGTCGGCGCCCAGGCGCAGGGCCAGCAGCTTGTCCACATCATCGGCCAGGGCCGTGACCATGATCACGGGCGTCTGGCTGTCATCGCGGATGGCGCGCAGCACGTCGATGCCATCCATGCCGGGCAGGTGGATGTCCAGCAGCACCAGATCGGGCCGCAGCTGGCGGAACAGCTGCAGAGCCTCCTGCCCGTCCGAGGCCATGCGCGAACGCAGCCCGTCCCGCTCGAGATAGGCCGTCAGGATGCTGGCGATGGCGGGCTCGTCTTCGACGACGAGCACGAGGGGGGTGGTTGCCGTTGGCTGTGCTGTGGAGTTCATGGGAAAGCTGGCAGGGCCAAGCGCACATTATGGTGCGATGCCCTGCGAGCCGCAGCCCTCCATATTGGCTCCACGAAGTCTGCAATCGCGCGCAAGGCTGGCGCTGTTCATTTCCTGCAGGCCCATCAGCGGCTATTGGTAGCTCATCGTGAAGGTCGCCCTGCCATAGGCCACGCCAGGTGTCACGCTGCCGGCTGTCTGCACCAGGCGCGCGCTCAGCGGAATCTTCAGGCTGTTCTGCCCCTGTGCGACCTGGCCCGCATTCCATTGGTTGGCATTGCCCAGGCTGCCGGAGTCGGGGCCGAAGCTCACGGGCACGTTGTTTCTCAGTACCTGTATGCCGACACCCCGGGCCTTGGAGTTTTGGGCCAGCGTCAGCGTGCTCGATCGGTTGGTCGCCTGGGTGGCGTCCGTCAGCGTGATGAAGGCGGTCAGGCGTGTATTGGCTTCGCCTCCCGCGCAGGTCAACTCGATGCTGAAGTCCTTGGCTGCCGTGACGGTCCCGATTCCCTTGAAATCGGCGAACGGGGCGGGGGCCATGGTCACGTCGATCTTGCCCGTGGACACCCGGCAGGTCGGCGGCCTGGGGCGGCTGCTGACGTTGACGGTGATGCCACTCGAAAAGAATACCGTGGCCAGCAAGTCACGGGCATTGCTGGTCCCAGAGTAGATTCGTGCGAAGCTGCCATTCAGGAAACCGCCAGATGTGAGTTCCCCGGTTTTCACGAGCTCGAGGGTCATGTTGTTGCTTGGCAGTGAATGGAATATGCCCTGTTTCAGCATGGACCCTGAATAAGGCGCGGCTCTTTCCCACGTGATTCTCATGCCCAGGTTGGGAATGGAGGTGGAATATATTCCACCGCTTTCCGTTCCAATGCCTTCTATGTAATAAAAATCATTGTCGCAAGAAATGTGGTAGCTGCCGGCCCCGGTATTTTGCAAAGCCATTGTCCTGGAATAGACTACGCTGCCAATCGGATAATTTTCGTTGACGATGGTGGGGGTGTTGGCCGAACCCGGAAACTGGGCATTCCAGCCCTGGGAGGAACAACGGGCCCAGGATGAAATAGGGGCCATGAAGAAAATCAAGAGGAGCGGCATGGCCAATGCATGGCGCAAGATGGCTGTGAAAGGCATGCTGTGGACTCCAGCCAGGAAGATATGGATCAATGTCCTTGGGACAGGCGGCACCGGGCGCGATATCCGGTCAATATACCGACCTGTATGCGGCATTGGAATCGGAGTGTTCTGAAAATAAACTCGGAATCATCCGAGTCCGCGGTAATCTGGCGCGGTCCGCGACTGACTCCCGCCCGGGATGGGCAAGAGAGGCTTGCGCACGGCGCCGCGTTCTCCATGTTTCCTCCATAAAGCCTGCAACCTCGCGCAAGCTTGGCCGCGTCCAATGGCTATCCGGGGACATGGTTCCCTGGCCTCGTTTTCCCGGTCCTCCCCCTCGATCATCCCCTCCCGCCTGTCCATCCCGTGAACCACGCCGCCGCGACGCAACGCCTCTCCAGCCTGTGCCTGGGCGCCGCCCTGGCGCTGGCCGGCTGCTCATCGCCGCCCCCGGCACAGCTCGACGGCTCGGTGCCTGCGCAGTGGACACAGCCCCTGCCCGCCGCCGCGCCGGGCGCACCTGGCTCGGCCGCCGCACCCGACCTGCAGGGCTGGTGGAAGGCCTGGGGCGATGAATCCCTCAACACCCTGGTCGAGGAGGCGCTGGCCGCCAACCTCGATCTGTCCCAGGCCCAGTCGCGCCTGCGCCAGCAGCGGCTGCTGGCGGGCACGGCCGGCGCTGCCTTCCGGCCCGTGTTCACGGCCGGTGCGCGCACGCTGCAGGACATCGCAGCCATCGACTCGTATTTCCACGCCAGCATCGACGTGAGCTGGGACCTGGGCCTGTTCGGCGCCCGCGAGGCCGGCGAGCGCAATGCCGCAGCTGCCGTGCTCGATGCACGGGGCCGCCTGCAGGCAGCGCGCGTGGCCCTGGTGGCCGACGTGGTGCACCGCTACCTGGACATCCGCATGGCCCAGCGCCAGCTGGCCCTGATCGACGAGCAGGCGCAGCTGGATGCGCGTGCCCTGCAACTGGCCCAGGTGCGCCAGCAGCAGCGCCTGGGCACGGCCGAGGCCGTGCGCCAGCTGCAGCTGCAGGCCGGCCAGAGCGCTGCCCTGCGTGCGGGCCTGCGTGAAACCCAGGCCCGCAGCGCCCACATGCTGGCCGCACTGCTGGGCCGCACACGGCCCGATGCGCAATGGCTGCAGGCCGATGCGACAGCGCCGCTGCCTGGCCCGCAGGCGCTGGGCGTGGCGGTCCTTCCGGCCGACCTGCTGCGCACGCGCCCCGACATCCAGGTGGCGCAGGCCGGCGTGGAACGCGCCGCAGCCGAGCAGGGCATTGCGCAAGCGGCGCTGTACCCGCGCTTCGTGATCGGCGGCTCGCTGCTGTATTCGTTCAACATCACCCAGAACCTGCGCACGACGCAGGACAACGCGCCCACCTTCGGGCCGCAGATCGACATTCCCCTGTTCGACTGGGGCCGCCGCCGCTCGCAGGCCGATGCCAGCGAGCTGGCGCTGCAGGCTGCCATCCAGGGCTACCGCCAGAGCGTGCTGGACGGCGTGGCCGAGGTCGAGTCCGCACTGGCCGCCATCGGTGCCCAGCGCCAGCGCATTGCCGCGCTGCAGGACTCGCAGCAGGTGCTGGCCGAGCGCGAACGCGTGCAGCACCAGCGCCAGAAGCTGGGCCTGGACAGCGAGTTCGGTGGTCTGGCGTCCCGGCGCGCCGCATTGCAGGCGCGCAGCGAGCAGACCACCGCCCTGGCCGCCCATGCCCTGGCCTATGTGGCGCTGTACAAGGCCCTGGGCGGCGCGCCGCTGCCTGCCGAGGACAGGCCGGAGGACGATTCCGGCAACGGCCCTGCGCCCGTGGCTCAGGGGGCATCCTCATGATCGCGCTGGCGCGCAAGACGCTGGTGCACGAGTGGCGCCGGTTCATTCCCTCCGTCTTCGCCGTAGGTTTCTCCGGCGTGCTGCTGGCCATGCAGGCCGCGCTGGTGCTGGGCATCTTCGGATCGGCCGCGCTGTATGTGACGGCGTCCTCGGCCGATCTGTGGATCGGCTACCCGGGCACGCAGAGCGTGAATTTCGGCCGCACCATCGGCCGCGACGTGGACATGCGCCTGCGCATGGACCCGGACATCACTGCCGTCGAGCCCTACGTCTGGGTCGATGGCGACTGGCGCTCCAGCACGCCGGCCGGCGGCGCGGCCAGCGAACACGGCGGCGGCGTGTCGGTCTACCTGTCCGGCATTGCCACCGATGATGCCTCCATGCTGTTTTCCCGCGTGCTCCAGCCCTGGCAGCGGCAGCGCCTGCGCGAACCCGGCGCCGTGATCGTGGACCGGGCCGACCTGCAGACGCTGGGTGCCAGCGAGGGCGGCGTGGCCTGGGTCAACAACCACCGCGTGCAGGTGGTGGCCGCCGTGGACGGGCTGCGCGGCCTGGGCGGCGTGAACGTGCTGGCCTCGCTGGCCACGGCGCGCGAGATTGCCGGTGACCCGGGCCAGGGCAGCACCTACTTCGTGGCGCGCGTGCGCCCCGGCGCCTCGGCCAAGGCCGTCCAGCAGCGCCTGAACCAGTCCACGCCCAGCTTCGGCCCCTACGAGGCATGGACAGCCAAGGAATTCGCGCGGCGCTCGCAGCGCTACTGGATGTTCGACACGGGCGCCGGCGCGGGCGTGCTGTTCATGGCCGTCATCGTCTGCCTGGTGGGCTCGGTGGTCACCAGCCAGTCACTCAAGGCTGTGGTGGCTGCCTCGTCGCGCGAGTACGCCGTGCTCAACGCGCTGGGCGTGAGCCGCGCGGCCCTGGGCCGCGTGGTGGTGGAGCAGGCCTGCTGGATCGGCGGCCTGGGCTTCGTGATGGCCGCGCTGGCCAGCGCCGTGCTGCTGGCCGTGGCCACGGCCTACCGCGTGCCCGTGGCGCTGAACGCATCGGCCGTGCTGGCCTGTGCCGTGCTGGTGGCCGTGCTGTCCCTGCTGTCGGGCCTGGGCGCCATGCGCAGCCTGCTGCGCGCCGACCCGGCCACGCTGCTGCGCTGAAGACTTCCAGACACCATGAACGTGATGAATGCCTCTTCCCCCGCGCCCACGGCGGTGCCCCGCACGGCGCCCAGCCTGGAAGCCGTGCGGCTGTGCAAGTCCTTCCTGTCGGGCATGGTCAGCGTGCAGGTGCTGCAGGGCCTGTCGGTATCGCTGTACGCGGGCGAACTGAGCCTGATCTCTGGCCCTTCGGGCTGCGGCAAGAGCACCCTTCTGTCGCTGATGTCGGGCCTGCAGGCGCCGGACAGCGGCTACGCCATGGCGCTGGGCGAGGACCTGGGCAAGCTGGGCACGCGGGCGCTGGAGAAGTTTCGCCTGCGCCACACGGGCTTCGTCTTCCAGGGCTTCAACCTGTTCCCGGCACTGACGGCCATCGAGCAGGTGCAGCTGCCCCTGGGCTACATGGGCCTGCGCAGCGACGAGGCCCTGCGCCGCGCGCAGCAGGCGCTGGACGAGGTCGGCCTGTCCCACCGCGCCCACATGCGCCCGGCCGAACTGTCGGGCGGCGAAAAGCAGCGCGTGGCCATTGCGCGCGCCATGGCCAAGGCGCCGCAGCTGCTGTTCGCCGACGAACCCACGAGTGCGCTGGATGCCGAAAGCGGCCAGCGCGTCATCGACATCCTGCACCGCGCGGCGCGCAACCATGGCACGACCGTGCTGTGCGTGAGCCATGACCCGCGCCTGGTGCGCCATGCCGACCGCGTGCTCGGCATGGAGGACGGCGCCATCCGCAGCGACTGGCGCCAGACCTCCCCGTTGAAGGAAAAACAATGAAGCACCCCCTGAGCGGCCTTGCCGCTTCCACTGCCGGACTGGCTGCGGCGCTGGCCGCCGCCGCGCTGCTGGCGGGCTGCGGTCCTTCGCACGATGCGCCCGCCAATGCGGGCCAGGCCAGCTCCAGGGCGCAGCAAAGCGGCCCGGCGGCCGTGGCCGTGGCGCGCGGCAAGATCGAGGTGGAAGGCGGGCTGCTGGACCTGTCGCCCGCCGTGGCCGGCGTGGTGCAGCAGCTGTCCGTCAAGGAAGGCCAGTCCGTGCAGCGCGGCCAGTTGCTGCTGAGGCTGGCCGACGAGACGGGCCAGGCCGACCTGGCCGTGGCCGAGTCCGAAGCCCAGCTGGCCAAGGCCCGCCAGAAGGCACGCGCCGCGCGCCTGCCCCAGCTCAAGCAGACCCTGTCGCGCTGGCAGGCAGCGGCCCGCGAGGGCGCGGCCGATGCGCAGAACGTGGACGAGGCCGCGCAGGCGCTGCGCGATGCCCAGGCCGAGATCGACGTGGCCGCGGCCGAGGCCCAGGTGGCACAGCGCAAGCTCGAACAATTGCGCGCCCAGCACAAGCGCCAGGAACTGCGCGCGCCCGAGGCCGGCACCGTGGTGCGCCTGGCCACCCACGCGGGCAGCCAGGCCGTGCCCGGCACGCCGGCCGTGGTGCTGCTGCCGCAGCGCCCGCTGCAGGTGCGCGCCGAAATCAACGAAAGCTTCGCCGCCGCCGTGCGCGAAGGCATGCAGGCCACGGTGACGCTGGACGCCGATGGCTCCGCACAGCAGCAGCTGCCCTCGGCACGCGTGCTGCGCATCAGTCCCGTCTATGGCACGGCGCGGCTGCAGGACGACCAGCAGCGCGGGCCGGTGCGTGTCATCGAATGTGTGCTGGTCTTTGAGCAAGCTCCCGCCGCCGCCGTGCGCGTGGGCCAAAACGTAAGGGTGCAGTTCCATGAATAAGCGCATTCCCCTGTATCTGGACACCGCCGCGCCCGGCTGGATGGTGCAAAGCGATTTCGACGGCACGATCAGCCTGCTGGACGTGACCGACACCCTGCTCAACCGCTTCGGCAAGCCCGGCTGGCAGGAGCTGGAAGACGCCTGGGAGCGCGGCGAGATCGGCTCGCGCGAATGCATGAAGGGCCAGGTCGCGCTGCTGGACATGGACGAGGCCGAGCTGCGCGCCCACCTGGACACCATCGAGATCGATCCCGGCTTCGCCGGCTTCGTGGCAGCCGCCCAGGCCCACGGCATGGTGGTGCAGATGGTCAGCGACGGCATCGACTACGCCATACGCCATGTGCTGGAGCGCCATGGCCTGGGCCATCTGCAGGTCATCGCCAACCGCCTGGTGCAGACCGGCGAGCGCAGCTGGCGCCTGGACTCGCCCTGGGCCAGCGCGCAGTGCGCGCGCGCCAGCGGCAACTGCAAGTGCGAGCGCCTGGCCGAGCAGCAGGCCCTGCACGGCCGCGTGCTCTACGTGGGCGACAGCACCTCGGACTTCTGCGTCTCGGGCCGCGCCGACTTCGTGCTGGCCAAGTACAAGCTCATCGCCCACTGCGAAAGCCGGGGCATCGCCCATGCGCCCTTCGAGCATTTCGAGCAGGCCACGGCCTTGCTCGACAAGGTGGTCCTGGGCCTGGAGGCGCTGGCATGACATACCACCCCCTGAGTCGCTTCGCGCCTTCCCGTTGCACGGCGCCCCCCAAGGGGGACGATACCTTCGGTGCGGGGCGGCGCGGCCGGCCAAGGCCCTTCCTTGGTGTCTCTGGCTTCAGGGCACGCCATTTTCATGGTCAGAGGGCGACGCGCAGCGTCATGGAAAATTGACATGAATTTGAGTGATGGGCTCTCCCTGGTTCAGCGCAGCGAGCCTGCCACGGGGCTGGACAGCGTCTGCGTGACCGAGCATGAATTCGTCATGCCGGGCACGGGCGCGGCCGCGCGCACCGGCGTGCTGCTGGTGCACGGGCTTACGGGCACGCCGGCCGAGATGCGCCTGCTGGCCAAGGGGCTGAACAAGCAGGGCTTCACCGTCTATGCGGTCCAGCTGGCCGGCCATTGCGGCAGCATGGAAGATCTCGTGGACACGCGCTGGACCGACTGGCTGGCCAGCGTGGAGGCCGGGCTGCAGCGGCTGTCGCAGCACATGGACCATGTGGTGGTCGGCGGCCTGTCCATGGGCGCCGTGCTCTCCCTGGCCGTGGCCCAGCGCCACCCCGACAAGGTGGACGGCGTCTGCGCCCTGTCCACCACCTTCCGCTACGACGGCTGGAGCATCCCCTTCTACACGCGCCTGGCCTTTTTGCTGCCGCTGTTCCGCGCGCTGGGCATTGGCCGCCGCAGCGTGTTCATGGAGCAGCCGCCCTACGGCATCAAGGACGAGGCGCTGCGCGCACGCGTGGTCGAGCAGATGCACTCGGGCGACAGCGCGGCGGCCGGCCTGCCGGGCAATCCCTGGTGGTCCATCATCGAGCTGCGCCGCCTCTCGGCCCACGTGCTGGCGCGCCTGCCGCAGCTGCGCTCGCCCTGCCTGGTCATCCATGCGCGCAACGACGACATCTCGTCGGTGGCCAACGCCCACGACATCGTGCACGGCGCCAGCCAGGCCCATGTCGAGCTGGTGCTGCTGGACAACAGCTACCACATGGTCACCATCGACCGCGACCGCCGCACCGTGATCGCGCGCACCACCGAGTTCGTGGCGCGCATCGCCAGCGGCGCCGCCCCCCGCGAAGGCCGGGCTGTGGAGGCTGCGCCGCATGGGCAGTGATCTCTCGCCGCTGGTCATCACGCTGTGGGTGCTGAACGTGCTGGTGGACAGCGGCGGCCAGCTGGCCTTCAAGGCCGCCGCCAGCCAGCCCGGTGACCTCGACGGCCTGGCACGCTGGCGCTTCATGGCCTCCAGGCCCTGGCTGTGGCTGGGCGTGGGCTGCTATGTGGCCGAGTTCGTGCTGTGGCTGGCCTTTCTCTCGCTGGTGCCGCTGTCCGAAGGTGTGCTGCTGGGCTCCATCAACATCGTGGCCATCATGATCGCGGGCCGGCTGCTGTTTGCCGAGAAGCTGGCACCCATGCGCGTGGCAGGCATCGTTCTGGTGTCCATCGGCGTCGCCATCGTGGGCCTGCATTGAGATGAAACAGCACCCCCTGAGTCGCTTCGCGCCTTCCCCCGTGTGCACGGCGCCCTCTCTCGCTTCGCGGGAGGGGGACGACACCCTCGGTGCGGGGCGGCCCTTCCTCGGTGTCCCTGGCTTTGGGGCTCGCCAGTTTCATACGATGCGGGCGGCGCGCAGCCCCGTGAATAACTGAGATGAAACGTTTCTATTTCATTGGCTTTCTGGTGCTCATGGCCTTCGACACGCTGGCCCAGCTGAGCTTCAAGCAGGCCGGCAATGCGGCGCTGCCGCTGGAGTTCTCGGTGGACTGGCTGGCGCGCGTGTTCGGCCAGCCCTGGATCTATGGCGCCTTCGTGGGTTACATCGGCGCCTTTTTCTCGTGGATGACCTTGCTCAAGCGCGCGCCCATCGGCCCGGCCTTTGCGGCATCGCACCTGGAGATTCTTTCCGTGCTGGCGCTGTCGTACTGGCTGTTCGACGAGCGCATAGGCATGCCCCAGATCATCGGCTGCCTGTTCATCGTGGCCGGCATCGCCTGCCTGGCGGTCAGCGAGACGCAGGAGGCCGAGGGGCCCGGCGCAGACGACGACACGCCGGGCCATGCGGGCGGCAACCCGGGCGCGGGTTCGGCCAGCGCGGGTGCCGCGCATCTGGCGGCCTCGGCCGAGCACGGCACGCACCGTGGCTGAACGCGTGCTGCCGCCCACGGCGGGCCTGCCACTGCGCGCGGCCGACCTGCTGCCCTGGGGCGACGCGGACCTGGCGACGGCGCTGGCGCAGTGGCTGGGCGTGCCCGCCGTGCAGCTCGAATGCTCTGGCACCTCGGCGCTGATGGTGGCGCTGCAGACGCTGCGCCGCCTGGCGCCGGGCCGCAGCGAAGTCATCGCCCCCGCCTATACCTGCCCGCTGGTGGCCCTGGCCGTGGCGCACTGCGGCCTGCAGCTGCGCCTGTGCGATCTGCATGCCGACACGCTGGACATGGACCCCGCGCGCCTGCGCGCCCTGTGCAGCGAACGCACGCTGGCCGTGCTGCCCACGCATCTGTGCGGCCGCGTGGCCGACGTGGACACGGCCCTGGACTGCGCGCGCGCCGTGGGTGCCTGGGTGGTGGAGGACGCGGCCCAGGCCCTGGGCGCGCGCCTGCGCGGCGAGCCCGTGGGCTGGCAGGGCGATGTGGGCTTCTACAGCCTGGCCGTGGGCAAGGGCCTGACCACCTTCGAGGGCGGCGTGCTGCTGGCGCGCGACCCCGCGCTGCGCGAGGCACTGCGCGAGACACATGCAGCCAGCGTGCGCCAGGACCGGGGCTGGGAGTTGCGCCGCAGCCTGGAGCTGCTGGGCTATGCGGCGCTGTACCGCCCCGCCGGGCTGGACCTGGCCTATGGCCGCCCCCTGCGCGATGCGCTGTCGCGCAGCGACTGGGTGCAGGCCGCCGGCGATGATTTCGACGACGGCATTGCCCGCCATGAACTGGGCACCTGGCGCCGCCGCGTGGGCCGGCGCGCACTGGCGCGGCTGGCGGACTTCCAGCAGCAACTGCAGCGCCAGGCGCGTGAGCGCGGCGCCTGGCTGTCGGCCATCGATGGCATCGAGGTGGTGGGCGACACCGTGCCGGGTGCGCAAGGCGTCTGGCCCGTGCTGCTGCTGCGCCTGCGCGATGCCGCCACGCGCGATGCGCTGCTGCGCGCGCAATGGGGGCGGGGCTGGGGTTTGTCGCTGCCCTTTGTCCATGTGCTGCCCGACTATGGCCGCTACGACCATGTGCTGGGCCTGGCGCGCCAGGACGTGGTGGACCAGGGGCGCGACTGGGCACGGCGCCTGGTGGCGGTGGGCAACAGCCTGTGGTTCGACGACGCGCGCTTTGGCGATCTGGTCCAGGTGCTGGAAAGCGCCATGAAGCAGGCCGCCGCCTGACCTCGCAGCACCGGTCGCCGCAGCTCCGGTGGGGCCTCAGCCGGCCTGCTGCAGACGCTCCACCAGGCGCTCGTTGAACGCATGCTGGCCCAGTTGCCAGGTGGCCAGCGTCTGCGCGCCGATCTGCGTGTCCTGGCCGTCACCCGCGCTCATCCAGCGCTTCCACCAGGTCGCGTAGCGCCAGGAAGACACATCGCCCGTGATGTCGCTGCCCACGATCTGGCCGGACAGCGCGCCAATGATGTCCATGGCTTCGCTCTCCAGCATGCGGCCCTGGTCCCAGTTGGTGCGCACCACCTCGGGCGCGAACACGTCCTTGTCGATGCTCAGGTAGGTGGGCTGGGCCTGCTCGCGCAGCATGCGCGCCAGCGTGCGCGACAGCTCGGCTACGCTGGCAAAGCTGCGAAAGGCCGAGTCCACGCCCAGGCGGCGCGCCCAGCCCGTGTCCACGCCCGCGCTCCAGTAGCTCAGGCGGCCCGCGCGCAGCGGCGTGAGGTAGTTCTCCCAGGCGTGTGCGCGGCCGATGTCGGCGGAAGTGATGCCGGCCACGTGCACATGCGAGACGGCCGGATGTAGGGCCACGCGGCGCACCCAGGAGCCGCAGTGCACGCCCCAGGGAAAGCGCATGTTGTCGGGGTGGTTGTCCAGCACGACCACGCGCAGCGGCCGGCCTGAGGACAGGGCCCGCGCCGCGATGCAGCGCTCGATCAGCGGCCAGCTCAGATGGTGGAAGTCGCCGCTGCCCATGAGGGCCGTGCCATGCGCGGCGGGCAGCTGTGCATCGAGCGCCGCGCGGAACCGCGCGAAGCGCCGCAGGCCGCAGCCGAAGCGCACCTGCTCCTGCCAGTGCTGCAGCGGCAGGCGCAGCTCGCCGGGCAAGGACCCCACCGAGCCATCCACATCCAGCACGACCGGCTGGGCATTCAGTTCTGTTCGCTCCATTGGCGATCGCTTTCGAAGTGGCCGGCAAAGCGCCGGCCCAGTGCGCGCAGCAGCGGATTGCGGATGAAGACCGCATGCTGCGTGAAGGTGAAGCTGGCGCCCAGCTGGGCCTTGACCTCGGGGTCGGTCCAGCCGGCCACGTAGTGGCTCAGGCCGCGTTCGATGGCGTATTCGAGGTTGACCATCCAGCTCACGAAGTAGAGGTTGGCCTCGCGTGCGGCCGGGTAGGACAGGCCGATGTACTTGTCGACCAGCTTGCCGCCGTGCTCGAAGCACAGGTTCCAGCCCAGCAGCGCGCCGGGCGTGCCGTCGTCCTGCAGCGCGCGGTACTCGAAGACGAGGCCGCCGTTGCCTGCATCGCGCAGCACGGCCGCGAAGAAATCGCGCGTGAGTTTGTCGAAGTGGATCTCGCTTTGCGCATACACCGCATCGAACAGCGCGTAGTAGGCATCGACCCGGGCGTCATCGGCAAAGGCCGCGCCCGTGGGAATGCGCTGCACCTGCAGCTGCGCGCGGCTTTTGAGCTTGCGGCGCAGGTTCTGGCGGCGGCTCCTGGACAGGCGCGCAAGGTACTCGTCCAGGCTGGAAAAGTCGATGGGCACATGGGCCAGGGCCTGGCCTTCGACCAGGATGAAGCCCGCATCGGCCAGGGCCTGCGCCAGCGCCCGTGCATGGGCGTTGTCGGCGTCCGGCAGCAGCGGGGAATCCTGGGGCAGGTCCTTGACGATGGTCAGCATGCGCCGGCCTGCGCGCGCACGCAGCGCGGCAGCCTGCTGGGCGGCAGGGATGCCCATGGGCAGCACGGCGTACTCGCTGACCGTGGTGCCCACGAAATCGGTGGACAGGCGCAGCCGGCGCGACAGCCAGCCGCCACCGGGCAACGACAAAAGACGCGCCTTGAGCGCGTCGTCCGCCGTGGTCAGAAGATCGAAGGGCGCCGTGAAGGCCGGCGCCGGCCAGTCCTGCAGCAGTGCGAAGCCCTCGGGAGGATGGGCCGCGAACTGCGCGAGCAGGCCTGGGGGTTCGAGCTGGTTGTGCAGGCGCTCTGCGGGCATCGCGCCTTCAGGCCGCCTTGGCTTTCGTGAGCAACTGGTCCAGCAGGACCATGGCCTCGTCGATCTCGGGGCGCGAGATCATCAGCGAGGGCGCGAAGGTGATCACGTTCTTGTAGTAGCCGCCCACGTCCAGCACCAGGCCGCGCTTGCTGCCCTTGTATTCCAGGCCGCCTTCGAGGCCGATGTCCACCATCTTGTCCAGCAGCGCCTTGTTGGGCGTGAAGCCGTCCTCGGTGCAGATCTCGGCGCGCAGCGCCAGGCCCAGGCCGTCCACATCGCCGATTTCCTTGTGGCGCTTTTGCAGCTCCTTGAGGCCTTCGAGGAAGTAGGCGCCCGATTCGCGCACCTGGCGGCCGAAGTCCATCTCGTGGGTCATCTTCATGACTTCCAGGCCCAGGGCCGTGCCCAGCGGGTTGGAGGCGAAGGTGGAGTGGGTCGATCCCGGCGGGAAGATGGTGGGATTGATCAGTTCCTCGCGCGCCCACAGGCCCGACAGGGCGTTGAGGCCGTTGGTCAGCGCCTTGGCGAAGACCAGCACGTCGGGCTTGACGCCGAAGTTCTCCACCGACCACAGCGTGCCGGTGCGCCAGAAACCCATCTGGATTTCATCGACCACCATCAGCACGCCGTGGTCGTCCAGCACCTTCTTGAGGCCCTTGAAGAAATTGGGCGGCGGCACGACGTAGCCGCCCGTGCCCTGGATGGGCTCCACGTAGAAGGCTGCGTACTCGCACTGGTTGGTCTTGGGGTCCCAGATGGCGTGGTATTCGTTCTCGAACTTGCGCGCGAATTCCCGGACGATGGAGTCCGCGTATTCCTCCGACGTCATGCCCTTGGGGCGGCGGAACGGGTAGGGGAAGGGGATGAACTGCGCGCGGTCGCCGAAGTGGCCGTAGCGGCGGCGGTAGCGGTAGCTGGAGGTGATGCTGGAGGCGCCCAGCGTGCGGCCGTGGTAGCCGCCCTCGAAGGCGAACATCAGGCTCTTGCCGCCGCTGGCATTGCGCACGACCTTGAGCGAGTCCTCGATGGCCTGGGCGCCGCCCACGTTGAAGTGCACGCGGCCGGCATGGCCCCACTTGCGCTCCGCATCCTGGGCGATGAACTTGGCCAGCTCGATCTTGGTGGGGTGCAGGTACTGGCTGGCGACCTGGGGCAGGGTCTGCAGCTGCTCGATCATCTTCTGCTCGAGGCGCTTGTTCTTGTAGCCGAAGTTCACGGCCGAATACCACATCTGCAGATCGAGGTAGGGCGTGCCGGCCTCGTCGTACATGTAGCTGCCTTCGCAGCCCGAAAAGATCTTGGGGGGATTGACGTAGTGGACGGTATCCCCGAACGAGCAGTACTTGGCTTCGTCGGCCAGGAGTTGGGCGTTATTGGTCACAGCAAAGGGCTCCAGATATTCAGCCGCCGCAGTGTGAGCGGGCAATCTTGCTGCGCTGTCGAGTCTTTGTGTGGGGTTTGTGGAGGAGGTCCGCGCGGGACCGTGATCTGTCCCTGTGACGTAAATGATACAAAACAAATGATAATCATTATCAATTGGTGGGAGAATCGCGGAAAGCCAGCAGGAAGAAATCACACCCGGGGGGAATCAATGGTCTCGCAAGAGCACTCCGCGAAGAGGTCGGCAGCTAGCCAGCAACCCTCGTTCCCCGATTCCTGCCATGGCTCCATCTTCACGCTCCTGCGCCCCTGTCTCCCTTTTCTGGAATCCCTGCGCTGCGCCGGCCTTGCGGCCCAGCCTGCTGGCCGTGGCCGTGCAGGCCGCCGTGATCGGCCTGGCCACGTCCGGCGCCTGGGCCCAGCCCCGGCCTCAGGCCCTGGACGATGAGGCCCGGCTGATGGCGCAGGCACCCACCAAGGCACTGGCCCAGGTCGACGTGGTCGACACGGCCGAGCCCGCGCAGCGAACCCCGGGCGCCTCCACCACCGTCAGCGGCCCGGCGCTGGAGCAGGCCGGCAGCATGGCCGACGTGGTGCGCTACCAGCCCCTGGTCTCCGCGCCGGGCACGGCCTCGGGCACCAGCCGCAACCGCAGCAGCTTCGACCGCTCGGGCACCACGGGCTACAACATCCGCGGCATCGAGGGCAACCGCATCGGCATGGATGTGGACGGCGTCGAGATGCCCGACGCCACCACGCGCCCCTATGTGAGCCGTGTCGGCGCCAACACCTTCGGCGTGGGCCGCGACTTCATCGACCCCGAGATGTTCTCGGCCGTGGACATCCTCTCCGGCACCACCACGGCGCGGCGCGCGGCCGGTGGCATCGGCGGCTCGGTGGGCTTTCGCACCAAGTCTGCCGAGGACTACCTGGTGGGCGGCAAGACCTCCTACCTGGGCGGCAAGATCGGCCACGACACGGCCGACCGCTCCTGGAACGAGAGCTTCACGGCCGCTGGCCGCTCGGGCGACCTCGACGGCCTGATCGCCTACTCGCGCCGCGACGGCCACGAGACGCGCAACCACAGCGCCATCGTCAACAGCTATCCCGACGACTGGAACTCCAACGCCCTGCTGCTCAAGGGCGGCCTGCGCATCAACCCGGCCCACCGCCTGGTGCTGTCGGCCGACCTGTATCGCCGCAAGAACGACACCTCCTTCCACGGCTGGGACACCACCAACACCAGCATCACCGAAAGCTCGCGCCAGAACAGCGACACCAGCCGCAACACGCTGCAGCTGCAGCACCTGTGGACACCGGCCGGCGCCTGGGTGGACCAGCTGGACACGCGGCTGTACTTCCAGAACACGGACACCAACGACGTCACCGACACCACCACGCTGGCCACGGGCGCCAAGGTGCACAACGTCTCCGGCAATGAGACGCGCACCTGGGGTTTCTCGAGCACGGGCGACAAGCGCATCGACCGCCACCGCCTGAGCTTTGGCGTCAATGCATCGACACAGGACACGGAGCGGCCGTGGAACGTTTTCGCTACCGGCACGCCCGTTATGAAGCCCCAGCCCGACACCACCACCCGCCGCTACGGCGCCTTCCTGCAGGACGAGATCAGCTTCCAGGCCGGCGGCCGCCGCCTGGCGCTGATTCCCGCGCTGCGCGTGGACCGCGTGGAGATCAAGACACGCGACCTGGACAACTTCGTCTCGGGCGTGCTCACGGCCGCCGATGTGGAAAAGATTTACGGCGGCACGCGCGGCAACACCATCCTCAGCCCCAGCCTCGCCCTGGTCTATGACCTCACGCCCACGTTCAGCGCCTATGCCCAGTTCAAGCGCAGCGGGCGAGAGCCCTCGGCCGGCGAGATCTTCGGCTCGTGGAACATGGCCAGCAACTACAACGCGGCAGGCCAGTACGCCCTGGTCGGCAACCCCAACCTGAAGGAGGAAAGCAGCAATGCCTTCGACTTCGGCCTCAAGGGTTCGCCCACGCCGGGCGTGACCTTCAACAGCTCGGTCTTCTATACCAGGTACTCCGACTTCATCGCCTACACGCGCTACCTGCGCGCGGGCCGTCCCGACCTGTTCGTCAACGTGCCCGCCCACATCGGCACCATCTACCAGGCCGAGAACCGCGACAGCGCAAAGATCTACGGCTTCGAGGCCAGCGCGCGCCTGGACCACGGCCAGTGGATGCCCGCCGCCAGGGGCCTGTACTCCACCTGGGCGCTGGGCATCAGCCGCGGCACCTCCAAGTCCTACTACGCAGGCGACAAGGATGTGCCGCTGGACAGCGTGCTGCCGCGCAAGGCCATCGTGGGCGTGGGCTATGACGCACCGGCCCGGCAATGGGGCCTGAACCTGACCGGCACCTTCGTCGCGGGCAAGCAGGCCGTGGCCACCAACCGCGACAGCTACCTGAACGCGGGCACCGGCCTGACCGACTCGACCACCGAGCTGTTCCGCGTGCCCGGCTATGCCATCTTCGACCTGGCCGGCTACTGGCAGGTCGCAAAGAACGTGCGCCTGAACGCAGGCATCTACAACCTGGGCGACAAGCGCTACTGGGACTATTCCAGCACCCGCAGCCTGCAGCCCGGCGTGGCGCGCGACCGCCGCGACATCGAGCTGCTGAGCAACCCGGGCCGCACCTTCGCCGTGTCCATGAACGTTGCGTTCTGAGCACCCTGCGCACCATGCCATTGCATCCACGCCACCTTCACTTGCCGCGTGGCGCGGATCCGAGGAGTTTCTCCAGGGGCCGGCCGGCCTTCCCTACAGCGGCGGTGTCGGCCGGAAAGCCTCCACCACCATCGCAGCCGCCGCTGTATCTGCCTACTTCAGGAGTCGTTTCATGATCGAGTTCTCTCTGTCCCACCGCATGCTGGCCGCTGCCGGCCTGGCAGCCCTGCTCACCGCCTGCGCATCGCCCACGGCACCGCCCGCCAGCGGCCCGGCCCAGCCTGCGGGCGGGCATGGCCAGTCTGCCTTCATGGGCAGCTACGACGCCAACCGTGATGGCGTGGTCACGCGCCAGGAGTACGACACCGTGCGCAAGCAGCGCTTCCTGGCCGGCGACACCAATGGCGACGGCTGGCTCAGCGAGAAGGAGTACGTGGACGAGTTCGAGGCCCGCCTCAAGCAGCAGTACGCGGGCCGCCAGCCCGACGAGCGCTATGCCCAGTCCATGAAGCAGGCCCATGTGCGCTTCGGCATCGTGGACAGGAACCGCGACGGCAAATACACCGTGGAAGAAGACATGGCCATCGCCGATCGCAGCTTCAAGGAAGCCGACGTCAATGCCGACGGCGTCGTGGACAAGAACGACGTCAAGAAGCCCTGAGCGGACATGGCTGGAACACCATCCAAGCGATTGGCCTGGTGGCTGCCGCTGCTGTCGGCCGTGTGCATCTCCGCCCAGGCCCACACGCCCTACCTGCTGCCCACCAGCT
Organism: Delftia sp. PE138; assembly: GCF_018320755.1. Classification (NCBI taxonomy): domain Bacteria; kingdom Pseudomonadati; phylum Pseudomonadota; class Betaproteobacteria; order Burkholderiales; family Comamonadaceae; genus Delftia; species Delftia sp. PE138. The sequence goes on along the minus strand of NZ_JABEPN010000003.1, from coordinate 226,132 downwards.
TCGAGGCCCAGCCCCGGGCCGTCATCAGCGTGGACGCCAGCTTCGCCGACAAGTTCTTCATCCCCGAAGTGGCTTTTGGCGAAACGCGCTTCACCGTGACGGCGCCCGACGGCTCGGTCACGCCCGTGGCCGATGTGCGCCAGTTCAAGACCCGCACCGTGGCCGAGCACCAACTGCCCGACGAGAAGGGCACCTACCGCGTGAGCACCGGCCCGCGCCTGGGCGCCGTCTTCCGTTCGTGGGAGCGCAACGGCAAGGTCGAGACGGCGCGTGATCCCGCCACGCCCACGCCGGCCGATGCCAGGCTGCTGAGCCACTACCAGTCGCTGTCGGTCTCCGAGACCTACATCACGGTGGGCAAGCCCAGCCGGGCCGCGCTCGCGCCCTCAGGCAAGGGCCTGGAGATCGTGCCCGTCACGCATCCGGCCGACCTGTTCGCGGGCGAGAAGTTCGACTTCACCGTGCAATACGACGGCAAGCCGCTGGCCGCGCAGAAGGTGGAAATCTTCCGCTCGGCCATGGACCTGGCCAGCCAGCACAGCGTGGACGCGCTGACCACCGATGGCGAGGGCCGCATCTCCTACGCCCTGCCCAAGTCAGGCATCTACCTGGCCCTGGTGCGCTACCGCGCCGACGCCCCCGCCGGCGCCGCCGCGCCGCAGTACGGCAACAACTACACGCTGACCTTCAGGGTGCTGGCGCAGTAAGGGGTTCCGGTTTCACGAAAAAGGCCTGACGCCATGGAGGTGCAGGCCTTTTCTCATGGTGAAGCCCTGCCCCATGCGATGTGCATGAGGGCTATGCGCCTCAGCCCGTGGCCACCACCCGCAGCACCTCGGCGCCATAGGCGTCCAGCTTCTTGGCGCCCATGCCGCTGATGCCCTGCAGGTCGTCCAGCGAGGCCGGGTTGCGCTCGGCAATGGCGGCCAGCGTGGCGTCGTGGAAGATCACATAGGCCGGCAGGTTGTGCTCGCGCGCGACTTCGGCGCGCCAGGCCTTGAGGTTGATGAAGCGCACCTGGGCATCAGGCCCCAGGCTGGCGGCGGCCGCGTTGGGCTGGGTGGCGCGCTTGGAGGTGCGCGTGCGCGGCGCTGCGACGGCCTCGCGCAGCTGCACCTGGACATTGCCGCGCAGCACTTCGCGCGAGCCTTCGGCCAGGCACAGGGTGTCGAAGCTGTGGCCGCTGTTCTCGCTGGTGATCTTGTGCAGGCCCAGGGCGCCGGTGGCCAGCAGCTGGCGCATCACGCCGCGCAGCTGGGGCTCGCTGTAGTCCTTGCCCAGGCCGAAGGTGGAGATCTTCTCGTGCCCGTACTGGCGCACCTTCTCGGTGTCCTTGCCGCGCAGCACGTCCATGATGTGGCCCGCGCCAAAGGTCAGCTGGCTGGCCTCGTGCACGCGGTAGATGGTGGACAGCAGCTTGCGCGCGGCGTCCGTTCCATCCCACAGGGCCGGGGGCTCCAGGCAGTTGTCGCAGTTGCCGCAGGCGGTCTTTGCCACGCGCTGCAGCGGCCGGCCTTCAATGTCCGTCTCTGCGTCTTCTCCCGGTGCGCCCAGGCCGTACTGCTCGCCGAAGTAGGCCAGCAGCCGCACGCGGCGGCAGTCCGTGGCCTCGGCCAGGCCCAGCAGGGCATCGAGCTTGCCGCGCATGACCTGCTTGAAGGTGTCCTCGGCCGGGCTTTCGTCGATCATGCGGCGCTGGTTGACCACGTCGGACAGGCCGTAGGCCATCCAGGCGTCGGCGGGCAGCCCGTCGCGGCCTGCGCGGCCGGTTTCCTGGTAGTAGCCCTCGATGTTCTTGGGCATGTCCACGTGCGCCACGAAGCGCACATCGGGCTTGTTGATGCCCATGCCGAAGGCGATGGTGGCGACGATGACGATGCCGTCCTCGCGCAGGAAGCGGTCCTGGTGCAGCTGGCGCGTCTCGAAGGGCAGGCCCGCGTGGTAGGGCAGGGCGGGCACGCCGGCCTGGCTCAGCGTCTGGGCCAGCTCCTCCACGCGCTTGCGCGACTGGCAATAGACCACGCCGGCCTCGCCCTCGTGCTCGCGCTCGATGAAGCGCAGCAGCTGGTTGCTGACGTCCTTCTTCTCGGCGATGCGGTAGCGGATGTTGGGGCGGTCGAAGCTGCTGACGAAATGCCGTGCGCTCTCCAGCTGCAGCCGCTCGACGATGTCGGCGCGCGTCAGCGCATCGGCCGTGGCCGTGAGCGCAATGCGCGGCACGCCCGCATAGCGTTCGTGCAGCACGCTCAGCGCGCGGTACTCGGGCCGGAAGTCATGGCCCCACTGGCTCACGCAGTGCGCCTCGTCGATGGCGAACAGCGACAGCTTGCCCTGGGCATGCAGGTCGTCGAGCAGGCCCAGGAAGCGCGGCGTGTTCAGGCGCTCGGGCGCGGCATACAGCAAGGTGATGTCGCCGCTTTGCAGGCGCCATTCGACTTCCTGCGTCTCGTCATAGGACAGCGTGGAGTTCAGGTAGGCGGCGCTCACACCGGCCTCGTGCAGCGCGCCGACCTGGTCGTGCATGAGCGCGATCAGCGGCGACACCACCACCGCCACGCCGTGGCCCTGCTGCTGGCGCACGATGGCCGGCACCTGGTAGCACAGGCTCTTGCCGCCGCCCGTGGGCATGAGCACCAGCGCATCGCCGCCGGCGACCACGTGCGAGACGATGGCCTCCTGCGGACCGCGGAATTGTTCGTAGCCGAACACGGCTTGCAGGACGGAATGCGCGGCGGACAACGGAGGCTTTCGGAGAAGGGGCGGCGGTGCCGCGAGTTGGCGAAGCGGGAATGCAGGGCAAGCGCCCAAAAAACGGTTCCGGCCACAAGGGCCGGAACCCGCAATTGTGCTCCCCCGGCAAGGGCTGCGAGGGTCATGGGGTTTCGGGAAGGCCTGGCAGCCCATTCTCCCTGCGCATTTCCTGCTCACAGGCGACTTGTGTAGCACGGTTTTCAACGGCGTCCAACAGACTATTCCTAGGAGATAGGACGGCGTGGTCGCCGGATTTCCAGCCAAAAACAAACTCCATAAGCTGCATTTTTTCGCAACGAAACGGGAGGCTGGATATGTGGAAGCGACATCAATCAGTGCGATCAGTGCGCAAGCGGGCTCACGGTCCATGGGCCGCAGGGCTTGGGCTGTTGCTCACCTGGACCGGGCAGGGAGCGGTGGCTGCGGCAGTGTCTGAGCCATCGGTGCCCATGCCCATGCAGCAGGTCAGCCAGGCCCTGCAGGGTCTGGCCGTGCCCTTCGAAGCCAACGGCGGCCAGTTCGACCCGGCCGTCGCCTTCAGGGCCAGGACCTTCGCCGGGGCCGTCTTTGTGACGCAGCAGGGCCAGATCGTCTACAGCCTGCCCGGTCCCGTGAACGGCAGTGCAGACCGGGCGCGTCCGGGTCCGGCTCGTGATGCCGAGCTTACCCGCCAGCCCGGCTGGCGGCTGACGGAAACCCTGGTCGGCGCGCAGCCGCTGGCGCCGCAGGGCGGGGAGGCCGCCCAGGTACAGGTACGCCACTTCACCGGCCCGCGCAGCTACCACGCCGCCACCTACCACAACGTGCAACTGGGCCAGGCATGGCCCGGCGTCAACGTGGAGCTGGCAGCGCGTGGCAGCAATGTGGAGAAACTCTTTCATGTGGCGCCCCATGCCGATGCCGCGCAGATCCAGGTGCAGCTCGGTGGCGCGCTGTCCCTGCGCCTGGGCGAGGAGGGTGAGCTGATCGCTGCAACCGGGCATGGCGACGTGGCCTATACGGCGCCCGTGGCCTTCCAGCAGACGCAACAGGGGCGTGTCGATGTGCCGGTGCGCTATGCGCTCAACGCGGCTGGCGATGGCTACGGCTTTGCACTGGGGGCCTATGACGCATCGCTGCCGCTGGTGATTGATCCCTTGTTGCGCAGTACGTATGTGGGGGGCAATGGGTGGGATGGCATCCATGCACTGGCCATTGATCCGCAGACGGGGGATGTGCTCGTGGCAGGGTGGACCAAGTCGTACAGCTTTCCTGGTGTGGCAGGTGGAGGGCGTTTTGGAGATGAAGATGGTTTCGTGTCTCGCCTGTCGGCGGACTTGAAGACGATCAGGCAAAGCATTTACCTGGGCGGCAATGCCCTGGACCTCATCAACGCGCTGGCCATTGATCCAAAGACGGGAGATGTCCTCGTGGCGGGAGTTACAGACTCCACCGACTTCCATGGCGCTGCGGGCAGCGCGCCGCCGGGGGAGAACGCCTTCGTGACGCGCTTGTCAGGCGATCTTGCGACGTCCAGGAGCATCTATCTGGGGGGATCGGGTGATGAAAATATCAAGACTCTGGTGATTACGGACAACGGTGACGTGGTGGTTGCCGGGGAGACGAACTCCACGGATTTTCCCCTGACTGTGAGCGGATCCAGCTTCGGTGGTGGTCGGTGGGGGGATGGCTTTGTCGCGCGCTTGTCTGGCGATCTGGTACTGCAGCGCAGTATCTACCTCGGAGGAGAGGGAGACGACAGAGTTACGGCGATTGCCTTGGATACCAGCCGTGCGGGCAAGGGGGAGTTGCTCGTGGCGGGGAGCACGAACTCCAGCGACTTCCCTTTGACACAGGGCGGGCAACAGGAGCGACTTGGCGACCAAACCGTGGCTGGCTTTATATCGCGCCTGTCGAGTGATTTGGGCATAGTGCAAAGCACCTATCTTGGAGGAGGTGAGGGAAGCCGTTCTTGGGTTGGTGCATTGGCCATCAATGCGCGCACGGGCGACATAGTGGTGAGCTCGACAACCAACTCTCCCAATTTTCCGGGTCGCGCCAGCGGTGTCCAGCACGACCATGAAATTTATGTTCAAGGGCATATGGAAGTCGTTGTATCGCGTTTACCGGGCAGTCTCACAGCGGCGCCCAACAGCATTTTTCTGGCAAGTCCAGGCAAAACAATCTCTCGCGCACTGGTCATTGCGGCAGGTGATACGGATGATGACCCCGACGATATTGTGGTTACGGGCTGGGCAGAAAGGTACCCCAATTCAAACCCAGGGTACCTTGAAGGTGCCGATATGGGCTTGCAACCGTCGCGTTCGGATCGGGGCGCTACCGGCTTTGTTGCGCGCTTTTCGCTGCCAACACGGGGGGATCTGACCGTCAGGCGCAGCACCTATCTGGGGCGAGGAAACGAGCTCATCGACGCAATGGCCATTGACTCCATGGGCCGTGTCGTGGTGGGTGGAACCACACGGACCGACATTCCCGGCGCCACAGGCACTATGGGCGGCGGGCAAGACGGCTTCGTCTCCCGCATCGCGGGCGACCTGCGAGCCACTTCCACGCAAAAGATCGCGTTTCCCCAGCAGGGCAAGCAGCGCTTCGACCAGGGCAGCTTTGATGTGCATCCCCCGGCCGTGGCCAGTTCGGAATTGCCGGTTCACTACGGGGTGCTGCCGGCATCGAAGAATGTCTGCGCCATCCCCGACGGTCGGGTGGGCAAGGTCACCATTTTGGGCGTGGGTACCTGCGCGGTGGTCGCCAGCCAGCCTGGCGATGGCGGCATCGGCTGGCTGGCTGCGGGTGACGTGGTTCGCGATATCCGCATCGTCCGCTAGCCCAGCACCCCGCGCGCAATGATGCTGCGCTGCACTTCGGACGAGCCTTCGTAGATGCGCAGGATGCGCGCATCGCGCACCAGGCGCTCCAGCGGCATTTCGCGCGTGTAGCCGTAGCCGCCGTGGATCTGCAGGGCCTCGTCGGTGACGAAGCCCACCATTTCCGAGGCATGCAGCTTGGCCATGGCCGAGTGCTGGGTGAAGGGCTGGCCTGCCTGGCGCAAGGCCAGGGCCTGCATGGTCAGTGCCCACGATGCCTCCAGGCGCAGCTTCATGTCGGCCAGCTTCCACTGGATGCCCTGTTTCGTGGCCAGCGGCTCGCCGCCGACCAGGCGCTGACTGGCCCATTGCGCGGCGGCGGCCAGGGCGGCCTCGGCCACGCCCAGGGCGGTGGCCGCCACGTCCAGGCGGCTGTTGTCCAGCACCTTCATCGCCGTCTTGAAGCCCGTGCCCTCGGCGCCCAGCCGGTGGCTGGCAGGCACGCGCACGCCGTCCAGCGAGACCTCGAAGGCATGGCCGCCGCGGATGCCCATGAGTTTTTCGGGGGCCGAGATCTGGATGCCGGGCAGGTCACGCGGCACGATGAAGGCGCTGACGCCGCGTGCACCGGCCTCCATGTCGGTCTTGGCGAAGACCACCATGAAGCGCGCCTCGGCGGCGTTGGAGATGAAGTGCTTGACGCCCGTGATCAGATAGTCGTCCCCATCGCGCACGGCGCGCGTGCGCATGTCGGCCGGGTGGGATCCGCCGCGCGGCTCGGTCAGCGCAAAGGCCGCCAGCCATTGGCCGCTGGCGCAGCGCGGCAGCCACTGCTGGCGCTGTGCGTCGTCGCCGCCGATGAGCACGGCGTCCGTGCCCAGGTAGTGGGCGCCGATCATGGACGAGGTGGCCGCGCAGGCGCGCGAGATGGCCACCAGGGACAGCAGCATGGCCGTGGGCGTGACGCCGGGGCCGCCCAGGGCCTCGGGCAGGTTCATGCCCATCACGCCCAGGGCCGACAGGCCCGGCACATGGCAGGTGGCGGACAGCGCCTCTTCGTCCATGCGCTGCGCCAGCGGGGCGAGTGCGTCGTCGGCAAAGCGGGCCACGGCATCGGCAATGGCGTGGTCGTCGGCGGTGGTGCCCAGTCGTTGGAAGTTCATGTCGGTTGCTCAATGTGATGGGGAAGAGGGGGCTGCGCCTGCGGTGCCCAGGGCACCGGATGCGCGCAGCGCGGCAATCGCTTCGGTGCCCCGGCCCAGCCACTGCGAGAGCAGGGCGTCGGTGTGTTCGCCCAGGGCCGGTGCGCGCTCGGCGCGGTTGGGTGCGGCGCCGCTGAAATGCACGGGCTGGGTGGGCAGGCGCAGGCCGGGCAGGCGCTCGTCCTGCACCGCGCCGAGCAGGCCGCGCGCCTGGCTCTGGGGCGACTCCAGCGCCTGGGCAATGTTCCAGATGGGCGCGGCGGGCACGCCCGCTGCATCCAGCGCGGCCACCACCTGCGCCACTTCATGCCGGCCGGCCCAGGCCTCGATGGCCTCGCGCAGCGCGGGTTCGTGGGCCGAGCGTGATTCGTCGCTGGCAAAGCGCGGGTCGCCGGCCAGGCTGCCCAGCTCCATGGCCTGCAGGGCGGCAGCGAACAGCTTGTTGTTGAGCACGGCCAGCGCGAAGTGGCCATCGCCTGCGCGGTACACGCCGAAGGGGGCCGACAGCGGATGGCGGTTGCCCACGCGGCGCGCGGGCCGGCCCGTGAACAGGTAGCGCGCCACCGAGGTGGCCAGAAAACTCAGCGTGGTGTCGAACATGGCCACGTCCACCTGCTGGCCCTGCCCGGTGGCGCGGGCCTGCAGCAGCGCGGCCAGCGTGGCCCAGGAGGCGAACAGGCCGGCCACCACGTCGCTGACGGCCTCGCCCACCACGGTGGGCGCGCCATCGGGCTCGCCCGTGGCCTCCATGAGGCCGCTCATGGCCTGCACGATGATGTCGTAGGCCGGCCGGTGGGCCAGCGGCCCGGTCTGGCCGAAGCCCGAGACGCTGACATAGACCAGGCGCGGATTGAGCGCCCGCAACTGGCTTGCGCCTATGCCCAGGCGCTCGGCCACGCCGGGCCGGAAGTTCTCCACCACCACGTCGGCCTGGGCGGCCATCTCGCGGACCAGGGCCACGGCCTCGGGATGCTTGAGGTCCAGCACCAGGCTTTGCTTGTTGCGGTTCATCACCGTGAACAGCGCGCTTTCGCCGTTGTTCATGGGGCCGATGGCGCGGTAGTCGTCGCCCTGCGGCGGCTCGATCTTGACGACCTCGGCGCCCAGGTCGGCCAGCAGGGCCGTGGACAGCGGCCCGGCCAGCACGCGCGTGAAGTCGAGGATGCGCACGCCGTCCAGCGGGCGGGCGATACTGGCAGGGGCGGGGGGCGAGGCGGATTCGGTCATTGATGCAGCCATGGACAGGTGGTGGATGGCTGCATGCTGGCCCGCAATTGAATCAATGGAAAATATTCAATCCTGATGCAATGCATTCAAAAAGATGATCCATATCAGCCTCCGGCAGCTTGAGTACTTCGTGGCCGCTGCACGCCATGGCAGTGCGGCGCGCGCGGCAGAAGCCATCGGCGTGTCCCAGCCGTCCATCTCCAAGGCGATTGCCGACCTGGAGGCGCAGTGGGGCGAGGCGCTGTTCGTGCGCCGCCATGCCAGGGGGCTGGATCTCACGGCGGCCGGCGCGGTGCGCAGCCGCGATGCCCAGGCGCTGCTGGACGGCGCACGCAGCCTGCAGGGGCCGCGCACGGCGGCGGTGGCGGGCGTGCTGCGCCTGGGCTTTCTGAGCACGCTGGGCGCGCGCTGGGTGCCGGCGCTGCTGGCGCAGATGCAGCGCCGCCATCCCGGCATTGCACTGGAGCTGGTGGAGGGCGATATCGCCTCGCTCACGCAGCAGGTGGAGCGCGGCGAGCTCGATGCGGCCCTGCAGTACAACACGGGCCTGGCGCGTCCCCGCATGGAGCTGCTGCCCGTGGCGGCGTTGCCGCCCTATGTGCTGCTGCCGCATCGCCATGCGCTGGCGGCCAGGACCAGCGTGAGCCTGGCCGAAGTGGCGGCCCACCCGCTGGTGCTGATCAACCTGCCGCACAGCCGCGAGTATTTCCTGTCGCTGTTCCGCGAGGCCGGCGTGACGCCGCTGGTGGCTCATGAGTTCGCCTCCATCGAGATGCTGCGTTCCATGGTGGCCAATGGCCACGGCCTGAGCGTGCTGACCACGCGACCGGTGGTGGACCGCGCCCACGATGGCCAGCGCCTGGCCTGCCGCCGCATCCGGGGCCGCGTGGCCCCCCAGCCCGTGGTGCTGGCTGTGCCGGCGGGCAATGCCTCGCCGCTGATTGCACCTTTTTTGAAGGTGGCGCGGGCTGTGATTGCACCGTAGCGGCGCGCCGTGCGGTGGCCTGCACCACGGTGGTGAATCGCGACCAGGGACTTTCCCCAGCTTGTATGGACAAGATGGGTTGGCACGGTGCTTGCTCTCGCTCTCTGTGTTGACCGCAGATGGATGCAGGTTTCCGCCCTTGCCAGGTTTGCCGGGTAATCCTGTATATACATGTTTGGTCGGCAAAAACACACTTCGGGCTTCCGCACCGGTCTGCCCGCGGACCCCGAAACTGCCATTGCCAACTTGCTTTCCCGACCGAGGAGTGCCACATGAGTTCGATCCCCACGTTCCGCCGCCTGCCCCTGGGGCCGCTGGCCGCCGCCCTCTGCCTTGCCGCCGCACTGCAGCCCGCTGCCGCGCAGGAGACCAAGATCACCCTGGGCATGTCGGGCTGGACCGGCTTCGCGCCGCTGACCCTGGCCGACAAGGCCGGCATCTTCAAGAAGAACGGCCTGGCGGTGGACCTGAAGATGATTCCGCAGAAGGACCGCCACCTGGCCCTGGCCTCTGGCGCCATCCAGTGCGCGGCCACCACCATCGAGACGCATGTGGCCTGGAACACCAACGGCGTGCCCATCGTGCAGATCTTCCAGATGGACAAGTCCTATGGCGCCGACGGCATCGCCGTGCGCAATGACGTCAAGGGCTTTGCCGACCTCAAGGGCAAGACCGTGGCCGTGAGCGCGCCGGGCACGGCGCCGTACTTCGGCCTGGCCTGGATGCTGCACAAGAACGGCATGACCATGAAGGATGTGAAGACCGTCTCGCTGGAGCCCCAGCCCGCGGCCCAGGCCTTCGTGGCCGGCCAGAACGATGCGGCCATGAGCTACGAGCCCTACCTGTCCACCATCCGCGCCAACCCGGCGGCGGGCAAGATCCTGGCCACCACCATCGACTACCCCATGGTCATGGACACCGTGGGCTGCGATCCCAAGTGGCTCAAGGCCAACGCCGCCGCCGCCAAGGCCCTGGCCCAGTCGTATTTCGATGCGGTGGCCATGATCGAGGCCGACAAGACCAAGTCCTTCGAGATCATGGGCACGGCCGTCAAGCAAAGCGGCGAGCAGTTCGGCAAGTCGGCCTCCTACCTCAAGTGGTCCGACAAGGAAGCCAACCAGAAATTCTTCGCCAACGAGCTGGTGCCGTTCATGAAGGAATCGGCCGTGATCCTCAAGGAGGCCGGCATCATCCGCTCCATCCCCGAGAACTATGGCGTGATGTACGACGCCAGCTTCATCCAGTAAGCCCGCCAGGGGATGACCATGCAAGCCGCATCCACTTCCGCAGTCCAGCCGGCTAACAAGCCCATGACCCACGCCACACCGCACGCTCCCGCGCCCGCCGCGGCGCCAGCCCCCGTCCGCCGCCGCCGCATGGCGCCGCTGGAGCCCGTCAGCCCCACGGCCAAGTGGGTGCTGGGTGTGGCCTTCTTCGTGCTGTTCTTTCTCGTCTGGGCGGCTGTGACGCTGGGCGGCTTCGTCTCCCCGACCTTCCTGGCCAGCCCCATGACCATGGCGCGCGAGGGCGTGCTGCTGTTCACCGAGTACGGCTTCCTGCACGACATCGGCATGACGGTCTGGCGCGTGATGGGCGGCTTCATCCTGGCCTCGGTCGTGGCCGTGCCGCTGGGCATCGCCATGGGCGCCTGGAAGCCGGTCGAGGCCTTCTTCGAGCCCTTCGTGTCGTTCTGCCGCTACCTGCCGGCCTCGGCCTTCATCCCGCTGCTGATCCTGTGGGCCGGCGTGGGCGAGACGCAGAAGCTGCTGGTCATCTTCATCGGCTCGGTGTTCCAGATCACGCTGATGGTGGCCGTCACCGTGGGCGGCGCGCGCAAGGACCTGGTGGAGGCCGCCTACACGCTGGGCGCCTCCAACACCGGCGTGGTGCGCCGCGTGCTGATTCCGGGCGCCGCGCCCGGCATTGCCGAGACGCTGCGCCTGGTGCTGGGCTGGGCCTGGACCTATGTGATCGTGGCCGAGCTGATCGGCTCGTCCTCGGGCATCGGCCACATGATCACCGACAGCCAGGCGCTGCTGAACACGGGCCAGATCATCTTCGGCATCATCGTGATCGGCCTCATCGGCCTGGTGTCCGATTTCATCTTCAAATCGCTGAACCGTCGCATGTTCGAGTGGAGCACCCTGTGAAAAGGATCTACCCCCTGAGCGGCTGCGCCGCTTCCCCCTTGAAGGGGGACGACACCCTCGGTGCGGGGCGGCCCTTCCTCGGTGTCTCTGAGGTGAGTCGCGCCGGTTGCAGCCGCCGTGAATATTGACAAGCGCCCTGGAGAATCGTGATGAATCTTTTGTCCATTCAAGGTGTTTCGCGCACCTTCACCAGCCACAAGGGCACGAGCACGCAGGCCTTGCTGCCTGTGGATTTCGAGGTCCGCGAGAACGACTTCGTCACCATCCTCGGCCCCTCGGGCTGCGGCAAGTCCACCATGCTGCGCATTGCGGCGGGGCTGGATTTCCCGACCACGGGCCAGGTGCTGCTGGACGGCCGCGCCGTGGACGGGCCGGGCGCCGACCGGGGCATGGTGTTCCAGAGCTACACGCTGTTCCCGTGGCTGACGGTGGCCCAGAACATCCGCTTCGGCCTGCGCGAGAAGGGCGTGAGCGAGGCGCTGCAAAAGGAGCGCAGCGACTACTTCATCGCCAAGGTGGGGCTGCGCGGCTTCGAGAACCACTTTCCCAAGCAGCTGTCGGGCGGCATGCAGCAGCGCACGGCCATTGCGCGCGCGCTGGCCAACGATCCCAAGATCCTGCTCATGGACGAGCCCTTCGGCGCACTCGACAACCAGACCCGCGTGCTCATGCAGGAGCTGCTGCTGGGCATCTGGGAGGCCGAGCGCAAGACCGTGATGTTCGTCACCCACGACATCGACGAGGCCATCTTCATGGCCAACCGCGTGGCCGTGTTCAGCGCGCGCCCGGGCCGCATCAAGGCCGACATCCCCGTGAACCTGCCGCATCCGCGCCACTACACGGTCAAGACATCGCCCGAGTTCATGGAGCTGAAAGCCCGGCTGACCGAAGAGATTCGCGCAGAGTCGCTGGCTGCTGCTGCACACTGACGCTTTTCATGACCACTGCCCACACCATGTCTTCCCGCTCCACGGCTTCTCGTCTTTCCGCAACGACGGCGGAGGTGCCCATGGCCCTGTACCAGCAGGTCAAGGACCATGTGATGCGCAAGATCGCCGATGGCTCGCTGTCGGCCGGCGAGCGCGTGCCGTCCGAGCAGGAGCTGGTGCAGGAGTTCGGCGTGGCCCGCATGACGGCCAACCGCGCGCTGCGCGAGCTGGCCGAGCAGGGCGTGATCGTGCGGGTGGCCGGCGTGGGCTCGTTCGTGGCCGAGGAAAAGCCGCAGTCCACGCTGCTGCGCATCGCCAACATCGCCGAGGAAATCCGCCAGCGCGGCCATGACCACCGCTTCGAGCTGATCAGCGTGCGCCGCGAGTCGGCCTCGCCCGAGGCGGCGGCTTCGCTGCAGCTGTCTGCGGGCAGCTCGGTGTTCCACCTGCAGGGCGTGCATTTCGAGAACGACGTGCCCGTGCAGCTGGAAGACCGCCATGTGAACCCGCGCATGGCGCCGGACTTCATGGAGCAGGACTTCTCGCTGATCCAGCCTTCGGTGTACCTGGTGCGCAACGTGCCCTTCGACCAGATCGAGCATGTGGTGGACGCCATGCTGCCCACGCCCGAGCAGGCGCGCTGGCTGCAAATGGAGACCGACCAGCCCTGCCTGACGCTGACGCGCCGCACCTGGTACCTGGGCACGCCCGTGACCTGGGTGCACTGCGTGCATCCGGGCATGCGCTACCGGCTGGGCAGCCGCTTTCGCACCGACGGCGGATCGCACGACGGCTGAGGCCGGAAAGGCGGGGCTCCCGCTCTTGCGCTGTTCCGCTTCGATTGATATTGTATAGACAGGCATAGACATCCATCCTGGCACATCCTTCCAGACACCGACAGGGCATCACCATGAACACCATCACGACTCCCGGCCTCACCTCCCGTCCCGGCACCGCGCTGACGCTGCAGCCCGGCCAGGTCAGCCTGGCCCAGCTGCGGGCCATACAGCAGGGCGGCGTGCGCCTGTCCATGGCGGCGCCCGCCTACGAGCGCATGCGCGCCGCCCAGGCCCATGTGCAGCACATCGTGGATGAGGACCAGGTCGTCTATGGCATCAACACCGGCTTCGGCAAGCTGGCCTCCACCAAGATCGCCCATGACCGCCTGGCCGAACTGCAGCGCAACCTGGTGCTGTCGCACAGCGTGGGCACGGGCGAGCCGCTGCCCGACGCCGTGGTGCGCCTGGTGCTGGCCACCAAGGCCGTGAGCCTGGCGCGCGGCCACTCGGGCGTGCGCCCCGAGCTGGTCGATGCGCTGCTGGCCCTGGCCAACGCCGACGTGCTGCCCGTGATCCCCGCCAAGGGCTCGGTGGGCGCCTCCGGCGACCTGGCGCCGCTGTCGCACCTGGCCTGCGTGCTGATCGGCGAAGGCCAGGCCAAGATCGATGGACAGGTGGTGTCCGGCGCCGAGGCCATGCGCCACGTGGGCCTGGAGCCCTTCGTGCTCGGCCCCAAGGAAGGGCTGGCCCTGCTCAACGGCACCCAGGTATCCACGGCCCTGGCCCTGGTGGGCCTGTTCCAGGGCGAGAGCGTGTTCGCCGCCGGCCTGGTGGCGGGCTGCCTGACGCTGGAGGCCATCAAGGGCTCGGTCAAGCCGTTCGACGCCCGCATCCACGAGGCGCGCGGCCAGCTTGGCCAGATCGCCGTGGCCGCCGCCGTGCGCGAACTGCTGGACGGCAGCGCCATCGACACCTCCCACCCCCACTGCGGCCGCGTGCAGGACCCGTACTCCATCCGCTGCGTGCCCCAGGTCATGGGCGCCTGCCTGGACAACCTCAGCCATGCGGCCCGCGTGCTGGTGATCGAGGCCAACGCCGCCTCGGACAACCCGCTGGTCTTCGACAACGGCGACGTGATCTCGGGCGGCAACTTCCATGCCGAGCCCGTGGCCTTCGCGGCCGACATCATCGCCCTGGCCCTGGCCGAGATCGGCGCCATCTCCGAGCGCCGCATGGCCCTGCTGCTGGACACCGGCCTGTCGGGCCTGCCGGCCTTCCTGATTGCCGACAGCGGCGTGAACTCGGGCTTCATGATCGCCCAGGTCACGGCCGCCGCCCTGGCTGCCGAGAACCAGTGCCTGGCCCATCCCAGCAGCGTCACCAGCCTGCCCACCTCGGCCAACCAGGAAGACCATGTCTCCATGGCCACCTACGGCGCGCGGCGCCTGGGCGAGATGGCGCGCAACACCGCCGTCATCGTGGGCGTGGAGGCCATGGCCGCCGCCCAGGGCATGGACTTCGACCGCAGCCTGAGCAGCTCCGAGCTGATCGAGGCGCAGTACGCGCTGATCCGCAGCCAGGTTCCCCATCTCGACCGTGACCGCTACCTGGCACCCGACATCGAAACCATGCGCCAGTGGGCGCTTGCCACGGACTGGCCCCAGGCCATCGTCCGCCACCTGCCCAGCCACCAGGCTGCCTGAACCCCGCAACCGCTCACCCCCCGCACCCAGGAGATCGCCATGAACGCCAACGACGCCATCCTCAACGCCAACGCTGCCACGGCTGCCACCAATCCCCGCTATGACGCCAGCCGCGTCATCCGCGCCCCGCGCGGCAGCGAACTGCACTGCAAGAACTGGCTGGCCGAGGCCGCCTACCGCATGCTGCAGAACAACCTGGACCCCGACGTGGCCGAGAACCCCAAGGCCCTGGTGGTCTACGGCGGCATCGGCCGCGCGGCGCGCAACTGGGAGTGCTATGACCAGATCCTGGAGTCGCTGAAAAAGCTGGAGGCCGACGAGTCGCTGCTGATCCAGTCGGGCAAGCCCGTGGGCGTGTTCAAGACGCACGAGAACGCACCGCGCGTGCTGCTGGCCAACTCCAACCTCGTGCCCCAGTGGGCCAACTGGGAGCACTTCAACGAGCTGGACCAGAAGGGCCTGTTCATGTACGGCCAGATGACGGCCGGCAGCTGGATCTACATCGGCGCCCAGGGCATCGTGCAGGGCACGTTCGAGACCTTCGTCGAGGCCGGCCGCCAGCACTACAACAACGACCTCACGGGCAAGTGGATCCTCACGGCGGGCCTGGGCGGCATGGGCGGTGCCCAGCCCCTGGCCGGCGTGCTGGCCGGCGCCTGCGTGCTGGCCATCGAATGCCAGCAAAGCAGCATCGACTTCCGCCTGCGCACGCGCTACCTGGACAAGCAGGCGCGCGACATCGACCACGCGCTGGAGCTCATCGCCCAGCACACGGCTGCGGGCGAGGCCATCTCCATCGGCCTGCTGGGCAATGCCGCCGAAATCCTGCCCGAGCTGGTGCGCCGCGCAAAGGCCGGCGGCGCCCGCCCCGACATCGTGACTGACCAGACCTCGGCCCATGACCTGATCAACGGCTACCTGCCCGTGGGCTGGACCGTGGACGAGTGGCGTGCCGCCGCGGCCGACCCGTCGCGCCATGCCCAGCTCAAGGCCGCCGCCGCCCAGGGCTGCGCCCAGCATGTGCAGGCCATGCTGGACTTCCAGGCCATGGGCATTCCCACGGTGGACTACGGCAACAACATCCGCCAGGTGGCCCTGGACCAGGGCGTGAAGAACGCCTTCGACTTCCCCGGCTTCGTGCCCGCCTACATCCGGCCGCTGTTTTGCGAGGGCAAGGGCCCGTTCCGCTGGGTGGCCCTGTCCGGCGACCCCGAGGACATCTACAAGACCGACGCCAAGATCAAGGAACTGTTCCCCGACAACAAGCACACCCACCGCTGGCTGGACATGGCGCGCGAGCGCATCAGCTTCCAGGGCCTGCCCGCGCGCATCTGCTGGCTGGGACTGGGCGAGCGCCACAAGGCGGCCCTGGCCTTCAACGAGATGGTGAAGAACGGCGAACTCAAGGCCCCCATCGTGATCGGCCGCGACCACCTGGACTGCGGCTCGGTGGCCAGCCCCAACCGCGAGACCGAATCCATGAAGGACGGCACGGACGCCGTCAGCGACTGGCCGCTGCTCAACGCCCTGCTCAACACCGCAGGCGGCGCCACCTGGGTCAGCCTGCACCACGGCGGCGGCGTGGGCATGGGCTACTCCCAGCATGCGGGCGTGGTCATCGTGGCCGATGGCACGGACGAGGCCGCCGCCCGCCTGGGCCGCGTGCTCTGGAACGATCCGGCCACCGGCGTGATGCGCCATGCGGATGCGGGCTACGACATTGCCGTGGCGGCCGCCAAGCGCCATCAGCTGAACCTGCCCATGGTCAAGTGAGCCGCTTGCAGGACACCACGGCCATGCAGCGTTTCGACCTGAACCAGATCGCCGCCAGCCCCTGGAAGAACGGGGGCGGCAGCACGCGCGAGATCGCCTGCTGGCCGCCCGGGGCCGGCATGGAGGCCTTTGGCTGGCGCATCAGCGTGGCCACCATTGACCAGCCCGGCCCGTTCTCGGCCTTTGCGGGCGTGGACCGGCAGATCATGCTGCTCGATGGCGACGGCGTGCACCTGCGCGGCGAAGGCATCGACCATGTGCTGGACGCGCGCTGGCAGCCGTTTGCCTTCTCCGGCGATGTGGCGCTGGGCTGCTCGCTGCTGGGCGGCACTTCCACCGACTTCAACGTGATGGCGCGGCGCGGCCGGTGGCGCGCGCAGGTCCAGGTGCTGGACAGCGCTGCCGACGCCGGCCGCGCCGACGCCGGCCTGTGCATGGTGCTGCAGGGCGACTGGCAGGCGGATGGCGCTGCGCTCATCCCCGGCCAGGGCATGTGGTGGAGCGCGCCGCAGCCCGACCCGCAGCAGCTGGTGCCGCAGACCGACGACGCGCGGCTGGTGCAGGTGCTGCTGCAAGCCTGCTGACGACCCACGACATCCAAGGAATCCCCCCCATGACCGAGCCCCACGCACCCGCTTCTGCACCTGCTTCCGCACTCGCTCCATCCTCCTCGGCCGACGGCTGCTGGCAGAACCTGCGCCTGGCGCCTGACATGTTCGAGGCTGGCCAGGCCGTGGGTGACGGGGAGGATGCCTGCATCGTGGTGCAGCAGGGCCGCGTGGCCTGGGTGGGGCCGCAGCAGGCCCTGCCGCCCGCATATGCGTCCCTGCCGCGCCATGACGGCCAGGGCATGCTGGCCACGCCGGGCCTGGTCGATTGCCACACCCACCTGGTCTATGGCGGCGAGCGCGCCAACGAATTCGCCATGCGCCTGGACGGCGCCAGCTACGAGGAAGTGGCACGCGCCGGCGGCGGCATCGTCTCCAGCGTGCGTGCCACGCGCGAGGCCAGCGAGGACGAGCTGTTCGCCCAGGCCCTGCCGCGCCTGCAGCAGCTGCTGGACGAGGGCGTCTGCGCCATCGAGATCAAGTCGGGCTACGGCCTGGCGCTGGAGCACGAGCGCAAGCAGCTGCGCGTGGCCCGGCGCCTGGGCCAGGCCCTGGGCGTGACCGTGCGCACCACCTTCCTGGGCGCGCATGCGCTGCCGCCCGAGTACGCAGGGCGCAGCCAGGACTACATCGACCTCGTCGCCGGCACCATGCTGCCCGCGCTGGCGGCCGAGGGCCTGGTCGATGCGGTCGATGTGTTCTGCGAGCGCATCGCCTTCTCGTTGGCCGAGACCGAGCAGGTCTTCCAGGCCGCACGCCGCCTGGGCCTGCCCGTCAAGCTGCATGCCGAGCAGCTGTCGAACATGGAGGGGGCGGCCCTCGCGGCCCGCTATGGCGCGCTGTCGTGCGACCACATCGAGCACCTGTCCGAATCCGGCATTGCCGCCATGCGCGACGCGGGTTCCGTGGCCGTGCTGCTGCCCGGCGCCTACTACACGCTGCGTGACACCCACATGCCGCCCATCGCGGGCCTGCGCGCCGCGGGCGTTCCCATGGCCGTCTCTACCGATCACAATCCGGGCACCTCCCCCTGCCTGAGCCTTTTGCTCATGGCCAACATGGCCTGCACCCTGTTCCGGCTCACCGTGCCCGAGGCCCTGGCGGGCATCACCCGCCATGCCGCGCGCGCCCTGGGCCTGCAGGACGAGCATGGCCTGATCGCGGCCGGCCGTCCCGCCCACTTCGTGCTCTGGCCCGTGCGCCATGCGGCCGAGCTGGCCTACTGGTTCGGCAGCAAGCCTGACTGCACCATCGTGCGCCAGGGCCGCATCGTGCGGACCCGCGGGCAGGGGAGCCACTGAAAGCCTGTCCCATGCCCCATGCACTGTTTCTCGATGAATTGATTTCCACCCTGGGCGCCGAAGTGGCGCAGCGCGGCGACGATGTGCCCGAGCGCTACCACACCGACTGGAGCGGCACGCCGCCCCAGCGCCCGCTGGCCCTGGTGCGCCCGCGCAGCACCGACGAGGTCAGCGCGCTCATGCGCCTGTGCACGGCCCACCGCGTGCCTGTCGTGCCCCAGGGCGGGCTCACGGGCCTGGCCGGTGCGGCCGTGCCCGTGGCGGGTGCCGTGGCCGTCTCCATGGAGCGCATGAATGCCATCGAGGACGTGAACGCGCGCACCGCGCTGATGACCGTGCAGGCCGGCGCCACGCTGCAGGCCGTGCAGGAGGCGGCCGTGGCCGCAGGCATGGTCTTCGGCGTGGACCTGGGCGCGCGCGGCAGCTGCCAGATCGGCGGCAACGTGGCCACCAATGCGGGCGGCAACGGCGTGCTGCAGCACGGCATGATGCGCGAGCAGGTGCTGGGCCTGGAGGTGGTGCTGGCCGACGGCACGGTGCTGCCCATGCTGCGCCCCATGCTCAAGAACAACACGGGCTACGACCTCAAGCAGTTCTTCATCGGCTCGGAGGGCACGCTGGGCATCGTCACGCGCGTGCTGCTGCGCCTGCGCCCCGCGCCCCAGGCCCGCGCCACGGCCCTGGTGGCCGTGCCGGACTTCGATGCGGCGCTGTCCGTGCTCGCGCGCATGCAATCGCGCTTTGGCAACGGCGTGGCGGCCTTCGAGCTGATGTGGGACAGCTTCATCCAGGCCTCCATCCGCTGGCAGAAGCTGCAGCCGCCCTTTGGCCAGGCGCATGCGCTGCTGGCCCTGATCGATGTGGACGGCAAGGACGAGGCCACGCTGCGCGCCGACGTGGAAGAGGCCCTGGGCGAGGCCATGGAGGCCGGCGAGGTGGCCGATGCCGTCATCGCCCAGTCCGTGGCCCAGGCGCGCCAGCTGTGGAAGCTGCGCGAGGCGCCGGCCGAGCTCAACACGAACATGCATCCGCCCGTCAACTTCGACGTCAGCCTGCCCCAGGCCGACATCGGCCGCTTTGCCGATGCCTGCCGCGCCGCGTTCGACGCGCGCTGGCCCGGCCACCACACGCTGTTCTTCGGCCATGTGGGCGACGGCAACCTGCATGTCTCGGTGGACGGTGCCACCGCCAACGGCGACTGCGAAGGCGTCGAGGCCGCGCTGTACCACCTGGTCGGCGAGTTCGGCGGCAGCGTCTCGGCCGAGCACGGCATCGGCCTGCACAAGAAGCCCTATCTCGGCGCCAGCCGCACCCCGGCCGAACTGGCCGTCATGCGCGCCATCAAGCAGGCGCTGGACCCCCTGCATCTGTTCAACCCCGGCAAGGTATTCGACCTATGAACGCTCCCGCCCTCCACGCGATCCACACCCTGGCACGCCCCGAAGTGCCGCCGCTGCCGCCCTACAACGCAGGCCTGTCCTCCGAGGCCGTGCGGGCGCGCTACGGCGTCACCGAGATCGCGCGGCTGGCGAGCAACGAGAACCCCTTTGGCGCCAGCCCCGCCGTGGCCCGCGCCCTGGCCGACCTGGCCCTGCATGTGGGCACCTATCCCGATGCGCAATGCACGGCGCTGCGCGCGGCCATCGCGGCGCGCACCGGCGTGCCGGCCGAGGCCATTGCCGTGGGCAACGGCTCCGAGGACATCCTGCAGATGCTGTGCCAGGCGTTTCTCTCGCCCGGCGACCGCGTGCTCACCCAGCGCCCGGCCTTCGGCCTGCACGAGATCTACCCGCGCATGATGGGCGCCCGCGTCGAGCTGCTGGAGCTGACGCCCGCGCTGGACTTCGACGTCGATGCCTGGTGCCAGGCGCTGGCGCGCGGTCCCAAGATCGCCATGCTGGCCAATCCCTCCAATCCCGTGGGCTGCATGTTCAGCGCCGGGGATTTCGCGCGCCTGCTGGACGCCACGCCGCCGCAGACCCTGCTGGTGGTGGACGAGGCCTACTACGAGTACGCCCTGCACGCCGACGGCTACCCCGACGTGCTGGCCCTGCTGCGCGGCCGCGCCATGCCCTGGATCGTGCTGCGCACCTTCTCCAAGGCCTGGGGCCTGGCAGGCCTGCGCGTGGGCTACGGCCTGGCCAGCGACGCGGCCCTGGTGCAACTGCTGGACCGCGTGCGCACGCCCTTCAACGTCAATCAGGCCGCCCAGGCGGCGGCGCTGGCGGCCTGGGGCGATGAGGACTTCATGCAGCGCGGCGTGGCCGAGACCGTGCGCCTGCGCGATGTGCTGGCGCAGCGGCTGGCCGCCCTGCCTGCACTGCCCGCGCTTCGGATGGCGCCTTCGGCCGCCAACTTCCTGTTCATCGACATCGGCCGTCCCAACGGCCCCGTGAACGAGGCGTTGCTGGCCCGGGGCATCATCACCAAGCCCTGGAAGGAGCCGGGCTTCGAGCACTTCATCCGCGTCTCCGTGGGCACGGAGGCCGACAACGAACGCTTCGTGCGCGCGCTGGCCGACATCCTGGAGGCCGGGCAATGAGCGGCATCGACCCGACACCCGACAGCCGCACGCTGTTCGCCGAGCACGCGCTGCTGCCCACGGGCTGGGCGCGCAATGTGCTGCTGCGCTGGGATGGCGCAGGAAGCCTGCAGGCCGTACAGGCCGACGCACAGCCCGGCAGCGCGCCGCGCGCGCCCGGCCCCGTGCTGCCCGGCATGCCCAACCTGCACTCGCATGCCTTCCAGCGCGCCTTTGCGGGCCTGACCGAATACCGCGCCGAGGCCCAGGACAGCTTCTGGAGCTGGCGCGATCTCATGTACCGCTTTGCCGCGCGCATCACGCCCGAGTCGCTGGAGGCCATCGCCACCTGGCTGTACGTGGAGATGCTGGAGGCCGGCTACACCTCGGTCTGCGAATTCCACTACGTGCACCACGACCGGGATGGCCGGCCCTATGCCGACGACGCCACGCTGTCCCTGGCCCTGATGCGCGCCGCGCGCAAGGCCGGCATGGGCATCACCCTGCTGCCCGTGCTCTACCAGACCAGCGGCTTCGGCGGCAAGCCGCCGCGCGCCGACCAGGCGCGCTTCATCCGCAGCACTGACAGCATGCTGGCCCTGCTGCAGCGCCTGCTGCCCGAGGCGCGCGCACAAGGCGCGGCCCTGGGCCTGGCGCCCCACTCGCTGCGCGCCGTGCCGCCCGACAGCCTGCGCGTGGCCGTGGAGGGCCTGACGGCGCTGGACGCGCGCGCGCCCGTCCACATCCACATTGCCGAGCAGACCCAGGAGGTGGACGACTGCCTGGCCTGGAGCGGCCAGCGCCCCGTGCAATGGCTGCTGGAGCATGCCCCCGTGGACGCACGCTGGTGCCTGGTCCACGCCACCCACATGACGCCCGGTGAATACGCGGGCGCCGCACGCAGCGGCGCCGTGGCCGGCATCTGCCCCACCACCGAGGCCAACCTGGGCGATGGCATCTTCGACATGCCGCAATGGCTGGGCCACGGCGGCGCCTGGGGCGTGGGCTCGGACAGCCATGCCTGCGTCAACGCGGCCGAGGAACTGCTGATGCTCGAATACAGCCAGCGCCTGTCGCTGCGCCAGCGCAATGTGCTGGCCGGCCCCGACCCGCAGGTGGGCACCGCGCTGTGGACCGCTGCCGTGCAGGGCGGTGCCCAGGCCGCAGGCCGCCCCGTGGCCGGGCTGGCCGTGGGCCAGCAGGCCGACTTCCTGGCGCTGGATGCAGACCATGTGGCGCTGGCCGGCCTGCCGGTGCAGGCCATGGTCTCGGCCCATGTCTTCGGCAGCCACCGCAGCAGCGCCCTGCACAGCCTGTGGGTGGGCGGCGAGCGCCGCGTGCAGGCCGGACGGCATGCGCTGCACGAGGCGGCAGCCCATGGCTTTGTCGCGGCCCGCGCGGCCACCCTGCAATCCTGAGGCCCCCGCATGCCATGGGCCCGCAAAAACCGCCAGAAACGTTCCAGAATCACGCCATGACCGATACCGCTCCCCCTCCCTTCATCTTCCACCAGGGCACGGCGCCGCTGCTGATCTCCATGCCGCATGCGGGCACCCATGTGCCGCCCGACATCGCCGCGCGCCTGACCGAGGAAGCCCGCCACGTGCCCGACACCGACTGGCACCTGCCGCGCCTGTACGAGTTCGCCAGGGCCATGGGCGCCTCCATCCTCGTGGCCACGCATTCGCGCTATGTGGTGGACCTGAACCGTCCGCCCGATGGCGCCAGCCTCTACCCGGGCCAGAGCGTCACCGGCCTGTGCCCCGTGGACACCTTCGACGACACGCCGCTGTACGCCGACCCGGCCGATGTGCCCGCGGACGCCGAGATCGCCGCGCGCCGCGAGGCCATCTGGGGCCCGTACCACGCACAGCTGCGCGCCGAACTGGACCGCCTCAAGGCCGTGCACGGCACCGTGGCGCTGTGGGACGCGCACTCCATCCGCTCGGTGCTGCCGCGTTTCTTCGAAGGCAAGCTGCCCGACCTGAACCTGGGCACCGGCAAGGGCACGAGCTGCGCGCTGGAGCTGGCCGAGCATCTGCTGGCCATTGCGCAGACCGCGCCGGGCCATACCGCCATACTCAACGGCCGCTTCACGGGCGGCTACATCACGCGCCACTACGGCCAGCCCGAGGCCGGCATCCACGCCGTGCAGCTGGAGATGACGCAGTGCAGCTACATGCAGGAAGCGCTGCCCTTCGACTACCTGCCCGAGCGCGCCGAACAGATCCAGCCCACGCTGCAGCGCATGCTGCAGGCGGTACTGGACTTCGTGCGCAAGCCGACCTGACACGGCGCCGCGCCGGGGCCGCAGATATTCATCGTCTGCTTGGGCGTTTTGCCTTGCAGCGTTGACCGGCTGGCCCTTTCTGTGTCCCGGCCTACCTGACCCTTACAGTCTTCACTGCCTTGGATGTGATCCGGTCTAGCTCCTTGCTGTGAAACAGGTCAATGCACTTCATTGTGTTGAATTCCGAGGGCACTGAACCGCCGTATTTCAGGGCAACATACTTGGCAACCAGAGCCCGGAGGTCGTCATACACGGCCAAGTCTTGTTGACCAAATTCCAGGTAGGCTCCGGCGGTGGACCCGGCGTCCCTGGCAGTGCGCTCGTCCTGAGCCACTTGCGCCAGGCAAATGCTGAGCGCCCAGTTCTTCAGAAGGGTCTTCTGGCTGTACTTGCTTGTTTGCGGGAGCGTCTGCGCCTGCACCGTTGCGCAAGCGATACCAGCCAAGACCCATAGCAGGACTGAGGGCTTCATGGCAATACCCAAATGGATGCAATGTCGGGCACGAACGTGCCGTTGTCAGGGTCCGACATCAAGTGGCAAGTGTCAGAGCATTCCGTGCCGTTCCATAGGGTCACATGGCCGATTGCATTGCCCCATCCGTGGCCCTTGACGACGATGATTCCCTTCATGCCAGTAAAGTCGGTCGTCTTCGGCGAACGCACGGTTTTTTCAGCCTTGCCAAAAGTCTTTTCCAAATACGCCATCATTTCTGCCACTCTGTACATGTACTGTCTACCGTCAGCCCCACTCACGGTTTTGTAGGTGCTGCCCTTCGGAATTGGAAATCCCGTCATGTTGAGCACATAGCTCATCCGGATCGGACAGGCATTCTCAAAGCCTCCAAGCTTTGGGTCGAGCTCGGTGTTCTTTTGAACCATGCCGCCGATCTTTCGGCCGACCTCTTTAACGGGAATGCGCACTGCCATGAAGGCATGCCATGCTTGGCTGAAGGCCGGACGTTTGGTAGCCATAAAGATTTCTTTTCTTAGAGCCGCTGAAAAACCATTGATACGTTGCTGCTTCGCGCCTCGCCTCAACCGTCAATCCTCGATTTAATGGTTTGCACTGTACTGAATCGGCATTCCATTTTATGAACTGCCTTCGATGGGCGACCTACCTGGTCTTTTCGATGGAAGGGATCATAGACAAGATTGAGATCAATCGATCATGAGGACTTCTTCAGAATAATCTTATAAATGTAAGTAAATGAATTTGAAGTTCCATGTGGCTGCTTAATTTTTTTTCTGAATGCAGGCATGGATCTATATGACGGAATGGCCGCCGCCGCTGGCCGGTCTTCTCCAGCACGGGCGCGGTCGGGGTGGCGGGCTGCCACCAGCGCTTGCCGCTGGACTTCGTCACGACACGGCGCGTGTCCTGATCAGCCTTCGTCGTGGCAGTGGCCCGGGCAGGGCCCGCCCATGGCCACGGGCGGCGGGTCGCCCAGCCAGCGGCGTGGCCCGGGGCCGTTCTGTGCGCACAGGTCGCCGGGGTTGTGCAGCACGCAGTGGCGCAGTGAGAGGCAACCGCAGCCAATGCACTGGTCCAGGCTCTCGCTGAGCCGCTGCAGCTCGCCTATGCGGTCGTCCAGCCGCTGCTTCCAGACCCGCGACATCTTCTGCCAGTCCCCGCCCGTGGGGACATGGCGGCTGGGCAGCTTGGCCAGCTGCTCGGCGATCTCCTCCAGCGTGAAGCCGATGCGCTGGGCGAACACCACGAAGGCGATGCGCCGCAGCGACGAGCGGTGGTAGCGCCGGTGGCCGCTGGCGCTGCGCACGGACTCGATCAGGTTCAGCGACTCGTAAAAGCGCAGCGCCGAGGCCTTGACCCCGCTGCGCTGCGCCACGTCGCCGATGCTGAGCAGCGGATCATCCTCGGTTTTCATGGTGGCTTTCCTTCGTGGCTTGACTTCAAGTTCACTTGAACTCGAAGAATGCGGCCATTCTGAGCGAAAGCGCAGGAACAGGGCAACCGGGGCTTGTACCGCCCCTGCAGGCGTCCTGGCCGGACTGCGAAATTCTTTGGCCGAGTGCTGCAATGACGCAGCTGCCGTTCATTCATACAGTAATGGGTCTCATTTGTATTGAATGGCATCGGCCGGAGGTTTCCATGTACATCGACAGCAGCAGCTTTCCCCTGGTCCGCATGGGCTACGAGCGCGACAAGGCCGTGCCCGTGGACCGCTTGCTGGAGGACTTCTCGGCCCTGCTGGCCCGCGGCCAGGCCTTTGTCTTCTTCAGCGACGGCGACATGTCCCAGGAGGAGCGCTCGCCCGAGGAGCGCAAGCAGGTCGTGCTGTGGATGAAGGCCCGCCGCCCCGAGCTCAAAAGCCTGGTGCGCGCCCTGGTCCACGCCGAGCCCGATGCGCACAAGCGCGCCGAGGCCGAGGCCTTCGCACAGATGTTCGGCAAGGCCTGGGGCTATCCCATGCTGCTGGTGGCCTCCCCCGAGGAGGCGCAGCAGCGTGCACGGGAGCTGCTCGGGTCCGATTGATGACCGATTGACATGAACTGAGAGAAACACCATGAATGCCGTGGATTCCGCCCTGCTCAAAGTCCTGCCCGAGAGGTGGGATCCCGACCATGTGGACCGTCCCGTGATCGTCCTGCCGATGCGCTCGGGCCCGGGTGACTGGGCAATGGACTTCCATGCCCACCGCAAGAGCCAGCTCATGGTCACCAATGCGGGCCTGATCACGCTGGAAACCGAGGCCGGAGTCTGCGTGGTGCCGCCGCGCAGCGCCGCCTGGATTCCGGGCGGCACGCTGCACCGCGTCAGCTGCAGCGGTGCGGCCAGCGGCCATATCGTCTTTGTGGAATCCGGCGCGGCGCGCCCCGCGCCCGGCCCCTGCCATGCGCTGGCCGTCTCGCCCTTTCTGCATGCCCTGCTGGAGCGCGTGCAGGGCCTGCCGCAGGACTACGAGCCCGACAGCGGCGATGGCCGGCTCATGCAGGTCCTGCTCGATGAAATCCAGAACGCGCAGCCCGAGGGCCTGCACCTGCCCCTGCCGCGCGACCGCCGCCTGCGTCGCATGACCGGCGCCCTGTGCGAGCAGCCCCAGCTGCAGGCGCGGCTGGCCGACTGGGCCCAGCGCATCGGCATGAGCGAGCGCAGCATGACGCGGCTGTTCCTGGCCGAGACCGGCCTCACCGTCAACCAGTGGCGCCGCCAGCTGCATGTGCTCACCGCGCTGCAGCAGCTGTCCCAGGGGCTGCGCATCCAGACCGTGGCCGATGCCCTGGGATACGAAAGCGCACCGGCCTTCGTGACCATGTTCCGCAAGGCCGTGGGCACCTCGCCGCGCCGCTTTCTGGCACTGCGCAGCGCGGTGCGCTGATCGCTACGAAAGCCGCAATCCCAGGCCGACCAGCACGGCCACCACCATCGCCGCCCCGAAGACATCCCAGCGCTGGATGCGCCGGTACCTGAGGATGACGACCAGGACGATGCCGATCAGCGTGATCAGCCGGGCCTGGAACACGGTGCCCAGCAGGAAGCAGATCACGATCTGCGCCCAGTAGGTGAGCAGGCCGGCCATCGGCGGCCTTTTCGATGCGGGCGGATTCGGGTCCGGTGCGGCCGGTGATGGCGATGGCGATGGCGATGGCGATGCCGCGGGCAGGGTGCTTGCGGCGCCGGGGGCAGGGCCAGCCGCCTGCCGTTCCTCCTGGCGCTGCTCGCGCCGCTGCTGGTCGGTCTTCTCCAGCACGGGCGCTGCGGGTGCGGCCGGCTGCCACCATGGCTTGCCGCTGGCCAGCGCAGGTGCCTGCCCGCCGGCTGCCAGGCGCCGGAACGTGGCGTTTGCGGGGGGCTTGGCGCGCGCGGCGGCGCGGTCCTGCCGGCTGGCCTCGAGCAGGGCGTCGTTCGCCCGGTCCACAGGGCTGCGCGTGAGCTGCCGGGCCTGTGCCAGCAGCGGCCCGCCCTGCACGGGATCGATCTGGTGGACGAACTGCGCCATTCCCAGCAACTGCGTGGCATGGGCCGGCTGGCCTTGCCAGTGGGGCGCCTGGGCAGGCTGGACAGATTGGCCTGGCAGGCCTGTCCCGGCCTGCGTGGCGCGGTGCAGGGCGGCGCGCAGGCGCCTGCGCGTCTGGCGCGATACGCCGGGCTTGTCCGCGTTCACCACCAGCCCCGTGACCTCCTGGCGGCGGCCCTTGCGCATCACGCGCTCCTTGTCGGGGTGGGGCGTGAAGCCTTCGTCGCGCAGTATCCAGCGCACGCGGCCCAGCAGCCGGCCCACGTTGTCGCGCGCGGCCTCGCCCGAGGCCGAGAAGGTCAGGTCGTCCGCATAGCGCGTGTACACAAAGCCCAGCTGCCTGGCCAGGCCCAGCAGGCGGCGGTCCGGGCGGCGGCACAGCAGGTTGGTGAGCATGGGGCTGGTGGGCGCGCCCTGGGGCAGCACGCGCTCGCGCGCCTTGCCGCCAACGAAGAGCTTCTCGCCATCCACCTGCCAGGCCTGGGCGCGGTTTTCGCTGCACAGCAGGGCCAGGAGGGTGGCCATGGCCTCGCCATAGCCCAGATGCCGGAACACGCCCTTGATGCGGCCGAAGGCAATGCTGGGAAAGAAGTCCTTCACGTCCAGGTTGATGACCACGTCGTGGCCCGCATGCGGCGCGGCATTGCTCACGATGGAGCGGCCGGCCAGGAAGCCGTGCGCGGCATCGTGCGCGGGCACCTTGGCGAGGATGTTGTCCAGCACCCAGTACTGCGCGCGCTTGAGGCGCGGCATGGGCGCGGAGATCAGCCGCTCGCCGCCGGTCTTCTTGGGCAGGGTGAACGAGTGGTAGTGGTGGGTGCGGGCCACCTCGCGGTGAAAGCCCAGGAAGCGCAGCTCGGCCACCGTGATGCCCATGGCCTGGGCGAGCTGGGCGGCATCGGCCAGCTGCGGCAGGCCATGCCGGGCGAGCCGCTGCGGATCGGCCTGCCTGCGCTCCGTGCCATCCCGGGCGGCATCCTGCAGGGCCGCGGAGACGCCGGGGCCCAGATAGCCCACGTGCGTGGACCGCCTGGCATGCCAGGCCAGCGCCTTGTCATGGCGTTCCTGGGCCTGGCGGCGTTTGGTTTCCTCGCGCTGGGCCAGCGCCTTTTGCATGCGCTCCTTGCGCATCTGGCGCAATGCGCGCTCGGGGTTCTGGCGCACGGCGATCTGCTGGCGCAGCTCGGCCAGCTCGCGCTGCAACTCGCCCTCGCGCTGGATGTGGGCGGCGGCCAGCTGCGGCTGTCCCTCGCCCTTGGGCCAGAAGCCCAGGCGCTGCATTTCCTCGAGGATAACTTCCTGTTTGCTGGAGGCCTTGATGCGCTCGTAGATCTCGGCGCGCGTGGGTTGCGGCTGGCTCATGCGGCAACCCCTGCAAGGCGGGCCCGGCCGGTGCGAGGCGGGCAAGAAGGTGGAGCGACGCGCTTCTCGTCGAAGAGCCCGCAGGGCTCACGGGACGGGAGCTGTTCGCTCGACGCCACCCCGCGACGGTATGCGTGTTTCGCTTGTGGCAAGCCACTCAGGAAAACGCATACCGTCGCTGGGGTGGCACAGTGAAAACGGCGCCCGTGGTGCATGAAACGGCAGTTCACAAGGGTGGCGAAACACCACCCGGGTTGCAAGAGCCTGCGCGTCGCTCCGCGTGGCAGTGTAGAGCAATTGAGGCGGTTCACGCGATTTCTCCTTGTCCTGCTGCGGCCGCCTGCTGCGGGCCTGCCGGCTGGCGTGCGGCATCGAGCTGGGCCTGCGCCACCAGGCGCAGCGCAATCATGTGCTCGCAGGGCCCCTGGCGCAGCCGGTGCTGCTGGTAGTGGTTGCAGCTGCAGCGCGCATCGGTCAGGCGCTCGTCCGCGTTGAGTTCGAGCTGGGTGTCGAACAGGCGCTTGCCGTCGGCGCGCGGTATCTGGCCGGTGATGCGGCTGAAGCCGTCCTTGCGGTCGATGCGCGGCGGGGCAATGGCCTTGCCGCGCACCAGGGCCAGCGCCTTGTCCTCCTCGGGGTTGGCGGGCTGCAATTGCTGCGCCGTCAGCGGCTCGCGCAGCAGCTCGCGCCAGGCGTAGCGCCCGGCGTCCAGGTCGTAGACCGCGCGCCCGGCCTGCATCCAGCGTGTCATGGCCGTGTGCACCTGGGCCGGGGCCAGGCCCGTGGCCTGGGCCAGTTCCTGCGCGCCGGCCTGCCAGCACGACTGCAGTTGCCGGCCCACGGCCTCGACCTGGGCGGGCGTGACCTCGGCCTGCGGCGCCATCAGGTGAAAGCGCGCGCTGGCGGCCCAGTCGTTGGCGCTCCAGCCCGACAGGCCCAGCGTGACCGTGACCTGGCCCAGCTCCACCACCCAGAAGCTGGGCATGCCGCTGCCCAGCAGGTGCACGCGCACGCGCGTGGCCTGCGGGATCAGCCGCTCCAGCGTGAGCAGGCGCCGGCGCCCCCACAGGCGGATGGTGCCGCCGCCCGTGCCCAAGGCATCGCTGACGACGTGCGAGCGCCGGGTGGCCAGGCGTTCCTCCCAGGGCTCGAACACCACGGCGGGCGGCTGCCCCGGCGTCAGCTCGAAGCGCAGCGCGCGCGGGCCATGGCGCTCGCGCCGGGCACGCAGCCGCGCGCAGATGTTGAACAGGTCCATGGGGTGCAGCTCCAGCACGGTGGCGGGCAGGGCCATGGCGCTGGAGACCTGCACGAAGCCGCGCAGCCAGCTGTCGGGCAGGTCGATCTTTTCCTCGCGCAGCGCGGGGTCGCCGCCCACCTGCACGGCAAAGCCGGCCGGGTCCAGCGTCAGCCGTGTGTCCCGGTAGTTGCGGATCTTCTGGAATTCTTCGTAGAGGCTGGCCGAGTAATCGATGTTGGTCGTGCCGCAGATGCGCTCGCCCGCATGCTCGAAGGCCTCGTGCCGGATGCTGACCGCGCAGTAGCTCGATTCGTCCTGGCTGAAGGCCTCGAACAGCAGCCGGTCCGGGTGCACGGTGATCACGGGGTCCAGCACATACCAGGCATCGCGGTTGGCCACGAACAGCCAGTCGAAGTACTTGCGCTGGGCCTTGTAGAAGGGGGAGAGCACCTGGTTGCGGGTCTCGCGCAGGTCCTTGAGTTCGGCGCTGATTTCCCTGGCGCGCGCCTGGGCGCCGCCGGTGTCGGCCATGAAGCCGGCCAGCAGCTGGGACTCATGCTCCTGCAGCCATTCGCGGTAGGCCGTCTTGTCGCGGCCGCGCGTGCGCATGTCGCTGACCACCACGCTGTGCAGCGCGCTGAGGCCTTCGCGCACCTGCAGGTAGGCCGGGCCGTCGCGCCGGAGCAGGCCGTCGAAGCGCGTGGGAGGCCGCAGCAGGTCGGGCGCGAAGGAGAAGGCCTGCTCGGCCGCCGTGTCGTTGACCTGCGTGCTGCCGTAGTACTGATAGCGAAATTCCATGTCCGATCGACTCCGTGCCTTGTTGCGGCGCTCAGGTGGAAGACGGGGCCTGGCCGCGCCGCTCCGCCGCCAGGGGCTGCATGAAGCTTTGCGCCAGATGGGGATGGCGCTGCACGATGTCGCGCAGCCCGGCCACATAGTCGGGCTGGTCGGCCTGGCTGGCGCTGACCACCTGCCGCGCGAAGATGGCCGCGACCACGGCCGCAGTCTCGGGCGCATCGACCTGGCCGCGCAGGAAATGCAGCACGCGCGTCTTGCTGGCGCGCGCGCGGTGCACCTGGCTGAGCACGGCCAGGAAGTAGGGCTGCAGCTCCTGCAGGCGCGTGGCGCGCTGGGGCGCGGGCTCGTCGGGCAGGGCCAGCAGCCATTGCGTGACGAACAGCTGCACGCCGGGGGCCGGGTGCTGGGCCAGGCGCGCGAGGTAGAGGCTGGCCTCGGGCGCGCTCATGTGCTGCTCGAGCCGCTGGCGGCCCAGGGCCTGTACCCAGGACTGGGGATGGTCCACCCAGCCGATCAGCAGCTCGGGCGTGAGCGCATTGGCCGGCAGCCGCTGGCCGAACATCTCGCGTGCGTACTGCTGGGTGTCGGCGAACAGGGCGTCGGCCAGCGGCAGCAACTGTTCCGCCTGCTCGGGCCGGGTCTGTTCCATGGGCGTGAGGCGCGTGTCGATGCTCTGGCGGCTCAGTGCGCGCACATCGGCATCGGCATGCCTCGCCAGCGTGGACCACTGGCGCAGGGTGTAGGCCTGGATGTCCAGCGCCTTCAGGCCCCAGGCGCCGTAGCGTTGCGCACCCGTGGCCTGGGCCTGCAGGGCGCGCCAGATGCCCGAGGCATCGCGGGCCGGGGCCACGGCGGCCAGCGGGCCGGTGAGCAGGCGCAGCGCCGCGTCGTGGACGCCTTCGGCCTTTTCCGCGCGGAACAGCACCTCGTGCAGGCGTTCGGCGATCTGGGCGTTGCAGCGCGCGTTGTACAGAGGGGTGCCGGCCAGGCGCTCGACCAGGGGCGCGGCCGCTGCGCGCAAGGCGGCATGGGGCGATACCGCGAACCCGGCCAGCATGTCGGCCTGCTCGCACAGCAGATCGTCGGCCAGGCTGCCCATGAGCCGTATGCCGCAGGCCATGCGCGCAGGTTCCTCGGATTCCAGCAGCCCGCGCAGCGCCGCCGCAGGCAGGGTGCGCAGGCCTTGCGGATGGACCAGCAGCCAGGCGGTCGCCATCTCCACCAGTGCCGTCACCGAATGCGCCAGCAGGTGGTGCAGCGGCGGGGCCGGAACGCCGGGCGCGTGCGCGACCAGCGGTGCCTTGTCCGCGAAGAGGGCCTGCACCGCATCGCGGATGTCGGCCAGCGCAGCGCCGTCCGCATCCAGCGTGGGCAGCGCCGCCAGCAGGGCCAGGGCCACGGCGGCGCCATCGGCATAGAGCAGCAGGGCCAGTGCCTGCGTGCGCGAGCTGGCGGCGGGCGACAGCAGCAGGGCCGCCACCAGCTCGGCATCGCGCGCGGCGGCTGCGCGGTCGCGCGACAGCCAGGCGCCCAGGTAGCGGGCGGCCGGCCCCTCGCCGCATTGCGCAAGCGCCAGCAGCCAGGGGCGGCGCGCCGCATCGTCGGTCAGAGCGACCATGCGCTGCTGGGCAATCTCCAGGCCCAAGGCGGCGGCGGGCGCATAGGTTTGGTGCAGCAGCGGCGCGGCGGCCGCCGCATCCAGGCTGTCCAGAAAGGCCTTCTGGTCCTGCAGGGCGCGCGTGAGCGACCACAGCAGCAGCGTGGACTGCGAGCGGCCCACCAGCTGCAGCAGCCGCTCGGGGTGGGCATCCCACAGGGGCGACAGCCCTTCCACGCGCTGCGCGGGCAGCTGCTGCAGGTCCAGCGGCTCGTCGGTGTACCAGCCATGGGCGCGTGCCGAGGCATGCAGCTGTGGCCAGCGCGGCAGCAGCAGCCGGGCGGCGAGCAGCCAGCGCGATTCGGGCAGGCGGCCGGAGCGCGAGGCAGCCTGGCCCGCGCAGCGGCGGTCCATGGCCTGGAGCAGGGCCGTGGCCTGCGCGGCGCCTTCGCTGTGCCCGGCCGAGACCATGCGCCGCAGCTGGCGCCAGCCGCGCAGGCGCAGGTACAGGGAGGTGTCGCGGCTGAAGACGGCACCCTCGTCGCGCGGGCCATCGAAGCGGGCATGCAGCACGGCCAGCAGGGCGTGGTCGCGCCGCCACTCGGCACGCTTGTGGATGCGCCGTATGGCAGGCCACCAGGGGCGTGTGAAAGGGATGCGCTCCATCCAGGCCAGCAGCTGCCGGTGGACGGCGCCATCGTGCGCGCCCAGCGTATCGGCCGCCAGCAGCGCCTGGGGCGTGAGGGCGTTGAACACGGCCTGCTGCGCCTGCGGGCCGTCCTCCGGCGGGGCGGTGCGTGTCTCTTGTTCCCCCTGTGCCCCTTGCTCCCCTTGTACCCACTGCTCCCACTGCTCCCACTGCTCCCGGTGCTCCTGCAGCGCCGCCTGGCGCTCCTGCGGCGCGAGCAGCGCCAGCCAGGCCTGGTGCGCCAGGTCGCGCGTGGCCTCGCTGGCGCCGCGTTGCGAGAGCGCCTGCATGGCCACCGCCGCGCCGCCATCGCCCAGGCGGCCCACCAGATAGGCCAGGCAGTAGTCGAGCAGGTCGTCGCCCGTGCCCAGCAGGGCCACCAGGCGCGGCACCTGCGCATGCAGCATGCGCTGGGCGCCGCCGCCGCGCGCGGCATCCGCATATTCCGCCAGGCGCCACACCAGGCGCGCCTGCTGGCCTGCGGGCATCAGCCGCCAGGCATTGCCGTCCAGGCGCCGGCACAGGGCCGGTATGGCGGCGGCCTGCACGGGCGACTCCGGCAGCTGTGGCGGCTGCGGCGCCGGTTCCTGGGCGTGGCCAGCCAAGGGCAAGGCTTGCACGCCATCCAGCTCGGCAAAACCTTGCTGGGACTGCAGCACATCGCCGGCCGCCAGGCGCTGGCGCAGATAGGCCAGTGCGCGCTGGCGTGCAGGCTCCAGTGCCAGCGGCAACGGGGTCAGCGTGCTGTCATCGACCTGCGCGACGACGCCGGCCTTCCATTGCGTGACCTGCAAGGTCACGACATGGCGCGCCGCCGCGTCGCGCCCCTGCGGGTCCAGGGCCACCAACGTCACGGTGCTGATGCGTTCATTGCGTCCCTGCGGGCGGGACAGTACGGCTTGAGCAAGCAGGTTCATGCGGCAGGCATCCAGTGCTTTTCCATATGGGGTTGGCTGGCGGGAATAACCGGGGCCGCAAAGTGTTCGCGGCCGTCGTTTCCCGCTGGCCAACGCAGGGTCAGATGGCATCGCAGTGTAGTGCCTCGATGCCCTGCGGGCGCCGCCCGCCGCGTGCCCGCCGCAGTGCCGATGGCCGCTGCGCTTGTCCGATCCGGCCATTGATTCCCCTGGCAAACCGTCCTCAATTTTCGTGGTGTCTTTGTGGCTGGATCTTGACTTCAAGTTCACTTGAACTTGAAGAATGCAACCCATTGTGAGCAGCCGCCGGCAAGGCCTTCAGAGCCTGCGGTACAGCCCCCTTTTTCCGGCCCTGCACCGACCCCGGCAGCAGGGCCTTGCCCATCCCCCTCAAGGAGAGTCGATCCATGCCAGTTCTTCCCCCGCCGCCGTTGCGGCGTGCCCTGTTCGGAGGCGCCCTGGCGGCGCTGGCCCTGCTTGCCGGCTGCCGCCCGCAGGCCGTGGGCGATGCCCATGCCAGCGACGGCCCGCCGCCTGCGCCCGAGGTGCTGGTGAGCGAGGTCGTGCCGGCCAGCGTGCGTGTCTGGGACGAGTTCAACGGCCGCATCGATGCCGTGGACTCCGTGCAGCTGCGCCCGCGCGTGTCGGGCTATATCGAGCGCATTGCCTTCAGCGAGGGGCAGGAGGTCAGGAAGGGCCAGCTGCTGTTCGTGATCGACCAGCGGCCCTACCGCGCGGCCCTGGCCAGCGCCGAGGCCGAGCTGGAGCGCACGCGTGCCGGCGCCGCCCTGGCGCGCACCCAGGACCAGCGTGCCCGCCAGCTGGTGGCCGAGCATGCCGTCTCGCGCGAGGAAGCCGACACGCGTGCCGGCGCCATGGCCCAGAGCGCCGCCCAGGTGCGTGCCGCCGAGGCCGCGCTGGCGGCCGCGCGGCTCAACCTGGACTTCACCGAGGTGCGCGCGCCGGTCTCCGGCCGCGCGGGCCGCGCCCTGCTCACCGTGGGCAACCTGGCCCAGGCCGACCAGAGCGTGCTGACCACCGTGGTCTCGCAGGACCCGGTGTATGTGTATTTCGATGCGGACGAGCACAGCTTCCTGCGCCACCAGCAGGCCGCCAACGCCGCCAACGGCGGCAAGGGCCGGCCCGTGCGCATGGGCCTGGCCAGCGATGAGGGCTTCCCGCACAAGGGCACGCTGGATTTCACCGACAACCAGCTCAACGCCGGCACGGGCACGGTGCGCATGCGCGCCCGCATGCCCAATCCCGACCGCCTGCTGACGCCGGGCCTGTTCGCGCGCGTGCAGTTGCAGTCAGGGCAGTCCGAGCAGGGCGGCGGCGGGCAGCAGGCGCTGCTGATCGACGACAAGGCCGTGCTCACCGACCAGGACCGCAAGTACGTGTATGTGGTGGGCGAGGGCAACAAGGCCGAGCGCCGCGACCTGGAGCTGGGCCGCATGGTCGATGGCCGGCGCGTGGTGCAAAAGGGCCTGGCGGCGGGCGACCGCCTCGTGGTCGGCGGCCTGCAGCGCATCTACTACCCCGGCATGCCGGTCAGCCCCAAGCCTGCGCCCGGCGATGGGCAGGCGGCGGTGGCCCAGGCGTCGGCCGTGGCCGCGCAGTGAACCGGGACGCACCATGGATTTCTCCAAATTCTTCATAGACCGCCCGATCTTCGCGGTCGTGCTCTCCATCATCCTGTTCGCCGTGGGCCTGGTTGCGATTCCGCAGCTGCCCGTGGGCGAGTATCCCGAGGTCGTGCCGCCCAGCGTGGTGGTGCGCGCCACCTATCCGGGCGCCAATCCCAAGGAGATCGCCGAGTCGGTGGCCGTGCCGCTGGAGGAGGCGATCAATGGCGTCGAAGGCCTGATCTACCTGAAGTCGGTCGCGGCCTCGGACGGCAGCCTGCAGGTGGTGGCCACCTTCCGCGCCGACGTGGACCCCGACACGGCAGCCGTGCGCGTGCAAAACCGCGTGAGCCAGGCGCAGAGCCGCCTTCCCGAGGAAGTGCGCCAGTACGGCGTGACCACGCAAAAGCGCTCGTCCACGCCGCTGATGTATGCGGGCCTGACCTCCAGCGACGGCAACCATGATGCGCTGTACCTGCGCAACCATGCCACGCTCAAGATCAAGGACGAGCTGGCGCGCATCCCCGGCATCGGCGAGGTGGCGCTGTACGGCGCAGGCGACTATGCGATGCGCGTCTGGCTGGACCCCAGCAAGGTGGCCGCACGACAGCTCACCGCCGCCGAGGTGATCGCCGCCATCCGCGAGCAGAACGTGCAGGTATCGGCCGGCCAGCTGGGCGCCGAGCCCAGCCCCAAGGGCTCGGACAAGCTGCTGTCCATCAATGTGCGCGGCCGCCTGAAGACGGCCGAGGAGTTCGGCTCCATCGTGCTCAAGGGAGGTGCCGACGGCCAGGTCGTGCGCCTGTCCGACGTGGCGCGCATCGAACTGGGCGCCAGCGACTACAGCATGCGCTCGCTCAGCGACACGCGGCAGATGGCGGCCGTGGGCATCTTCCTGTCGCCGGGCGCCAATGCGCTGGGCGTGGCGCGGGAGGTCTACGCCACCATGGAGCGCCTGTCCAGGGATCTGCCCGAAGGCGTGAACTTCGAGACCGTCTGGGACCCCACGGTCTTCGTGCGCGACTCCATCAAGGCGGTGCAGAGCACGCTGATCGAGGCGGTGATCCTCGTGGTGCTGGTGGTCATCGTCTTCCTGCAGACCTGGCGCGCTTCCATCATTCCGCTGCTGGCCGTGCCCGTGTCCATCGTCGGAACCTTCGCGGGGCTGTACCTGCTGGGCTACTCCATCAACACGCTGACCCTGTTCGGCCTGGTGCTGGCCATCGGCATCGTGGTGGACGATGCCATCGTCGTGGTGGAGAACGTGGAGCGCTACATCGAGGAGGGCCACACGCCCCTGGAGGCGGCGCACCTGGCGATGAAGGAGGTCTCGGGCCCCATCATCGCCATCGCCCTGGTGCTGTGCGCGGTCTTCGTGCCCATGGCCTTCCTCAGCGGCGTGACGGGCCAGTTCTACAAGCAGTTCGCCGTGACGATCGCCATCTCCACGGTGATCTCGGCCATCAACTCGCTGACGCTGTCGCCTGCACTGGCGGCCAAGCTGCTGCAGCCGCGCGGCGCGCCGCGCGATCTGCTGTCGCGCGGGCTGGACCGCAGCCTGGGCTGGTTCTTCCGGCCCTTCAACCGCTTCTTCGACCGCAGCGCGCACGGCTACCAGAACTCCGTGGGGCAGTCGCTGCGCCGCCGCGGCCTGGTGTTTGCGGTCTACGCGGCGCTGCTGGCGGGCACGGCCGTGCTGTTCCAGGCCGTGCCGGGCGGCTTCATCCCGCTGCAGGACAAGCTGTACCTGTTCGGCGGCGCCAAGCTGCCCGAGGGCGCCTCGCTGGGCCGCACCTCCGAGGTGACGCGCCAGATCGTGGAGCTGGCCCACAGCGTGGAGGGCGTGGACAAAGTCGCTGCCTTCGCGGGCTTCAATGCGCTGCAGACCACGACCACGCCCAACCTGACCAGCTCCTACATCATGCTCAAGCCCTTCGGCGAGCGCACGCGCAGCGCCGAGGAGATCAATGCCGAGCTGGGCGCCAAGTTCGCGCAGATCGAGGGCGGCTTCGCCTACGCGCTGATGCCGCCGCCCATCCAGGGCCTGGGCAACGGCTCGGGCTACTCGCTGTTCCTGCAGGATCGAGCGGGCCTGGGCTACGCGGCGCTGCAGCAGGCACTGCAGGCCTTCCAGGCCGAGATCGCCAAAACGCCGGGCATGACCTATCCGGTCAGCAGCTACCAGTCCAACATCCCGCAGCTCGAAGTCAAGGTGGACCGCACCAAGGCCAAGGCGCAGGGTGTGGCGCTGACCGACCTGTTCCAGACGCTGCAGGCCTACCTCGGCTCGGTCTACGTCAACGACTTCAACGCCTTCGGCCGCGTCTGGCGCGTGATGCTGCAGGCCGATGCCGACCACCGCCAGACCGTGGAGGACATCGCGCGGCTGCGCACGCGCAATGCGCGCGGCGAGATGGTGCCCATTGGCTCCATGGTCACCGTGGTGCCCAGCTTCGGGCCCGACCCGGTGCTGCGCTACAACGGCTTCCCGGCGGCCGACCTGATCGGCGACTCCGACCCGCGCGTGCTGTCCTCGGGCGAGGTGCTGACCAAGCTCCAGGAGATCGCGCAGCGCACGCTGCCGCGCGGCATCGAGCTGGCCTGGACCGACCTCAGCTACCAGCAGGTGGAGCAGAGCAACGCGGCGGCCGTGGTCTTCGCCATCGCCGTGATGCTGGTCTTCCTGGTGCTGGCCGCGCTCTACGAGAGCTGGACGCTGCCGCTGGCCGTCATCCTCATCGTGCCCGTGTGCATCTGCGCGGCGCTGTTCGGCGTCTGGCTGGCCGGCGGCGACAACAACGTCTTCGTACAGGTGGGGCTGGTGGTGCTGATGGGGCTGGCCTGCAAGAACGCCATCCTGATCGTGGAGTTCGCGCGCGAGCTGGAGCTGCGCGGCGTGGGCATCGTCGATGCCGCGCTGCAGGCCTGCCGCCTGCGGCTGCGGCCCATCGTCATGACCTCCATCGCCTTCATCGCCGGTGCCGTGCCCCTGCTCATCGGCGGCGGCGCGGGCAGCGAGGTGCGCGCGGCCACGGGGGTGACGGTGTTCTCCGGAATGCTGGGCGTGACCCTGTTCGGCCTGTTCCTCACGCCGGTGTTCTACGTCACGCTGCGCCGGCTCTCGGGCCGGGCGCTGACGGGGCATGCGCCTGCACATGCCGCGCCTGCCTCCCCACCCTCCGACAAAGCCGCACCCCTGGAGCCCCACCATGTCTGAAATCCGCAAATCCCTGAGCCGACACGCGCTGGCGCTGGCGTCTGCCGGGCTTGTGGCCGGCTGCGCGGTCGGCCCCGACTTCAAGGCGCCTGCGGCGCCGCAGGCCGGAGCACAGTTCGCGCGGGCCGAGCCTGCACCGGCCACCTCGCAGGCCGAGCCCGATGCCGCCTTCTGGCGCCAGTTCCAGGACCCGCAGCTGACGCGGCTGGTGGAGCAGGCGCTGGGCGGCAACCAGGACCTGCAGGTGGCGCTGGCACGGCTGGACGGCGCCCAGGCGCTGCTGAGCGAAAGCCGCTTCGACCAGTTCCCCACGGTCACGATGTCGGGCCAGGCCACGCAGCAAAAGCGCAGCGAGAGCGAGGCCTTCTACGGGCCGCGCAGCCAGCGCAGCTACACGGCCGGGCTGTCGGCCAGCTGGGAGATCGACGTGTTCGGCCGCGTGCGGCGCAACATCGAGGCGCGGCGTGCCGACCTGCGCGCCGACGCGGCCGATCTCGCGGCGCTG
Source organism: Delftia sp. PE138 (assembly GCF_018320755.1). Lineage (NCBI taxonomy): Bacteria > Pseudomonadati > Pseudomonadota > Betaproteobacteria > Burkholderiales > Comamonadaceae > Delftia > Delftia sp. PE138. The sequence continues at coordinate 187,183 of NZ_JABEPN010000003.1, read as the reverse complement.
CAGGTGGCCATCGCGGCCCAGGTCGCGGGCAGCTATGCCGACCTGCGCGGCTGGCAGCAGCGCCTGGCCCTGGCCCAGGCCAACGCGGCCAACCAGCAGGACACGCTGCGCCTGGTGCAGCTGCGCCTCACACACGGCAGCGGCACCGAGTTCGACCTGGCGCGCGCCCAGGCCCAGCTGGAGGCCACGCGCTCGCGCATCCCGGCACTGCAGGCGCAGATCGCCATGGCCCAGCACCGGCTGGCCGTGCTCACGGGCCAGGTGCCCGAGGCGCTGATCGCCGCGCTGGATGTGCCTGCCGCCTTGCCGCAGCTGCCGCCGGCCATCGACCCCGGCACGCCGGCCGGCCTGCTGCGCCGCCGTCCGGACGTGGCCGTGGCCGAGGCTCGGCTGCATGCGGCCACGGCGCGCATCGGCGTGGCCACGGCCGACCTGTTCCCGCGCCTGTCGCTGGGCGGGCTGCTGGGCAGCACGGCGCTGCATGGCGGCGCGCTGTTCGAGGGCGGCAGCGCCACCAGCAGCGTGTTCCTGGGCGTGGACTGGTCCTTCCTCGACGTGGGCCGCGTGCGTGCGCGCATCGCGGCCAGCGAGGCCGGCGCCCAGGCCGCGCTGGCCCAGTACCAGCAGACCGTGCTGCTGGCGCTGGAGGACGCCGAGAACGCCCTGGTGCGCCTGCAGCGCACGCGCACCGAGGATGCCCACCTGGCCCAGGCCGCCGAGCAGCGCCAGCGCGCAGAACAGCTGGCGCTGCGCCGCTACCACCTGGGCAGCGTGGGCCTGTACGAAGTGCTGGATGCGCAGCGCGACCTCTACGCGGCCCAGGACGCCGCCGCCGACAGCCGCGCACGCGGCCTGCGCGCTGCCGTGGCGCTGTACCAGGCCCTGGCCGGTGGCTGGGACGGGAAGCTGCCGCCAGCCTGAGCGTGCGGCGCGCATTGCCACAAGGGACGGCCAGGCGCCGTCCCTTTTTTGCTTGTGCGGTCCCCCGGTGAAAACCACGAGGACCAGGGGCTTGCCTCATTTTTTTCTTATCGGATAATTTTCTCATTGGAAAAAAATGGAGCGATGGATGATGGAAAGCCAGGTTCTGGATTTCGCCGTGATCGGTGCCGGCATGGCCGGCGCCTCCGTGGCCTGGCGGCTGGCCGGTGCGGGCACCTCGGTGCTGGTGCTCGAGCGTGAGCCGCAGCCCGGATACCACGCCACGGGCCGCTCGGCCGCCATGTTCATGGAAAGCTACGGCACCGCGCAGATACGCGCGCTGACACGCGCCAGCCGCGCCTTCTACAGTGCGCCGCCCGAAGGTTTTTGCGAGCACGCGCTGCTGCAGCCGCGCAGCGTGCTCTACATAGGCACGGCCGGCCAGGAGCCCCTACTCGACGATGCCCTGGCCATGTACCGCCGCGACGGCCTGCGCGCCGAGCGCATCGACGCGCGCCAGGCCTGCACCCTCGTGCCCTGCCTGGACGAGAGCCAGCTGGTGGGTGCCGTGCATGACCTGGACGCCATGGACATCGACGTGGCCGAACTGCACCAGGGCTTTCTGCGCGGCATGGCGCGTGCCGGTGTGCGGCTGCGCTGCGGCGCCGAACTGTCCGGCGCCGAGCGCGAGGTGGATGGTGGTGGCCAGGGCCTGTGGACCCTGGTGCTGCAGGACGGGTCGCAGGTCCGTGCCCGCGCCGTGGTCAATGCCGCAGGCGCCTGGGCCGATGCCGTGGCCCGGCTGTGCGGCGCGCAGCCGCTGGGCATCGAGCCCCGGCGCCGCTCGGCCTTCACCTTTGCCGCACCCGAGGGCGAGGACATCCACGGCTGGCCTGCCGTGATCGGCGTGGATGAGAGCTTCTACTTCAAGCCTGATGCGGGCCAGCTGCTGGGCTCGCCCGCCAATGCCGATCCCGTGCCGCCGCATGACGTGGTGGCCGAGGAACTGGACGTGGCCATGGGCATAGACCGCATCGAGACACTGACCCGCCTGCGCATACGCCGGCCGCGCCATGTCTGGGCCGGGCTGCGCAGCTTTGCGCCCGACGACGACTTCGTGATCGGCTGGGACGCGCGCCGTGAAGGATTCTTCTGGCTGGCAGGGCAGGGCGGCTACGGCATACAGACGGCCGCCGGCGCCTCGGCCGCCGCTGCCGCGCTGCTGATGCGCGAGCCGCTGCCCGCCGAGCTGCGGGCCCAGGGCGTCGATGCCCGGCGGCTGAGCCCGGAGCGCTTCGCGGCCTGAGACGCCTGCCTTTTCGCTTTTTCAGCCCCCGCAACACACAACAATCCAAGGAGACAGGCATGGGTGCATTCAAGGAAGTGAGCAGGATTGCCGGCGCCTTCGTCGGCGTCATCGTCGGGGCGGGCTTCGCCTCGGGGCAGGAGATACTGCAGTTCTTCGCGGGCTTTGGCGCCATCGGCCTGGCGGGCTGCCTGGTGGCGGCCCTGGCCTTCGTCTTTCTGTCCATGGCGTTCTCCACCATGGGCCAGCGCCTGCAGGCCGGCTCGCACAAGGAGGTGGTGCAGGCCCTGCTGGGCCGGCATGTGGGCATGGTGTTCGATGTGCTGATCACCTTCTTCCTCTTCGCCATCACGGTGGTCATGCTGGCGGGCGCAGGCTCGCTGCTGCACCAGTGGCTGGGCCTGCCCGAGGTCTGGGGCAGCGTGCTGGCCACCGTGGCCACGGTGCTCATCGTCTGCCTGGACGTGGGCCGGGTGATCGCCTTCATCGGCGCGGTCACGCCGCTGCTGGTGTTCATGACCGTGGTGGTCGCAGGCTACGTGCTGGTGACGCCCCAGGGCGAGCCGGCCGCGCTGGAGGCCGCCACCGCCGCCCAGCCCCGGGGTGCGGGGCACTGGCTGGTGGCCGCGCTGCTCTATGTCTCCTACAACGTGGTGGCGGGCATGCCCTTCCTGGTGATCATGGGCGGCCAGGCCAGCTCGCGCCGCGTGGCGCTGTGGGGCGGCGTGGCCGGCGGGCTGCTGCTGGGCCTGCTGATGCTGCTGATCGCGGCCGCCATGGTCTGGCGCATGGACACGCTGGGCGGTCTGTCCATGCCCATGCTGGCGCTGGCCACGCAGATCTCGCCCTGGCTGGGGCACCTGATGTCGCTGGTCATCTTCGGCATGATCCTCAACACCGCCGTGGGCATGCTCTATGCCTTCGTGGCCCGCATCCTGCCGGCCGGCACGCCGCGTTTTCGCTGGGGCACGGGCGTGGCGGGCGTGGTGGCACTGGGCGGCAGCTTCGCGGGTTTCATCACGCTGGTGGGCATGGTGTACCCGGTCTATGGCTACATCGGCTTCGCGCTCATGGCCTGCGCGCTGGCAGGCTGGCTGCGCATGGGCCGCGGGCCGGCGCCCCAGGCCGATCTGCGCGGCACCTGAGGGGGCGGGCCTGACCCTAGAATCGGGCGGTCGCCAGCCCCGATCGCCCGCTTCATGCCCAGCCCCCGTCCTCGCACCAGTCCCGCCCCTGGTCCCGGCCCCAGCCCTCGTTCCAGTCCGCTTCCCACGGCAGACCAGGTCCTTGCCGCCGTGCTGCCGGGCGCCCGCACGGCCGCCGCCCTGCCCGCAGGCAAGCACGAAGTGGGGGCCAAGCTGCGCAAGGCCCGCAAGGAGCGCGGCCTGACGCTGCAGCAGGTGGCCGAAAGCAGCGGCCTGGCCGTGTCCACCATCTCCAAGGCCGAGCGCGGCCAGATCGCGCTGAGCTACGAGAAGGTGCTCATGCTGGGCAATGCGCTGGACATCGACATGACACGGCTGTTCATGGTCGGAGACGCCCAGCAGGCGGCCGGCGACACGCCCACCGTGGTCAAGGACCGTTTCGAGGACGTGCAGCGCTACGAGACCGACCAGTACCTCTACAGCGTGCTGTGCGGCGCCTTCCCGGGCAAGAAGATGCAGCCCCTGGTGGCCGTGATCAATGCGCGCGAGGCCGGGGAATTCTCGGAGACTATCCGCCATGCGGGCCAGGAGTTCGTGATGGTGCTCTCGGGCCGGGTGCGCATCCTGTTCGAGAACGGCGAATCGGTGGAACTGGGCCGCCATGAGGCCGCGTATTTCGACAGCGGCGTGGGCCATGTGTATGTGAGCCTGAGCCGCCAGCCGGCTCAAGTCGTCTCTGTCTGCAGCTGAAATGGTTAGCACCCCCTGAGCGGCTGCGCCGCTTCCCCCGTGTGCACGGCGCCCTCTCTCGCTACGCGGGAGGGGGACGACACCCTCGGTGCGGGGCGGCGCGGCCGGCATAGGCCCTTCCTCGGTGTCTCTGGCGTGGGGGTGCGCTAGTTTCATAGGTCGCGCCTTTTGTTTGGGGCGCAGGCCGTTTTTCTGGGGGAATCCTCGTGCCCGGCACGGCCGCCCCGGAATTCCTACAATCGCTGCCCATGAGCCTGCCCCAGTACACCCGCGCCAAAGAGCTTCCCGCCATCCTTGCCAAGCGCCTCGTCATTCTTGACGGCGCCATGGGCACCATGATCCAGCGCTTCAAGCTGGGAGAGGCCCAGTACCGGGGCCAGGGCTACACGGGCCCGGGCAGCGTGGGCGACCGCTTCAAGGACTTCCCGCATGACGTCAAGGGCAACAACGAGCTGCTGTCGCTCACCCGCCCCGACGTGATCCGCGACATCCATGAGAAGTACCTGGCCGCCGGCGCCGACCTGATCGAGACCAACACCTTCGGCGCGACCACGATTGCGCAGGACGACTACCACATGGCCGATCTGGCGCGCGAGATGAATCTCGAGAGCGCCCGGCTGGCCCGCGCGGCCTGTGACAAGTACAGCACGCCCGGCCATCCGCGCTACGTGGCCGGCGCCCTGGGTCCCACGCCCAAGACGGCCAGCATCAGCCCCGACGTGAACGATCCGGGCGCGCGCAACGTGAATTTCGAGCAGCTGCGCCAGGCCTACCTGGAGCAGACGCTGGCGCTGATCGAGGGCGGCGCCGACGTCATCCTGGTCGAGACCATCTTCGACACGCTCAACGCCAAGGCCGCGCTGTTCGCGGTGGACGAGGCCTTCGAGCAAAGCGGCGAATGCCTGCCCATCATGATCAGCGGCACGGTGACCGATGCCTCGGGCCGCATCCTGTCCGGGCAGACGGTGACGGCCTTCTGGCACAGCGTGCGCCATGCCAACCCGCTGTCCATCGGCCTGAACTGCGCGCTGGGCGCGGCGCTGATGCGCCCCTACGTCCAGGAACTGAACAAGGCCGCGCCCGAGACCTTCATCAGCTGCTACCCCAACGCCGGCCTGCCCAATCCCATGAGCGACACGGGCTTTGACGAAACGCCCGAAGTCACCAGCCGCCTGGTGCATGAGTTCGCGGCCGAAGGCCTGGTCAACATCGTGGGCGGCTGCTGCGGCACCACGCCGGACCACATCGGCGCCATCGCCAAGGCCGTGGGCAGCACGCCCACGCGCCGCCTGTTCTACTCGGAATCGGCCTGATCGCGCGGGCGGAGCCTCTGACATGAGTTCGCCGCTGCCGCCCGTTCCGTCTCCAGCCGCAGGGCTGCCGCAGCCCGTGGCGGCGCCTGTGCCCGGCCCGGCCGCTGGTGCGCCGGTGGCGCCGGCTTCACCCGCGTCATCCGCCTCACCCTCCGTTCCCGTCACGCCGCCAGCGGCCACGGCCGTGCGCTGGTCGCCCGAGATGCTGCAAAGCCTGCGCCTGCAGGCCTTTGAGCAATTGGTGGCCCAGCTGGCGCGCCAGGTGCAGGCCAGCCCCGGCGCGCCTGCGCCGCAGTGGCCGGCCAGCGGTGTGTCCGAGGCGCTGGGCCGGCTGCTGCAGGCCCTGCTGGCCCAGGTGGGCACCCAGCAGGGCCAGGCCCTGCAATTGCTGGCGGCCCAGCCGGGCTCGGCGGCATTGCTCCAGGCGCTGGCGGCAGGCACGACGGCGCCTGGCGGGCAGGATCCCCGGAGCGCTCCATCGGCCCAGGCCGGACCGCCCATCCCGTCTGCATCGACAACGCCTGCGGCCTCCATGCCGCCCGCCGCTGCCGCAGTGACGCTGGCCGTGGCGGCTGCCAAGGGCAAGGTGATGGATGCGCTGCTGGCCGGATCCGGGCTGGCGCCGCAGGCCGGGGCGCGCCCAGCAGGGGGCATTGCAGGCGGCGCTGCCGGGGGGGCCACACAGACCCTGCCCGCCCTGCAAAGCTGGTGGGTGCAGCAGGGCACGTTGCTGACGCCGCAGGGCGAGCGCGGCTTCACGCTGAGCCTGCAGGTGCCCCAGGCCTGGGCCCAGGCGCAGGGCGCGGCCATGGCGCTGGCGGCCGCATCGGCTTGCGCGCCGGGTGCGGCCCCTTTCACGGCGGCGGCCCTGCCTGCGGGCGCTGCGCTGCCCTTGGCGGGCGCGCAGGCCACGGAGCCGGGCCTGCGCCTGCCGCTGGATGCATCGCTGCAATCGCTGGCCTCGGGGCCGGTGGCCGTGGTGGTGCAGCCGCGTGGCGCCGATGCGCTGCGCACCAGCGCCCTGCTGCTGCTGGAGCTGCAGCCGCTGCGCCAGCCCGGTGGCGCCATGGCATCGCCGGCCGGGCTGGCCTCGGTGGCGTCGCTGTCGCCCGCGTTCGCGCAGGAGGTGCAGCAGATGCTGCAGCAGCGCAACGATCCCTGGCTGCACATGGCGGCGGCCCAGGCTTCGGGCGCCCTGCCGCGCGAGCGCCGGGCCTTCGAGCACCAGTCGCATTTCTGTACCACCGAAGGCTGCCAGTACGAGGGCCGCGCGCCCTGTGCCCAGCCCTTTTGCAGCGAGATGAACCGGCTCTGGGACGTGTCGCGCACCGAGCGCAGCCGCTGAGACCGGCCTTGCGAAACTGACCGGGCCTGACGGTGGCGTGGTCATCGCCGGCCCCTGCTTTCATAATGCCGCCTGTTGCCCGCCACCTGCGCGGTTGACGTCTTTGGCCGGGATGTTTGACGAATGTGCAGCGATCATGCTGCGATCTGCATCCTGGCTGCCTCCAAGTCGCGGCTGGCCACCAGCCCGCCGCGCACCTTTCCAGCCACCCCCGTTGTGGCAGCCCCCGTCGCCGTTCGCGCATGCCCCCGGGCCGCGCCGGTGTTGTGCCATCTTTCATTTCAGGAACCCGTTCAGGATGCGTTGTACCTCCCGCTTGACCCTTGCCTCTCTCGCCATCGCTGCCGCCCTGCCGGTGGCCGCCCAGTCATCTGGCGCCGGCTCCAACGTCACCATCAGTGGCTATCTGGACGCGGGTGTGTTCCGGGATTTCGACAAGACCAGCAAGCTGGGAACGATTCAGCGCAGCAACCTGGCCATTGCCGGCTTCGAGGACCTGGGCGGCGGCCTGAAGGCCACCTTCCGCCTGAGCACGCGCTTCGACCTGGACACGGGCCTGACCGAGGACTATCCGAAGAAGCCCTTCTGGCATGACGAGTCCACCGTGGGCCTGCAGGGCAACTGGGGCCACCTGCGCCTGGGCCGCGCGCTCAGCGCCATGTGGAGCCAGGAATGGCAGTTCGATCCCTGGGGCAACTTCAACCGCATCGCCTCGCCGGCCTGGCACATGGCCCACTACCTGACGCCCACCGACCGCGCCAGCAACAACGGCTCGCCCGAATACGGCCGCATGTCCAACGGCGTGTTCTACGACTCGCCCAAGTTCGGCGGCTTTTCCCTGCACCTGAGCGCCTCGCCCGAACGCACCCAGGCGCCCGGCCGCCAGGGCCGTGCGCGCTCGGTATCGGTCAACTACGACCAGGGCGCGGTGGCGGCCATGGTGGCGCACGAGCGCAACGGCAGCGGCGACACCGACCTGTACATGGGCGGCAAATACCGCATCGGCACGGCAGCGGTGATGCTGGCCTATGACCGCAGCAAGTCGGGCACGCCCGGCACGGGGCCCGACAAGTCGCGCATGGTGTCGCTGGGCGCCACCTACGGCATGGGCGCGACCACGCTCAAGGCCAGCTATGCGCGCCAGCGCCTGGACCGAGACACCAACAACATGCTGTCGCTGGGCGCCGAGTACGCGCTGTCCAAGCGCACCATGCTCTACACCAGCCTGGGCCATCAGCGCTACGAGAACCAGAGCTCGCGCACGGCCTTCGGCGTGGGCATGGCCCATTCGTTCTGATCAATGCGCTTCCCAGCGGCCTGACTGGGCTGCGCTGGTGATCCTGGCCAGGTCTGGAGCCGGCATGGGCTGAGGGGTGGCGGGCAGGGCGGTGAGTTCCATGCCGCGCTCCAGCTTGAAGACGCTCACGGCCTGCTGCAGGCCGTAGGCCTGTTCCTGCAGGGACTGTGCTGCTGCGGCGGCTTGCTCGACCAGGGCCGCGTTCTGCTGGGTGACCTGGTCCATCTGGGAGATGGCCTGGTTGATCTGCTCCAGGCCCGCCGTCTGCTCCACGCTGGCAGCGGTGATCTCTCCCATGATGTCGGTCACGTTGCGCACGCTGCTGACGATGTTCTGCATGGTCTGGCCGGCCTGCGCCACCAGGGCCGATCCGGTGCTGACCTTGCCGTTGGAGTCCTCGATGAGGAGCTTGATCTCCTTGGCTGCATCGGCGCAGCGTCGCGCCAGTGCGCGCACCTCGGCCGCCACCACGGCAAAGCCCCGGCCCTGCTCGCCCGCGCGCGCCGCCTCGACGGCGGCGTTGAGCGCGAGGATGTTGGTCTGGAAGGCGATGGCGTCGATCACGCCGATGATGTCGGCGATCTTGCGCGAGGAGGCATGGATGGCGTCCATGGTGTCCACCACCTGGGACACCACCTCGCCGCCTTGCTGGGCGACGGTCGAGGCCGAGGCTGCCAGCTGGTTGGCCTGGCGCGCGTTGTCGGTGTTCTGGCGCACGGTGACGGTGAGCTGCTCCATGGAGGCGGCCGTCTCCTGCAAAGAGCTGGCCTGGTGCTCGGTGCGCAGCGACAGGTCGTTGTTGCCCGAGGCGATCTGGCTGGAGGCCGTGGCGATCGAGTCCGTGCCGTTGCGCACCTGCCTGACGATGTGGATGAGGCTCTGGTCCATGCGGTGCAGCGCGTGCAGCAGCTGGCCTGTTTCGTCGGTGGTGGTGGCCTGGATGCGGCGCGTCAGGTCGCCTTCGGCCACGGCCTGGGCCACGCCCACGGCCTCGATCAGCGGCCGCGCCACGATGCGCGCCAGCGCCAGCGCCAGCGCCAGTCCCAGCGCGATGCTGGCGGCCAGCAGCCCCACCACCCAGGCGCGCGCGCTGCGGTACAGATCATTGGCGTGCCTGTTGGCCTCCTGGCCGGCATCGTGGTCGATCTGCACCATGCGGTCGATCTGGTCGTACAGGCGCCGGCTCAGCTCCAGCGATTCACCCTGCGCCAGCACCAAGGCTTCGTCCTTTCGGCCGTTGCGTGCCAGGGTCATGATCATGGCGTGCTCCCTGGCATATGCGCTGCGCAGCCGGCCCAGCTCGTCGTAGGACGCCCTTTCCTGCTCGGTTTGGATGAAGCTGGCGTAGTTGTCGTAGTTCGTCTGGATCTTGCTCCACAGGTCGCTCATGATGGCGTCGAAGGCCTTGATATCCTGGTCGCTGGTGGAGATCAGGTACTGAAGCTCGTTGGCGCGGTAGCGCGCCGTGGTGGCGCGGATGGTGAGCAGCATGCGCGACGAGGGCATCCAGCGTGTGGCGATGTCGACGGACGCCTGGTTGATCTGGCTGAGCCGCATCACGGCATACAGGCCCACGAAGGTGGTCAGCGCCAGCACGGCCAGGAAGGCCAGCAGCAGCTTGGAGGAGATCTTGAGGTTGCGAAAGGCTTGCATGGCGAAGTTCTGAAGTCGTATCCCTTGAACGGCAAGGGAGCAAAAAAAGGCGTGCAGCAGGGCACACCTGGCCTGCGGTGCAGAGCAAGGTGGAAAGGGATCAACGAAGGCAATGACGAGGGCCGGCGCGTGCGCTCAGGGGGGGAACCAGCCCGAGGTCCGGCAGATGCGGCCCTTGATGCGGGGTCTCATGGCGCAGGCCCTTCCAGGGCGGCAGGACTGCGGCTGGCCATGCGCGGGCCTGATGCAGGGCAGGGGCGGTGGATGCGGAAGATGCCGAGCCGTCCGCCTACACCTTTTGGCGCCCGGACGCCAGCTGCGGCCCGGTGCTTGGCGGCGGCTGCCGCCTTCTGCGCCCAGGTGCTGCGGATGGGTGTCCTAGGGATTTCGGACAGGAAAGAATTGGCTATGTGCATCTGTGGTGGGGATTATTTCCGCACCGCCAGATGATGAGAATGCTTCCTATCTGATTTTCGATAGGACGTGTCCTAAAAGCGGTTTGCGGGCGCGCGACACGGCCGTCCGCACCGTCTTCGCACCGTCTTCGCACCGGCTTTCGCTCCGTCATTTGTGCCGTCATGTGCGCCGTCATGTGCGCCGGTGCGACGGGCCGGCCCCCAGCCTTCAGGACGTCAGGACAGCCGCGCGACAGCGTGTGCCAGGTGCCTGCCTGTGCCGGTCGTTCAGACCACGCCCTGGTCGTGCAAGGCCTGCAGCTGCTGTGCATCCAGGCCCAGGCGCTCGCGCAGCACCTCGTCCGTGTGCTGGCCCAGGGCCGGCGGCGCATGGCGCAGCGTGGTGGGCGTGTCCGACAGGCGCAGCGGGCTGGCCGTGGTCACCACGCGGTTGATGGTCTCGCCGGCAGGCGGCGTGGCGCCCGGGTAGCGTTCCTGCTCCACGCGCAGGCCGCGCGCACGCACCTGCGCATCGTCGAAGGCCTGGCCGATGTGGTTGATGGGGCCGCAGGGCACGGCCTTGTCCTCCAGCAGCGCGATCCATTCAGCCGTGGGCCGGCTGCGCGTGAGATCGGCCATCAGCGGGATCAGCGCGTCGCGGTGGGTGACGCGGCCGGCATTGGTGGCAAAGCGCTCGTCGCTCGCCCAGTCCGTGCCGGCCGCCTCGCAAAAGCGCGCGAACTGGCCGTCGTTGCCGATGGCCAGCAGCATGCGGCCGTCGGCCGTGGGGAAGTCCTGGTAGGGCACGACGCTGGGATGGGTGTTGCCCTGGCGGCCCGGTACATGGCCGGTGTTCAGGAAGCCCGCGCCCTGGTTGGCCAGCACGGCCATGGCCACGTCCAGCAGGGCCATGTCGATGTGCTGGCCGCGTCCCGTGCGGTGGCGGGCCTCCAGTGCGCCCAGGATGGCCGTGGTGGCATACATGCCCGTGAACAGGTCGATCACGGCCACGCCTACGCGCAGCGGCCCGCCGCCGGGCTCGCTGTCGGCGCGGCCCGTGATGCTCATGAGGCCGCTCATGGCCTGCACCAGCAGGTCGTAGCCGGCGCGCGGCGCATAGGGCCCGGTCTGGCCGAAGCCCGTGACCGAGCAATAGATCAGGCGCGGGTTCAGCGCGCTCAGCGAGGCGTAGTCCAGGCCGTAGCGCTTGAGGCCCCCGGTCTTGAAGTTCTCCACCACCACATCGCTTTGCATGGCCAGCTCGCGGATCAGCCGCTGGCCCTCGGTCGTGGCCATGTCCACGGTGACCGATCGCTTGTTGCGGTTGCAGGCCGCGAAGTACACGGCGTTGTCCGAGGGATTGCCTTGCGCATCGGGGAAGAAGGGCGGGCCCCAGTGGCGCGTGTCGTCGCCCTCGCCGGGCTTTTCGATCTTGATCACGTCGGCCCCCATGTCGGCCAGGTTCTGCGTGCACCAGGGGCCGGCCAGCACGCGAGAGAGGTCGAGCACGCGCAGATGGCCCAGCGCTCCTGCGGCATGGGTGGCCGTGTTGTGGATGGGGCTGGGGGAGGGGGTTGCTGTGTGGTTCATGGGCTGAGGCGGCTATCCCGGGCAGATGGGCCATGCTACGGCGCGGCGGCCCGCCGTGGCTTCGCATTTGTGAAAGCGCGCGTTCGCGCCCGGCCGGCACTGCGGTTTGTACTGACGCGCAGGGCTCAGCCGGGGCCGCTGCGGCTTTCTACAATGCCGGATGGCCATGCATTTCGATCTTGTGGATCTGCGCCTCATGGTGCACATCGCCGATGCCAACAGCATGACGCGTGGCGCGGAACTTTCCTTCATCTCCCTGCCGGCGGCCAGCACCCGCATCAAGAACCTGGAAGAGAGCATCGGCACCAAGCTGCTGTACCGCACCAGCCAGGGCGTGACGCTGACGCCGCCGGGCCAGGCCTTCGTCACCCATGCGCGCATGGTGCTGGGCCAGATCGAGCACCTGCGCGGCGACATGCAGGAGTACGTGCGCGGCATCAAGGGCCATGTGCGGGTGTTTGCCAACACCACCTCGCTGGGCGAGTTCCTGCCGCCCGTGCTGCGCCACTACCTGCGCCGCAATCCCGACGTGAACATCGACCTGCGCGAGCGCCTGTCGCACGACATCGTGCGTGCCGTGACCGAGGGGCAGACCGACATCGGCATCGTCGCCGGCCTGGTGCGCACCGAGAACCTGGAGACCCTGCCCTACCGCCGCGACCGCCTGGTGCTGGTGGTGCCGCGCGGCCATGCGCTCGATGGCGAGATGCAGATGGCCTTTGCCGACACTCTGGACCTGGACCATGTGGGCCTGCACGAATCCAGCGCCATCCACGCCTTCCTGCGCCAGGCCAGCGACCAGCTGCACCGGCCCATCAAGCAGCGCATCCAGGTGGGCAACTTCGAGACGGCCTGCCGCATGATCGAGTCCGGCGTGGGCGTGGGCGTGCTGCCCGAATCGGCCGCCAGCCGCCATGCGCATTCCATGGACATCGCCATCGTGCCGCTGTCCGATGCCTGGTCGGTGCGCGAGATGCAGATCTGCGTGCGCAGCCTGGAGGCCCTGCCGTCCTTCGCCCAGGAGCTGGTGGAGCTGCTGGTGGCCGACGCACAGGGCCGGCTCACGCTGGAGTAGCTTGGACTCAACTATTCAGTGCTTGCGCACGGCCTACGCAACTGGCGTGTTCCAAGCGCGAGACGCCGAGCAAGGGCCGCCCCGCAGCGAGGGCGTCGTCCCCCTCCCGCGAAGCGAGAGAGGGGGAAGCGGCGTAGCCGCTCAGGGGGTGTTCATACCGTCGGTGCCAGCCAGTATTTGAAGGTGCCGGTGGCCGTGGCCACCAGCTTTCCGTCTTCATCGAGCAACTGCGCCGCGCAGCTGCACAGGCTGCGGCTGGAGTGAACCACCCAGCCTTCGGCCAGCAGCGCGCCCTTGCCCGGGCGGTGGAAGCGGCTGCTCATCTCCACCGTCACGGCGGTCTGCGATGGCGCACCGGGCAGCTCGCCGGCGGCGCGCGACATCACGGAGTCCAGCAGCGTCATGAGCACGCCGCCGTGCGCGGCCGGCAGCTGGTTGAGCAGTTCCTCGCGCATGTGGGGCAGGCGCACATGGACCTTGCCGGGCGGCGCGGGCACCTGCGAGGCGCCGATCAGCCGCATGAAGGCATTGCGGTCGGGGGGCGGTGCGCTCATACGGCTCATGTGGCTCATGCGGCGCGCGCCTCGCGCACCATGTTGCGCGCGATGATGACCTGCTGGATCTGGGTCGTGCCTTCGTACAGGCGGAACAGCCGCACGTCGCGGTAGAAGCGCTCGATGCCGAACTCGGCCAGGTAGCCCGAGCCGCCCAGGATCTGCACGGCCCGGTCGGCCACGCGGCCCACCATCTCGGTGGCGAACATCTTGCAGCACGAGGCCTCGGTGGAGACGTTGCGGCCCTCGTCGCGGCGGCGCGCGGCGTCGATCACCATGCACTCGGCCGCATACAGCTCGGCCTGGCTGTCGGCCAGCATGGCCTGCACCAGCTGGAACTCGCAGATGGGCTGGCCGAACTGCTTGCGCTCCAGCGCATAGTTCAGCGCGTCGCGCAGGATGCGCTGCGCCACGCCCACGCTCACGGCCGCGATATGGATGCGGCCCTTGTCCAGCACCTTCATGGCGGTCTTGAAGCCCTGGCCTTCCTTCAGGCCGATGAGGTTGGCCGCCGGCACGCGCACGTTGTCGAAGAATACGTCGCAGGTGTGCGCGCCCTTCTGGCCCATCTTCACGTCGTTCTTGCCGAAGCTGATGCCCGGCGACTTCGCATCCACGATGAAGGCCGAGACGCCGCCCGCGCCCTTGTTGGCCGGGTCGGTGCGCGCCATCAGCGTGAACATGCCCGCATGCGGCGCATTGGTGATGAAGCGCTTGTTGCCGTTGACCACGTAGTGGTCCCCGTCCCTGATGGCGGTGGTGCGCAGCGAGGCCGCGTCCGAGCCCGCCTCGGGCTCGGTCAGCGCGAACGAGGCCATGATCTCGCCCGTGGCCAGCTTGGGCAGCCAGGCCGCCTGCTGCTCGGGCGTGCCGTCGATGAGGATGCCCTGCGAGCCTATGCCCACGGTCGTGCCGATCACCGAGCGGAAGGCCGGCGCGGTCTGGCACAGCTCGAAGAGCACGCGCACCTCTTCCTCCATGGTCAGCTCCAGCCCGCCGAACTGCTCGGGGATGGTCATGCCGAACAGGCCCAGGTTGCGCATCTCCTGCACGATGGACTCGGGAATCTCGTCGGTCTCGGCCACTTCGTTCTCGGCGGGCACCAGGCGCTCGCGCACAAAGCGGCGCACGCTGTCCAGCAGGGCTTCGAGGGTTTCTTGGTCGCGGATCATTGCGGTGTGCTTCCTGTGCGGTTCAGAGGGTTTCGGCGGTTCCCAGCACCGCCGTGGATTGGCTTGACAGCGTGCCGCCGTTGCCGTGCACCACGGCCGTGCGGTGGCGTCCCAGCTGGCGCTGGCCGGCCTCGCCGCGCAGCTGGCGCACGGCCTCGATCAGCGCAAAGATGCCGTACATGCCCGGGTGCACGCAGGACAGGCCGCCGCCGTTGGTGTTGACGGCCAGCCGCCCGCCGGGCGCGATGCCGCCCCCGGACACGAAGGCGCCGCCTTCGCCCTTGGCGCAAAAGCCCAGGTCCTCCAGGAACAGCAGGGTGTTGATGGTGAAGGCGTCGTAGACCTGGGCCATGTCCATGTCGGCCGCGGTGAGCCCCGCCATGGCAAAGGCCTGGGTGCCGGACTGCGCGGCAGCCGTGGTGGTCAGGTCGGGCATGCAGGAGATCTGGCGGTTCCAGATGGCCGTGGCATTGCCCAGCACGTAGACGGGGGGGCGCGGCAGGTCGCGGGCGCGCTCGCCGCGCACCAGCACGATGGCGCCTGCGCCGTCCGTCACCAGGCAGCAGTCGCGCACGCTCAAGGGGCTGGCGATGGGGCGGGCCGAGAGCACGTCCTCGATGGTCAGCGGGTCGCGCATGAAGGCTTCGGGGTTGAGCTGGGCCCAGGCGCGCGCGGCCACGGCCACCTCGGCCAGCTGCTCGCGCGTGGTGCCGAACTCGTGCATGTGGCGCGCGGCCGCCAGCGCATAGGCGGTCACGGGCAGCACGGGCTCGTAGGGGAACTCATAGGGCTGCGGGTCCAGGAAACGCCGCGCCGCCTGGCCTTCCTTGCGGCCGAAGGTGGCCGAGCGCTGGGCGCTGCCGTAGCACACCAGCGCGGCCTTGCACTGGCCGGCCTCCAGCGCGCGGATGGCGGGCAGCAGGTGGGCGATGAAGCTGCTGCCGCCGATCATCGTGCCGTCCACGTAGGTGGGGTTGATGCCCAGGTGCTCGATCACGGGCATGGTCCACATGCTGGCGTTGACGCTGCAGGTGGCCAGTCCGTCGATGTCCTGCATGGTCAGGCCCGCATCGGCCACGGCCGCATGGGCGGCGCGCACCAGCAGGGTCATGTCGTCCATGCCGGGTGCCTCGCCGCAGCCATAGGTGGCGGCGCCGGCAATGGCCACGCGCCCGCGCAGCGGGCGGTTCACGGCGGCGGCGTCCAGGGTGGATTGGGGGATACGGGCGCTCATGCTGCACCTCCCTGCGATCCCTGTGCCGCCTGTCCGAGCGCGGGCTGGAACAGCACCAGGCCGCGTCCGTCCTTGCTCGCCACATGAGCGCTCACGCGCTGGCCTATGCGCACGTCGGCCGGCGCAATGCCTTCGACGCGGCCCATCATGCGCACGCCTTCGTCCAGGTCGATCAGGGCCACGTTGTAGTCGCCGCCGGCATCGCTCTTGCGTGCGACGGTGGAGGTGGAGTAGACCGTGCCCTGGCCGCTGGCGCGCACCCAGCGCAGCGGGCTGGCACCGCAGTGCGGGCACAGCTCGCGCGGGGTGAAGACATGGCGCGTGCATTGCGGGCACTGCTGTATGCAGAAACGGCCGGCATCGAGTTCGGCCTGGTAGTGGGTCTGTGCGCTCAGGTGCATTGGCGGTGTTTCCATTCTTTGTGTTCTTGGCGCTGCGCACGGCGGCATGCAGGGCAGCGGCTGTCCGCCAGCATGCCCGCATCGCGGGGCCGCTTCAATTCGCCAATCTGGAAGGGTGGCTTCACCAGCGCCGGCGTCCGGCTGTCAACCCAGGGTTGCTGCCTAGGCGGGCCGGCAGTCACGGCTGCTATGGTGTTTATGCATTCCCGGACTTTTCTTCATACCCGCCCTGCGCCGCCTGCCGGCGCACCGAGGGCGCGCCGCCGCTTTGGCACGGCGTGGCGCCACAGGAAGGCCGGCAATGGCGTGCCGCACCCCGGCCCGTTCTCCGCTGTCGATCCCCACCCACCCAGGAGGTTTTTGCACATGACGGATACGCTGATCAAGGTGGACCTGAACCGCCCGCCCACCGACAACGAAAGAGTCCACAACCGCTGGCACCCGGACATTCCCATGGCCTGCTGGGTCCAGCCCGGCGACGACTTCATCCTGGAGACCTACGACTGGACCGGCGGCTTCATCAAGAACAACGACAGCGCCGACGATGTGCGCGACATCGACCTGACCACGGTGCACTACCTGTCCGGACCCGTGGGCGTGAAGGGCGCCCAGCCCGGCGACCTGCTGGTGGTGGACCTGCTGGACATCGGCGCCAAGCCCGACAGCCTCTGGGGCTTCAACGGCTTTTTCTCCAAGAACAATGGCGGCGGCTTCCTGACCGACCATTTCCCCTCGGCCCAGAAATCGATCTGGGACTTCAAGGGCATGTTCACCAGTTCGCGCCATATCCCGGGCGTGAACTTCCCCGGCCTCATCCATCCCGGCCTCATCGGCTGCCTGCCTGACCGGCCCATGCTGGAGATGTGGAACGAGCGCGAGCGCGCCCTGATCGCCACCGATCCCGAGCGCGTGCCCGGCCTGGCCAACCCGCCGTCGGCCGGCACGGCCCACATGGGCCAGATGCGCGGCGAGGCCCGCGACAAGGCCGCCGCCGAAGGCGCACGCACCGTGCCGCCGCGCGAGCATGGCGGCAACTGCGACATCAAGGACCTCTCGCGCGGCGCCAAGGTGTTCTTCCCCGTCTATGTGGACGGCGCCGGCCTGAGCGTGGGCGACCTGCACTTCAGCCAGGGCGATGGCGAGATCACCTTCTGCGGCGCCATCGAGATGGCCGGCTGGGTGCACATGAAGGTCGGACTCATCAAGGGCGGCATGGCCAAGTACGGCATCAAGAACCCCATCTTCAAGCCCAGCCCCATCACGCCGCGCTATGACGACTACCTGATCTTCGAGGGCATCTCGGTGGACGAGAGCGGCAGGCAGCACTACCTGGATGTCAACGTGGCCTACCGCCAGGCCTGCCTGAACGCTATCGAATACCTGAAGAAATTCGGCTACAGCGGCGCCCAGGCGTATTCCATCCTGGGCACGGCGCCCGTGCAGGGCCATATCAGCGGCGTGGTGGACGTGCCCAACTCCTGCGCCACGCTGTGGCTGCCCACGGGCATCTTCGACTTCGACATCAACCCCAACGCGGCGGGGCCCGTCGTCCAGTTCGACGGCAGCGTGGACATGCCCCTGTCCCCCGACCTGCGCTGACGCCAAGGAGCCCGCCCATGCCCACCTACGACTACGACTGCGCGCAATGCGGCGGCTTCGAGGCCCTGCGGCCGCTGCGCCTGCGCGACGAGCCTGCGGCCTGCACCGGCTGCGGCACGGCGGCTGCGCGCGTGCTGGCCGCCGCGCCCCGGCTGGCGCTGATGGCCGACGGCACGCGCCGCGCCATGGCCACCAACGAGCGCGCGCGCCACGAGCCCGCCAGCTCGCGCGACTATGACTATGCGCGGCTCAGGCACCCGGCAGGCTGCGGCTGCTGCGGATCGGGGCGGCGCAGCGCCACGGTGACGGCGCCCAACGGCGCAAAGTCCGCGCCCTCGCGGCGGCCCTGGATGATCAGCCACTAGGCTGCATCGGAGTGGACCGCTTCCCAGGGTTTCCACCGCTTGGGAGCCCTGGAAGCGCGCCTTCCACATTCGCGAAACACGGCGCAGGGCGGCTTGCCCAGAATGGGCCGCGCGGCAAGCCGCCGCCCGTTGCCCGGAGTTTCGCCATGCCCCCGTCTTCCTTCCTGCCTTCTGCCACTTCCTCCTTCTCTTCGCGCCGCCGCCGCCTGCTGTCCGCCGGTGGCGCGCTGGCGGCCGGCAGCCTCTTGCCTGCAGTCCGGCCGGCGTTTGCGGCCGATGCCTGGCCCACGCGGCCCGTGCGCTTCATCGTGCCCTTTCCGCCCGGCGGCCCGGTGGACACCACGGCACGCGCCTTCACCCAGAAGCTGGGCGAGATCTGGCCGCAGCCCTGCATCGTGGACAACCGCGCGGGCGCCGGCGGCATGGTGGGCGCGGCCCTCGCAGCCAAGGAGCCTGCCGACGGCTACACGCTGTTCGTGGGCTCCATCCACCATGCGGTCAACCCGGCGCTGCAGCCGAAGATGACCTACGACATAGAGCGTGACTTCGCGCCCGTGAGCTTTGCCGCCATGTTCCCGGTCTTCCTGGTGGCCCATCCCTCGGTGCCCGCCCGCAACGTGCGCGAGCTGATCGCGCTGGCCAAGTCCGGCAACGGGCTGAGCTTCGGCTCCTCGGGCAATGGCGGCGGCACGCACCTGGCCGGCGAGCTGTTCAACATGCATGCGGGCATCAAGCTGCAGCACATTCCCTACAAGGGCAGTGCGCCGGCCATGAACGACCTGCTGGGCGGCCAGGTGCAGCTGATGTTTGCCGATGCGCCCAGCGCGCTGCAGCACATCAAGTCGGGCCGCATCAAGGTGCTGGGCGTGGCCAGCCGCCAGCGCTCGGCCATGCTGCCCGAGGTGCCCACCATTGCCGAGTCGGGCCTGCCCGAGTACGAGGCCTATTCCTGGGCCGCGCTGTTCGCGCCGGCCCGCACGCCGCCCGCCGTGCTGGCGCGCATCAATGCCGACTTCAACACCGCGCTGCGCGATGCCGTCGTGCGCGAGCGCCTGCTGACTGCCGGCGCCGAGGCCGACCCCGGCACCCCGCAGCAGATGCGCGAGCGCCTGAGCAGCGAGCTGCGCAAATGGGCCCAGGTGGTCAAGGTGGCCGGCATCCAGGCGGACTGAGCACGGCGGCGTGCCCGTACCCGGGACAAACCCGGCTTCGCGGCGCTGCAACCCGGTCTTTCGCAATCGCGCATAGGCGGGCCGGGCCTGCCTGCTTAGGCTTGCCTCCGGTATCCAGAAAAACAGCCCCGAGACAAGGAGACGGATATGCGGAAAGGCTTGATGCGAGGCGGCTTGACCAAGGCGCGCGCTGCCGGCTGCGCGCTGGGCGCCGGCCTGCTGTGGACGGCGGCGCAGGCGCAGCAGATATCGGACGACGTGGTGCGCATCGGCGTGCTCAGCGACATGTCGGGCCTGTACGCGGACACGGCGGGGCGCGGCTCCGTCGAGGCCGCGAAGATGGCCGTGGCCGACTTCGGCGGCCAGGTGCTGGGCAGGAAGATCGAGGTGGTCTGGGCCGACCACCAGAACAAGGCCGACGTGGGCGCCACCCATGCGCGCACCTGGTTCGACCGCGACGGCGTGGACCTGATCGTGGACATCAACAACACGGCCGTCGCCATCGCCGTCAACAACCTGGCGCGCGAGCGCGGCAAGATGGTGATCAACACCGGCGGCGCCTCCGACATCCTCACCAACGAGCACTGCGCGCCCACGGCCATCCACTACACCTACGACAGCTATGCGCTGGCCAACGGCGCGGTGCGCGGCATCCTGGCGCAGGGCAAGAAGGACTGGTTCATCCTGGGCGTGGACTATGCCTTCGGCAAGGCCATGACGGCCAATGTGACCGACTTCCTGAAAGACGGCGGCGGCAAGCTGGTGGGCACCACCTTCCATCCGCTCAATGCCAGCGATTTCTCGTCCTTCCTGCTGCAGGCCCAGGCCTCCAAGGCCTCGGTGATCAACCTGGCCAATGCCACCAGCGACACGGTCAACGCCATCAAGGCCGCGCACGAGTTCGGCATCGCGCCCAGGCAGACCCTGGTGCCCAGCCTGCTGTTCATCAACGACGTGCATGCGCTGGGCCTGCGCTACGGCCAGGGCATGGTGCTGACCACGGGCTTTTACTGGGACCGCACCGAGGCCACGCGCGCCTGGTCGCGGCGCTTCTTCGAGAAGATGAAGAAGATGCCCTCCATGATCCATGCGGGCGCCTACTCGGCCGTCACCAACTACCTCAAGGCCGTGCAGGCCACCAGGGGCGACGACGGCAACGCGGTGGCGCGCCAGCTCAAGCAGATGCCCATCGAGGACTTCTTCGCCCAGAACGGCAAGGTGCGCGAGGACGGCCGCATGGTGCACGACATGTACCTGGTGCAGATTAAGAAGCCCGAGGAATCCAGATACCCCTGGGACTACTACAAGGTGCTCTCCACCATCCCCGGTGACGAGGCCTTCCGCCCGCTGTCCAGGAGCAGCTGCAAGCTGGTGAAGACATCATGAAGACACGCGCCGCCGTACTCACGAGAACGGGCGCAGCCGCGCCCTATGCCGACAGCCGCCCGCTGGAGATCTGGGAGGTGGACCTGGCGCCGCCCGGCCCCGGCGAGGTGCTGGTCAAGGTGGCCGCCGCAGGCGTGTGCCACTCCGACCTGTCCATCATCAACGGCGACCGTCCGCGCGACACGCCCATCGTGCTCGGCCATGAGGCCGCAGGCGTGATCCAGGCGCTCGGCGAAGGCGTGACCGACCTGGAGGTGGGCGACCACGTGGTCATGCTCTTCGTGCCCGGCTGCGGCAACTGCCAGCCCTGCGCCGAGGGCCGGCCCGTGCTGTGCGAGCCCGCAGGCCAGGCCGGCGTGGCGGGCACCCTGCTGTCGGGTGCCAGGCGCCTGTCGCGCAATGGCCAGCCCATCTCGCACTTCGTCGGCGTCTCGGCCTTTGCCGAGCATGCCGTGCTCTCGCGCCGCGGCGTGCACCGCATCGACAAGTCGGTGCCGCTGGAGCTGGCTGCGCTGTTCGGCTGCGCCGTGATGACCGGCGTGGGCGCGGTGGCCAATACCGCCAGGGTGAGCCCCGGCCAGAGCGTGGCCGTGGTGGGGCTGGGCGGCGTGGGCCTGTCCTCGGTGATGGGCGCGGCGGCGGCGGGTGCGGCCCGCGTGGTGGCCGTGGACCTCAATGCCGACAAGCTGGCCATGGCGCGCGATTTCGGCGCCACCGACACCGTCAACGCCGGCGACGAGGATGCCGTCAAGCAGGTGCGGGCGCTGACGGGCGGCGGCGTGGACCATGCCTTCGAGATGGTGGGCTCGGCCAAGGCCCTGGAGATGGCCTACCGCATCACGCGGCGCGGCGGCCAGACGGTGACGGCGGGCCTGCCCTCCAGCGCCCAGGCCATCAGCCTGCCGGTCTGGCACCTGGTGGCCGAGGAGCGCACGCTCAAGGGCTGCTACATGGGCAGCTGCGTGCCGCGCCGCGACATCGACCGGTACCTGGCCCTGCATGCGGCCGGCAGGCTGCCGGTGGACCGCCTGGTCACCGGCCACCTGACGCTGGACCAGATCAACGAGGGCTTCGACCGCCTGGCGCGTGGCGAGGCCATACGCCAGATCATCCGCATGGAGGCCTGATAGGAGGTCAGGCCGACCAGCGAGGACCGGGGCTGCTGCTGCGGCTGTGTCCGAGCCAAGCACGGCGGTCAGGTGCCGTCGGGCAGCAGCTGGTTTTCCCAGCCGGTCAGCCGCTCGATGGCCCGGGCCACCTGCAGGATGCGGGCCTCGTCGAAGTAGCGTCCCACTACCTGCACGGCCAGCGGCAGGCCCTGGGGTGACAGGCCCACCGGCACGCTGACGGCCGGGTGCCCGGTCACGTTGAAGGCATGGGTCTGTACCGGCCAGTGGCGGAAATGCGGCATGGGATCGAAGCGCGGCGCCGTATCCAGCGTGATGGCGGTCAGCAGCACGTCGCAGCGGTCCAGCGCAGCGTCCACGCGGGCCGCCAGCATGCGGCGCACGCGCAGGGCGTTCAGGTAGTCCTCCGAGGACACGGTGGCGCCCAGCAGCAGCCGCGCCGCCGTGAGTTCGCCATAGTCCAGCGGGCGCGAGCGCAGGTCCTGCGCATGGATGGTGAACATCTCGGCACTGAGGATGACGCGGCCGGCCGCCAGGAACTGCTGGCTGTGGGGCAGGCTCACGTGGATGGGACGGGCGCCGGCCTCGGCCAGCAGCGCGGCCGTGCGGTCGAAGGCCGACAGGAACGTGGGCGACGCCTGGGGCGACGACTGGAAGTGGTCTTGCGGCACGCCGATGGTCAGGCCTTTCACGCCCTGCTCCAGCCCCGTGCAGTAGTCGTCCACGGGTTCGGTGGAGCTGGCCGGGTCCAGCGGGTCGTGCCCGGCCAGCACCTGCAGCGCGATGGCCGCATCCTCCACGCTGCGCGACAGCGGGCCGCAGTGGTCCAGCGTCCAGGCCAGGGGGAACACGCCGTGCTTGGAGACGCGGCCGTAGGTGGGTTTCAGCCCCACGGCGCCGCACCAGGCGGCCGGTATGAGGATGGAGCCGCCCGTGCAGGTGCCCAGGGCCAGCCGCGTGAAGCCTGCCGCAATGGCGGCGCCCGAGCCCGACGACGATCCGCCCGGGATATGGGCCAGGTCCCAGGGGTTGCGGGCTGCGGGAAACGGCAGGTCGGGGCTGGGCGCGCCGATGGCGAACTCGTGCGTGGCCAGCTTGCCCAGGATGACGGCGCCCGCATCACGCAGGCGCCGCACCGGCGTGGAATCGTCTTCGGGCACATAGTCCAGGCTCAGCCAGGACTGGCAGGTGGTCGGCAGGCCGGCCACGTCGTAGACGTCCTTGATGGCCACGGGAATGCCGTGGAGCAGCGGCAGATCGGCGCTTTCTCCGCGCGCCATGTCTGCGTTGCGCGCAGCCTCCATGGCACCGCTGGCATCGAGATTGGTGAAGGCATGGATGTCGATGTCCATGGCGCGGATGCGTCCCAGCGCCGCCCGGGTCAGCATCTCCGAAGTGGTCTTGCCGGCGCGCAGCGCGCTGGCCATCTGTCGTATCGAAAGTTCAGGACTGCCGCTCATGCTTGCTCTGACGGGAGATGGTGGTGTGGATCTGCGAGGGTCCCGCCTCATGCGCCAGTTCGTTGACGAGGTCGCGGTGCTCCATCAGCAACTGGTGCTCCGCCAGGATGGGTCCCAGCCGCTCGAAGGGGATGTCGATGCCGTGCTTTTTCAGCGCATTGAGCAATTCGTGCAGCGCATTGACATCGGGCCCTGCCAGTTTCTGCGGCGAAGGGGGTATTTCAGATTTTCGCGATGCCGGCATCACTGACCACCTTTCTCCATTTTCTGGCGTCGTCGGATACGAATGCCTTGGTGCTGTCCACGGATTTCCAAAGGGGAATGCTGCCAAGCTCCATGAATTTCTTCTGCACCTTTTCGTCGGTCAGGATATTTTTCATCTGTGCATTGATGGCGTTCACTATCGTGGCCGGCGTGCCCTTGGGTGCCATGAGCACATTCCATGAGGTCTCGTTGAAATTGCCGAGCCGGGCCGGGCTTTGCTCGCTGAGCGTCTGCCAGTCGGGCATGAGGGGCGAGCGCTCGCGCGTGGCCACGCCCACGCGATTGACCTTGCCCTGGTGCACATACTGCTTGGCCGTGATCAGCAGGTCGAAGGCGATATCGACCTGGCCGCTCACCAGGTCGCTCATCATGGGCGCGGCGCCCTGGTAGGGGATGTGCAGCATGCGTATGTCGGCGGCCAGGCTCAGGGCCTCGGCCGCCATGTGGCCCGCGCTGCCGTAGCCCGGCGTGGCGTAGGTCAGCTTGCCGGGGCTGCGCCGCGCCAGCTCGATCAGGTCCTGCACCGACGCCAGCTTCAGGCCCGGGCGTGTGATGAGCACCAGAGGACCGTCGTTGATGGTGGAGATGGCTTCGAGGTCGTTGACCACGTCATAGCCGGCCTGCGTGTACAGCGCGCCCGAGATGGTCTGGGCCGTGGAGCAGATCAGCAGCGTATATCCATCGGGACGGGCCTTGGAGACCTGGCGCGCACCGATGTTGCCCGAGGCGCCAGGGCGGTTTTCCACCACCACGTTGACGCGCAGGCGTTGTGCAAGCTCCTTGGCGATGATGCGCCCCACGATATCGGTGCCACCGCCTGCCGGGAAAGGTACAACCAGCGTGATCTGCCGGTCTGGCCAGGCCGCATGAACCAAGCTGGCAGCGATCAGGAAAATACCTCCGAAAATCAGATTGAGGATTTTTTTCATTCGCTTGATTCAAATGGTTGCGGAAATGGGGCTTGTCTTTTTGCAGACGTGAGCAGGCACATGGGATGTGCACCACTGCGGCTGCCTGCAGCCCGGGCCTGGCAAGCGTTCAGTTAATGAATCTTTTTAAACTATCGAGATATTAAGTTCCATAGTTTTACATCATGAAAGAAGGGGTGCAAGGCCTGCGCCACGCTTGGCGTAGGGGTGTTGCATCGATGCCGCAGATAAGGGTTTCCGACGGCGATGGCCTTGGCGCGCGTCGGGATTCAGGGCAGGGAGGGTGAAAGGTTGCACCGGCAGTGGCACCGGCGCAACGATTCAGCGGGCGTGGTGGCTCAAACGCGCAGCGCCTGTTCCTGCAGCAGGCGCTTGAGCACCTTGCCGTTGGGGCTGGTGGGCAGCTCGGACAGGGGCACGATGCGGGCGGGCAGCTTGTAGGGCGCCAGCCGTTCGCGCAGGTGGGCACGCGCGGCAGCGTTGTCCAGCGTGGCGCCGGGCTGCAGCTCGACGAAGGCGATGACCTCCTCGTTGCCATCGTTTTCGGGGCGGCCGACCACGGCGCTGCGCTGCACGCCGGGCAGCTCGTTGAGCGCCAGTTCCACCTCGGCCGGATACACGTTGAAGCCCGAGCGGATGATCATTTCCTTGAGCCGCCCCACCACGAAGAGCGCGCCGTCGGCATGCAGCTCGCCCAGGTCGCCGCTGGCGTACCAGCCGCCCTCGCGCATCACGGCGGCCGTGGCCTGGTCATCGCGGAAGTAGCCGTGCATCAGGCCGCGCCCGCGTATCCACAGCTCGCCGCGCTCGCCCACCGGCAGGGGCCGGCCCGTGGCCGGGTCCACGGCGCGCACCTCGGCGCCTTCCACCACGTAGCCGGCGCTGGTGTCGGGCCGCTGCTCGCCATGTCGCGTGAGGTGGACCGACCCTGCGTATTCCGACAGGCCGTAGCCATGGTGCAGCGCCTGGCCGAAGGCGGCCTCCACGCGTTTCTTGAGCGTCAGGTCCAGCGGGCCTGCGCCTGTGTAGACATAGCGCAGCGCAGGCGCCTGCGGGTGGGCAATGCCCTGCTCCTGCAGATGGGCCAGCAGGCGCGCGTACAGCGCTGGCGGCCCCTGCAACTGCGAGATGCCGTGGCGCGCCAGCGCATCCAGCAGGTCGGCCGGGTCGAACTGCGGGCGCATCACCATCTGCGCGCCCGCATGCAGCGAGGCCAGCAGCACCGTGCCCAGCCCGAAGATGTGGGTCATGGGCACGAAGGCGTAGCTGCGGTCCTGCGGACCCAGGCCGCGCGATGTGGCCGAGACGCGCGCGAACAGCGTCAGCGCGTCATGTCCCACCATCACGCCCTTGGGCGTGCCCGTGGTGCCCGAGGTGAAGATCAGCGCCGCCACCTCGTCCTGCAGCGCGCCGGATTCGGCCACGGCCTCAGCGCGCACGGGGCTGTGCTGCATGCCGGCCAGGGCCGAGTCGCCTGCGCCAAAGCGCCGCGCGTGGCCGCTGGCGCTGTCCGATGCGGCCGAGGTGAAATACACCACGCGGGCATCGGCCTTGGCCGCAAAGGCATCGATTTCGCCGGGCGCCATGCGTGCGTTCACACCGCAGGACCAGGCGCCCACGCGGCTGCAGGCCAGGATCAGCGCCGCATGCTCGGGGCAGTTCTCGGCCACGACCAGCACGCGGTCGCCGGGCCGCACCTGCAGCGCGCGCAGCTCGGTCTCGGCCGTGTCCGCCAGCGCGCCCAGATCGGCAAAGCTCAGACTGCTGCCGTCGGGCAGGTGGATGAAGGGACGCTGCGGCGCTTCGGCCAGCCAGCGGTCCAGCAGATGGTGTATTCGTTGATTCATGCTCCGCGTATCCCTCAGTCCACCACAATGCCTTGCGTGACGGTGGCCCACATGGCGCGCTCCTTGGCACCGCGCTCGGCCAGTTTCTGGGGTGCGCCGGTCCACTCTTCGTAGCCCAGTTCCTTGAGGCGCTTGCGCAGCTCCGGCTGGGCCAGGGCGGCGTTGATGGACTTGTTCAGGCGGGCCACGAGTTCGGGCGACATGCCCTTGGGCCCATAGACGCCATACCAGCCGCCCACGTCGAAGCCCTTGAGGCCTTCGATGCCGGACTCGGCAAAGGTGGGCACATCGGGCAGGGACGCATTGCGCTGCGGCGAGGTGACTGCGATGGCCCGCACCTTGCCACCCTGGATGTAGCTGCTGGCGGTGCTGATGATGTCCAGCATCATGCTCAGCTGGCCGCCGATCACGTCGGTCATGGCCGGTGCGTTGCCCTTGTAGGGGATGTGGTTCATCTCGATGCCGCTGCGCCGCGCGAACAGCAGCGCGCCCAGGTGGTTGGAGCCGCCCACGCCGGCCGAGCCGTAGTTGAGCTTTTGCGGATGGGCCTTGGCATAGGCCACGAGCTCGGCCGTGGTCCTGTAGGGCTCGTTGTTGTTGACCACCAGCACGTTGTAGTAACTGAGCACGGGCGCCACGGGCGTGAGGTCACGGGCCGGGTCGAAGGACATCTTGCTCATCACGTTGGGGCTGATGGTGATGGTGGGGCTGGCCGCGAACCACAGCGTCAGCCCGTCGGGCCTGGCGCGCACGACCTCGCTGCCGGCCATGGTGGCGTTGGCGCCGGGCTTGTTCTCCACCACCACCGAGGCACCCAGCTCCTTGGTCAGCGCCACGCTGAGCAGGCGGGCGCCCTGGTCCACGGGGCCACCGGCCGAGTAGCCCACGATGAGGCGCACGGGCTGCGCGTCCTGCGCGGCGGCGGGGAGGGCGCTCAGGGTGGCCAGGGCGGTCACCAGGGACGCCAGAAGCGGGGCATGGGCCAGGGTGGCCAGGGCCTTGCGGCGGTGTTGGGCGGGCATGTGCATGTCTCCTGCAAAAGATGAATGAAGCGCTGCCGTGGTCTGCACGGCGGCGCGCCCGGTCTGCGCCGGACATGCAGGCAATGGTGCGCAGGCGGGCGCTTCTTGGGAATCTGCTTTTGCCAAAGCCAGGGTTTGCCGGCTGTTAGGGCAATCCTAGGAAGAGCGGTGCGTGCAGCCCCCTCCGCCGCCTTCTTCACCGCCTTCTTCACCACCCTCTTCAGCCCCCGCCTGCCAGCTGGGTGCGGCGGTGACGATGGCCTCGCGCAGGAACTGCTGGAAGGCGCACGCGGCCATGGTGGGCTGGCGGTCGGGCATGCGCACCAGGTACATGGCATTGCCCAGGCCGGAGAACACCACCTGGTCCAGCACGGGCACCAGCGTGCCGCCGGCCAGCGCGGCCGAGGTCACGTAGTCCGGGAGCAGGGCCAGGCCCAGGCCGTCCAGCACGGCGTCGTACAGCAGGCGGTAGTCGCCCGATTGCAGCGAGGGCAGCACATCGAGGGCAGCGGCCACGCCATCGTCGCCGCTGCCGGCCAGCCAGGCCAGCCTGCCGCCCATGGCCAGCGGCAGGATGAGGCGGGCCTGCAGCAGGTCGGCAGGCGCGCGCAGGGGCCGGCCCAGCGACTGCTCCAGCGCCTGCAGGCAGGCGGGCGTGGCCACGAAGTTCCAGCGCACATCGCACAGCCGCGTGGCCACCAGATCGTCCAGCGGCGCGGAGGTGATCTGCACCGCCAGATCGACCTTGGAGGCCACGAGGTCGGCCATCTGGTCGTTGATCAGCAGGCGCAGGCGGATGTCGGGATGCTCGCGGCAAAAGCCCAGGATCAGCGGCTTGAGATAGAAATGCCCGAAGCCGGTGGGCACGCGCACGCCCACCTCGCCGCTCACGGTGGAGCACAACTGGTGGATGGCATCGCGGGCACGCTGCAGCTCCTCCATCATGGCCAGGCAGCGCCGGTACAGCAGCTGGCCGGCCTGGGTGAGCTCCACATTGCGCGTGGTGCGGCGCAGCAGCTGCGTGCCCATCTCGGTCTCCAGCGCACGCAGCCGGCGCGAGACGTTGGAGCGCGTCATGCCGCCGCGCTCGGCCGCCCGCGTGAGGCTCTTGGCCTCGGCGATGTCGATGAAGACGCGGCACAGGTTCAGGTCCATCTCGGCATTCTTTGCAGGGCCGGGGCCGGCCATTGTTGATCGGGAGTCACCAGGCCTGGCCTGCTGGCGAGGATTGTGGCGCCAGCCCTGCCTCCCTAGCATGGAGGAAACCATGGCGAAAGGCCGCTGACCGTGAACCAAGAAGCTTTGCAAACCGCGCCGCCGGCGCCCCTGGCGCACTACCGTGTGCTCGATCTGAGCCAGGGCGTGGCCGGCCCCTACTGCACCCACCTGCTGTCGCGCCAGGGCGCCGAGGTGATCAAGGTCGATCCGCCCGAAGGCGACTGGGCGCGCCACGTGGGCATCTCGCGCAACGGGCACAGCAGCCTGTCGGCCACCTACAACGCGGGCAAGCGCAGCATTGCCGTCGATGCGCGCCAGGCCCAGGGGCGCGCGCTGCTGCTGCGGCTGGCGCGCGAGGCCGACATCGTGGTGCAGAACTTCCGCCCCCAGGTCGTGCAGCGCATGGGCGTGGACTACGACAGCCTGCGCGCGGCCGGCCTGGACCCGGTGTACGTCTCCATCAGCGGCTACGGACCCACGGGGCCGTATGCCGACCGGCCCGCCACCGACTCCGTCATGCAGGCGGACACGGGGCTGATGACCAGCAACCGCGACGTGCAGGGCCAGCCCCAGCGCGTGGGCCTGCTGCTGGCCGACATCGCGGCCGGCGTCTACGCCGCACAGGCCTGCACGGCGGCCCTGCTGGGCAAGGCGCGCAGCGGGCGCGGGCGCCATGTGGAGCTGAACCTGTTCGAGGTCTGCTGCGCCCTGCAATCCACGGTGCTGGCCGAAGACACGCTGCGCGGCGGCCTGCCCGCCGAAGGCGTGAGCGCCCCCAACGGCGTGTTCGCCACGGCCGATGGCTTCATCACCGTGCTGGCCCTGAACAACGACCAGTTCGAGCGGCTGTGCCGCGCGCTGGACCTGCCGCACTGGCTGCAGGACGCGCGCTTTGCCTCCAATGCGGGCCGCATGGCCCACCGCCATGTCCTGCATGCCGGGCTGCAGGCCTTGCTGGCGCAGCAGCCGCGCGCCCACTGGGAGCAGCGCCTGGCCGCACAGGGCGCCCTGCATGCGGGCGTGCGCACGCTGGCCGACGTGGTGGCGCATCCCCAGGCCGTGCACCGCGCATCGTTCGCCACGCTGGCGCAGCCCGGCTTCGGGCCGCTGCTGTATGCGGCTTCACCCTGGCCGGCAGACGCAGCAGCCTGCGGTGCATCCCTTGGCGCCGCGCCGCGCACGGGCGAGCACACGCGCCAGATCCTGGCCGAGGCCGGCTGCACGCCGCAGGAGATCGATCAACTGATAGACAGTGAGGTTGTGCGCCAGTGCGCGGCGGAGGAAATGGCATGAGCGCCCCGGCATCCGCATCCCCGCACTCCCGCATGCAGGCCCTGGTCTGCCATCAATTCGGCGCGCCGCACGAGGTGGTCAGCCTGCAGTCCATGGACCGGCCCGGCCAGCCCCTGGGCGCGCACCAGGCGCGGATTGCCGTGGCCTACGCCAACGTCAGCCACGCCACGGGCCTGCTGATCGAGGGCCGCTACCAGCGGCGCCCGCCGCTGCCCTTCGTGCCCGGCACCGAAGGCGTGGGGCGCGTGCTGGAATGCGGCAGCGCGGTGCAGCACCTGCAGCCCGGCGATGCCGTGGCCTTCATTGCCGACTGGGGTGCCTTTGCGCAGGAAACGGTGGTGCATGCATCCACCGTCTACCGCCTGCCTGCGGGCATGCCCTGGCTGCAGGCCCTGCCCATTGCCCTGTCCTACGGCACAGCCTACACGGCCCTGCACTGGCGCGCGCGCCTGCAGGAAGGCGATGTGGTGCTGGTGCTGGGCGCCGGTTCGGGCGTGGGCGCCGCGGCGGTGGAAGTGGCCCGGCAGACGCCCGGCGTGCAGGTCATCGCCTGCGCCAGCACCGAGGCCAAGCGCGCCGATGCGCTGCGCCGCGGCGCGCACCAGGCAGTCACCCCGCAGGACCTGGCCGCTCAGGTCAAGCAGGCCACGCAGGGCCGGGGCGCCTCCCTGGTCTTCGACCCCGTGGGGGGCGATCTCTTGCTGCAGGCACTGCGCGCGGCCGCGCAGAACGCGCAGCTGCTGAGCGTGGGCTTCGCCAGCGGCGCCATTCCCGCCGTGCCCATGAACCTGGCCCTGGTCAAGAACCTCACGCTGCACGGCTTCTTCTACGGCCGCTACATCGGCTGGACGCCGGCCGATGAGCGCCAGGCCTTCGCGGCGCAGCTGCAGCCCGTCATTGCCACGCTGCTCGACTGGGCGGCCCGGGGATGCATCCATCCCCAGGTCAGCCAGGTCTTCGCCATGCATGAACTGCCGGAGGCGCTGGATGCGCTGCACGGCCGCAACGTGACCGGCAAGCTCGCACTCGCCATTCAAGGAGACAAGGTATGACAACGCAACGCACAGGCTCCGCGCTTTCCCGCCGCACCCTGCTGGGCGCCGCTGCGGCGCTGGCCGCATGGAGAACGGCAGGGGCGCAGCCATCCGCCGGGGCCCAGGGCTATCCCAAGGCGCCCATCCGCGTCGTCGTGCCCTATCCACCGGGCGGGCCTACCGACGTGGTCGGGCGCGTGGTCACCACGCGGCTGGGCGAGGCGCTGGGCCAGCCGCTGGTCGTGGACAACAAGGCCGGCGCCAGCGGCATGGTCGGCGCGGCCCTGGTGGCCAAGGCGCCGGCCGACGGCTACACGCTGCTGGTCAACGCCTCCATCCACGTCATCAACCCCTACGTCTATGCCAGCGCGCCCTATGACGCCTTCCGCGATTTCGAGCCGGTCACGCAGCTGGTCGATGTGCCGCTGGTGCTGGTCGTGGGCAGCCAGCTTCCGGTGCGCAATGTGCAGGAGCTGATCGCCTGGGCCAAGGCCCATCCGGGACAGGTGAACTTCGGCTCGGCCGGCAATGCGTCGTCACAGCACCTGTCGGGCGAGCTGTTCCGCCTGAAGACCGGCGCGCAGATGCAGCATGTGCCCTACAAGGGCAGCTCGCCGGCCCTGACCGACCTGATGGGCGGGCAGATCCAGCTCATGTTCGACTCCATGCCCTCGGCCATGCCCTTCATCGCCTCGGGCCGGCTGCGTGCGCTGGCCGTCACCTCGGCCAGTCGCTCGCCCTCCCTGCCCGATGTGCCCACCATGGAAGAGGCCGGCATGCCCGGCTTTCGCACCAGCACCTGGTACGGACTGTGGGCGCCGAAGAACACGCCCCAGGACGTGGTGCAGAAACTGTGGACCGAGTCCCGCCGCGTGCTTGCCGAACCCCAGATCGCCGCGCAATACCGCCGCCTGGGCGCCGAGCCCGTGGGCTCCACGCCCGCCGAGTTCGCGCGCTACATCCAGGCCGAGGCCCGCAAGTGGGAAGAGATCGTGAAGGCGTCGGGGGCGCGGGCGGATTGAGGAGGCCGCCGTCAGGCACCAGCCTTGATTCGGCTGGCTGCCTGCCTTCCCAGATCCGCGATAAAGAGGTCAAAGTCTTCATCCGGCACGTCAATGTAGTGACCCGAGGCGACATCCGCCCACCCCCGCATAGCCGCTTGCCGTAGCGTTTCCAGCTTGGTCGCTTGGGTCTGAGCTTCAACGATTCGATGTTGTTGCTGGCTCAGATTCACTGGACGTGTCGACATGACGGGTTCCTCACACCCGCTCGAACACCGCCGCAATCCCCTGGCCGCCGCCTATGCACATGGTCTCCAGCCCATAGCGGCCCTTGCGGCGCTCCAGCTCGTGCAGCAGGGTGGCCAGGATGCGCACGCCGGTGGCGCCTATGGGGTGGCCCAGGGAGATGCCGGAGCCGTTGACGTTGAGCTTGTGGTCTATGGCGCCCTGGTCGTTCCACTCCCAGCCCTTGAGCACGGACAGCACCTGGCAGGCAAAGGCTTCGTTGAGTTCCACCAGGTCCATCTGGTCCAGCGTGAGGTTCAGGCGCGCCAGCAGCTTCTTGACGGCGGGCACGGGGCCTATGCCCATGTGCGAGGGCTCGCAGCCTGCGGCGGCCCAGCCCACCAGGGTGGCCATGGGGGTGAGGCCCAGTTCGGCCAGCCGGTCCTCGGCCACGATCAGGCAGGCGGCGCTGGCGTCGTTTTGCTGGCTGGCGTTGCCGGCCGTGACCGTTCCATTGGGCATGAGCACGCGCAGCTTGCCCATGCTGTCGGTGGTGGCGTCGGCGCGAAAGCCTTCGTCGCGCGTGAACAGCACGGGGTCGCCCTTGCGCTGGGGCACCTTGACGGGGACGATCTCGTCGGCGAAGCGGCCCGCCTCCCAGGCGGCGGCGGCGCGCTGGTGGCTGCGCACGGCATAGGCGTCGGCTGCCTCGCGGCTGATGCCGTAGTCGCGCGCCAGGTTCTCGGCGGTCTCGATCATTCCCGAGATCTTTCCGAAGCGCTCCACGGGCTGGGAGCGCTCGCGGCCGCGGTCCAGCCGGTCGTAGAAGCGCACATTGCCCGAGCGCGCACCCCAGCGCATGTCGGTGCTGTAGTACTCGATGTTGCTCATGCTCTCCACGCCGCCTGCGATCACCACGTCGGCGGCGCCGCTTTGCACCATCATGGCCGCCGTGGCCACGGCCTGCAGGCCGCCGCCGCAGCGCCGGTCCAGCTGCATGCCCGGCACCGTCACCGGCAGGCCGGCCTGCAGCGCGGCCCAGCGGCCCACGCAGGGCGTCTCGCTGCTGGCGTAGGACTGGGCGAAGACCACGTCGTCGATGCGTGCGGGGTCGATGCCGCTTTTCTCGACCACGGCGCGCACCGTGGTGGCGGCCAGCTCCTCGACCGATACCGGCCGCAGGCTGCCGCCGAAGGTGCCCACGGGCGTGCGAAGGGGGGTGACGATGGCGGCTCTGCGCATGGTGTTGTCTCCTTGGGAATCAGTGGATCAGTGGATCAGTGGATCAGGAAAAGGCTGCGCCGCATTGGCGCAGCAGGGTATGTGCCTGTTGTTCCAGGTCGGCGCGGTGCTCCGGCGCCGCGATGTCGATCAGCCGTTTCACGCGGCGCGACAGCGTCTGGCCGCGCAGGTCGGCCACGCCGTGTTCGGTGACGATGAGCCCGGCGTCGCTGCGCGGCGTGCTGACGGGGCCGGACAGCCGCGCAACGATGCGCGTGGCCCCCCTGGCCGTGGCGGGCAGGGCGATGATGGGCAGGCCCCCGCGGCTGCGTGCCGCGCCGCGCAGAAAGTCCACGGCGCCCCCCACGGCGCCCACGTAGACGCCGCCCGCCACCTCGGAGTTGATCTGGCCCGTGAGGTCCACCTCCACCGCCGAATTGATGGCAGCCAGCCGGTGGCTGGCGGCCAGCACCTCGGGGTCGTGCGTGTAGCGCGTCTCGCGCAGTTGCAGGGCGGGGTTGCGGTGGGCCCAGCGCCTGAGCGATTCGCCGCCCATGAGGATGCCGCCGATGCCCACGCCGCGGTCCTGGCTCTTGCGCGCGTGGGTCAGCACGCCGGCTTCGGCCAGGGCTGCAATGCCGTCGCCCACGGCGCCGCTGTGCAGGCCCAGGTCGCGGTGGCCGTGCAGGGCGGCGAGCACGGCCTCGGGCAGGTTGCCCACGCCCACCTGCAGCGTGGCGCCGTCTTCGATGAGGGCGGCCACATGGCCGGCAATGGCCTGCTCGGCAGGGCCGGGTGCGCTGCGCGCCTGGTCCAGCGGAGGGTGTTCGGCATCGACCAGCAGGGCGAAGTCGCCGGCCTGCAGGTGCAGGCTGCCGTGCGTCCACGGAATGGCGGGGTTGACCTCGCCGATCAGCACGCGCGCCTTGCGTATGGCGGCCGGCAGGTATTCATGGACCAGGCCCAGGCTGTAGCGGCCTTGTGCATCGGGTGGCGAGACCTGGAGCAGCACCACGTTGGCAGGCAGCAGGCCCTCGTCGATCAGGCCGGGCAGGTGGGAGTAGTGGCTGGGCAGGATGTCCAGCACGCCCGCCTGGGCCAGCGCGCGGTGGGGGCCGCCGGCCGCGTAGCCGAAGAAGTCGATGGCGTCGGCATGCGCCGGCTGCAGCGTGTCCGATGCGCCCATGCCCACGAAGACGCGCAGCCGGCCCTGGCCACCGTGCCGGGCCAGTGCATGGCGCTGCGCGACCACGGCGCGCGTGAGCGTCAGCGGCTCGGCCGTGGCCTGGCCCCACCACAGGGTGTCGCCGGGGCGGATCAGGGCCTGCAGCCTTTCTTGCAGGGCGTCCGGCGACAGCACGCTCATGGCGCGCGGTCCCAGTCGAAGCGCGTGGGCTGCTTGTCCTTGAAGCGCTGCACCGCCTCCTGGTGGTAGTCCGAGCCACGGCACATCGTCTGGGCATAGGCTTCCAGCTCGGCCATGGCGCGTGCGTCCAGCTCGAAGGCCTGGTTCATGGCCGTCTTGGCCATGCCGATGGCGGCTGTGGATGCCTCCCCGAAGCGCCGCGCCAGCGCCAGGGCGGCGGCCTGCAGGGCCTCGCCGTCCTCCACGATCTCGTAGACCATGCCCAGCGACCTGGCTTCCTCGGCCTGCACGGTGCGCGCGGTGAAGACCAGCTCCTTGGCCTTTTGCAGGCCCACGATGCGCGGCAGCATGTGCATGGCGCCCAGGTCGGGCACCAGGCCGATGCGGCCGAACACGGCGCAGAACTTCGCGCGCCGCGTGCACAGCACGAAGTCGGCGGCCAGCGCCAGGCTCAGGCCCGCGCCGAAGGCCGGGCCGTCCACGGCGGCGATCACGGGTTTTTCGAGGTTGACCAGCTCGGGAAACCACTGGTGCAGGCTGCGCATGCGCTGGCGCCAGGGCAGGCCGGCCTGGCTGGCATCCATCATCTGGCTGATGTCGCCGCCCGAGCAGAATGCGCCGCCCGCGCCCGTGAGGATGACGGTGTGCACCTGCGCATCGTCACGCATCTGCGCCACGGCGGCGGCCAGTGCCGGGCGCATGGCCTGGTTGAGCGCGTTGCGGGCCTCGGGCCGGTTCAGCGTGATCGTGCCTATGCCGTCCTGGACGGAGGTCAATACGGGGGAGGTGTTCATGGGAACTCCAGGGCAGGGGGAAGGAGCGGCCTCTTGCGAGGCCGCTGTGCATCAGGCGAGTTCGGCGTAGCCGTGGCTGAGCACGATCTTGTCGCGCTCCAGCACGCGGGCGCGCAACTGCAGCTGGCAGGGCTGGTCGGGCGTGCGCCAGATCTCGGTGACCAGGGTCTCCCCGGGATAGACGGGCGCGGTGAAGCGCACATCCAGTGCCTTCAGGCGCGCGGGATTGCGGTCGCCGCATTGGCGCAGCACGGCATGGGCCACCAGGCCGTAGCTGGCCAGGCCATGCAGGATGGGCCGCTCGAAGCCGGCCTTGCGCGCCACGGCCGGGTCGGCATGCAGCGGGTTGTAGTCGCCCATCAGGCGGTACAGCAGCGCGGCCTCGGGGCGTATGGCCTGGGTGTCGGTGAAGTCGGGCGCGCGGTCCTCCGGCGTGGGGCGCAGCGGCGCCAGGGGCGCGTCGCTGGGCTGGCCGCCGTCCAGCAGGCTGTAGCCGCCATCGCCGCGCAGAAAGCTGACCTGCTGCACGGTGGCCAGCAGCTCGCCCCCGGCGGTCTCCAGGCGCCGCTCGGTGACCATGATGGCGCCCTTGCCCTCACCCTTGTCCGTCAGGTGCGTGATGCGGTTGTGGCCCACCACGTCGGCGCTGGCCGGCAGCGGGCGGTGCAGCCGCATGCGCTGCTCGCCATGCAGCAGCTTCACCCAGTCGATGCCCGTATCGGCCTCGCGCGCCCAGAAGCCCGGGTAGCCCAGCACCACGGCCTGCGAGGGCAGGGCGCGCAGCCCGCCGGGCGCCCCTTCGTAGAAAAAGGGCAGGGCGTCGGCGCACAGCGGATCGCTGCCCAGGCCCAGGCTCAATGCATAGAGCATGGTGTCGCGCTCGCCATAGTGCTGGCGCACGGGCTCGAAGGGACGCTGTTTCAGGTGCTGATAGCTGATGGCCATCACGGTTCCTCTCAGTGGTTGATGGCGCTGGCGCGCTTCAACCCTCGCAACTGGCGCGGCCCGACTCAGGGACACCGAGGAAGGGCCGCCCCGCACCGAGGGTGTCGTCCCCCTCCCTCGCGAAGCGAGTAGAGAGGGGGAAGGCGCGTAGCGCCTCAGGGGGTGTCGTTCAAACAGGATCCCAGCTGAACACGTCGGCGGACCGGTCCAGCGGCACGAACGATGCCTTGAGCGCCGGCATGCCGTGCTCGGCAATGAACTGGGGCGACCAGCCTTCGCTGCGGTGCACCGAGCGCAGCGGGCGCGGCTGGCTCATGACGAAGATCTCGTTGTTGCGCACGGCGAAGACCTGGGCGTTCACGTCGCGGGCCGCGTCGGACAGCAGGTAGACGGCCAGCGGGGCGATCTTGTTGGGCGTCATCTGCTGGATCTTGGCCACGCGCGCCTGCTGCTCGGGCGTGTCGGTGGGGATGGAGCCGATCATGCGGCTCCAGGCGAACGGCGCGATGCAGTTGGAGCGCACGTTGAACTTCTGCATGTCCAGCGCAATGGACTTGGACAGGGCCGTCAGCCCCAGCTTGGCCGCGCTGTAGTTGGCCTGGCCCAGGTTGCCGATCAGGCCCGAGGTCGAGGTCATGTGCACGAAGGCGCCGCTTTCCTGCTCCTTGAAATGGTTGGCGGCCGCGCGGCTCATGTAGTAGCTGCCGTACAGGTGGACCTTGATGACGGCGTCCCACTCGTCCAGGCTCATCTTGTGGAAGAACCGGTCGCGCAGGATGCCGGCGTTGTTGACCACGCCGTCGATGCGGCCGAAGCTGTCCACGGCGCACTGCACGATGCGGCCCGCGCTGGCGGCCTCGGCCACGCTGTCGGTGTTGGCCACGGCCTGGCCGCCTGCGGCCTTGATCTCATCGACCACCTTCTGCGCCGGGCCGGCGTCCGTGCCCTCGCCCGTGGTGGAGGTGCCGATGTCGTTGACCACCACCTTGGCGCCCTCGGCCGCCATGGCCAGCGCCATGTCGCGCCCGATGCCGCCGCCGGCACCCGTCACCACCACTACCTTGTCCTGCATCATTTTCTGCGCCATGGCCTGTCGTCCCCGTTCAGTGTTCGTTGGAAAGAAGTCGGGACCAAGGATGCCGGCAAACGCCGCACCGCGCCATTCGCCAATCACAAGGGCGGACTTCGCGGGAATGAAAGCAGGGGCGGGCAGGCCGCGCCGGCCCAGCCTTCAGCGCGGCCAAAGGCTTGCTTAAGAAAACGCGGATTGCGGGCCGCCGCGCTTGCACCGACCATGGCGGCCATGACAGACAAGCAAGCTACCGACACCCTCGACGCCGCCGCGCTGGCGCACCTTCAGTCCTGGCAGGGCCGCAGCGAAACCCTGGCAGACAGCATCACGGCCGCGCCCGTGGCCGCGCTGTCGGCCACGCTGGACCGGGAAGACCCTGAGCCCACCGACGGCACGGCGCTGCCGCCGCTGTGGCACTGGATGTACTTCCTGCCCCATGCACGCCAAAGCGAGCTGGGCCCCGACGGCCACCCGCGCCGTGGCGGCTTTCTGCCGCCCGTGCCGCTGCCGCGCCGCATGTGGGCCGGCGGGCGCCTGCGCTGGGAGGCAGGCAACGCGCTGCAGGTGGGCCAGAAGGTGCAGCGCCGCTCCACCATCGGCTCGGTCAGCCACAAGAGCGGCCGCTCGGGCGAGCTGCTGTTCGTGCTGGTCGAGCATGCCTACAGCAACGACCAGGGCCTGGCGCTGACCGAGGAGCACGACATCGTCTACCGCGCCGCTGCCCAGCCCGGCGATCCCGCGCCCACGCCGCAGAAGCCGCCGCTGGACGGCCAGCAAACCTGGTCGCGCACCATCGTTCCCGACGACGTGCTGCTGTTCCGCTACTCGGCCCTGACCTTCAACGGCCACCGCATCCACTACGACCGCCGCTACGTCACGGGCGTGGAGGGCTATCCGGGCCTGATCGTGCACGGCCCGCTGATCGCCACCCTGCTGCTGGACCTGCTGCGCCGCGAGCTGCCCCAGGCGCGCGTGCTGTCCTTCGAGTTCAAGGCCGTGCGCCCCACCTTCGACCTGCACGCCTTCAGCGTGCACGGCAAGCCTTCTGCGGACGGCAAGACCGTCGAACTCTGGGCGCAAGACCACGAGGGCTGGCTGACCATGACCGGAAAAGCCACTCTGGCCTGAGACCCCTGAACACCGAGCCTTGAGACCACCATGATCGAACACACGCTTTCCAACAATTTCCCCGAGATCCGCGACGCCATCCGTGCGCTGTGCGCCGAGTTCCCTGACGAGTATTTCCGCAAGATCGACGAGCAGCGCGCCTATCCCGAGACCTTCGTGGACGCGCTGACCAAGGCCGGCTGGCTGGCCGCGCTGATCCCGCAGGAGTACGGCGGCTCTGGCCTGGGCCTGACCGAGGCCAGCGTGATCATGGAAGAGATCAACCGCTGCGGCGGCAACTCGGGCGCCTGCCACGGGCAGATGTACAACATGGGCACGCTGCTGCGCCACGGCTCGCAGGCGCAAAAGGAGAAATACCTGCCGCGCATCGCCTCGGGCGAATGGCGCCTGCAGTCCATGGGCGTGACCGAGCCCACCACGGGCACGGACACCACCAAGATCAAGACCAGCGCCGTCAAGAAGGATGGCCGCTACGTGGTCAACGGCCAGAAGGTCTGGATCAGCCGCGTGCAGCACAGCGACTGGATGATCCTGCTGGCGCGCACCACGCCGCTGGCCGAGGTGAAGAAAAAGAGCGAGGGCATGTCCATCTTCATGGTGGACCTGGCCGAGGCGCAAAAGAGCGGCCTGACCGTGCGCCCCATCCCCAACATGGTCAACCACGAGACCAACGAGCTGTTCTTCGAGAACCTGGAAATCCCCGAGGAGAACCTGATCGGCGAGGAAGGCAAGGGCTTCAAGTACATCCTGGACGGCCTCAACGCCGAGCGCACGCTGATTGCAGCCGAATGCATTGGCGACGGCTACTGGTTCCTGGACCGCGTGACCAACTACGTGCGCGACCGCAACGTGTTCGGCCGCCCCATCGGGCAGAACCAGGGCGTGCAGTTCCCCATTGCCGATGCTTTCATCGAGGTCGAGGCCGCCAACCTCATGCGCTGGAAGGCCTGCGAGATGTTCGACGCCAACCAGGCCATGGGCGCCCAGGCCAACATGGCCAAGTACCTGGCGGCCAAGGCCAGCTGGGAGGCGGCCAATGCCTGCATCCAGTTCCACGGCGGCTTCGGCTTTGCCTGCGAATACGACGTGGAGCGCAAGTTCCGCGAGACGCGCCTGTACCAGGTGGCGCCGATCTCCACGAACCTGATCTATTCCTACGTGGCCGAGCACATCCTCGGTCTGCCGCGTTCGTTCTGAAATGGAAAACCCCCTGAGTCGCTTCGCGCCTTCCCCCTGGAAGGGGGACGACAGCCTCGCTGCGGGGGCGGCCCTTGCTTGCTGTCCCTGGCTTGGAGCGCGCCAGTTGGTCGGGTCGTGGGTTTCGCCAAAGTGCAATGGATTTCCAAGATGAAAAAGCAAAGTCTTCGGCCGCTTGACGGCACCACCGTCGTCTCGCTGGAACATGCGGTGGCCGCACCGTTTTGCACGCGCCAGCTGGCCGACCTGGGCGCGCGCGTGATCAAGGTCGAGCGGCCGGGCAGCGGCGACTTTGCACGCGGCTATGACCAGCGCGTGCAGGGCCAGTCCTCGCACTTCACCTGGATCAACCGCAGCAAGCAGAGCCTGGCGCTGGACCTCAAGCAGGACGAGGCCATGCAGGCGCTGCTGCAGCTGCTGGAGGGTGCCGACGTGCTGGTGCAGAACCTGGCGCCCGGCGCGGCCGCGCGCATGGGCCTGTCCTATGCGGCGCTGCGCGAGCGCTTTCCGCGCCTCATCGTCTGCGACATCAGCGGCTACGGCGCAGACGGCCCCTACCGCGACAAGAAGGCCTACGACCTGCTGATCCAGAGCGAGGCGGGCTTTCTCTCGGTCACGGGCACGCCCGAGGTGCCGTCCAAGGCCGGCATCTCGGTGGCCGACATCGCGGCCGGCATGTATGCGTACACCAATATCCTGTCGGCCCTGCTGCTGCGCGGGCGCACGGGCGAGGGCAGCCACATCGATGTGTCCATGCTGGAGGCGCTGGGCGAGTGGATGGGTTATCCCATGTACTACGCCTTCGACGGCGCGCCGCCGCCGCCGCGCACCGGCGCCTCGCACGCCAGCATCTATCCCTACGGGCCGTTCGAGGCCGGTGACGGCGGGACGGTGATGCTGGGCCTGCAAAACGAACGCGAGTGGAAGCTCTTTTGCGAACAGGTGCTGCTGCAGCCCGCGCTGGCTGCAGACGCGCGCTTCGACAGCAATGCGCGCCGCAACGCCAACCGCGAGGAGCTGCGTGCGCTGATCCTGGGCGTGTTCAACGCGCTCGATGCTGCCCAGGTGGTGCAGCGGCTGGATGCGGCCGGCATTGCCAATGCGCGCGTCAACGACATGGCCGGCCTGTGGGCCCATCCGCAGCTGGCCGCACGCCAGCGCTGGTGCAGCGTGGACACGCCGGCCGGTCCGGTGCAGGCGCTGCTGCCGCCCGGCGCCAACAGCGCCTTCGACTACCGCATGGAGGCCGTGCCCGCCGTGGGCGAGCACAGCGCCGCCATCCTGGCCGAGCTGGGCTGGAGCGCAGAGCGCATCCAGGCTTTGTGCCCGCAGTCTGGAAAACCCACTCCCTGAAACCTGGGCGCATGCGCAGAATGCGCCGGAGACCCCCTCATGAAACATGATCCGCAAGTGAGCATCCATCCGCTGGCCCAGTTCGCCGCCACGCTGCGCTGGGACGACGTTCCCGCCGCCGTGCAGCAGCGCGCCGAAGACCTCTGGGTGGACTGGTTCGGCTCCGTGCTGGCAGGCCAGGGCGCGCGCCCCGTGCAGAGCATCACGCGCTTTGCGCTGTCCCAGGGACTGGCCGGCGGCCCCAGCGAGGTGCTGGGCCAGGACGCCGCCACTTCGCCCATGATGGCTGCCCTGGCCAATGCCGCCGCCTCGCATGTGGCCGAGCAGGACGATGTGCACAACGGCTCGGTCTTCCACCCTGCCGCCGTGGTCTTCCCGCCCGCGCTGGCGGTGGCGCAGAGCATCGGCGCCAGCGGCGCCGAACTCATGGCCGCCTGCGTGGCCGGCTACGAGGTCGGCATCCGCGTGGGCGAGTTCCTGGGCCGCAGCCACTACCGCATCTTCCACACCACGGCCACGGCCGGCACCCTGGCTGCAGCCGCTGCCGTGGGCCGGCTGCTGGGCCTCACGCCCGCGCAGATGCAGCATGCCTTCGGCTCGGCCGGCACGCAGTCGGCAGGGCTGTGGGAATTCCTGCGCACGGGCGCCGACAGCAAGCAGCTGCACACGGCGCATGCGGCCGCTGCGGGCCTGATGTCGGCCTATCTGGCCCAGGACGGATTCACCGGTGCGCAGGACATCTTCACCGGGCCGCAGGGCCTGGCGGCAGGCATGTCCACGGACGCCGATCCCACGCGCCTCACGGATGGCATCGGCACGCGCTGGGCCACGGCCGAGACCTCGTTCAAATGGCATGCCTCCTGCCGCCACACGCACCCGGCTGCCGACGCGCTGCTGCAGGTCATGCAGGACCACGGCCTGGCCCCCGCCGACCTGGCGCAGGTTACCTGCCACGTGCACCAGGGCGCCATCGACGTGCTGGGCCCCGTGGTCGATCCCGGCACGGTGCACCAGAGCAAGTTCTCCATGGGCACGGTGCTGGCGCTGGCCGCGCGCCACGGCCATGCGGGCCTGGACGAGTTCGACAACGAATACCTGGCCGCCACCACGGTGGCCCTGCGCGAGAAGGTGGGCATGGTGCTGGACCCCGAGGTCGATGCCGCCTACCCGCAGCGCTGGATCGGCAAGGTCACCGTGCTCACCACCGATGGCCGCACGCTGCACGGCCGCGTGGAAGAGCCCAAGGGCGATCCGGGCAACACGCTGTCGCGCGAGGAGATCACGGCCAAGGCGCTGCGACTGATCGCCTATGGCGGTGCCCTGCAGGACGACCCCGCCCAGGCCGCTGTAGCGCGGCTGTGGCAGATCGCGCACTGGCCGCGCGTGCAGCGCCTGCTTGACTGAGTTCTTGACTGAGTTTTCGCGCCGGCCCCGGCCGGCGAATCCATGGGAAAGGCGCCACCACAGAGCGCCTCCCGCTTCCACCCAAGTGCACAGGAGACAAACCATGCAACGCACCACTTCTTTCCGCCGCCGCCTCGTTTACGCAGCGGCCGCCGCCTGCGCCCTTGCCGCCGGCGGGACGACCACCGGCGCCCTGGCCGCGGCCTGGCCCGAGAAGCCCGTCGTCCTCGTCGTGCCCTACAGCGCTGGCGGCCCCACCGACGTGGTGGCGCGCCTGCTGGCCGTGCCCATGGGCCAGGTGCTGGGCCAGAGCGTGCTGGTCGAGAACACCGTGGGAGCGGGCGGCACCATTGCGCCCAACCGCGTGGCCAAGGCCAAGGCCGACGGCTACACCATCCTCATCCACCACATGGGCATGGCCACGGCGCCTGCGCTGTACAAGAAGCTGCCCTATGACCCGCTCAAGGACTTCGAGTACATCGGCCAGGTGCTGGACGTGCCCATGACCCTGCTGTCGCGCAAGGACTTCCCGGCCAACAACTTTGCCGAGCTGCTGGACTACGTGAAGAAGAACCAGGAGAAGGTCTCGCTGGCCAATGCCGGCATCGGCGCCGTCTCCCAGCTGTGCGGCATGCTGTTCATGCACCAGGCGGGCGTCAAGCTCACCACCGTGCCCTACAAGGGCGCAGGCCCGGCCATGAACGACCTCATGGGCGGCCAGGTGGACCTGCTGTGCGACCAGACCACGCAGACCGTGCCCGTGATCAAGGACGGCCAGCGCGCCAAGGTCTTCGGCGTGACCACGCCCAAGCGCCTGTCCTCGCTGCCCGACATCCCCACGCTGGACGAACAGGGCCTCAAGGGCTTCGACGTCAAGGTCTGGCACGGCATGTACGCGCCCAAGGGCACGCCCAAGGAGGTGGTCATGGCCATCAACAAGGCGCTGAACGTGGCCATCAAGGACGAGAACGTCAAAAAGCGCATCGCCGAACTCAGCTCCGACCTGGTCACGCCCGACAAGGCCACGCCGGAAGGCCTGCGCACCCACCTGCAGGCCGAGGTGGCGCGCTGGGACAAGGTCATCAAGGCCGCAGGCGTCTCGGCCGAATAAACCGCTCTCCCAAGGACATCCGCATGCACGATCTGGCGCGACAGGCCACTTCCTTTCTCTTCGTCCCCGCCACGCGGCCCGAGCGCCTGGGCAAGGCCCTGGACAGCGGCGCCGACATGGTCATCGCCGACTGGGAGGATGCCGTGGCCCCGGCCGACAAGGACGGCGCCCGCCAGGCGCTGGCCCAGGCCGTGGGTGCGCTGGAAGGCCCGGCCCGTGCCCGCCTGCTGGTGCGCATCAACGCCGAAGGCACGCCCTGGCATGCGGATGACCTGCGCGCGCTGGCGCAGCTGGTGGATCAGGGCGTGGCCGGCGCCATGGTCTCCAAGGCCGAGCGCGCCCAGACCCTGCATGCGGTGGCCCAGGCTGCCGGCGCACGGGCGGCCGTGCTGCCCCTCATCGAAAGCGTGGCCGGCCTGGACGCGGCCGACGCCCTGGCTGCCGCGCCCCAGGTGGTGCGCCTGGCCTTCGGCCACCTGGACTTCCAGGTCGATGCGGG
This sequence comes from Delftia sp. PE138, assembly GCF_018320755.1. Classification (NCBI taxonomy): domain Bacteria; kingdom Pseudomonadati; phylum Pseudomonadota; class Betaproteobacteria; order Burkholderiales; family Comamonadaceae; genus Delftia; species Delftia sp. PE138. The sequence goes on along the minus strand of NZ_JABEPN010000003.1, from coordinate 143,000 downwards.
CATGGCCTGCGACCAGGGCGAGGAAGAACTGCTGCCCATGCGCATGGCCCTGGTCCTGGCCTCGCGCCGCGCCGGCATCGGCGCGGCCGTGGACGGCGTGACGGTGGACACGCGCAACCCCGAGCGGCTGGCCCAGGACGCGGCACGCGCGCGGCGCATGGGCTTTGGCGGCAAGCTGTGCATCCACCCGGCCCAGGTCCAGCCCCTGCACGCCGTCTTCGACCCCGATGCAGCGGCCGTGGCCCACGCGCAGCGCCTGCGCCAGACCCTGGCCGAGGCCGGAGGCGGCGTCTGCGTGCTGGACGGCCGCATGGTCGATGCGCCCGTGCTCAAGCAGGCCGAACAGGTGCTGCTGCGCCATGCCTGGGCGCAACAGAGATCTCCAGCACGATCTTGATAAAAATGAGACTGAAAGGCCGTTTTGCACTCAGAGTTTTCTGATTCTGGTGCAAGCAGTCCAATGATTTCCCTGATGGTGAATCCATCTGCCTCGAATACGCTTGGCCAACTCGATTGATTTCGAGACGGCGGTTTCTTGATCCGGTGTCTCCACCCACGGTGGCACCCAGGCAAAGGAGCGTGTGATGGCAGTGATCTCGGGGACGGCATCGAACAGCGGATTCAACGGCCAGTTGAATGACCGACTTGAAGACCGAATGGATGACCGACTGGATAACCGATTGAATCGGCGCCAGGCGCTGGCCCTGGCGGCCGGCGCCGTGGCGGCGGGGCCCGGCAGCGTGCTGGCGCAGGCCGGCTTTGCCACGCGGCCCGTGCGCATCGTCGTGCCCTTTGCGGCGGGCGGCGCCACCGACGTGATTGCGCGCATCCTGGGCGAGCGCATGGCCCAGCAGCTGGGCCAGACCGTGGTGGTGGACAACAAGCCCGGTGCGGCCGGACTGATCGGCGGCGAAATGGTGGTCCGCTCCGCGCCCGACGGGCTCACCCTGCTGCTGGGCACCACCTCCACCATGCTCACCAACAAATACCTCTACAAGAAGACCGCCTACGACCCGCTGACCGACCTCACGCCCCTGTCGCGTGTGTGCATGGCGCCCATCGCCCTGGTGGTCACGGCCGACGTGCCCGCCACCAACCTGCGCGAATTCATGGCCTGGGCCCAGGCCAACGCGGGCAAGCTCTCGTATGGCTCCTACGGCATAGGCTCGCACGGCCACCTGGCCTGCGCCGTGCTCAGCGACATGGCCGGTGCCGGCATGGCGCATGCGGCCTACCGGGGCGAGGCGCTGATGGTGCAGGACATGCTGGGCGGGCGCATCCCCATCGGCATGGGCAGCCTGCTCACGCTCAAGCCCCATATCGATGCAGGCAAGCTGCGCGCCCTGGCCGTTACCGGCACGCGCCGCGTGCCCCTGCTGCCCGAGGTACCCACCTTTGCCGAGGCCGGCTACCGCCACGAGGCCATGGAACTGTCCGGCTGGCTGGCCATCGCCGGCCCCAGGGGCCTGCCGGCCGACCTCACGCAGCAATGGAGCGAGATCTCCAACCGCGCCGTGGCCAGCCGCGAAGGCACGGCCCGCATCATCGCCGCCGGTTTCGTGCCCGTGGATGACGACACGCCCCAGCGCTTCGGCAAGGCCTGGGCGCAAGAGGCTCCGGTCTGGGGGCGGCTGCTGCAGTCGGCGGGGGTGCAACCCGGTTGATGGCGCACAGCGGCCCTGGTTGCCCAAGGCTGCACTCATGCCCTGTGCTGTAATCGCCCCTCCTCAGGCGGCCCCGGTGGTGCAATGCCATGGCGGGACAGCCCGTGGTTTCTCAAACATTCAAGAGAGGGTATTACCGTGAGTGCATTGGTCATCAAGGCCTGGAAAGCCAGCGAGCAACCCATAGACGACAAGGGCAACCACATTGCCATCACAGGCCGCGAAGGCGGCCTGGTCGCCTGGATCCTGTCCAAGGTCAACATCGATCCCACCACCACCATCCGCGTGGGCAGCGAGCGCCTGGAGTTCAGCAGCGCCTCGCTGTCGGGCACCCAGTCGCGCCTGATCCCGCTGCAGGGCATCTGCTCCACCTACTACGGCTATCACAAGCCCTGGAAGACGGCGCTGGGCATCGGTGCCCTGTCCCTGTTCATGGGCGGGTCGATGATGGCCCAGAGCTTCTTTGCAGGCCTGGTGGTCATGCTGATCGGCTGGGGCATCGCCGCCGTCATCTACTTCCTGAACCGCACCCTGACGCTGGGCTTCATCGAGAACAGCGGCGCAGTCAACGGCATCCAGTTCAAGCGCTCGGTGATCGAGAACATCGACATCACGCAGGAGCAGGCCAGGCAGGTCTGCGAACTGATGCAAAAGCTGATAGAGGCCAAGGAAAAGCGGCTCTGACGACGCGGCGGCACGCAAGTGCCGTCCGGCGCCATCCGGCGCCGCGCGTGCCCTGCGCTCAGGCCTGTGCCGGGCTGCGCGCCATCAGCTTGAAGGTGCCGGTGGCCAGGGCCACCAGGGTGCCGTCCTCGGAACGCACTTCGCCGCGCGCGAAGCTGATGGAGCGGCCGCGCCGCTCGCAGTGGGCGGTGGCGATGAGATCGCCGCTGCCGGCGGAGACGTAGTGCAGCGTGAGGTCGATGGTGGCCACGCCGAAGGCCGTGGGGTCATGCGAGCGGCAGGCCGAGGCCAGGGCGCAGTCCAGCAGCGAGGCGATGGCGCCGCCGTGCACGTCGCCGCGGCTGTTGGCCTGGTCCGGTTGAAAGCCCATGCGGATCTGGGCGCGGTCATCGCCGATGCGTTCACCGCTGAGCTTCATGGCGCGGGCCATGGGCATGGGCAGGCCGAAGAGGATGCCGGGCGCCTCGCCTTCGAAGGGGTTGGCCGGGTGGTCTTTGATGGGTGTATTCATGGACATGATCATCGCATTGGGCGCGGCGCTCGAGACTGGCGTGTACCGACTCCGGGGCACCTAGGAAGGGCCTACGCCGGCCGCGCCGCCCCGCACCGAGGGTGCCGCCGGTTGCCCGGATGCCCCCCTCCCGCGAAGCGAGAGAGGGCGCCGTGCACACGGGGGAAGCGGCGCAGCCGCTCAGGGGGTGACTTTCAATCCACCCGTGCACCTGTCGATTTGACGACAGTGGCCCAGCGCGTGATTTCCTTGTCGATATGCGCCTGCAGCGCCTCGGGCGTGGAGCCCACGGGCTCGTAGCCGCCGGCGGCCAGCTGGGCCTGCAGCGCGGGCTGGCGCAGGGCGGAGGCGATCTCGCGGCTCAGGCGCTGGGTGGCTTCGGCGGGCGTGCCGGCCGGCGCGATGACGGCGTACCAGCCGGTCACGTCGAAGCCTGCGATGCCCTGCTCCTGGATGGTGGCCACCTCGGGCGCCAGCGCCGAGCGCTGCGGGCTGGTGACGGCCAGCGCGTGCATGCGCCCGCTGCGGATATGGGGCATGGAGGTGGAGATGCTGTCGAAGGTCAGGTCGATGTCGCCGGCCAGCATGGCGTTGACCACGCCCGCGCTGCCCTTGTAGGGCACATGGGTCATGCGCACGCCTGCCATGGAACCGAAGTACTCGGCCGCAAGATGCCCCGTGTTGCCGTTGCCCGCCGAGCCGAAGGTGAGCTTGCCGGGGTTGGCCTTGGCGGCCTGGATGAGTTCCTGGATGTTCCTGGCCGGCAGCTTGCTGCTGGCCGCAACCACCATGGGCAGGTTGGCCACCAAAGACACGGGCGCGAAGTCGCGGCGGGTGTCGTAGGGCAGCTTGGGATAGAGGCTGTCGTTGATGGCATGGGCGGCCAGCACCATGAGCACGGTGTAGCCATCGGGCCTGGCGCGCGCCACGTATTGCGAGGCCAGCGTGCCGCCTGCGCCGGGCTTGTACTCCAGCACCACGGGCTGGCCCAGCTGCTGCTGCAGCTGCACGGCCAGCGGGCGGCCCAGGAGGTCGGCACTGCCGCCGGGCGGATAGGGAATGACCAGCTGGATGGGCTTGGCAGGCCAGGCCTCGGCAGCATGGGCGAGATGGGTGGCCGGGGCCAGCAGGGCGCAGGTCGCCAGGGCCAGGCAGGACAGCAGGCGGCGGCGCGGGAGTGGGTGCATGGGCATGGGCATGGGGGGACTCCGTTTCATGAAGAGGACAGGGCGCCGGCCTGGTACTGCTCGCGCAGCGCGCGCTTGAGCACTTTGCCGATCTCGCTGCGCGGCAGGCTGGCGGCCAGCCGCAGCTCGGCCACGCGCTGGGTCTTGCCCACGCGGGCGTTGAGCCATTCGCGCAGCTCGGCGGCCGAGGGCGTGGCATCGGGGCGCGCCACGGCGTAGGCCACGGGGGTCTCGCCCCAAGCATCGGAGGGCACGCCGATCACTGCGCATTCGGCCACCTGCGGGTGCTGCAGCAGCACGGACTCGATGTCGCTCGGGTAGACGTTGAAGCCGCCCGTGATGATCATGTCCTTCTTGCGGTCGCCCAGCACGATGAAGCCGTCCTCGTCCAGGCGGCCCACGTCGCCGCTGCGGATGAAGCGCAGGCCCTGGGCATCGAACCATTCGGCCTCCTGCGTCTTGTCGGGCAGGCGGTGGTAGCCGCTCATCATCCCGGCCGAGCGGCCCACGATCTCGCCCTGCTCGCCGTGCGGCAGTTCGCGGCCCTGCTCATCGATGAAGCGGATGTCGGCGCCCGGCCCTGGCCTGCCCACGGTGTGCAGCTTGTCGGGGAAGTCATGGCAGTGCAGCTCGCAGCGCACGCCGCCTTCGGTCATGCCGTAGTACTCGATGAGCCGTCCGGGCCAGCGGCGCAGCACCTCGGCCTTGAGCGCGGGATGGAACGGCGCGCTGGTGCAGAACTTGTGCCGCAGACGGCTCAGGTCGGCGCCGTCGAACCCCGGGCACTGCATCAGCCGCTGGTACTGCACGGGCACGAGCATGGTGTGGGTGGCACGGTGGCGCTCGGTCAGTTCCAGGTAGTGCGCCGCGTCGAACTTGCGCATCAGCACCAGGGTGCCGCCCAGCCCCAGGGTGGGCAGGGCCGCGACCAGGGTGGTGTTGGAGTACAGCGGCGTGGCGCACAGCGAGACGGCATCGGGCCCGTAGCCGTTGTGGATGGCACGTTGCACGTGGGCCCAGCGCATGGCCCAGGACTGGACGATGCCCTTGGGCACGCCCGTGGTGCCCGAGGAGTAGATGACGTTGAAAGGCCAGTCGGGCTGGGGGTGGATGGGCGTGGGTGCCGTGCCATGGTCCGCTTCGTCCGCAGCCAGCCATTGCGACCACGGCATGCCGGCTTCGGCAGCGCCGTCCAGGGCCACGCATTGCAGATCCTGTCCGGCCTGCAGCGGCCATTGCGCGGCGGTTTCCGCATCGCGCAGCACCAGCCGGGCGCCGCAGTTGTCCAGCATGGCGCTCAGGTGGCCGGCCGTGGCCGACGGGGCCAGCGGCGCCACGGCCACGCCCGCGCGCAACGCACCCAGGAAGGCCAGCACGTACTCGGGCGAGCTGCCCGCGCAGATGGCCACCACGTCGCCGGGGCCCAGGCCCTGGCGTTGCAGGCGCAGGGCCACGCGGTCCATGCCCAGGCGCAGCGCGGCGTAGTCGAGGCTGCGGCCGTCCATGGCCAGGGCGGTGTGGCGGGGGCGCTGGCTGGCCTGCAGCGCGACGAGTTCGGGCAGCGAGCCAAAGGGCTGGCGCAGCAGGGCGGCGATGTCTTCTTGCATGGGGGGGCGGACGGGAGGGGAGAACTATTCCAGCGACAGGCCTGCGGCCTTGACGATCTGGGCCCAGCTCTTGCGTTCCTGGGCGATGAAGGCGTCGTACTCGGCCGGTGTCTCGCCACCGGGCACGCCGCCCAGGTCGGCAAAGCGCTGGCGCACTTCGGCCGTCTGCATGGCACGCCGGGCAGATTCCTGGATGCGGCCGACCACGGCATCGGGCGTGCCGGCCGGTGCCAGCAGCCCGAACCAGGCCGTGACCTGCATGGGCACGCCGGCCTCGGTCATGGTGGGCACCTCGGGCAACTGGGCCGAGCGCGTGGCGCTGGTGATGGCCAGCGCGCGGAACTTGCCGCTCCTGATGTGCGGCATGGAGCTGGGCAGGTTGTCGATCATGTAGTCCACCTGCTGGCCCAGCAGCGCCGTGACCGCAGGCGCGGCACCGGGAAAGGGCACGAGCGTGACCTCGATGCCGGCCTTCTGGCGGAACATCTCCGAGGACATGTGCGGCGACTGGCCCACGCCCGAGGTGGACACGTTCAGGCGCCGGGTCCTGGCCAGCTCCACCAGCTCGCGCACGCTGCGCACGGGCGAATCGGCATGGACCACGAGGATGTTGGGCACGGAGATCACATTGGTGATGCCGCGCAGGTCGCTTTCCTTGTAGCTGAGCTGCTTGTACAGGCTGAAATTGATGGCCACCGGGCCGATGTTGCCCATGAGCAGCGTGTAGCCATCGGGCCTGGCGCGCGCCACCTGGGCCGTGCCGATGCTGCCGCCGCCCCCGCCCTTGTTCTCCACCACCACCGACGTGCCCAGGTCCTTGCCCATCTTCTCGGCCAGCACGCGCGCGGCAATGTCCGTGGTGCCGCCAGCGGCGGCCGGCACGACGATGGTGATGGGGCGTTCAGGCCAGGCCGCCGCCAGCGCGGAGGCAGGAGCCAGGGAGAAAAAAGGCAAAGAGGCCAGCAGGGCCAGCAGGCTGCGGCGGACGGTCATGGGCAGTCTCCAGTTCACTGCCCGCAACGATAGAAAACCCTGGGCCACAGGGCACCAGGGTTTGACTGGAGATCCGCTTCACCATTCGGAAACCCGCGCTTAGGCCCACTGGAACGCGTGCTAACCCCTTGCCGAAAAGGCGGCCACAAGAAAAAAGGCGCCGAAGCGCCTTTCATTGACCGTGTGGTGCACAGCGCCAAAAACTGGCGCGGCCCAAGTCAGGGACACCGAGCAAGGGCCGCCCCGCCGCGAGGGTGTCGTCCCCCTCCCTTGCGAAGCAAGCAGAGAGGGGGAAGGCGCGTCAGCGCCTCAGGGCGTGATCAGGGATACAGTCCCCGCATCTCGCGGGCATGCAGGATGCGCTGGCAGGCCACGATGAAGGTGGCGGTGCGCAGCGTCACGCCGTGCTGCTGGGCCACCTGCCAGATGGCCGCGAAGGCGTCCTGCATGATGCGCACCAGGCGGGCGTTGATCTCGTCCTCGCTCCAGAAGAAGCTGGAGAAGTCCTGCACCCATTCGAAGTAGCTCACCGTCACGCCGCCGGCATTGGCCAGCACGTCGGGCAGCACCAGCACGCCCTTTTCGGTCAGGATGTCGTCGGCCTCGGTGGTGGTGGGGCCGTTGGCACCCTCGATCACCATCTTGGCCTTGATCTTGCCGGCGTTGTCCTTGGTGATCTGACCTTCCAGTGCGGCGGGGATCAGGATGTCGCAGTCCACGCCCCAGAAATCGGCAGCGTCCATGGCCTCGGCGCCGTCAAAGCCGCCCACGCCGCCCTTGGCGGCCACGTGGGCCAGCAGGGCCGTCACATCCAGGCCGTTGGCGTTGCGGATGGTGCCGGTGTGGTCCTGCACGGCCACGACCTTGGCGCCCGCGTCGGCGAACAGCTTGCCGGCCGTGCCGCCCACGTTGCCGAAGCCCTGCACGGCAATGCGCGCGCCCTGGACCGACAGGCCGGTCAGCTTGGCCGCTTCCACGCCCACGGTGAACACGCCGCGGCCGGTGGCCTCGACGCGGCCCAGCGAGCCGCCCAGGTCCACGGGCTTGCCCGTGACCACGCCGGTGGCGGTGGCGCCGGTGTTCATGGAGTAGGTGTCCATCATCCAGGACATGATCTGGCCGTTCGTGTTGACGTCAGGCGCTGGAATGTCCTTGGAGGGGCCGATCAGCAGGCCGATCTCGCTGGTGTAGCGGCGCGTCAGGCGCTCCAGCTCACCGCGCGACAGCGTCTTGGGATCGACACGGATGCCGCCCTTGGCGCCGCCGTAGGGCACGTTGACGGCCGCGTTCTTGACCGACATCCAGGCCGACAGGGCCATGACTTCGGACAGGGTCACGTCCTGGTGGAAGCGCACGCCGCCCTTGCCGGGGCCGCGGCTCAGGTTGTGCTGCACGCGGTAGCCTTCGTAGTGGGCGATGGTGCCGTTGTCCAGCTCGATCGGCACATCGACGATCAGGATGCGCTTGGGGCGCTTGAGGGTTTCGACCCAGCGGGCGAGATGGCCCAGGTAGGGGGTGACGCGATCGACCTGCTGCAGGTAATTGCCCCAGGGGCCGAGGTGATCGGCCTGCAGGTAGGAAGGGATGGCGTGGTTGGTAACGCCGGCCGAAGCGGGTTGCTGCATGGTGGTTCCACACAAGAGTTGTCTGAGGGTTTTGAGCTTATTCCCGGGGCTATGCGCTGTCCAACGCCTTATGCGCGAGAGCCTTATGCATTTAATGCATAACCATGGGATCGCCTTGTCCAGCGGACAATCGGGGCCGCTTGCGACCCTCCGATGCACTCCAAGAAAGCCGCTCCATGACGAACACGCCCCGCACTCCCACATCCTTGGCCCATGCGCTGCTCCAGGCGCGCCACAGCGGCGAATTGCTGGATGCCGACGACTGGGCCGACGTGGTGCGCGCGCCCGCAGATGCGCAGGCCGTGCAGGCCGCCATGGCGCCCGCCCTGGGCTGGCGCGTGCCCGGCAGCCAGCAGGGGCCGGGCCGCGTTCCGGGCTACTGGAAGTCTGGCGCGCCGCGCCGCGATGCCCCGCTGACCCATGCGCCGCTGCCCGAAGAAGGCGTCTGGGCCAGTCCTTCGGTGGCCGGTGGCGCGCCGCTGCACCTGCGCGGCATCGAAGCCGAGATCGCCCTGCGCCTGGGCCGCGAGGTGACGGCCGAGATGGCTGCCGCGCTGCAGCCCGGCGATGGGCTGGAGCTGATCGACGGCATCACCGCCGCCATCGAGGTGGTGGATACGCGCTGGCGCCAGCACCTGAAGGCGCCGCCGCTGCTGCTGGCCGCCGACGGCCTGTGCCATGGCGCCCTGGTGCTGGGGCCGTGGCAGGACGCTTCGCGGCTGCTGCCGCGCGAGTCGCCGCGGGACTGGTCTGCCCAGGTCTGCCGCCTGCGCGTGGGTGCGGCGCCGCTGCAGGCGTTCACCGGAACGCATCCGCTGGGCGATCCGCTGTGGCTGCTGGCCGGCTGGTTGCAGGAGCTGGTGCGCCGCTATGGCAGCGTGCCCGCAGGCACGGTGGTGACTACGGGCACGTGGAATGGACTGGCCTTTGCCCAGGCCGGCGACCTGGTGGTGGCCGAGCTGGACGGCATCGCCGAAGCCCGCCTGCAGCTGTGAGGCTTCAGGCAGGCCATCGAGTGATCAGGTGATCTTGTAGTCCTTGAGGGCCGGATCGCCGGGCGGAAAGCGCAGTTCCAGGTTGCGCAGCACCTCGCGCAGTAAGGTGGCGATCATGAGGTTGCGGTGCGTCTTGGAGTCGGCCGGCACGATGGTCCAGGGCGCCCAGGGCGTATGCGTGGCGCCCAGCAGCTGGCCGTAGGCCTGCTGGTAGTCCTTCCACTGCGTGCGCACCTTCATGTCGTTCTCGTCGAACTTCCAGTGCTTGGCCGGGTCGTCCAGGCGCTCCTGCAGGCGCATGCGCTGTTCGTCGGCGCTGATGTGCAGCAGGAACTTGACGACCACGGTGCCCGTCTCGCTGAGCATGCGCTCGAAGTCGTTGATGTGGGCAAAGCGCTGGCGCTGCTGCTCGGGTGTGATCCAGCCGTTGACCACGGGCACCAGCACGTCCTCGTAATGGCTGCGGTTGAAGACCGTGATTTCGCCAGCGGCAGGCACCTGCTGGTGGATGCGCCACAGGTAGTCATGGGCGCGCTCGGCCTCGGTGGGGGCCTTCCAGCCCACGGCGTGCACGCCCAGCGCACTCATGCGGCCGAAGACGCCACGGATGGTGCCGTCCTTGCCCGCCGTGTCCGTGCCCTGCAGCACGACCAGCAGCTTGTAGCGGCGGTCGGCGTACAGCAGGTTCTGCAGCGCATCCAGCTCCTCGGCCAGGGCCTCGACGGCGACCTTGTCCTCGGCCTTGCCGTTGCCATTGGAAAAGGGCTTGGCGCCCGGGTCGAAGTCGGCCAGGGCAATGGGCTTGTCCTTGTCCTTGTCCTTGTCGGACCTGGCGGAGCGCGGCTGCCACTGTTCCCAGAGCTTTTGCACGGCCGCATCGCGGCTGGAGAAAGGGTTGGAGGCGTCCATGGATAGAGCGGTGGGTGAGGTGGAATGTCAGGGCCGGGCGCGAATGGATTGCACCTGCAGTTGCGGCTGCGCCATCGAAGGCGCGGCGCCAGCGGCGGGCCTGGGGCCGGGCTGGCCCCGGACCTCCACGTTCTGCCGCTGCCACTGCGTGATCTGCTCGGCGCTCAGGCCCTGGAGCTGCCAGGCCTCGCCGGAGGTGGTCTGCAGCACGGGCTGCTCATGGGGCGCATTGCCGCGCAGCACCAGACGGCCTTGCAGGGTCAGGGGCTGGCTTGGTTCAGCCGCCGCACCCGAGGCCGGCGCAGCCGCGCTGGCGGCAGGCGAAGCCGGGGCCGAGCAGGCGCTCAGCAGGGCCAGGCCGCTGGCCAGCAGCAGCGGCAGACTGCGGCGCAGGCCGCGGGTGGAAGCAGTCGGGTGTGCGTGGTTCATGGCGTTCAGCGTACGACGGCTGTCAGCGTGCTGCCTGCCGGAACACGCAGCTGTTCCTGGTAGGTGCCTTGCGCATCAGGCTGACGCAGGAAGGGGAAATGGCCGCGCGCATTGAGGTTCACCGGTACCGTGGTGGGCAGGACCCGGGAAGACGCCAGGCTGCTGCCGTTGATCGCGGCCAGGGTGAAGCCCTGCTCCGTGCGCGCGGGCCAGCCATAGCCGCTGGGCACATCGCCGGGCAGCAGTGCGATGTTGGCGCCCCAGCGCTGGATGGCGACCGGCAGCGTGGGGCCGCCCGCTTGCTGTATGGCATTGCCCAGGACCTGCAGCGAATCGGTGGACGTGGTGTTGCTCAGCAGCTGCTTGTAGAAGCCCACGCCGTACTGGCGCACCAGATAGGCGCCCAGGCTGCCGTTGACGTCGTAGCCGAAGCAGGGCGCGGCGGTGTCGGCGCTCCAGGCGGCGGGGTCGCAGTTGAAGCCCGAGTGGGACAGCCAGGAAGGGACGCGTCCATTGGCGATGGAGTTGAAGCCGGGCGTGACGCGCTGGGCCACGATGTCTTCGCCCATCATGGCGCTCATTTCCTCCAGGAAGGTGTCGAACGCGTAGTCGGTTCCCGGCTTGGACAGCTGGACGCTGCGGCGGTAGAAGTTCGTCATGTGGACGAACTCATGGGACAGCGTGCTGATCTGGTTGGTCATGCCTTCGGCAGGATCCAGGTACAGCGTTTCCGTATCCATGTAGAACGACAGCGATTGATTGCTGTACTTGAGGTCGGGGTTCGCCGGGTCCTGCTTGAAGTTGTTCAGAGACCAGAAATAGCCCAGCAGCCCGTACGGAGTGCGGTCCGGAACGAAATTCACGAACACGATGTCCAGGGGCTGTTCGGGGTCGATGAGGTCGCTGTAGGAGTGAGCGCCCCAGGGCTCGCCCGACAGCCCCGTGATCAGGGGATAGACCGCGTCGGAGCCGCTGGTGAATCGCTGGAGCAGCGTGTCGAGCATCGCATCGCTGACCTTGGCAGCGTCGTACTCGCTGTCTTCCAGCCAGACGTTGATGGTGCGGGTGCCGGTGGGCGTGGGCACGCTGGCCTGGCGTCTGAGCGTGGCCTGGCGGGCTTCGATGCGGGAGTCGCCGGGTTGGACGAACCAGCTGCGCTGGCTGCCCACGGGCAGGATCGCCGCTGCCTGCGGCTTGATGGATTGCCGCGCCTGCATGTCCGCTGCCGTCAGGCGGGGCTTGAAGTTGCGGATGCGCTCGGGAATCCGGTTGACCGTTGCGGGTGCGGCGCTGAGGCTTTTCTGGGCCGTGGCGGTGGTCGCCGCAGGCGGAGTCAGCGTCAGGGCGGGCATGGGCACGCTGGCGTCGCCATTGTTGGTGTAGATCAGCGTGACCTGCTTGCTGCCCAGGTTGGTCAGACCCACAGGGATCTGCTGCTCGGCCTGCGTGGTGTTGGTGTAGCTCCAGACGCCCACGCCCTGGCCCGAATAGGTGGTGGCATTGGCCGCGCCGCAGGCCGTGCCCGAGCAGGCGGCGGTCAACTGCGAAGACGGGCCGGACGGGCCGCCGCCTCCACCTCCGCCGCAACCGGCCAGAACGGCGCCCAGGGCCAGTGCGATGGCGGTCTTGCTGTGATGATGATCAAAGAACATGTTTTCCCTTCCTCTTGTGTGACCTGCTGCTGGAGATGTGGATTTTTGGTCCGATATGGCGAGAGATGCTACCCGATGCGATCCGCATCGCTGTCCGGCAACGGCCGCACCGGCACCTGCAACTGCTCCACGAACCGCCGCGCCGCCAGCCCCAGCGGGCGCTCCTTGGACCATACCCAATCGACGAACAGCTGGGTGCCGTTGCTGATGTTGCACAGCGGGATGCGCAGCAGCGCGCCCGTCTGCAGCAGGGGCTCGGCGACGCTGAAGGGCAGCCACCCCCAGCCCAGGCCGGCCGAGATCAGCGACAGGGCCGCCAGGTGGCTGTCCGTGCGCCACAGCTGGTGCGAGAACACGAAGCGCGGATCGGTATGGGCCAGGTCGCGGCTGGCCAGCAGGATCTGGCGCGCGCCGGCCAGCTGGCCCACGTCCAGGCGCTGCTGCCCGTCCACGCCCAGTTGCCGGGCCAGCGGATGCCTGGCCGCCATCACGGCGACCATGGTTTCCTGGCCCATCTCCTGGAAATCCTCGCGCCCGTCGATGGCCGGGCGCTCGAAGACCAGGGCCAGATGTGCGCGGCCCGAGTGCAGTTCCTTGAGCGCATCGACCTGGGCGGCCACCAGCACTTCCACCTCCAGACCCGGGAATTCCTCGACCAGCGGCTGCAGCGGCGCGGCCCAGGCCGTGGACAGCAGTTCGGGCGCGATCACCAGGGTCAGCCGCTCCTCCAGTCCCTGGTGCAGGGCCAGCGCCTGGTGGTTGAGCTGCTGCAGCTGGGCGGCCAGCAGCCGGGCCTGGGGTTCGAGTGCGCGTGCCGCCGCCGTGGGCCGGGGCTCGCGGCCGCTGCGGTCGAACAGCTGCAGGTCCAGCTCGGCCTCCAGCTGGGCGATGGCCATGCTCACGGCCGAGGGCACGCGGCCCAGCTGGCGCGCGGCGGCGGAAAACGAGCCGTGGTCCAGCACGGCAATGAACAGCGGCACCTGGTCGGCTGGAAAGGACATGGTGGGGACCTGTCAGATTTATTGAAAGAATCTGACTTTAACGTTCAATTGTCGGCATATAGACTGCGCCCCCTATGACCTTGCAGACACACAAAAAGGGCCTCCAGGGGCCCAAGCGCAAAGTGGTCTTCGTGACCCTGTATGAATTGATCGCCATCCTCGCCTCCAGCCTGCTGTTCATGGCCATCGGCCAGAGCGCCGGGCATTCTGGCGGCATGGCGATTGCCGCCTCCACGCTGGCCATCGTCTGGAACCTGACCTTCAACCACCTGTTCGAGCAGTGGGAGTCGCGCCAGAGCGTCAAGGGCCGCTCGGTGCTGCGCCGCGTGGTGCACGCCCTGGGCTTCGAGGGCGGCCTGGCCATGGTGCTGATCCCGCTGATGGCCTGGTGGTTCGGCGTCACGCTGTGGGAGGCCACGGTGATGGAGGCCGGCCTGCTGGTCTTCTTCCTGGTCTACACCTATGTCTTCAACTGGTGCTTCGACCATGTGTTCGGCCTGCCGGCCTCGGCCTCGGCATCCGCTGCGGTGGCACCCCGCGCTCAGGGCGAGCCGGCCTGCAGCAGCTGACCGGCCACGGCGGCGGCGGCCGTGCGGGTCTCCACGCCGAGTTTCTCGAAGATGTGCTCCAGGTGCTTGTTGACCGTGCGCGGGCTCATGCCCAGGATGTCGGCGATGTCGCGGTTGGTCTTGCCCTTGCTCAGCCATGACAGCACCTCGGTCTCGCGCGGGGTGAGCGCCACCTGCTGCAGCCGGCGCGCGGCGGGCGCCTGCGGCGCCTCGTGGCTGAGCAGCACCATCGACTCCCCCAGGCCGCTGGCGCCCATGTGGCGCGCCAGCAACTGGCGGCCATCGGCCAGGGCCAGCGCCAGATCCTGGTGACCGGCCTGGTCCGGCTGGTGGGCACCGGCCAGCCAGTCCCCGGCCGCCTCCATGGGGAAGGGCTGGTCCGCAAAGGCCTCCTCCAGCCAGCGCGCTGCCTGGGGAGAGCGCCAGGCCACGCGGCCCTGGCCATCGAGCACCACCACCCCCAGCCCCGCCACGTCCACGGCCTCCTGCGCCTGGCGCGTGGCGCGGGCGTTGCGCACATGGGTGGCCAGGCGCACCAGCACCTCGGGGATGCGCAGCGGCTTGACCACGTAGTCCACGCCGCCGCTGGCAAAGCCGCGGATGATCTGGTCCGTGTCCGACAGGCCGGTCATGAAGACCACGGGCACGTGGGCCCAGGCCGGCGTGTCCTTGAGCCGGCGGCACAGCGTGAAGCCGTCCATGCCGGGCATGACGGCGTCCAGCAGCACGCCATCGGGCACGGTGAGGGCGAAGCGCTGCAGGGCCTCGTCGGCGTCGCGGGCGGCGAGCACCACGTAGCCTTCGGCGGCCAGGGCATCGCACAGCATGCGAAGGCTGTCCAGCGCGTCGTCCACCACGAGGATCACATGGGCGCTGTTGCCATGGCTGCTGCGGCTGTTGGCGGTGGTGGTGGCGGTCATTTCCTGCCCTCCTGGATGTTCATTCATCTGTCTCCTCCTGTTCCTGTTCGTCTTCTTCCCGGGGCTGCGGCAGCAGGCGCGCCAGCGCATCGAAGTCGAAGCGGTCGGCGCAGGCCTGCAACGCATCGAGCAGCGCGGCGTGGCCCGATGCGCCGCCCGCCTGCTGGCGCGCCTGGCGCAGGCGCTCGCGCAGGGCCGTGGCCTGGCCCGAGCGCGCCAGCCGGGCCAGGTCTTCGCGCAGGTCGGGCGGGAAGGGGGCGGCTGCCGGCGCCTGCGCTGCCTTTGCCTCTGCCTGCTCCGCGCGCGGCGCCGGCAGCAGCAACGGGCGGTTGTCATGCACCCATTCGATCCGCAGCACGCGCTCGAGCACCTGCAGCAGCTCGGACTCGATCACCGGCTTGGCGACAAAGCCCTGGCAATGCGCATCGGCCAGGCGCGGCGGATCGTTGTCGAACAGGTTGGCCGAGACGAAGACCACGGGAAGCTGCTGCGCATCCCGGCGCGCGCGCAGCAGGGCGGCGGTCTGCCAGCCGTCCAGGTCGTCCATGCTGATGTCCAGCAGCACCAGGTCGGGCAGGCTTTGCTCCACGATCTCCAGGCACTCGCGGCCGCTGGCGGCCTCGCGGATCTCGAAGCCCAGCGGCAGCAGCAGGCCGGCCAGCAGCTGGCGCTGCAGCGGCTGGTCGTCCACCACCAGCAGGGTGCGCCGGGGCGGCAGATAGCCGATGACGGTGTGCAGCGTGGCGGCTGCGCCGGGGGGCACCCAGGACGCGTCGGGCGCCATCTCGGGCAGGTACAGGCGCACGGTGAAGCAGCTGCCCTCGCCGGGCGTGCTGCTCAGGGTGAGCTGCCCGCCCATCAGCTCGGTCAGCAGGTGGGTGATGGTCAGCCCCAGGCCCGTGCCCGCCTCGCTGACGCGCCGGCCCGCGCTGCCGCGCTCGAAGGGCACGAAGATGCGCTCCATGTCCTGCGGTTCGATCCCGATGCCGGTATCGATGACCTCGATGCGCGAGACATGGGGCCGGAAATCCATGCGCAGCCGCACCTCGCCGCGCTGGGTGAAGCGCACGGCGTTGGACAGCAGGTTGATCAGGATCTGGCGCAGCCGCTTGGCGTCGGCACGCACCCAGCGCGGCATGGTGCCCAGCGTCTCGACCGAGAACTGCAGCCCCCTGGCCTGGGCCTGGGGCCGCATCATGGCCTCGATGCCGTCGATCAGCGCGGGCAGGGGCAGGGGGGCGAGGTCCAGGCGCAGGCGGCCGGCCTCGATGCTGGCCAGCTCCAGCGATTCGTCGATCAGCGCGCGCAGGTGCTGGCCGCTGTGCTGCATGGTGGACAGGGTCTCGCGCACCCAGCCATCGACCTGCGGGCTCTTGAGCAGGATCTGCGTATAGCCCAGCAGGCTGTTGAGCGGCGAGCGCAGCTCGTGCGTCATGCCGGCCACATAGCGGGTCTTGGCCTGGCTGGCCTGCTCGGCATGGTCCTTGGCGGCCTGCAGCTCGGCATCGGTGCGCTTGTGGGCGGCGATCTCCTGCAGCAGCAGCTGGTTCTGGCGCTCGGACTCGTCCTGGGCCATGCGCCGGCTGTCCGTGCTCAGCACCACCCACCAGGCGGCCACGGCGCACAGCAGGGCCAGCAGCGCGAAGACCTTGAGGAAGGGGATGCGCAGCGCGCCGCCATCGACGCTGCCTGCCTGCAGGCTTTCCTGCATGTAGACCACGCCCACCATGAAGGCCGTCACCGCGCACAGCGACAGCATCACCACCAGGTACTGGCCCGCGCGGAAGTTCACCTTGGTGGCCCAGCGCGGCGGCAGCATGGCCGAGGCCAGCGCGCGCAGCTGCTCGCCCGCGCGCGAGCCGGTCTTGCAGCGGTCATGGCAGCGCGACTCCAGCGAGCAGCACAGCGAGCAGATGGGCGCGCCGTAGGCCGGGCAGCGCGCCATGTCCTCGGACTCGAACTGGTTCTGGCAGACGGCGCAACGCACCGTCTCGCCGGGCTTCCACAGATTGCCTGCGGGCCGTGCCAGGTAGTAGCGCCCGCCCGTCAGCCAGGCCAGCAGCGGCGACAGCAGCATGGACAGCGCCAGCGCGATGAAGGGCGAGAACGCGGCCGCCGTCTCGCCCAGCAGGCCCGCATAGGCGCAGCAGGCCACGGCGGCGGCCAGCAGCATGGCGACGGGTCCCACGGGATTGAAGTCGTACAGATGGGCGCGGCGGAATTCGATGCCCGGCGGGCTCAGCCCCAACGGCTTGTTGATGACCAGGTCGGCCACCAGCGCGCCCACCCAGGCGATGGCCACGTTGCTGTAGATGGTCAGCACCTTCTCCAGCGCGCCGAACACGCCCAGCGTCATCAGCAAGGTGGCGATGACCACGTTGAACACCATCCAGACCACGCGCCCCGGATGGCTGCGCGTGATGCGCGCGAAGAAGTTGGACCAGGCAAGCGACCCCGCATAGGCATTGGTCACGTTGATCTTGACCTGCGAGATGACCACGAAGACCACGGTCACCGCCACGGCCAGCCCCGGCAGGCCCAGGGCCTGCAGCACCTGCTGGAAGCCTGCCAGGAACATCTGCGTGGGCTCGGCCGCGCGCGTGGCGTCCACCCCCTGCAGCTGCATGGCCGCGAACGCGAGAAAGGCGCCGCCCGCCATCTTGAGCATGCCCATCACGGCCCAGCCCGGGCCGGCCACCAGCACCGCGCCCCACCAGCGCAGCCGGTTGGCCTGGGTGCGCGGCGGCAGAAAGCGCAGGAAGTCCACCTGCTCGCCGATCTGCACCACCAGCGCGAAGATCACGGCTGCCGCCGCGCCGAACATCAGCGGATCGAACTGGCTGCTGCCCGAGCGCAGGCCGGTGAGGCTGGCGAAGTCGCGGTACAGCTGCGGCTGGGCCAGCGCCATCCACACGAAGGGCAGCACCAGCAGGAATAGCCACAGCGGCTGCGTCCAGGCCTGCAGGCGCGAGATCAGCGTGATGCCGCGCATGGCCAGCGGCAGCACCACCAGGGCCGACAGCGCATAGCACCACTGCAGCGGCCAGTCCACCACCAGCTGCAGGGCCAGCGCCATGATGGCCGCCTCCAGCGCGAAGAAGATGAAGGTGAAGACGGCGTAGATCAGCGAGGTGATGGTCGAGCCCAGGTAGCCGAAGCCCGCGCCGCGCGTCAGCAGGTCCATGTCCAGCCCGTAGCGTGCGGCGCAGACGGCGATGGGCAGCCCCGTCAGGAAGATCACCAGCCCCACGGTGACGATGGCCCACATGGCGTTGGCGAAGCCGTAGTTCAGCGCAATGGCGCCGCCGATGGCCTCCAGCGCCAGGAAGGACAGCGAGCCGAAGGCCGTGTTGGCCACGCGGAACTCGCTCCAGCGCCGGAAGCTGCGCGGCGTGTAGCGCAGCGCGTAGTCCTCCATGGTCTCGTCGGCCACCCAGGCGTTGTACTCGCGCCGGAACCGGAAGATGGTCTGCGGCGCGGCTGCGGTGCCGGTGGGGCTGTCGGGCGGGGGGGCGGAGTGCATTCCCAGGTCTAGCAAGAAACGTGCGGGGCCAATGCTGGCGCGGCTTGCAAGAGGGGTATCCGGGGTGCGTACGCAGGTGGCTACGTCAATTGACGTATGGGCGGCGGCAAGGGTTCTTCCTAATCTTGGACCCAACGCGGAAACAAGCCGTAACCGCAACGCCAGTTTTCAGCCACTTGCAGATCACCCAACCGATCCTTACAGGAGAGTCACCATGAGCCACCCCTCCGACCCCCGCACACCTGGTTCCCCCGGCACGGAAATGGGCCGCCGCCGCGTCCTGCAGGCGCTTGGCGCCGCCTCGGTGGCCGGGCTGCCGGCCTGGTCCTTCGCCCAGGCCACGGCCCAGGTCAACACCACCAAGCTGGCCGTCACCGACACCGAAGTCGTCGTGGGCCAGCTGCACTCGGCCACGGGCACCATGGCGATCTCCGAGACCGGCTCCATCCAGGCCGAGCAACTGGCCATCGACCAGATCAACGCCATGGGCGGCATCCTGGGCCGCAAGATCCGCGTGATCAAGGAAGACGGTGCCTCCGACTGGCCCACCTTCGCCGAGAAGTCCAAGAAACTGCTCATCAACGACCGCTGCGCCGCCGTCTTCGGCTGCTGGACCAGCGCCTCGCGCAAGGCCGTGCTGCCCGTGTTCGAGAAGGAAAACGGCCTGCTGTACTACCCCACCTTCTACGAAGGCCTGGAGCAGTCCAAGAACGTGATCTACACGGGCCAGGAAGCCACGCAGCAGATCCTGTACAGCCTGGACTGGGCCAAGGCCGAGAAAAAGGCCAAGACCTTCTTCCTGATCGGCTCGGACTACATCTGGCCGCGCACCTCGATGAAGATCGCGCGCAAGCACATCGAGAACTTCCAGAAGGGCAAGGTCGTCGGCGAGGAGTACTACCCGCTGGGCAGCACCAACTTCGGCTCGCTGGTCAACAAGATCAAGCTGCAAAAGCCGGACTGCATCTTCGTGGCCGTGGTGGGAGGCTCCAACGTGGCCTTCTACAAGGCGCTCAAGGCCGCGGGCATCACGGGTGACAAGCAACTGCTGGTCACGCTGTCGGTGACCGAGGACGAGATGACCGGCGTGGGCGGCGAGAACTTCACGGGCTTCTACTCCTCGATGAAGTACTTCCAGACGCTGGACAACGAGAACAACAAGAAGTTCGTGGCCGCCTTCAAGGCCAAGTACGGCCCCAACGCCGTCATCGGCGACGTCACCCAGGCCGGCTACCTGGGCCCCTGGCTGTGGAAGGCCGCCGTGGAAAAGGCCAAGAGCTTCGACGTGGACAAGGTGGTGGCCGCATCGCCGGGGCTGGAACTCAAGACCGCGCCCGAAGGCTACGTGAAGGTGGACGCCAACCACCACCTGTGGAGCAAGTCGCGCATTGCCGTGGGGCAGCCGGACGGCACGTTCAAGGTGGTCTCGGAGTCGCCTGAACTCATCAAACCCGATCCCTTCCCCAAGGGTTACCAGTAAGCCCTGATCCGTTCAGGCAGGTGATGCGCGGCGGCCTGCGGCCTGGTGGGCGGGCTGCCGCGTGAATCGTTTCCCCCTCTCCCGATTGGCTTGCGCGCAGGAGCAGCACCATGAGTTTTTCCGACATGATGAACATCGGCCTGATGCAGGGCTTCGCGGGGCTGAGCCTGTTCGCCGTGCTGCTGCTGATGGGCCTGGGCCTGGCCATCATCTTTGGCCAGATGGGCGTGATTAACATGGCGCATGGCGAGTTCATGACCATTGGCGCCTACACCATCTACCTGGGCTCCACGCTCACGGCGCAGCACGCGCCCGAGTTCATGCCCTACTACTTCCCGCTGGCCATCGTGGCCGCCTTCCTGTTCGCCTTCGTGGCCGGCTGGCTGGTGGAATGGGGGCTGATCCGCCACCTCTACAAGCGGCCGCTGGACACGCTGCTGGCCACCTGGGGCGTGAGCCTGGCGCTGCAGCAGTGCTTTCGCACCTTCATCGGCCCCAAGGAAGTCAGCCCCACCCTGCCTGACTGGCTGATGGGCTCGTGGGCGCCGGCCGAGGGGCTGGACATTCCCATCAACGGCCTGTTCGTGCTGGCGCTGACCATGGCCGTCACAGCCGGCGTGCTGATCGCGCTGCACAAGAGCCGCTGGGGCCTGCGCGTGCGCGCCACGGTCAGCAACCGCGTGATGGCCAACGCCATCGGCATCGACACCAAGAAGACCGACCGCCTGACCTTTGCCATCGGCTGCGGCATCGCGGGCGTGGCGGGCGCGGCCTTCACCACCATCGGCTCCACCGGCCCCACCTCGGGCTCGCTGTACATCGTGGACGCCTTCCTGGTGGTCACCTTCGGCGGCGCGGCCAGCCTGCTGGGCACCGTGGTCTCGGCCTTCGGCATTGCGCAGACGCAGTCCATCACCGAGTTCTTCCTCGCGGGCTCCATGGCCAAGGTGATCACGCTGTCGCTGATCGTCTTCATCCTGATGCTGCGTCCCCAGGGCCTGTTCGCCTCCAAGGTGCGGCGCTGATCCCGGCGCCGGCCCTGTCCACGAATTCCCCCGCGTTCCCCCGATTTCCCCTGAGTTCACCGGAGTCATTCCATGCAAGCCCTCAAAGCCTGGATACAGCGCTACCAGCTCGCCAGCCTGGTGCTGCTCACCGTCCTGCTGGCGGTGGTGCTGCCCCTGGCGCTGGACATCTTCCGCCTCAACCTGGTCGGCAAGTACCTGACCTATGCCTTCGTCGCCATCGGCCTGGTCATGGTCTGGGGCTATGGCGGCGTGCTCAGCCTGGGCCAGGGCGTGTTCTTCGGCCTGGGCGGCTACGCCATGGCCATGTTCCTGAAGCTGGAGGCGTCCGACCCCATCAGCACCAAGATCCAGTCCACGCCCGGCATCCCCGACTTCATGGACTGGAACCAGCTGACCGAGCTGCCCTCGTTCTGGCTGCCCTTCAAGAGCCTGCCGTTCTCGCTGGCCGCCGTCATCGCCGTGCCCACGCTGCTGGCCTGGCTCATCAGCTTCGCCATGTTCAAGCGCCGCGTGGGCGGGGTGTACTTCGCCATCATCACGCAGGCCGTGGCGCTGATCGTCACCGTGCTCATCATCGGCCAGCAGGGCTACACGGGCGGCGTCAACGGCATGACCGACCTCAAGACCCTGTGGGGCTGGGACACGCGCACGGACAGCGCCAAGTACATCCTCTACTACGTCTGCGTGGCCCTGCTGATCGGCGCCATCGTGCTGTGCCGCTGGATTCAGACGGGCAAGGTGGGCACCCTGCTGCTGGCCATGCGCGACAAGGAAGACCGCGTGCGCTTTTCCGGCTACGACGTGGCCAACTTCAAGGTCTTCGTGTTCTGCCTGGCCGCTGCGCTGTCGGGCGTGGGCGGCGCGCTGTTCACGCTGCAGGTGGGCTTCATGTCGCCCAGCTTCGTGGGCATCGTGCCCTCCATCGAGATGGTCATCTACGCCGCCGTGGGCGGGCGCATGAGCCTGGTGGGCGCCGTGTACGGCACGCTGCTGGTCAACGCGGGCAAGACCTATTTCTCGGAGAGCTTCCCGGACCTGTGGCTGTTCCTCATGGCGGGCCTGTTCATCGGCGTGACCATGGCCTTCCCGATGGGGCTGGCCGGGCTGTGGGAAAGCCGCATCGTTCCCTGGTGGAACAGCCGCCGCAAGGGCGCGGCACCGGCCGCAGCGCCTGCCGCAGCGCAGGGAGCCCAGGCAGCACCTGCCCCGGCCGCCACCAAGCCCACGTCCGCCCTGTCCGAAGGCATGGGCCGCCAGGGCGCCTGAACCACAGCGGGAGCACACCATGAGCAATACCGACTTCACGCTGGCCGTGGAAGACCTGACGGTCTCCTTCGACGGCTTCAAGGCCATCGACGCGCTGAACCTGTACATCGACAGGAACGAGCTGCGCGTCATCATCGGCCCCAACGGCGCGGGCAAGACCACGCTGCTGGACCTGATCTGCGGCAAGACCCGCGCCACGGGCGGCAGCATCAAGTTCAAGAACGAGGAACTCACGCGCATGGCAGAGCACAAGCGCGTGCGCCTGGGGATCGGGCGCAAGTTCCAGACGCCGTCCATCTACGAGAACCTGTCGGTCTTCCAGAACCTGGAGGTCTCCTACCCCGAAGGCCGCTCGGTCTTCGGCGCGCTGGCCTTCAAGTGCACGGAGGCGGTGCGCGATCGCGTGCAGGCCGTGGCCGCCGACATCGGCCTGGACGAGCGCCTGGACACCGAGGCCGGCCTGCTCAGCCACGGCCAGAAGCAGTGGCTGGAGATCGGCATGCTGCTCATGCAGGAGCCCGAGCTGCTGATGCTGGACGAGCCCATCGCCGGCATGAGCGCCCGCGAGCGCGAACTGACGGCCGAGCTGCTGCAGCGCATCTGCAAGAACCGCTCCGTCATCGTCATCGAGCACGACATGGAGTTCGTGGCGCGCATCGCGCACAAGGTCACCGTCATGCACCAGGGAAAGATCCTCGCCGAGGGTCCCATGGACAAGGTGCAGGCCGACCCCAAGGTCATCGACGTCTACCTCGGCCACTGAGGCACGCACAAGGA
The DNA here is from genome assembly GCF_018320755.1 of Delftia sp. PE138. Lineage (NCBI taxonomy): Bacteria > Pseudomonadati > Pseudomonadota > Betaproteobacteria > Burkholderiales > Comamonadaceae > Delftia > Delftia sp. PE138. The sequence goes on along the minus strand of NZ_JABEPN010000003.1, from coordinate 120,180 downwards.
ATTCACATGCTGCAAGTCAAGGATCTGTACGTGGCCTATGGCCAGAGCGAGGCGCTGCACGGCATCAGCTTCGAGGGCCGCGAGAACGAAACCGTGGCCATCATGGGCCGCAACGGCATGGGCAAGACCACGCTGTTCAAAAGCCTGATGGGCGTCATGCCCGCCAAGAGCGGCCAGATCACCGTGGCCGGCCAGGACGTCACGAAGGACGAGAGCTTCCGGCGCGTGGCCAAGGGCATTGCCTACGTGCCCCAGGGCCGCATGATCTTCCCCACGCTGACCGTGGAAGAGAACATACAGACGGGCCTGGAGAACGCGAAGTCGCGCCAGGTGCCCGACGACATCTACGCCCTGTTCCCCGTGCTCTGGGACATGCGCCGGCGCAAGGGCGGCAACCTCTCGGGCGGGCAGCAGCAGCAGCTGGCCATTGCGCGCGCCCTGGTCACCAACCCCAAGGTGCTGCTGCTGGACGAGCCCACCGAGGGCATACAGCCTTCCATCATCAAGGACATCGCCAAGGCGCTCAACGAGATCCGCAAGCTGCGCCGCATCACCATCGTGGTCAGCGAGCAGGTGCTTTCCTTCGCCATGGATGTGGCCGACCGGCTGTTCGTCATCGAGGGCGGGCGCCTGGTCCATGAGACGGCCAGAGCAGATACCGACGAGCAGCGCATCAAGTCCTACCTCTCCGTCTGATCCGTTTTTTCCCACTGCCATCGCAAGGAGCACACCATGGCCGAAACCCTGATCAAGGTCGATCTCAACCAGTCCCCCTACGACAACCCGCAGGTGCACAACCGCTGGCATCCCGACATCCCCATGGCGGTCTGGGTGGAGCCGGGCGCGGAGTTCAAGCTGGAGACCTATGACTGGACCGGCGGCGCCATCAAGAACGACGACAGCGCCGAAGACGTGCGCGACGTGGACCTGTCCACCGTCCACTTCCTGTCCGGCCCCGTGGGCGTCAAGGGCGCCGAGCCCGGCGACCTGCTGGTGGTGGACCTGCTGGACATCGGCGCGCGCGACGACAGCCTCTGGGGCTTCAACGGCTTTTTCTCCAAGCAAAACGGCGGCGGCTTCCTGGACGAGCATTTCCCGCTGGCCCAGAAGTCCATCTGGGACTTCCACGGCATGTTCACCAAGAGCCGCCACATCCCCGGCGTCAACTTCGCAGGCCTCATCCACCCGGGACTGATCGGCTGCCTGCCCGACCCCAAGATGCTGGCCAGCTGGAATGAGCGCGAGACCGGCCTCATCGCCACCGACCCCGACCGCATCCCCGGCCTGGCCAACCCGCCCAACGCCACCACCGCCCACATGGGCCAGATGCAGGGCGAGGCGCGCGACAAGGCCGCCGCCGAAGGCGCGCGCACCGTGCCGCCGCGCGAGCATGGCGGCAACTGCGACATCAAAGACCTCTCGCGCGGCTCGCGCGTGTTCTTCCCCGTCTACGTGGACGGCGCGGGCCTGAGCGTGGGCGACCTGCACTTCAGCCAGGGCGATGGCGAAATCACCTTCTGCGGCGCCATCGAGATGGCCGGATGGGTGCACATGAAGGTTTCGCTGATCAAGGGCGGCATGGCCAAGTACGGCATCAAGAACCCCATCTTCAAGCCCAGCCCCATGACGCCCAACTACAAGGACTACCTGATCTTCGAAGGCATCTCGGTGGACGAAAAGGGCAAGCAGCACTACCTGGACGTGACCGTGGCCTACCGCCAGGCCTGCCTGAACGCCATCGAGTACCTGAAGAAATTCGGCTACAGCGGTGCCCAGGCCTACTCGCTGCTGGGCACGGCGCCCGTGCAGGGCCACATCAGCGGCGTGGTGGACGTGCCCAATGCCTGCGCCACGCTGTGGCTGCCCACGGAGATCTTCGACTTCGACATCAATCCCACGGCCGAGGGACCACAGAAGATCATCACGGGCGGGGTGGACCTGCCCATCGCCCAGGACAAGTAAGCCCGGCATACGACACCCGCCATCCACCATCCGCCAGAGGCCGCCCATGCCCACCTATGACTACCACTGCGCCGCATGCGGCGGCTTCGACGCGCTGCGCAGCCTCTCGCAGCGCAACGAGCCCGCGCCCTGCCCCATCTGCGAGGCGGCCTCGCCCCGCGTCTTCGTCAGCGCGCCGCGCCTGGCCTGCACCAGCCCCGAGCAGCGCCGCGCCCACGACACCAACGAGCGCGCCCGGCACGAGCCCAGGCGCTCACGCGATGTGGCCGAGGGCAGCTACGCGCGCATGCGCCACCCTTCGGGCTGCGGCTGCTGCAGCGGCGCCAGCAAGCGCGGCTCCACGGTCACGGCGCCCAACGGCGCCAAGACCTTCCCGACCAAGCGGCCCTGGATGATCAGCCACTGACCGCGGCCCCTGCGCCGCACCGATGCAAAAAAGGCCCGCGACGCGGGCCTTTGTCCTGCCTGGCCGTACCGCTCAGTGCACGGCGCCGATGAAGCCGGCCAGCTCCGGCGTCTGCGGGCTGGCGAACAGCTGCTTGGCCGGGCCGCTTTCGTGGATCAGGCCCTGGTGCATGAACACCAGCTGGTCGCCCACGTCGCGGGCAAAGCGCATCTCGTGCGTGACCATGATCAGCGTCATGCCCTCGGCGGCGAGCTGCTTGACCACGGCCAGCACCTCGTTGACCAGCTCCGGGTCCAGGGCCGAGGTGATCTCGTCGCACAGCAGCACCTTGGGCTGCATGGCCAGCGCGCGTGCGATGGCCACGCGCTGCTGCTGGCCGCCGCTGAGCTGGTCGGGGTAGCTGTCGTACTTGTCGCCCAGGCCGACCTTGGCCAGCATCTGGCGCGCCAGCGCCGCCGCCTCGGGCTTTTTCACGCCCTTGACCACGGTGGGCGACAGGGCCACGTTCTCGCCCGCCGTCAGGTGGGGGAACAGGTTGAACTGCTGGAACACCATGCCCACGTTCAGGCGCAGCGCGCGCAGCTGGGCGGGCGAGGGCGCGCTGCCCTCCGAGCCCTTGAGCACGGCGTCGTCCACCACGATCTGGCCGGACTGGATGGCCTCCAGCCCGTTGATGGAGCGCAGCAGCGTGCTCTTGCCCGAGCCGCTGCGGCCGATGATGGCGACCACCTGGCCGCTGTCCACGCTCAGGTCCACGCCCTTGAGCACATGGTTGTTGCCGTAATGCTTGTGAACGGCGCGCACATCAACGAGCGGCATAGAGTTTCTTCTCCAGATGGGATGCGTAGAGGGACAGGGGCCAGCACAGCAGGAAGTAGCCTGCGGCGACCAGGCCGTAGATGAGGAAGGGCTGGAAGGTGGCGTTGGCCAGCATGGAGCCGAGCTTGGTCAGCTCGCTGAAGCCGATGATCGAGGCCACGGCCGTGCCCTTGATGATCTGCACCGAGAAGCCGACCGTGGGCGCTATCGACAGGCGCAGCGCCTGCGGCAGCACCACATGGCGCATCTGCTGCAGGTAGCCCATGGCCAGGCTGGACGAGGCTTCCCACTGGCCGCGGGGGATAGCCTCCACGCAGCCGCGCCAGACCTCGGCCAGGTAGGCGCTGGTGTACAGCGTCAGGCCAATGGCGGCCGCCGTCCAGGGCGAGATGTCCAGGCCGGCCATGGACGAGCCGAAGAACACGATGAACATCTGCATCAGCAGCGGCGTGTTCTGGAAGGCCTGGATATAGGCCTTGGCCAGGCGGCGCAGGTTCAGGCTGCGGCCCACGCGGGCGAACAGCACCAGCAATCCGGTGGCGCCGCCCAGCACGAAGGCCAGCAGCGACAGCGCCAGCGTGGCCAGCAGGCCCTCGGCCAGCTTGGCCAGGATGGGCAGCAGGGGAATGTCGGCAATCATGCGGCGTCTCCGGCAGTGGTTGCAGGTGCAGCAGGTGCAGCGGGCCTGGCTGCACGCGGCGTGCGGCGGCCCACCACGAAGCGCTGGCCTATCCAGGCCAGCAACTGGCGCAGTGCCAGGGCCAGCACGAAGTACGCCGCCGTCACCACCAGGTAGGTCTCGAACGCGCGGAAGTTGCGCGACTGGATGAAGTTGGCCGCAAACGTCAGGTCCTGGGCGGCGATCTGCGAGACCACCGAGGTGCCCAGCATCACGATCACGATCTGGCTGCTCAGCGAGGGCCAGACCCGCTGCAGCGCAGGGCGCAGCACCACATGGCGGAAGACCGCCCAGCGGCCCATGCCCAGCGCGCCAGCGGCTTCCAGCTGGCCGCGCGGCGTCTCCTGGATGCCGGCGCGCACGATCTCGGTGATGTAGGCGGCCAGGTTGATCACCGTGGTCAGCAGGCAGGCCTGCCATTCGTTGATCTGCACGCCCAGCGAAGGCAGGCCGAAGAACACGAACATCAGCTGCACCAGGAAGGGCGTGTTGCGTATGCCCTCCACGTACACCTTGAACAGCCAGTGCAGCGGCGCAATGCGCCAGGCGCGGCTGACGCCGCCGGCCACGCCGATGGCGCCGCCCAGCACGGCGCCCGCCGCCGTCAGCGCCAGCGTGAAGCCCGCGCCCTGTGCCAGCAGGCCGCTGTAGTCGAACACGGCGCCGAAGTCGAATTGATAGGCCATGGAAGGATTTCCGGGAGCAGGGGCGCAGCGGTTACAGGGTGGCGGGCAGCGGCATCTTCATCCAGCGCTGGGACAGGCTGGTCAGGCGGCCGTCGGCCTTGAGCTTGGTGATGATGGCGTCCACCTTCTGCAGCAGCGCCGGCTCGCCCTTGGCCACGCCGATGTAGCAGGGCGTGTCCTCGACCGCGAACTTCACGTCCAGCTGGCGCAGCCTGGTGCGCTCGTTGACGGCGTTGGCCACGATGTTGCCCAGCGTCACCAGCTGCACCTGGCCCGTCAGGTAGCTTTGCGCGGTGGCGTTGTTGTCCTCGTAGCGCTTGATGGTGGCCGAGGCCGGCGCCACCTGCGTGAGGGCCAGGTCCTCGGTGGAGCCGCGCGTCACGCCCACGGTCTTGCCGGCCAGGTCGGCAGGGGCCTTGATGCTCATGTCCTTGGGGCCGTAGACGCTCTTGGGGAAGGGTGCATAGGCCTGGGTGAAGTCGATCACCTTGGCGCGCTCGGCGTTCTTGCCCAGGCTGGAGATGACGATGTCGGCCTTGCCCGTGGTCAGGAAGGGGATGCGGTTGGTGCTGGTCACGGGCACCAGCTCCACCTTCACGCCCAGCTCCTGGGCCACCAGGGCCGCCATGTCGATGTCATAGCCCTGCAGCTTCAGGTCGGTGCCCAGCGAGCCGAAGGGCGGGAAGTCCTGCGGAATCGCCACGCGCAGCACGCCGGCCTTCTGGATATTGGCCAGCATGTCGGCCTGGGCGGCGCCGCCCAGGCCGGCAGCGGCCAGGGTGGCGGCCGCCAGGGCGGTGCGGATGAATGCGCGGCGGGGTGTCAGGGGGGAAGTCATGCGAAAGCTCCTTCGGAAGGTGGGGTGAGGCGAAAGAAAAGCGGGTCAGGGTCGGGCGCAGATGTATCGGGCGCTGTTGCGTCGGGCGCCGTCGCGTCGGGCGCCGCCGCGTCGTCCGGTGTGTCGAGATCGATGCCGCTGCGCCTGGCCGCCGACAGCAGGTGGGCGCGCATGGCGCCCGCCGCACCCGGCGCATCGCCTGCGCAGACGGCCTGCACGATGGCGTCGTGCTCGCGCACCGGCTGGTCGTCGGCACCGCTCCAGGCAAAGGGCAGGCGCAGGCTGTGGCTGATGGCCAGCTCCAGCTGGCGCGCCATGGCCACCAGGCCCGGGTTGCCCGACAGCTGGGCCAGCAGCAGGTGGAACTGCAGATCGGCGTCGGCGGCGGCCAGCAGGTCGCTGCGGTCCAGGGCGTGGGCCAGCTGGGACTGGGTCCATTGCAGCTGGCGCAGGCCGCTGTCGTCGGCGCGCACGGCCGCCAGCGCGGCCCAGCCGGGCTCCAGCACCAGGCGCAGCTCGATCAGCTGGCGCGGCGAAAGCGTGCCCAGCGCCGGGGTGGCATAGGCGCGGTGCATGCGTGCACGGCCGCTGTGCGGGCCGTTGATGCGCACGCCCTTGCCCGGCTGGATCTCGACCAGGCCCAGGGCCTCCAGCATGGACAGCGCCTCGCGCAGCGAAGCGCGGCTGATGCCCAGCTGCCGGGCCAGCTCGCGCTGCGGCGGCAGCTGGCTCCCGCCGGGATAGTGGCCGCTCAGGATGTGCTGCTGCAGCGTCTGGGCCATCGAGATCGGAATGCTTTGCATGGGCTGGCGCGGGTGGAGGGTTTTGGCCTGACTGGTCAGACCACGTACCCAGCAGATAGCGAATTGCGTGCCAGATGCAAAAAAAGGAGCGTTGTCCTCAGGCATTGCAAAGAATCCGGGGCGATGGGACATCGACAATCCGCCCCGAAGGCGCCGCCGGCGGCCCGCGCTGCCGCGCTTTGGTGCAGTGCCGCATGGCTTTGTGCAGGCCTGCCCCGAATGCGGGCGTAAAACCCGCACTGCAGGCCGCCGCCAGCCGCCGTAGAATCCCGGGCTTTGGCCCGAGGAGCGTTGCAGCGCGGCACCCGCCCATCCGTACACCGGATCGCGTGCCGCGTCAGGCTTGGGCCAGGTGCAGGTTCCCGGCCGGACCGCGCCCACGGTGCCAACGACGCTCACCTGTTGCCATGCCGTTTTTGCAGGTGAGCTTGATGTCGTCCTCTTTCACTCCCCCTCCCATGAAGCTGTCCGGCCTGGAGCCGGTGACCATCGGCGAGGGCACGCTGTTCGTCAACGTGGGCGAGCGCACCAACGTCACGGGTTCCAAGGCCTTTGCGCGCATGATCCTCAACGAGCAGTACGAGGAAGCGCTGTCCGTGGCGCGCCAGCAGGTGGAAAACGGCGCCCAGGTCATCGACGTGAACATGGACGAGGCCATGCTCGACAGCAAGGCCGCCATGGTGCGCTTCCTGAACCTCATCGCCTCCGAGCCCGACATCGCCAAGGTGCCGGTCATGGTGGACAGCTCCAAGTGGGAGGTCATCGAGGCCGGCCTGCGCTGCCTGCAGGGCAAGGGCATCGTCAACTCCATCTCCATGAAGGAAGGCCTGGATGAATTCAAGCGCCAGGCCCGGCTGATCAAGCGCTACGGCGCGGCCGCCGTGGTCATGGCCTTCGACGAGAAGGGCCAGGCCGACACCTACCAGCGCAAGATCGAGATCTGCGAGCGCGCCTACCGCATCCTGGTGGACGAGGTGGGCTTCCCGCCCGAGGACATCGTCTTCGACCCCAACATCTTCGCCGTGGCCACCGGCATCGAGGAACACGACAACTACGCCGTGGACTTCATCGAGGCCGTGCGCTGGATCAAGCAGAACCTGCCCGGCGCCAAGGTCTCGGGCGGCGTCTCCAACGTGAGCTTCAGCTTCCGCGGCAACGACCCCGTGCGCGAGGCCATCCACACCGTGTTCCTCTACCACGCCATCTCGGCGGGCATGGACATGGGCATCGTCAACGCCGGCATGGTCGGCGTCTATGACGACCTGGAGCCCGAACTGCGCGAGCGCGTGGAAGACGTGGTGCTCAACCGCCGCCCTGACGCTGCGGAACGCCTGCTGGAGATTGCCGACGCCGCCAAGGGCGCCGCCAAGGACGACAGCAAGAAGCTCGAATGGCGCGGCACGCCCGAGAACCCGAAGACCGTGGGCGAGCGCCTGTCGCACGCCCTGGTGCACGGCATCACCGACTTCATCGTCGTCGACACCGAAGAGGCCTACCAGCAGATCGTGGTGCAGGGCGGCGGCCGCCCGCTGCACGTGATCGAAGGTCCGCTCATGGACGGCATGAACATCGTGGGCGACCTGTTCGGCGCCGGCAAGATGTTCCTGCCCCAGGTGGTCAAGTCGGCGCGTGTGATGAAGCAGGCCGTGGCCCACCTCGTGCCCTACATCGAAGAGGAAAAGCGCCAGCAGGAAGCGGCGGGCCTGGACGTGTCCAGCAAGGGCAAGATCGTCATCGCCACCGTCAAGGGCGATGTGCACGACATCGGCAAGAACATCGTCACCGTGGTCCTGCAGTGCAACAACTTCGAGGTCATCAACATGGGCGTGATGGTGCCCTGCCACGAGATCCTGGCCAAGGCCAAGGCCGAGGGCGCGGACATCATCGGCCTGTCGGGCCTGATCACGCCCAGCCTCGAAGAGATGCAATACGTCGCCGGCGAGATGCACAAGGACGACTACTTCCGCATCAAGAAGATTCCGCTGCTGATCGGCGGCGCCACCTGCTCGCGCGTGCACACCGCCGTCAAGATCGCGCCCAAGTACGAAGGCCCCGTGGTCTACGTGCCCGATGCCTCGCGCAGCGTCAGCGTGGCCCAGAGCCTGCTGGGCGAGAACAAGGGCAACTACCTGGCCGAGATCCAGGCCGACTACGACAAGGTCCGCACCCAGCACGCCAACAAGAAGAAGACGCCGCTGTGGCCGCTGGACAAGGCCCGCGCCAACGCCACGCCCGTGGACTTTTCCCAGGCCCCCGTGGCGCCGCGCGCCCTGGGCCGGCGCGTGTTCCGCAACTTCGACCTGGCCGAGATCGCCGAATACATCGACTGGGGCCCGTTCTTCCAGACCTGGGACCTGGCCGGCCCCTATCCGGCCATCCTCGACGACGAGATCGTGGGCGTGCAGGCCCGCCAGGTGCTGGCCGACGGCCAGGCCATGCTCAGGAAGATCATCGAAGGCCGCTGGCTGCAGGCCAACGGCGCCATCGGCCTGTTCCCTGCCAACCGCGTGGGCGATGACATCGAGTTCTACGCCGACGAGTCCCGCAGCCAGGTGCTGATGACCTGGTACGGCATGCGCCAGCAGACCGAAAAGCAGATGGTGGAAGGCCCGGATGGCCAGCCCGTGATGCGCCCCAGCCGCTGCCTGTCCGACTTCGTGGCCACCAAGGAATCGGGCATCCAGGACTACGCGGGCCTGTTCGCCGTCACGGCCGGCATCGGCGCCGAGAAGAAGGACAAGGAGTTCCAGGACGCGCTGGACGACTACTCCGGCATCATGTTCAAGGCCCTGGCCGACCGCCTGGCCGAGGCCTTCGCCGAATGCCTGCACCAGCGCGTGCGCAAGGACCTGTGGGGCTATGCGCCCGACGAGGACCTCAGCAACGAAGCGCTGATCAAGGAACAGTACAAGGGCGTACGCCCCGCGCCCGGCTACCCGGCCTGCCCCGACCACAGCGCCAAGACCGACCTGTTCGCCGTGCTCAAGGCCGACGAGATCGGCATGACCCTGACCGAAAGCCTGGCCATGAACCCGGCCTCCAGCGTCAGCGGCTTCTACATCGGCCACCCCGACTCCGTCTACTTCAACGTCGGCGAGATCGGCGAGGACCAGCTCGCCGACATGGCCGCGCGCCGGGGCATGGATATCGAGGAACTGCGCAGGCTGCTGGCGCCGAATCTCGCCTGATATTGGGTTGACCGCTGGCTTGGCTACGCCGGTCAGGCGTGCGATTTTTCGCTATTTTGGACAAAGGCATTCATCTTTGACTGGAATAGCGGACAGGGCGCGCCAGCGGCGCAGGCAGTCGATCAGAAGATGTGATCCGGCTGAGCGTTCAAGCGCGCGCCGATGCTGCAGGAGCCAGGATGCCCTACAAGGGCCCGGTGCACGCCAGCCGAACCCGCACCTCCTTGTTGGCGACCAGGGCCGGATCGGTCGCAAGGACGAGTTTTCTCTCTCCCCCGCTGCCCAGGTCGATCAGGCCTTCCTGCAGTACCTGCCGGACGCCCCCTCGGTTCACGCTGCTCGTGTAGGTCGCCAGAGCCGAAAGGCATCCGCACTCGCCAATCGATTTGCGCAGTTGAACACGGGTGTTCGCCCACACCACATTGGACTCTGTGGAAGTCTTCGTCGCCGTGATCGACACGCAGGCTGAAAGATCGTTCTGAAACGTTATCTGGTCGGCATGGGCAGCAAAGGCAGATCCGCCGAACAAGGCAGACCATATTAAAAATCGAGCCATGCTATGCACGTGTGCCTCCGTTTGTCACTCTTGCCGGGACGTAATTGACTTTCAGGATGAAATAGCTACGCGAACTGGACTTCGCCTTCGACCGAAGAATCGGGAAGAATCTATGCTCAACCTCAATACATCCGTGGCTGAAGCCTTTGGTTGAATCATGCAGATAAAAGCCGCTGCGAACGGGGTTGCAAGCGATGCGCGTTTGAGTGTCGGCGGGCTCCATCCGCGCCCGGTTCTGCCCCCAGTTTGCCCAATAGGCTTCGCAGCTTCCGGCGGCAGCTCCGCGTGGAATCGTCTGGACTCCCCATCCGGGAGACAGGTTGCATCTTCCCGCACCGTCATCCTTCGCCGCCCCACGGTCGGTGACAAGCACCTTGTACATCCCCTCCGGAATTGGTCCGCTGTCTTTGATGCACTGATTTTCTGGCATCTGAAAACCTGGAAGTCCTGTCGTTGCCTTGAAGCTACCCGAGCCATTCCATGTCAGCTTCTGCCCATCAAACTCCATATCTGGTATCACAAACGGTCCCTCCAATTTTCTAAAGTCGCATCAATCGAGTTTCTCGGTAGCCACGGTTTGATGCCATCCAGATTCATAAGCTTCATCTGGATCAGAGATCGGGGCAGCTTAATGCGCTTATTGCCTCGGAGGCAAGTTGGAGGGAAAGTGTTTTTGCGACATGCTGTAACGATCTTGTATACCAATTCGCTGCATCGCATTCAGGTATACCTGATTGCCATGGATGATGTCGCCTGAATATGCCCACTGCCAGAGTCCAAAAAAACAAGGCGCACGAGGCGCCTTGTCATGGGTCAGCGGGATGGGAGTTTCAGAGCCCGATTTCCTTGTTGTACGCCTTGCGCGCCGCAACGGCCGTGTCCGTGAAGTCGGTGAACACGCCGTCGATGCCCAGGCGGTAGTAGGCCAGGTATTCCTGCACGGGGTCGCCCTTGTACAGGCCGGCCAGGCGGCCCGGCTCGTTGCGGAAGGTGAAGCTGTGCACGATCAGGCCGGCCTTGTGGGCGTCGCGGATCAGGCCCGTGTCCTTGACGGTGTTCACGTCCTTGAGGCCGGCGCCGTCCTTGTAGGGCACGACGGAGTGGGCCAGGACCTGGGGCTTCCAGGGGCCGATGCCGTCGGCATAGGTCTTGATCTCGGCCAGGCCTGCGGGCGTGAGCATGGTGGCGAAGGTGCGCGCGTCGCCGGCCAGGGTCCAGCTGTAGGGGCGGCCGCTGATGAAGGTCCATTCATCGTTGGTGATGTAGACCATGGAGCCGTCGCGCAGATTGAAGTCGTTGCCGTCGATCAGCTGCACGCCCTTGGCCTTCATGCCGGCCTGGCGCAGGTACTTGAGGCTGGCCGGGTCGAAGCTCTGGATGTAGATGGGCGAATCCTTGGCGTTGAGCTTGTTCTGGTCCAGCAGCTTGATCACCGCGTCTTCAAACGGGCGCGAGCCGGGCGCGCCGCAGCCGTTGGCGATCGCCTGCTGGTTGTTCCAGTACGGGTTCTTGGTCTCGGCGTAGACGGGGATGGTGCGGCCCAGGGCCTTGCCCTTGGCGGCGGCGATGTCCAGCACGTCCTGGGCGCTGATCAGGGGCAGCTTGCCGTTCCACTCGGTGGGGCGCTCGCTGCGGTTGTCCAGGATCGTGCCGCCCAGCCAGCTGCGCAGCTCCTGCATCGTGAAGTCGCTGATGGACCAGTCGTTGCGGTGGTCCTCGCCATCGACCACCAGGGCCTTGAGCACGGACTTGGGATCGTTGGCATCGAGCTGGTCGCTCAGGTATTGCGAGGGGCCGTTGGCAGGCACGGCGGGGTACTTCACGTTGACCAGCACGCCGGCCGCAGTGCGCTGGCGGCGCGCCACTTCGGCATTGGTCTTGGCCACGTCGGCCACGTTGGTGCTGTCGCTGAGCCAGGCGTTGTGGCGGGCGACCAGCTGGCAGTCCTTCGTCATGTGCATGTCGAGTTCGAGCATGTCCGCGCCCGCGTCGGCGGCGGCCTCGTAGGCCATGCGCGTCTGCTCCGGGAACTTGCCCGAGAAGCCGCGGTGGGCGATCACCTGGGGCTGCTTTCCGTCGAGCGTGAGGTAGAACGAGCCGCCGTCGCCGCCGCAGGCCGTGAGGACTGCAGCCGCGCACAGGGACGCGAGCAGGGGAGTGCGGGAAAAGGACATAGGACGTTGGGTCATATCCGAAGCAGTGGTGGGTTGATGAACGGCGCGCAATGCGCCAGCTCAGCAGCGTATGCAGTCAGCCGTGTCGGCACCATGACAGTGCGCCCCGTAGGGCCCGGATTGGCGTTTTAGCGACGGTCGGTGGAAATTTGCCGACCCACCGACACAGGGTTATCCCCCGAACAGGGGCGCCAGCGTGGCGCGCAGGCGGTCGCCGGCGTCGGGCGCCTCGCTCGGGCGGATCTCCAGCGAACGCTCCACCGTGCCGATGTGCTCCAGCAGCAGGGCCTTGGCGCCCTCGGTGTCGCCGCGCTCCAGCGCCTCGACGATGCGTTCGTGCTCGGCGCAGGACTGGCTGGCGCTGTGGGTGGACTGGAACAATGTGGCCGCCAGCGTGGTGCGCGCCGTGAGGTCGCGCAGGGTGAGCGCCAGCAGGCGGTGGCCCATCTGCTCGGCCAGGCAGACGTGGAAGTCGGCCAGCAGGAAGGCGCGCGTGGCGGCGTCGGCGCCCGCAATGGCCTCCTGCTCCTGGGCGATGTGGCGGCGCAGCTGGCCGATCACGCTTTGCAGGGGGCGCCCGGCCTCGCCCAGGATGCCGGTCTCGATGATGCGGCGCGCCGCGAAGGCGTCCTGCGCCTCCTCGGCCGAGGGCTGGACCACGTACCAGCCGCGCCGGGGCTGCACCTGCACGAAGCCGCGCGCCTGCAGCTGCATCAGCGCCTCGCGCACCATGGTGCGGCTGACCTCGAAGTTGTCGGCCAGCTCCTGCTCCCCCAGCCGTTCGCCGGGCGCCAGTTTCTGGGCCAGGATGGCTTCGACGACGCGCTCGGCGATGTGCTGGGGGCTTACAGGTGTCATTGCGTTGCAGGGTGGGCAGGAGTCACGGTTGCGGGGACGGCGGCGGCGCCGGAGGGCTCGGCGTCGGGCCCCTGATTGTCGGCCAGGCCGTTGAGCACGGCATGGGCGCGCTCGCGGTCGATGTCACCTTCCCAGGCCGCGATGGCCACGGTGGCCACGCAGTTGCCGATCAGGTTGCCCAGCGCGCGGGCAATGCCCATGAACCAGTCCACCGACAGCACCAGCACCAGGCCGATGGCGGGGATGGCCGGAATCGCATGCAGCGTGGCCGCCAGCACCACGATGGCCGAGCCCGGCACGCCGTGGGCGCCCTTGGAGGTCACCAGCGCAATCGCCAGGATGGTCAGCAGGTCGGCCATGCCGATGGGCGTGTTCGTGGCCTGGGCGATGAACACGGCCGCCAGCGTGATGTAGATGGAGAAGGCGTCCAGGTTGAACGAGTAGCCCGTGGGAATCACCAGGCCCACGGTGGAGTCGCGCACGCCCAGGTTGCGCAGCTTGGCCATGATCTGGGGCAGCACGCTGTCCGAGGAGGTGGTGGCGAAGACCACCATCAGCTCCTCGCGCAGGTAGCGCAGCAGCTTGATCAGGCTGAAGCCCGAAAAGCGCATCACCAGGCCCAGCACCACGAAGACGAAGAAGATCACCGCCACGTAGAACAGCAGCACCAGCATGCCCAGCTGCTTGAGCGAGCCTATGCCGTACTGGCCCACGGTGAAGGCGATGGCGCCCAGCACGCCCAGCGGCGCCAGCTTGATGAGGATGCCCATGATCTTGAACAGCACGTTCGACAGCGTGTCGATCAGCGCATGCACGGGCGCGCCGCGCTCGCCCAGCATGGTCAGTGCGCAGCCGAACAGCACGGCGAACAGCAGCACCTGCAGCACGTCGCCCGTGGCAAAGGCCTGCACCACGGTGGTGGGGATGAGCTTCATCAGGAAGTCCACCGTGCCGCCACTGGTCAGCTTGTCGGCGTTGCTGGCATAGGCGCTCATGGCCGAGGCGTCGAGCTTGCTCGGGTCCACGTTCATGCCCGCGCCGGGCTGGAACACGAAGGCCAGCACCAGGCCCAGCACCAGGGCGATGGTGGTCAGCACCTCGAAGTAGATCAGCGACTTGACGCCGACCCGGCCCACGCGCTTGAGGTCGCCCGCGCCCGCGATGCCGTGCACCACCACGCAGAACACCAGCACGGGAATGATCATCTTGATGAGCTTGATGAAGCCATCGCCCAGGGGCTTGAGTTTCACGGCCCATTCAGGGGCCAATATTCCGGCGAGCACACCCAGGATGAGTGCGATCACCACCTGTCCGAACAGTGATCTGGCAAAGCGGCGCATAGTCGTCTTTCGCAAGTTGTGGAATCTTGTATGCAAGTGGCTCTGCAACTTGCATGCAAGAATGTAGACAAGCGAAACGCGTGCCAGCAGAGGGTATTCCCTGCGGATTTGCGGCACTCCAGAGAAGTTCAGCCCTGACTTTTTCTGCATGAAATCGGCAGATGCGGGCGGGCCTCCCCGCCGTGGTGCAGGGCGGGGGCCGGCATGCCCGCGCATGGTGCGCGCGGCGTGCGGCAAGGCTGCGCAGGCCCCGTGCCGGGGCATGCGCGAGGGCGGCGCAGGGCGCGCCGCCCGGGGGGATCAGCGCAGGTTGCGCTCCATCGCGCGGTCCTTGATGAAGAAGGCCGCCAGCAGGCCCAGCGTCACGCCGAACATCACATAGAAGGCCGGCGCCATGGGCGAGCCCGTGGAGCGGATCAGCCAGGTCACGATGAACTGCGCGAAGCCGCCGAAGATCATCACGGCCACGTTGTAGGCCATGGACATGCCGGCAGACCGCACCTGGGGCGGGAACAGCTCGGCCATCACCGTACTGAACACGCCGAAGAACACGGCCACGAACACGCAGACCACCAACTGGGTGATCAGCAGCTTCTGCACCGTGGGGCCGTCCGTCAGCCAGGCATACAGCGGGTAGAGCACCACCAGGTAGCCGATCAGCGAGCCGATGGTCAGCATGCGGCGGCCCACGCGGTCCGACAGGGCGCCGAAGAACGGCATGATCACCACCATCAGCGCGGCGCCGGCCATCTGCACCATGAAGGCATCGCGCATGGGCAGCTTCAGCGTCACCGTGGCATAGGTCACCAGATAGGTGAAGGTGATGTAGATGGACACCGTGGCCGTGACCACCAGGCCCATGCCCACCAGCGTCTCGCGCGCATGCGTGCGCAGCATCTCCATGATGCCGATCTGGCGCGCCTTGCCGCTGGCCTGCGCGGCCTGCATTTCCTTGAAGACCTCGGGCTCCTCCACATGGCGGCGGATGTACAGCGCCACGGGAACGATCAGCAGGCCCACGGCGAAGGGCACGCGCCAGGCCCAGGCCATCAGCTCTTCCTCGGTGAAGATCTCGGTGATCAGCGTGCCCGTGGCCGCGCCGATCAGCAGGGCCAGCATCTGGCCGGCCATCTGCCAGGAGCCATAGAAGCCGCGCTTGCCGGGCGGTGCCAGCTCGATCAGCAGTGCCGTGGACGTGCCGAACTCGCCGCCGGCCGCAAAGCCCTGCAGCAGCCGTGCCAGCACGATGAACAGCGGCGCCAGGATGCCCACGGCCGCATAGGTGGGCGCCAGCGTGATCAGCGCGATCGCCACGGCCATCAGGCCGGTCACCATCACCATGGCCGCCTTGCGGCCCTTGCGGTCCCCGTACAGGCCCAGCAGGATGCCGCCCACGGGCCGCATGAAAAAGCCCACGCCGAACACGGCCGTGGTCATCAGGATGCGGTTGATGTTGTCGTCCGGATTGTCGGGATTGCTGGGGAAGAACAGCTTGGCGACGATGGGTGTCATGAAGGCGAACACCAGGAAGTCATACCACTCCAGCGCGTTGCCGATGACGGCAGCCACGATGTTGCGGGTCGAGACGGTTTGCTTGGTCAAAGCAGGGTCCATTTCCGAAAAGGGATTGAAAAGACGGCAGTCACGCCCGGGGCATGGGGCGGCGTGCCTGCCCGGGCCGCAACCCGGGCGTACACTGCTTCGCCATATGCAATGCCTATGCCATGGCCTGCGTCGTCCACGAAGGGCGGCGCAGGCCATGGCGCAGATGGAACCACATGACTACCTGGAAAAACACCCGCGACTGGCTGGAAACACTGGTCGCATTCGACACCACCAGCCGCAACTCCAACCTGGCGCTGATCGAGTGTGTACGCGATGAGTTGGCCACGCTGGGTGTGAGTGCCCGATTGTTCCACTCTCCGGACGGCGCCAAGGCCAATCTCTTCGCCACTTTGCCGGCCAGCAATGGCGAAACGCAGGGTGGCATCGTGCTGTCCGGCCATACCGACGTGGTGCCGGTCGATGGCCAGCAGTGGAGCACCAACCCCTTTGCGCTCACCGAAAAGGGCGGGCGCCTGTATGGGCGCGGCAGCTGCGACATGAAGGGCTTCATCGCCGCCTCGCTGGCGCTGGTGCCCGAATTCCTGGCCACGCAGCGCGCCAGGCCCGTGCACCTGGCCTTCTCGTACGACGAGGAAATCGGCTGCGCGGGCGCGCCCGTGATGATCAACCAGCTCAAGGCCGAGGGCGCGCGCTTCGACGGCTGCGTGGTCGGCGAGCCCACCAGCATGCAGGTCGTGGTGGCGCACAAGGGCATCAACCTCTACCGCTGCCGCGTGCACGGCAAGGCCGCGCATTCGTCGCTCACGCCGCGCGGCAGCAATGCCATCGAATACGCGGCGCGGCTGATCTGTCGCATCAGGGACATCGCCGACCACTTCAAGGCGCACGGCCCCTACGACGAATTCTTCGACGTGCCCTTCACCACCATGACCACCAACCAGATCCAGGGTGGCATCGCTGTCAACACCATCCCCGAGCTGTGCGAATTCGCCTATGAATTCCGCAACCTGCCCGGCATGTCGGTGGATGGCATCCAGGCCCAGGTCGAGTCCTATGCGCGCGACGAACTGCTGCCGCGCATGCGCGCCGAATTCGCCGACGCGCGCATCGAGATCGAGACCGGCGCCAGCGCGCCTGCGCTGGAAGCCTCGGAAGAAGCCGCCATCACCCAGCTGGTGCGCGCGCTGACCGCCGACCAGGAAAAGCGCAAGGTGGCCTACGGCACCGAGGCCGGCCTGTTCCACAACGCCGGCGTTCCCACCGTGGTCTGCGGCCCCGGCTCCATCGAGCAGGCGCACAAGCCCGACGAGTTCGTCGAGCTGGCCCAGCTCGACGCCTGCGAGCGCTTCCTCAGCAAAATGGGCACGAGTCTGTGATCACCCCCTGAGTCGCTTCGCGCCTTCCCCCTCTCTTCGGAGGGGGGCGTACGGGCAGCCGGCGACACCCTTGCTGCGGGGCGGCGCGGCCGGCGTAGGCCCTTGCTCGGTGTCCCTCGCCTTGGGGGCGCGGGAGTTTCGAGGTCAAGCTCAAGAAATCTCGTCTTGCCCCGCTCAGCGCACCGGGATGGCGATGGGCCGCAGCGGCGCGGCGTCGCCGCCGCGGATCTTGAGCGGGCCGCCGATGAAGGCGAACTCGTAGACCTTGTCGCGCGACAGATCGTCCAGCGCCACCAGCTCCATGATGGGCACGCCCTTTTGCGCCAGCAGGTAGCTGTGCAGCGGGACGTAGTCGTCGTCCACCTCGGACGGGAACGTCTCCAGGCTCAGGTTGTCGGCGCCCACGATCATGGCGCCGCCTTCCTCCACCAGGAAGCGCGCGGCATCCAGGCCCAGGCCCGGCGGCTTGGCCATGTAGGCCTGGGGCTGGCCGTACAGCTTCATGCGGCCCGTGCGCACCAGCACGATGTCGCCCTCCTGCAGCGTCACCTTCTGGCGTGCCAGCGCATCCTTGAGGTCCTGGCGCGTGATGCGGTACTGGTCGGGCAGCATCTCCAGGCCCTTGGCGGCCGCCACGTCGATCAGCACGCCGCGCGCCACCAGCGGCGGGAATTTCTCTATGCCCGTGCGCTGCCAGCCCCGGTCGCCCAGGTGCTGGTCTGCGCTGAAGCCGTTCCAGATCCTGCCGCGGATGCCGAAGTGGTTGAGCGCATCGATGTGCGTGCCCGTGTGGCTGTACATGGAAAACGCCGTGCCCGTGTAGCTGCGCGTGGCGTTCATGTCCTTGCCCACGTTCATCGGGTCGTCCACCACGGTGCCGCGCGGCGTGTGCGTCATCCAGAACTGGTAGTGCGGATCGCCCGCGTCCTGCCAGCTGGGCATGCCCACGTAGTACTCGGTGGCCAGGTCATAGACCTGCCCGCCCGTGATGCGCTGCAGGATGGCCGCGCGCGAGGCCGGCGTGATCAGGTTCAGGCGGCCGATCTCGTCGGCCGGCCCCCAGGGGCTGGTGCCCACGTCCTGGCGTGCGCCGGCCGGGGGCTCGTGGCCGCCATGGGCCTGGGCCGCGGTGCCCGCGAAGGCGGCGGCCAGGGCGATCACGAGAGAGGGCAGCGCCATGCGGCGAGCGAAGCGTTGGAGAGTCATGCAAGAGTCCTTGGTCTGCTGATAAAGGGCGCGCATGCCGCGCGCGAGGGAAGGCGGAAAACGCCGATGAAAAAAAGCAAAGACGGGGGCGCTCAGGCCGCCAGGAAGTGCAGCCGTTCGCGCAGCGCAGCCAGCGACTGGGTCTGCAGCGGCGGCAGGCCCGGCGCGATCAGCGTGGGAATGGAGCGCAGGCCCATGCGCTGCGCCAGAGCGCGGTCCTGGCGCACCTGCTCCAGCGCCTGGGCGCCTTCCATGCAGCCTGCGAAGGCGTTGCGCTCGAAGCCCGTGCGCGTGGCGATGTCCAGCAGCACTTCGGCGTCGCCGATGTTGCGGTGCTCGCTCATGTGGGCGTGCTGGATGGCGTCGAACAGATCCCAGTGCGCGTCATCGCCGCCCAGGATCTGGGCCGCCTGGCAGGCCAGTGCGCCTGCCATGCCGCTGGGGTACTCGAAGGCCTCGCGGCGCATGCCCTCGATGTCGATGCGGTCCTCGTCGTCATGCTGCGCGCAGGCCTGCCAGTGCTCCAGGATGACCTGCTTGGCGCGCTCCATGGAGCCGAAGGCCGCCACCATCTCGGCGCGCGAGGCCTGCAGCACGAAGCTGCGGTGGCGCACGCGCAGGCCCAGCTCGCGCGCCACCTGGCGCAGGCGTGGCGACATCACGTAGCACCAGCCGCAGACCACGTCATGGAAGAAGTCGATGGCGGGGGCGACCGCAGGCGCCGCTGCGGGCGCCGCCTGCAGGGCCTGCTGCGGCGAGGCGGCCGCCGCATCCTGCGCGGGCAGGGCGCAGGAAAAATCATTGCATTGCGTCATGCTTGTGTCCTTCATGGCTGTGATGGACGGCAAGCGTAGGCCGCAGGCCCGGCGCGAAAAAGGGGCGCGCGCTTGAGGAACTCTTAACGCGGCGTCAACAATCCTCGCCCATGGCGGCGGGCAGCTCCTCGGCCAGGAAGTCCACGAAGGCGCGCACCTTGGGCAGCAGGTGGCGCTGCGTGGGATAGACCGCGTAGACATGGCGGGCCTGCGCGGCCTGGTCCGCAAGGTCCAGTGCGACCAGCTGGCCTGCCGCAATCGCCGGCCGCGCCAGGAACGAGGGCAGGGCGCCAATGCCCAGGCCCGCCACCAGCAGGTCGCGCAGCATCAGGCTGTTGTTGACGTTGGCGCGCGCCTCGGACGGCGCCTGGGGGCTCTCGCCCGCTTCGCGGGGCGCATGCGCCAGGCTGTAGTTCAGCAGCGCATGGCCGCGCAGCGCGGCGGCACTGGCCGGGCGGCCATGCGCCTGCAGATAGGACGGGGCCGCGCACAGCATCTGCGACAGCGAGGCCAGGCGCCGCGCGATCAGCGAGGAGTCCGCCAGCTCCGCGCTCAGGCGGATGGACACATCGAAGCCCTGGCCCACCGCGTCCACCAGCCGGTCTTCCATGGACAGGTCGATCTGCAGCTGCGGATGGCGCTGCATGAAGCGCGCCAGCAGCGGCGACAGCGTGCTCAGCGCAAACGACAGCGGCGCATTCACGCGCAGCCGGCCGGCCACCTGCTGCGACTGCGCGCGCACCGACTGCTCCAGCGCATCGAATTCATCGAGCAGGCGGCAGCACTCGGCGTAGTAGGCCTGGCCCGTGTCGGTCAGGCTCATGCGGCGCGTGGTGCGCTGCAGCAGCACGGCGCCCAGATGGGCTTCGAGCGCGCGCAGCTGCTTGCTCAGCGCGGCCGAGGACAGGTCCAGCGCGTCGGCCGCCTTGGCGATGGAGCCCAGTTCTACGATGCGCCGGAAGGCGCGCAAGGGGGTCAGCGTATCCATGGGGAAAAAGCAAAGAGTGGCGCGCAGCGTAGCAGGCCGCTCGGGTTTGCCGGGGCATGCCTGCGGGGGCAGGGGCGACAATCGCCAGGTACGGCGCGCCCGCCGCGCCTCTTTGTCTTCATCGAATCTGTCCATCCCATGCCCCAGACCACTCCCGCCTGCCCCCAGTGCGGCCTTGAAAACACCTATCCCGACGCCGCCAGCTACATCTGCCCCGACTGCGCCTTCGAATGGCCCATGCAGGCCGAAGAAGAGGCCGGCGAAGCCGCCGCTGGCGACGGCATCGTGCGCGACGCCAACGGCAATGCGCTGGCCGACGGCGATGCCGTGATCCTGGTCAAGGACCTCAAGGTCAAGGGCTCGTCCACCGTGCTCAAGAAGGGCAGCAAGATCAAGGGCATCCGCCTGGTCGATGGCGCCGACGGCCACAACGTGGACTGCAAGACCGAACTGGGCTCCATGCTGCTCAAGTCGGAGTTCCTCAAGAAGGCCTGAGCATGCTGGCGCTGTCGCTTGCGGTATCGGCGGTCCTCGGGCTGCTGGCGCTGTGGGTGTTTGCGCCCCTGTTCATTGCGCTGACCGCTGGCGCGGTGGTGGCCCTGCTGCTGCTGGCACTGGCCGGCCGTACGGGTCTCACGGGTCTCACGGGTCTCACGGGCCGCACCGCGCGCACCCTGCCCGTGGCGGGCTGGTGGGCCGTTGCGCTGTGCGCCGGCGCGGCCTGCGTGGCCATGCTGGTGCTGCTGCCCGACCGGCTCGATGGCGCGCCCTTCCTCGCCTTCGGCATGGGCCTGCTGGCGGCCACCTGCGCGGGGACGCTGGTCTGGTTGACGGGTTGGCTGATCGCCGGGCGGCAGCCTGTGCCGGTGTCCTGGTGGACCGGCTCGGTCCTGGCCGGCCTGGGCGCCTTCCTCGCCCTGCTGCTGGGCGGCCCCGACACGGCGGGCTGGATGGCCTGGCGCGACCAGCTGCGCGGCTACGAGGCCGTGCCGCTGCGCATCACGCTGGCCGAAGCGCCCACGGCGCAGCGCGAGCAGGCCCTGGCCGAACTGCTGCAGCCCTTGCTGGAGCAGGGCAGCCGTGCCGTCAGCCATCGCCAGTCCACGCGCTTCGGCAACTCGGTCGAGCATGCCGTGGTGCCCGCCCGCTGGCGCATCGAGGGCACTCTGCTGGAGGTCATGCTGGCCGAGAAACCGCCCGCGCCCCTGCTCAGCGCCCATGTCGCTTTGCTGGAGCAGTTCGCCGCCAGCGGCCCCGCCCAGGCGGGCCAGGCACCGTCCTGGCTGATGCTGGCCAGCGCCCAATGCCTGCCGCCGCCGCGCCTGCGCGAGCTGTCGCGCCTGCTGGGCCAGGGCAGCGAGCTGCTGGCCCGCGCGCGGCGCTGCACGCAGCAGCGCTCGGCGCAATTGCAGCGCCTGTGGCCGCTGCTGGCCGGCAGCGTGGAGCGCGTGGAAGTGGGCGAGGCGCGGCGCTTTCATCCATGGCTCGGCCTGCAGCGCTGGCAGGCTGTGGCACCTACCGACAATCCGGAACCCTAGGCGGGCTCCACATCCTTCCACTGGCCGGGCTCCAGGCCGTCCAGCGTGTAGGGCCCGATGGCCGCGCGCACCAGCCGCAGCGTGGGGTGGCCAATGGCCGCCGTCATGCGGCGCACCTGGCGGTTGCGGCCTTCGCGGATGACCAGCTCGATCCAGCAGTCGGGAATGTTCTGGCGCACCCGGATGGGCGGGTCGCGCTGCCACAGCACGGGCGGCGGCTCCAGCCGGCGCGCCTGCGCGGGCAGCGTCATGCCGTCGTTGAGCTGCACGCCCTGGCGCAGGGCCTGCAGCGCGGCCTCGTCGGGCAGGCCCTCGACCTGTACCCAGTAGGTCTTCTCCATCTTGAAGCGCGGATCGGCGATGCGCGCCTGCAGCGGGCCGTCATTGGTCAGCAGCAGCAATCCCTCGCTGTCGGCGTCGAGCCGGCCTGCCGCATGCACGCCCGGCACGTCGATGTATTCCTTGAGGCCACGCCAGCGGCCCTCGGGGGTGAACTGGCTGAGTACGCCGTAGGGCTTGTTGAAGCACAGCAGGCGTGAGGGGCCGGTGTCGGGCCGGTCGGCGAAGGCGGTCTGCAGGCGCCGGGATGGGCCCGCAAAGGAGCGCGAGGGAGGGCGTTTTCTGGGTTGCATGGACTCAGCGATTGTCGTCGGGATAGACCGCACGCACGCACTCCAGCCAGGCCCTCGCCGCGCGTGACAGATAGCCGCTGCGCCACAGCTGCACCACGTCCCAGTGCAGTTCAGGCCCCACCAGCGGGCGGCTGGACACGCGCCGGGGGTCGAACCGCGCGATCACGTGCTCGAACATCACGGCCACGCCCACGCCTTCTGCCACCAGGTCGCCGATGAAGTCCCAGTAGCGCGTCTGCAGCCGCACCTGTGGGCTGAAGCCTGCCGCCGCGCAATGTTCCAGCACGGCCTGGTGCAGGGCGAAGTCCGAGGTGTAGAACACAAAGGGCCGCCGGGCCAGCTCGCTCCAGTGCACGGGTGCGTCCGGGTCGGGCACCTCGTGCGCGGCAAAGGCCACGCGTGTCTTCTGGTGGGCGATGGTGCAGTACTCCAGGCCCTCTCCGGCCAGGTCACCACCCGCCTCGCCCGCGCCGTGCAGGCCCAGCGCCATGTCCAGCTTGCCGTCCAGCAGCAGCTGGCGCTGGGCGCGTGCGCCCTGCTCCTGCACATGCAGTTCCACGCCCGGATGCAGTTGCTGAAAGCGCGCGATCACGGGCGCCATGTAGTGCCCGGCCGTGGGCATGATGCCCACGCTCAGGCTGCCGCGCGCAATGCCGTCCACCTCGGCCACCTCCTGCAGCAGCTGGCGTGACTGCTCCAGCACCTGCAGGCCGCGCGCATGGACCACCTGGCCTGCGTCGGTCAGTTGCACACCGCGCCCCTCGCGCAGCAGCAGCGGGCCGCCCAGCTCCTCCTCCAGCGCCCGCACCATCTTGCTGATGGTGGGCTGGGTCACATGCAGCGCCTCGGCCGCACGCGTGAAGCTGTTGCAGCGCACCACCTCGACAAAGTAGCGCAGCGCGCGCAGGTCCATGAGGATTCCTTTTGTGCATGGGAAAAATGGAGATTATTCATTTTACGAATCTGAGTGCAAACCCTAGGATTGCCTCATGTCAAAGATTTCCGCCACGCCCGTCCTGCGGCCGCAGGTGTTTCAGGGCCTGCTGCACCGCTGCTGGCCGCTGCTGCGCGGCGTGCTGCAGGTGGGGCTGCTCAGTGCGCTGTGGGTGGCCATGGAGGCCGTGCGCGCCCATTTCGGCTGGGGCATGCCGGCCGGGCTGATCGGCTTCGCGCTGCTGGCCACGGGCCTGTTCAGCGGGCTGGTCAAGGCGCGCTGGCTGCAGGGCGGCACCAACTGGCTGCTGGCCGAGATGCTGCTGTTCTTCGTGCCCGCCATGCTGGTCGTCACCGAATACACCGACCTGATTCAGCACCAGGGCCTGCGCATCCTGGGCGTCATCGTGGCCAGCACGGCCTGCGTGATGGCCGCCACGGCGCTGGCCGTGGACCGCGTCTACCGGCTGGAGCTGTGGCTGGCCCGGCGCCGCTCCACGCGCGCCGGGCTGCACAGGGAGCAGGAATGAACGCCATGTCCGACCAGACGATAGGCCTGCTGTCGCTGCTGGCCACGCTGGCCTGCTATGCGGCCAACAAGCGCGTGTACCGCCGCCATCCGCATCCGCTGCTCATGCCCATCGTCGCCACGCCCATGGTGCTGATCGCGCTGGCGCTGCTGACCCATGTGCGCTACCCGCAGTACATCGCCCAGACTCACTGGCTGGTTTGGCTGCTGGGCCCCACCACGGTGGCCTTTGCGCTGCCCCTGCACGAAAACCGCCACCTGCTGCGCAAGCACTGGATGTCGATCGCCACCGGCGTGCTCGTGGCCAGTGGCGTGTCCATTGCCACCACCATCTGGTTCGCACAGGCCTTCGGACTGCCCGTGGACCTGCAAAAGGGCCTGGCCGTGCGCTCGGTGACCACCCCCTTCGCCATCGAGGCCGAGCGCGTGCTGGGCGGGCCCACCGACCTGGCCGCGCTGTTCGTGCTGCTCACGGGCGTCAGCGGCATGCTCATGGGCGAGACCATCCTGCGGCTGCTGCCGCACGTGCGCAGCAAGCTGGCTGCGGGCGCCATTCTGGGCGGTGCCGCGCATGGCAGCGGGGTGGCGAAGGCGCGGCAGTTTGGGGATGTGCAGGCGGTGGTTGCTTCGTTGGTGATGATGATTGCGGGGGCGTTGAATGTGGTGGTGGCGCCTTGGGTGAGGGTGCTGTTTTTCTGAAGTGATTTTCTGAATTGATGCGGGAGCTGCCATCCTTGTCCAGGGTTTGATGGCTGGGGCTTTTGGGGGCCTGGCTGTCTTTGGGTTTGGGGCGGGATGGGGCTACCCGTGAGGGCGTCCGCATGCCTTGCACATGGTCTTGACTCCCGCCCACCTTGTTTGCTTTTGGCTTAGGTGCATTTTTTGCCCCTGCCGGGTGGTTGTTTTTCGAGGCCGGGTCTCGGCCCGGCAGCCGACTGCCCTTTCTTGATTCGCCAAGAAAGGTCAGATCAAAGAAGGCGACCCGGATGTCCGCGACCCCTTCGCTGCGCTGCGGGGCAACCTGCGCCGTGGCGGTTGCGGGGTTCGCTGCGGAACTCGCTGCGTTCACTGCGTGAACTCCGCTCAGACAACCGCAGCGAGTCAGATGACGAAGCAGTCCTGTCCTGCGGCAGGACTGCAACCCCGCAACCACCACGGCGCAGGCGCGGACATACGGGGAGTGGGTGCGGGCCTTCGCTGCGCTCGGCCTGGGGCTTCGGGGCGCTTGCGTTCCTGAATGCCTCTATCATTGCGGCGGCCCCCTGTTCAGGGGCTGGTGCGTAAGAACACCTTTAGAGTAAGCGGCGCTGCCTCCCCGTTAGCGAGGCCTTGTCACGTCTGATCACTCGGAAAGAGTGGGCATAGCGCCCGCTCGTCCATGCGGTTTTGGGCGGGATGGGGCTACCCGCAAGGGCGTCCGCACGGCTTGCTCTGTGTTCTTAACATCCCGTCCACCTGTCTGTGCGTAAGAACACGGGTCGGTGGGTTCGATCTCAGCAAGGAGCACGAAACCATGTACGCCGTTTTTCCCTCGGCCTTCTCCATCCAGTGTGCGCGCCGTCCAGGCGTGCCTGCCATGAGAGAGGTCGCTCCATGAATACCGCATCCACAATCCCCACCCAGCCCACACCGCAGCAGTTGAGCCATGCCGTGACCGAAATCGGCCGGCTGACGCTGCAAGGCAGCAGCGAGGTGTACTCGCTGGGCCAGCTGGCGCTGGCCTGGCTGGAGCGGCCCGAGGGCTACCGCAATCTGGAGGTGGTGGCCAATGCGCTGCAGGCCATTTGCGGGGCTGCGCAGCGGATGGAGGAGCTGGTGGAGGACGAGGTCAACCACGTGCATTGCCTGCAGGAAGACCCGGCGTATCTGCGGCGGATAGCGGCTGCTGCGGCGGCGTTTCAGCGCTGATTCGCTGGTCCGCTTGCCAGGGCGCCCCGGGCTGCTGACTCCCGGAATCCGCCCAATGAAAAAGCACCTCGAAAGGTGCTTTTTTCTCGTCAGCCGAATGCTGTTCAGGCCAGCGTGTAGGCGGTCTTCACCGTCGTATAGAACTCCTGCGCATAGCGGCCCTGTTCGCGCGGGCCGTAGCTGCTGCCTTTGCGGCCGCCGAAGGGCACGTGGTAGTCCACGCCGGCCGTGGGCAGGTTGACCATGACCATGCCGGCCTGGCTGTGGCGCTTGAAGTGGGTGGCGTGCTTGAGGCTGGTGGTGGCAATGCCTGCGGCCAGGCCGAAGGGCGTGTCGTTGGCCACGGCCAGGGCTTCCTCGTAGTCCTTGACGCGGATGACGCTGGCCACGGGGCCGAAGACTTCCTCGCGGTTGATGCGCATGGCGGCCTGGGTGTCCACGAACAGGGTGGGCGCCATGTAGTAGCCCTTGTTGCCGCTGCCGGTGTGGCAGGCGGCGGCTGCGCCGCCGGCAGCCAGCACGGCGCCTTCGGCCTTGGCGATTTCCACGTAGCTCAGGTCCTGCTCCAGCTGGGCCTGGCTGACCACGGGGCCCATGTCGGTGCCTGCGGCGCGGGCGTCGCCCACCTTGATCCTGGCCATGCGGGCCTGCAGGGCCTCGATGAAGGCGGGGTAGATCCTGTCGGTGACGATGAGGCGGCTCGATGCCGTGCAGCGCTGGCCCGTGGAGTAGAAGCCGCTTTGCGCGGACAGCTCCACGGCCTGGGTGAGGTCGGCGTCGTCCAGCACGATCTGCGGGTTCTTGCCGCCCATCTCCAGCTGCACCTTCTTGCCGCTTTCCACGCAGGCGCGGGCAATGCCGCGGCCCACGCCCACGGAGCCGGTGAAGCTGATGGCGGCCACGTCGCTATGGCGCACCAGGGCATCACCGATGACACGGCCCGGGCCCATGACGAGGTTGAAGACACCGGCCGGAATGCCCGAGCGGTGAATGATGTCGGCCAGCGCCCAGGCGCTGCCGGGCACCAGGTCGGCGGGCTTCAGGACCACGCAGTTGCCGAAGGCCAGGGCCGGGGCGATCTTCCAGGCGGGAATGGCGATGGGGAAGTTCCACGGCGTGATCAGGCCCACCACGCCGACGGGCTCGCGCGTGATTTCCACGCCGATGCCGGGGCGCACGGAGGGCAGGGTTTCGCCGGCCAGGCGCAGGCATTCACCCGCGAAGAACTTGAAGATCTGGCCTGCGCGGCCGACTTCGCCAATGGCTTCGGGGCGGGTCTTGCCTTCCTCGCGCGCCAGCAGGTCGCCCAGCTCTTCCTTGCGGGCCAGGATTTCGTTGCCGATCCTGTCCAGGGCGTCGTGGCGGGCCTGGATGCCCGAGGTGCTCCAGGCGGGAAAGGCCGCGGCCGCCGCGGCGATGGCGGCTTCCACATCGGCGGCATTGCCCTGGGCGTACTCGCCGATCACATCGGACAGGTCGCTGGGGTTGGTGTTGGCGCTGTAGCCGTCGGCGGCCTTCCATTGGCCGTTGATGAGGTTGTCGTAGCGGGACATGAGGTGCTCCGGGAAAGGGGTAACGGAAGGAAGGGGTCAGCGGACCATGCAGGGGCGCTTGTTGTCGAAGGTCCAGCCGGGAATCAGGTACTGCATGGCCATGGCGTCATTGCGCGCTCCCAGGCCGTGCTCCAGGTACAGGGCGTTGGCGCGCTGCAGCGCGGCGCGGTCCACGGTGACGCCCAGGCCCGGGGTCTTGGGCACTTCGACGAAGCCGCCCTTGATCTGCAGCGGGTTCTGGGTGAGGTACTGGCCGTCCTGCCAGATCCAGTGCGTGTCGATGGCCGTGACCTTGCCGGGCACGGCGGCGGCCACGTGGGTGAACATGGCCAGCGAGATGTCGAAGTGGTTGTTGGAGTGCGAGCCCCAGGTCAGACCCCAGTCGCGGCAGGTCTGGCCCACGCGCACGGAGCCCGCCATGGTCCAGAAATGCGGGTCGGCCAGGGGGATGTCCACGGACTGCAGCGACAGCGCATGCACCATCTGGCGCCAGTCGGTGGCGATCATGTTGGTGGCCGTGGGCAGACCGGTGGCGCGGCGGAATTCGGCCATGACTTCGCGGCCCGAGAAGCCGTTCTCGGCGCCGCAGGGATCTTCGGCATAGGCGAGCACGCCGTGCATGTCGCGCATGAGGCGGATGGCGTCCTTGAGCAGCCAGCCGCCGTTGGGGTCCAGCGTGACGCGCGCCTGCGGGAAGCGCCTGGCCAGCGCGGTGACGGCCTCCACCTCCTGCTCGCCGGCCAGCACGCCGCCCTTGAGCTTGAAGTCGTTGAAGCCGTAGCGCGCGTGCGCCGCCTCTGCCTGGCGCACGATGGCGGCCGGGTCCATGGCGGTCATGTGGCGCACCTGCGTCCAGTCGTCGGTGCCGCTTTTGTCTTCGCCGGGCTGGACGTAGGGCAGGTCGGTCTTGTCGGTGGGGCCGGTGAAGAACAGGTAGCCCAGCATCTCCACGCGGTCGCGCTGCTGGCCTTCGCCCAGCAGGGCCGCCACGGGCACGCCCAGGTGCTGGCCCAGCAGGTCCAGCAGGGCCGACTCCACGGCGGTGACGGCATGCACGGCAATGCGCAGATCGAAGGTCTGCAGGCCGCGCCCGCCCGTGTCGCGGCCGGCCAGGGCCTGCTGCAGGTTCTGCAGCAGCTTCAGGTGGTTGCCCACGGATTGGCCGATGAGCAGCGCCTTGCTGTCCTCCAGCGCCTGGCGTATGCCTTCGCCGCCAGGCACCTCGCCCACACCGGTGTGGCCCGCGCTGTCGTGCACGAGCACGATGTTGCGCGTGAAGTAGGGCGCATGCGCGCCGCTGAGGTTCATGAGCATGCCGTCGCGGCCGGCGACGGGAATGACTTCGATCTCGGTGATGGTCGGGGTGGAGGACATGGCGTGCTCTTGGATCGTTGGATCGGTCTCTGGGAAAAAAAGGGCTATGCGGTGGCGGCGGTGGCCGGCTGCTGCGCGGCCGACCAGGGCACTTCGGCCTCGGGCCGGCCCGTGGCGATGAACTGCGCCAGGTTGCGCAGCACGAGGTCGGCCATGGCGCGGCGGGTTTCATGCGTGCCGCTGGCGATGTGGGGCGCAAGCACCACGTTGTCCTGCGACAGCAGCTCGGCATGGGGGCGTGGCTCGTCCTCGAACACATCCAGGCCCGCGCCTGCGATGCGGCCCTGCTGCAGGGCCTGGACCAGTGCGGCCTCGTCGACCACGCTGCCGCGTGCCACGTTGACCAGAAAGCCCTGCGGGCCCAGAGCGTCCAGCACCTCGGCGTTGACCAGGTGCTGCGTGCCGTCGCCGCCTGCGGCCGTGATGACGAGGAAGTCGGCCCAGCGCGCCAGCTCCAGCAGCGAGGGCTGGTAGAGGTGGGGCGATCCCTCGACCGGGCGGCGGTTGTGATAGGCCACCTCCATGTCGAAGCCGGCCGCGCGGCGCGCCACGGTGGAGCCGATGCGGCCCATGCCGAAGATGCCCAGGCGCTTGCCGCTGGCACGCGTGCGGATGCCGAAGCGGCCCTGGCTCCAGTCGCCCCGGCGCACGAAGCGGTCGGACTCGCTCAGGCCACGCGCGGCGTCCAGCAGCAGTGCGAAGGCCATGTCGGCCACGCAGTCGTCGAGCACGCCGGGCGTGTAGCCCACGCGGGCTCCCTGGCGCAGCAGGGACTCGCGGTCCAGCGCGTCAAAGCCCACGCCGAAGCTGCTCACGAAGCGCAGCTGGGGCAGGGCCTGCACCACGCTCGCGGGCACGCCCATGGCGGCCGAGGTGACCAGGTATTCGAACTGCGCGCCGTGCTCGGCGAGAAAGCGCTCGCGGTCGGGCTGCTCGGACAGCAGCGTCACCTCATAGGCCTGGGCCAGCTCGGCATCGAGCTGGGGCAGCGGCATCTTGCCGAACTGGAGAACGCGTGGACGGGAGGTCGCCATGCCTTGGAATCCTTGGAACTTGCAGGGGCTGGAAGCCCCAGTGAAAAGGGCCTGCGGTGCGCAGGCCAGCGGGAACGGCCCGGGGGCCGGCCCGTTGTTTCCAGCTCAATCAGCGGTGATTTTTCGGGTCTGGATCAGTTGCTTCCAGCGCTCCGATTCCTGGGCCTGGTAGCGCGTGAATTCCTCGGGCGTGTTGCCCACGATCTCCAGGCCCTGCTCCACGAAGCGCTTGCGGATGTCGGGCTGCTGCACGGAGGCGATGGCGGCCTTGGCCAGCTTGGCCTTCACATCGGCGGGCAGGCCCTTGGGTGCGGCCAGGCCTTGCCAGGAATAGACCTCGGCGCCTTTGACGCCGGCCTCGGCCAGCGTGGGCACATCGGGCAGCACGGGCGAGCGCTGGCTGCCGGTCACGGCGATCGCATGCAGCTTGCCGCTGCGCAGATGGGGCAGCACGGCGTTGACGTTCTGGAACGAGAAGTCCACCTGGCCGCCGATCAGGTCGGTGATGGCCGGGGCGCCGCCCTTGTAGGGAACGTGCATGCCTTCGGTGCCGCTTTGCTGCCAGAACAGCTCGGCCGACAGATGGTCCGAGGAGCCGTTGCCCGAGCTCGCGAAACTGATCTTGCCGGGGTTGGCCTTGAGCGCGGCGATGACCTCGGCCACGGTGCGGGCCTTCTGCGCGGGGCTGGCCACGAGCACGTTGGGCGCCTGCACGGGGATGGTGATGTAGTCGAAGTCCTTGCCTGCGTCATAGGGCACGTTCTTGACCAGGTGCGGCGTGACCACGAAGGGGCCCAGCGAGGCCACCAGCAGCGTGTAGCCATCGGCCGGTGCGCGCTTGACGGCGCCCGCGCCGATGGTGCCCGTGGCGCCGGGGCGGTTTTCCACCACGAAGGGCTTGCCCAGCTGCTCGCCCATGCTCAGGGCCATGGCGCGGGCCACGGTGTCGGTGGAGCCGCCAGCCGGGAAGGGCACGATGATGTTGACGGCCTTGTCCGGAAAGCTGCCGGCCGCCTGCGCCGTGAGGGCCAGTGCGGCACCCAGCGCGATCAGAATCTTTTTCATGTTCTTGTCTCCTGGGGGGCGCAAGGGCCGGACTGGCCCCTGCGCCCGGTCTTGTGGCTTATTGGGGGCCGAGCTTGTCGATCAGGGCCTTGAGCTCTTCCAGCTCGGAGGGCTTGAGGTCCGTCAGCGGGGCGCGCACGGGGCCGGCGTCGTGGCCCACCAGCTTGGCGCCGGCCTTGATGATGCTCACGCCGTAGCCTTCGACGCGGTTGCGGATCTTCAGGTAGGGCATGAAGAATTCCTTGAGCAGCTTGTGCTGCGTGGCCATGTCGTCGGTGCGCACGGCTTCGTAGAACGCCATCGCCGTCCTGGGGATGAAGTTGAAGACGGCCGAGGAGTACACCGGCGTGCCCAGGGCCTTGTAGGCGGCCGCATAGACCTCGGCCGTGGGCAGGCCGCCCAGGTAGGCGAAGCGGTCGCCCATCGTCATGAAGATGGAGGACATGGTCTCGATGTTGCCCATGCCGTCCTTGAAGCCCACCAGGTTGGGGCAGCGCTCGGCCAGGATGGCCAGCGATTCGGGCGTGAAGCGGGTGCGGTCGCGGTTGTAGACGATGACGCCGAACTTCACGCTCTTGCAGACCTGCTCCACATGGGCGATCAGGCCTTCCTGGCCGGCTTCGGTCAGGTAGTGGGGCAGCAGCAGGACGCCGTGGGCGCCCAGGCGCTCGGCCTCCTGGGCGTGTGCGATGGCCGTGCGCGTGGGGCCGCCGGCGCCCGCGATGATGGGCACCTTGCCGCGGCAGGTGTCCACGGCGGTCTTGATAATCTGGCCGTATTCCTCGCCGTACAGCGAGAAGTACTCGCCCGTGCCGCCGGCCGCGAACAGCGCGCTGGCGCCGTAGGGGGCCAGCCATTCGAGGCGGGCCGCATAGCCCTTGGCATTGAAGTTGCCGTTGCTGTCGAAGTCCGTCACGGGGAAGGACAGCAGGCCGGAACTCATCACGTCTTTGAGGTCTTGGGGGGTCATGGTGCTCTCGGGAACAAGGGGGGGGAAGAAAGAAAAAGGGGTGGAATCAGTCGAGCTTCAAACCGGCTGTCTGAACCACTTTTTGCCAGCGCTGGCGTTCGGTGGCCAGGAAGCGCGCGGTCTCGGCGGGGTTCATGGTCACGACCTCGGCGCCCTGGCCCGTGAGGCGGGCGCGCACCTCGGGCGAGCGGATGGCGGTGATCAGGGCCTCATGCAGGCGCTGGACCACGGCCTCGGGCGTCTTGGCCGGAACGACCACGCCTTGCCAGGTGCCGGTCTCGAAGCCGGGTACGCCCTGCTCGGCGATGGTGGGCACGTTGGCGGCCAGCGGCATGCGCGTGCCCTTGGACAGGCCCAGCAGCTTGAGCTTGCCGCTTTGCACATGGGGATAGGTGGCCAGCATGCCGTTCATCAGCACCTGGGTCTGGCCGGCCACCGTGTCCTGTATGGACTGCACGCCGCCCTTGTAGGGCACGTATTCCCAGCGGGCGCCCGTGGCGCGCGCCAGTTCCACGCCGGCCAGGTGCGGGGCGCTGCCCGTGGCGGTGACGGCAAAGCTCAGGTCTTCCTTCTTGGACAGGGCCACCAGCTCCTGCAGGTTGTTGGCCGGCACCGAGGGGTGGACCACCAGCAGGTGGGGCGAGTAGGCCAGCATGGCGGTGCCGCGCAGGTCCCGGGACAGGTCGAAGGACAGCTTGGTGTAGAGCGAGGGCGAGATGGCCAGCGCACCCAGGTCGCACAGCATCAGCGTGTGGCCGTCGGGCTGGGCCTTGGCCACCATGTCGGCGCCCAGGTTGCCGTTGGCGCCAGGCTTGTTCTCGATGACCACGGGCTGCTTGAGTTCCGCCGACAGCAGCGGGCCGATGGCGCGCGCAATGATGTCCGAGCTGCCGCCCGGCGGGTAGGGCACCACCAGGCGCAGCGGCCGCGTGGGCCAGTTGCTCTGGGCCAGCGCACCGGCGCCGGTGGCCACGAGGGCGGTGGCGCCAGCGGCGCGCAGGAATTGCTTTCGGCTCAGGGTCATGCTCTTGTCTCCGGGTTTTGTGTTGTCAGTTGTCGTACAACTGGAGCGAATTTTCAACCGAGACATGCATGCCGTGATAAAGGGTTTTCCCTTGGTTGTCTGAATTCCTGTGCCGGCGCCATCTGCCCCGCAGGGCGCGGGGCGGTCCAGGATGCACAGAAGGCGTCAGGAGGCGCTGGTCTTTTGCGCCAGGCGCAGGCGTTCGCGGCTGTTGGTCAGGTGGATGCGCATGGCCGCGCGGGCCGAGTCGGCGTCCTGGCGCTCGATGGCGGCGAGGATTTCCTCATGCTCGCGGTTGACGCGGCGCAGGTAGTCGGGGTCGCGCTGGGGCTGGTGGATGGAGGCGATGCGCGTGCGCGGAATCAGCTGGGCGCCGAAGTGGCGCAGGATGTCGCCGAAGTAGCGGTTGCCCGTGGCCTCGGCGATCTGGGTGTGGAAGGCCAGGTCATGGGCCACCGTGTCCTCGCCGCGCGCAAAGGCGATCTCGAAGGCCTGCAGCGCCGTGCGTATGCCCTGCAGCTGCTCGGGGCTGCGGCGCAGCGCGGCCAGGCCGGCGCTTTCGGTCTCCAGGCTGATGCGCAGCTCCAGCACGGCCATCACGTCCACGGCGGCCGTCAGCTCGTCGGCATTGAGCATCAGCGTGGACGCGGGCTGGGCGGCGCGCACGAAGGTGCCTATGCCATGGCGCGTCTCCACCAGGCCCGAGGCCTGCAGGCGCGACAGCGCCTCGCGCACCACGGTGCGGCTGACTTCGTAGGTCTGCACCAGCGACGATTCCGTGGGCAGCTTCTCGCCTTCGGCCAGCAGGCCGTTGCGGATCTTGCTCGCGAACTCGTCGAACAGCAGGGCGGCCAGATTGCGGCCGCTGCGACCGGACTTTCCTCGCAGGGGAAGCTCGATCGTTGGGGGTGATGCGGGAAATCCCTTTGCCGAACTTTCCATGGTGCTGATCATAATCGCTCCAAGTTGTACGACAACGTATCACAAGACGTCAACGCTTTCGCAGATTTTTCCGATTTTCCGACCCCGTCCGCAGTCCAGATGAGCACCTCCCAAGCGACCCACGCGATCCGCCACGTCCGCATCACGCCCATTGCCTTCCGTGATCCGCCGCTGCTCAATGCGGCCGGCATCCACGAGCCCTGGGCGCTGCGCTCCATCATCGAGATCGAGACGGCCTCGGGCCTGGTCGGCATCAACGAAAGCTACGGCGACCAGCCCATGCTCGATGCGCTGGCCAAGGCCGCGCCCGCGCTGGTGGGGCTGTCGCCCTGGGCGCTCAACGAGATGGAGGCCCGCGTCGCGGCCCTGGTGGCGCCGCCTGCGCTGACGGCGTCGGAGTTCCTGGGCCAGCAGGTGTCGCTGGCGCCGGGCACACATGTGTCCAAGACCGTGGCCAAGGTGGTCAGCGCCTTCGAGGTCGCCATGCTGGATCTGCAGGGCCAGATGGCCG
Organism: Delftia sp. PE138; assembly: GCF_018320755.1. Lineage (NCBI taxonomy): Bacteria > Pseudomonadati > Pseudomonadota > Betaproteobacteria > Burkholderiales > Comamonadaceae > Delftia > Delftia sp. PE138. The sequence continues at coordinate 85,907 of NZ_JABEPN010000003.1, read as the reverse complement.
GGGCGCCCATCGTGGACCTGCTGGGCGGGGCGGCGCGCGACAGCGTGCCGTTCTCGGCCTACCTGTTCTACAAGTACGCCGAGCACATCGACAGGCCCTATGGACCAGATTCTTCGCCCGACGCCTGGGGCGAGGCCCTGGCGCCGCAGCAGCTGGTGGAGCAGGCGCGGCGCATGATTGCGCAGTACGGCTTCCAGAGCATCAAGCTCAAGGCCGGCGCGCTGCCGCCCGAGCAGGAAGCGGCCGGCATCCTGGCGCTGGCCGATGCCTTTCCGGGCACGCCGCTGCGCATCGATCCCAATGGCAACTGGACGGTGGAGACCAGCCTGAAGATCGTGCAGCAGCTGCAGGGCGTGCTCGAGTACTACGAGGACCCGGCGCCCGGCCTGGACGGCATGGCGGCCGTGGCACGCGAGTGCGATGTGCCGCTGGCCACCAACATGGTGGTCACGGACTTTGCCGAGTTCCGCCGCAATGCCGACATGGGCTGCCCCGTGAAGATCGTGCTCAGCGACCACCACTACTGGGGCGGGCTGCGCGCCACGCAGCGCCTGTCCACGCTGTGCCGCACCTTCGACCTGGGCCTGTCCATGCACAGCAATTCCCACCTGGGCATCAGCCTGGTGGCCATGACGCACCTGTGCGCCAGCGTGCCCCTGCTGACCTATGCCTGCGATACGCACTACCCCTGGCAGGACGAGGAAGTGGTCGAGGGCGGCCGGCTGCAGTTCGAGCAGGGCAGCCTGCGCGTGCCCACGGCGCCCGGCCTGGGTGTGCGGCTGGACCGCGAGGCCCTGGCCCGCCTGCACGACAACTACCTGCACTGCGGCATCCGCAACCGCGACGACCTGGGGCAGATGCGCAAGTACGACCCCGCGTTCACCGGCCACCAGCCGCGCTTCTGAACCCGCTTTCACACCATTCCAACGACAAGCCCTTCCCGGAGACAAGCACCATGCAACGCCGCACACTCATCCAACATTCCCTCGCCAGCGCCCTGCTGCTGGGCACGGCCCTGGCCGCCATGCCGGCCGCAGCGCAGGGCAACTGGCCCACGGGCAAGCCCATCACCTACCTGGTGCCGTTCCCGCCTGGCGGCAATACCGATACGCTGGCGCGCGTGATCGCCCAGCCGCTGAGCAAGGCCCTGGGCACGCCCGTGGTGATCGAGAACAAGGGCGGCGCGGGCGGCAGCGTGGGCTCGGCCATTGCGGCGCGCGCCCCGGCCGATGGCTACACCATCCTGGGCGGCACCATCAGCTCGCACGCCATCAATGTGAGCCTGTACGCCAAGCTGGACTACGACCCGGTCAAGTCCTTCACGCCGGTGGCCATGCTGGGCTCGGGCCCGCTGGTGCTGGTGGTGCCGGCCTCCAGCCCCTACAGGACGCTGGCCGACGTGCTGGCCGCCAGCAAGGCCAAGGCAGCGGCGGGCGGCCTGACCTCGGCCTCGCCGGGCAGCGGCACCTCCAACCACATGGCGCTGGAGCTGCTGGGCTACCAGACGGGCGTGAAGTTCACCCACGTGCCCTACAAGGGCAGCGGCCCGGCCGTGCAGGACGTGATCGGCGTCCAGGTGGACATGATGTTCGACACCGCCCTGGTCGTCGGCCCCCATGTGCAGGCCGGCAAGCTGCGTCCCATCGCCGTGACCAGCTCCAAGCGCCTGGAATCCCTGCCCGATGTGCCCACCATCGCCGAGGCCGGCGAGAAGGGCTTCGACATGGGCTCCTGGCAGGCCGTGTTCGCGCCCGCAGGCACGCCGGGCCCCATCGTGGAGCGGCTGCATGCGGAGATCATGAAGATCGTGGCCACGCCCGAGGTGCAGGCGCGCCTGAAGAACTTCGGCATGCTGCCTTCGCAGATGACGCCGGCCGAGCTGGGCGAGTTCCAGAAGGCCGAGGTGGTCAAGTGGGGGAAGGTGATCAAGGCTGCTGGAATTAAAGCAGAGTGACCCCCTGAGGCGCTTCGCGCCTTCCCCCTTCTCGCTTCGCGGAGGGGGACAACGCCTTCGGCTGGGCGCCCCCGCCGCGAGGCGGCTCTTGCTCGGCGTTCCTGAGTTGGGACGTGACGGTTGCGAGGGCTGCACTCCGATTGCGACAGGCCCCTAGAAAATTGAGACATTGCCATGAGTACCCCACTTCCTCTTTCCATCCGCATGCATCCGGCCGACAACGTGGCCATCGTGGCCAATGACGGGGGGTTGCCTGCGGGCACGGTGATGCCCGGGGGGCTGGTGCTGGTCGACAAGGTGCCGCAGGCGCACAAGGTGGCGCTGGTGGACATTGCCGAGGGCGGCGAGGTGCGCCGCTACAACGTGGTGATCGGCTATGCGCTGCAGGCCATTGCTGCGGGCAGCTGGGTGCATGAGCGGCTGCTGCGCATGCCGGGGGCGCTGTCTCTTGAGGGGTTGCCGATCGCCACGGTGCAGCCGCCCGAGCTGCCGCCGCTGACGGGCTACACCTTCGAGGGCTACCGCAATGCCGATGGCACGGTGGGCACGCGCAATATCCTGGCCATCACCACCACGGTGCAGTGCGTGGCCGGGGTGCTGGATTTCGCGGTGGGCCGCATCAAGGCCGAGCTGCTGCCGCGCTATCCGAATGTGGACGATGTGGTGGGCCTGGAGCACAGCTATGGCTGCGGCGTGGCCATCGATGCCGTGGGCGCCGAGATTCCGCAGCGCACGCTGCGCAACATCAGCCACAACCCGAATTTTGGCGGCGAGGTGATGGTGGTGAGCCTGGGCTGCGAGAAGCTGCAGCCCGAGCGGCTGCTGCCGCCGGGGTCCTTCCCCATCGTCGATGAGCGCGAGCCCGCGCTGGACGTGGTCTGCCTGCAGGACGAGGCGCATGTGGGCTTCATGTCCATGGTGGACTCCATCATGGGCCGCGCCAGGGTGCATCTGGAGCGGCTGAACGCGCGCCGGCGCGAGACCGTGCCGGCCAGCGCCCTGGTGGTGGGCGTGCAGTGCGGCGGCAGCGATGCGTTCAGCGGCGTCACGGCCAATCCGGCCGTGGGCTTTTGCACCGATTTGCTGGTGCGCGCAGGCGCCACCGTGATGTTCAGCGAGGTGACCGAGGTGCGCGACGGCATCGACCAGCTCACATCGCGCGCCTCCAGCCCCGAGGTGGCCCAGGCCATGATCGAGGAGATGGCCTGGTACGACGCCTACCTGGACAAGGGCCGCGTGGACCGCAGCGCCAACACCACACCGGGCAACAAGAAGGGCGGCCTGTCCAACATCGTCGAGAAGGCCATGGGCTCCATCATCAAGAGCGGCACGGCTCCCATCACCGGCGTGCTGTCGCCGGGCCAGCGTCTGGCCGACCGGGGCATCCAAAGCGGCCTGGTCTATGCAGCCACGCCGGCCAGCGACTTCATCTGCGGCACGCTGCAGCTGGCCGCCGGCATGAACCTGCATGTGTTCACCACGGGCCGGGGCACGCCCTACGGCCTGGCCCAGGTGCCCGTGATCAAGGTGGCCACGCGCAGCGACCTGGCGCGGCGCTGGCATGACCTGATGGATGTGAACGCGGGCCGCATCGCCGAGGGCCAGGCCAGCATCGAGGACGTGGGCTGGGAGATGTTCCGCCTGATGCTGGACGTGGCCAGCGGCCGCAGGAAGACCTGGGCCGAGCAGTGGAAGCTGCACAACGCCCTGGTGCTGTTCAATCCAGCGCCCGTGACCTGAGCCGCGCGTACAGGCCCCTGTCGGCACAGGCTGACAGGGCGCCGGTGCGCCGCTGCGCACAATGGGGGCCATGCCCTCAGATACCCCGGAAACTCCCCCCGCCTCGTCCTGGTCCGCACGCCTGGACCGGCTGCTGGAACTGAACCCGCTGCGCGCCATGTGGAACGCCGTGCAGCTGTGGCTGGACGCCGATGGCCTGCGCATGAGCGCCGCCATGTCCTTCTACGGCATCCTGAGCCTGGCGCCGCTGCTGCTGCTGCTGGTCGGCGTGCTGGGCTGGTGGGTGGACCGCAGCTATGTGGAGCACCAGCTCATCGACCAGGTGCAGGACGTGATCGGCGAGCGCGGCGCCCAGGTGGTGCGCGGCGCGCTGGAAAGCGCCCAGCGGCCCGACGAGGGGCGGCTGGCTTCGCTGTTCGGCTTCATCCTGCTGATGTCGGGCGCCACCGGTGTCTTCGTGGAGCTGCAGTCCGCGCTGGAAAGGCTCTGGACCTCCAACGGCGAGCCGCCGCCGCCCAAGGCCGTGTGGTGGCGCATGGCCGCGCTGCGGCTGCGCGGCCTGACCTATGTGCTGGCGCTGGGCTTCTTGCTGCTGGTGTCCATGGCCCTGTCCACGGCCATCCAGCTGATCACCAACTGGGCCGGCACCAAGCTGCAGATGCAGCCGCTGGGGCCGCTGGTCAGCCTGATCAACGAGTGCGTGTCCTTCGGCATCACCGTGCTGCTCTTCGTGGGGCTGATGCGCATAGGCGGCGGCCCCAAGCCCCGGCTGCGCTATCTGATCTTCGGTGCCATCATCGGAGCCCTGCTGTTCACGCTGGGCAAGCAGGCCCTGGCCTGGTACCTGGCCACGGCGGCCGTGGTCTCGGCCTATGGCGCGGCGGGCTCGCTGGTGGTGCTGCTGATGTGGATCTACTTTTCCTCGGCCATCCTGCTGCTGTCGGCCGCCACGGCCAAGGCCTTCAGCGATGCCGGCGTGCGCTTCACCCACCCCATCCGCTGGGCGCCGCCCGCCGAGGCGGCCAGCGCCGGGGACACTCCGGGCGGCAAGGGCTGAGTTCCCGCATTTCGACGAAGATGAACGCCTGCGCCGCGGCCCGCAAAGCCGCGGCGCAGGCGTTTGGGCAATGGAACAATGCAGCAAAGTCCCCTGGCACCAAGGCCGGGGGCCAAGGACAAGATGGACCGATTGCAGACCATGCGGGTATTCCAGACCGTGGCCGACGAGGCCGGGTTTTCGGCGGCGGCGCGGCGCCTGGACATGTCCGTGCCCACGGTCACGCGCCTGGTGGCCGACCTGGAGCAGCACCTGGGCACGCGGCTGCTGCAGCGCACCACGCGAAGCGTCTCGCTGACCGAGGCTGGCGAGGCCTACCTGGAGCGCGTGCGCGGCATCCTGGCCGATGTGGAGGATGCCTTCAGCCTGGCCCAGGCGCACACGCTGGAGCTGTCTGGCGCCGTGCGCGTGCTCACGCCGCCCGTGTTCGCCGAGCATGTGCTGGCGCCGCTGGTGGCGGACTTCCACCGCCTGCATCCGCGCATCTGCATCGAGGTCTTCGTGGAGTCGGCCAGCGAGGCGGCCGTGGGCGAATACGACATCACCTTCGTCAATGCCGAGGAGGGCTACGACGGCAACGTGGTGGCCCGGCCCATCGTTACCACCTGCGGCCTGGCCTGCGCCGCGCCCGAGTACCTGGACGCCCATGGCGTGCCTGTCGTGCCCGAGGACCTGGCCGGCCACCAGTGCCTGCTGCGCCGGCGCATCCAGGGCCGCTCCGACATGCTGCGCATGCGCCGGCTCGACGGCAACGCGGGCGAGGTCGAGGTGGCCGTGCGCCCCGTGCTGGTGGCCAACCACACGGGCACGCTGCTGCGCGCCACGCTGGACGGCGCGGGCATCAGCACCCAGCCGCTGGACCTGATCGCGCGCCACCTGCGCTCGGGCCGGCTGCGCCATGTGCTGCCCGAATGGACCACGGGCCGATTCACGCTCTACGCCACCCTGCCCACGCGCAAGTTCATGCCGGCGCGCGTGCGCAGCTTCCTCGACTTCGTGGCCGAGCACACGCAGCGCTCCATGCAGGGCCTGCCCGAGAACCTGCCGGCGCTGTCCATCTAGCGTTCCCCGCTCCTGCCGGCCTGCGCCTGTCATCTAGGTTACTGCCGCAGCGGTTTGCGCCTCGGGGTTTCCCAGGTGAATTCCGCTGTGCGGAATCTTCGGGTTGATGGTGCACGGCACCGCCTCCTAAGCTGGTTCACAGCAAACAAGGAGGCAAGGCAATGCGAGAACAGACCCTGGTCCGGTGGCGGCCACCGGCGGCGGCAGGCGGGAGGCGGTGATGGACGTCTTCCTGCAGCAAGTGCTCAACGGACTGACCCTGGGCGGCATCTATGGCCTCGTGGCCCTGGGCCTGACCCTGGTCTACGGCATCCTGCACGTGCCCAACTTCGCGCACGGGGGCTTCTACATGATCGGCGCCTTCGTGGCCTTCCAGGCCATGGTGGCCTGGAGCTGGGGCTACTGGGCGGCCATGCTGGTGGCGGCGGTGGCGGTGGCGGTGCTGGGCATCGTCAGCGAGCGGCTGATCTTCCATCCGCTGCGCAAGGCCTCGCCCCTGCATCCCAAGATCGCCTCCATCGGGCTGCTGCTGTTCCTGGAGGCCGGAGCCCAGGCGCTGTGGGGCGCGGACTTCCAGCGCATGCCCACGCCCTATACCTCCATCGTGGAGATGGGCGGAATCACAGCGCCTGCGCAGCGCCTGCTGATCATAGTCGCGGCCTTTGCGCTGATGGTGGCGCTGCACCTGTTCCTGACGCGCACCACCACGGGCTCGACCATCATCGCCATGGCCCAGAACCGCGAGGGCGCATCGATGGTGGGCATCGACGCCAACCGCGTATCCATGCTGACCTTTGCCATCTCAGGCGTGCTCGCGGCCGTGGCGGCCACGCTGTATGCGCCCATCAACCTGGTCTATCCGGCCATGGGTCACCTGGTCATCACCAAGGCCTTCGTGATCATCATCCTGGGCGGCATGGGCAGCATCCCGGGCGCCGTGCTGGGCGGGCTGATCATCGGCTTCGCCGAGAGCTTCGGCGCCTACTACATCTCCACCGACTACAAGGACATCATCGCCTTCGTGCTGCTGGTGGTGATCCTGTCGCTGCGCCCGCAGGGCCTGTTCGCCAAGAGGAGTCATTGAATGAACGGATTCATCGACTCCCGCGTTGCCTGGGGCCTGCTGCTGGCCGCCGGCATCGCCTTCCCCTGGCTGGCGGGCAACGACTACCACCTCACGGTGATGAGCACGGCCTACATCTTCGCCATCGCCACGCTGGGCCTGAACCTGATCACGGGCTACACGGGCCAGCTCAATCTGGCGCATGCGGGCTTCATGGCCGCGGGCGCCTATACCGTGGGCATCCTTACGGTGGACCATGGCTGGCCGTTCTGGGGCGGGCTGGTGATGTCGGGCGTGGTGTGCGCGGTGCTGGGCTACCTGATCGGCATCGTCTCGCTGCGGCTCAAGGGCCACTACTTCTCCATCTTCACGCTGTGCGTGGGCTACATCATGTTCCTCGTCATCGAGAAGTGGGAGGGCCTGACCCACGGCACGGTGGGCATCATGGGCATCCCCGCGCCCGAGGCCCTGGGCGCGCTGAGCTTCGAGTCGCCGCTGGCGCTGTACTACCTGGTGCTGGCCTTCCTCGTGGCCTCGGTCTGGGTGATGCGGCGCATCGTCCGGTCGCTGCTGGGCCGCACCTTCGTGGCCATCCGCAACAGCGACGAGCTGGCCGAGGCCCTGGGCATCAACCTCATGCGCAACAAGGTGCTGGCCTTCATGCTGAGCGTGGTCTACGCGGGCGTGGCGGGCGGCCTGTATGCGGGCTTCGTGCGCTTCATCGGGCCGGACATGGCGGGCGTGCACCACACCTTCGACATGATGATCTTCGCCATGGTCGGCGGCATGGGCACGGTGCTGGGGCCGCTGCTGGGCGCCATCGGCATGCCCTGGATCACGCAGTACCTGCAGTTCCTGCAGGAGTACCGCTTCATCGTCTTCGGCCCCATTCTCGTGATGCTGGTGATCTTCATGCCCTACGGCGTGGTGGGCAGCGTCACCGCCTGGCGCGCGCGCCGCAATGCCAAGGAGGGCAAGCCGCATGCTCAAGATTGACCACCTGACCAAGCGGTTCGGCGGACTGGCCGCCGTGAGCGATGTCAGCACCGTGATCGAGGAAGGCCGCATCAACGCCATCATCGGCCCCAACGGCGCGGGCAAGACCACGTTCTTCAACCTGATCAGCTGCGTGCACAAGCCCACCTCGGGCACCATCACCTTCAATGGCCAGGACGTGACCTCGCTGCGCACCGACCAGGTGGCGAAACTGGGCGTGGCGCGCACCTTCCAGACCACGGCGCTGTTCGACCGCGCCACGGTGCTGGACAACCTCATCGTGGGCCACCGGCTGCGCACGCGCTCAGGCCTGTGGGACGTGCTGCGCGGCTCCAGCCGCCTGCGCGAGGAAGAGCGCGTGTGCCGCGAAAAGGCACGCGACGCGCTGGACTTCGTGGGCCTGTCGCATGTGGCCGGCCGCATCGCGGGCGACATCACGCAGGAGGAGCGCAAGCGCGTGGCCTTCGCGCTGGCCCTGGCCACCGACCCCAAGCTGATGCTGCTCGACGAGCCCGCCGGCGGCGTCAACCCCGAGGAGACCGAGGGCCTGGCCGAGCTGATCCGCAAGCTGGTGCGCCACGGCATCACGGTGGCGCTGATCGAGCACAAGATGGGCATGATCATGAGCCTGGCCGACAAGATCCTGGTGCTCAGCTACGGCGAGAAGATCGCCGAGGGCACGCCCGAGGAGATACGCCGCAACCCCGCCGTCATCGATGCCTACCTGGGGAGCGAGCATGCTGAAGTTTGAGAACGTGTCGCTGCGCTACGGCAGCTTCCTGGCGCTGGACGGCGTGAGCCTGCATGCCGACCGGGGCGAGCTGGTGGTGCTGCTGGGCGCCAACGGCGCGGGCAAGAGTTCGCTGTTCCTCACGGCCAGCGGCATCCACAAGGCCGCGGGCGGCTCCATCGTCTGGAACGGGCAGGAGCTGGCCGGGCGCAAGCCTTCGGCCATCGTGCAGTCCGGCGTGGTGCAGTGCCCCGAAGGGCGCAAGCTGTTTCCCCAGATGTCGGTGCTGCGCAACCTGCAGCTGGGCGCCTATGTGCACCGCCGCGACCCCGGTCCCAGCCAGAAGACGCTGCAGGAGGTGATGGAGCTGTTTCCCATCCTGCGCGAGAAGCAGCACGACCCGGCCGGCTCGCTGTCGGGCGGCCAGCAGCAGATGGTGGCCATCGGCCGCGCCATGATGGGCCGGCCCCAGGCCCTGCTGCTGGACGAGCCCTCGCTGGGCCTGGCGCCCCTGGTCATCAAGCAGATGTTCGAGGCCATACAGCGCATCAACGCGGCCGGCACCACCGTGCTGCTGGCCGAGCAGAACGCCTATGCGGCGCTGAAGATCGCGCACCGCGCCTATGTGATGGAAAGCGGCCGCATCGTGCGCGAGGGCAGGCCGGCCGAGCTGCTGGCTGACGACTCCATCCGAAAAGCCTACATCGGTGCATGACGCCGCCTCTTGCCTCTACCCAAGCCACCACCACCAACGATCCAAGGAGACAGACATGACAGCATTCGCACCATTGACCCGCCGCAGGGTGGGCACGCTGGCCCTGGCCTGCGCCGCCGTGGCCGCCGCCGGCCCCGCGCTGGCGCAGGAGGTGGTCAAGATCGGCTACTCCGGCCCGCTGTCGGGCGGCGCTGCCCAGTACGGCAAGAACGTGCTCGACGGCATGCAGATGGCCGTCTCCGAGATCAATGCCGCAGCGCCCGAGATCGGTGGCAAGAAGGTCAAGATCGAGATCGTTCCGCTGGACGACAAGTACAACCCGTCCGAGACCGCGATCAACGCCCAGCGCCTGGTGCAGCAGCACAAGACGGCGGCCATCCTGGTGCCGCATTCGGGCGGCATCTTCGCGCTGCAGACCACCAACGAGCGCAGCAACTTCATCGTGCTGGCCTACAGCTCGGTGCCGCAGATCACCAACCGGGGCAACAAGCTGACCCTGCGCATCCCGCCCGAGTTCACCTCGTACATCGACCCGTTCTCCAAGTACGTGATGGGCCGCTTCGGCAATAAGGTGGCCCTGGTGGGCGCCGACCACGACTACGCCAAGGCCTGGGTCGCTGCCTTCAAGCCCGGCTGGGAAAAGCTGGGCGGCACTGTGGTGGCCGAGAACGCCATGAGCTACAACCGCGCCACCGATTTCTACAGCGGCGTGAGCAAGGCCCTGGCCGAAAAGCCCGATGTGCTCTTCGTGGGCGGAGCCTCCGAGCCCACGGCCCTGGTCGTCAAGCAGGCGCGCGAGCTGGGTTTCAAGGGCGGCTTCGTGGTCATGGACCAGGCCAAGCTCGACGAAATGGCCCGCGTGGTCGGCGGCTATGCGCCGCTGGAAGGCGCCATCGGCGTCATGCCCGTCTCCGAGGACACCAAGCCCGAGAACAAGGCCTTCGTCGAACGCTTCGGCAAGGTCTACCCGGGCCGCATCCCGGGCTCGGAGGCGCAGTGGAACTACACGGCCGTGCACGCCACCGTCAAGGCCATGCAACTGGCCGGCTCGGCCTCGGACACCAAGGCCATCCACGCCAAGCTCGACGAGGCCTACAAATCCCTGCGCCCCGACGTGAACCCCGGCGGCGTCAAGGGCGTGGATGATCGCGGCGGCACGTTGACCACGGAGCGCGGCGCCGCTGTGCGCGACGGCAAGATCGAGGCGGTGATGACGGTGGCGAACAAGTAGAGCGCCGCTCAGCTTTTCGACCGAAAGCGCCTGGTGCCAGCTTGATCTGGCCCAGGCGCTTTCTTGTGGACTCAGTTGTCCGGTACTTGCGTTTGACGTTACTGACGCGGCACGTTATTATTTGCTTCCATGACGATCCAGTCATTCAAGTGCCCCGACACCGAGCAACTGTTCCAGCAGAGGCGGGTGCATCGGTGGAGCAGCATTGAAGTGGTTGCGCTGCGCAAGCTTCGGATGCTGCATGCCGCTCATGTGCTTCAGGACTTGAGGGTCCCGCCCGGAAACCGGCTGGAGGCGCTGCACGGAGATCGCAAGGGGCAGCACAGCATCCGCATCAATGACCAGTGGCGCGTGTGCTTTGTGTGGACCCATGAAGGCCCGAGTGAGCTGGAGATCGTCGATTACCACTGAAGCGAAAGCGTTGATCCTGGATCTGGCGCAGGAGTGCTGACCATGAACAAACCTTTGAACCTCCCCACGCCAGGCGAAATCCTGGCCACTGAATTCCTGGAGCCCATGGGCCTGACGCAATACCGCCTGGCCCAGGCCATCCATGTCCCGCAGACACGCATCGCGGCCATCGTCAAGAACGGCCGCTCCATCACCGCGGATACGGCGCTGCGCCTTGCGCGCTTCTTTGGCACGTCCGTGGAGTTCTGGATGAATCTGCAAAGCCAGTACGACGCCGATATCGCGCGCGAGGCCATAGGCGACGACCTGGAGTCCATCGAGCCCTTTGCTCTGCAGGCTTGAAGAAGACATGCTGAGTCGCTGCGCAGCGGCTCACGTAAGAAAGGCCCCTGCACCGCGGTACAGGGGCCTTTCTCATTGCAGGGCTGCGTTGTTTACAACAAGCTCGCTCCACCATCCAGCACCAACGCCTGCCCCGTCATGTGCCGCGATGCATCGGACGCCAGGTAGACCACGGCGCCCTTGAGGTCCTCCTCGCCGCCGATGCGTCGCAGTGGGGCGCGGGCGATGAGCTGGTCGCCGAGCTTGTCGATGAGGCCGTTGGCCAGCTTGCTGGGGAAAAAGCCCGGGCAGATGGAGTTGACGCGGATGCCGTAGTGGCCCCATTCCGAGGCCAGGGTGCGCGCCAGGTGCACGGCGGCCGCCTTGGAGGTGTTGTAGGCCACGGTGTTCATGCCGGGCGGCGTGCCCTTGAAGGCCGCGACCGAGGCCGTGATGATCACGTTGCCCCGGCCCTTGGGGATCATCACGCGCCTGGCCACTTCGCGGGTGAGGAAGAAGGGCGCGGAGACGTTGAGGTTCATGACCTTGTTCCAGGCCTCGTCCGGGTATTCCTCGGCCTTGGCGCCCCAGGTGGCGCCCGCGTTGTTGACGAGGATGTCGATGTCGCCGCAGCGCGCCAGCACGTCCTCGACCAGGGCGGGGATGGTGTCGAACTTCTGCAGGTCGTTGGTGAAGGTCTCGACCTGGTAGCCAAGGCCCTGCAGGTGGGCCTTGGCCTCGGCCAGCTCGTCGGACTTGCGCGCCGTGATGGCGAGCCGGGCGCCCATCTCGCCCAGCGCCTCGGCCATCTGCAGGCCCAGGCCGCGCGAGCCTCCGGTGATCAGGGCGGTCCTGCCCGTGAGGTCGAACAATGCTTTCACGCTCATGCTGTATGTCTCCTGGCTTGGGTTTCTGGTGGTTGAGCAACACCTGCATGCTAGGGCGCCGGCATCGTGCACGCTGTCGTCTTGGCTACTTTGCCGTGCTGCGCCGTGCTGAGCGGTACCGCGCGGGCACCTGCGGGACAGGCGTTCAGGCCCTGTCGATGTCCTGCTGCAGCCGCCGCACCATGCGCTGCAGCGCGGGCACGCCGTCCTGGCGCAGTGCGTCGGCCGTGACGAAGCGCGAGGGCCCTCCCAGGCTGACGGCCATCAGCGGCAGGCCGCGCCCCGGCGAGAAGGCCAGGGCAATGGCGTTGACCTCGGGCTGCCAGTCGCCGAACGAGCGCGACAGCCAGGGCTGGGGCTGGTTGCCCGCCTCCGGCCATAGCGGCAGCTGGGCCTGTGCGGCGGCCCATTGCTCGGGCGCGTGAGACTGCAGATAGTCCAGCGCGCGCTGGCGCTCGGACGCGGGGCTGGCGGCCAGCCAGGCACGGCCCACGGCCGTGGTGGCCAGGGGAATGCGCGAGCCCATGTCCAGGTCGCGGTGCATGAAGCGCGCGCTGGGGCAGTGCTCGATGTAGACCATGTTGTGCCGGTCGCGCGTGGCCAGGGCCACCTCGGCATCGGTGGCGGCCGCCAGCTTGCGCATCAGCGGGCGCGCGATCTGGCGCACGTCCAGGCGCGAGAGCATGGCGCTGCCCAGCGCCAGTGTGGCCGTGCCCAGGCGGTATTTGCCCTCTTCGGGCACATGGATGAGGTAACCCAGCGTGGTCAGCGTGTGCGTCAGGCGCGAGACCGTGGACTTGGGCAGTCCGCAGCGCCTGGCGATGTCCTGGTTGCCCAGCAGCTTCTCGCCGGAGCGAAAGCACGACAGCACGTCCAGCCCGCGCGCCAGTGCGACGATGAAGTTGCGGTCTTCGTCGCCTGGCGGGGCTGAAGGGAGGGAGGAGGGCGGCATGCGCCGATTATCGGCAGCCGCCCCGCCACGGGGTGTCGTGGGCTTTACTTCTCGACGAAGGCGCGCTCGACCACGAAGTCGCCGGGCGTGGTGGTGTTGCCTTCCTTGAAGCCGCGGTGCTCCAGCAGCTCCTTGAGTTCGTTCAGCATGGCGGGGCTGCCGCACAGCATGACGCGGTCGGTCTCGGGGTTGAGCTCGGGCAGGCCGATGTTCTGCGGGAAGGTTCCGGCCGTGATCTGGTTGGAGATGCGGCCCTGGTTGCGGAAGGGCTCGCGCGTCACCGTGGGGTAGTAGATGAGCTTGTCCTTGACGATCTCGCCGAGGAACTCGTGCTCGGGCAGTTCCTTCTCGAACAGCTCCTGGTAGGCCAGCTCGTTGGCATGGCGCACGCCGTGCACCACGACCACCTTCTCGTAGCGCTCGTAGGTCTCGGGGTCGCGCGCCACGGCCAGCCAGGGGGCCAGGCCCGTGCCGGTGCCGATCAGGTACAGGTTCTTGCCGGGCAGCAGGTAGTCGATCAGCAGCGTGCCCGTGGGCTTCTTGCCGACGATGATGGTGTCGCCCACCTTGATGTTCTGCAGGCGCGAGGTCAGCGGGCCGTCGGGCACCTTGATGGACAGGAACTCCAGGTGCTCCTCGTAATTGGGGCTGGCAATGGAGTAGGCGCGCAGCAGGTTCTTGCCGTCGACCTTCAGGCCGATCATCGTGAAATGGCCGTTGGAAAAGCGCAGCGCAGTGTCACGGGTGGTGGTGAAGGAGAAAAGGCGGTCGGTCCAGTGGTGGACGGACAGCACGCGTTCTTCAAGAAAAGCACTCATGTTGGCAATACGGTGAATTCGGGGCGGACAGTGCCCGCCGGGACGTTGCAATGAGAGGTCAGTGCCATTCAGGCACGCGGTGGCGGGAAGCACAGGGGGCAGGCGCGGTGTGCGCGTTGCCGCTGCTTCGTGGCGGCCGGTGACCGGGGCAAGGTCGCTATTGTCCGGTAAATGGCGTCAAAAGGGGCAGGCGCGAACCTTTGTCTTGATACGGATTAGTGATAAGCAAAATGACGCTGGCCGAGTCCAGCGGGCCATCGCCTATTGCTTTTCGGGCAGGCCAGCGTCGAGTGTCCAGGGCTGTATGGCCTGTGCCAGCCAGTCCATGAGCACGCGCACGCGGCGTGGCAATTGGCGGCGGTGGGCATAGATCAGGTGCAAGGGCATGGGCGGGGGCGGATGGCGGGGCAGCACCTCGACCAGTTCCCCTGCATCCAGCAGCGGCTGCACGGCCAGGCGCGGGACCTGGATCAGGCCCAGGCCGGCCTGGCAGGCCGAGAGATAGGCCTCGGCGTTGTTCACGGTGAGCGCGCCCTCCATGGGCAGCCTGAGTGCCTGGCCGTCCTCTTCGTACTCGAAGCCCAGCGGCCGCGCGCCCAGCGTGCGCTGGTAGTGCACCAGCCGGTGTCCGCCCAGGTCGGCCAGCGTGGCCGGCAGGCCGTGGGCCTGCGCATAGCCGGGGCTGGCGCAGGTGACCAGCGCCAGCCGGCCCAGCGGGCGGGCGACCAGCCCGGGCTCGTCCACGGGCCCCAGGCGCAGCACGCAGTCGAAGCCTTCGCGCACCAGGTCCACGCGGCGCTCGGTGCAGCTCAGCTCCAGCTCCAGCGCCGGATGGCTTTGCAGCAGTTGCGGCAGCAAGGGCATGACGACGTGGCGCGCCAGGCCGGTGGTCATGTCCAGCCGCACCTTGCCTTGCAGCGGTGCGTCGCCGGCCTGCTGGAACTGGCCCTGGAACTCGTCCACGTCGGCCAGCAGGTCCTGGCAGCGTTCGTAGCAGGCCTGGCCGTCCTGGGTGAGCTGCACGCGCCGTGTGGTCCGGTGCAGCAGCCGCGTACCCAGCCGCGCCTCCAGTTGCTGCACGGCCTGGGAGACGCTGGCCTTGGGCAAACCCATGCTGTCGGCCGCACGCGTGAAGCTGGCCATCTCGGCCACGCGGCTGAAGATCTGCATCTGCTCCAGAAGCTTGATTGTTTGCATGGGACGAACAAATAAATCAGAAACAGCCAATTTATCCAGAAAACAGCCTTCAATACAGTCGCCGTCATTGCAACCCACTGCCGAGGTCCGTCATGACAGCGTCTCTTTCGAACACTTCTTCCTCTGCCGCCCGCCGCATCGTCCTCGTCACGGGCGGCAGCCGCGGCCTGGGCCGCAATACGGCCGAGCACCTGGCGCGCCAGGGCCTGGACGTGGTGCTGACCTACCGCGAGCGTGCCGACCAGGCCCAGGCCGCCGTGGCCGCCATCGAGGCGCTGGGCGGGCGGGCCGCCGCCCTGCAGCTGGACGTGGCGCGCAGCGCGGGCTTTGCGGACTTTGCGGCCCGCGTGCGCCAGGCGCTGGCCGAGACCTGGCAGGCCGACCGCCTCGATGCGCTGGTGCACAACGCCGGCATCGGCATCAACGCGCCATTCGCCACCACCACCGAGGCGCAGTTCGACGAACTGTTCGCCATCCACCTGAAGGCGCCGTTCTTCCTGAGCCAGCACCTGCTGCCCCTGCTGCGCGACGGCGGCAGCATCATCCACCTGTCCAGCGGGCTCACGCGCTTCACCCAGCCCGGTTATGCGGCCTATGCGGCCATGAAGGGCGGCGTGGAGGTGTTGACGCGCTACCTGGCGCGCGAGCTGGGGGCGCGCGGCATTCGCGTCAACACGGTGGCGCCGGGGGCGATTGCCACGGATTTTGGCGGCGGCCGTGTGCGCGACGACGCACAGGTAGGCGCGGCCCTGGCCAGCCAGACGGCGCTGGGCCGCGTGGGCCAGCCCGACGACATCGGCCCCGTGATGGCCGCCCTGCTGCAGCCCGGCATGGGCTGGGTGCAGGGTCAGCGCATCGAGGCCTCGGGCGGCATGTTTCTCTGAAGGCGCCAGGAGGGGCGTCAGCGCAGCCGCTCGCGCGCCACCATGGACAGCAGCACGATGGCGGCGGCTGCGCTGATGTGGCCGAACCAGGCCACCAGCCCCAGCGACCAGGGCTCCACCTGCAGCGCCGCCCACAGCGACAGCGCCAGCAGCACCCAGCCGGCCGCGCGCAGGCGCCGTGTGCGGGCGGGTGGCAGTTCCTTGCCGAACAGGTCGCTCTGGTGGCGGCCCATGGCCAGGGCCAGGCAGGCGAAGGCGCCCAGGGCCAGCAGCTGACAGAACAGATGGGCCATGCTCATGCGCTGGTCTCCGCTGCGGCGGCCGCTGCTGTGGCGGCCACTGCCGTGGCGGCTGCTGCTGTGGCGGCTGCTGCAGTGGCGGCTGACTTGGGCGCGGGCCGGGCGGCGCGCACCGGTTTGGCCTTGGGCTGGTGGCGCTGGGTGCGCAGGGCCAGATGGGCATGCAGTGCGGCCAGGGCCAGCAGCATGAGGTCCATGCCGGCAAACACCCAGTCGCCCGCGCGCAGGCTGGCCAAGAGGCCGCGATCCGTGGTCAGCGCGTTGACCACGGGCAGCAGGGCCAGAACGGCGGCGCCGGCCCACAGCAACTCGATCCAGGCCCGCTTGGCGGGCCGGCCCATCGCCCAGAACAGGGTGGCCCCCCAGGCGATGAACATGGCGTGCACCTCCCACTCGGCGCGCTGCGCCATCTCCACCGGCAGCAGGCGGTTGGCCCAGAGCATGCCGGCCATGCCGATGGACAGGCCGGCAATGGTGGCGATGTTCAGCCGTTCCACGAGCCGGAAGCCGAAATGCGGCCTTTCCGGGTCGGGCAGCTTGCTGCGCCGCTTCACGTTCCACAGCACCAGTCCTGTTCCCACCATGGCCGTGCCCGCAAGGCTGACGATGAAGTACAGCCAGCGCGTGGGCAGGTCGCCGAAGCGGCCCATGTGCAGCGCATAGAGCACGCCGCGCGTCTCGGCGGCGGCGCCCACGCTGTCCTGGGCCTTGAGCAGTTGGCCGCTGACGCCGTCGAACGTCATGAACTGCGGGCTGATGGAGACGCGGCCGTTGTCGCCGCGCACCACGACCACGCTGGCCTTGGCATCGCCGGGCAGGTTGACGTTCAGGCGCTCCACCTGGCCCGCGCCCCAGCGCTGCTCGGCCTGGAGCACCATGTCGGCCAGCGGTGCCAGGGGCGCGGCCTGGCCCGAGGGCTTGCCTGCGGGAACAAAGGCACTGAGCTGCTGGCCGGCCACCACGCGCTGCTCCAGCGTCATGGTCGTGGCCAGATTGGCCCAGGGCATGTACATCAGGGCCAGGGTCACCAGCCCGGTGTACGTGATCATCAGGTGAAAGGGCAGGCCCAGCACGGACAGCGCGTTGTGCGCGTCCAGCCAGGAGCGCTGCCCCTTGCCCCAGCGGAAGGTGAAGAAGTCGGCAAAGATCTTCTTGTGCGTGATCACCCCGCTGACGATGGCCACCAGCATGAACATGGCGCACAGCCCCGCCAGATAGCGGCCCCAGAGCACGGGCATGTAGTGGAACTGGAAGTGGAAGCGGTAGAAGAACTCGCCGCCGCGCGTCTCGCGCACCGGGCCTTCGAGGCGCGTGCCGGTGGCCGGGTCGAAGCGGCCGTTCTCGAAGCGGCGCCTGGCGCCCTTTTCGGTCTGCGGCGGGCTCCAGAACACCGTGGCCACCGTGCTGCGTTCATCGGGCAGGTTGATCAGCCATTGCGGGCTTTGCGGCGCCAGGCGCGCCATGGCGTCACCCACACGCTGGGCCACGAGCGCGGGCTCGCTCGCCTGGCTCTGGTGCGGCTGCTCGGGCTGCATCCACTGCGTGATCTCGTTCCTGAAATAGCTCACCGTGCCCGTGAGGAACATGGCGTAGAGGAACCAGCCCAGCAGCAGGCCGACCCAGGTGTGCAGGTCGGACATGGTCTGGCGGATGCCGGGTGCCTTGGCCGCTTTCACGGGTTTGGCGGGCTTGCCTGCCGTGTTCATGGTGTCCGTGGTGTTCGTGTTCATGCGCCCAGCCCCTTGCCCCAGGTCCACCACGCGGCAGGCGCCAGTACCAGGGCGGCGACCAGCAGGCCGGCCCAGGCGCGCGTGGCGCTGCGCACGGCAAACACCCAGATCACCGCGCCCGCGTAGACGGCAAAGCTCAGCAAGGTGCCCGAGATCGCCGCCTGCGTGCGGTCTGCGGGCAGGGCCATAACGGCCACGCTGGCCAGGGCGGCCACGGCATAGCCGCCGAACAGCGCAGCGAGGATGCGGGAGATCAGCGGCCCGTAGTCACGGAACCAGTCATGGGTGCGGGCAAGAGTGGGAGATGGCATGGCGCAGTGCCTGGAAAGGCTCGAAAAACACCGGCAGAGGAGGCGGCGGTGGCGCGGATGTTATTTGAGAATAAGTCCCATTACAAGCAACGCAGGCAAGCTGCACGCCTGCCGTCCCTCCGCCTCCCCAACGCTGTCCCTCAGCCGGCCGGCAGCCGCATGCGTGCCTGCAGGTTCTCGAAGATCTGGCGCGTGACGGGGCTGATCACATGGCTGCGGATGTACAGGCGGTAGACCAGGTCCGGCAGCGGCGGCATGCCGTCGCCCGCACCCAGCACGCGCAGACCCGGGTCCAGTTGCTCCACGCCGCGCGCCGTCACGCCCAGGCCCGCGCGCAGGGCCGCGCGTATGCCCACCAGGCTGGTGCAGGTGTGGCGCGGTGTCCAGGCGATGCCTGCCGCATCCAGCGCGTCGCAGCCCAGGCGGCGGAAGATGCTGGGCCCGTCGGCCATGACCAGGGGCACGGGCTTGCCCGGGTCATGGGCATAGCCCGCGCCGCACAGCCAGACCGTGGGTGTGGAGCGCAGGGCAAAGCCCTCGAAGCCTTCATCCTCCCGGTTGGAGATGGCCAGGTCCAGCTCGCCCTGCTTGAGCGACTCCATCAGGAAAGGGCTGCGCCCCACATGGATGTCGATCTGCATGCCCGGAAAGTTCAGCGCGATCTCCTGCAGCACGGGCGGCAGCATGTTGTCGGCCGCGTCGTGGGGTGCGCCAATGCGCACCAGGCCCTGCACCTGGCGGTGCTGCAGGTTGCGCAGCGCCTCGTCGTGGATGGCCAGCATGTGGCGCGCATAGCCCAGCAGGCGCTGGCCGTGGTCGGTGAGGCGTTTTTGCCGGCCCTGCTTCTCGAACAGCGCGTGGCCGATCTTCTCCTCCAGCCGCTGCATCTGCTGGGTGATGGCCGATTGCGTGCGGCCCATCTGCACGGCGGCGGCGGCAAAGCTGTCGTGGCTGGCAATGGCGGCCAGGGTGCGCAGCAGGTCCAGGTCAAGCGTCTCCATACTTCAATTTTATTGAAGTATTTGTTGAGGGTGCGTGGATTGTTGCGGGCCGGACGCCTCACTACAGTGGGCTTCAACGACGACAAGGAGTCCCCTTTGAACACCACCACCACCACCACCACCATCACCGAACAGCGCAGCGCCGCCGTGACAGCGGCCATCGACCACATGAAGCAGGCCATTGGCGAAGGCGCTGCCACGCGCGCCAGCCTGGACGCCGTGCTCCAGCAGCTGCTGGGCCTGGCCGCGCGCCGAGACTTCTGGCAGCAGGCCGACTACGCCGCGCCCGAAGAGGGCGAGCACCAGGCGCGCTACCTGATCGCCGAGGACGCCGACCAGAGCTATGCGCTGTACCTCAACGTCATGCGCCCGGGCAAGCGCATCGTGCCGCACAACCACACGACCTGGGCCTGCATTGCCGCCGTGGAAGGCACGGAGCACAACCGCGTCTACGAGCGCACCGACGACGGCTCCGTCCCCGGCAAGGGCACGCTGCGCGAGACGGATCTCGTGGTGGTGGCGCCAGGCCAGGGCATCGCCCTCATGCCCGAGGACATCCACTCCGTGGAGATCCAGGGCGAGCAGGTCATCCGCCACCTGCACATGTACGGCCGCGCGCTGGAGACGCTCAACGAGCGCACCAGCTACGACCTGGCCGCCGGCACCTGCCAGACCATGGCCATCGGCGTGCAGACGCGCCGCTGAGCCCCGGCCTTCCGGCCGCTACCTCCCGCTTCCTGCCTTTTCCCTGTCCATGCCGCAGCGCGCCCCACGGGGCGCGCGTGGCAGGGCTTTGCCCGAAATTCCTTGCCGATCTTTTTCCCGGACCGCATGCAATGACCGCATCCATTGACGCCCACACCCTCAAATCCTGGCTGCACGACGGCCAGGAGATCGCGCTGCTCGACGTGCGCGAGCACGGCCAGTACGGCGAGTCGCACCTGTTCTACGCCACGCCCCTGCCCTACAGCCGGCTGGAGTTGGATGTGCCCCGCCTGGTGCCACGCAGGCAGGTGCGCGTCGTCACCTACGACGGTGGCGAGGGCGATGCCAGCGCGGGCGTGGCCGGGCGCGCCGCGCGCCGCCTCGAAGCCCTGGGCTACACCCAGGTGTCTGTGCTGGAAGGCGGCACCCAGGCCTGGAGCGCGGCAGGCTACACGCTGTTCGCCGGCGTGAACCTGCCCTCCAAGACCTTTGGCGAACTGGCCGAGCACGCCTACGGCACGCCGCGCATCACGGCCCAGCAGCTGGCTGCGCGCCAGGCGGCGGGCCTGCCCCTGGTGGTGCTGGACGGCCGGCCCGTCTCCGAGTTCCACAAGATGAACATCCCCGGCGCCATCTGCTGCCCCAATGGCGAGCTGGCGCTGCGCGTGAGCCGCCTGGTGCCCGATGCGGCCACGCCCATCGTGGTCAATTGCGCGGGCCGCACGCGCTCCATCATCGGCGCGCAGACCTTGATCAACCTGGGCATTCCCAACCCCGTCTACGCGCTGGAAAACGGCACCCAGGGCTGGTACCTGGCCGACCTGCCGCTGGAGCATGGCGGCACGCAGCGCTATGGCGACGACTCGGCCAGCAGCGCGCTGCAAGCACAGGCCCGCGCCCTGGCCGAACGCTTCGACGTGCCCGAGGTCGATGCCGACACCGTGCGCGCCTGGAGCCAGGATGCTGCGCGCACGCTGTTCCTGTGCGATGTGCGCACGCCCGAGGAATTCAAGGCCGGTTCGCTGCCCGGCGCCCAGCACACGCCCGGTGGCCAGCTCATGCAGGCCGGCGACCAGTACGTGGGCGTGCGCGGTGCGCGCCTGGTGCTGTTCGACAGCGATGGCGTGCGCGCCCCCGTGGTGGCCAGCTGGCTGCGCCAGCTCGGCCATGACGCCTGCGTGCTGCGGGGCGGCCTGCAAAGCGGCCTGGACCTCGCACCGGCCCAGCTGCCCCAGGCCCCCGCACTGGCAGGCATCGCGGTGCAGGCCCTGCACGAACGCATGCGCCAGGGCGAGGTGGCCGTGGTCGATCTGCGCGCGGGCATGAAGTACCGCGCAGGCCACATCGCCGGGGCCCGCTGGTCCATCCGCCCGTGCCTTGCCAGCGATCTGGCCGGCGAGACGCGCCAGATCGTGCTGGTGGCCGACGAGCCCGGCATGGCGCAATGGGCCGCGCTGGAGCTGCAGGGCGCCGCGCCGCTGCTGCTCGAAGGCGGCCTGGCCGCATGGCAGCAGGCCGGCCTGCCCGTCGAGGCCACGCCCGACAGCCCCACCGACGCCGAATGCATCGACTACCTGTTCTTCGTGCACGACCGCCACGACGGCAACAAGGAAGCGGCACGCCGCTACTTGGCCTGGGAGACGGGCCTGGTGCCGCAGCTCGATGCCCAGGAACTGGCCGCCTTCCGCCTGCCGAGTGCATGAAGCTCCCCCTGAGCGGCTTCGCCGCTTCCCCCTCTCTCTCGCTGCGCGGGAGGGGGACGGCACCCTCGCTGCGGGGGCGGCGCGGCCGGCGTAGGCCCTTGCTTGGTGCCCCTGGCCAAAGTCACGTCAGTTGCAAAGGCAGCGCCATATATCGCTGACTTGCCGTAGAGCGACATAAATCAGATCACATAACGACAGGAGACAAGACATGTTCTCAACTCTCAACCTTGCCAGGATGCTGGCCGCCAGCCTCGCGGCCCTGGCCATGCTCTCGCAGGCCACGGCCGAGCCGCTGGCTGCACGCAACGGCTATCCGGCCCAGCCGATCCGATTCATCTCGCCCTTCCCGCCGGGCGGCGGCAACGACGCCAGCACGCGCTGGGTCACCACGCGGCTGACCGAGGCCACGGGCCAGCCCTCCGTGGTGGAAAACCGGGGCGGCGCGGGCGGCAACATCGGCGCCAAGGCCGTGGCCGAGGCCAAGCCCGATGGCTACACCGTGCTCACGGGC
Source organism: Delftia sp. PE138 (assembly GCF_018320755.1). Classification (NCBI taxonomy): domain Bacteria; kingdom Pseudomonadati; phylum Pseudomonadota; class Betaproteobacteria; order Burkholderiales; family Comamonadaceae; genus Delftia; species Delftia sp. PE138. The sequence continues at coordinate 63,629 of NZ_JABEPN010000003.1, read as the reverse complement.
CAGGTCTCGCTGATGGCGGTGAACCCCGCGCTCTACAGCGCGCCGGGCTTTGATCCGCTCAAGAACTTCGTGCCCATCACGCAGATCAACGCGGCGCCGCTGGCCATCGTGGTCGCCTCGGCCTCGCCCCTCAAGAGCTTTGCCGACCTGGTGGCGCGCAGCAAGGGCGAGCCGGGCCGCGTCACCTATGCCACGCCCGGCAACGGCACGCTGTCGCACCTGGTGGGCGTGGTGCTGTCCAAGGAAAACGGCGTGCCCATGACCCATGTGCCCTACAAGGGCGCGGGGCCGGCCATCAACGATCTGCTGGGCCAGCAGGTCGATGTGCTGATCACCTCCACCTCGTCCGTGGCCGGCATGATCCAGGCGGGCCAGGTGCGTGCGCTGGCCGTCACCAGCCCGCGCCGCATCGGCGTGTTCGGCAAGGTGCCCACGCTGGAGGAACTGGGCCTGCGCAATGCGCGCTTCGAGGACTGGTACGGCTTCTTCGCTCCCGCCGGCACGCCGCCCGAGCGCGTGGCCTTCTTGCACGACGCCATCGTGCGCACCCTGCAACTGCCGGAAGTGACCAAGCTGGTCGTCGATGGCGGCAGCGAAGTCGTGGCCAATACGCCCGAAGCCTTTGCCGCCCAGCTGCGCCAGGACATGGAGCGCTGGTCGCGCGTGGTCAAGCTCTCGGGCGCGAAGATCGACTGATGGCTGCCGAACACGCCCCCGTGCCTGGATCATCGGCCTCTGGCGCCCCCGCGCTGGACCTGCAGACCCGGCTGCTGCATGCGGGCAAGCGCCCGGCCTATGCGGGCGGCACGGCCGTCAACCCGCCCCTGGTGCGCGCCAGCACCGTGCTGTTCGAGAGCACGGCACAGCAGCGCGAGATGCGCGAGCGCCGCGCCGGCGAGCGCATCTTCAGCTACGGCGCGCGCGGCACACCCACCGGCTTTGCGCTGGAAGATGCCGTCAGCGAGCTGGAAGGCGCCCACCGCACGCGGCTGCTGCCTACCGGCCTGGCGGCCATCGGCATGGCCCTGCTCAGCTACCTGCGCCCCGGCGACCATGTGCTGCTGACCGACAGCGCCTACCAGCCCGTGCGCCACCTGGCCGGGCAATGGCTGCGGCCCTACGGCATCGAGTACGACTTCTTCGCGGCCGATGGCAGCGACGCCCAGGCGCGCATGCGCCCCAACACCCGCATGGTCTATGCCGAATGCCCGGGATCGCTGGTCTACGAAATGTGCGACCTGCCCGCGCTGGCGGCCATGGCCCATGCGCGCGGCGCCCTGGTCGTGGCCGACAACACCTGGGGGTCGGGCTGCCAGTACCGGCCGCTGGCGCTGGGGGCCGATGTCTCGGTGATGGCAGCCACCAAGTACCTGGCTGGCCACTCCGACGTGATGATGGGCACCGTGGCCACCACCGAGGCCGCCTGGGAGCCGCTGGCCGCGCGCTGCGATGCCTTCGGCATGGCGGTCAGCCCCGACGATGCCTGGCTGGTGCTGCGCGGCATGCGCTCGCTGGCCGCACGGCTGCAGATGCACGAGGCGCATGCGCTGGAGGTGGCGCACTGGCTGCAGCAGCACCCGGCCGTGGCCACCGTGTTCTGCCCCGCGCTGCCCACGCACCCCGGCCATGCGCTGTGGCTGCGCGACTGCCAGGGCACCAACGGCCTGGTGTCGCTGGAGCTGCAGCCCGGCATCGCCGAGGCCGCCGTGGACCGCTTCATCGACGGCCTGCGCCTCTTCGGCATCGGCGCCTCCTGGGGCGGCTACGAGAGCCTGGCGACGGCCGCGCACATGGCGCAGGCGCGCAGCGTCACCGACTGGAGTGCGCGCGGGCCCGTGGTGCGCCTGCACATCGGCCTGGAGTCGCCGCGCGACCTCATCGCCGATCTGGAGCAGGGGCTGGCGGCACTTTAGTGGATAACACGCTCTAGCGGCCTGCCTGAGCGCTCGCCAGCTCGCCGGCCAGCGTCTGCACCAGCGCAGCGGCCGGCATCTCGCGCGCCAGCGGCGCACCCTGGCCGGCCCAGTGGGCTGCGTAGTCGGAGCTGCCCTGCGCCGAGGCCGCCTGGTGCAGCGCCTTGCCTGCGTCGTAGACGCGCGGATAGTCGGGCAGGGGCTGGCCATGGCTGGCGCCCAGCGCATGCAGCCGGTTGACCATGCCGCGCGCCGGCCGGCCCGAGATGGCGGCGGTGATGCCTGTGTGGTGGGCGCGTTCGCTGCGCAGCTCGGCACGGTAGGCCGGGCTGGCGGACGATTCAGGGCAGAGGATGAAGGCCGTGCCCAGCTGCGCCGCGCAGGCGCCCAGGCCCAGCGCGGCCGCAATGCCTTCGCCATCCATGATGCCGCCGGCCGCGATCACCGGCAGGGCCGTGTTGCGGGCCAGCACGCGCACCAGGGCGAAGGTGCCCATCATGCGGTCCTGCGCGGGATCGAACGTTCCGCGGTGTCCCCCGGCCTCCACGCCCTGGGCCACGATGGCATCGACACCGGCCTGCTCCACCTGGCGCGCCTCGTCCAGCGACGTGGCGCTGGCCAGGGTCACGACGCCGGCCGCGCGCAGCGCGTCGATGAAGCCCTGCTCCGGCAGCCCGAAATGAAAGCTCACCACGGCGGGCCGCTCCTGCATCAGCATGGCCTGCAGCGCGGCGTTGCCGACGGCGGTGGCGTAGATCTCGTTGAGCGTGGCAGGCGGCGTGGCGCCAAAGCGCGCGAACTCGGGCGCCAGATGGGCCAGCCAGGCGGCCTCGCGCTGCGCATCGGCCCGGGCCGGCCGGTGGCAGAACAGGTTGACGTTGAAGGCGCCCGAGGTCAGCGCGCGCGTCTGCACGATCTGCTGGCGTGCCTGCTCCGCGCCGCTGGCGCCAATGCCCAGCGAGCCCAGGCCGCCGGCCTCGGTGACGGCGGCCGCCAGCGCGGGCGTGGACGTGCCGGCCATGGGGGCCTGGATGATGGGATGGCGCATGCCCAGGCGGGCCATCCATGCGGTCTTTGCGGTGCTCATACGACTCCTTGTTTCCTGCCACGAATCCGCGCACTCATGCGGCGGCCTGTCGGCGCGCGCTGGCGCGGCTGGCGGCGATCATCAGCGTGCCCAGCAGCAGCGACACGCTGCCGATGACGAACAGGCGCTGGTACGAGCCCAGGCCCGCATAGCTCCAGGCCATGAAATACCCCGACACGGCCTGCATCAGCGCAAAGGCCGCCGTGGCATAGCCCCACATGCGCTTGTGCTGCACGGGGCCGATCAGCTGCATCAGGTAGCCCGAGGTGATGGCCGCCATGCCCGGCGACAGCGCGCCCACCAGGAAGGACGAGGTCGCATGCCCCGCAAATCCCACCCAGAACAGCGGCATGGCAATGGCCAGGGTCTTGACCGCATAGGCGCCCGTGGTCGTGCCCCACCAGCCAAAGCGCGTGGCGCACAGCGAGGCCACCAGCGGCCCGGCAATGGCGCCCAGGCCGAACACGGCCCACTGCGTGGAGGCATAGGCATCGCCCAACTGCAACTCGCGCGCCAGGTAGTCCACCCAGAACACCGTGTGCGGCACAAAGCCGAAGGCGTCCGTCATATAGGCCAGCATCACCAGCACCACGGGCAGCGTCCACAGGGGCGCGGCGGGCACGGGCCGGGCATGGGGCGTGATGGCGATGGGCGCAGGCACCGGCAGCCGCCGCACATGGCGCCAGCCCAGCCAGCCGGCCCAGGCGCAGACCGCCGCCAGCGCCCACCAGACGGCACCCAGGCTCTGGCGCGCCAGCAGCGGTATCAGCGTGGCCGACAGCAGGGCGCCGGCACCTATGCCGCAGAACATCAGCGGCCCCAGGGCCGCACGCCGCTGCAGGGGCGTGGCCGCCAAGGCCACCGAGGGGCCCAGCACCATCAGGATGGCGCCGCCAATGCCCGAGATGCAGCGCCAGGCAAAGAACCAGGGCATGGGCAGCGGCCAGGCGCAGGCCGCAAAGCTCAGCGCCAGGGCCACCCAGCACCACAGCAGCACGCGCAGCGCGCCCAGGCGTTCGGCCAGCGGCGCGGCGGCCAGCGCCCCGATCAGATAGCCCAGCAGATTGGCCGCGCCCAGATAGGCCACCTGCTCGCCGCTGAACCAGCCGGCATGCACCATCTGCGGCATCAGCGCCGTGTAGGCAAAGCGCGCCAGGCCGACGCCGCTGAGCGTGGCCATGAAGCCGGTCAGCAGCAGGGAAGTTTCGTTGCGTTGGATCACGGGAGTGGGCGCCATGCGGGGAGGATGGGCATACCTTAAGCCGCCGGAGTCATCATGTCCAATGATTCAAAATGATGGCGTCGATCTCGATTGAAGATGAATGCCACTGGAGCCGCGATGCAATTGAAGTCCCTGCGCATGTTCCTGGCCGTCTGCGACAGCGGCAGCTTCGGCGCCGCCGCGCAGCAACTGCACACCGTGCAGTCCAACGTGACGGCCCATGTGAAAAAGCTCGAGGACGAGGCCGGCGTGCAATTGCTGGAGCGCAGCGCGCCCGTGCACGCAACGCCTGCCGGCCGCCTGCTGGAGCAATACGCACGGCGCATGCTGGCCGACCATGACGAGGCGCTGGCCCTGCTGCAAGGCAGCGCCCGGGCCGCCGGCGCGCTGCGCATAGGCTCCATGGAAACCACGGCCGCGCTGCGCCTGCCGCCGCTGCTGGCGCGCCTGCACCAGGCCCGGCCCGGCCTGGACCTGGAGCTGCGCACGGCCACTACGGCCGAGCTGCTGGCTGACCTGCTGGCAGGGCGGCTGGACTGCGCCTTCGTCTCGGGCATGCCGCCCCAGTCGCGGCTGCAGGGCTGGAAGGTTTTCGAGGAGGAACTGGTGCTGGTCACCGCCTTCGCGCTGCCGCGCTTTCCCGATGCCGCCCAGCTCAGCGCCGTGCCCTTCCTGGCCTTCCGCCAGGGCTGCAGCTACCGCCAGCGCATCGAACTGCTGCTGGCCACGCGCGGCGTGGCCGCACGCATCATGGAAATGGGATCGCTGGACGCCATCCTCGGCTGCGTGGCCGCCGGCATGGGCTACGGCCTGCTGCCGCGCAGCGTGGTCCAGGCCCAGCAGCACCGCTTCGGCGTGCACATCACGGCCCTGCCCGGCACACTCGCCCAGGAAGTCGCCCGCGTGGAAACCTGGTTCGTCGTGCCCGCGCGCCAGGGCTGGTCGCCTGCGCTGCATGCGTGCGTGGAGGTGTTGGGGATCGACCAGGAGGTTGCGGCTGTCGATGCGCAAGGCCTGGTGCATGCCGGCTCATGACGGCAACCGCAACACCCTCCGATACTGCATGGCCTCCGCCACATGCCCCGTCTCCACTGCCGCGCTGCCGGCCAAGTCGGCAATGGTGCGCGCCACCTTGAGCGCGCGGTGGGTGCTGCGGGCCGACCAGCCCAGGCGTGCGGCGGCCTTGTGGGCGAAGGCCAGGGCCTCGGGCGACAGGCCCAGGTGGTCGTCCAGGGCCTGGCCCTGGAGCTGGTGGTTGGCACTGCCCTGGCGCTGCAGGGCCAGCGCGCGGGCCTGGACCACGCGCTCGCGCACGGTGTCGCTGGCCTCGCCAGAGCGCGCGGCCAGCAGCTCCTGCGGGGGCAGGGCACCGACTTCCACATGCAGGTCGATGCGATCCAGCAGCGGGCCGCTGATGCGCGCCTGGTAGCGCGCCACCTTGTCGGGCGTGCAGCGGCAGCGCTGCACCGTCGATCCCCAATGGCCGCAGGGGCAGGGATTCATGGCCGCGACGAGCTGGAAGCGCGCGGGGAATTCGCAGCGCTGGGCGGCTCTGGCGATGGTGATCTGGCCGGTCTCCAGCGGCTCGCGCAGCGCCTCCAGCGCGCTGCGTGCGAACTCGGGGAATTCGTCCAGAAACAGTACTCCGTGATGGGACTGCGAGATCTCGCCAGGGCGCGGTGGCGAGCCTCTGTCGATTACAACGAAAAGCTTAACCACGGCGTCACATCTTGCTACACAATGGTCTATCAGGTCTGTCGAATGGGTTGATTCAATACATTGAATTAGTTAACTGATATGAAAATTACAATAATTGACGTTACTGAAAGCGATCTTGGTGTGCGGCAGGTCCCCATGAACTACCGTTCGGTCACCGGGCGGGTGCAAACCTTGGATGGGCAGACGGTGTCATTCGAGAGCACCTTGGAGCGTGACCTGGTCTTGTTGATGGACTTCGATCCTCGGATAGCGCGCATCACCCACCAACCGATGAAGATCCGGTACCGTCTCGAGTCTGGCGAGGAGCGCTCATACACGCCTGACTACTTGGCTACTTCTCGGGGCAGTCAGCTCAGGAAGCCTGCACGGACCCTACTTTTTGAGGTCAAGTATCTGGATGAACTTCGGGATCGATGGAGCGACCTCGAAGCGGGTTTCCGGGCCGCCCGTATGGTTTGCGCACAGCGGCGTTGGGGGTTTCAGGTTGTCGATGAACGCTACATCCGCAACGACTATCTGAAAAATGTCACTTTTCTGCGTGACTACCGCTCGTATCCCTCCGATGGCAAGTCGGCTCTCATGCTCCTACAGACTCTGCAAGAGCTTCAAGTCTCCACACCTTCGGAACTGTTGGCTGCAACCTTCATGGACCTGACCAACCGCATGCAAGCTGTGGGCGCCATGTGGCGAATGGTGGCGAATGGCTCCATCGGCGCGAATCTCAGGCAAAGGTTAACGATGAAATCAGAAATTTGGTACGAGGAACCTACGCTGTATGGCAAATGAACTGCATGCTTCTGGCTTCGCTGTCCGCCCTGGAGCACCGGTGGTGTTCAAGCAGAAAGCTTGCATCGTGCGCCGTGTTCTCTCCACCGATCGGGTGATCATCGAAGACATTGATACCGGCCGCTCAGAGGTCGCGTTCATCAACCAGCTGTCTTCGATCACCACGCTCGTGCCCGAACATGAAGCTGGGGCTACAGGGGAGATGGTTGCTGGACCGTCAGCCCTGCCACCAGCGCTGCTGGCCTTTACTGCTGCCGAGATTGCGAAGGCTGAAAAGCGTCTGGATGTGATCGCTCCGTTGTTGGCAATGCGCAAGCGTTCTCGCAAAGATGTCGAGGACCATGCCAGGCAGTCCGGGGTTTCGGCAGTCACGCTCTACAAGTGGATCAAGAACTACAACGGCTGTGGCTCTCTCGTGGGCCTCATGGATGGCAAGCGAGGCGCCCCCAGCGTGAAGAAGCTTGATGAGCGGGTGGAGCAATTCATCCAGGAGGCGATAGACCAGCTCTACCTGTCGTCGCAACAACTGACGCCTCGGGATATCTATCAGACCGTGAAAGACCGTTGCGAACTCGAGCGCAAGCCCGTTCCCCACGAAAACACCGTGCGCAACAGGATCGCTGCACTTCCTCTAAACCGGGTTCGGCGCAAGCGCGGTCAAGTTGCATTGGCAGACAAGGACATGCCTACTCCGGGTGTGTTCCCCGAACCCGTCAATCCACTCAATCCGGTGCAGATCGACCATGTCCAACTCGACATGATCGTGGTCTTTTCTGACACACGTATGCCATGGGGACGGCCTTGGCTGACCCTGGCCATTGACTGCCTGACGCGCGTGATCGTCGGCTTCTATCTGAGCATGGACCGCCCTTCAGCAGTAGCTGCCGGCATGGCCCTGGCGATGGGCATGCTGCCAAAACAGGATTACCTCGCATCCCTCGGTTTGCCAGGGCGTTGGCCTGTGCACGGCAAGATTCGCAAGGTGCTGTGTGACAACGCCAAGGAGTTCCGAGGGGAGGCACTTAAGTTCGGCTGCAAGGAGAACTCCATCGACTTGGATCTTCGGCCAGTCAAGCAGCCACGCTACGGGGCCTACATCGAGCGCCTAGTGGGCAATGTCAACATGATGCTTCGCAAGAAGCCTGGCACGACGTTCTCCAACCCCCAGCAGCGGGGAACCTATGACTCCAAGAAAAAGTCTGCCTACACCTTGCACGAGTTGGAGATCGAAATTGCAGACTGGGTTGTGAACCACTACCACGTGCACAAGCACAGTTCGCTGATGAAGCCACCATTGATCGTTTGGGAGGAAAAGATCCTGGGTACAGACGGAGCAATGGCAGCCGGACTTCCGATCCAGATCGCGGATCCGGAAAAGCTCAAGTTGGACTTTCTCCCGCTGGAGTCGCGTGTGGTGTCGCCCTCGGGCGTCCGAATGAACAAGGCTGACTACTATCACGAGGCTCTCAATCGATGGATCAATGCAAGCGATCCCGACCATCCTTCGGAGAAGCGCAAATTCACCGTCAAGTACCATCCTCGGCGCCGGCGTGAGGTGTGGTTTCTCGACCCCGAGGTCAAGCAGTACGTGAAGCTCGATCGCTATCCATTTCAAGCTCCCGGAGATGACGAGGTTGACGGCTACGTGGGCGTGGAAGAGCACATTGCGATTGAGGCCCGCAGGCAGCACGAAGGAAGCCAGCTGGAGGACAAGAAAGCCAAGGCAGGTTACCGCTTGCGTAGCGCCCACAGAGAGGCCAATGCTGTGGCAGACACGAAGAGAGTGAGGCGAAAACCTCCATCCTCGTCGCCTCGAAGTGGTGGCGCAGACCGGTCGGTTGTCGAGACGCAAATGCAGCCTGCGCGGGAGCCTGTGGGATCGGGGGCCAATCCCTTTGAAGCATTCTTGAGCAAGAAAATTACGGGCTTCAATGCGTAGCGTGACGATGAACCAATTTCCTCATCTACACGAAGCTACGGCTCAAATGCTGGAGGCTTCACTGCCCGAAAAGCTGGAGTTCGTTCGCTCGAACCACCTGTTCGGCTACCCCGCCTACGACCATATTTTGCGAGACCTGCAGGATCTGGTGGCGTTCCCTCGTTCGCTTAAACCTGAGTGTCGCGCTGTCATCGCAGACAGCGACAATGGCAAGACCACGTTGACGCGGCAGTTCATTGCCAACAACCCCATCGTGCTGGATGAGGCCGGTTATCCGATCACCAAGGTGTTGTGGGTCGAGACACCTGCGAGTGCTGATGAACGACGGCTGTACAGCGCGATCCTGAGTGCCTTGAACGTGACGCATCGGCCCGACGCCCCCCCAGCACGGCTGGAAGCGCTTGCGCATGAAGAATTGGCCGTGCAGCGCACTTCTGTACTGGTCCTCGATGAGTTGCACGCCATGCTCAACAGCCCCGCGCGTCAGCAAAAGCAGTTCATGGCCTCGCTCAAGAGGCTCTCTAACATGCGTCAGTTAAGCATCGTGGCGTGCGGGACTGTCGACGTCTCAAGGGCCTTGGCTATCGATACTCAGTTCGTCAGTCGTTTCACTCGATTGGCGTTGCCCCGTTGGCAGGCAGATGAGAGTTTTCTCAAGCTGCTCGCATCTTTTGAGCGACTGATGCCGCTCGCCAGGCCCTCAAATCTGACTGCCCCCAAGATGGCGCTTGAGGTGTTCAAAAGCTGCGATGGCACCATCGGGTCCGTACGAAAGATCACGCTCCAAGCTGTCGAGCGCGTGCTCAAAGATGGTGGCGAGCGGGTGACGTTCGAGATTCTGCAAGGCGCCTGCCAGTCTTTTACCAGGAGCCGCTTGGTCACGGCACCGCGGCCGAGCTGAACAATCATGCAGCCATATTCCCAAGAGACGCTGGGCTCGTTCTTGGTGCGCTGGGCATGGGCTCGGGGGGAGCAGCCTGCAGTCTTGTCTCATCGACTGGGCCTGGGCTACTTCGTTTGGACCAGGGATCTGGACCGCAGCTTGTCCGAGGAGATGTTGCAAGCCATTGCAGCGGCCAGTGGCTGCAGGCTGGAGCAGGTTCGTTGTATGACCTATTGCAGTCAGCTGGCTGCAGCAGCAGTACCTGTGCACCGCAGCGGCTTTCTGCCTTGGCTGCTGCCTTTAGGGATCTACCATCGGCGCAGGCTTCGTTTTGGGCAGCTGTTCTGCCCTGCTTGCCTAAGGGAAGATATGCCGCGCCATCTGCATATGCACTGGCGCTTGGCTTCATCGTGGATTTGCCTCAGGCACGGCGTCAGTCTCATGGATGCGTGTCCGCACTGTGGCGCCCCGTTCGCTCCATATCGAAACGACTCTCTTGTTTTGGGGCGGTGCGAGTGTTGCGCCTTTGCTTTGTACAGCGCACATCCATCTACCTGTTCTGCGCGGCAGCAGGCGCAGCAAGAGCGTGTCGATGCGTTGTGGAGGCAGGCGTTTCTCGGGCACCCGCTGCCTTTGGCGTTGGCCTATCGGTTGATCACTCAGAGGGCGAAAAAGGCTCCTGATTTTTCAGGCGCAGGAGAACCGTGGAGCTACTGGCGAATCTTTGCTCGCAGCCACCTGCTGGAGAACGCCTTGGCCAGGTTTGACGAGGATATGGAGTGCTACACAAGAGAAGTTGGAGTCCACGAGTGTTACGTTCGTGCTTTGCCGCAGGCACGTACGACGCCAAGGTCGTGCTGGGAAGTGCCGCGTGATCCTCAGCTGCGGGCCCGCAGGATCCTTCAGATTGCATTGCGTTTGTCGGTCAGGCGCTCCACTGCATCGCGTGTGAAGGCACGGCTATGACCCAATCCAAAGCTGATGGGTCGCCGGGGCAATATTTCGCACATGCACTGCGTTCAGCGTGCGGCAACTGTGGGCGATCGATGGACAAGGCCCACCGCATCCATCATGGAGTGAAGTACTGCAGCATTTGCTACCCAGCAGTTTTTCCTCCGCGAACCTGCCAGATCTGCGGCGAGACGGCCAGAGCCCACAAGCATGCAACCTCGTCGGTATGTGGGAAATGTGCACGGCAGGACCGCACATGTCTGCGTTGCGGCCGTTTGACTCCCCAAGCCGCTTTGCGGGTCGGAGACCGCGTTGCATGCGCTTCATGTGCGCCTTATTACCGCACTTCAAGACCTTGCGATACGTGTGGAACGCCGAGCGCGAGGCTGAGCAGGTCGCGCGGCTTTCCTGAGCGTGGCCAGATGTGTGAGCGTTGTCTGCGCAAAGTTACTCAGGCTACCTGCAGCCACTGTCACAAGCACCGCACTCAGTACTTTATGACGCTCGCTGGTTGCCATCTTTGCAGCAAGTGCTGCGAACTGGATGGTCCCAGCCATGACTGTCCAGATTGCGGCTCGCGCGTGCAGGGAACGGGCTTCTCGCCTTGTTTCAGCTGTTCCATCAAGCGCGGGAATGTGAAACGGCAGCAGTCAGCCCAGCACATGCTAGTGACTCAACAGGCGAAGCAGCTGTACGCGGACTTCACGCAGTGGGGCAATTCATCGCAGCGGGCAAGCAAGTTGGCGGCGCATGCTTCGCGCTACTTGCAGTTCATCACTCGCATAGACATCGCGCTGCAGCAGGCATCCGTCCCGTTGGACCAGGCCGTGTTGCTGGAGACCTTCACAACGCAGGAGCTGCGGCAAATGGGGTTGCTAATGCAGTTTTTGGTGGAACAAGGCGCTTTCCTCCAAGACGCTGCAGCGCGCCGCCAAAACTCGGATGAGGCCTTGGTGCAAAGCAAGCTCAAGGGCGCTACAGGCAAGCCCTGGGCCGCCGATCTCCAAGCCTTTGATACGGCGTTGGCCCAACGGCAAAAGCCGCTGAATGTACGAAGTCGCAAGTCCTATCTTTCTGCTGCCATTGCCCTGTTGACTGCCGCCAAGGTGGGACGCGCAACGCAACTCAAGCAGGAAGCAGTCGATGCACTCTTGCGAAGCAAGCCAGGCCTGCGCGCATCACTGACCCCCTACTTGTCGCACTTGGCGAGCCGGCACGGGATGCGCCTGAAGGTGCCCGGCAAGCGCACGGCACCCAGACAATCTCTGCTGCCGCAAGCGCGGTACGCAAGGCTATTGATGGATGCCATTGCGGGCAAACCTCCTCGCCCAACTGAGTTGTCGTTGACCGCTACGTTACTTGCGCACCTACTGAACGTGCCACTGACGCAAATACTTCAGCTGAGACACCAGGACGTTGACTGGGCGACAGGGTTGCAGATGCGCCTGAAGGATCGCTGGATGGAGGTGCCGCAAGAAGTGGGCGCGTTTGTCCGAGCGCTGCAGTCACCAGAACATTTGGGTGGGTCAGACTTCAACCCTTGGGTGTTCCCGGGCCGACTGATAAGTGACTGCCTCAGCACATCTGCTGTTTCCTACCATCTGAGAAAGTACGAAATCCCGACGAACCGAAAGCAAGCACGCCACTGAACCGAAGATGCCCAAGGCATCTACAGGCTGTAGCGAGCTTCAGCAATCAGATGCGCTACGGAATACGTCAACGACGGTCTGGATCTATGTAAAGATGCCGGTGGGTAGCATCGTCGGATGCGCCACGGTGACAGGCCTGCACACACTCGCTCCCAGTACTCTGTGGAGGCGATTCGGCACTGTATCCGGGCTCAAGCGCCACGAGTTCTTTGAGTATTTTTCGGGTCTGCCAAAAGCCTTTGCACTGGGGCTGAGCGAACCTACACAACTCGCGTCTCCCATACCGCTGAGCAAGCTGCGCGACATGGCGGGCGGCTTTCATCCACCGCAGTTCTTCGCCAATGTCGCCAGCGATGGGCCTTTGCTGCACGTGATGAGCCAGGCTCTTCACGGCAGACCTCACAAGTCGCCCAACCTGCAGCGAGAGCTGGAACTGGCGTGAGGCGTTCTCGGAAAACGCCGGGACCGAGATTAGGCTCTACGGCGATCTGCCGCAGCAGCCATCTCTGCTAGGAACGGCCCTTCATGTTGGGCAGGTTGAGCGATGAGAAAGGCGTTGCGATCTTGGCCGACGATCCACGCAGGAGGCTTGCCCCGTCCTGTCCATGTGGCGCCAGTAGTTGGATTTTGGTACTTGGCCGCGCCTTGCTTTTTGCTTTTGGCGGGCAGCAACGGAAAGACTTGCTGAGAGGTGAGGCCAAACTCGGTGACGAGCTCTTGTACGCGACGAAGTGCGGCTGTGGCTTCAGTTTTCTTTGCCTTGGCGATTTCTGCATCCAGAGCAGCTTTCGCGGCCAGTAGTTCGGTCAAATTCATAGTCATACCTTGGTCCATGGGCGTTCGCCATCACGTGTGGCGCCAACAATTATCGGGCTTACTTGGAACTGACTGAGCCTCGCCGCCAGTAAAGATCAGGTCGGTGGGGATAGTGAACGGCAAGGAGCATCCGTCCCTGCTGCCGTCAGTTTCATTGCTCACGGGCATCCAGGGCCGTGGCGATCTGCAACTCCCTCGTTGCGTCGATAGTCAAACGCAGTGCACGGCGCACAGGGTCCACTTCAGCAACGGGGGAGCGCGACTGTGCTGCTATCGCACCGAGGCAGTGGTTGATGACGGATGTCGGGGCACCGAGTTGCTCGCGCTCGTACCGCGACAAACAAGAACGATCTACGCCAAGGAGCTTCGCGAATTCGGCTTGGGTGCGCTGTCCTCGTGCCTGCCTGATCAGTTCACTTTGTCGTGTAGGGAACGTTTGAATACTCATTGATGTGCTATAGATACATCATATGTGCAACAATAGCACAATTTGATAGTAGCCTCACCTACAATCAAAATTAGAAACAACATGGCAAGAGCAGACCAAATCAAAGCGCTTTTCAGAGCCTACGCAGGTAACGAAGACGCACAGTTCATCTCCGTGGCACTTCAAGTCGCTGCGGATGAAGCTCGCCGTGGTCACTCAAAACTTGCAGCGGAGCTGCGAGAGCTCATTGAAAAGGCGCGAGCCCCTGCTGCCCCCCGTGCGCGCGCACGGACATTGCCTCTTGTGCAGCCTCGCGGCGAACTGGCTGAGCTGCTGACAGCGCAGTACCCTCAGCACCCTTTGAAGCACATGGTCCTGTCCAGGGAGGTGGAGCAGAAGCTGCAACGCGTGCTCCTGGAGCAGCGTCAGCATGAGCGTCTCAGTGAGCATGGATTGGCGGCTCGCCGCAAGCTCTTGTTGGTAGGGCCTCCCGGCACAGGCAAAACGATGACGGCTGCCGTGCTCGCTACGGAGCTGAAGCTGCCGCTTTTCACCGCGCGGTTTGACAGTCTCATCACCAAGTTCATGGGGGAAAGCGCCTCTAAGCTTCGCTTGGTCTTCGAAGCTCTCAAGATCACCCGCGGTGTGTACTTTTTTGACGAGTTCGACTCGCTGGGCATGCAGCGGGGGGGGCAGCATGACGTTGCAGAGATGCGCCGCACGTTGAACATGTTCTTGCAGCTGATCGAGCAGGACACCTCGGACAGCATCATCGTGGCGGCAACGAACCACGGAGCTTCTCTTGATACTGCGCTCTTTCGCCGCTTCGACGATGTGATTCGATATGCCACCCCAGACGAAGCGCAAGTCGATGAACTGCTGCGCAATCGTTTGGCGATGATGGCTCCTGCAGACTTGAACTGGTCAAATCTGGTCCCCCGTGCAGTGGGGCTTTCCCACTCCGAAATCACCAAGGCTTGTGAGGACGCCATCAAGGACGCCATCCTTGACGAACGATCGAGCATTTCAGAAAAAAGCGTTCTCACCCACCTGCAGGAGCGAGCTGCAAGCCAGCTGCACAACTGATCGGCCCGGCCGTCCGGCCGGCCGGTCTGGTACATTGAGGTAACAAAATGAATCGTTGCCCTCACCATGCCAGATCTCGATCATTTGTCAGTTACGGGATTCACTACCGACCGAAGCTTCCAGTCGACACACTCGTTTCCCAAGCCATCGGAGCTTCAGCGGGACCGGGAGCAGCATGGCAGCGCGTTGCTGCGTCAACTCGCGAAACTACGGCTAGACGCAGAAGCTCTTTCCTTGGAGCGTGCAAAGCGCGGGCTGACTACGTCCACTGGAATGATCATTGCGATCGAGTTTTCGGCTCAGGCGAAATTTGATGTCAAAGCCCTCGAGTGGCGCAAAGACGAAATAGAGGTTTTAACTGTTGCGCAGTCCGGTGGCGGAGCCCAAGTCGTTGCGCTTCATGTTCCGGAAGGCAAGCTGAGTGCGCTTGAGACTCGGGTAAGGAAGTACCTGAGCGGCCCTATGACAAAGTATGGGAAGCCTCCCCATACACAGCTCGTCAATGCAATAGAGAAAATTCGTGGAGCGGCCTTTGCAGAGTTGTGGACAGAGGATGCGGCACCACCAGCGCCTGAGAAAGCAACTTGGCTGCAAATCTGGTTGCGCAACGGTGCCCGGACAGCGAGCGCAACAGCAAAGGCATTCCAAGCAGCTGCCGTGCAGTTCGGTATTCAGGTCGAAACGAGTTACCTCAGCTTCCCTGGTCGCGTTGTAGTTGCAGCATGGACGACTCGCAAAGCATTGGAGGGCGCACTCAGACTGTTGGATCTGATCGCCGAGATACGGTACGTTCAACCACACGCAGAGTTCTTTCTTTCAGATCTTGCGCCTCGTGAGCAGGCCCCTTGGGTGCAAGAGCTGCTGCAACGATGCACATTCGCCGAGCCAGGCACAAGCCCCTATGTCACCTTGCTCGACACGGGTGTGAACCGAGCCCATCCTCTGCTGGAGAAGGCTGTCGCCCATGAGGACGTGATGGCGGTGGATGCGGAGTGGGGTCCAGGTACGGATGTAGATGGACATGGAACCGAGATGGCAGGCGTCATCTGTCACGGCGACCTGGTGGCACCTTTGGCGCATGATCAGAAGCTCGATGTGCCTCATCGAATGGAGTCGGTGAAAATCTTCCCGCCTGCAGGAGCTAATCCACCACATCTGTACGGCTGGATCATGGCAAAAGCAGTGGACAAGGTCGAACAGAAGAATCCGGGACGCTCACGCATTTTTGTGACCATGACTACAGCGATCGGTCCCGGAGCAGGGATGCCTACCGAATGGTCGGCGTGCGTGGATCAATTGGCTTTTGGCTTGAACGGCCTTGACCCTTACACCAAGGGCATCAGCTGGGGTACGGACTTTGCGCTCAAACAGCGGCTGTTCGTGATGTCCGCAGGAAACGTGCCCTGGCAGGGTTGGACTCAGTACCCCGATATCAACCACTCTACTTCCATCGAGGACCCTGGCCAGTCCTGGAATGGCCTTACCGTAGGTGCCTGCACTGACCTGACCTATTTGGACATTCAGCGCTGGCCGACGTACGCGCTCATCGCACAGGGGGGTGCACTCTCCCCGGCATCGACTACATCGCGCTTGTGGCGAAATTCATGGCCCTTGAAGCCAGACGTTGTAGCGGAAGGTGGAAATGCGACGATTGATGACACCAATGTTCCTGCAGTGGGGCCTAGCAGCTTACGAATATTGACGACATCACACAGAATGCACCAGGGGCCTTTTGCGGAAACAGGGGACACCAGTGCAGCAGCCGCAGAAGTGGCACGAATTTGCGCCCACATAAGAGCTAGGTATCCACACTATTGGGAAGAAACCGTTCGTGCCCTGGTGATTCACGGCGCGCGCTTCACGCCCCAAATGCTGGCTCAGCTGCCGAGAGGCGCGAAGAAAAGGGACATGAGGGAACTCTTGCGCACCTATGGCTTCGGCAAAGTCTCTCTGCAAAATTCCTTGGCTTCGGCTGAAGACGCTCCCACTCTCATCGTTCAGGACACAATCGTTCCGTATCAGCTTGAAAAGAGCAAGGTCAAACTCAAAGAGCTGAAATTGCACAAATTACCTTGGCCAGCCGATGAGCTAGAGGCCTTAGGTGAAGTTGCGGTGGAGATGAGGGTAACTCTATCCTTCTTTGTAGAACCGAACCCCAGCCGCAGAGGGTGGCAGAGCAAATTCCGATATCAGTCTCATGGGCTTAGATTTGCTGTCAAAGGTGCCAGCGAAGATGAGGTGCGCTTCAACCAACGAATCAACAAGCTCGATCGCCTTGAAGATTTTGACGAAGACGAAAGCCTGTCGGACCCCGATATGAACGAGTGGCACATCGGGGCAGTGCTACGCGCTAGAGGCTCTGTGCATAGCGATGTCTGGAGGGGGACTGCGGCACAGCTGCGTGAGAAGTCGCACATCGCAGTGTACCCCATTGGCGGTTGGTGGAAGGACTGGCCAGGAGCCGAACGCGCCGGCAAGTCCACCAGGTATTCGTTGGTCGTTTCACTGCGCCCCATCCAAGAGGTGGACGTGCCAGTAGATCTCTATACGCCGATCGCCACAGAAATCGCAATCGTCAACGCTGTTGACATCACTGCTTAGGCATACCCGAAGAACGTTATGCCCTAACTGTACTTGGCCGTCAGTGCCAAGCGCTGGCCTTTCGCCTAGTCTCTCGTGCACTTCATCAGTCCAGCATGTCTCCCGTTTCAGATACCCAATTCGCCCGCCTACCTCTGAATGACACTTTGTACCGATTGGTTGGCGCCGCCAAAATACTCCCCAAAATTGATGAGATGGAGACGCCACGCGTGCAGCTGTGGTTTGCTGAGATTGATAATCATGAGCCTGAGCGTCTTGCCTATGCCCGAAGAGCCAGCGGAGCTTGTAGCCTGTTGTCGGTGATTGAATCAGCGGGTTCTTTGCCAGCATTCCCGTTGGGTTCGTTCTGGCACGATATGACCAGACAACATGGTTTGATCATGGGTGATCAAATCAAGATTGAAAACCTTCGCATTCCCCCGCAAAAGTGGATACTTGTTCATCCAAAAGACTACATCCGTATCCACGGGCACTACGGTATACAAGAATTTCCCCTGAGCGGCGAAGACATAGCTGGACAGCTTCACGACCTTAGAGATGCGCCATATTATCGTTGCTATAGTGACACGGGACTGGAACTTATTATTCCTGCCTACGAGGTCTTCAGGAGATTTTATGGCGTATGCTCCTTTTTATCAAATGCGTTACTATCCAATCATTGGAACAATGAGTTGGAGAATTTAATTGTAGGAAGTGAAACGGGATTCACGCCAGAGGGTGATGTCTATAAGATCCTAACAAAACAAAAATTGTCTTCCATCAGCTGCCGCGCCATTGCACATTTCCAGACTTCTGAATACGCCAACAAGCAGGCACAGGGCATATTTGTGGGCATACAAAACTCCCGGAGGTCGGGAGTAAGTCACCCATGGGTTCAAGTTCATCCGCACTGGACTGAAGACAAGGAAAAAGACGATATAACACTGTCATTTCTTGGTCAACAGCTTTCAAGCGGGGCAATTCTAGTGATGTGGATTTATAACTCTGAATTTCCGCCTCCTCCCGTGCCTCTCGTTCGTGTCCTGGCTAACCAAAAAATACCGATAAATTCGCAGCAGTCTTCACAAGCATTTTCTGAGCCTGCAGGACAACCCAAAGGCTTAAACGGAGACCCTGTGGTTATCCATCCGCCAGCAGATACCAGGCTGGGAAATTATGTATCTCATCTTGCGATCAACGAGATGTGGTCTGATTTACCTGACATGAGGATTGAATATAAAAAGGTTACTTTTACAGATCAGGCCATAAAATCTGATGAAAAATCATACAAACGCAAAAAGAACCATGGTACCGGGCATAAATCCTCGTCGGGAAGCCTCAGCAGCGCTTCCCTTAGCGCCCACGCGCAAAGCGGAATAAAGAACAGATTCAGCGCTCTGGCCGCGTGTTTCATGCAGCTTGAGAAAGAAAAAGTCATTAAACAGAGATTGGACTATGGATTAATAAATCCTGTCGCTGTTGGGAGTGCAGTATATTGCATGCTCCCTACTAAACTTGGAACGACAGATATTCCTTGGGCCATTGTGGGTAGAGGAGACGATGCCAGAGGACGGCTGTGCTGGGTGAGTGAAATTGAGCTGCCTGATGGCTCATTACAGTATTTCTTTGAACTTGAAGTTCTGGATGAAGAAGCCTTCTATGCTCTGATAGTCAAGCCTATTGAAAACGGTGCGAGGCTTCCAGAAGAAAGTCTGAGCGAAATCCTAAAGCTTGCTGTTTTGACAAAGGGTCGCTGGAATAATGGGGACTGGAGAAATCTGGAAAATTCAGTAGTAAGGGGACGCATTAAACACAAGTTCGAAAATGGTGTGCTTAGTGCTGACTACGTCCGACGAAAACTTCTCTGAAGTGCGCCTTGTCTCTACAGGCTTAATAACCGCTCTGTAAGTTCTTCCGCTGTGACAGCAGTCAAACCAGTCCTTCCATCCACAAGGAATACGGATCTATTGAAGGGGCGAAAAAGCCAGGATCTATCGTCGATCGCAAGCCAGGGAAACACCATACGATCGTTGTCCCGAAGCCAAGCATTGCACTCGGCCTCACGTTCATAGGCAAGAAGGGAATTTGGAACGTCGTGAAGTTCCGCAAAGCGAGGTGTCACATCATGAACGCGTGAAGCAACATCATCGGAAAAAAGTGAGCGCAGGCTCTCAAGCGAGCGTTGAAGGCGCCAGGTACTTGTGATGACCACGTCCCAATCCGTGCAACGTCGCAGCACGTTCTCGAACACAGGCAAGCAACACAAGTGCTTTGACTCGTGGCAGAACTCGGGATGGATCACTCCATCAAAGTCCAAGAATATTGTGTTCACGCTGCAATTGTAGTGTTGGCGGGTGCCCAAAGGCTTACACCCATCATCGTCATGGTCTAGTTGAGTTCTTTAACGATCCAAGGAGTTAACCAGTTATGCAGAGTTACTCGCAACGCGTTCGAGATAATATCCTTCCCTTATCTGTGGGCTCAACCCTTCCCGAAGCATTTGAAGAATGGTTATTCACCGATGAAGTAATTGATCATGATCATAAAGATGAGATCTGTGAACTGTGCGAGCAAGACGGCCTTCGCTATCATTTCCGTATAAAGAATCAGCTAACGAATCACCATCTATGGGTCGGATCACATTGCATCTTGCGATTCAACGTCTCTGTTTTCGAACAAGGACGCAGGCTTTCACCAGAGGAAGCCAAACGTAGACTGAATCGTCTCGAAGAACAAATGCGCATGGAATCTTGTATCAATGCGCTGGAGAGGGTGGCTGCGACTGAGAACAACGACATTCTAAAAAATGCACTTACCTATCTCAGGAAGAATAAAAATCTAACGCCGAAATATGCATTCGTCGTTTTGTGGCGACTCAAGATTAATCAAATAGACCATAATCCCGGATTTTTTAAGATCACTCTAAAGACTGCCAAGCAAAGATCGGATTTGCTCTCAATGGACGAGAGTAGGGTGCATTTAATATGGCCGGCCTTGACGTCCACCCAGCGCGACATCGCCATTCGCTTGGGACATACACCTCCTCGATTGCGAGGATAGAAATGTGAGCTTTACCCCCTAGCTCGCTAAATGGTGAGGCAGCAGTCCGATTTTTTGAGTGTGCGCGGACTAGGGCCGGCGAGGCGCCTTGCGCAGCTGCACGGCGGCTTGTGCCCTGCCGCGAGGCGCACGGTGGGCGTTGATTTTTGGAAGTTCTGGGTCAATGCGTTTGAAGAAGACCCTATGACTTTCAATGGTTGCCGACTAGCGCTGCATCACATTTCTGAAGCATGTCTCTAAGCGCCATGAGCGTCTGCGGATCAGAAAGTCCTGTCTTGCCATCACACGCCACCAAGCGATCCATGATAGCGGGGGGCCAGTCCTCGATGTCATCGTCCAAGGCCAGCCATTGCCTGGGCTTTCTGCGGGTCACGTCCTCCAGGATTTGCTGGCCACGCGAAGTGTCCCGAAAGGTCGCCAGAAGCCAGGGATCCGCTCCGTGGACACGTTTGTGGAAAGTGCCACCGATGAAGCGGGCGCGCAGCTCCTTGGGCAACAGCTGCAGCGTCTTGGCATAGCCGGGGCGTATGCACCATGTACTGCTGAGCACGATGGCTACTTGGGGGTAGGGGGCGAGTTCTTCTTGCAAAAGGGGCAGCCACTCGAACAAGGAGTGCTCAGAGGCTTGGTATGGGCTCATGTAGATGCCACGTCGGGGATGCCAAAGCACAGCTTCATGGTGAACCACGCCGTCAAGATCAAGATACAAAACCACGTCAGCGGTGCGAGGCGAAGACGCAGGGATGTAGGGAGTCGAGCTGCCTGCGGACATGCTTGTCATTTCGGCATTTTCACGCCATGCGATGTGATCGTGGTCGGTGACCTTGGGGGGCAAGGGGCATCCGCCTACGGCGTGCCACTGCCTGCACCACGACACTGATGCCAGTAGCCCAGCCCGCCAGCGGTCCTTGCGACAACCCGACCACTCGCCCATGCCTCTTCCATCCCCCTCTTCAGAATCTGCGACGACTCCCGCACCAGTTCCTGCGCACAACGATCCCACGGCAGTGTCCCACCCCATCGATGGCTGCATTCGTGTTCGTGGCGCGCGCGAGCACAACCTGAAGAACGTGGATGTGGTGATTCCACGCAACTGCCTTGTGGTCTTCACTGGGGTGTCCGGCTCGGGCAAGTCATCGCTCGCCTTCGGCACCTTGTATGCCGAGGCGCAGCGCCGATACTTCGAATCGGTCGCGCCCTATGCGCGCAGACTCATCGACCAGGTGGGCGTTCCGCAGGTTGATGGCATTGATGGTCTGCCCCCTGCAGTGGCTCTGCAGCAGCATCGTGGCGCACCCACGGCGCGGTCGTCGGTTGGCAGCGTCACCACTCTTTCCAACCTGGTGCGCATGCTTTACTCCCGTGCTGGAGCGTACCCCGCGCACCAACCTATGCTGTATGCGGAGGATTTTTCACCCAACACCCCGCAGGGCGCCTGCCCGCATTGCCATGGACTGGGCCGTCTTTACGACGTGACAGAGGCGTCCATGGTGCCGGATGATTCGCTCACCGTGCGCGAGCGGGCCGTTGCCGCCTGGCCAAGCGCCTGGCAGGGCCAAAATCTGCGCGACATTCTCACAACGCTGGGGCACGACATCGACGTGCCTTGGCGCAATCTGCCGCGCAAGACGCGCGAATGGATCCTTTTCACCGACGAGCAGCCCACCGTGCCGGTGTACCCGGGACTCACGGTTGACGAGGTTCGGCGCGCGCGCCAAGCGGGCCAGCAGCCCAGCTACATGGGCACATTCACCGGCGCACGTCGCTATGTGATGCAGACATTTGCCACCAGCCAGAGCGCGATGATGAAGCGCAAGGTGTCCAAGTTCATGGTGGGGACGCGCTGCCCAGTCTGCCATGGCAAGCGGCTGAAGCCCGAGTCGCTTTCTGTCACCTTTTGCGGCCTGGACATTGGCGATCTGGCTCGCCTGCCCCTTGACGCCTTGGCCGATGTGCTCCGACCTGTGGCCGAGGGCGCGACCACTCCAACCGTGACGGGCGATGCCGGTGCTGCCATGACTGCTGCTGCACGCAAGCGCGCTGCACTTCAACGGAAGGCGGACGGCGCCTGCGCCCATGCAGCCGCACCCGATGTGCGCCGCACGCCCCACCTCTCGCCCGAAAAGCAGCTGGCTGCACAGCGCATCGCTCAGGAACTGCTGGTCCGCGTGCAGGCCGTGACCGGACTGGGGCTGGGTTACCTCTCGCTCGACCGGGCTACGCCCACGCTGTCACCGGGCGAGCTGCAGCGCCTGCGGCTGGCCACGCAGTTGGCATCGCAACTCTTCGGCGTGGTGTACGTGTTGGACGAGCCGTCTGCCGGACTGCACCCGGCCGACACCGCTTCGCTGCTGACTGCTCTGCAACGCTTGAAGGACGCTGGCAATTCCATCTTCGTGGTCGAGCATGACGTGACCACCATGCAGCGCGCAGACTGGCTGGTGGATGTAGGCCCCGGGGCCGGCGAGCGTGGGGGACGCGTCCTCTACAGCGGCCCGCCCGAAGGGCTCGCAGAGATATCCGAGTCGCAGACGCGTCGCTACCTGTTCGAGGACGGCACGCGTTCACGCCGCGAGCGGCGCACCCCCAAACCCGAAGATCGAAGTCAGGGTTGGCTGACGCTGCAGGGTGTACACCGCCACAATCTGCGTGGCGTCGACGTGGCCTTCCCCACAGCGTGCCTGACTGCTGTGACCGGCGTCTCCGGCTCGGGCAAATCGAGCCTGGTTAGCCAAGTACTGCTGGAGTTGGTCACCGCCCACTTGGGGCAGCCTCTTGCGTCGAGTGAAGGTGAAAGCCTGGCCGACGGGCCGCCTGATGCCACAGCGGACGGCGATGACTCGGTCTCCATCACGATGACAGATGAAGGCGCCACTACTTCAGGCCGACTTGGCGGGGCCACAGACCACGTTCGCCGGCTTGTGCGCGTGGACCAGCAACCGATCGGCCGTACGCCCCGCTCCAACCTTGCCACCTATACCGGCCTGTTTGATGCCGTGCGCAAGCTCTTCGCAGCTACACCGGCAGCGCGTAAAAGACGCTATGACGCGGGCCGCTTTTCGTTCAACGTCGCCAAAGGCCGCTGTTCCACCTGCGAGGGCGAAGGCTTCGTGAGCGTCGAACTGCTTTTTCTGCCCAGCGTGTACGCGCCGTGTCCCACCTGCCACGGCGCGCGCTACAACTCCGACACACTGTCCATCACATGGAACGGGCTCAGCATCGCCGATGTACTTGGCCTCACGGTGGACGCTGCCTGCGAGGCGTTTGCCGCCGAGCCAGCCGTGCTGAGGCCGCTGCATGCGCTGCGCGACATCGGGCTGGGCTATTTGCGTCTGGGCCAGCCCGCGACAGAGCTGTCAGGGGGTGAAGCTCAGCGCATCAAACTTGCCACCGAGCTGCAGCGTACCCAGCGCGGCCATACCCTGTACGTACTGGACGAACCTACGACGGGCCTGCATCCGGCCGACGTGGACCGCCTGATGCTGCAGCTGGACGCATTGGTCCAGGCTGGCAATACCGTCGTGGTGGTCGAACATGACATGCACTTCGTTGCCTCCAGCGATTGGGTGATCGATATTGGTCCTGGTGCGGGAACACAAGGTGGAAGCATCGTAGCGACTGGGACGCCGCATCAGGTGGCACGTTGCACCGCCTCGCGCACGGCACGGTATCTGGCGGCAGCATTGAACAACACCACCGCAAACTGAATGGCTCGCTTGCGATCCGCAACCTTGGAAAAACCGCAATACGCTCGACAACAGCTTTTGCGTGGGCGCACGTCGATTGGTTTCTGTCGCTACTCTCTGTTCAAGGCTTGTGTCAATTCTTCGTCAATAGAATGAATTTCTTTGCATGCTTTTTGTGCGCGAGCCTGAGTTGCCAGTTGATCATAGAAATTTGCGACTTCACGAAGCTGCTCTTCATCGAGGTCCTCAATCCCAATCATACGATTGCTGGCAGATTTACTCGCCGCCAGTAACTCGTTAAGTTTAAGATGTAGTGCGACGCTGTCCTTATTTTGGCTTTGCTGGATCAAAAAAACCATAAGAAATGTGACAATGGTCGTGCCGGTGTTAATCACCAGTTGCCAGTACTCTGAGAAAGAGAACACTGGTCCTGCGGCAGCCCAGACAAGCACGCAAACTAACGCTAAACAGAAAGCAACTGGGGAACCAGCCCACCGTGTCACTTTGCTTGCAAAATGGTCGAATGCCGTCAGTATTGGGGACCTGTCAGCGTAAGAGGCACTGGACGTGTCCGGCATTGAACCCAGCACGTCTTTGGCCGAGCTATTTGGAGTATTCGTTTTAGACATGATGTGCTCGGGTAATGCTGGAGACCGTATGGTCTCCAGGCATATGTAAAACAACGAATCCGCTACACAGCAGGGGGATCGGTTTCGCGTTCGGAATGTCGATGGCGCGCAATTGCAGATACAAACTGTGCGATTGCTGAATCGTCAATCCCCACCACGATCCCGGGATCTTCATTGCCTGAAGGCAGGAGCGGCGGGATTTGTGCCATGTGCATAAGAACCGTGGAAGCGGTCATGACCATTATGGGTTTGCAATGGCGATATTGATCTTTGATAAATTCAAGTGTGTGACCATCCCTAGCCAGTTCCTTGACGCCCATTTCCCCATCAGGCAAGACCAAAGCATCGAATAGGAATCCTGGTTCGTTTTCCAGTGACGCATCGGCATCGATGACCGCACCCTTACTGGTGGTTAACGGGCCAATGTGAGGGGCAACGAAACGTGGCACCGCTCCCAGCTCGAAGAGCTTGCTATGCAGCTTGAGCAGGCTCTCGGCTTCAACGCCATTGGCAACCAAAATTGCAACCTTGCGCCCCTGGATTCCTGTTTCTCCAGGTCGCGCGAGGAGCGACAACGAGGGCGACATGTTCACCTCAGCTGCAGGAGCGCTGGTCAGCGCCTTGGGCATCGGCTCGGGCATTTCCGTGATGCCCAGCTTAGCGGCTACCTGGTTTGCTAGCTCTTCAGAGACATTGCGTAAGGAAGACACCATTCGTTCACGGATGGCAGGAACCGTGACCTTGCTCAGCTCGAAACGGAAGGCTGCCGCGATGTGGGCCTGCTCAACCGGGCTTTGGCTATCGAAGAAAAGTTTGGCCTGTGTGTAGTGGTCTGCGAATTTCTCGGGTTTCGCACGCACTTTTCCTTGGGCCGCTCTGGCTTCGATCCGTGCAGGAACGGATACAAATCCTTGGGCAGCACCTGCCTGAAAGGGGCAACCGCCGCCCAGAGAATTGGGCTCGTAGGCTACCTTGCCACGGTGAATGGCCTGCCGATGCATACCGTCACGTTGGTTGTTATGTACCTGTGTCAAAGGGGTGTTTATTGGGATCTCATGGAAATTTGGGCCCCCAAGCCGCGAGATCTGGGTGTCCACATAGGAGTGGATGCGGCCGGCAAGCAGGGGATCGTTGGAAAAGTCGATGCCTGGAACCACATGCGCAGCACAGAACGCCACTTGCTCCGTCTCGGCGAAGAAGTTATCGGGGTTACGGTTCAAGACCATGCGGCCTATCGGGCGCACGGGAACCAGTTCCTCGGGGATGAGCTTGGTGGCGTCGAGGATGTCAAAACTGAACGCATCGGCCTCTTGCTCGGTGAAGACCTGCACGCCAAGTTCGTATTCAGGATAGGCGCCGGCCTCGATGCGTTCCCACAGGTCGCGCCGGTTGTAGTCCGGGTCCGCGCCCGAGATCTTGACCGCCTCGTCCCAGACCAGCGAATGCGTGCCCGCCTTGGGGTTCCAGTGGAACTTGACGAAGACCGACTGTCCCTCTGCATTGACGAAGCGGAAGGTGTGCACGCCAAAACCCTGCATCGTGGCGAAGCTGCGGGGGATGGCGCGATCCGACATCAGCCACATCAGCATGTGGGTGGACTCGGGCATGAGCGAGACGAAATCCCAGAACGTGTCATGGGCGCTCGCGGCCTGCGGCATCTGGTGATGTGGCTCAGGCTTGACAGCATGCACCAGGTCGGGGAACTTCATGGCGTCCTGGATGAAGAAAACCGGCATGTTGTTGCCAACCAGATCCCAGTTGCCTTCGTCGGTATAGAACTTCACTGCGAACCCGCGCACGTCACGTGCCGTGTCCTTGGAGCCGCGCTCTCCAGCCACCGTCGAAAAGCGCACAAACACTGGCGTGATCTTGCCTGCCTCTTGGAAGGGCGCGGCACGTGTCAGCTCAGTAAGCGGCTCATAGCACTCGAAGAAGCCGTGGGCGCCGGAGCCGCGCGCATGAACGATGCGTTCGGGGATGCGCTCATGGTCGAAATGGGTGATCTTTTCGCGGAGAATGAAGTCCTCAAGCAAAACGGGCCCGCGCTCGCCATACTTCAACGAGTTCTGGTTGTCCGCAATAGCCACGCCTTGGTTGGTGGTCAGCACCTGATCCGCCGCATCCACACGCACTCGGTCCAGCGTGTCTACGGTGGCATTGTTGCCCTGCACAGCCTCCGTACCTGTTTTGGCTGAGGAATTTTGCTCGGACAAGGTGCTGGCGGTTGCTAGGCGCGACGCAGAAGCACTCACAGCGCCAGGAGCAGGTCGTGTCCCGCTGTCAAAGCCATGCTCGCCAGCCTTGATCGGGTTGTAAGGGCGGCCGGCAGCAAGCGTCTCAGTTTGAAGAGATTTTTCCGACAGTTGGTCCACTGCCTGTATAGAAGCAGGACCACTATCTGTATTTCGTGCTGGGGCCGCCTTGACGCTGTCCCCGGATACCTTGCCCGTCTTTTTCATCGTGATCTCCTGGGTTAAGAAAATCAGAGGATAAGGTGAGCTCGCAATAAGAATGTAGGAGGAGGTTGATAAGTTCTAGAGATGGCGTCTGGGCGAATATTGAATGGCGCAATATTTTCTGCAATTAATACCGAAACCGCAATTTTTACCCTTACCGGATTGGCTCGTTTGCGGCTTCCGCCTACTTGCCTAGGTGCCAAAATTTGGCAGACACTGGGGAGAGCGTTTTCAATATCCCGAGTGTTTAATATCATGCAAATATACAGTGTCGAAATGCGGTTCGTCTACGATGTTCGTGATGCAAGTGGCGCTGACTTTATATTTGGCTTCCCTGTCGCGGCCGACAAACAGCAAGTTATTCTTGACGAGGCCATGAAGATCAATCAACCCGTTGAGTACAAATTGCCAGCCCGGCTACGACGTGGAAATCGTGTATTTCATCTCCATGCAGATCAAGGGAATTTTGAGCTGCTCTATAACTCTACTTTTTCACTAACACAGCGTGTTTTCCAATCTCGCGAATATAACGAGGTCCCTATTGGTGTGCTACCGTCAAGCACTCTGCCATATTTATATCCCAGCAGATACTGTCAGTCAGATAAGCTAGCTGCAATATCTTATAGAAACTTTGGCAAATCTGAACCTGGACTCCAGCGAATCGCCGCAGTCAGGGCTTGGGTAAGGAACTATATAGCCTATTACCCCGCAGCCGGGGCCACCACAACATCCGCTCTCGACACCATGATTGACCGGGCAGGCGGAGGACGCGAGATTGCCCACCTCACTATTAGTTTTCTGAGGGCTCTTAACATACCTTCCCGTTTGGTCACTGGCATAAGTTTTACAGAAGGTCAAAGCCAACCTATGCCAACTTTCCACGCCTGCGTGGAGGCTTTCCTGAGCGGTGGGTGGGTTTTGTTAGATCCGATAAGCACAGGAGATACGAAGAATTTCATAAGGATCGGCAGAGGACGTGATGCGGCTGATACTGCATATGCCACTATTTTCGGTGCGGTGATATCGTTGCAGCCTACAGTTTCGATGGAAAGAGACTCAAGTAATTTGACACAGCTGGGCAAATCTCCGCCCCCGGGTAATCCGAATTGCAAACAGCTTCCAAGATATTCTGGTGCCCGCCATCCTGCCGAACTTCGATTTTAATGACACTATTGTAGGTTGAACCATTTCAACACAAATTATCGGGCGCTATCAGTGGCGACCTCTCAATAGGCTTTATCGTTTATTTACAAAATCCTTTCCTACCGCAGGATAGGTGCGTAAAATTGCATCGTCTTCTCGCGCCGATGTTGGTGGTCCTAGTAAGAGCCAAAAATCGGTTGGATTTAATTGAGGATCTTTATTTCTGCGATGTAAAACTCGCCAACTATTGCAATATTGTGTTCAAAAAAAATTGTAAATATGGTGGCAGGGATTTTTGAAGAGTGGGTGATGGTCTTCGGGAGCTTCTGATTGCCGTTGCCCCATTAGAAATTGATTTTCAGGAAACGAATAAATGTTGGCCTGAGAATAATTAATTTTGGAGAATGATTTAACAATAAATGCATATATAGTCTTTGAACTATACGACGTGGCGATATTTCTTGCACCATGGTGGGGCTAAAGTTTTTCGCTTACCTTCATGAGGTGATTTTATGACCAGGAAGGAAAAGACGCCTGAGGAGTTGATCTCGGCGATATACCAAGCACTATTTAGCAGTCAGTATTCTGTCCATTTTCATGTGAAGAATTTACCAGGCATCTCGATAATGGCCCTACCTTTGCAACAAGATGCTTGTGCGTCCAATTGGGTCGTCAACATTGAATCAGGTGACCCCGAGCTTCGGGCAGCTATCAGGCACGCAGCATCCATGGTTCAACACGAGTTTGACCTGATTTCCCGTCACAGTTAATCAACGGCTCATGCATTTGAAATTCTTTTCTCGCACGCGACGAGCGGAGATAAACCGTGTGCGGGTAAACGCTCTTGTTGAATCGATATGTCAAAACACCATTGCCGGGTTTTCCCGCTACGCCTAGGATGCTCGACTGTGCAAGCCAAGGTATTTTGATCAGATGGTGGTCTGTGCGCTCATCTTACTAGGCTGATACCTCGTTAAAATCAGCAGTATGACGCCTCCTTTTCAAGATGAGAGACATCAGCGCCCACTACAGCGCTTGATTGGACGCCCTTTCTTAGCTGCTGCACTATCCCTCGGACTTTTGACTTTCCTGTTGGTCGCCACCAACGCATGGCTAGCATGGCGTGCACATGCAGACGCCTGGTCTCAGGCCGCAAAAACCTCTCGGAATCTTGGGCATTCTGTTGCACATCAATTAGACAGTGTGTTCAGCGAGGTCGCACGGGTACTTAACGCCATAGAATATATAATTGAGCAAGCAGATATGGAGCCGTCGGCCCTTGAGTCGCTTCAGCCATTGATGGTCAACCATCTAGGAAACGCCGATTATTTGCATGGAATATTTGTATATGATGCCAATGGAAATTGGCTCGTACACACACAGGCGACTCAACCACCGAACGCAAACAATTCAGACCGCGAGTACTTTATAAGCCATCGCGATAGCCCGAGCAAAAAAGTGCTTATCAGTAAGCCGTTGAAGAGTCGTTCCACGGGTGAATGGATTATTCCGGTTTCCAAGCGTCTCAATGATGCTAACGGAAGATTTGCGGGTGTTGTTCTTGCTACGATTAGAGTTGGATATCTATTGACTCTTTTGGATGGATTCGATATCGGGGAACAGGGCGCCATCTCACTGAGTCTTGCTGATGGTATTCTCGTTGTACGACGACCATATTCCGTTGAGGATTTGGGTAGAACCATTCCAAATAATCCACTCTTGAATATAGCAAAGAATGAACGGGCCGGAATGCTATTGCTAGCGTCCCCTTTCGATGGAATAAGACGACTCGTCATCTTCGAGCATCTGGGAAGTAATCCTCTCTTTGTGACAGTAGCGCTCTCAGAGGAGGAAATTCTGTCTCACTGGCGTAGCGCTACCCAAGTGCAAGCCATTTGTTTACTATTACTAATTACAGTTATCGCGCTATCTGGAAGCTATGTTTTCCGTAGCATGAAGGTCCGTCGGGAGGCTGACCGTGCGCTGCATAACGCTCATGAGCAAATCATGCGGAAAAACCAACAGCTTGCCGAACTCGCGGATCAAGATGGTCTGACAGGTATATTCAATAGGCGAGCGTTCGACATACGGCTCGCAGAGATTTTTGGACAAAGCCGTAGGTATCAGCGCAAACTATCAACAATAATCTTCGATGTAGATCATTTTAAGAATTACAACGATATTTATGGTCACTTGGCCGGTGACGATTGCCTAAGACAGGTGGCATCAGCCCTTTCAGGAGCTATGCGGCGACCTGGAGACATCTTGGCACGCTACGGAGGCGAGGAATTTTTCGCAATTCTTCCGGATACTGATGGGCAAGGTGCCTTGGAAGTGGCAAATAGTGCGAGAGAAAGAATTGAAAGTCTGATGCTTGTCCATGCAGGCAGCGATATTGGAATAGTTACCGTTTCCTGTGGCGTGGCAACGGCAGACTGGAACGACACAAATTTGACCTCCGAGAAGCTGATTGACCTGTCAGACCAAGCTCTGTATGCCGCGAAACGTTTGGGTAGAAACAGGTGCATCTTGAGAGCATCTGGTCGTGCAAAGGGAGAGCAGTAGATTCCGATCGCGCCAATTGCGCAAGCTCTTCATACAGAAATTCTCTGAAAAATACTACATCATCGTCCGTGCAGGCCTACAGAAATTAATGGCTATCGGTAGGAATATCAATATCCCTATCACTCGCCCTGGAGAACGATGATGCCCAAGACACGCTATGACGAAGTCCAGCTCAAGGATTTGCTGCTGCAAATGATGGAAACGGAGCTCGGCGGAGAACAGGTTTATCGGACGGCTTTGCAATGTGCCATCAACGAGGACCTGAAAGAGGAATGGGAAAAGTATCTGGAAGAGACGTTAAGCCACCAGAACGTTGTCCGCACGACATGTGAGTTCCTGAGCATTAATGCGGACGAAGTGACGCCTTCGCGCCAGGTGGTCAAGCACATCGGATTGTCGCTGGTAAAGGCCATGGAACTGGCGCTCACTGCCGGTGATCGCAGTGCAGCGCAGCTAGTTGCTTGCGAATGTGTGGTGCATGCGGAGACCAAGGACCACGCAAATTGGGAGCTACTGGGCATGGTGGCGGAAGTGGCCACCGGTGAGACAGGTAAGGCGCTCAAGGAAGCGCATGCGCGGGTGGAGAAGGATGAAGATCATCATCTCTATCACACAAAGGGCTGGTGCCGTGAACTCGCCATTCAGAGCCTCGGTCTGCCGGCCGTCCTGCCACCGCCTGAAGAGATCAAGCAAGTGGAGACTGCCATTGGTGCATCGCGTGCCGAGCAGCAGCGCAAATCTATGCTCTGACGACCAAAATGCCGCGTAGTCAGGTTTTAAAGCCTACCGACGTGCCTCGTAGTCCGGTGGTTCTGTTGCTGGTTGATGTAATCAACCCATTTAAATTCCCGAATGCCGGCGGTTTGGTTCGCGAGGCAGTACGAGCGGCATCCAGGATCTCGAAGCTTAAAGCCAAGCTTAAAAGTCGTAATATTCCGGCAATTTATGCTAATGACAACTATGGAACTTGGCAGAGCGAGTTTTCTGATATTCTTGTCGAATGCATGGGGTTGCCTGGACCTCGTGGCGAGATAGCGCGGACTCTCGCCCCCAGTGAGACAGATCTCGTGATATTGAAACCCCAGCATTCGGCATTTCATTCCACTCCGCTTCAGCATCTCCTCGATCGCATGGAAGCGGAGAAATTGATCATCGTGGGATTTGCCACCGATATGTGTGTCATGCTTTCTGCCACCGATGCACGGATGTCAGGATATAGCGTGTGGGTGCCGAGCGATTGTACGGCAGCTGAAAATCCTTCAAGAAAAGCATTTGCTTTGCGGCATCTTCGCCAGTCATTCAAGTGTTCTGTAAGAGCATCAACTGGGCGGATGGAGAGGGATGATTAAAGACCTGATCCTTTATGCAATAGCGAAGCTTGCCATATCTCACGCTGAACCGCGGCAAGCGATAGCATGTACAGACACTGATGAAGCAGCGGAAAACCTTGCCATACCAGTGTAGAGGTCAACTACATCTTGTGCGTGATTGTTATTTGGAAAAATGCGCCTCCAGCTTGACCGAGCCTCAATGCCTCACCAGATTCATGCGCGATGACCTCTTGGACTTTTGCATGTGCAAGCGCAGTCTTGGCACGCCAATCCTTGGCGCTTTCTGTACATCCCAAACTGGCGACATACCCGTCATAGAGCCCATAGGTACCGCCAAAGATGGTCAACATGGCTGTCTTGAAAGCATGCTCAGCAGCTTTGAGTTCCTCAGAGCCTAGGCTATGAGCATTTCGCAAGACCACTTCGATTTCGCAGTCGGGACTCGGGAGACCCTCAACATAGTCACGAGATGGACGTGCATCCCCGGGCGGAAGATAAGACATCCCTTCAAGGGCAGCAGCCAAGTTGGCATTTTTCTTGGCGTGGGTTTGGTAAACATTCATATTGCTCTCCGTTAACCGTAACTTTCGCTCCTGTGCATGCGAAATATTATCGAATCGGTCCAGCATCCATTACACCTTTGCAGGAGCGTTCCACCAAGCTCCAAGTGCTCGACACAGATGTTCTGGATCAGCTGGCTTGGTAAAAATCAGATCGAACTCTGTCTCAGCTATGCGGCACCGCATCTGTGCCTGGCTATGTCCCGTAATGGCCACGATAAAAAGGCGCGCGCCTAGCGCTGAGTCTCGAATTACTTGGGCCACCTCCACTCCGTCCATTTCAGGCATCCCAATGTCCAAGAGGACAACGTTCCAGGAACCCTGCGCAAGTTTTTTCAAGGCTTCTCTTGCACTGGTGCATGGCGAAGCCTCGGCGCCGTCCATTTCCAACAGTGCTGCCATCGTCTCAGCGATATCGGAGTCATCATCCACAACCAAGATGCGCATGCCGTAAAGGGGGAGCGCTCCTAAATCCTCATCCGTTGCATTCGTGTCGGGTTGATTTTGCACGCTGCCCCCTTAAGGTATCAAGAATAAAAATTCTCATTCATTTGGATGAGAAAGTTTCACCGGTGCCCAATTTATTTCAACTGTTGCCATTATTAACAAATCGGTGCAAGCTTAAGACCTGCCTACGACATTGAGGTGATAGAGAAATTCTAAGATCTCAGAGAAATTGCTCAATTCTGTCAAAGCTCGAAAATATTCCTCAGTACCTCGGCAAGACATCACGAGATGGCTGTCAACAGCTCAAGCGATAGACCACAGGATTTCCAGTTGCGCTATTGGATTCTCCAGCTGAGGATGCACTTTGTACATCTTTCTGTAATTGTTGGACTGTCGCAGCTTAGGCACTATCCCGATAAATGCATGGGGAGGTCTGAATCAGGGTCCGTGCGGCAAATGCCTACAGTTCCGCAGCCGTTCTTCTGGCGCGCGAGTCTTGCTGCAAGCTCGGCAGTAGGGTTCTACTCGCCTGACATTGCGGGCACAAAAATTGCCCCACCACTTGAGGTTGAAACTCAATTTCAGTGGCAGTTAATCTAACGACGGAGATTCTGATGAAGGCACTTACCTACCACGGTTCCAAGGATGTTCGTTACGAAACGGTGGCAGATCCTCAACTGCAAGATGAGGAGGACATCATCATCAAGGTAACTGCTACTGCTATATGCGGCTCAGACCTTCATATCTATCGTGGAAAGATTCCTGAAATGGAGACCGGTGATATTCTGGGACATGAATTCATGGGGGTGATCGAGGAAGCAGGAAGAGGTGTAAAGCACCTGAAAAAGGGAGATAGGGTAGTCGTGCCGTTCGTCATTGCTTGTGGCGAATGTTTTTTCTGTAATAGATCACTTTTTGCTGCTTGCGAAGAAACCAATTCGGGGCGCGGGGCCATTATCAACAAAAAGTCTGCAAGGCCTGGAGCTGGACTGTTTGGCTACAGCCACCTGTACGGCGGGTACTCGGGTGGACAGGCGGAATATGCTCGAGTTCCTCGGGCCAACGCTGGGCCAATTCTGATACCGGATTTTTTGGGTGATGATCAGGTGCTTTTTCTGTCGGATATCTTGCCTACCGGTTATCAGGCGGCACTCAATGCCCGTATCTCCAAGGGGTCCACGGTAGCTATATTTGGTGCTGGACCTGTAGGGTTGATGAGCGCACTATGTGCGCGCTTCCTGGGGGCTGAAACGATTTTCATGGTGGACGATAACGTTGACCGTCTGGAATTTGCAAAACAAACATATGGCGTGATACCTATCAATTTTTCGGATATTGATGATCCTGCCGAATTTATTCTTGAAAATACCCACCACCGAGGCGTGGATGCCACGATTGACGCTGTGGGCTTTGAGGCCAAGGGAAGCGCCGTGGAGACCGTACTCACCACTCTGAAAATCGAGGGCTCCAGCGGGAAGGCACTGCGCCAGTGCATTGCGGCTACCCGACGCGGCGGTGTGGTCAGCGTTCCCGGCGTTTATGCGGGCTTCATCCACGGCTTTCTTTTTGGAGATGCCTTTGACAAGGGGCTGTGCTTTGAGATGGGGCAGACGCATGTTCAGAAATACCTCCCCGATCTGCTTGATCACATTGCTAACGGATTGATGAAGCCTGAAGTAATTATCTCGCATCGCATGGACTTGAGCGAGATTGTCAAAGGTTATGAAATATTCGAAAAGCAGGAAGAATCTTGTCGCAAGGTGGTACTAACTCCTTAGTCTGTTCAATGACAACACGAATGAAATACAGAGTTCGCCGGACAGGGTAACTCTGCCTATGCAGATTATTCGCAAAGGTTGTGAGTGCATCTCGCTTTTTGATTTTTCCGAAATCTCTAGGAGTGGATTATGTCAAAGCAAAACCGCAAGAACATGAATCATGGTCTGGGATTTTATTCCGGGGCGTTGCAGGAAAATCCGAGAAATACACGACAAGTCCATCAGAGGCAATGAGTAGCTTTAATGCCTTGCGGGGCTTTTGATATGCCAAGCACTTTTCAACCTAGTAGGAGCCTTCATGACCCAGTCCTTTACTCCGGAAGATGTGTATCTTGAAAGAGTTGTTTCCGGACTTGATGTTTCCGCGGAGAACCAAGTTGTCTGCTCCGTGAAAGGAGCCGACCGGGAAAAGGATGAGTATTTTTCGTGTCTATGGTTGATTTCCCCGGTGGGCGAAGAGCCCAGACAGCTTACCTGGGGATCGAGTCTTGACAGCGGGCCTCGATGGTCCCCCGATGCTTCCCAGATCGCTTATCTGTCCAACCGGAACCAAGGTTCGTCCCAGGTCTATCTCCTGCCTTGCAATGGTGGAGAGCCTCGCCAACTCACTAGCCTTGCGCGCGGCGCTTCGGATACGCGCTGGAGCCCCACCGGGGACAGGCTGCTGGTGATAGGCAATGTCACCGTTGACCCCAACCAGCGTCACGAAGGATGCGTCCGGGACGACGGGGCCAAGGCCAAGGCGCCAGATCCAGATTCTCCGAAGCTGTGCTGGAGGCTTCCTTACAAGCTCAACGGAACAGGCTACATCCTCGACACCCGCAGTCACCTGTTCGTCGTCGATGTGAACGATGGGCAGACGACTCAGATCACTTCCGGAGATTACGAGGTCCGCAGTGCGGCGTGGAGCCCGGATGGAAAGAAAATATGCATTTCCAGAACCCGAGAAAAACCCAATGAATATCACTGTACGGATATTTGGGTGCTGGATGTCGAGAACGACAACGTGCGCAGGGCTGAGCGCATGTCCTTTGACCAGGCCAACAGTTCATCACCCAGCTGGTCGCCCGATGGCCGATGGATAGTCTTTACGGGCTCCCTGAATTCAGGTGATCCCCAGTGTAGGCTCTGGTTGATAGATCTGGAAACCAAAGAGGTCAAAGGGCTGGGCTCCGAATCCTTGGAGGTGGTTCCCGGAGACCTGTGCTGGACCCGAAGTGGTAATTCGGTCGGTTTCATACAGGCGCGCGAGGGTGTGCAGTCCGCCGCTTTGATCTCGGTGCCGGAGGGGCAATGCAAAGTGATTGCCAAAGGCAACCGTCATCTGGATTCATTGGCCCTAGGGGATGGGTTTGTGTACACGGCAGAAGATCCGGCAAGCCCGCAGGAAGTCTATTACAAGGCAATCGGCGGGGAGCAAGAGCAGAAAATCAGCAGCTTCAATGCTTGGTGGAATGAAAGAGACAAGCTGGCTGTGATGTATAGGAGCTTTTGCGCGCCTGACGGCGATGGCGGAACGGAGGATATAGACGGCTGGGTGTTGCAACTGCAAGGCGGTATCGAGAGAAAAAGAAAAACGAAGGGGCCGCTGCTTGTTGACTTCCATGGCGGGCCGGCAAGCTACGTAGATTTGAGGTTTTCCGCCCATTCCTATTGGCAGATATTAGCCTGCGCTGGTTGGACGATATTGTCAGCCAACACGGTTGGATCATGCAGTTATGGCAGAAAGTTCTCGGACAGGCTGCGCGGCAAATGGGGTGAACTTGATTTGCCGCAGCATCTGGCCATCGTGAAGCAGCTGCAGATTGAGGGGGTAGTTGGCGACAGCATCGCGGTCAGTGGAACCTCCTATGGAGGTTTCATGGCAGCCTATAGCATTGGAAAGTGTGAATGGATTAGCGCTGCTGTTGTGTGCGCCCCGGTCGGGAATATCGAGTCTCATTTTGGTACTTCCGACGGTGGGTATTATTCTGACACCTACTCCATAGATGCGAAGAAGATTGAGTTCCACCAGCTTGCGTATCGATTGTCGCCAACGTTTCTTATGGATAACGTGAGAGCTCCCACGCTATTCATACAGGGTATGGAAGACGAGCGTTGTCCAAAGTCACAGACGGAAGAGCTTTATGTGAAATTGGCCTGTGCTGGAAACGTTAAGACGGAAATGGTTCTCTACCCTGGAGCTGATCATTCATTTTCTGTCTCAGGGCGGCCTTCGCATCGCGTTGACGCGCTTCAAAGAATATGTGAATGGCTTGAAAGTTGTATAGAAAATAAGAGTTGAGATTCTTATGAGTCCGTGAAAGGAGGTCATGTGCGATCTATGGGCAGCCGCCCTGACGGAATATTGAATCGCAAGCAAGCCGAGACGATAAAGCGTATTGCAATTGATTCGACTTCGATATTCGGTCAATTTCAGCTGGGAATCTGAAGATTTTTCAGAGCCTGGATGGGAGTGTAAATATTTGGCGAATCAGAGACGGCCAGATAAGAAAGGAGCATCTTATCAGTATTGACGATTTTTCCAAGGCTTATGGACTGTGCGCAGTAAATAAGCGTTTCGCACGAAAGACAACCATACAGGGCAATATCTTATAGTGCAAAAAATTGTGCCTATTGATTTTTTACAAAGTTGGATCGGAATTTGATATGACCAAAATGAAAACTCCCCCGTCTGCCGAAGAGCATGCTAGATATATGAAAGAAGGGTCTGATGGCAGGACGAACTACAAAGCTTCTGTCGGAAATATTGGTGAGCCCAGAAACGTCAGAAACGAGCCGGATCCGAAAAATAGAGGTGGGGATTATTTTTCGGGCAGCCCCAGTAGCTTTGGGGGCGCCAGGAATGCTTCTCTGAGTAAGCAAGCAGGAAAAATTGACCATTCTCACAGCGAAGACCCAGCGCAGAACGAACGTACGCGGGGAGATACGTCGGAGAATAAGAACGAAGATTTCGCCAGTTGGCGGAAGGAAAAGAATGACGAAAAACGGTAATGTTGGTTAAGGATCCGTTTATCAGTGAGTGTGGCAGAACTTCTTGCCATACATATATTGAAAGGAGTGAGTATGAAAAAGGTATCTGTGATGGTGGCCGCAATTCTTGGTTTGGCCCTTTCCGTCGGTGCGAACGCCCAAGTCAGCAAGAAGGACCAAGAGTTCCTGAACAAGGCTGCAGTTGGTGGTCTTTATGAAGTGGAGGCAGGACGTTTAGCCCAAGAAAAGGCGAACTCATCTGATGTCAGGGCCTTTGGCGAAATGTTGGTCAAGGACCATTCCTCAGCGAACGATGAACTAAAGGCTTTGGCTACCAGCAAGAGCGCGGTCCTGCCTTCTGAGTTGCCTGCAGAAAAGAAAAACCGCTTGGCCAAGGTCGCCGAGTCCAAGCATTTCGACAAGGAGTTCATCCGGGAAGTGGGCATTGATGACCATCGCAAGGACATCAAACTTTTTGAGAAGGCCAGCAAGAACGCTGACGATCCGCAGATCAAGGCTTTTGCTGCCAAAACGCTGCCTGCCCTTGTCAACCATCGTGAGCATGCCCAGGACCTGCAGAAAAGTCTAGGCAAGTAGGAATCTTTCCTCATCCCTGCCTACATCTTTTGAAGACTACGCTCAGGCAAGGGTAGAGGAGAGCTACTCCCAGTAGCGTCTCCTGCCCTTGAAGGAGTTTTCGTGGATAGCGTGTCGCCAGCCTCGCAGCCTTTCAAGGCGATGTCTCCTGCAAGGACGCTCAGGAGGGGCCCTAAGTCACCGTCCTGCCCAGCGAATGGGGCCTGTGACTTACTTGACCTTGGTACGGAACATGGCCCTGTCGCTGCCTTCGTCGATGGAGCTGACTGTAGTCAGACCGGTATTCGGCGCGCTGATGATAGACTGTCCGCCCCTCCGCACGTTTGCCCATGTCCTCTCGGGAGGTCACGTGCACACAGGAGGCCTTTCTGAGAATTGCGTGTGTTGCGCGCCACGCTGATCCTGGGGCTGACCTCCAACAGGGCGAACTTGCGATCCCCCTGGCCAGCACCAAGTCGGACTCGGTGCCCTGCGCGGCCTGCAGGCACGTCAAGAAATCGCGCTTGAGAGCTTCGCGCCTCGATGGAGTGCGCCTGATAGAAGGCTTCTTCGCAGAGGACATCGACGGCCAATAGCGGGAAGTACAGCAGCAACTTACGCGATCACAAGGTGCGCCAGACACCCAACCCGGGAACTACACGAGCGAGGTAGAGGCTTGCTCCGAGTGGCCTGTCTCAACGGCGAGAACGTGCTGGTTCCTTCTTGCCGTGGGCTGTTCGTGCTGACGTTTACCAATATATATTGGTAAAATGTCAATACCAAAAAATTCAAGTAAAGAGTGGCAAGGAACTAGGCATGGCAGCTGAATTTCCAATTCGGACATCTGGCCAGCTAACGGCTGTCCTTCAGGCTTTCCGCAAGGAGTCGGGAATGACGCAAAACGACGTGGCCGCACGCATGGGGCTGACGCAGCAAAAGCTATCTCACCTAGAACTGAACGCCCCGAACGTCAGCGCTGATCGCCTACTGCGTCTCCTTAGTGTCCTGGGCGTCGAGTTGGTGCTCCGGCGCCCCGCCGCTGCGTCGCAAACCACCGACGGCAGTAGCGGCTACCCGTGGTGACCAGTGTGTCGTGCTCCTGAGCTCGCGACGCCTTCGAAGTAGTGCAGATTAGGGTTCTGCGGCTTTTGGTCAACGCTGTTGAGTTCGGGCTGCATAAACCATGTGCTGATCGGTCGGGTCGTAAGAACCTTGCGCACTGGGCGCGGGTGTTCGGTGCTTCAGTGCAAGCCCCAACCTGTTTGACCGCCTCGAGGTTGACGACGCGGCTGGAGGGCCTTCTTCCCCGCCGCCGACCGCTCCAAGCTGGTCGGATGCCTATTGAGAAAGGCGTGCTTGCTTCACAAGCCAATCGAAGAACGCACGCATAGGGCTAGTCATATGCACAGTCCTGTTCCTATCTTCAAAGATAAGCGTTAGGACGGGGCCGGGGAATCAGGGGGCTATCTCAGACGAGAAGGGCTGGCCGCTGTACTTTAAGCGCTACGGCGAAGCGATGCTGGTCACCACTGTGCTCGTGCCCAACAAGGCCTACACCTCCGCCGTGATGCGGATGCCGTCGGGCGAGGCAAAACTGACGCAGCCGTCCCAACCGCTGTATGGGATCAACACCGCAGACGCGCATGTGGTGCTGTTCGCGGGCGGCTACCCGCTTTTCGTGAATGGTAAGTTCGTTGGGGCGTTCGGCGTTGGCGGAGGAAGCTGGGACCAAGATGAGAAAATCGGCCAAACGGTTCTGAAGGCCTTCGAGGCGGAGACCAAGTAAAGCGGCTGCTGGAGTTTAGAAAATACCTATGCAGGGGTTGAGCGCTCGGCCGCCCTGCCACACTGGCGGGATAAGGGGTGAGCATCGTCTGGATGGGATTCCGGAGCTACCGGATGGGGCCGAATCCAAAGTAGGCAGCGTTCGTTGGCCCCTTGGGCGAGGCAGCATCCTTCCCATCGGATGTCGCTGGCTGAATCCTTCCTTCAGGTGGGGTCTGCTGTCGGTCGGTCTGCTCAGCGTCTCTTCGCGGCCCCACATCCAGGTCGGCGATCATCTCTTCCAATGCCATCAGTCCGCTGGCCATGGCGGTTTTGTAGGTTTTGTATCCTTCCTTGGCGCGATCGATTTCCTTCCATTGATCCTCGTTCACGCGTTCAGTGATGACCCATTCAAACATCCCGGGGTCAGGCTCCGCAACATGAACGGCGAGGAGGCGTAGTACATCGACCATGCCGAAGTATAGGCACGGACAACTGGTGCTGGAATGTGCCCAAACCTACGGAAACGTTAAGTCGCTGCCTACATCCGTCAACAAGGCAGCCGAGCAAACTTTCTGCAGTCAAACTGCGGAGAGCTCCATGGCCACTGGCAGCCGCACCCTCTGGAAGGGTGCCATCACGTTCGGATTGGTTCACATCCCTGTTGGCCTCCACACAGCGGCGACAGAGGA
Organism: Delftia sp. PE138; assembly: GCF_018320755.1. NCBI lineage: Bacteria > Pseudomonadati > Pseudomonadota > Betaproteobacteria > Burkholderiales > Comamonadaceae > Delftia > Delftia sp. PE138. The sequence continues at coordinate 22,911 of NZ_JABEPN010000003.1, read as the reverse complement.
AGGCGTGGACTTTGACTGGCTGGACAAGCGCAGCATGGACCCGGTGGGCTACAAGCGCGTGAACAAGCGCACCGGCCGCGAAATCACCAAAGAGAACATCGTCAAGGGCGTCGAGTACGAAGATGACAAGTACGTGATCATCAGCCCCGAAGAGATAGAAGCAGTCTTTCCCAAGACCACACAAACCATCTCCATCGAGCGGTTCATCGAAGCCAACGAACTGCCGTTTGTCTTCTTAGAGCGCCCCTACTACGTCGCGCCGATCAACAAGAGTGACAAGGTCTATACCCTCCTGAGGGAAGCATTGATCTCCACCGGAAAAATCGGCTTGGCCAAAGTGGTGATTGCGACAAAGCAGCACCTTGCGGCACTCGTACCTTCCGGACCAGCGCTGGTGCTGTCTTTGCTGCGCTGGGGCGACGAAGTCAAAACGCTGGACAGCCTCGATCTCCCTGCGGAGGGCCGCAAGTCTGTGAGCGCAGCCGAACTCAAGATGGCCACCCAGTTGGTCGAAGAAATGTCCGGAAAGTGGAACCCCGCCGACTTCAAGGATGAGTTCCGCATTCAGGTCATGAAACTCGTCGAGAAGAAAGCCAAGGCAGGGGAAGGAAAGACGGTGCTCGAACCTGAGGAGGAAGCACCTCAGTCCGCCGATGTCATCGATCTCACCGCGTTGCTGCAGCGCAGCCTCAAAGGCGGCGGAAAGCCCAGCGACAAGTCAGCTACCAAAGCCCCGGCCAAGCAGGCGAGCAAGGCCTCCGCCAAGAAGACACCGGCCAAGTCTGCCGCGCGAAAGTCCGGTACTGAACGCAAAGCCGCTTGATCTACAGTTTCCACCTCTGGAGCCAACATGCCCGACGACAAATCCCAATCCGGCGGCCAGGACCGCAAACGCATCAGCCTCTCCCAAGAGTACGAGGTTCGCGACTGGGCGAAGAAGTTCAACGTGACGCCGGAGCAACTCGAAGCCGCTGTCCGCGCCGTGGGCAACGATGCTGCCGCTGTCGAGGAACACCTGAAGGGCATCCGGTGAGCCTGTGCGCGTCGCGACGTGGAACGTCAACAACGTCAACAAGCGTTTAGCGCTGCTGGTGGACTGGCTGCAACGCACCCAGCCCGATGTGGTCGCGCTGCAGGAAATCAAATGCCCGACGGCTGATTTTCCGACCGCCGCGCTGCAGGAGGCCGGGTACAGCAGCTTGGTGGTGGGGCAGCGCACCTGGAACGGCGTTGCCATACTGAGCCGCAATGCGGACCCTCTGCCCATCGTCACGGCGTTGCCTGGTGACTCGACAGACAAGGAGGCGCGCTACCTGGAGGCGGCCATCACGGGGATCTTGTTTGCCTGCCTGTATTTGCCCAACGGCAATCCCCAGCCGGGCCCCAAGTTCGACTACAAGCTTCGCTGGTTCGAGCGCCTACGGCGCCGGACCGAGGAGCTCTGGCATTCCGGGCACCCTGTGGTGCTGTTGGGTGACTGGAACGTTGTGCCCACGGACGCAGATATCTACAAACCCGATACTTGGCGCGATGACGCGCTGTTGCAGCCGGAGGCGCGTGCCGCCTTTGCCAGCATCCTGGCGCAAGGTTGGACGGATGCCATCGGCAAGGTCCATCGCAAGGTGCCCTTCACGTTCTGGGATTACCGGCGCAAGCGGTGGGAACGCGACGCCGGGCTGCGCATCGACCACATTCTCGTTGGACACTCGCTGAAGCTGCTGGACGCGGGAGTGGAACGCGAGGAGCGCGGCAAGGAGAGTCCGAGCGACCATGCCCCGGTGTGGGCGGAGCTCACTGTCGAAAAAGCACGAGCGGTGCGCAAACCGACCATAGCTGTCAAGAAATCGCTTGCCACGAAGAAGGCCGAGAGGACGGCGAAAGCCAAACCCCCATCCACTCCCGAACCGCTCGCACAGTACAAGGCCAAGCGCGATTTCACGAAGACTTCCGAACCCCCCGGCGCTGCTGCGAAGCTCCCTCGTCGCGCAAAGGGCGCGGCGGAGCCATTGCAGTTTGTGATCCAGAAACACTGGGCGTCCCGTCTGCACTACGACTTCCGGCTGGAGATGGACGGCGTCATGGTGAGCTGGGCGGTACCAAAAGGTCCATCGTTCGACCCCAAGGTCAAGTCCATGGCCATTCATGTCGAGGACCACCCCACCGACTACAACACCTTCGAGGGGACCATTCCGAAAGGCGAGTACGGCGCCGGCAAGGTCCTCATCTGGGACCGCGGAACGTGGGAGCCCGTGGGCGATCCTCGCGACGGGCTGGCCAAGGGCAAAATCATGTTCCACCTCCACGGCCAAAAGCTTGCGGGTCTTTGGGAACTTGTGCGCATCTCGAAGCCTGGCGAGAAAAAGCAGGATCAGTGGATGCTGTTCAAGAAACGCGGCGACGCCTGGGCACGGCCGAGCACAGAGTACGACGTCATCGCCGCGCTGCCCGACAGCGTGGTCGAGACGCCGCTGGGACTCGCGGAGGAACGTGAGCCGGTCGTTGGCACGACGGGATCCGCACTTGGCGCCACATTTCAACCGCTGGCGAACGCCAAAAAGTCCCGCCTTCCTGCCAAGCTGGAGCCGCAACTCGCCACGCTGGTGTCGTCGGTCCCTGATGGCGACTGGATCATCGAGACCAAGTTCGACGGCTATCGCATTCTTGCGCGCGTGGAAGGAGACGAGGTTCGCCTCTATACGCGCAACGGTAATGACTGGACAGAGAAGCTGCAGCAGGTGGCCGATTGCATCGCGGAGCTTGGCCTGACCCGCGCTTGGCTGGATGGGGAAATCGTGGTGCTGAATGACGCCGGTATCCCGGATTTCAACCGCCTTCAGAACGCGATTGACAACGCTCGCACGCGGGAAATCGTGATGTTCGTGTTCGATGTGCCCTACCTGGGCGATCAGGACCTTCGCAGCGTACCGCTGGTAGCGCGGCGGCAGCTGCTCCAGGAGCTGTTCGACAAACGCGAGAGCAGCACCGTCCGGTTTAGCCAGGCTTTCGAGGTCGCGCCCTCCCAGCTTTTGGGCGCCGCCTGCGACATGGGGCTAGAGGGCCTGATGATCAAGCGGGCGGATGCAACGTATGAATCCGGGAGGACCGACAGCTGGATGAAGCTCAAGTGCCAGCACAGGCAGGAGTTCGTGGTTCTGGGCTTCACCGACCGCACTGGCGCTGCCAAAGAGGTCGGTAGTCTGCTGCTGGGTTATCACGAGGAGGGGAAGCTTGTGGCGGCCGGATCCGTCGGCACGGGATGGGGTTCCTCGACGGGGGCCGAACTGCATGCCCGATTGGTGAAGCTCGAAGTTCCGGACCCGCCTCTGGACGCAGCCGAGTTCAAGCCGGGCCGGTGGTCCAAGCGCAAGGTCGGTGCTGAGCGGTGGGTCCGTCCCTCCCTGGTGGTGGAGGTGGCGTTTGGGGAATGGACCCCCGACAAACGCATTCGGCACGCGGTGTTCCGAGGTATCCGCACGGACAAGCCGGCGAAGATGATCATCCGCGAGCGCGTGAAGAACCCAGCCGCCTCAGCGCTTGCCCCCGTTGCGACAGAGTCCAAGGCAGCGCAGACGATCTCCAAGGTCAAGATCACCCATCCCGACCGGGTGATTGACCCCACCACGGGATTGCGCAAGATTGATCTTGTGCGCTACTACGAAAGCGTTGCCGAGTGGATGCTGCCCCATCTCAAGGATCGGCCAGCATCGCTGGTCCGAGCGCCAAACGGGATTACGGGGCAGTTGTTTTTTCAGAAGCACCCAGAAAGCAAGATGCCGGGGCTCAAGGAACTGGACCCCGCCCTGTGGCCCGGTCACGAGGCGCTGTTGGCTGTGAACTCCGCAAACGCGCTGATTGCGGCAGCGCAGATGAACGTGGTTGAGTTCCACACGTGGAACTCCAAGGTCGCCCGCATCGACCAGCCGGACCGGTTCGTGCTGGACCTTGATCCTGGAGAGGGTGTCACCTGGCCGATGCTTCAGGAGGCCGCGCAGCTCACCCGCGTGATGCTCGCCGAGCTGGGCCTGGAGTGCTGGCTCAAGACCAGCGGTGGAAAGGGACTGCACATAGTGGTGCCGATCACGCCCAAGCGCGACTACACCGAGGTGAAAGCGTTCTCGCAATCCGTGGTGAAGCACATGGCGCGGGTGATCCCAAGCCGGTTCGTTTCTGTGATGGGCGGCAAAAACCGCGTCGGGAGAATCTTCATCGACTACCTTCGCAACGGCCATGGGCAGACCACCGCGTGCGCCTTCTCAGCGCGCTCGCGGCCCGGGTTGGGGGTTTCGATGCCGGTGGGTTGGGAGCAGCTCAAGGAGCTCAAGGGCGGCGCGCAGTGGACAATTGCGACGGCGCGGGAGTATTTGAGTTTTCAGCAGGAAGATCCCTGGAGGGAATTCTGGAGGAAGCGGCAGTCAGTCGACAGTGCCATAAAAATACTCGCTGGAACATAGGGAGGCGTGAGCCGTGATGCCGTTGGATCGGGGACCACCTGCCAAGCACGTCGGCTTTGGGCTGGGTGTGGTCTGTCGCCGGAGGGCAGACTTGATGGGGCAGCGCGACAAAAATGAGCGACCTATCAGTGGTCGTTCGTGTCGGCCAGCAATCGACCCTGAGCGGACGTTCGGCAATGCGCTCTGACCTACTGAGAGTCAGCCGCTCAGCGATAAAAGCCTTCGCATATCTTCCGCCTATAAGGGTTCAACAGTCATCTCGGAGGCATCGAAAACCATGTGCTTTTGGAGGGCGGGTGTCACGCGAATCTGGGCACCGTCACCGATAACGACGGCGACTTCGATGGGAAAGCTATTTAGTGCTAAAGCGCTTGCTTGGGCGAAGTAGTTCTCTCTGTGCAGGTTGTTGAGAAATCGTACCCACTTGCATTCGACTCCAAATATAGTTTCACTTCCGTCGTCTTCGAACCGGTTGGCAAGAATATCAATTACTTTCGATCCAAACCGCACGGACTCTCTGACCTCAAAGCCAGCTCTGATCAAGCTAAGCGCAACAAGAGACGTCGCGAATCGATCTGCACTACGCTCATCCATTGCCTTGCTCCTCATCACCGATCTCTTCCTGATGGCCCGAAGGGGCATTGAACGTCGCCGTTGAGCACTCAAAATGTGCCTTTACCTCTTCGTAGAGTGCCAGAAGCACATTCACATCAGCAAGAGGCTTCGACGTTTTTATTCGAGATATCCCTTTTTTCCTTCCGTTGTAAATCGGTTGGATGTAGATCTTCTCCTGATTGCATTCGGATGCATCTACCGCCGCGACATAGACAGGAGCTTTCATTGCTTGGGCTCGTGTGACTTCCTCTTGAGAGAAATCCGCGCGTATGGAACCTCCTTCAGGTTTGTTGCCGGTCGCTTTAACCTGCAAGAAAAAATAGGGACCAAAAGGATGTCCGTCTTCTTGAAGCCGCACTACGAAGTCGAGTAACTCCGCCTTTTCCCCAAGGTGGCACGGATCAAATATCGGGTGAGACCCGTCTTTTAACGGGCGTAAAAGCTGGCTCCCAATTGCGTACTCGCCGCGTTTCCCCAGTAAGGTGATCGTATCGGGCATGTTGTGTATACCGTTATCTGTAGATAAGCATCAGAAGTTCTACGATAACAGAGCGGATAGCTCGCAAACCTAGCAGGCGCCCGCTCCTGGGCGACAGCTGTCCTTGTGCGAGGGCGAGCCTTTCTACGGAGCGCTCAGCGCCCTCGGTGTTTTGAATAAGCCTCCCTGTAGGGAGCAGCATGGTGGCCGCGAAGTCCCCGGGAGCGCGTCACTCAGGCTCGATTTGAGCCATCCAAACGATGCTCACCCCTCATCGCGCCAGTGCGCCAGTGCGGTAGGGCGGCGGAGCACTCGAACCCACTCCGCATTGATCAACGTCCGAGGCTTCGCTCCTCGTTCGCGCCCGACCCAGCGCATTCGCCCTGTACGGCCAGCTCAGCGTGGATGCCTTCGACGCCGAGGCCTCGGGTGGTCTCGATGCGTGGGACCCACTCACGCCAGGCAGCCCCTGGTGACCAGCTCAGCCCTACCGCCGCGAGTTCTATGTGCCTGCAGGCAACGCACCGCCGCGAGTTCTATGTGCCTGCAGGCAACGCTTCGCCGCAGTCCATCGCGGCTGCCCCGCAAAAACAGCAGGTCAGTGTGGAAAACTAATGTGCTGTGGGCTTCCGCCCGAGTTAAGAATTTTATTGTGTAGTTCAGTCTTTTGGTGGAATCCACAGCCTCCTCCGACCAGGGCCACGGCGCTGGCCGTGTGATGCGGACTGGCCGTGGGGCGCTGGCGCCAGCGCTCGGGCGTGAAGCGGCCGGCCAGGCTGGCGATGGCGGCGGCTTCCAGCGCCTCGTCGTCGCTCATGGGCGGCAGCAGGTCGGCAAAGCGCTGGGCCAGCATGGACTTGCCCGAACCCGGCGGCCCCACCAGCAGCAGGCCGTGGCCTCCGGCCGCCGCAATCTCCAGCGCGCGCCGCGCCTGTGCCTGGCCACGCACCTCGGCCAGGTCCAGGCTGCTGCGCACGGCGACGGCGGGCTGCGGCTGCACCGCATGCCAGCCCGGGCCGGAGCATGTCTGGGTGTCGCCTGCTGCCGGCAAGGCGTCGGTTTCGTCGGTCTCTTCGGTGTCCTCGCTTTCGTCGCTGCAGCAGGCATCGTCCGTGTCCTGCTCCGCCTGCACCAGGGCATTGGCCGAGCGTGTGATGAAGCGGCGCACCACGTCCAGCAGGTGGTGCGCGCAGAACACCTGGGCCGACGGCACGAAGGCCGCCTCCTGCGCGCTGCCCGGCGGCAGCACCAGGCGGGCGCCGTCCTGCTGGCGGTGCAGGGCCAGGGCCGTGGCCAGCGCGCCGCGCACGGGCCGCAGCGCGCCCGACAGCGACAGCTCGCCCGCGAATTCGTAGTCGGCCAGCGCATCGCCATTGATCTGGCCGCTGGCCGCGAGAATGCCCAGCGCAATGGGCAGGTCGAAGCGCCCCGAATCCTTGGGCAGGTCGGCGGGCGCCAGGTTGACGATGATGCGTTTGTTGCTCGGGAACTCCAGCCCGGAGTTCAGCAGCGCCGAGCGCACGCGTTCACGCGCTTCCTTGACCTCGACATCGGCCAGACCCACCAGCGTGAACGACGGCAGGCCGTTGGCCAGATGCACTTCCACGGTGACACGCGGGGCGGCCAGCCCCAGCAGCGCACGACTTTGAACCAGGGCCAGACCCATGGGCACCTCGCAGGAACGACAGAGACAAAGCCACACAAAGGAAGAAGCCGCCAGCGGTGCGGCGGCCTCGGTGACCCAGTATGGCAACGGCCTTGGGCCTTGTGGGCGGCGGGCGCGGCGCTGAACCCAAATCTCAGAATGTTCTGACCCTTGCAGCGCAAAAATCAGAACAGCTTCACCAGCGCCGGAACGCTCAGCACGGCCGTGTAGTAGCCCATGAACTGCACGCCGGTGTTGAAGCCGAAGCCGCGCGACAGCAGGCCGCCGAGCAGGCCCGGCAACGGCCATTCCCCTGCGCCATGCGCCATGCGAGATTGCAGGCCGAAACGCGTGCGGTGCTGGCTCAACCCGCCTGAGCCAGCCCCCGGGCCTGCGCACGCAGCAGCGCGATAAAGCGCTGCTGCTCCTGCGTGGGCGCGTCATCGGTGCGGGTGAGGATGCCGAAGGGCGCCATGGGCACGTCGATGCAGACCGGCAGCGCCCTGACCAGGCCCATGCGCAGATAGTCCTTGAGCGCGGATTCGGACAGCAGCATCACGGCATCGGTCAGCTGCACCAGTTGCTGCATGGAGTACACCGAGCTGCATTCGATGATGTCGGCCGGCGCGGGCAGCTCCAGGCGCTGCAGCAGCTGGTCGAGCGCGATGCGCGCAGGGCTGGTGGCCGGCTGCAGGATCCAGGGCCAGTCGCGCACCAGTTCCTCCCAGTCGAGCTTGCGCCGGCGCGCCAGCGCATGGCCGCTGCGCACGACGAGCAGCAGCCGCTCGTTGCCCAGTTCCTCGAAGCCGTAGCCGCTGCTGTCTGCCGTGGGGCTGCGCCGTGCAATGGCCAGGTCGATGCGCCGCTGGTCCAGCAGGCGCAGGATCTGGTCGCTGGTGTCGCCCATGATGCGCAGGCGCAACTGCGGGCTTTGCGCCTTCATGCGGGCCACGGCAGTCATCACCAGGTCGGGTGCTGCGCCCATGATGGTGCCGATGGACAGGTAGCCGTAGCCGCCCTGGCGGCGCGCGGCCAGGTCCTCGGCGCAGCGGTCCAGGCTGTTGAGCGAGGCCTCGGCAAACCGCACCAGCTGCGCGCCCAGCGCCGTGGGCCGCATGCCGCGCGGCAGGCGCTCGAAGAGCTGGCAGCCGAACATGTCCTCGATCTCGCGCAGCATGCGCGTGGCTGCAGGCTGGGACATGGCCAGGCTCAGCGATGCGCGGTGCAGGTTCAGGCTCGATCCCAGCGCCACCAGCATGTGCAGGTGCTTGTAGCGCAAACGGTTGAGCAGGCTGCGGTGCAGCACGGGCGGGGTGGATTCGGGCGGCTTGTCAGGCATAAGCGCAAGGTATCGGATGTGACCGAAATTCGATTTGTTGAGCATCGATCATGCGCCGTACATTGGCCCTGCGACAAGAAAAAACAGACCCAATCCAGGAGACAAGACATGCACAGCCCATCGCCTGTTTCATGACGCGCCGACGCGGCCGGCACCAACGCCGCGGCCGCGCTCGCACCTTCATCAAAGCACGCCTTCAGCGCTCCGGACGACCGGGCGTGACGGCCTCTCATTGCCTGCAAGGAAAGTCATGAAAAAACTCCCCGCTCCCCTACTCGCCAGGATCTCCTGGCGCCTGCTGCCCTTTCTTCTGCTCATGTACATCATGGCCTTCCTGGACCGGGCCAACGTGGGCTTTGCCAAGGTGGCCTTCCAGGCCGACACCGGCATCAGCGATGCGGCCTTCGCCTTTGGCGCGGGCGTGTTCTTCGCGGGCTATGCGCTGCTGGAGGTGCCCAGCAACCTGATCATGCACCGCGTGGGTGCACGCATGTGGATGTGCCGGATCATGGTCACCTGGGGCCTGGTGTCGGCGGCCATGATGTTCGCCCACGACCAGACCACGTTCTACGTGCTGCGCTTTTTGCTGGGCGTGGCCGAGGCGGGGTTCTTCCCCGGCGTCATCCTGTACCTGACCTACTGGTTCCCGGCAGCGCACCGCGCGCAGGCCATGGGCTTTTTCTACTTCGGCGCGCCGCTGGCCTTCATCTTCGGCAGCCCGCTGTCGGGCCTGCTGCTGGAGCTGGACGGCATCGGCGGCTGGCACGGCTGGCAGTGGCTGTTCGCGGTGGAGGGGCTGATGGCCGTGGCCGTGGGCATCTGGGCGTATTTCCACCTGGACAACCGCCCCGCCGACGCCACCTGGCTCAGCCGCGAGGACAAGGCGCTGCTGCAGGACATCCTCGACAGCGAAGAGCGCGCCAAGGGCGGCCACGGCCACAGCCTGCTGGCCGCGCTGTGCCAGCCGCGCGTGCTCTACCTGGCGCTGATCTACCTGCTGATCCAGGCCAGCGTCTATGGCGTGGTGTTCTACCTGCCCAGCCAAGTGGCGGGCCTGCTGGGCACCAAGGTGGGCCTGCTGGTGGGCGTGGTCTCGGCCATTCCCTGGCTGTGCGCGCTGCTGGCCGCCTGGTGGATTCCGGGCCATGCCGAGCGGACAGGCCAGCCGCGCGGCATCGCCAGCCTGACGCTGGTGATGGCTGCCGTGGGCATGGCTGCATCGGTGAGTTTCTCCAGCCCCCTGCTGGGTGTGGCCGCGCTGTGCCTGGCGGCGGCCGGCTTCATCGCCGTGCAGCCCGTGTTCTGGACCTTTCCCGCCAACACGCTGGCCGGCGCTGCGGCCGCTGGCGGCATCGCCTTCATCAACTCCCTCGGCGCCGTGGGGGGCTTCATCGCCCCCATCGTCAAGAACTGGGCCGAGGGCTTTTTCCACTCCCCGGCGGCCGGCCTGTACCTGCTGGCCGGCACCACGCTGCTGGCTGCGGCCCTGGTGCTGGGCGTGCGCGCACGCCTGGCGCCGGCCCTGGCCGCACCGTCGGCCGCCTGAACCACTTGCACACGGAGCACAACCATCCCATGACACAGATCCCCACCATCAAGCAGGTGCGCGCCTTCACGCTCAAGGGCGGCGGCGCCGACTACCACGACCAGTCCGACGGCCACTGGATCGACGACCACATCGCCACGCCCATGGCCAAGTACCCCGAGTACCGGCAAAGCCGCCGCAGCTTCGGCATCAACGTGCTGGGCACGCTGGTGGTGGAGATCGAGGACAGCGCCGGACGCGTGGGCTTTGCCGTGACCACGGGCGGCGAGCCTGCGGCCTACATCGTCGAAAAGCACCTGGCGCGTTTCCTCGAAGGCGCCCGGGTGACTGACATCGAGCGCATCTGGGACCAGATGTACCTGTCCACCCTGTACTACGGCCGCAAGGGCATCGTCATCAACACCATCTCGGGCGTGGACCTGGCGCTGTGGGACCTGCTGGGCAAGGTGCGCGGCGAGCCAGTGCACCAGCTGCTGGGCGGCGCCGTGCGCGACGAGCTGCAGTTCTACGCCACGGGCGCGCGGCCCGACCTGGCGCAGAAGATGGGCTTCATCGGCGGCAAGATGCCGCTGCACCACGGCCCGGCCGAAGGGGAGGAGGGCCTGCGCCGCAACCTGCAGGAGCTGGCCACCATGCGCGAGCGCGTGGGCCCGGACTTCTGGCTCATGCTGGACTGCTGGATGAGCCTGGACGTGAACTACGCCACGCGCCTGGCCCAGGGTGCGCAGGCCCATGGCCTCAAGTGGATCGAGGAGGCCCTGCCGCCCGACGACTACTGGGGCTACGCGGCCCTGCGCAAGAACGTGCCCACCGGCATGCTGGTGACCACGGGCGAGCACGAGGCCACGCGCTGGGGCTTTCGCCAGCTGCTGGAGATGGGCTGCTGCGACATCATCCAGCCCGACGTGGGCTGGTGCGGCGGCATCACCGAGCTGCTCAAGATCTCGGCCCTGGCCGATGCCCACCAGGCCCTGGTCATCCCGCATGGCTCCAGCGTCTACAGCTACCACTTCGTGGCCACGCGCCACAACAGCCCGTTTGCCGAGTTCCTGATGATGGCCCCCAAGGCCGACGAGGTCGTGCCCATGTTCCATCCGCAGCTGCTGGGCGAGCCCGTGCCCGTCAACGGCCGCATGCGCCTGTCGGCGCTGGACAGGCCTGGCTTCGGCGTGGAGCTCAATCCCGAGTGCGCTTTGCACCGCCCGTACACGCACTGAAGGAGCCCGCCATGCAACTGCCTGCCAACCCCTTCAAGGCCGCGCTGCGGCGCGCCGAGCCGCTGTACGGCATCTGGGCCGGCTTTGCCACGCCCTATGCGGCCGAGATCATCGCCACCACGGGCTACGACTGGATGCTGGTCGATGGCGAGCATGCCCCCAACACCGTGCCCACGCTGCTGGGCCAGCTGCAGGCCGTGGCGCCCTATGCCACGCACCCGGTGGTGCGCGCCGTGCAGGGCGACACCGTGCTCATCAAGCAGCTGCTGGACGTGGGCGTGCAGACGCTGATGGTGCCCATGGTGGAGACGGCCGAACAGGCGCGCGAGCTGGTGCGCGCCATGCGCTACCCGCCCCACGGCGTGCGCGGCGTGGGCGGCGGCCTGACGCGGGCCACGCGCTGGGATGCCGTGCCCGACTACATCCGCACGGCGCATGAGCAGCTGTGCCTGATCGTGCAGATCGAATCGCCCCGGGGCGTGGCCCATGCGGCCGAGATTGCGGCCGTCGATGGCGTGGACGCCGTCTTCATCGGCCCGGCCGACCTGTCCACGGGCATGGGCCATGCGGGTGACTCCAGCCAGGGCGAGGTGCAGGACGCCATACGCCGCACCGTCCAGGCCACGCTGGCCGCCGGCAAGGCCTGCGGCATCCTCGCGCCGCGCGAGGAGGATGCGCGCCGCTATGCGGACTGGGGCTGCCGCTTCATCGCCGTGGGCATAGACATCAGCCTGCTGCGCCAGGCCGCGCTTGCCAACCTGGGGCGCTATCGCGCCACGCAAGCCACGGACCAGGCGGCCCCTGCATCCCGCACCTACTGAACCCAAGGAGAACTCCATGGCATCCCTTCCCGTGCTGCGCAATTTCATCGCCGGCAGCTTCACCGACAGCGCCGAACTGCATGAGGTGACCAACCCCGCCACGGGCGCGGTGCTGGCGCGCTCGCCCCTGTCCAGCCAGGCCGATGTGGACCGCGCCATCGCCGCCGCGCGTGGCGCCCACAAGGCCTGGGCGCGCCGCCCGGCCGTGGAGCGCGCGCAGTACCTGCGCCGCGTGGCGGCCCGCATCCGCGACAACGCCGCGCGCATTGCGCGCACCATCACCGAGGAGCAGGGCAAGGTCCTGGGCCTGGCCGAGGTGGAGGTGAACTTCACCGCCGACTACCTGGATTACATGGCCGAATGGGCGCGCCGCATCGAGGGCGAGGTCATCACCAGCGACCGGGCCAACGAGCAGATCTTTTTGCTGCGCAAGCCGCTGGGCGTGGTCGCGGGCATCCTGCCCTGGAACTTCCCCTTCTTCCTGATCGCCCGCAAGATGGCGCCGGCCCTGCTCACGGGCAACACCATCGTCATCAAGCCCAGCGAGGAAACGCCCATCAACTGCCACGCCTTCACCGAGCTGCTGGCCCAGTGCGAGCTGCCGGCCGGCGTGTTCAACGTGGTCTATGGCCAGGGCGGCACGGGCGCTGCGCTGGCCGGCCATGCGGGCGTGGACATGGTCAGCTTCACGGGCAGCGTGGCCACGGGCGAGCGCATCGCCGCAGCCTCCGCGCCCCACATCACCAAGCTCAACCTGGAGCTGGGCGGCAAGGCCCCGGCCATCGTGCTGGCCGATGCCGACCTGGACCTGGCCGTGCGCGCCATCCGCGACTCGCGCATCATCAACACCGGCCAGGTCTGCAACTGCGCCGAACGCGTCTACGTGCAGCGCCAGGTGGCCGACGAGTTCACGGCCCGCATCGCCCAGGCCATGGCAGCCACGCGCTACGGCGACCCGATTGCGCGGCCCGACGTGGAAATGGGCCCGCTGATCAACCAAAAGGGCCTGGACAGCGTGCAGGCCAAGGTGCGCCAGGCCATCGCCGACGGCGCGCAACTGGTCACGGGCGGGCAGGCCGCAGACCTGGGCGCGGGCTTTCACTTCCAGCCCACGGTGCTGGCCGGCTGCCATGCCGGCATGGAGATCATGCGCAAGGAAATCTTCGGCCCCGTGCTGCCCATCCAGGTGGTGGAGGACCTGGACGAGGCCATCGCCCTGGCCAATGATTGCGAGTACGGCCTGACCTCTTCTCTGTACACGCGCGACCTGTCCAAGGCCATGCAGGCCATGCGCGAGATCGACTTCGGCGAGACCTACATCAACCGCGAGAACTTCGAGGCCATGCAGGGCTTCCATGCGGGCGTGCGCAAGTCGGGCGTGGGCGGGGCTGATGGCAAGCACGGCCTGTACGAGTACACGCACACGCACGTGGTGTACCTGCAGGGGTGAGCCAACGGCTCGCCTATCGCTTCACGGTGGCTGACGTTATGAACCGGGCAATGGTGCTGGAAACCCCGGGCACTAGCGGCAGCCCCTCCTTGTCATAGGTTGCAAGATTGGCAGCGCGATCGTTGGTCTCCACCTTCTTGAGCACATGGTTGGTGGCGGGCAACAGCACAAGCTTGGCGTTCGGTGCAGCCTTGGCCAGACGCTGAGCATCCTTTGGCTTGATCTGCAGGTCGCGCTCACCTTGAATGATGAGCACGGGTTTGGAATAGCCCGCTATCAGGCGAGCGGGGTCCAGCGCGAAGGTGTTGATGAGAAAGCCTTGTACGCTGGCATGGAACATGGTGTTGAGCGGCCTGTCCATCTGGCGGGTATCCACGCGCCTGCCTGCTTCCAGAGCATCGATGACCGGTAACGCCTGGTCCAGGATCGGTGCATTGGCGGGGTCTTCCTTGAGCTGTTCCCGAAGCGTCTGCCCCATTGGGCGACCAGGAGCTGCTACCAATATCAGTCCGCAGATATCGGAGCGGCCCTGACCAGCCTCCAGAGCGACCAGTCCACCTTCACTGTGTCCCAGCACCCAGACGCATTGGGCACCGGTCTCGCTGCGGATGGCGTCCACCCAGTGGTGCACATCTTCGGCATAGGCCTGGATGGTCACGGCATTGGGGTCCTCCACGGCCTTGTAGCTTTCGAACATGCCACGTTTGTCGATGCGTACGGTGGCAATGCCCTGGGTGGCCAGTTCCTGTGCGAGCAGTTGGTAGGTCGAGGCTTTGAGGCCGAACGGGCTGTTGCCGTTGCGGTCGGTGGGGCCTGAGCCGGGGACGATCAGTACGACCGGCGGCGCGCTTTGGCTCGGCGTCAGCAGAACACCCCGCAGTGGGTCAAGTGGCCCCGTTGCCTGCAGCGGCTTTTCGCCAAGGACGGCCGTGGCCGGTGCGGCCATGGTGGTGCTTGCGCAGATGGCGGCCGCCAGGCCGAGGAGTAGAGCTTTCATGGGCAGGGCCGCAGAGTTGATCTGCGTGCCATTGGAGCATGCTTGTCTGTCGGCCCTGTCAGGTCGAGGCCGCGCGCTTGCGGTTGCGCGGCGCCTTGGGCGGCGGGCTGCTGGCCTCCAGCTCCCGCGCCCGGGCGCGGATGCGCGCAAAGGCGCTGGCCATGGCCTGCAGCTCGGGCTCGGGCACGGCGTCCATGAGCTCGCGGTTGATGGCCTGCACCTGCGGGAACAGCTCGGCATGCAGGGCGCGGCCCGTGTCGCTCAGGCGCAGCAGTGCGCGGCGCGCATCGCCCACCTGGCTCTCTTTCCACACCAGGCCCTTGGCCAGCAGCGCCGTGACCGCGCGCGAGGTGCGCGTGCGGTCCAGCTGCGCCTGCTCGGCCAGCTGCGAGGGCTGCAGCTGCCCGGCCTCGGCCAGCAGGCAGAGCATGCGCCACTCGCGCCGCGTGATGCCGTAGCGGCCCTCGCACAGGCGCACCACGCGGCTGCCAGCGGCCGCCTGCAGCCGCGCCAGGTGGTAGAGGAACATGTCGTCGAGCACGGCGGGGTGGCGCCAGCGGTGGAGGTCGGTCATGGACTCGCGGGCCGGTTTCGGGTTTACGCTAGGGATGATGGATTAGATGCATTGTCGGCGGCCTGCGTACATTGGCCGCAAGACAACGACAAGGAGACAAGTATGCCCAGCCCCCTCGCAGCCCTGGCGCGTGCCGCCCTGGCTTTGGTCGCCGCCGGCCTGTGCGCGGCGCCCGCCCTGGCCCAGGAATGGCCCAAGGCCAAGCCCATCCGCATCGTCGTGCCCAATCCGCCGGCCGGCCCGTCCGACATCTCGCTGCGCCCCTTGGCCGCCGCCATGCAGGCGGCGCTGGGCCAGGCCGTGGTCGTGGACAACAAGCCGGGCGCCAACGGCAACATCGGCGCGGCCGAGGTCGCGCGCTCCGCGCCCGATGGCTACACCTGGCTGTGGGCCATGGACCCCGTGCTCACCGTCAACCCCCATGTCTACAAGAACATGGGCTACAAGGCCGACGCGCTGGAAACCCTGGTCGTGGCCGCGCGCTTCTCGCAAACCCTGGTCTGCGGCCCGGGCACGGGCTTCAAGTCCGTCAAGGACATGGTGGCCGCCAGCAAGACGCGCGAGCTGACCTATGCCTCGGGCGGCGCGGGCTCGCCGGGCCACCTGGTCATGGAATCGCTGCTGGCCACCTCGGGCGCCAAGATGGTCCATGTGCCCTACAAGGGCCCCGCGCCGGCCATGCAGGACCTGCTGGGCGGCCAGGTGGACTGCGGCTTCCTGGCCGGCCCCACGGTCTTGCCCCAGGTCCAGAGCGGCAAGCTGATCGCCCTGGCCACCTCGGGCAAGACGCGCTCGGCGCTGGCGCCCGAGCTGCCGACCATTGCCGAGTCGGGCTTTCCCGAGTTCGACGGCACCTTCTGGATCCTGCTGGCCGCACCCAAGGGCGTGCCGCCTGCCGTGCAAAAGCGCTTTGTCGACGCCATGAACGAAGCCATCCGCGCACCCGAGCAAAAGGAACGCGCCAAGGCCCTGGACATCGAGATGGTCGGCTCCACCGTGGCCGAGGCCCAGGCGCGTGCCGAGGGACAGTCCGCGCAGTGGGCCGCCCTGGTCAAGCGCATCCACCTGACCAACGACTGAAGCCGCCACCAGGGCCTGTGGCCCTGAGGCACCGCCGTTTTGGCGATACTCCCTTTCCCAACGCATCCACTGTCTCCTGGCTCCCATGGCAACCCAGCGCCCCAATCTGATCTTCATCCTGGCCGATGACCTCGGCTATGCCGACCTCGGCTGCACGGGCGCGCGCGATGCGCACAGCCGCGCCACCGATGTCTCGCCCCGCCTGGACGCCATGGCCGCGCAGGGCATGCGCTTCACGCGCGGCTATTCCAACTCGGCCGTGTGCTCGCCCACACGCTTTGCCCTGGCCACGGGCCGCTGGCAGTACCGCCTGCGCGGCGCGGCCGAGGAGCCGATCGCCAGCGTCCACGGCGACAAGGTGCTGGGCCTGCCGCCCGACCATCCCACCGTGGCCTCCCTGCTGCGCGACGCCGGCTACGCCACCGCCCTGGTCGGCAAATGGCACCTGGGCTACCCGCCGCATTTCGGCCCGCGCATGTCGGGCTACGAGGAGTTCTACGGCTTTCACGCAGGCGGCGCCGACTACTTCGCCCACTGCGACCCGCGTGGCCGCCCCGACTTCTGGATCAACGAGGAGCCGCACGAGGAAGAGGGCTATCTCACCGACCTGCTGAGCCGCCGCGCCGTGGACTTCGTCGAGCGCCAGACGGCCGACAAGCCCTTCTACCTGTCCCTGCACTACAGCGCCCCGCACTGGCCCTGGCTCACGCGCGACGACCTGGAGGAATCGCGGCGCATCGGCGGCTTCGGCAAGCACACCGACGGCGGCACCATCGAGACCTACCAGCGCATGATCCACCACATGGACGAAGGTATTGGCTGGGTGCTGGACGCGCTCGAGAAAAAGGGCATGGCCGAGAACACGCTCATCGTCTTCACCAGCGACAACGGCGGCGAACGCTTCTCCAACAACTGGCCCTTCATCGGCCAGAAGATGGACCTGCTCGAAGGCGGCATCCGCGTGCCCCTGCTGGCTCGCTGGCCTGACCGCATGCCGGCAGGCGCCGTCAGCGACACGCCCAACCTGACCATGGACTGGTCGGCCACCTTCCTGGCCGCCGCGGGCGTGGACGGCCACGCCGACTACCCGCTGGACGGCGTCAGCCTGCTGCCCCTGATGGAAGACGGTACCTGGAACCCCGAGCGCGACCTGTGCTGGCGCATGAAGCACCGCGCCCAGCGCGCCCTGGTGCGCGGCGACTGGAAATACCTGCAGATCGAAGGCGTGGAATACCTCTTCAACGTCGCCCAGGACCCGCGCGAACGCGCCAACCTGCGCGACCGCGAGCCCCAGCGCCTGGCTGAGCTGCGCGCAGCCTGGCAGCAATGGGATGCTTCACTGCCGCCCATTCCGGAAGAAGCCAAGGTGTCGCTGGTGTTCAGTCGGCAGGATCTGCCTTCGGCGACGTTTTGAGGGTGTGTGTGCCCGCAGGCTGTGGGCGATAAAACAAGGCAGGCCTTTGGGCCTGCCTTGTTTCCTGATTACTGGTACGTCCTGACCATGCCCGCCCGTGCGGCCTCCGAGTTTTCGCACATGTCCTTGGCCTGTTTGTAGAGGGCCTGGGCCTTGCTCTTGTCCTTCTCCATGACTTCGTAATGGCTGGCCTTGGCAAGCACCAGGTTGTATTGGAGATAGCCGGCGCTGGCCGATGGCAGCGACTTCACGGCCTGTGACACCATTTGGTCCAGGCCCTCCAAGGACCCACCCCAGCGCGGGCTCAGGTAATTGAGGGCATTGACGCGGGCCGCCAGGTTCTTGGGATCGGCCTGATCGGCCGCCTGCAGCCACTGCGCCGCAGTACGCCCACCCACCTGGTTTTCCATCGCGGCCAATCCAATCAGCATCGTCTGCGGCAAGGCCGAGCGGGCATCCAGCGCCATGGCCTTTTGCAGATACGGCTGGGCCTTCGCGCTGAGCTGCTTGACAGTGTTCCACTGGCTGCCCGTCACCCTGGAGGCCGGCGCCTCGCCACGGGCGCCAAATGCCTTGTTGCCGTAATAGAGGCCCGCATTGAGCTGGGCAAAGAACGACTTGGGCTGCTGATCCGCCCACATGCGTATCACGTTCTCTTCCTGCAGGCTCAGTTGCTGCAGTCCCAGCAGATCCCGCATGGTCAACAAGTCCCCGCCCGAGGAAGAAAGATTCTTCTTGTGCTTGCGGGCCAGTTCCTTGTCCAGCGCCTCGAACTTGAACTCGCTGAGCAGTGCAGCTCTCTCGGACTCTTCCAGAGTGGCATTGCCATCGGGAATCAGCGGGCACTGCGCGGCATAGGTGGCAGTGGCTGCGGAGAGAGACAGGGTGGCGAGCAGGATGCGGATCAGGGTTTGGGTGGGTTTTGCGGTCATGTGTCCCTCTTGGAAATGGTTGTGTTATTTAATGACTTAAAACTAATGAGTCAATATTTATTTCTCCAAACTCCTGTTTAAATCAAAGTGCCGTGAGAAATAGAAGCAGAACAATAAAAAATGGAAGGAGATATGCTGCAAGGAACATTATTGCATCGCCATTCTTCCAGAAGAGCTTGTAGCCATGCTCGTACAAGAATGCGAAGAAAACTGCAGTCTGAAATAAATTCCCAATAAGACTGAACTTGGAATTGTATAAGTTAGAAGATATAAGAAGAAATAGCGTGATGTAAAATAATATTGCAAATACCCTAGTCATTATTCCGTAAAATCAGTTATGGAATTAGATTGATTCATGAATAGATAATAGGAAAGCAATCGCTGAAGCAATGAAGGGTTCAAGAGCTATTCGCGATATTAATTAAATCCCATGGATTAAATTAATCGCTGCCGAATATGCTTTTGGCGTTTGTTGAAAAATGAATAATCAACACTAAAATTCCAAGAATAGCTCCAATCAAACCAACAACGGCACCGCCTCGCGGTAACCATAAAAAAGCCAGAATGCCACCGACGACAGCCGTTAAAACACCTATTATCATAACTAACATTCCATATTCATTTTTGTATATTTTCATCACAATTGATTCTTCGTGCATGTAGTTGAACATGTGCATGTTTGATATCCGACGGATGTTCCCCCCATCAACATCGTCTGTGCCTTTGCCGTAGAGT
Source organism: Delftia sp. PE138 (assembly GCF_018320755.1). Taxonomy (NCBI): domain Bacteria; kingdom Pseudomonadati; phylum Pseudomonadota; class Betaproteobacteria; order Burkholderiales; family Comamonadaceae; genus Delftia; species Delftia sp. PE138. The sequence goes on along the minus strand of NZ_JABEPN010000003.1, from coordinate 3,617 downwards.
AATGCTTCCATCTGCCCTTTCGTCACCAGGCAGACCCTGTAATAACGCTGTCGTTGCCCAAAAGGGCCTCATATGTCGCTCTCAGAAGTTGACCCCAGGAAATTCCATATTATTTTTAATATTCAACTTTTACCAATCGGTCCGAAGAGAAAATAAATCTAACATCACCGTACCATATTAGATCATTTTCCATTTTTATTTGAGGGTTAACTGCTTTTTTATTGATGGATGAATTCTTTAGCTTATATGCAATCTGCTCCATATTCATTCCTCTCCATTCGCGCTCGATGAGTGAAATTACATTATCAATATCTGCGCGCGATGATTCACACCCTTGATTTGAGTAAGATAATGTTATTGATTTGTCGACAACCGAGTATGCCAAATAAATAATCACCAAAATTAGCGCAATTATCAAGATAAATGATTTGTTTATTTTCATAAAATTATTGACCTGCTTTGGCGGCATCTCTTGCCCGTCGTCTTGGGGTAGTTTAGAGCCAATAATTCCTTTTGCATTTTGGTTGTATATACCGTATTCAAAGTATTGTGTTTTCACTGAAGTATCATATGTCAACACACCACTATGCCCACCAAGCCACGTGCTTGTTTTACCTTCGGCGTACTCCACCGGATAATCTGGAAAATTAACAACGTAGGCTTGCTGTAAGCCTAACGAATCTATCCACCCCGTGGGATTTACAGGGTAGATATAGTGATTATTGCCTCCCATCAACCCAATCGGATCCTGATTGATGTAGCTCCCCACCATCGGCTCGTAATACCGATGCCGGTTGTACTACAGCCCCGTCTCCCTGTCATGGTGCTGCCCCGGCAGTCGGATCGCCTGGTGGATGCCCTGCGGCTTGTATTCCTGCAGCACATTGCCTCAGGGCCCAGCTTTGCGGCCCAGGCCACCTGGCCTGTCTGGTCCGTCAGGGCCATGGGTGTGCCTAGATGGTCACAGTGGTAGCGGTGAATGGCGATGCGCGACTGCTACGCTTTGGCCTGCTCCTGCTGTTGGGCCTGCATGCATACCGAACATGCGTGCGGCGCCCTCGGCCTATTTGCTCAGCATGGCCTGGGCGCCGGGCGGCAGGCCGTGCTCAAGGGTGTGGCGCAGGTGCCAGGTAGGCTCTTGCTGCATCTCGCACGGCATGGCGCTGAGCATCGTTTTCATGAGGACTAGGGCTGGCGTGTGGCTGGGGTCGTCCTGGAGGAAGTGCATCGACGGTGCAGCACCACATTTTCTTGTATCGGCGTGAGGACGAACTGCAGGTCATGAGCAATGTGAGAAAAATCTACAGAGATATTGCGCTTCTTTCATTTGTTGGCGAGTTTACCGGCAACATTGACATAAATCACCTTTTTGCAGAATCAAACCACTTTCTTGCCTCATTTGAATCTTGAGGAGTACCGCGCCCCAGCCCATACATCAAACCTAGCTGAAATTGTGCATCTCTATTTCCCTGCGCCGCAGCGAGATGAAACCATCTCATTGATTCTTTGTAATCTCTCTTAACCTTTTCGCCTTCTTTGTAAATTAATCCCATCATTAACTGAGATTTTTGATTTCCGTTCTCGGCAGATAATGTATACCACTTCAATGCCTCTTTAAAATTTCGAGGGACACCTTTCCCGTCATCATTCAAAACACCCACGATATACTGAGCATTCGCATCGCCGTTACTCGCGGCCAAAAAAAACCATTTAAAAGCTTCTTTATAGTCTCGATAACTGCCTTCATCATTTAAATAAATTTCACCAAGGCATAGTTGAGAATGGATATCCCCGTCAGAGGCCGCTATTTTCAGTTCCTCTATTGATCTTGCATATTTTTGACATAAGGCTTCTTTCTTCTGCGCAAACGACGGCAAAACAAACAAAAAAGGGAAAAGTGAAGAAATTACTAGTAACAATATTCTTCTTTGAAACGGCATAAATCTCCATGAGATAAATTTATTTCCAATGAAATTGTCTTACTTTAATAAGATACTATCACCAAGGGAATTTAATTGGTATCTTAGGATTTGAGACAGGTCCAGTCGCTGTGGTTCCAGGCGTATTCTCTATAGCGTCTTTTGCGACTTTCCCGACATCCTTAACGCCTTCCTTCATTAGAGTATCAATCTCTTTCTCCATAGCAGACAAATCCTCACACCCCTTTGGAACATCAGGGACAGCAAGTATGCATTTCGATATCTTATCTTGAAGCTCTCTGCGTCGACGCCCTTTATTCCCGATCTCTTTCACTAGATCCGCCGTTTCTTTTGCATCATTTATTTGATCACCCTTTTCCTTTACTTCCCACATTTTCTTTGCATCTTCAAAAATATTTCCAAACCCGAACAAGCCAAATGGATCAATATCCGCATTTGGATTAAATGGATATTTAATCAAGTTTACCCCGCCCATCAACCCGATCGGATCCTGATTGATATAGCTCCCCACCACCGGATCGTAATACCGATGCCGGTTGTAATACAGCCCCGTTTCCCTGTCATGGTGCTGCCCTGGCAGCCGGATCGCCTGGTGGATGCCTTGCGGGTTGTACTCCTGCAGCACATTGCCCCAAGGGTCCAGCTTGGCCGCCCAGGTGACTAGCCCCCGTTGGTCGGTCAGGGCCATGGGTGTGCCCAGGTGGTCGCAGTGGTAGTGGTGGATGGCGATGCGGGCGTGCTGTTCTTTTTCCTGGTCCTGCAGTTTGGCCTGCATGCCGCTGAGCAGGCGGGTGGTGCTTTCGGCCTGTTCGCCCAGCATGGCCTGGGCGCTGGGCGGCAGGCCGTGCTCCAGTGTGTGGCGCAGGTGGTGGGCCGCGTCTTGCTGCATGTCGCGCGGCATGGCGTCGAGCATGGTTTGCATCAGGGCCAGGGCCGGCGCGTGGTTGGGGTCGTCCGGGTCAGGCAGGCCTGCGGCGATGGCTTGCACCAGCAGGTGGGGCTCGTCTTGGGGGTCGCCGCTGGCCGTGGTGCTCAGGCGCACCAGGGGGGTGAAGCTGCCGGGCTCGTAGATGGTGTGTTCTATGTGGCGCGTGTCATCGCCATGCTGCAGGCGTTCGGTGTGGATGAGGCGGTCGCCGTCCCAGCCGTAGTAGTGGGTGCGGGTGGATTCTGTGGAGTCCGCGCTTTCCACTTGCTGCTTCAGGCGCCTGCCCAGGGCGTCGTAGGTGTAGCGGCTGTGGTGGCGCAACTGCTCGGCGTTGCCCTGGATCTGGCTGCTGCGCACGGCGATGAGTTGGTGTGCTCCGTCGTAGTGCAGTTGCTGCTGGCTGTGGTCTGCATGCATTTGCGCGATGCGGTTGCCGCAGGGGTCGTAGCGCCAGACGCGGTCTTCGCTGAAGCCGATGCGGTTGTCTTCCCAGCGCTGCACGGGGCCTTGCCGCTGGCCTGCAAGGTGGCCCAGGCCCATGAGGTTGAAGTCGGTGTGCCGCCAGTGGGCGTGGACCTGGGCGGCCCAGCTGTCCTGGGTGTTCGTCTGGCCCGGTGCACCGGGTGCACCGAGTGCTGGCAGGCGGTTGCCGGCAGGGTCGATCTGCCAGCGGGCGGTGGTCTGGGGGTCCTGGCTGTCGGTGGCCGCTCTGAGGCGCCCGGCGCTGTCGTAGCCGTAGCGCAGCAGTT
>NZ_JABEPN010000022.1:0-904 GCF_018320755.1 Delftia sp. PE138 | reverse complement strand
CCAGTGGCATTGCCGAGTAGCTAAGTGTGGAAGAGATAACCGCTGAAAGCATCTAAGCGGGAAACTCGTTTCAAGATGAGATCTGCCGGGGCCTTGAGCCCCCTGAAGAGTCGTTCAAGACCAGGACGTTGATAGGCTGGGTGTGGAAGCGCAGTAATGCGTTAAGCTAACCAGTACTAATTGCTCGTGAGGCTTGACCCTATAACTTTGATGACGTGATCATCAAGGTGGTTATGCCAAGTAAGGCGCAGTCAAAATACAAAGCTGATTACAGACTCTATGAATTCGTTGTGTTGCTCGCAAGAGCAGCATGACAACAAGTTATGCCTGATGACCATAGCAAGTTGGTACCACTCCTTCCCATCCCGAACAGGACAGTGAAACGACTTTGCGCCGATGATAGTGCGGGTTCCCGTGTGAAAGTAGGTCATCGTCAGGCTCTTACAGCCAAAACGCCCGGCTAGCGCCGGGCGTTTTCTTCTCTCTCCTGCTGAGCAGGGTAGAGAAGAAAACGCAAAAAGCGTTGAAAGTGCAGCGAAAGTTGTGCTAGAATACAAGACTCGCTGATCGCAGCAAGTCAGAAGCAAGGAAGAAATTCCTCGCTCCGATCCTTAAAAATATACAGCCGATAAGCGTGGGCGTTTGAGGCGAACAGCCAAGTTCTTTGGAACTCGGCTCTTTGAAGCCAAAAAACGCTCATGAGAATAGAAGTGAAGTTCACTTCAATTCCGTTTTTATGAGTTAGTCGAAAGACTTTAAATTCAAGATCGAACTGTAGAGTTTGATCCTGGCTCAGATTGAACGCTGGCGGCATGCCTTACACATGCAAGTCGAACGGTAACAGGTCTTCGGACGCTGACGAGTGGCGAACGGGTGAGTAATACATCGGAACGTGCCCAGTCGT
>NZ_JABEPN010000021.1:0-2572 GCF_018320755.1 Delftia sp. PE138 | reverse complement strand
ACCAGCAGCGTTCCAGTCGCGCAGGCGGCGCCAGCAAGTCATGCCGCTGCCGTACCCAAGGGATTGGGGAAGGTCTTCCCACGGAATGCCTGTTTGCAACACAAACAGGATGCCGTTGAGGGCGGCTTCATCGCTGACTGCGAGCTTGCGCGCACCGCCTTTGGAGGAAGGTACGAAGGCTGGGATGAGAGGTTGTAGCTGTCGCCACAGTTCTTTGCTTACGGGTCGTCGTGCCATGAGGGCAGCGAGCATAACGCTCTGCGGGGGGCTTCTGACCAAGTGGTGTTAGCCGCTCTAAGTACCACCACATCCACCTGCTGGCTGTCCATGGCGCGGGTGATCTGCCTGTTGAATGCCTTTTCATAGCTGATATACGGGCGGGTGAGATCTGTGGATGTTGCCATGGCCTGCAAGCGAATGGTTAATGGAATGAATAAAAAAATGGTGGTTTGCCAAATGCCAGAAAAATCACAAACGCAGGCCTACCCTCGGTCCTGTGAGAAATCAGGTCCGATCAAGATGTGAGAGTGGGAATTGCGCGTTCGCAATCATTCCCAATGCCGATGTCAATCAATGGCCTGGGAATTCCGTTGTGGGAGTCCGGCTATTTGATTTCTTGGGTATCTGGAAGTCAAGCAGAAAGGCTTGTGGCTGATTATTTTCAGATTATTCCTAGATGCATATATGAGATGCACGCCTTGAGTGCAGTCGATATGGACTTGGAATGAGGAAGAGGGCGGTGACAAGGCTTTGCCAGTCAGTGCAGCCATGTGCCTTGGTGGGCCCAGGCCAGCCGGCACCGCCGTGCTGCGGGCCTTTGCGGCCACAGGCACGGCACCGTGGTGATGCGGTCATGAAGACCCGGTACAAGGAAACCGCGCGCAGCGGGCTGGCGGTCCATATCATCGAGTGCTGCGCGGGCCTGGCGGCGCAGCACCAACGGCAACAGCCGGCCGCCATCATCCAGCTCGTTCACAACCTCGTATATCCATGACAGCCGGTGAAAGATTGAAGGCCTGGGCACGACGCATCAAGCGCGATGGCGTCACCCTGTGGTTTGCCTGCAAGAGCCCCCAGACGCCCTGGTACGGTAGGGCCTGCTCACACTAATGTGGGGTCGCGAAGCTGCCTGCCAGTCCGCCAATCAAGGCGCACGACGCCGTGCGTGTGCCCACACGCGCAAGGAGCGCAACGCTGAGTGGCGGGCTGGCAGGCAGCTTCCCTTCGGGTTGCCCGGCTGCGGGGCCGTCTGCGGCGTTGCACGCGCTTGCAAGGCACGGGCCTTGCTGCGCACGTGCGCCTTGCATACGGCCCCGCAGCCGGGCAACGCGATCCCCAGATTGGTGTGAACAGGCCCTAAGGCCCTGGCCGCCTTCGTGGTCGCTTACGCCCTGAGCCCCATCGACCTGATCCCTGACTTCATCCCCGTGCTGGGCTATGTGGATGACGTCCTGCTGCTGCCCGCGCTGATCTGGCTCACCGTGCGACTGCTTCCCCCGGCCGTGTTGGCCGACAGCCGCCAGCAGGCCGAGGCCTGGATGCAGGCCCAGGGCCGCAAGCCCCGAAGCCGTGCCGGAGTCGCCCTGGTGGTGGGCGTCTGGCTATGCGTTTGCGTGGGGGCCTTCCTTGTGTTCCGAGAGCGCTGGAGTCTTTGAGCGCGGAGCTTTGCCGGGCTGAGCGGCGGCAGGCGGGCAACACAGGGATGCGGGAGCTGTGCCTGAGCGCTGTATCATCTCGCCCAGGTGCTGAACACACCTTCACAGGCGGTCCCGCCACACTCCCGAAAGCAGTTGGACGTACTCACAGGAGGCCTTATGGCTGCTTTCCTTGCGGGCGTGTCAATGCCCGAACCTTCCCCCAGTCCTTTGCATGGCCCCGTGCTTCTAGCGCGTGGGCATTCCTTTGCTCCAGTCGCCAAGCGCGCTCATTGAGGAGTTGCCATGCTGTACTTTCAACTTTCCGAGCCGGAGTACAACAGCCTGCGGCGCGTGCAGGATCAGTTGGGGCTGATTTCCAGTTTGATAATTGGCGCCTACCCGGGGCATGCCTTGGAGCCGGTGACTCCTGGGCAATTGCTTGCGTTTATTCAGGCGCAGGAGGAGGCGATTGAGGGGGTGATGGGGGGAGGGAGCGCGGGGTGGTGCGGGTGCTGGATTGACTGGGTGCTGCCCTGGGCGGCCACGCACGTAATGCGTGGCCTTTCTGGGTGCTTTTGCGGTTGCTAGCAGCGTTGGGAGCATGTGGAGAGCTGGGCTATTGAGGACTGCTCTCGGCTGTGAATTCAACCGGTCGATGCAACACAATGACTGCACCTGGCGCAAGGAGTGCTGGCCATGAAGCAACGACCTCGGATCTACTACACCGAAGCACAGAAGGCGATGATGTGGGATCGCTGGAGCAAGGGCGATACCCTGCACCAGATCGGCAAGCTGTTCGATCGGCCACATACCTCCATTCAGAACATCCTGGCCGCAACCGGCGGAATCCGCCCGCCAGCGCGCCATCGATCACGATTGGCACTGACTCTCGCTGAGCGCGAGGAGATCTCGCGGGCATTGGCTGCGGGCGAATC
>NZ_JABEPN010000020.1:0-2662 GCF_018320755.1 Delftia sp. PE138 | reverse complement strand
ACTTGCTGAGGCAGCTGGTTGGCCTGGGCCACCATGGCCGTGCCAGCCTGCTGCAGGATCTGCGTGCGGCTCAGGTTCGCCGTTTCCTTGGCGAAGTCGGCGTCCACGATGCGGCCGCGTGCCGCAGAGATGTTCTCGTTCATGGAGTCGATGTTCTCGATCGACTTCTCGAAGCGGGTCTGGATGGCACCCAGGTCGGCGCGTGCGGAGTTGACCTTGTCCAGCGCGTTGTCGATGCGCTGCATGGCTTCCCAAGCACCGGCTTGCGTGGAGATGTCCACCTTGTCGATGCCCTTGCCGGCAGCTGTCGTGATGGCCGTCAGATTCGTCGCCGCAGCCGCGCCGACCGTGATGGATGCTGTGGTGCCTGTAGTGCCCGTCGGAGCGGCAGTAGCGCGCAGATCGATCGTCGTGCCGTCCTCGCTGAGGAAGGCCGTCACGCCGGTGTCAGCGGTCTTGGCATTGATGGCGGCAATGGTGCGGCCCGTCAGCTCCGTCTGCGTTGCGTTGGGATCGGCCTCAATCGTGGCCACGGCCGAAGCGGTAGCTCCCTGGATGGTGATACTCACCGAAGCCGAAGTAACAGCTGCGGGCGTCACGGAAGTGCCGCTGATCGAACCCGTGCTGTAGGCAGAGTTGCCCAGGTCGGCCACCTTCATGTTGGCCAGCGCGCCCACCGTGATGTTGTCGCCCGCATTCGCACCCACCTGGAACACGCCCCCGGAGAAGCTGCCTTCCAGCAGTTTCTGGCCATTGAACGTGGTGGTCTTGGCCACACGGTCCACTTCGTCACGCAGCTGCACCAGCTCGGACTGCAGCGCTTCACGATCGCTCTTGCTGTTGGTGGCGTTGGAGGCCTGAACAGACAGCTCGCGCATGCGCTGCAGCATGTCGCCCACCTTGCCCAGTGCGCCTTCGGCCGTCTGCGCCAGAGAAATCCCGTCATTGGCATTGCGCGAGGCCACCGCCAGACCACGCACCTGAGTGCTCATACGCTCGGAGATGGCCAGACCGGCTGCATCGTCCTTGGCGCTGTTGACTCGCAGGCCCGAGGACAGGCGCTGCATGGACGTGGCCAGCGAGCTGCCGGACAGGCCCAGGTTGCGCTGCGCGTTGATCGAGACGACGTTGGTGTTGATGGTCATTGCCATGATCGGGTCCTTTGGAACTGACGGTAAGGATGAAGAATTTGCTTGGTTTGCCGGGGCTTGCGGCCGTGTCTATGTGCACTGCTGCCAGCTTTGTCGCCTGCAGGCCTGCTCCGTACAAATGTGTTATCGGGCCATGGCGATAGTTCTTTAGCGCTTTCTTGCATCGATACCTATTCGTGCAGGAATCGCCACGCACGGCGAATGACAGTGCGATCTGAAATAAAAAAGACAGCCATGCGTGAGCAGGGCTGCCATCAAAAAGCAAACTCATCCAAGCTTGCCAGCGCTGGCCCTCATCGAGACGGCGCCAGCAAGCTCCTCCATCAACGCAGCAGGCTCAGCACCTGCTGGGGCAGCTGGTTGGCCTGGGCCACCATCGCCGTACCAGCCTGCTGCAGGATCTGCGTACGGCTCAGGTTCGCCGTTTCCTTGGCAAAGTCGGCATCCGTGATCCGGCTGCGCGCTGCGGAAATGTTTTCGTTCTGGATGTCGATGTTCTCCACAGCCTTCTCGAAGCGGGTCTGCAGTGCGCCCAGGTCNGGCGCCAGCAAGCTCCTCCATCAACGCAGCAGGCTCAGCACCTGCTGGGGCAGCTGGTTGGCCTGGGCCACCATCGCCGTACCAGCCTGCTGCAGGATCTGCGTACGGCTCAGGTTCGCCGTTTCCTTGGCAAAGTCGGCATCCGTGATCCGGCTGCGCGCTGCGGAAATGTTTTCGTTCTGGATGTCGATGTTCTCCACAGCCTTCTCGAAGCGGGTCTGCAGTGCGCCCAGGTCGCCGCGCGCCGTGTTCACCTTGTCGATGGCGTTGTCGATACGCTGCATGGCTTCCCACGCGCCAGACTGGGTGGAGATGTCCACCTTGTCGATGCCCTTGCCCTCAGCGGTTGTGATGGCCGTCAGACTCGTTGCAGCCGCCGTGCCGACTGCCACCGATGCGGTCGTGCCCGTCGTGCCCGTCGGCGCTGCCGTGGCGCGCAGCTCAATCGTCGTGCCGTCTTCGCTGAGGAAGGCCGTCACGCCGGTATCAGCGGTCTTGGCGTTGATGGCTTCGATGGTGCGACCGGTCACCTCGGTCTGCGTCGCATTGGCGTCTTGCTCGATCGTGGCCACGGCAGAGGCGGTGGCACCTTGGATCGTGAGACTCACCGAGGCGGACGTCACCGACGCCTGCGTCACGGCGGAACTGCTGATCGAGCCCACGCTGTACGAGGAGTTGCCCAGGCTGTCGACCTTCACGTTGCCCAACGAGCCCACGCTGATGTTGTCGCCAGAGTTCGCACCCACCTGGAACACGCCACCCGTGAAGCTGCCTTCCAGCAGCTTCTGGCCATTGAACGTGGTGGTCTTGGCCACACGGTCCACTTCATCACGCAGTTGAGACAGCTCCGACTGCAGCGCCTCACGGTCGCTCTTGCTGTTCGTCGCGTTGGACGACTGCACCGCCAGCTCGCGCATGCGCTGCAGCATGTCGCCGACCTTGCCCAGCGCGCCTTCAGCCGTCTGTGCCAG
>NZ_JABEPN010000002.1:0-749184 GCF_018320755.1 Delftia sp. PE138 | reverse complement strand
CAAAAGACCATCGAAGTTGCATGCCGACAAGGGCTATGACTACAAGCGTTGCCGTGCGCACTTGAGACAACGGGGCATCGCCAGCCGCATTGCCAGGCGAGGCGTTGAGAGTAGCGAGCGACTGGGCAAGCATCGCTGGGTGGTGGAGCGGACCCATGGATGGTTTGCAGGCTTTGGCAAGTTGCGAATCCGCTTTGAAAGACGACTGGATATCCACGAAGCGCTGCTAAAACTGGCAGCGGCGATCATCTGTGCACGCTTCGTGGATCGGTGGTGTTAGCCAGTCTGAGAGCGACCTCAAGACATGGCTGAAGCACGAAGCCATCGACAACGGCCGCACCCTCCAGCAGGAAGTCGTGTACCGCCTGGAAGAGAGCCGCCGCCAACAAACCGCAAACCCCAAAACTCAAGGAGCAGCAGCATGAGCAGCATCACCCCCTTCGACTTCGACGGCCATCCCATCCGGGTTGTGACGAACGACATTGGTGAGCCCTGGTTCATTGCGAAAGAAGTGTCTGGCGTTCTCGGCTACTCCGAAGCCAGCGCCATGACGCGGACGCTTGACGACGACGAGAAGGGTCTGCAAGTTTTGCAGACCCAAGGCGGCACCCAGCGCGTGATCGTGATCAACGAATCAGGCCTGTATTCCGCAATTCTCAAGAGCGAGCGCCAGGAGGCCAAGCGGTTCAAGAAGTGGGTAACCAGCGAGGTTCTGCCTTCCATCCGGCGCACGGGCAGCTACACCAGCGCGGCAACGCAGCAAATGCCCGCGCCCCTGCGCGATCAAGTGGACGCAGGCATCCTTCTGCTGCGCGCCGCTGCCGAGGATCTGAAGTTCGCGCCATCTGCCATGCTCGGTGGCTACCAGAAGCTGGAGCACCATGTCGGCGTGGCCGGCCTGCTGCCCGCCTATGCCGTTGACGCCCCGGCCACTGCTACGGCGGGAACAAGTGAGCCGACCAAGTCCCTGGCGGAATTGCTGAAGGAGTTCGGCGTGGGCATCAGTGCACAGGCCTTCAACAAACTGTTGATGCAGCGCGGCTTTGTGGAGGAGCGCGAGCGTTCTTCGACCAGGGGTTCGGGTGTCAGGAAATTCAAGGTCTGCGCCAATCTGGTGTTCGGCAAGAACCTCACCAGCCCGAGCAATCCCCGCGAGACGCAGCCGCACTGGTACGTAAGCAAGTTCGCTGAGCTGCTGGACCTAGTCCTCCCCCCGAAGGCCAAGGCGGTAGGAGCATGACCAAAAAGACGAAAGCCCCGCTGGGTGCAACCAGCAGGGCCTTCAAGGCGAATCAATCGAGCGATCAAAGGATTCAGCATGGATGATACCTGTGCCCCCCCGGCTGCGCTACCTTCGCAGCCCATCACCCCGGAGCAGCTGATGAGCATGGCTCTGGCGATGGCCGAAAAGGACCTGGACTCTACCATTGAGGCATCCCGCGTGGACGAGGCGTGGGAGGAGCACGAGACGGATGTACTGCTCTCAGTCCAACTCGCGCTGCAATCGGTGCGCTTGTTGCGCAACACGTCGCCCTCCTGGGATGAGTTGCTCTACGGATGGAGGCAACTCAAGGGCCTCCTAACCCTCTGCGAGAACTCGTTCAGTCGCCAGTGTCGATTTGGTCGGCTGCTCGCTGCAGCGACAGAGGGTTACGAGCCCGTGCTGCGACAGATAGAGCACGTTCTTGAGCCATCGTCCCATTGAGCTCAGCCTTCATCAGAGAAAAAAGCAGTCAGGACATCTTCCCGCTCGCAGCGAGCGGGCCTTTTTTTACACATGTTACGCTTGAGGCTCGCGCGAGCAGGTCGAATTGCACGCATTCCAAAGCCATAGTTATCGCTAAAGCATCACCAGCGTCACATGAATAAGCCAGCAAAGCAATCTCAACAAAATACAGAAATCCAAAACAACAACGCGTCAAACCAGGTGACAGAAAAGAACTGCTTCATCGTAACTCCAATTGGAGGGAACGACTCTGACATCAGAAGAGCGACCGATGGCGTAATATCGTCTGTAATCCGACCACTCCTTGCAGCATTTGGGTATAAGACACAAGTTGCGCATGAAATATCAAAAACTGGATCAATAAATAGACAAGTCACGCGACATATACTTAATGATGATCTAGTAATTGCAAATCTAACTGGACTCAATCCTAACGTCATGTATGAGCTAGGCGTAAGGCACGCAACCGGGAAGCCAGTAATTACAATCTCTGAAAATGACACAAAACTTCCATTCGACGTCGCTGATGAACGAACCATTTTTTACACTAACGATATGTACGGAGTTGGCGAACTCACGGCTCAACTCACTAAGTCTTTGCAAGAAGTCGACGATAGCCAACCTCATGACAACCCCGTAACTCGCGCTAACCAGAGCGTAGTACCGGAAGGCGAAACAATTGGACTAAAGGAGTATATTGTTAGAGAATTCAGTTCAATTAGAGAAGAAATAAGCAATCAATCGAGGGTATTGAAAAATAACATCCCGAGGATTAACAATTCCGGGCACCTCAGCAACAACAATCTTATCAACCTACCGCCCGACAATATCGCATCCTTATACGTTACAGATAAAGAACTTGCTTCCTTATCTGCCATATTCGCAAACAATCAAATCAATGTTAACTTTATACGCTCACTTTTTGACGAAAAAGATGGCACGAAGAAAACATTTATAAGAGGAAAGCTTAAAAATAGGGCAGAGCTAAATAGCTTGATTAAGATACTGCAGGATGAGGGCTTTCAATTCGAATTGAACACTTCGTATCCATTTCTATAAACTGGTATCCACAGAAATAGCCTTGCTAAAAATTTACGAAGCTCCGACGCAACCTACTCCGCACGCTCCTTGCGTCATAGCGCCGTACTGAATGCGACGCCTCGACTGCAAGAAGCTGGTCCTGTCCCTGCTGATCAGCTACGGCTGCGTCTGGTGGCTGCTGAGCTTCCTGATGCAGTCCGTGGTCGGCAGCCCGGAGCCTGGGACCGTGAAGTACTCGAGCGCGCTGTGGGTGCTGATCCCGGCCTACTTGGCTGTGCCACCCCTACTCGCGGGCTGCATGGTGGCACGGGCGGCCACCAACCGACCGATGCTGAATGCGCTGCTCGCGGCAGTGGTGGGCGCTGCTGTCTACGCCATCGACTTTGTATGGCTCGCCCCCGTTCCGCTGGTCCTGACGGCCGTGGGCGCAGGCCTGTACCTGCGCACCGCCTCGCAGCGGGCTGATCGCAGAGGCTGATACATTCCGCCAATGCGCCCCCTCCTCATCCTCCCCACCCTCCCCACCCTCCTGCTCTGCGCCCCCGCCCTGGCCGCCAACATGGCCACCTGCCTGTTGGATCGTCTGCCCGGTGTGGCAAACGATGTCGCGGCCCAGGCAGTGTTCCAAGTCTGCAGCGCTGAGCACCCAGGCGGAATCCAGGCCGTGCCCCAGGGAGATGGCCGGGGCATGCTGGGTTTCAAGTCCGGGCCAGAGTGCACAGCGAAGAAGGCTGGCGACACGCGAAGCACCAGGGCTGCGGAGCTCATTGGGATGGCGTGCCGGCGGCTGTATGACATCCCATTCGACCCATCGACCGCCCGCCCTGTGAGCTGACCTATGCGGGCTCCCAGCCTGTACCGTTGAACTTGGCGCGACGGCCCTGCCCGTCCACGTAGACCTGGCCAGCCTGGAACTGTTGGCCCTGAGCCTGCTGCGCCGGCTGCTGCACAAACTGCCCGCTCTGGCGATTGAACACTGTGGATGGGGTGTTGTAGGCCCGGCCGCTGGCTGGGTCTACCTGCTGGCCACCGGGCACGACGAGATAGGGATCGGCCTGGGCCGTGGTGCCCTCCACGTCGCGCATGTACTGCACGATGCTGCGGCGCTTGGTGGGGTCCGTCTCCTGCGCCACCTGATTGCGCAGCGCTTCCACGATGCTCTGGCGGCGGTTCGTGAAGCCTTGCGTTTCCCGGTCCATGTTGATCCGCTGCTGATCCAGCCCGGCCTGAATGCCGGCGCGCTGGCTCTGCCCCTGCTGCTGGAGCAGCGCCTGGTAGATGGAGTTGGCGCGCTGCAGGGATGCAGGGTCGCGGCCCTCGGCACGGTCAAAGCCACGCTGAGCGCCCAGCTCGGCCGCCACGATGCTCGGGGCACGGCGGATACCGAGCGTGCCACCGGACAGGCTCATGGAGGGGCCAGGACCGGGAGATGCGATCTGGCCCGAGGCACGCAGGCGGGCCATGGATTCGATGTTGCCCTGGGCGGCCAGGTTGTCTGCGGCACCCATGTTCTGTGCGCTGGGGCCGCCACCCAGGGCGCGCGCCACCATTGGGTTGTCCATGATGCTGAAGCCGGGCCGGTCGCTGCCCCAGGGCCTGATGCCAGCGGCCTGGACCAGTGGACCGCCGAAGCCAGAGGGCGTCGCACCAGCGGGCAGCGAAGTGACCGAGCCCCGCGGCGCGGAGCCGTTGATCGAGATGTCCCCGCCCACGTTGTTGCCGGAGTAGCTGTTGCGGATGCGGGAGACGTTGGAGGTGGTGGCCGGGGCCGCAGCGGGTGCTGGTGCTGCAGCAGGTGCGGGCGTGGCACTCGGGGCTTGGGAGAAGTCGTTCACCGCAGAGAAGTCCGCAGACGGGGCCTGCGCCCGGGCAGCCGCCGCCAGGCTTCCGGGCGCAGCTTTTGGCAGAGTAGTGGATGCAGCAGCAGGCGGTGCTGGGGGCCGGTAGCCCACGCCTGCATAGGCATTGGCCGGCTGGGGCGTGGCGCCACCGAAGGTCAGCGAGCGCGGGTCGGTCGTGGCGTCCATGCGCATGCCGCCGGCATCCAGGCTCTTGGCCGGCTCGAAGGAGCGCGGGCCTGTGGCCGCATAGGGCTGCATCATGCCCGGCCGCGTGCCTGCGGTCTCGGGCCGGCGGTAGACGCCGAAGGCAGCGCCGTGCGTCACGTTGGAGGATGCAGGCGCATACGGTTCTTCACCGTTCTGGCGCCGCAGTGCTTCGAGGATGGTGGTGGCCATGAGCGTTCCTTGGTTGCTTCATGGCAGTGTGCGGATATGCTCTCAGCGCGTCGAACCCCAGTGGGGGCATCAACATCAATGGGAGAGGGGATCCAATGACACAGAGCGAATGGATTGACATCATCCGGGCAGGGGCACCAGTGCTTGCGGCCTGCATTGCAGGGGTGGTCGCCTGGAAGTTCGGATCAATTCAGGCGGGCATCGCTCGGCAACAGGCAGCTACAGCTGCGGCCGCTGCCCAGACCGCAAAGAGCAAACTCAAACTTGATTTGTTTGAGCGTCGATATGACATGTACGAGTTCACGGTCCGTGCCCTCGAAAGCATGGACCAAGCTACCGAGGATCAGAACGCGAAGGATATGGTCTTCCTGTATGAGCTAAGGAAGGCCCGCTGGATTTTTGGGGAAGACGTGCACAAATTTTTGCAGGAAGAAGTTTGGCCTGCACTACTCAAGTATCGGTTCGCACAGAATGAATTTAAAAAGGCAACGGAGCGGCATCAACTCGAAGCAGCAGCCAATAGCATTTCAGAGCACCAGATTCGGTTATTCGATCTCAGCCAAAAGGCGACCGAAATATTCTCGCCGTACATCCGACTTGAAAACTGAAGCGCACGGTGCTCAAGTCGGTTCTGCGCGGCCAGATTGCTGGAGAGCCTTTAGCGCGGCCCTGCAGATCTCGTCCGGCGTCAGCACCAGCAGCAAGGCGGCCGTGCCGCTGTGATCGGGCTTTGAGCCCCAGCCCCAATGCCGGGCGGCCTGCTCCAGCTCATGCTCGAAGGCCTGGCGGACGGGGCCTGTCAGCATGCGGCCCACCACGTCTGCAGCCGCTGTCCGGTCGCTGGAGAAGAACGGCGCACCCCAGGGCCAGGCGTCGATGGCTTCGCGGGACAGGCCGAACACCTGGTGCGCGATCTCGATGTCGAGGCTCTCGTCGCTTTCCCCTTTTCGCACACGCGATCCAACGCTTGGGGCAGAACCGTATACCAAAGTTGCTTTACGCATTGATTGCCTTTCCACTCTATTTGCGCCACTGTCCTCTCAATTTCTCAATGGGCAAAACCCTGGAGGGGGAATCATGAATTCGACATAGCATGCAATCTCCTAAACGGAGAGGGTCACTCAAATGAGCAAAGTACTGCAAGCAACGGCCATAGCAATGAGCGTCTTGGTGCTCACAGGCTGCCACACGATGCAACGGGTTCCAGAGCCCACTGCAGATCTTGGAGAGGTATTGGAAGCTCTGCGCAAAGACATCTACGATGTTCAAACAAGTAGCCCCAATCGCCCGGCCAACCTCGCCATCAAAACAGCAACAGTCGTGCTGAAGATTACCGCGACTCAAGGCTCGAATTTGACTGCCGGTGTTGAGAAAGCTCCCGTCAAGCTCTCTTACACACGAACGACATCAGGCACTCTGGAAAACACCATAACGCTTGAATTGACCAACCCTTGCACCCAGGACTCTACAGTCAGTGCAAAGGATGGTGCTGCCACGAAGGTCACTTGCCTTGGGGGTCTCGATGCGAAGAAAGACTTCACACCTGCTCCGGTGATCATGACTTCACCCCCAAAAATCGGCGGGTTGCGTTAAGCCAGCGGCCCCGGCACAGCCACCTCGTGCGACCGCACCCACTCCTCATTGCGCCCGCTGGCCTTGCGCCCGAACTCTTCCTCGAACCGGCGCAGGCAGACGGTGGCCTTGGCATCGTTGTACAGCTCGGTGTCCTGGGTGCTGTAGGCCCGGTAGAGCATCCATTCGACCAGGGCCTTGTGCAGCTCTGGGCGGATCTCTGGCTTGTCGATGTCGCAGCGCAGGGGCTTGAGGGGCAGCCGCTGCACGGTCAGGCGGATCTCGCCGGCCGCCGCAGGCGTAGGCCACAGGTGCAGCCGGCCCGTGGTCATGCCAGTGATCAGGCGCTGCGGCACGTCCTGGCGCTCCTGGAACTGCCAGCCCGGCATGGAGCAGTCCATCTCTTCCACGTTGAGCACTTCCACGGCCTGGCCGGCCACGAAGGCGCGCAGCACGCGCACCACCTGCGGGGCCAGCGCCACGGACTCGTCGCCTGCCGCGAACGCCACGTTGCACATGGGAGAGGTTGAATCGCGCAGCAGTTGGGCGCGGCGGCACGCCTCCTCCTGGGCCTCGTTGGCGTAGATCGTCAGGATCGGGTCCCGGCACAGCGGATCGGGCTCGGCATCGTCGGCCTGGGCTCGATACAGCTGGATCATCTCCTGGAGGTTCATGGCGGGCCTTCAGGTCAGGAGGCGAGGATGGAGCGCAGCCAGGCCTGGCCCAGCCGGTTGTCGTCGCGGTTAACCTGGAACGGGTAGCGCAGGCTGTTGATGGGCTGCACCACGTTCATGCGCTCGCCCAGGCGGTCGTCCAGCTCCTGGTCGTAGCCGGTCTCCTTGGCACGGGCCAGGCGCTCGACGAACTTGCGCTTGACCACGATGGGGAAGTTGCGGCGGAACATCTGGATGACGCCGTTCACCGAGACCTGCACGAACGGTGCCTCGTTGTCGCGGCCGCCGGACAACACGGTGACCATCACGGGCTCGTTCATGAAGGCTTCCAGCTCGGCATCCTTGAGCGTCACCGGGCTGTCGATGATCTCGGGCGAGAAGTCGGGCACGATGCCGAACTCCATGGGAGGCGTGGCGCCCAGGTACTCGTTGGTGGCGTCCGTTTCGTTCTTGCGGGGGGTGGTGGCCATGTTGATGTCCTTGCGGGGATGTGAGGTGGCCCGGGGCGAGCGCCCCAGGACCACGGGTGGGCTTCAGCTGCGCGCTTCGTAGACGCAGGTCTTGGAAGCCAGGACGGCCGCCAGGGTGGCGTCCTGCGACACGCGGAAGCCGCGTTCATCGACCGTGATGCCGTTGGCAGCATCCAGGGTGCGGACGCCATCGGCGCCGGTCTTGAGGCACGAGCCAGCGGCCATGCCCTCGAACCACTCGATCTGCACGCGGTCGGTGACGTTGATCCAGCGGACTTGGCTGGGCTTGAAGCCGATCTCGACGCGGGTGGTGTCCCCCGCGACGATGGCGGTGGCGTCGTAGACCACCTTGCCCTGGGCGGAACTCTGGGAGTCCTGCTTGTCGGTCTTGGTGCGGGTCTGGCCCGCGGTGTTGTCGGCCATGATGGGTTCTCCGTGCGAGTTGAGGTTCAGAGTGGAGGGAGGACCGAAGCCCTCCCCGGCCTTACAGCGCGGTCACCCCGGCTTCGGCCACTGCCATCCAGCCCTCGTTGAGCATGGTGCAGGCCATGTAGAACTTGGCGCCCACGTAGCCGCGCTGGCCCAGCGGGTCGCTCTTGTCCTTCACCCCCGGCGGGATGTAGGTCGGGTCGATGGAGTCCGAGCCACGCAGAGCCAGCTGGCCCCAGGCGTCCTCGCCGACCATGATGAACGGGTAGACGTCCACGTTGGTCGCGCCCGTCAGGCCCGTACTGCCGATGGCTGCACCCGCGCCGGCATAGGGCGCCAGTTCCGCGCTGGTGATGAAGCGGAAGTTCTCGCAGGAGCCGATTTCCTGGGTGTGAACCGGCTTGCGGCTGCCGTAGGCGCTGACGTGCACGAAGCCCTGCAGGTCGCGGATATCAGCCTCGGCGTCCGTGTGCACGAAGACCAGGTAGCTGGCTTCCACCGGCTTGGTGGCGATCATCGCCGAGGGCGACAGGATGCCCGTGATGCGCTTGGCGTGGTTGGCCTGCAGATTGCGGCTGATCTTGCGCAGCAGGTTCAGGCTGATCTTCGCGTTCACGGCAGCGCGGCTGGCACCGCCGCCGGCATAGAACACGTTGGTGCAGGCCTTGAGCACGCCGTAGCGGATCATCTCGCGGACCAGGGCAATGCGCTCGCCGCACTGCTTCTTCATCTCGGCCGGCACGTCGTCCTCGTACGTGTCCACCGTCTGGTCGGTGAGCTGGTAGAGGCAGCCGTACTGCTTGAGCGTGACCTGGATGTCCTGCGGCACCAGCGTGTCGGCGCCGGGCGTGACGCCTTCGGTCAGCTCGTGGGCCACAGGATTGGCCTGCGGCCTGTTGCGGGTGTTCCAGTCCGTGTTCGCTGCGCCCCAGGGGAGGTAGCGGCGGTGCACGATGGTCTTGCCCTGGTTCTTGGGGAGCGCGCGCTGCTGGCCGGTGATGCCCAGCACTTCGCTCGCCACAGCGTGGGCGAGGATGTCGCCCTTGATCTTGCCGATCCGCGGCGCCGGGGTGCCGCTTTCGAATTGAGCCATGATGTTCTCCTTCGGGCCTGGCTATCTCAGCGCTGGCCCATGGTGGCCTGGAAGGCGGCCAAAAATTCTTCCTCTTCAGTGGGCGCGGCCTGGGGGCGCGGTGCGTTGCCGCTGGGCGTGACGGCAGCCTTGAGCCGTGCCTGCCCCTTCGCGGCCTTGTCGGCGGCGGTGGCGCGGGCGGTGGTCCATGCGTCGTACTTGCCCAGCAAGGAGCCCATGCCGTCGGCCGTGGCCGCCTCGGCGAACTCCTGCTGTACCTGCTCCCCTTGGGCGTTCAGCCACAGGTTGAATTCCTGCGAACTGATCTTTTCGCGCCAGCCCGTGTGCATGCGGTCCAGCACGGCCATCTCCAACGCCATGGGATCGGGCCCGGCCTGTTCCTGCAGCACATCGCCCGTGGCCACGGGTTGCTGCGCTTCGGCTGGTGGGGCTTCCTGGCGGGGTTGCTGGCCTGCAACCATGTGGCGCACCAACTGCACGACGTCGGGGTAGTCCTGCTCCAACTGCTTCAGTTCGGGCGGCAACTCGGGCGCCGCTGCGGGCGCCGGGGCTGCTGGGGCCGCAGGAGCGGGTTGCTGCGACTTGCGCAGCAGATCACCGATGCTCCCGTGTGCTTTGTCCAACTGGCGTTTGATCGCATCCACCTCGGCGGCGTTGTCCAGCAGGCGGCGCAGCTCACTGCGCTTGAGGCCGGCGAACTCGACAGGGTCGTCCTCCTCGGTCGTGGCCGGCTGCTGCTGGGCGGGCTGCCCCTCAGTGCCGGCGGCGGCCGTGGCCTCCTCCTGCTGTTGCTCGCTGGCTTCTTGCGTCACAGCTTCCTTGCCGCCCTGCTCGGCCGCAGCACCTACAGGCGCTGCAGTGGATGCGGGCGGCTCGGTGCCGGACGTCTCAGCGAAGGCGCGATGGAAATCGGCCTCCTCTTGAGCACGGGCCTCGGCCTGCTGTTGAGCCTGCTGTTCCTGCTGTTGTTGCTCGTCCATGCGTCATGCACTCCTGTGTGTCGTGCCGAGGTCAGTAGCCGGGGCCACCGATGTCAGCGGTATGTGCCGGGTCTGGTTTGTCCAGTGCCAGCAGTTCTTTCAAGGCCGCGATGCGCCCACGCAGTTCAGCGGTGCGCAGCGCGTCCATGGTTGGGCTGTCGTTCTTCTTGCGCAGGGTGTCGATCTGCGCGTTGGCATGGCGCTCGATGGCGCGCCATGTCGGTGAGGTGAAGTCCAGGCCCGGGTTTGTCATGGCTGCAGTGTCCAGAGGAACGCCCTCTGGAGCGAACCCTGGCCGGGGGTCAGCCCCGCGCGCCGTCAGCGGCCGGCGT
The DNA here is from genome assembly GCF_018320755.1 of Delftia sp. PE138. Classification (NCBI taxonomy): domain Bacteria; kingdom Pseudomonadati; phylum Pseudomonadota; class Betaproteobacteria; order Burkholderiales; family Comamonadaceae; genus Delftia; species Delftia sp. PE138. Next base: position 738,630 of record NZ_JABEPN010000002.1, on the reverse strand, counting down.
CTCGATGCCCTGGCGCACACCCAGCAACGGGCTATCCGGGCGCAGCGGCGTCAGCGGGTCGGTGTTGTTGGGCACGGCGCCAGGGTCTGGCTGCTGCTGGGGCGTGATCCAGCCCGAGGGCTGCGGCACTATGGGCGCAGCGTCCTGGTCGACATAGCCACCCGAGCGCAGCAGGCCGTCGGCAACCGGAGCCGCGCCGGGGTTCAGAGCGAGGACCTGGGCGGCCTGGGTGCCGCTGTACAAGGTGTCCACGTTCACGCCCACGGTCTGTGCACGCGCCCTGCCCGCCTCTGCATCGGTCTTGCCTGCCTGGGCCTCCAGCAGCTTGGCCTTGGCCTGCAGCGTCGGATCCTGGCCCTGCTGGGCACGCTGCGCCTTCTGTTGATCCGTGAGTTGGAAGTTGGCCGGGTCCAGGCGCTGGCCCTTGCACAGCTCGGCCGCCAGCTTGGCCGGGTCCAGCTCGTAGATGGGATTGGCCGACACCTGCAGCAGCGTCATCAGGAACTGCTGCTGGGCGTCGCGCTCAACCAGCGCAGAGGAGGCGCGCACGTCGATCTGGAAGTCGCCCTTGATGCTCTCGTCGTCCGAGTAGGTCATCATCCAGTCGAAATACCGCTGGATGTGAGGCCGGGTCATGTAGTCATCGAACCGCTTGGCCAGGCGCCGCAGCACGCTGGTGGCGTTGTTGTTCTGCATCTGCATGCCGCCCAGGGTGTTGGGCGCATCGCCGCGGATGCCCTGCAGCATGGCTGGCATGCCCGTCGTGTCCTCGGCCATCTTCAGGGCGAACTGAATGGTGTTCATCAGCGTGACCTGGGCGCTGGGCACTGTGAAGGCGTTGAACGCTCCGCGCACATCCGAAACGTCCGCGTTCGCTTCGGCCCGCCAGATCTTCCCGGGCCGCAGACTCCAGACACCATCTTCCGGCGTCACACCGTTCCCGATCACCACCTGAGGCGCTGCTGACAGGCCGTTGTTGTCCATCATGGCGCGGGCTGCACCATTGAGCATGCGCTGTGCCGTGCGGACCTGCCGGCTGATGCCGACACCCCAGGGCATGCCGGGGCGGCGCTGCCAGGCCAGGACGTCATAGGGGAACTCGCCATCGTCATGGGGACTGAGCACGACCTTGACCAGGCGGTCGTTGATCATCACCGCCATGGTGGGCACGCGGTCCTCGTCGCCCTCCTCCATCTCCACGCCCAGGCGCGCCAGGTGCTCGCGGGCGCAGTGGCCGTAGAAGATCCACATCTCGAACTCGTTCTCGCCCGGGCGGTAGACGGCTTCCGTGCCCTCGCGGGTGCGGGCCGGGCCTTCGCGCAGCACGGCCAGCAGTTCGGCGGTCTCGTAGCTGGGGTCGGCCAGCATCTCCTTGATCTGGCGCTGGCCGATGTGCTCACGCTCCCAGGTGTAGCTGCCGTTGTGGATGTTCTCTCCGCAGGACGGGTCCGGGAAGAAGTTCCAGACGTCGATGCGCTTGGAGCCGGGCTTGATCTCGTCCACCTTGATGAATTCGGTCAGGCCCGTGGCCGGGTCCTTCCGGGTTATGCGTGCCGTGCGCGTGATGGGGAACGGGCCTTTGAGCACGCCAGAGCCGATGCGCGCGGAGTCCTCGATGACCTGGCGCACCTCGCCATGCCAGTTGCTTTCCACCAGCGGGTCCTCGATGGCCTGCTGCATGCGCTCGGCGGCCTCCTTGGCTTCGCCCGCCTGGGCAGCCATCTGCGCGTGCACGGCAGCGGGGTCCGTGGCGCCCATGGCCTGGGCCAGCATGGTCAGCTGCGGCCCGCTCAGGCGCGGCAGAGGCGTCGGCTTGATCTCCCAGGCCCTGTCATCCGTGGGCAGCAGCATGTCCGCCACGCGCGCGCTGGCCGCATCGGTGTAGGGGCGCGTGATGTTGAGGAACACCACCGACCGGGCCGGGCCCTGCTGCTTGGGCTGGCCGCCCACGATGGCCATCTTCCTGCTGCGGTACAGCTGGTTGGCGTTCTGGAAGTTGCGGTTGGCGTCGTCGATGCCCTGGTAGTGCTCCTCGTCCTCGGTCCATTCCTCCTCGATGCCGGAGCCGGCCCGGCCGGCAATGGCCTCGCGGCGCTTGGACAGGAGCGTCAGGACGAACTCGGCGCGTAGGTCGCGCTGGGGCTCGCCGCTGTCGTCGTGCTGCTGGGCCAGCAGGCCCCCATGGTTGGTGGTGGCTTGCATGTCAGTACCCTATCTCGTTGTCCAGTGGCTGCCAGCCGCCTCCCCGAGGAGCGACGGGCCGCTGCTGCTGTGAGCGCAGCATGTGCTCGGCCGATTGAGCGATGTAGCGGAAGTTGTCGGCGCCGTGGCTGTACTGGTCGTGTAGCGGCCCCATGGCCTCGCCGGTCTTGGTGCTGACATGGCGCTGATACCGCTTCAGGCACTCCAGCAGGCGCGCCGTCTTCGCCGCGTCGAAGTAGCAGCGCGGGAACAGCATTCGGGCGGCCTTGATGCCCTCTTCCACGTCCAGCGCGGCCAGGCACACGACCTGCCGGCGCCCCAGCTCGCGCAGCAGCATCTCGGCGTTCTTGCCGGTCTGCGGGTTCTTGGTCTTGCCGTCGTGGGGCAGGTAGTCGATGCCCCAGCGATACGGGCGCTTCTCCAGCTGGGTCACATACCAGTCATAGGTATGGTGGCTATCTTCCAGGTAGTCGATGACACGCACGTCCTGCGGGCCGACCTGCACCATGGTGATGGTCATGGCGTCGTTCCAACCCAGGTCCCAGACCGTGTGCACGGGCAGGCGCGGGTCGTATGGGACGCGGCAGGCCCGGCCGTCGGCATACAGGTGCTCCACCTCGTGGCGATAGATTGCGCCGGCCGCCACCTTGCGGGCCTTGCCCTCCCAGATGTGCTCGTAGTCGTCCTTGAGCATGGAGCGCTTGGCCTTCTGGCGCTCGTCCTCCAGCACCGCAGGAAACCAGGGGTTGTCGCGCCAGTTGATCTGGCAGACCCACGTGTCCGGGCTGGGCGTGGCGATGAACCGCTGGTAGGTCTCGTCCGTCTCCATGTCCGGGTTCAGGGTCAGCCAGATCTCGGAGCCCTCCTTGCGGATGGTCGGGATCAGCACGTCCCAGGACTTCTTGCTGACGCCGTGGGCCTCTTCCACCCAGACGATGTCCACGCCCTCGAAGGACTTGATGGTGTCCACCGTGTGGGACTGCAGGCCCGAGAACAGGAACAGCGAGCCGTTGATGCCCCGGATCTCGGAGTCCAGTACCTCGAAGAAGGCTTCCAGGCCCAGGCGCGAGATGGTGTCCTTCAGCAGGCGATGCACCGAGTCCTTCATGGACCGCTGGATCTCGCGGGCGCACAGCACGCGCAGCGGCCGGTCGGCGGCCATGGCCAGGAGGACAGCAGCGACAGCCCAGGACTTGCCGCCGCCACGGCCACCGTGCATGACCTTGTAGCGCCGGGGCGAGAACAAGGGCTGCAGCTTCTCGGCCAGCTGCAGCTTGGTGAAGGGAAGCTCGGCAGGCGCGTTCATGCGGCGTCGTCCTCCCGAACAGCCGGCCGCACGAACTCCACCGCGATGCGGGCCACGCCGCCCTCCCCTGGCCCGGCGCCCCCGGGATCGACCTTGTCCATGCCGAAGGCGGTGCGTTCCACGTCCACCACGATGCGCAGGCTCTCGGCCAGCACCTTCAGGGTCTTGGAACGCTCGGGCAGGCTGATCACGGCCTCCAGCAGTTCGCCGTAGCGGTCGCGGCCAGGCTTCTCGCCAGGGGCCACGACGGCAGCGGCCAGCTCCTGAAGCTTGGCCAGGATGGCCGGGTCGGTCTGCTGCTCCAGCTCGTCCATGAGCCTGTTGGTGAGCTGGCGAACACGACGTGCATCCTTGCGGTGGCCCAGCCGAACGTCAGCCACAGCCTGGGCATTACCGTCGATGACAGCCCGTTCCCGGACTTTGGTATCCGCGGATACCTGGCTGGATACCGCCGCCCTGGATACCAGAGCATCAGCCTTGGCCTGGATCTTCTGGGACAGGTCGCGCTCCCATCCATCCCGCTTGGCGCGCTTGTTGATGGCGCCGTGAGTGATGCCGTTCTCGTCGGCGATCTGGCGGAGGGTCTTGATGCCGGCCCGATAGTCCAGCTCGATGCGCTCCCAGTCAGGGGAGCGGGGACCGGGGGCTGCGCCCCCTGCGCTGGGGGCTTGATCGGGATGCGGAGAAGATGGCATGCCCGGAGTCTCCCGGGCGCGCGACTTTTATGCGAACCCTAGGCGGGTGATAGCGCACTAGGCGGATTAGCGAGCACGTCCCGTTCGTTTTTCGTCATGCTGGGCAGCTCGACTTCCGCAAGGAAAACATTCCCCGCAGATTCGATCCGATTCCAATTTGTCAAAAAGGCCTCTTCGCTTCCTTTCATAGGCGCGCGTATTGAATGATGAACTATGGCTGAGACAATTGCATGATTGAAGGCCGATCTACTCTTGTTGCTCAAGAAAATGCAGTTCGACGCATACCAACTCTGGCAATCTTGTACTCTCGCCAAAATCGAGCTTGGATCAGTTTGCGCTGCCGCCATAAGCTTCGACCACACAAGAAAAGCTTCCTGATGCGCCTGTAGCCTACGCTCCGCAGCAACCATCCGCAACTGATGGTGCGCCTTCAAGTCTTCCAGCCGGTGACTGAACTCTTCTTTCGCTGCCTCGATCTCCTTCGTGATCTCGCGAACATCTTCCTTGGTTGCCAGGTTCTCGCCCTTCTTGTTCGCATAATTCGTAAGGTACCCTCTGCTAATGTAAAAAAGGAGCCATATGAACGGGACGCCCCAAGCCGCCATCCCAAGACCAGTTACCAGCCAATGAACCAACATGTCCTGCATCGCATCTACTCCCGGTGAAGTTAGCCAATCCTAAAGGATGGCTATCATTGGAATTCAAACACGACACACTGACAAAGTGGAGGAACCACGCATGCTTTGGCTTTTGGACACGGGAAAGATGGCGCATCGATTCGGCAGGTGGCGCGGACACGTAACAGGCCTGTGCGGCCTGGCCGCGTGTCTTATTGCCGCTCTCATCTCGAACTTGGAAGAACTCGTAGGTTCCTTTATGCCACCAGGAGCGCATACCGATGGCCCGACGGTTCTGACGTGGCTATGGCTCGCAGTACTGGCAGTCGGCGTTTTTACAATGCTGGCGGGTGGATGGCAACTCTACAAAGATGAGATGCACGGCGCCCACATGACCGACGCGGACCACTATCGACGCGAAGGCTGGTGAGCCTCAGCCGATAAGCGACATCTGCCCCGCATCCCCATCCTGCACCCTCTTCTGCAGCTGCTGCACCACCTTGCGCAACTCCAGGATCTCGTCGGCCTGGTGCCGATTGCGCACCGTGAACTCGGTCAGGATGGCGCCCATGTCGTGTTGGTTCTGCATGTTGGAGAACTGCATTGCATAGCCCTGGAACATGCGGGCAATGCGCCGGGCAGTGGCCTCATTGATGCGCAATTGCTGGTCCCCGGCCTCGATGATCACCAGCCCCTCAGGCAATTCCGTCATCGACACAGCCTCGGGCTCGGGCCGGCCCATCATTGGCGCGAAGACACCATCCCGAATGCGGCGCAGGCGGCCGTCATCGATCAGGCGCGAGACGTGGTCGTCGATGATGGTCATCTTCAGGCCTGTGATGGCCTGCAGTTCCGAGCGCGAGCAGACCTGGCCCTGGGTGTGCAGGTCCTGGATGGTGGCCCAGATGATGTCGGCGCTGGTGCGGTCGTCGATTTGCGGCGTGGTGGTGGTGGTCAATGGCTTCTCCCGGTAAACTGCGATTGCTCAGGTCACAGGACCGGGATCGCCCGCCTCGCGCGGGCTTTCCTTTTTTCAGGGCATGTGCAAGGCTCCCCTGATCTGGCGCATCTGCTGATCGGACCACTGGACAGCGGCCACGGCGATGCCGTTGCGGTCCAGGTCGATGAGGCCATCGAAGACCTGGGCGGCCTGGCGCGCGATCTGCAGCTCTGGCCCGGACAGGCCCACGCGCTTCTTGGCCCGCAGGCGCGCGCACACGGCCGGGTAGGTGTTTAGCTGGGCGGCGATGGCGGCCTCGGCCTCTTCCGTCAGGGGCTCGCCGTCCTCCCAGAGCAGCCTGAACATCTGCGAATAGGTGAAGCCGGTCTCGATCCAATCCCACAAATCCGCCACGGTGGCCGTCCCGGTCTCCAGCCGCTGCACCAGATCGTGATGGGCGACCTTCGCGCTCAGCTTCGTGGACGGGGCCAGCTTGGCGCGCCAGAACTTCGGCACCACGTCGTGCACGCGGCGCTGGTTGTTCGGGATGTGCTTCATGGACGGTCCTCCCAGGGCTTGAAGGTGACACCAGCCTCGGTGCCGAAGGCGTACAGCCACTCCACGAAGCCCTTGGCCAGCTTGTCGGTGAAGTTCTTCGTCTGCGTTCCCAGTACCACGACCTCGCCGCGCAGGCCGCGGCCCATGCGTGCCTCGCCGAAGCGGGCCCACTCGTCGCAGAACTGGGCGTCGCGCAGGGTGTCCAGGCGGAACGCGCTGATCAGGATGCGTTTGGCGTCGTCGGTGTCGGCCAGGTCGCCGCCCACCTGGGCGCTGATCTGGTTGATGAGGCTGTGGAAGTGGCGGCTGTGGCGCTCCTGCCGGCGCTCTGGGCGGATCTCCAGCACCAGGCGCTTGCCGTCGGCCAGCCAGCCCTTGGCGCGCCGCCACGCGCTGGTCACAGCCACGTGGGCCTGCTCGGTGTCCTTGAGCAGGATGGTGAGGTGTTCGCTCATGGGGCTTCTTTCCAGAAAGGCAGGTGCGCGGGCCAGAGGCCGCGCTGTTGGATGGTGTGGCGGGTGATGCGGCCCCATTCGAGGCCGTAGTCCCGATGAGCTTCGCGGCCGCCGTCAACAAGGCGGTATTGGTCATATGCGACGTGGCATCCCTCGATGCCCGGGCGCGCGCAGCACAGCGGGAAGCCGGTGCGGTCGTCGGTCTTGAGCGCGAAGCCCTTTCCGAGGTTGAGGTGGGCGTGATGGCTGTAGCCGTGGATGCCGCAGGAAATGCACGGCAGGCTGGCCACGGCGCGGCGGTAGGCCTCGCAGGTCAGGATCTCGGCTTTGGGCTGGGCCTGGCCGGTGGCCGAGCCCATGGCCACGGTGCTGGCGCACGACATACCTGCTGTGGCGCGGGCGCTGGCCAGGGCGCGGGCCGCACGCTGGGCCAAGCGCTCGTCGCGGTCCTGCGCTGGCGCGGCAGCTGGTCGGCGCCCGAAGGGGCGGCGGGCGAGCGAGCTCATGCCAAGCCTTCCTTCCCCCAGTGTGCCAGCAGCACGGCCTCAGCGCGGTTGTGGTCCTTCTGGCGCTTCAGCTCGGCGGCGGCGTCCGGGTACAGCTTGCGGGCAGTCTCGAGAGCCTTGCCCTTCTCGCTGCCCAGGCCGTAGCGGCGCTTCCAGCGCTGGGGTGCCACGTACTCCACGGGGAAGCGCAGGCACTCCAGCACCGTCTCGATGGCGCCCAGGCTGCGCATCAGGCTGCCCTGCGTCTGCACGGCGTTGTTGGCGCCGCCCATGGTGTTGACCTGCTCCAGGATCACCTGGGGCCGGGCCGCGTCGGCCGGGCAGTGCTTGAGCAGCAGGCTGCACAGCGCGCGGCTGTCGATCTTGCGCTTCACCAGCGCCTTGGGGCCGGCGCCGGGCACGGGCATGGTGGGCAGGTCGAACACGGCGCGCACGCCCTGGTGGTCCAGCACTGCACAGGCGCCGGTCAGGCCTGGGTCGATTCCGATGATGATGGTCATGGATGGGGCTTTCACTCGAAGTCGGCCGAACGGCCAGGGGTGGTGCTCGGCTTGTCGCCGTTCCAGTTCTCGAAGCGGACCAGGTGGCCCACATACCGGAGGTTCAGATCGCCCGTGGCGCCGCCGCGCTGCTTGGCCACGCGCAGGCTGGCGTAGTACCGCCAGGCATCGCCCAGGCTGGGCTTGAGGTGGATGGGGCGGTGGGGGAAGAGGATGATGTCGGCGTCCTGCTCGATCTCGCCACAGTCGCGCAGGTCGGACATCATGGGCATCTGGTCCACGCGCTTTTCGACCTCGCGGTTCAGCTGGACCAACAGCAGCACGGTGATGCCGAGCTCCTTGGCCAGCTTCTTCAGGTTGCGCGTGACCTCGCCCAGCTGCGCGGTGCGCGTGTCCTTGGGGTTCGTGCCCTCCATCAGGCCCAGGTAGTCCACGATCAGCAGGCGCAGGCCGTGCCGGCGCTTCAGGGCGCGGGCCTTGGTGCGCAGCGTGTTGATGTTCAGGCCGGTGCGGTCGTTCACGTAGAACGGGCGCTGGCGGATGCACTCCCCTGCCCTGCACACGGCCGCGTAGTCGCTGTCGGTCATGCGGCCCTTGGGCTGCCGGATGATGCTCATCGACACCTCGGACTCCATTGCGATGCGGCGCTCGTACAGCGCTGCGCACGACATCTCCAGCGAGAACATGGCGACGGTCTGGCCCAGCTTGGCGGCGTGCTCGCCGATGGCCAAGGCCAGCGCGGTCTTGCCCATGGAGGGGCGCGCACCGATGACAACCAGGTCGCCCGGCCGCGTGCCGCCGTCGAGGATGCGGTCCAGGTCGCGCAGGCCTGTGGGCAGGAAAGGCTCTTCGATGCCGACGCTGCGCTGGTCCAGGTCCTCAAGGAACGACACGACGCCCGCGTCTGCACCGATCCATTCGTCGCCCGGGCCATCGGAGGCCAGGCCGGCCAGCTGCGCCGAAACCTGCTCGATGCGGTCGCCAATGGGCAGTGCGTGGTCGCGCGCCAGGTTGCGGGCCTTGTCCACCACGCCCAGCAGCTGGCGGCTCAGCGCACGCTCCCGGACGATCTCGGCGTACCGGCGGGCAGACGAGCCGGAGACGGAGCCGGCCTGTGCCAGGTCGTTCAGGTAGGTCAGCTCCACCGCGCAGCGCAGCTGCTCGTACACGGTCAGCGGGTCCACAGCCTTGGCGGCCACAGCCAGCGAGGAGATCGCGCCGTAGATCGCGCCGTGGGTCTCGTCGGCGAAGTCCGCAGGCTGCAGGATGTCGCCCACCACGTCGTACAGGCCGCTGCTCATCAGCAGGGAGCCCAGCACGGCGTGCTCAGCCTCGAAGCTGGCCAGCGGCATTGCGGCGCCGTCGAAATCATCGTCCAGGGGGGGCATGGAGCGGGCGTTCATGCTGCGGTCCTTGTTTTTTCGATGACGTGCTTCATGCCCTTGTCGGTCAGCAGGAAGTCCAGATCGCACTGCCAGCCGGCGTGCTCGGGGCTGCGGTAGCCGCGGCCCATGAGGAAGTCGTTGTCGCGGGCACGGCCGAAGTAGTCGCGGATCCAGGCCGTGGCCTGCTCGGCGGTTTCAGCACGGGGCGTGCCGTCGGATTTCTTGCTCGTCAGGACGAAGCGCCAGAGCTTGCCCACGGCCTTGCGGCGGCCATCGTTGAGCAGGCGAACCTTCGGCAGTTCCGGCAGGACTTCGTGGTACAGGTCAACCAGGTCCTGAACCGGGCAGTTGGGCAGTCCTGGCTTGCCAGGTGCGATTTCGCCGGGCTGGTCGTCGGCGCTGCCGACAGAGCCGTAAGGCTCTTTCTTTTCCTGTTCCTGTTCCTGTTCCTGTTCCTGTTCCTGGCTTCGATGGGGCTTCGAAGGGGCTTCTATGCCCCTCTTGTTTTTGAGATGGAAAGAGGACTGGTAGCGGTCGAAGAACGAGGCCAGAAAAGGATTGTCCTGAAGGGTGTCGTAATCCTTCTGGACGCCGGCTGTGCGCTTGTCGCTCTCCTTGAGTTCGTCAGCGATCTGGAAGGCTGCCATCTCGTGCACCCAGACCATCTCCGACTCGTCGTCGTATGAGCAAAATCCGACATCAGTGCAGTCTTGAAGCCCCTTCGAAGCCCCTTCGATGCCCAACCCGGTTTCGTAGGCCATGTACATCAGTGGCTGGAAATACAGACCCAGCATGTTGGAGTGCGGCGAGGTCATCAGGTACAGCGCGACCAGCGTGGCCTCGGTGCCCTTCTTGCGGATTTCCTTGCCGGTCTTGCCGGTCCAGAACTGCGGGCCGACCTTCGAGTAGTCACGCATTGGGAGCACCTCCCAGCGCACGCGCCATTTCGGTCTGACGCTCAGGCGAGCGGCGGCCGATCAGCGCATACATGGCCTTCTTGCCCTGGTCGGCACAACGGCGGTACATCAGGTTCTTGGTGCGCTCGAACGCCAGCATGTCGGCGCTCATCAACAAGGCCTGGGCCTGGATGCGCAGCTCCAGCTCCTGATCTGCGAGTGGCATGGAAACCGGCGTGGCCGCGAAGTCCACCACCAGCATGGGCTGGGGCGGCTGGCCATCGACACCGGCGAAACGGATCTGGATGTTCATGCCAGCTCCTGGCCCTCATAGGCGCGGGCGAAGGCCTGGCCAGCGGGCGTGGTGGCCGGCCAAGGGCATGCCTGTTCGATGGGCTGGCCAGCGGCGCGCGCGGCAGCCGCCAGGGCCTTGATGCGGTCGAGGCTGACGACTTCAGACATTGCCGCCCTCCCCGCCCTGCTCCGATTCCTGCAGCAACGGATTGATTGGCGCCAGGGCTACGGTCATAGTTGCCCTATGCCATTGCTCAGAAGCCCACGCCTCCAGGATCTCGTTGATGACCATGTTCCGGCTCGCGCCCGCGTCGGTGTGGCGGATGCGGTAGTTCACCTCGGCATCGATGACGTCCATGGTGAATTTGCGGACCGTGGCGCGCAGATCAGTGCGGTCCAGTTCAGGGTTGCGACTGCGCGCGAACTGCGGCATGGGGTTGTTCTGGTTCATGTCTTTGTCCTGGTGGCTGTGGTGGTCGTGGAGGACGAGGCCCTGGACGACGAATGGGACGTCAGCCGCAGGGAGCTGGATGCGTTGCTGTATGGGCTGGCGCGGCGGCGGGCTGGAGGTGTCGGTTGAGACATGGGCAGCACCTCAGGGCTTGGCCAGCGGGCGGTATGCCCAGGCATGGGCGATCAGGGAGGCGGGCAGCGCAGTCAGTACGATCAGCGCTTCGTCAACTGCTCCCCATGCGCCCAACATGAAGGCAATCACCAGGTGGCCAGCCAACAAGATGTCAGCCGCGTACCGGCGCAAGCGCTTCGTGCGCGCAGCCTTCATTCGGGCTTGGAGCCGGGTGCTTTCCCTGGCTTCGGCATTGGTGGTGCTGTTGTTCTTCATGAAGCCCACCGCGACAGGAATTGCCATTCAGGCTTGCTACGTCCTGGTCGCCATTGGCTACCTGTGGACGGACGTGCACTACGGATCAGAGGGGCTGCGCTTCCGCTACGAGAGCCGGAAGTCGCCACGCGAAGAGCGCGGCCCGTACCTGGAGCTGTAGGCATCAGGCACCTCCGTTCTACTGCGGCTTGCCGCCGAAGTCGCGCCCCATGGCGAACAGGCGCGCGGCCTCTTCAGGGGTCAGGCGCAGCTCGGAGAAGCCCACCTTGATGACGATGCGGTCGTCGAAGTCGGTGATGGAGATGGCGCGCGGCGGCAGAGATTCCGGAGCTGTGTAGCTCGCGCTCTGCAATGCCGCATGAACCGCTTCGTGGGCAGCACAGGCAGCATCAGCAGCTGCCTTTTCCGCCGCCCAACGAACCTCAGCTGCGCGCCACTCAGCCGTCTTGGCATCCCAGACTCGGTCCATTCGCTTCATCCTCAGCTTTGCCTGCCACGGCAGACGCCCGAAACGACGGGGCATGTTGGGCTTAAGCATGGCCGGGCTCCTGGGCGGGAGCTGGGGCCGGGGCTGCAGATGGCAGTTCGGGAAGTTTCCGTTCGCCGAGGTCAACGAGGCGGAAGTAGTCCAGAAGAGGCTGGATGGTCTGCACGCCGGGGTTGTCTCGGTCGTTGCAAGCGATCTTCCGGGGCAGCGTTTTCGCTACGCCGGCATCCGCCGCAATCAACTCCCAGCGCGCGGCGCCCGCCTCGCGAAGACGACGCTTGAGGAAAGAGATGATGGGTTCCATGGCTGCCGAGGATAATCCCAAATTTGGGACGAAGTCAATCCCATGTCTGGGATTCCGACTTCGGCAAACTTGTGGGATGAGTTCGGAACCAAGGCACATCCTTGCCAAAAACGTGCGCGCGCTGATGCAGGCCAACCCTCGGCTGGGAACGATCGTGCGACTGTCTGCTGCCTCTGGCGTATCTAAGGGAGTAGTCGAGAGGATGACCAAGGCCGAGGCCAACACGGGCGTCGATCACTTGGCGGGAATTGCGCGTGCCTTCCAATTGCCTATATGGGCATTGCTCTCTGAGGAGCTTGATCCGCTGCACGGGGTAGGCGCCTCGCCGTGGCCATTCGAGGACTTGACGCCGCAGCAATTCTCCGCGCTGCCAGACCGCCGGAAAGGCATGATTGAAGCGAAGGCGATCGATGTCTATCAGGAGTGGGAAGCCTCCAAAAAGGACGACACCTCGTAAATTCCACCGCAGCCATTCGGCCAAGCCTGGATCAAATGCCCGCACCAGCGGGCATTTCTTTGTCCCAAGGCCCCCGACTCACCCCCCATACCCAGTTACGGGAAAAAATTTGCATCAACTTCCCAAATTTGGGTTGACTTGCATCCCACATTTGGGAAGAATGCAACTCAACGGCTCACAAGCCGCTGACCGCGAAGACCCCGTCGACCCCAAAGACGGCCGAGTGCGAGAGGGGAGAAGGTTGAGCTGCGTGACCGCAAAGAACGCAGCAGACGCAGGGACGGTTCTGGAAGCCGGATAGATCTGCAGCGGTGCACGCCCGGGGGTCCGGGCACTGGATAGCCAAGGATGCGCCGCAGCCCAAACCTCAGTCTTGCGCGCAGGGCTGAGTTTTGCGAGAGTCCAGCGGCATGCAGACGCGCCAAGCATTGAAAACCACAAACCAGGAATTCCAATGATCTGGGACACGAAGCAACTGGAGGATCACGTCCGATCCTTGTATGGAGACCGCCTGAGCCGTCAACTGACGCCATCACTTCAGTCATGGAAGTGGCGGACCGGCTTTGCCCAGTACCACTACGACTCCGCGCAAAAGGAGATGCAGACGGGCCTCGGGGAACGGGATTCACAGGAAATTGTGAGCCTAATTCTGGGCTTTGAAGATGATGAAGCCTTGCACGCTTATCACGTTGCCCAGAGGAAAGCCTTGGCCAACTATGTCGCCTGCATTCAGAGCATGCATGCCCTCGCGGACACCTTTGCTCACGTCATCTACTTCGGACTTGCGCTGGAGTTGAACGAGGACACACGTCTCGAAGAGCGGAACATCAGTCTCTACCGTGTGGAGAAAAAGCTGGCCAATGTGCCGGATGCAGTCCACCTTTACGCGCTGGTTCAAGAGCTCAAGGATCATCCAGAGTTCAAGTATCTCAACCGCCTCACCAACCTTGCCAAACACCGCGCCATCGTAGATGCGCGCTACACCGTCTCTTGTGTCGACGGTGTGCCAGACGGTTTTCAACTGCCGGCCTTCTCAACAGACGGTGTCGCCTATCCAGCACGGACACTTGAAAATGTTCTGTCGGAAGAATTCCGTAGGCAAAACGTTCTGCAAGTCGATATCGGCTGCGAGCTGAACGATATCTTGGCCAAGCGTCTGAGCGCTTGCCCCCCATAGCAATCGCACAGAAACGCTCTACCCTAGCGCCACCAGCACTACGGATCTACGCCCGCCCCGAGCGTCATCGGGGCAAACAAAAGAGGCTTCTCGATTCGGGAGGCCTCTTTTGTTTCTCAACCACCACCACAAAGGAAAGCCATGGCGAACACCTTCGGGGCGCGCCTGATCCGCGCTCGAATCGAAAAGGGGCTGAGCCAGTCGGACCTGGCCGCGATCAGCAGCATAGCGCCCGCGCAGGTCTCGCGATACGAGGCCGACAAGAACCAGCCCCGCCTGCACATCCTGCACAAGCTGGCGGCGGCACTGTCGGTGGAGCCCGACTGGCTTTTGGCCGGAGAGGAGGGAGACGCCAGCGAGGACAGCGAAGGCACCGTGCGCTCCCAGTTTCGCGTGCCAGCGCCTATCCACGAAGCCATAGCGCGTCTGGCAAAGGCCTCAGGCCGCAGCCTCAACGCCGAGATCGTCCACCGCCTGGCCCAGACCCTGGGCGAGGGCTTCGCTGCAGAGCAGCCAGCTGCGCAGCCGGTGCTGTCCGAGATGCTGGCCCAGATGCGCGTGCAGACCGAGTATTTGCGCATGCTGGTGGAGCTGGCGCGCGACGCTGCCAATCCCGATTGAGCGGATTGACAGCGGGATCAAAACGTCCCGGCCAAGTGCCAGGGCCATCACAGATAGGGAATGCGCAGGCTGATGCGACAGAAGGAACCTCGGGCGGATAGGACAAACGGGTCGCAACCGTACCTTGTAACGCCGCCAAGCCGGAGATCAGCACCGGCCCCTATCTGTGATGGCCAATCGTGACGGGTAGTTGCCCACCCGCAAGCGTTGAGAGTCCGCCAAACCGTTGTAGAGGGAAAGCCGGGGCGAATACGGCCGGCCATCTTCATTTCCGACTGCGATACGATGCCCGACATATCAATCACAACAAGAGAGGGGCATTCAATGCTGAGGCTCATTGTTTACGTGCTGATCGCGGTGGCGGCCTGGAAAGCGTACACGGCATATCAAGCCAAGACTGGCGGCCTATCGCCCACCCTGCTGCTGACGGAGCCACGGCCTCGCAGCATCGACGTGGGCAGCAGCACATCCAGCACGCCCAAATACACCTGCGACGGGCGCACGCACTGCTCGCAGATGACCTCCTGCGAGGAGGCAAAATTCTTCTTGCGCAACTGCCCCAACACGAAGATGGACGGGGACAACGATGGCATCCCTTGCGAGCGTCAACTCTGCAACTGATGCCAACGATCTTTTACCTCCCGTACATGTTTTCCTGATCATGTCCGGGCCATACTGAGTTCAACAGTTTCACGCCGAGCCTGGGTTTCCTCCTCCCTCCCTCTCTAATTCTCAGGCACGCCTTTCAGGCATCGGCACTTTCCACCAAAGGCCCGCAGCTATTCAGCTCGCGGGCCTTTTTCATTCCCGGCCCGCAGCGGCCGCCACCACAGGAGATTCAGCCATGCTGATGAGCGCCAACCCCTGCGCGGATGCGGAGCGCTGGGAGAACGAGATGGACCGCCGCGCCGCTGCGGCTGATGAAGACAGGGCCCGCGCAATGCAGAAGCTGCAGCGCGCCGCGGCCTTCATGACGCCCACCGACTGGTTCCACGAGCGCATGCCCGGCCCCTTCGGCCTGCCCATGTCGTTCGACGAGATGCTGGCCGAGGCCATCGCTGACGGGGACCACGACAGCATAACGGCGCTCGGCACGCTGATGGTCAGCCAGCCGGCCCTGCAGCTGCGCACCGCCGTCATGGCCCACATCGCCAACCGCTACCCGGAGGGCATCAATGCTGCCTGATACCCGCCCTCCCATCCAGCTGCAGCAATTGCCCCGCCGCAAGAAGCCCGCCCTCAAGCGGGCTTCGCTGCTTCTGGGCCTCGCCTCCCTGGTCGTGCTGCTACTGCTGGCCCTGGCCGGCTGCAGCCAGGCCGGCGCGCAGCAGCCCCAGCCCACGCCGCAGGAGCAGCGCACTGCGCGCGCCGCGGCCCGGGCATGCCAAGGCCTCACCCCCGTCTGGCAAGACGACGGCTCGCACATCTGCCTGAAGGAGCGCCCGTGATCAATCTGGCCGAACTCACCGACACCGAGAAAGTCCCGCTCCTTCTCGAATGGCTTGAAGAAGCCGCACAAAAGCTGGATAGGGCCTGGCCCGCTGGCGGCAGTCGCTACCTGGAATTCGTCAGGGAAATGCGCGGCGAACCTCAGGACCCCGAATGAACGCCCTACTCCACCTCTTCCTCTGGCTCGGCCTGAGCACCGTCTCGTTCGGCCTGGCCGCCCTCACTTCCGGCGCCTTCTGAGCGCCGCTTTCATTTGGAGGCCTGTATGGCACTGCAAACCATCGCGCCCGGACATGACCGGGCCAAGTACCTGGGCGGCTCCGACATCGCCGCCGTGCTGGGCATCAGCCCCTGGAAGACCCCGCTGGACCTGTACCTCGACAAGATCAAGCCCAGGGCCGAGGGTGAGCGCAAGCAGGTGCTCACGCGGGGTATCCGCTGGGAAGGCGTCGTGTCGGAGATGCTGGTCGAACGCCTGGAGGCTGATGGTCACTCGGTTGAAATCGTTGGAAGCAACAACCGCTACCGTGACCCGCAGCACGATTTCATGGCCGCCGAGATCGATTTCGAGGTCCGGCTCGACGGCGCCGAAGAGATCACCAATGTCGAGTTGAAGACCGTGCACCCCTTCAAGATGAAGGAATGGGGCGAGTCCGACACGGACCACATGCCCACGCACTACACGGCCCAGGTGATGTGGGGCCTGGGCGTCACGGGCAGGAAGAACGGCATTCTCGCCGCGCTCTTCGGCGCCGACGAGCTGCGCGCCTATCCGGTGGACCGGGACGAGGAGACCGTGCAGGCCCTGCGCAGCCGTGGCGCTGACTTCTGGGGCAATCACGTCCGAGCCGGCGTGCCGCCTGAGCCCATCAGCATCCGCGACACCGACCGCCTCTTCTCCGAGGACGGCGTGGCCGACGCGTTGCAAGCCGACCCAGCGTTGTCCGAATGGCTGATGCGCATGCGCTTCATCCGCGCCGAGATCAAAGCCCGGGAGGCCGAAGCCGAGGTCCTGGAGTTCCAGATCCGCAAGGCCATGGGCACGAATACGCAGGTTCTCATGCCCAACGGAAAGGCCGCGTGCGAATGGAAGGTCCGTACCGGCAGCTACATCGATGAGGCCGAGCTCAAGAAGGCCCATCCCAAGATCGCCCGCCAGTTCACGCGCAAATGGGAAAAGCGCGTGTTCAACCTCAAGCACTTCGACACCACAGGGATTTAAGCCATGTCCACCCAAGCTCTCAAGGCCGCCGCGACCGGCGGCGTGACCCGAAACACCAAGCCCCAGACGCTGGCCGACCTGATCACCGGCGACAGCATGAAAAAGCAGTTCGCCCTGGCTCTGCCAAAGCACCTAAATGCAGAACGCTTCACCCGCGTGGCGCTGACCGAGCTGCGCAAGGTGCCCAAGCTGATGCAGGCCGACCCGGCTTCGTTCATGGGCGCCGTCATGCAGTGCGCGCAGCTCGGCATCGAGCCAGGCGGCGCCCTGGGGCATGCCTACCTGCTGCCGTTCGACAACCGTCGTTCCGGCAAGACCGAGGTCCAGTTCATCCTCGGCTACAAGGGCATGATCGACCTGGCCCGCCGCAGCGGCCAGATCGTCAGCATTGAGTCTCGGGCCGTGTATGAGCGGGACATGTTCTCCGTGAAGTTCGGCCTGGACCCGGACCTGCAGCACGAGCCCGCCTGGGAAGACGATGACCGGGGCGCCCTGCGCGCCGTGTATGCGGTCGCCAAACTCCAAGGCGGAGGCGTCCAGTTCGAGCTGATGGGCCGCGCCGAGATCGAGCGGATCATGCGCGAGTCCCAGGGCTGGAAGGCGGCCGAAGCCAGTGCGCGCAAATACGGCCGCGAGCCGAACTCGCCATGGCACACGAATTTCGATGAGATGGCGAAGAAGACGGTGCTGCGCCGGCTCTTCAAGTACCTGCCCGTCAGCATCGAATACATCGACGCTCAGGAGCGCGAGGACCGGGACAGCAGCCTGGCCGACATCGAAGTCGATGCGCACACGATCATCGACAGCGGCGCGACCGAGATCATTGACACCCCGGCGGGTGAAGACGCAACAGCCGCAGCCCCGCCAGCAGCCATCGGCTACACCGCTCCTGAGCTGCTGGACCAGATGCTCAAGGCGAAGACCCCGGAGCGTCTGGACGAGGTAGCCAGCTTCATCGGCGACCTGCCCGACCAGGAAGACCGGAAGAACCTGAACGCCAAGTACGAGGCCCTGCGCGCGGAGATGCCCGGGGCATGACCGCCGCCACCATCCCGGCCGCCGAGTTCGCCGCTCGGCTGGCAGGCCTGATCACGGGCCTGCCCATCGGCGCGGACAACTTCACGCATGAGCAGGTCGCCCGCGCATTCCTGCGCGTCTCCCTGGAGGCCGAAAAGCTCGGCCGCGAGTACGCCGCCCAGGCCCTGGGCCAGCCCATCCCTGTTTCCACCACCACCACCGAGGACCATCCCCATGGCATTTGAACTTGCCGAATCCACGGCCGTCACCATCACCAACGCCAACCCGCGGCGCGAGCTGCACGGCGATGAAAAGGTGCGCGCCATCGACATCTCGTTCACCCTCAAGGGGGAGAACATCCTGCTGGACCTTCTGGAGCCCGGCCTGCGTGAGCACCACTACTTCAACAAGGCGGTAAAGGACGGTCAGGTCGCACTGCCGGGCGTGCTTATCCCGTTGCCGAACCTACGCCACCCCCTGCTGCCCACCAGCTTCGAATACGCGCGCAAGCAGCGGTGGCGCGGCTACCGTTTCATTTGGGACTGGGGCATTGAAGGCGCGCGCGTGGACTTCTCGGACGCAGTGCTGACCGGCCTGCACTACGACCTGTTCGAGGGTGGCAGCGTCACCATCAAGGGCAAGGTCCAGTACAACGGCGACGAGTTGCTGGACAACGACCTCTTCGGCGAGCTGTCCGGCCTGGCAGCCGAGGGAGAGATCTACATCAAGCTGCTGGCCCCGGCCGAGCTGCTGCAGGCCAAGAAGGGCTACCGCGCCGGCAAGCCGGACACGCCCGCCAGCCAGCCGGACAACGAGGACCAGCAGGAGCTGCGCGAGGAAGGCGAGGACGAGCCGCCGACCGACCCGAACCACCCTGTGAACCAGACACCGGAAGACGCCTTCGCGGCGGCCGTGACCGGCGAACCGGCCTGAACCATCCACTGAACCATCCACGGCGCCCGCGCGGCGCCACGAAAGGAAACCCGATGTCCGAATATCACAACCTGCTGGCCCGCAAGGCCGAACTCGACGCCCAGATCGCAGCTGCTCAGGCAGAGGCCAAGGCGCAAGCCGTCGCCCAGGCCCGCGCGCTGATCGCAGAGCACGGCCTGACCGCTGCCGATGTCTTCCCGCCATCGAAGGCGAAGGGCACCGTGGGCGCCCCGAAGTACCGCGACCCTGCCACGGGCGCCACCTGGACCGGAAGGGGCAAGCCACCGAACTGGATAGCCGGGAAGGATCGGGTGCCATTTCTGATCACGCCCACTTGACCAAACGCATCCGGCCGGAGCCCTGCCTGGGCTCTGATTGCTTCAGTACCTATAAATTGAGAACCGTAGTTACAAGAATATCTCACCTAAACACTCGATGCTTTCTCTGAAACGCTTCAAGTTCTTTCTGTGCAATAGAACAGAACTTACCAGCTTTAGCAGCTGAATCGCTAACATTCCACATCGCCTGTACTCCACGCTCAGTAGACTGGTTATTTTCCGAGAAAAAAGAATCTACATATACTCTAGTCTGCTTAACGTGGGCTGCAGCTTCAAATGCTTTTTGAAGATATTTAACACCAAGTGGCGAGAGGGTGGCATGATCATCCAAGCTCGGAAATGCCATTCCTGGAACGTTGCGAATCACTTTAATCGGGTCATCGAATCCTGGTATTTTCAGAATCCAATTTTCACTTTCCTCCGCGAGCTGATTCAATTTTCTGCAAAGATCTTTCAACTGTTCATCTACAGACATCGCAAGTAAAAGGGCATTCACATTTTCTCGCCTTGCCGCGATATTGTGCTGCAAAAGTGGCACGGCTATAGCCACGCATATGGCCAAAACACTGAAAACCGCTTGAGCCCACGCAGCCCACTCCGATCTATTCATGCACCAAAAAGCCCAGCACACATCCGCCGGCGGAGGCACTGCCTTCATTGCTTTCATCGCCTGAATAGAGCTATCCATCCATTGATAAACATCCATCGCCCTCTCCTTTCATGAGCGGCGAATCCTAACCTCGCATAGCCCGTTTGGCAGTCGCCTCTCGGGCTTTTTGCATGGAACCCACAATGTCCGAGAACAGCAAGATCGAATGGACCGACCACACGTTCAACCCCTGGGAAGGCTGCCAGAAGGTGGGACCGGGCTGTGACCACTGCTATGCCGAGACCCGCAACGCGCGGTTTGCCGGCGGCCAGGCCGTGAACTGGGGCCCAGGCGCGCCGCGCCGTCGCACCAGCCCTGCCACCTGGGCCATGCCGCGCCGCTGGAACGCGCAGGCTGATGCATTCATGGCGCATCATGGACGCCGCCAGCGCGTGTCCTGCGCATCGCTGGCAGACGTGTTCGACAAAGCTGTGGACCCGCAGTGGCGCGCGGACCTGTTCACCCTGATCCACCAGACGCCGAACCTCGACTGGCTGTTACTCACGAAGCGCATCGGGAACGTGGTGCCCATGCTGGCCGAACTGGCCCATGGCAATGACCATGACCTGAAGCTGCTGGCAGTGCCGGCGCGCGCGCCCTTCACCTCGCACCCAAAGTGGCACGCCTTCCCTGACGGCCAGCAGCTGGCACGCATCGGCAAGAAGGCCGCCGGCCGCCAGTTGGAAGGCCGCACCTGGGACGAGACGCCCGCCACCTGACCCCAGAGGCATGAGAACAGGGCTGCCTATTTCACATAGACGACACCGAATTCGCGCATGTGGGTCTCAATTGCTGACCAAACTTCCTGAGCGGAACGGAACTCCTTCTTCGCCCAAGACAATGGCACATATAGGTGGCCTTTGAAGGAAGCAATTGATACGCCATCAAAGTTGGCTGCCATCAGCACTTTATCTTCGCTACCAGCAGCTGCCGCCGGCACGTAGTATTCGCCATCCGCACTGACGCCATAGCTGCGCTGCCAAGCAGTTAATTTAGGCGCCACTTCAGGATCCAGCGTATGAAATTGAACCTGTGACATGGCTTCTCCTTTTAGGTAGATAGAGCAGCATACGACAGTCGCTGCCACAAGTACTGTCTATAAAAACAGACCCATCCCATGAGGCGATGGAAGGACTGCAGCGCAGCCGCATAGGCGCCCAGGAAACCTGCATTCATCCAACCACAGCCCGCCCAGCGCGGGCCTTTCTAACTCCGAAGCCGCCCGGCCCTGCCGCGTGCGGCTTTTTTTGGCCCAAATTTCAAGGAGCCGCATGCTAACCCCTCAATTTCTCCTGCCCCTCGCGGCCAAGCTGGTGATCGACCTGTTTGCCGGCGGCGGCGGCGCATCCACCGGCATCGAGCAGGCCATCGGCCGGCCCGTGGACGCGGCCATCAACCACGATGCCGACGCCATCGGCATGCACGAAGTCAACCACCCGCAGACACGCCACTACCGCGCCGACATCCGCGAGGTGGATCCGCTGGCCGTGACCAAGGGTGAGCTGGTGGGCCTGCTGCACGCATCCCCGGACTGCACGCACCACAGCCAGGCCCTGGGCGGCCAGCCGCGCAACGGGGAAATCCGGTCGCTCGCATGGATCGTCATCCGCTGGGCCGGCAAGACCAAGCCCGATGTCATCACGCTGGAGAACGTCGAGCAGATGATGCAGTGGTCCCCGCTGATTGCGAAGCGCGATCCAGCCACCGGCCGCGCCATCACGCTGGACCGCATCACGGACCCCGCCACGGGGAAAGCCACCTTCCGCGTGGCCGAACCCGGCGAGGTGGTGCCGCGTCGCAATCAGTTCCTGGTGCCGGACCCGAAGCACAAGGGCCGCAACTGGCGCCACTTCATCCAGGCCCTGCGCGACCTGGGCTACAAGGTGGAATGGCGGGTGATCTGCAATGCAACACTGGGCTCGCGCAGCACCCGCACACGGCTGTACCTGATCGCGCGCCGCGACGGCCTGCCCATCGTGTGGCCAGCGCAGACACACTGGAAGCATCCGAAGGCGGGGCAGAAGCCATTCCGCCAGGCAGCCGAGTGCATCGACTGGAGCATCCCCGGGCAAAGCATCTTCGGGCGCAAGAAGGAACTGGCGCCGGCCACCATGCGGCGAATCGCGCATGGCCTGGACAAGTTCGTGCTGAATACCCTCCAGCCGTTCATCATCAACATGGCCCACGGCGGGAAGATCGAGCTGCTCAATCGGCCCATGAGCACCATCGCCACGGAGAAAGGCGGCTGCCGCGCCCTGGTGTCGCCCACCCTGATCCAGATGGGATACGGCGAAGCCAAGGGCAAGGCCCCGCGCGTGCTGGATCTGTCCCAACCCCTGGGCACGGCCGTGGCCGGCGGCATCAAGCACGCCGTCAGTTCGGCCTATCTGGTGCAGGCCGGACACGGTGAAGGCAAGGACGGCGGCAAGCGCTGGAGCCACGGCGCCAACGACATCAAAGGTCCTCTGGGCACCGTGACGGCCAGCGGCGGCGGCCAGAGCCTGGCATCCGCGTTCATGGTCCAGGCCAACGGCGGGTTCAACAGCACGCCGGCCCGCGACCTGCGCGAACCTGTATCGACCGTGACCACCAGCGGCAGCCAGCAGCAGCTGATCGCCGCCCACCTCACGGCGCTCGGTCAGAACGCGATCGGCAGCGATCTGCGAGACCCTGCACAGACAGTCCTCGCCGGAGCGACACGCTTTGGCCTGGACCAGTACCACCTGTCGCCCGAGCAGGAGGCCGGCGCCCTGCGCTGCGCAGCCTTCCTGATGCGCTACCACGCCAGCGGCGGCCAGTGGGCGGACCTGCGGGACCCGATGACCACCATCACCACGCGCGACCGCCTGGCGCTCGTGACGGTCTGGCTCAAGGGCGAGCCCTGGGTGATCGTGGACATCACGCTGCGCATGCTGGTGCCGCGCGAGCTCTACAACGCTCAGGACTTCCCTGAAAGCTATGTGATTGACCGGACCGCCTCCGGCAAGCCCCTGACGAAGACCGCCCAGGTGCGCATGGTCGGCAACTCCGTGAGCCCCGTACCCATGCAGCAGATCGTCTCGCTCAACTCCCCCGAGTCCACGGCCTGGCAGCTGCGCCGCGCGGCTTGACCAAACGATTCCACCTACAACCCGGGCCCGCGTCACGCGGGCCGCTCTATTTCCAGAAAGGTGCCCACCATGAGCATCAGCCTGACCCTCTCTGAAGACGAAATCAGGGAGCTCACCCACTACCAATGGCCCTCCATGCAGCTCAAGGCGCTGCACAAGCGCGGATTCTTCCGCGCCCGCATCAGCGAACGCACGGGGAAGGTACTGCTGGAGCGTGACCACTACCTGGCCGTGTGCGCTGGCCCAGCGCCGTCCACCGCGCCGCGAGTGCGGCCGCCGCATATGCGGAGGCCAGCATGAGCAAGCGCCGCAGCGACCTGCCCAAGCGGGTCTATGAAAAGGGAGGCGCCTACTGGCATGTCCGCGCCGAAGGAAAAAAGCGGATCTGGACGCGCCTGTCCACCATCCGTGACGGCCTGCCCGCTCTGTACCGCGCCCTGTCCGATATGGAGCAGGCAGACCAGGCCCGGGACAGCATGGCCGCGCTGATCGCGGACTGGCTAGCGGAGGTCGGTAGCCGGCACAGCGTGAAAACGCAGGCCAACGACGCCTACCAAACGCGCACGATCTCCGAATCGTTCCAGGAGTTTCGCGCGCAGGAGGTCACCGCGCCGGCCATTGTGGAGTTCCTGAAACACTTCAGCGACAAGCCGCGAACCTACAACGCCTACCGCTCCATGCTGCGAGAGCTGATGCGGTTCGCCGAAGAGAAAGGCTATCGGCCGCCCGGCACGAACCCAGTGGACAGCCTCAAGACCATGTCCGTGAAGGCGCGCACGCGGTACATCACGGATTCCGAGGTGCGCCGCATCAAGGTTGCCGTGATGTACGGGGACGATGGCAAGCGCACGCGCTCCGGCCACACGATCTGTGCGTTGATCGACATGGCGTACCTGACCGGGCAGCGCATTGGCGACCTGCTGACCTTGCGGTGGAGCGATGTGGGCAAGCAGGGCATTGCGTTCCAGCCGGCCAAAACCGAGGGCTCGACCGGCGCCCAAGTCCTGATCGCATGGACGCAGCGCCTGCGTGACGTTGTGGACCGCTTGCGAGCGCTCCCCAACCAAAGCCCTGATTTCGTGTTCTGCACGCTGCAGGGCCAGCCCTACACCTACTCGGGCGCGTCCACCGCCTGGAAACGGGCAGTGAAGCGGGCCGGCGTCAAGGACTGCCATTTCCACGACCTCCGCGGCAAGGCCCTGACCGATGTAGACCGTGGGCGCGGGATCATGGAGGCGCAGCGCATGGGCGCCCATTCCACCCAGTCCCAGACCGCCGACTATGTGCGCCACAAACGCGCGTTGAAGGTGGATGCGACACGCTGAAATTCTTCTAACGCGCCTCTGCGCTGCCTACGGCGGACAGCAGCATTTGCAGATGCGCGCGTTAGAAGAAAACGGTGCAAGTCATTGATTTCAATAATTCGAGCGGCTGCTTTGGGAGCAGAGGGTCGCGAGTTCGAATCCCGCCGCTCCGACCAAATGATTCAAGCCCCTGGTTCGAAAGAGCCAGGGGCTTTTGTCTAACAGAATCCAAAGCGTCTAACGCAGCGCCGCCAGCACGAGCCCTCGCTTCAGGCCAGCAAACCGACCACCGCGACGGTATGGCAGGCGCTGCCGGCAACCACGAACAGGTGCCAGATGCCATGCGAATGGCGCATGCTCGAAAGGCTTCGGTAGAACACCGTTCCTGCCGAATAGAGCAGTCCGCCCGCGAGCAGCCAGGCCAGGGTCTGCGCACCGTGGCGCAAGGCCATCGGCACCGCGCCCCCCAAGCTGAGCCAGCCAAGGCTGATGTACAGGGACAGGCGCGGCGGCGAATCGAAACCAAGTGCACGTATCGCGCCCTGCAATGCGAGCGCCCATACACCGGCAAGCAAGGACCAAGCCCACAAGCCAGAGGGCGCCATCAAGGCAAAAGGCGTGTGGCTGCCGGCAATCAGCAGGTAAATGCAGGCGTGGTCGACGCGCTGCCAAAAACGCTTGCGTGCCCCGGTGCAGCCATGAAAGAGGGCCGAGGCACCGAACAGCGCCGCCAGAGAGAGGCCAAACACCACAGAGCCCGCAATCTTGCGCGCATCGCCGCCGGCCACCGTTTCGCAGATGAGGCCCACACTGGCCACCACGCCCACGAGCAGGGCCGCCAGATGACTCCAGGTATTGAACCGCTCGCCGGGCTGGCACCAAACGCTCGTGCCGCTCGGCAAGCCTGCCTGCAAGTCTGGCATGAAGCCTCCTGTCGCACGACCAAGGAACGCCGGACGCCGTGCCCGGCTCCGCCACCTTACGGCTCAGACGTGACAGGGCAATGATTGCAACTCACACGCTGCAGCGCCGTCCGCCGGATACCCCACGACGTGCCGCGTCAAATTGCAACGCCAGGCCTTGAAACCATCCCTAAACCATCCATATGGATGGCATAGGGATGTTCCATGGCCGCAAACACAACCACCTCCAACCCTCGCGTGAGCGAATCTGAGAAGCTCACCATCAATCTGGGCTATGTCGACCTGGGCCAGATCGACCTGCTGGTCGCCGAAGGCTTCTACGCCAACCGCAGCGATTTCATCCGCACAGCGATACGCAATCACCTGCGCAGCCATGCGGACGCGGTGCAACAGGTCGTCGCCCGCAAGATGCTGGTCCTTGGGATGCAGCATTTCTCCCACGCCGATCTCATGCGGGTGCATGCTGCCGGGGAAAAGCTGCAGATCCGCGTGTTGGGCCTGGCCAGCATCGCGCAGGACGTGCCTGCGCAACTTGCCGCCGAAACCATCGAATCCATCACGGTGCTGGGAGCGCTCCAGGCCAGCCCCGCCGTTCGTGCCGCTCTGGCCGGCCGCATTACCTGAGAACCATTCCATGAAACAGCTTTTTCAAGACATGCTGGGCGAGGCGACACGCCTGACGCGCACCGGCAATCTGCTGGAAGCCACCGAGCTGATTCAGCGCACGCTGCGAGGCCAAAGTGCGCCCACACCCCACGACAAGCCAGCCGCAACCAGTCATCGGGATGCAGGCTGGATCGTCGATGCCGAAGCCCGCTTCATCGACGATGCTCCCGAACTCGCCGTGCCTGCGGGCACATCGCAGGCAGGCACCTCCAGCGACGAGCAATGGCTGCTCGGCAGCTACTCTCACGGAGGCCGGCAGCTGGCCTATCGGCTGTACGTGCCGCCAGGCAGTGCCCTCGAAGCGGGACCTCGCCCGCTCATCCTCATGCTGCACGGCTGCACCCAAGGGCCGCAAGACTTCGCCGCCGGCACGCGCATGAATGACCAGGCGCGCAGCGCTGGCGTACTGGTGCTCTATCCCGAACAAACACAGCATGCAAACTCGCAAAAGTGCTGGAACTGGTTCAAGGCCCAGCACCAGCAACGGGGCCGGGGCGAGCCCGCACTGCTGGCAGGCCTCACGCGCCAGGTGATGGCCGACCATGGCGCGGACGCATCGCGGGTCTATGTCGCCGGACTTTCGGCCGGAGGTGCAATGGCGGACATATTGGGACGCACCTATCCCGAACTGTTCGCCGCCGTGGGCGTGCATTCGGGCCTGGCCGCCGGTGCCGCGTCCAATCTGCCCTCAGCCCTCGAGGCGATGCGAAGAGGCGCAGCATCTGGCTCGGCCAGCGGCCCCAGCGTGTGTCCAGTGATCGTGTTTCATGGTGACGCGGACACCACGGTACATCACGACAACGGCGCGGCCGTCGTGCATGCTGCACGCAGCGCGCAAAGCCCCACAGGCGCACCTCGCGTCAGCCAGGGCCATGCGCCGAACCGCCAACGGTTCACCCGCTCTGCCTATATCGCAGCCGATGGCAGTACCGCCATCGAGCACTGGCAGCTGCATGGCGCAGGCCACGCCTGGTCCGGCGGCAGCGCTGCGGGCAGCTACACCGCGCCGGGAGGAATCGACGCCAGCGCCGAGATGCTGCGCTTTTTCCTTTCGCACCAGCGTGCGCGCAACTGCTGATTCGGCGCCGCTGCTCGCATTCGCCAACCACATGATTTCAAAGGCTCACAAGGGTTAGGAATGGTTGCGCTTGGGCCTATTACTCCGGAAGAGCAGGCTCAGCAATAAATGGGCTGGCCAGGACACCAAGGGCCCCCAGGGCCCTTTTTTGCCTGCATGGAGTCAAGCTGCCTCGAAAGGCATGGGAAATCACCGCCAGACACAAGAGACAAGGCAGCCATTTGAAATTCAATGATGGGTCGAAAGCTCTGCCAGATGAGATAAGCACAGCCCTGACCATTTCGGAAGCTGGAATGCAAGAGCCTTGTCCATCCTTGTCCATGCTGGAGACCTTGATAAGTCCAGCTACGCCTGCGAAGGATATGCAGTGAAAGCCAGGCAGAACGTACAGGATTTCCTTGGAGGCCTGGCCTGCAGGCCCCCATGGGAGCAGATGCTGCGCAGTAATACGCGGTGGACGCACTGCCAGCGCCAGCGGCATGGTCCGCGAGAGATACCTTTACCGCGCTCTTCCACATGTCCAGCTCGGTCTGGGAGACCTTCGGGCAAGACAGCGCTCACTCGCACTTTCCCGGACAGCTGCCGGCCGATCGATCCCACACGGGGACCCACAAAAGAAAAGGCCCGCGACTGCGGGCCCTTGATCAGATCTCGAAAGCGGTTCGGTCCGCTGCGTCCTTGATCCAGCCGGGAGGCTTGCCCCGGCCGGTCCATGTTGCGCCAGTAGACGGATCACGGTACTTGGCCACACCTGTGCCAGCAGGAGACTTGCGCTTACCGGTAGCAAACACGTCTTCCTGGGTCAACTGGAACTGCTGGACCAGTTCACGGACCTTGGCGATGGCACCGCCTTTTTCGGCTTTGAGGACCTCGGCAATGCGAGCCTCGATCTCGGCCTTTTGCTGAAGGAGAGTCTTGTAATCAGATGTCATGGCTTTTTCTTTGGATGCATGCTAGCAAAAACGCATTCTATTCAAAAAATGCTCCGCACCCCAAAGCACAAGCTTTCCACAGCCGTGTGCTGGGACAGAGAAGCCCTTCCGCGCGGCACGCCACACCCGTGGGCGAGGCTCCGTGGCCGACGCGGCGGCTGCCCAGATCGATCGCTGCCGCACCTCTGCACACTTGCGCACACCTCTTCGCGCCAAGGAGTCAGCCCCTTGGGCTGCAATGACTTGCCCTCGGCAGCCGCGATGTGGGGAGAGTTGCCCCGACACGTCAAAAGAAACGGTGCTCTCGCCTGCGGCGAGCGATGGCAAAAGCAAGAACGATTCACCGCCCAAAGAGGAGCGGCGGATTGATGAGAAGTAAAGCAAATAGATCGGGACGCTTGACCCATCGCTCTTGGCATGGCGCAGGCCTCGAACGATGCAGCCCCCTCCGAAACCCTGTGGACTGTCTGGCAGCGTCCTTCATGCGCCGGCGCGACCTGATCTTTCACACGCCCGTCGCCCTGGCTGGCAACCCGACCGCAGATCGGCGTATGCGACTTTGGGAAATGGCAGCAGCCTCTGTGGAACCCGTTCCTACAGCCCTCCAGAATGCGCCAAGCCAGACTGGGACCTTTCCAATCAAGAAGGAATTCCCATGAATCCCAACATCCTCCAGCGCCGAACCTCTCTCGCCATCGTGATGACCGCCGCACTTTTGGGCGCATGTGCCCAGTCCCAGCCCTCACCCAACGCGCCGGTCACCGCCGTCATGGGCACGGTCGATCTGAGAGAGCGCATGCCGCTCCCGTCCGATGCCGTGCTGGTTGTGGAGCTGCAGGACACCTCTCGCGCCGATGCCGCCGCCTCCGTGATATCTCAGCAATCCGTGCGGCTTGAAGGCCTCAAGCCCCCGTTCAGCTACAAGCTGCCCGTGGAGCCCAATCGCCTCAATCCTGCGGCGCAATATACGGTGACCTCACGCATCACCCAGGGCAACCAGCTCATCTTCACCAATGACACCGTCCACCCGGTCCTGACCCGTGGAGCAGGCCCGAAGGCCGATATGGTGCTGGTGCGGGTTGCCCCCTGACCTTCCCTAAAAAGACAAAGCCCGCAGGACATTCCGGCGGGCTTTTTCGCGCAGAGGGCACCAGGCGGCCATCAAGGCATGCCGTTGGCACCATGCTTGCGAAAGCCTGGGCGCTCGCAAAGCCGCTCATAGTACGCACGGACTGCGGGCAAGTCAGGGCGCTCCATCGGGGCAGACAGCCAGCGGTGGGCAGACAGGCCCAGCACGATGTCGGCAAGGGTGAGTTGCGCGCCTGCAGCAAAGGCGCCTGTGCGCGACAGTTGCTCCTCCAGTATGCGCATGTGGCAATGCCAGTTCGCCATGCTGCTGGCCAGCAGCGCAGGATCCTGATGCTCCGGACTGTTTCTCACCAATCCCATGAAGGCATAGCGCCAGGAGTTGTTCAGTTCGGTCGCCTGCCAGTCCATCCATTGCTCGACGCGTGCGCGCTCTGCGGGTGCTGCAGGCAGCAGGTCATGCCGAGCCTGGCGCGCGGCAAGATAGCGGCAAATGGTGTTGGACTCCCACAGCACCAGCGCCCCATCAAGCAGCACGGGAACCATGGCATTCGGGTTGAGTGCAAGAAATCCCGGCTCCTGCGTTGACCGATGGCCCGAACCCCACTCTTCCTGTTCGAACGAGACTCCCAGCTCCACGCAAAGCCACAGCACCTTGCGCACATTGATGGACGATGACTTTCCCAGAATCCTGATCATTCGCAGCCTTCTTCGGTTTCGGTGATTTGCAATCCTGCATTGTCCCGTCCAATCCGATGAGGAATGCGGTCAGATTCCCACTGCTGCCGCATGATGCAGACATGCCTCTGGAACAGCCGTCATCCCGCCGAAACCACTCTGGCCCTTCTCCGACCGACACAGACCTGTGGACTGCATACATCGATGCAAGCGCACTGCCCAACCCGGGTCGCATGGCCTTGGGAGCCGTCATCACGGCGCCCGACGGAACACGGCAGCTTCTGTCCCAGGTCTGCCCCGACCAAGGCTGCAACAACGAAGCCGAGCTGCGGGCCTTGATGGCTGTGCTGCAGACCCTGCTAGGCCTGCAGGCTCGCCGGCTGGCCATCTTCACGGACAGCAGCGTCCTGGTAGAGCAGTTGGCGCCATCGCCCCGCCCCACCAGGCCCATCGTGCGGCTGGCCGACCTTTTCGATCAGGCCCGCGCCATGCTGGCCGAGTTCGAGCATGTGCAACTGCGCTGGATTCCTCGTCACCGCAACACCGAGGCCGACGCGCTGGCCAGAGCGGCCCTTTTGCAGCCGTGACCCTGCGCTTAGCCGCACTCAGGCGGACTGCTGCCTGTCCAGCCGCTTGAGGAACACACCAATCTCCTTGACGACCTGGGCATCTCCCTTTTCCTCAGCACAGGCCAACCCCGTGCTCCACGCTTGCCGAGCCCCCGAAGCATCGTCCAGCGCCAGCAATGCCCGGCCCAGAAGCTTCCATGCCACCGAATAGCCGGGATCGAGTTCAGTGGCGCGCTGCAGGTGCGAGTGCGCCACAGCAGGCGCATCGCCATCAAGATACGCCTTGCCCAACGTACAGCGCATCAAAGCCGAGTCCTTGCCGGACGCCAGGAGGCCCTCGAGCCTTTGCGTCATTTCGTTCATGGTTTCATCCTTTGGTGGCAATGCATGTTCTCGATCCAGCTGAAATTGCGGTCATGCTACAATCTCGCGGTTGTCTGCGCAGACAATGCTGTATCTCACGCCGGCGCGTCGTGCACTACGACGAAAAAAACAACGGTGACAGCCGCAGAGACGTTCTGCCGTAAAACGATGGTCGCGTAAGAGCCATCGTCCACATCACCCGCAAAAAGCCCGCTTTCAAGCGGGCTTTTTGCATTCCCACTGCCTGGCTGGTCTCACGATGGCGTGTGAAAAACAGGATTTACGACTCAGTTGCATGCAACTTCACCCGAGTTAGTTCCGTCAAGCACCTTGTTTCAATTTACACTTGACAACCAGGAAGGACCGGAGGCGCCAGACGCCAGCGCTCCCATTTCAAACTCTTAGCATGTGTCCTTCCTGGATTGATCGCATGGAACGCTCCATTCAGCGCCCCGGCCGCCTCCGCAGCCGGGGCGTTTTTTCTTGACGACGATCGCTCAGGCGCCCTGGCAACAACCGAAACGGGCACAAAGGCAAGTTTTTTCTCAATTCCAGAGAAAAGCACAGGTTTATTTGAGAATGATTCTTGTTTGCGTGTATGATTCAACCCATGCTGCAGTATTCATGGTGTTGCAGCAGTTCAGTTTCATCGTGGGGCGACTCGTCAGGCCAGTTCAGCCTGCAGTCGTTTTTGCCAGCCAGCGGTATGCCGGTTAGCCAGGCTCTTTTTTAAAGCACGATCATTTCTGGATATTCAATGCATCAGTTGCACTGAGCAGCGTCCACAGCAGGCGCTTTTTCTTCGCCTCAACACTGCCATCGCGCACCGGCCTGCGACTGCACGCCAAATTTCTCTGAACTCCATCGCATCCAGGCAATGCCCTGGCTGCAGATTTCCTTCGCGCAATGCAACAGGCCCGGCCCGCGCCAAGCGCAAGCCGGGCCTTTCCCGTTGCCGGATCAGGAACCGCGACGGCGCAAACGGATGGCCAGCCCGCCCATCATCAGACTCAGCAGAGCCACAGCCCATTCGCTCAGTGAAGGAATCGCCGCTGGCGTGCCGCCGCCGACCGCCGCAGCAGGCACAACCAGTGCAGAGGGATCTTCCACCCGGCCGTTGGCCACCAGATCGTCATCACCCAGGCCACCATCGCGCAGCACGAAGGAGACGACGCGCCCCTGCAGCGTTGCCGGTATCCGATACCAGTGCTGCGTGGCGTTGTCGCTTGTGCGCCCCCACTTCCAGTACTCGGCACCGCTGGGCAGATCACTGGGATAGGTCAGCTTGACAGTCACGAGCGCACCCGCATCACAGCCATCGGTATTCAGCTTCAGCAGTCCGTGGGGCACCACAGCCCCCGGACGCGGTGTGCCAGGCGCCGCCATGACCTGAGGCGGCTCGGCCAGGCGGCAGTTGATACCGCCGCCGGCGACTTCGCCCGATACCGCCATCTGGCCCGACCCGGTGATGTTGAAGCGGTTGGCCTGGTCCACAGGACCTGCAGCAGCCGCCAGCAACGGATAGCTGGCAGTCACAGCCGCATGGACCCCATCGCTCACGCTCAGTTGCAAGCTGGCCGAACCGGCCACCGATGCCAGATAGACGGCGGAGCGAAACTGCTCCGACACCTGAGCGGGGCTGCCGCGCAACTGTATGCCCGGCTGCGCGGCATCGGCGTCCTCCAGTCCAAGCACCTGCCCGTTGCTGGCAACAATGGACAGCGTCACGACAGGGCTGTCGGCATCTGCCACCTGCACATCGGCCAGATCGGCCGCCTGGCCAACCACCACGGATTGCGCATTGGCGGGCAAGCCACTGAGCGATGGCGCCTGCCCACCGAAATTCAGACCCAGCAAAATCGGATTGTGGTCGCTGGAACGATAGGCCGTCGGCGCATAGAAGCTGGCCTGCTGGTCCAGCGACTTGAACTCGAGGTTGTAGTCCAGGACTTCAGGCTCCTCGGCATTGATGGCCCACTTGACCGCGCGCCCCACGCTCGGCTGCAGGCTGGCACTTACCAGCACATGGTCCAGCGAGCCCCACATTCCATCGAACGCATAGGACAGGCCCTGAGACACCTTGGCGTAGCCGCCATCCTCCAGCGCCTTGATGGGGTCCTCCTTCGAGTACGCATTGAAATCCCCGACCAGCACCACATGCGGACTGGTCGTGCCTGTGGGCCGGGTTGCCAGCCAGCTGCTCAGTTGCTCGGCCGTCTTCACACGCGCGGCGTTGTTGGCGCCCTGGCCGTCAAGTGCGTCTGCATTGCCGGGGCTGCTGAGCACACTGCCCTTGGATTTGAAGTGATTCACCACCAGCGTGAACTGCTCCGTGCTGCCGCCTACCGCAAAAGTCTGTGCAATCGGTACGCGAGCGCCGCCAACGCCTGGGTTGAAGGCGTCGTAGGTGGTGACGCTGGGTGCCGCTGCGCTGCCCACCGGTGTGACACGATCGCTGCGATAGAGGATGGCCACGGTGATCGCATCCGTGCCAGCACCCGCCACCGTACCTGAAGCCTCGCTGAAAGGCGCCTTGACCACCGCATACACGGCGCCGGCAGGCTTGTCCGCACTCGCGTTCAAGGCGTCGGCCAGATCCTGGATGGCGCTGCCCGGGCCAAAGCCGTTGTTCTGCACCTCCATCAGGCCATACACATCGGCGCCCAGCCCCAGCAGATTGGCCACGATCTTGGCGCGCTGCCTGTCCAGCTCGGCAATGCTGTTGGCACCACGAATACCCTGCTGATTGCCCAGGGGCGTGCTGAACATCACCTGGGAAGAGCCGCTGGTGGCGCCCGTCAGGTTGAAGAAATTGAGCACGTTGGCCGAGGCAATCTTGAGCGATGCCGCCCCCACAGCCTGCTGCAACTGAGCAGCCGAGGGACGCACCGCCCCCGAGAACTGCGGCGTCTGCGTGGGCTGTACGCGGTAGCTGGTCAGATACGGCTCGCTGGCAGCTGCATCCGAGAACTGATCGAGCACGCCGATGACACGGTCCACGCCATCGCCGGCACGCAGCGTGTTGGAGGCCGACAGAGACTGTCCGCCGCGGCCCGGCACAGAGGCTGGATTCTGTGCGCCAGAGCGATCATCCAGAATGATCTGGCTGCGCTGCAATGTCTGCACATAGGCGGCATAGCCCGTCACGCTGGGCGCATTGAGTTCGGTGTACTGCGCCAGCGGCGCGTCGGCAGACAGCGTGACATTGCCGTAGCGGCCCAGCGTGCGGTTGTCGCTCACCACCAGCTTGCCGCCCGCAGTGGCGGACGCGACCTCCACACGCATCCCCTCCAGACGCTCCCACTGCCCCATGTCGCTGACAGGCAGCGTGACGCGCACGGGCACCGGCAAGGCGGCCGCGCCACGGACCACGAAGTCCGTGACGGCGCTGAGCTGGGTCTGGTTGCGAAACTCGCTCACCGAGGCGGAGACCTGCACCAGCTTGCCTACCGTGCCCTCATCCACCCCGGGATTCGCATTGCCGTAATAGACGAAGACGCCCTCCGAGGTGGCAGCATCGCCATCGGAATCCGCCTCCTCCTCCTGCACGAAGAAGCCACTCAACCCTGGCATATAGGCCGTTACCACGGCGCTCACTGTCACCTTCTGCCCCACCAGGGGAGACTGGTCGCCGGAACCCTGGAGTGCAGAAATTCTGGTGATGGGCGGCTCGTCCCCCGTCGTGAAGCCCAGCGCCGTGCCGGTCCACACATTGCCCGAGGTATCCAACACCGGCTCGCCCACGGGAACCAGGCTGTAGGACGTATTGACCGCCAGCCGCACACCGGCGTTGAGCGTGATGGTCGAGCCACTGAATTTCACCTTCGCCGCATCGCCAGCCTGCAGCATTGCCACCACGGTGCTGCCCTGGCGCAGTTCGAAGCTGCCGCTACCGGGTTTCACCGCCTCATCAAAGCTCAGCTTGATTTCGGGATTCAGCGCCACCCCGGTTGCCGCCGCAGCAGGAATGGTGGCCTGCACAGTGGGTGGCGTGGTATCGGGCAGTGCCAGGGCGATGGAGACATCGTCAACGGCCAGGCCGTGATCGTTGCCCACATCATTGAGCTCGATCCAACGCAGCCACAACGTGGCGCCTGGCGCCCAGCCCAGACCGCGCAGATCGCCGCCCACATCATTCACCCGTCCGGCCACATTGCCATCCACCGGGGCGGCAGTACCGGTAGCGATCGGCGATTTCCAATTGAAATTCGCACCGGCAGGCAGCCATTCAGGCACATCGGCAAAGGTCGCGCCCATGCCGTACTCCAGCTCCATGGGCTGCTCGGAGGTGTTGCCGCCATTGCGCCATTGCTCGCCACTGAATCGCAGGCTGATGCCATCCACCGCGCCGCCCGTGTCATTGCGCATCGCCAGCGCAATCCAGCCGGCCACGGCACCCTGGGAGGGGCTGCCAAAGTAAGCTCCACCCGATGCCACGCCACCCAATGCACGGTCCGCATCCAGTCCCAGGCTGTAGAAGCTGCCGGCATTGGACGCGCCATTGCCTGCCGCATATGCAGTGATGCCCGCCAGGTTCCTGTTGAAGAGAAACCAGCCCGGCAGGGTGCTGTCATTGGCCCAGGCCAGCCCCGCCCCGGACGCGGCCAGGGTGTCGAAATTCTGCGCATAGGTGCCAATGAAAGGAACCTGCGCCCATACGCTGGCGGAGGCCGAAAGAAGCAAGCCTGCACCATACAGACGCCAACGATGGCGCTGCAGCGGCGGACTCATCGGATTGGCCGGATTGAATACAAACGGAATCAGCGTGCGGGCAATGGACATGGATGTGCAATAAAAAAATAATGCGCATCCCCCCGTGGTTGCGCAACTTTCGGTTTATCGCGCATGGACATGACCAGCCTGTGACTCGGCGGATGCTCCCGCGTCCTACGCGCAGACTGGCCGCTCACCCATCTGCCAACCCCGATACGCCATGCATCATTGCACCCAGTTTCTGAATCGTTTCATTGCCGGCCCTGGGGCATTTCCTCCTCCCTCCCTCTCATTCCCCCAGGAAGCCTTCAAAAAGGCACCGGCTCTTTCTTCCCAGGCCAGCGCAAGCCGCTGGCCTTTTTCTTGGGCGCGCCTCGTCGCCACAACCATCCTCGTCACCCGTCTTGAACGCGCCATGTCGCTGGTGGCTTTTCGTGCGTCCGCACACTCCCACACTCTTTTTCTTACTCATAACTTACAAAAAATTCATTCCCGTGATATACACGCGCATCTCCCACTGAAAATCATCATCGCCATGACATCCGACTACAGGGCCCTGCTGCAACAAAAAGCCGATCTTGAGAAAAAGATCGACGCTCTGATCAAGCACGCAAGAACGGATGCGATCACTGAAGCAAAGGCCATGGTGCAGCAATATGGCCTGACGAAAGAGGATGTCTTCCCCTCCGCCAGGATCAAACCTCGCACGACCGGTCAGCGCAGCGTGGGCGAACCCAAATTCCGCAACCCCGAAACCGGCGCAACCTGGACAGGCCGCGGAAAGCCGCCCAAGTGGATAGAAGGCAAGGACCGCGCAAGCCTCGCCATCTGATCGCCAGCCATATTCAGGCGCGATGCCATACCATGTGCTTCCATCACCAGGAGGAAGCACACATGAGCAAACAGAACTCGGACACACTGTTGGCTGCAGAACTGGCCGACCACTTCATAGAAGTCATTTTGTCGACCAAGCCCGAATTGCTGGTGTCGGGCATCGGCGGAGTGGCAGACCTGCACCACATACAGCACGGAGCCAAGGCCCTGGCACATTTCCGCCTGACGCTGATCCAGGAACTGTCCCAGCAGCCCATGCCCGACATGAACAGCCACTGAGGCGGGCGCGAGGCAACGAACAGGCAAGAAAAAACCGCCACACACTGAGGTCTTCAGTGTGTGGCGGTGTCTTGGATGGTGGAGCTGGCGGGAATTGAACCCGCGTCCGCAAGCCTTCGCCGGGCAGATCTACATGTTTAGCGTTCTGTTTTGAGTCTCGCCTCCCGAGTCGCGCAGGCGCACGCTACCCGGGATGCCAGCTTCCTTCGATCTTGCCACGTACTAAGAAGCCCAGCACGCAGCCAGCTGATGTGAATTCCCTTGCAGCCGGGAGGTATTGCTACCCCCTTGCCCAGCCCATCAGCGTGCTGTTGCAAGGCTCACCGGATTTAAGCGGCGAGTGCGAAACGTTCGTCGTTTGCAGTTAGTTTTTTGAATGGAGATTTACGAGCGTCAATCAAGCTCGACATGCACCACACCGGTCCCGAACCCACGTCGAAACCAGGACAGCCCCAAGGCTCCTATCTTAGCCTCTTTCCAGCAGTTTCAAGAGCTCCAGCGGAGAATTGATTTGCGCATCCGCCTGCCAGTGCAGCGTATCGCCGGCTGCGCCAAGGTAGCCGTAGCAAGCCGCCACGGTCTTCATGCCTGCGGCCTTGCCTGCAACGATGTCGCGCTCGTCGTCACCGACATAGACAAAACTCTCGGGAGGAAGGCCGATACGCGCGGCAGCCTCCAGCAAGGGTGCAGGATGGGGCTTTGCGTGGGGCGTGGTGTCGCCGCTGACGACGGCTGACGCAGTTGCGAACAGCGGCATCTGTTGCGTCAGCGGATCGGTAAAGCGCATGGACTTGTTCGTGACCACGCCCCAGGGCATGGACACAGCCTGGAGTCGTGCAATCAGTTCCTCGACACCCTCGAACGCATAGGTGCGCTCTGTCATGCATTGCTCGTAGTTGCGGAAGAACTCCTCGCGCATCTGCGCAAACTCGGGCGAGTCGGGCGTGAGCCCGAACCCCACCCCCAGCATGCCCCGCGCCCCCGCGCCCGCCATGGGTCGATATCGCTCATAGGGAATTGAAGGCATCCCCCGATCCGTACGCATCCTGTCTGCGGCTGCGCCCAGGTCAGGTGCACTGTCGATCAAGGTGCCGTCCAGATCGAACAGCACGGCTCGGACTTCTTTCCACATGCGGCTTACCCTTCGGCCCGGCGCGTGGCCAGCATGTAGTTCACAGATGTGTCTGCACTGAGCCAGTAGCGCCCTGTGATGGGGTTGTGCTGCAGGCCCTTGCTGGCCTGCAGATCAAGGC
Organism: Delftia sp. PE138; assembly: GCF_018320755.1. Classification (NCBI taxonomy): domain Bacteria; kingdom Pseudomonadati; phylum Pseudomonadota; class Betaproteobacteria; order Burkholderiales; family Comamonadaceae; genus Delftia; species Delftia sp. PE138. Next base: position 700,993 of record NZ_JABEPN010000002.1, on the reverse strand, counting down.
CTGCCTGACGGGCGAACATGGCGAGTTCGCTGGGCTGGATCAGTTTCGCGTACTCATGCGTACCCTTGGGAATCATCTTGAGCAGGTATTCTGCCGCGACGATGGCCAGACCGAAGGCCTTTGCACTGCGGTTGATCGTGGAGAAGAACACCCAGCCGCCAGGCTTGACCAGCTCAGCACAGGCCGATACCACAGAGGCGGGATCGGGCACATGCTCCAGCATCTCCATGCAGGTCACCACATCAAAGGAACCAGGCTGCTCCTGGGCCAGACGCTCCACACTCACTTCGTGGTAGTGAATGTTGGGCGTACCCGTCTCCAGTGCATGCAGCTGGGCCACGCGCAATGCCTTGGTGGCCAGATCGATGCCAACCACTTCGCGCGCACCCTTGCGCGCCATGGAGTCGGCAAGGATGCCGCCGCCACACCCGACATCCAGAATTCTGCGCCCCTTCAAGGGAACTTGCGCATCGATCCAGTCCAGCCGCAGCGGATTGATCTGATGCAGGGGTTTGAACTCACTTTCCGGGTCCCACCAGCGATGGGCCAGGCTGGAGAATTTCTCCAGCTCCGCCGGGTCGGCGTTGAGGTTGATTGCGTTGCTCATGGCGTCGATTGTCGGCGATTGCGGCGACCGTTCAGCCATAAAAAAAGCCCCGTTGCCGGGGCTTTTGCGAGAAGCAATCGAAAGATTACTGGGCGGCGCGGGTGCCGACCACTTCGATTTCCACGCGACGGTTCTTCGCGCGGCCTTCCTTGGTCTTGTTGTCGGCGATAGGCTGCTTTTCGCCCTTGCCTTCGGTGTAGACGCGGTTCTTTTCGATGCCCTTGGACACCAGGTAAGCCTTCACAGCTTCAGCGCGGCGGACCGACAGCTTCTGGTTGTAGGCGTCAGAGCCAACGGAGTCGGTGTGACCCACGGCGATGACCACTTCCAGGTTGATGCCCTTGACCTTGGAGGCCAGGTCGTCCAGCTTGGCCTTGCCTTCGGGCTTCAGAACCGACTTGTCGAAGTCGAAGAAAGCGTCGGCAGAGAAGGTCACCTTGGAGGCCACGGCCGGAGCGGGTGCCGGTGCGGGTGCGGGAGTTGCCGGAGCGGGCGTTGCGGCGGGAGCCACAGCGGCGGCCACAGGCTTCAGAGCGCCGTCGCAGTCAGCAGCTGCAGTGGCGGGCGTCCAGTTGGCATCGCGCCAGCACAGTTCGTTCGTGCCGTTCTTCCACACCAGTTCGCTGGTGCCGTTTTGCCAGTTGTCGATGGTCTTGCCACCGTCAGCAGCCTTCACTTGTGCGCCAGCGGCCGTTGCGAGGGCGGCAGAGGCAAACAACATCGCCACTTTGTTCAGTTTCTTCATGGTTCTCCTCTTGGGGAAAAAGCCGCAGCAGGGCTGCGAATCTGTGGACGTCATCAGTGACCATCACCAAAAACGTTGAATTGATTGTGCCATACGTCACATGCAGACGGACCGCCAAGCGGGGGCCAACAAGTAGGACAGCGGCGGAATTCCAGGGTTATGTTGCTCGGCTGCTACACGTCATTCGACCTAAAATGGGCCTTTTCCCGCCGTCAGAGTATCGCCACACATGACCCAGTTTGCTAAAGAAACCCTGCCCATCAGCCTCGAAGAGGAGATGCGTCGCAGCTATCTCGATTACGCAATGAGCGTGATCGTGGGCCGGGCGCTGCCCGATGCGCGAGATGGTCTCAAGCCTGTGCATCGGCGCGTGCTTTTTGCCATGCACGAGCTCAACAACGACTGGAACCGGCCGTACAAGAAGTCGGCGCGTATCGTCGGTGATGTGATCGGTAAATACCACCCGCACGGCGACAGTGCGGTGTACGACACCATCGTGCGCATGGCGCAGGATTTCTCGCTGCGCCACATGCTGGTGGACGGTCAGGGCAACTTCGGTTCGGTGGACGGGGACAGCGCGGCGGCGATGCGTTACACCGAAATCCGCCTGTCCAAGATTGCCCATGAAATGCTGGGCGATATCGACAAGGAAACGGTCGATTACGGCCCGAACTACGACGGCAGCGAGCGCGAGCCGCTGGTGCTGCCTGCGCGGCTGCCCAATCTGCTGGTCAACGGTTCCTCGGGCATTGCCGTGGGCATGGCCACCAATATTCCACCGCACAACCTCAACGAGGTGGTGGACGCCTGCCTGCACCTGCTGCAGACGCCCCAGGCCACCATCGACGAGCTGATGGAGATCATCCCCGCGCCCGACTTCCCGACGGCCGGCATCATCTATGGCATCAACGGTGTCAAGGAGGGCTATCGCACGGGTCGCGGACGCGTGGTGATGCGTGCCAAGTGCCACTTCGAGGACATCGACCGCGGCCAGCGCCAGGCCATCATCGTCGATGAGCTGCCCTACCAGGTCAACAAGAAGACGCTGCAGGAGCGCATGGCCGAGCTGGTGCACGAAAAGAAGATCGAGGGCATCAGCCACATCCAGGACGAGTCCGACAAGTCGGGCATGCGCCTGGTGATCGAGCTCAAGCGCGGCGAAGTGCCCGAGGTCGTGCTCAACAACCTGTACAAGCTGACCCAGCTGCAAGACACCTTCGGCATGAACATGGTGGCGCTGGTCGATGGCCAGCCCAAGCTGTGCAATCTGAAGGATCTGGTCGAGGTCTTCCTGCAGCACCGCCGCGAAGTGGTCACGCGCCGCACGGTCTATGAACTGCGCAAGGCGCGCGAGCGCGGCCATGTGCTGGAAGGCCTGGCGGTCGCGCTGGCCAACATCGACGACTTCATCGCCATCATCCGCAACGCACCCACGCCACCTGTGGCCAAGGCCGAGCTGATGACGCGCAACTGGGACAGCAAGCTGGTGCGCGAGATGCTGACGCGCACCCGTACCGATGGCGGCGTGGTCAATGCCGACGACTACCGCCCCGACGGCCTGGAACGCGAATTCGGCATGCAGGCCGATGGCCTGTACCGCCTGTCCGAGACCCAGGCCCAGGAAATCCTGCAGATGCGCCTGCAGCGCCTGACCGGCCTGGAGCAGGACAAGATCGTCGCCGAGTACAAGGACGTGATGTCCGTCATCGAGGACCTGCTGGACATCCTGTCCAAGCCCGAGCGCGTGTCGGCCATCATTGGCGACGAACTCAAGCAGATCAAGGCCGAGTTCGGCCAGAGCAAGGTCGGAGCCCGCCGCAGCACGGTCGAGTACAGCGCGCAGGACCTGTCCACCGAGGACCTGATCACGCCCACCGACATGGTGGTCACGCTCAGCCACACGGGCTACATCAAGAGCCAGCCGCTGTCCGAGTACCGCTCGCAAAAGCGCGGCGGGCGCGGCAAGCAGGCCACGGCCACCAAGGAAGACGACTGGATCGACCAGCTGTTCATCGCCAACACGCACGACTACCTGCTGTGCTTCTCCAACCGCGGCCGCCTGTACTGGCTCAAGGTCTGGGAAGTGCCGGCGGGCTCGCGCGGTTCGCGTGGCCGCCCCATCGTCAACATGTTCCCTCTGCAGGATGGCGAGAAGATCAACGTGGTGCTGCCGCTGACGGGCGAGTACCGCAGCTTCCCGGCCGACCACTATGTGTTCATGTCCACCAGCATGGGCACCGTGAAGAAGACGGCGCTGGACGAGTTCTCCAACCCGCGCAAGGCCGGCATCATCGCCGTGGGCCTGGACGAGGGCGATTTCCTGATCGGCGCAGCCCTCACCGACGGCAAGCATGACGTGATGCTGTTCAGCGACGGCGGCAAGGCCGTTCGATTCGACGAAAACGACGTGCGCCCCATGGGCCGCAATGCGCGTGGCGTCAAGGGCATGACCCTGGAAGAGGGCCAGAGCGTGATCGCAATGCTGGTGGCCGAGGACGAATCGCAAAGCGTGCTCACGGCCACGGAAAACGGCTACGGCAAGCGCACGTCCATCGTCGAGTACACGCGCCATGGCCGAGGCACCAAGGGCATGATTGCCATCCAGCAGTCCGAGCGCAACGGCAAGGTGGTCGCCGCCACCCTGGTCCACGCCGATGACGAAATCATGCTGATCACCGACACTGGCGTGCTGGTGCGTACCCGGGTGTCGGAAATCCGCGAACTGGGCCGAGCCACCCAGGGCGTGACGCTGATCTCGCTGGACGAAGGCGCCAAGCTGGGCGGCCTGCAGCGCATCGTCGAAAACGATGCCAACGAGGTCGAGGGCGAGGCCACGGGCGAGGAAGCCCCGGGCGGCGACGAAGCCGCTGCCGAAGGCACGGGCGAGCCCGCCTGATGACCCGGCCGCCGCTGGGGCTGCCTCCCACACCGGGAGTGCAGCCGTAGCGGCGGCCCAGATTTTTGACAGTTGCAGGCCCGGCCCGAACTGGCGCCTGCGCGTGACTTGACAGTGAACTCCATGAACCGCCCTTACAACTTCTCCGCCGGCCCTGCCGCCATTCCCGCCGAAGTGCTGCAGCAGGCAGCCGCCGAAATGCTCGACTGGCACGGGTCCGGCATGAGCGTGATGGAGATGAGCCACCGCGGCAAGGAGTTCATCTCCATCTACGAACAGGCCGAGGCCGATCTGCGCGAGCTGCTGGCCGTGCCGCCCGAATTCAAGATTCTGTTCATGCAGGGTGGCGGCCTGGCCGAGAACGCCATTGTTCCGCTGAACCTGTCGCGCGCCGGCACGGTGGACTTCGTGCTCAGCGGCAGCTGGAGCCAGAAGTCGGCCAAGGAAGCACGCAAGTACGTAGCCGATGCACACATCGCAGCCAGCGGCGAGGACAGCCAATTCACCACCCTGCCCGCCCCTGAAAGCTGGCAACTGAGCCGTGGCGCCAGCTACGTGCACATCTGCAGCAACGAAACCATCCATGGCGTGGAGTTCCAGGAACTGCCCGACCTGAAGGCGCTGGGCTGCGATGCTCCGCTGGTGGTTGACTTCTCCTCGCACGTGGCCTCGCGCCCCGTCGATTGGAGCCGCGTGGGCCTGGCGTTCGGCGGTGCGCAAAAGAACCTGGGCCCGGCCGGCCTGACCCTGGTCATCGTGCGTGAGGACCTGCTGGGCCACGCCCTGCCCGCCTGCCCTTCGGCTTTCGACTACAAGACCGTGGCCGACAACCAGTCGATGTACAACACGCCGCCCACCTGGGGCATCTACATCGCGGGCCTGACCTTCCAGTGGATCAAGCGCCAGACCGAAGGCGGCCTGACCGGCGTGGCGGCCCTGCAGGCGCGCAATATCGCCAAGGCCGACCTGTTCTACCAGTACGTGGACCAGTCCTCGTTCTACGTGAACAAGGTCGCTGCCAATTGCCGCTCGCGCATGAACATCCCTTTCTTCCTGCGCGACGAGTCGCGCAATGACGCCTTCCTGGCCGGAGCCCGGGAACGCGGCCTGCTGCAGCTCAAGGGCCACAAGTCCGTCGGCGGCATGCGTGCCAGCATCTACAACGCCATGCCCATCGCTGGCGTGCAGGCGCTGGTGGAGTACATGCGCGATTTCGAACAGCGCAACGCCTGACCGACCACACCCCTTCCATGAGCACCCCACCCCAAGCCTCTCCCGATCTGGCGCATCTGCGCGTGCAGATCGACGATATCGACCAGCAACTGCTGGATCTGCTGAACCGACGCGCCCGCGTGGCCGAGCAGGTCGGCGAGGTCAAGAAGCGGGAAGGCACGCCCTTCTTCCGCCCTGACCGCGTGGCCCAGGTCATCCAGAAGATCGAGTCCGCCAACCCCGGCCCGCTCAAGAACGCCCATGTCTCGGCGATCTGGCGCGAGATCATGTCGGCCTGCCTGGCTCTGGAGTCACCCCAGCGCGTGGCCGTGCTGGGCCCGGCGGGCACGTTCTGCGAGGAAGCGGCCATCCAGTATTTCGGCGGCGCGGCCGACCTGATGTACTGCAACAGCTTCGACGAGGTGTTCCACGCCACGGCCGCGGGCAGCGCGCAGTACGGAGTGGTGGGCGTGGAGAACTCCAACGAAGGCGTGGTCACGCGCTCGCTGGACATGTTCCTGCATACGCCCTGCCACGTGGTGGGAGAGGTCAGCCTGCTGGTGCGCCACAACCTGCTGCGCAGCACCAGCACGACCGAAGGCATCAAGGTGGTTGCAGCTCACCCCCAGGCCCTGGCCCAATGTCAGGGCTGGCTGTCCAAGCATCTGCCACATGCCGAACGCCGCCCGGTGTCCAGCAACGCCGAAGGCGCCCGCCTGGCGGCGCTGCACCCCGACATCGCCGGCCTGGCCAGCGAACGCGCGGCCCAGCAATTCGGCCTGCACGTGGTGGCGCATGCCATTCAGGACGATGCCTACAACCGTACGCGCTTCGCCGTCATCTGCCTGCCGCATACGCTGGCGACGCCCGCACCCAGCGGGCAGGATTGCACCAGCATCATCATCTCCGTGCCCAACCGTCCCGGCGCCGTGCATGACCTGCTGGTACCGCTCAAGCGGCACGGCGTCTCCATGACGCGCTTCGAATCGCGCCCCGCACGCACCGGCCAGTGGGAGTACTACTTCTACATCGACCTCGAAGGTCACCCGGCCCAGCCCAACGTGGCCAGCGCGCTGCAGGAGCTGCGCGAGCTGTGCGCCTTCTACAAGGTGCTGGGCACCTATCCGGTCTCCAAGTGATGCAGCCGTTCGAACAACTGGGGTTGATCGGCTGCGGCCTCATGGGCGGCTCGTTCGCGCTGGCGCTCAAGCAGGCCGGGCTGGTCAAGCGTGTCGTGGGCTACAGCAAATCCCCGTCCACCACCGAGCGCGCACGCCAGATGGGCGTCATCGATGTGGAGGCACCCTCGGCCCTGCTGGCCGCCGCCGGCGCAGACCTGGTGCTGCTGGCGGTGCCCGTGGCGGCCACCGAGGCCACGCTCAAGTCCATCAAGCACCTGGTCACGCCCGGGATGATGATCATGGACGTGGGCTCCACCAAGGTCGACGTGGTGCATGCCGCCCGCTCGGCATTGCGCGACCAGCTCGGCTCCTTCGTGCCGGCCCACCCCATTGCGGGCAAGGAAGTCTCGGGCGTCGAGCATTCCGACCCCCAGCTGTACAAGGGCGCACAGGTCATCCTGACGCCCACGGAACGCACACTGACCGAGCACCTGCAAAAGGCCCAGTCCCTGTGGGAGCTGCTGGGCTGCCGCGTGCGCGCCATGTCGCCAGAAGCCCACGACAGCGCCTTTGCCACGGTCAGCCACCTGCCGCATCTGCTGGCCTTCGCCATGATGCAAAGCGTGATCACCCAGCCCGATTCCGATGAGGTGCTGTCCCTGGCCGGCCCCGGCTTCCGTGACTTCACGCGCATTGCAGCAGGCGACCCCAAGATGTGGCGCGATGTGCTGCTGGCCAACAGCGAACAGGTGCTGGCGCAGTCGCGCCAGTTCCAGCAGGCGCTGCAGCAACTCGAATGCCTGATCCAGGCCGGCGACGGCCAAGGCCTGGAAGACCACCTGACCCTGGCCAGCGCGGCGCGTGCCCACTGGCGCATGGGCGTACCGCGCCGCTGACGCGCAACGCCGGCCGCGCTCCAAGCGCCCCCAAGCGCATCTGTGGATTGCGGCCAGCGCGGCCGCAATGCCTTCCGACAGCCTGTTTGCCTCCGAATTGCCATGTTCAGTACCGCCTTCCTCGATATCCCCCCTCTTTCCCGCGCGCAGGGCACGGTGAGCCTGCCAGGCTCCAAGAGCATCTCGAACCGCGTGCTGCTGCTGGCAGCGCTGAGCCAGGGCACGACCGTGGTCCACGACCTGCTTGACTCGGACGACACGCGCGTCATGCTCCGTGCCCTGCAGCAACTGGGCTGCACGGTGGAGCCCGCGACCATCACCCTCGGCCAGCCTGTGCGCATCACCGGCCTGGGCGGCGTCCTGCCCTCCGGCGCCAGTGCCGAGCTGTTCATGGGCAACGCCGGCACGGCCATGCGGCCGCTGACAGCAGCCCTGTCCGTGCTGGGCGGCGACTTCCAACTCAGCGGCGTGCCGCGCATGCATGAGCGCCCCATCGGCGATCTGGTCGATGCGCTGCGCCAGCTCGGCTGCCGCATCGACTATCTGGGCAACGAGGGCTTTCCTCCGCTGCACATCCGCCAGCCCGATTTCTCGCAGCTGCCGCACAGCCCCATCCAGGTGCGTGGCGATGTCTCCAGCCAGTTCCTGACCTCGCTGCTGATGGCACTGCCGCTGCTGGCCACCACGCGCGACATCACCATCGAAGTCGTGGGCGAGCTGATCTCCAAGCCCTACATCCATATCACGCTGGAGTTGCTGGCCCGCTTCGGCATCGCCGTGCACAACGAGAACTGGCAGCGCTTCACCATCCCGGCCGGCAGTCGCTACCGCTCGCCGGGCGAGATCCATGTCGAGGCAGACGCCTCGTCGGCGAGCTACTTCATCGCACTGGGCGCCATCGCCTCGGACAGCGCCGAAGGCATCCGCATCCTCGGCGTGGGACTGGATTCCATCCAGGGCGATATCCGCTTTGTCGAAGCCGCGCGCGCCATGGGCGCCGAGGTGGAGGGAGGCCCGAACTGGCTGCGCATCCGCCGCGGCGCCTGGCCGCTCAAGGCCATCGACCTGGACTGCAACCACATCCCCGATGCCGCCATGACGCTGGCCGTCATGGCCCTGTATGCCGATGGCACGACCACGCTGCGCAACATCGCAAGCTGGCGCGTCAAGGAGACCGACCGCATCGCGGCCATGACCAAGGAGCTGCGCAAGCTGGGCGCCGAAGTCGAGGAAGGCGTGGACTTCATCCGCGTCACACCACCCGCATCCACCGCCGCATGGCGCGCGGCCAGCATCCACACCTACGACGATCACCGCGTGGCCATGTGCTTCTCGCTGGCGGCCTTCAACCCGGCCGCCCTGCCGGTGCGCATCGAAGACCCCAAGTGCGTCGCCAAGACCTTCCCCGACTACTTCGAGGCCCTGTTCTCGGTCTGCGAGACCGCCCGTGCCCGCATCCCCGTGATCTGCATCGATGGCCCCACCGCCTCCGGCAAAGGAACCATCGCCGCCGAGGTGGCCGAGGCCCTGGGCTACCACCTGCTGGACTCGGGCGCGCTGTACCGCCTCACAGGACTGGCCGCGTCGCGGGCCGGCATGGTGCTGGACGAATCCCACGCCCCGCAGATTGCCGCGCTGGCGCGCGCGCTGCCCGTGCGCTTTGATGCCGAGCAGCGCATCTGGCTGGGCGACGAGGATGTCACCCTGATCCTGCGCAGCGAGGAGTCGGGCATGAACGCCTCGCGCGTCTCGGCCCTGCCGGCCGTGCGCGATGCACTGGTGGACCTGCAGCTGTCCTTCCAGCAGCTGCCGGGGCTGGTCGCCGACGGCCGCGACATGGGCACGGTGATCTTTCCCCATGCTCCCCTCAAGGTCTATTTGTCGGCCTCCGCCGCCTGTCGCGCCGAGCGCCGGCATAAGCAGTTGATTTCCAAAGGAATTGCCGCTAACATAAGCGCCCTTCGGGCAGACCTTGAAGCACGTGATGCGCGGGACATGAACCGCAGCGTTGCACCCCTCAAGCCCGCCCAGGATTCCATGCTGCTTGACAGCTCCGAGCTTTCCATCGAAGAGGTGGCAGAGCAGGTGCTTTCATGGTGGCAGGAACGCCAGCCGTTCGGCCGCGACTGATTGCCAGTTGCGCCGCACGGTCGGCAACCCGCCCTTAGGGCCCAGACATGGCGGCACCGCCCCGTGTACGGCCCGAGGTTCATAGACTCCAACCCCGTGGTTGAACCCACAACACCTCCGCAAACAGTCCTAGAAACGCTTGGCAATGGTGCCAACGGAAACCTGTTTGCGGGCAAGGAAATACATGTCTGAATCTTTTGCCTCCCTGTTTGAAGAATCGCTGCAACGCACGGAAATGCGTCCTGGCGAGGTCATCACCGCTGAAGTCGTGCGCGTCGAGCACAACTTCGTCGTCGTGAACGCTGGCCTGAAGTCGGAAGCCTATGTGCCGATCGACGAATTCAAGAACGACCAGGGAGAAATCGAAGTCCAGGTGGGCGACTTTGTGTCGGTCGCCATCGGCTCGATCGAAAACGGCTACGGCGACACCATCCTGTCGCGCGACACCGCCAAGCGCCTGGCCTCGTGGCTGGCTCTGGAAAAGGCCCTGGAATCGGGCGAATTCGTGACCGGCACGACCTCCGGCAAGGTCAAGGGCGGCCTGACGGTGCTGGTCAACGGCATCCGCGCCTTCCTGCCCGGTTCGCTGATCGACACCCGTCCGATCAAGGACCTGACTCCGTACGAAAACAAGACGATGGAGTTCAAGGTCATCAAGCTGGACCGCAAGCGCAACAACGTGGTGCTGAGCCGCCGCGCCGTTGTCGAAGCCTCGATGGGCGAAGAGCGCGCCAAGCTGATGGAAACGCTGAAGGAAGGCGCCATCGTTCAAGGCGTGGTCAAGAACATCACCGAATACGGTGCGTTCGTGGACCTGGGCGGCATCGACGGCCTGCTGCACATCACCGACATGGCATGGCGCCGCGTGCGTCATCCCTCGGAAGTCGTGCAGGCTGGCCAGGAAATCACCGCCAAGATCCTCAAGTTCGACACCGAGAAGAACCGTGTCTCGCTGGGTCTGAAGCAAATGGGCGACGACCCGTGGATGGGCGTTTCGCGCCGCTACCCCTCGAGCACCCGCCTGTTCGGCAAGGTCACGAACATTGCCGACTACGGCGCGTTCGTCGAGCTGGAACCCGGCATCGAAGGCCTGGTGCACGTCTCCGAAATGGACTGGACCAACAAGAACATTGCTCCGACCAAGCTCGTGACCCTGGGTGACGAAGTCGAAGTCATGGTGCTGGAGATCGACGAAGACAAGCGTCGCATCTCGCTGGGCATGAAGCAGTGCAAGGCCAACCCCTGGCAAGAGTTCGCGCAGAACACCAAGCGCGGCGACCGCGTCAAGGGCCCGATCAAGTCGATCACCGACTTCGGCGTGTTCGTGGGTCTGGCTGCCGGTATCGACGGCCTGGTGCACCTGTCCGACCTGTCCTGGAACGAGCCCGGCGAAGCTGCCGTGCGCAACTACAAGAAGGGCCAGGAAGTCGAAGCCATCGTGCTGGCCGTGGACGTCGAGCGCGAGCGCATCTCCCTGGGCATCAAGCAGCTGGACAGCGATCCCTTCACGACCTTCGTGACCGTGAACGACAAGGGCCAGATCGTGTCGGGCAAGGTCAAGACGGTGGACGCGCGCGGTGCTGAAATCGACCTGGGCGAAGACATCGTCGGCTACCTGCGCGCTTCGGAAATCGCCGTGGACCGCGTGGAAGATGCCCGCTCGGTGCTGAAGGAAGGCGACGAGATCACCGCCGTGGTGGTCAATGTGGATCGCAAGACCCGCAACATCCAGCTGTCGATCAAGGCCAAGGACCAGGTTGACCAGCAAGAAGCCATGGCTTCCCTGTCCGCCCAGTCGGCCAAGGAAAACGCCGGCACGACCAGCCTGGGCGCCCTGCTGCGCGCCAAGCTGGACAACTCCGACAAGTAATCAGCAGCCAGTCTGCTGACCGCTGAAGGTCGGATGCGACGGGTGCCTCCGGGCGCCCGTCGCCATTTCAACCCCTGATTCCTATCCTTGATGACCCGATCCGATCTCGTCGAAGAACTCGCAGCACGCTTTGGCCAACTGAGCCAGCGCGACGCCGAGCAGGCCGTCAAGACGATTCTTGACGCCGTCAGCGATGCCCTGGTGCGCGGCCATCGCATCGAAATCCGCGGCTTTGGAAGTTTCTCGGTCAACCACCGCCCGCCCCGCATGGGCCGCAATCCCCGCAGCGGCGAGGCCGTCCACATTCCGTCCAAGCGCGTGCCGCACTTCAAGCCCGGCAAGGCCTTGCGCGAAGCCGTGGACCTGCGCCCCGGCGCGGCGCCCGACACGGTTGCCGCCAGCTCCGCAGGCACCGGCCCTGCCGCCTGAAAGCCGGCTTGCCGGCTGCGCGCACTGCAGCCGTCGTCACCGCCAGGCTCTAGAATCGTTCCCGTCACACAAGGGAACACATGAAGTACTTCCTGTGGCTGCTCAAGGCGGCCATTTTTTTTACGCTGTTCGCCTTCGCACTGAACAACCAGCAGGACGCGACGGTGCACTTCTTCTTCGGCACCTCCTGGACTGCGCCGCTGGTACTGGTGGTGCTGGCGGCCTTTGCACTGGGCCTGATCGTGGGCGTTCTGGGCATGGTGCCGCGCTGGCTCAAGCACCGCAATGCAGCGCGCTCGACCCAGGTCACCGCGCCTGCAGCCGAAGGAGCGGCGCCAGCCACGGCGCCCAAGGCGCCCCCCTCCCCCATCCTACCGGGCGACGTGCATGGAATTTGATCTGAGCTGGATATTGCTTGGCCTGCCCGTCGCCTTCGTGCTGGGCTGGCTGGCCTCGCGCTGGGACCTGCGGCAGATCCGCGCCGAAAACCGCCAGGCACCCAAGGCCTACTTCAAGGGATTGAACTTCCTGCTCAACGAGCAGCAGGACAAGGCCATCGACGCCTTCATCGAAGCCGTGCAGAACGACCCCGACACCTCGGAGCTGCACTTCGCCCTGGGCAATCTCTTTCGCCGCCGCGGCGAATACAACCGCGCCGTGCGCGTGCATGAGCACCTGCTGTCGCGCGGCGACCTCAGCCGCGTGGACCGCGACCGCGCCCAGCACGCGCTGGCCCAGGACTTTCTGAAGGCAGGCCTGCTCGATCGCGCCGAGGACGCGCTGCGCCGCCTGGAAGGCACGGCCTTCGAGGCCGAGGCCCGCCTGGCCCTGCTGGCCATCTACGAGCGCTCGCGCGACTGGACACAGGCCGCCGCCATTGCTCGCCGCATGCAGGATGCCAACCAGGGGGACTTCAGTGGCCGGCTGGCGCACTACCTGTGCGAAGACGCCCAGTCCTTGCTCACGCAGGGCCAGCAGGCCGAGGCGCTGCAGCGGCTGCAGCAAGCCATCACCACAGCACCCCAGGCTGCGCGACCGCGCCTGGAGCATGCCCAGTTGCAGCATCGCATGGGGCAATCGGCCCAGGCCTTGCAAACGCTGGAAAGCCTGGCCGAGCAGTCCCCCGCCGCGCTGCCGCTGGCAGCCCAGTTGCTGGTGGACATCGCAGCCGCCACAGGCCAACGCCAGCATGTCCACCAGCTGCTCAGCCAGCAATACGCCCAGGCACCTTCGCTGGACCTGCTGCAGGCGTTGGTTGCGCTGGACGCTCAAATTGAAGAACAGAGCACCGATGGTGAAACCAAGGCACCGGGACGCGCCCGCCTGGTCCAGCATCTGGACCGGGAACCTTCCCTGGTGGCTGCTGCGCAGTGGCTGGCTGGCGAGAAACTGTCCGAGGAGCAATACCACCCAGCCGTGCAACGCGCGCTGGACCACGCCGCCAAACCGCTGACCCGCTATCGCTGCGCGGCCTGCGGCTTCGAGGCTCGCCAGCATTTCTGGCACTGCCCCGGCTGCCAGAGCTGGGACAGCTACCCGGCCCGGCGCGTCGAGGAGCTGTGATGGGCCGGGGTGGCGAAAGGCGGCCATATCCCCAGCACCGCGTCACCCCCATTGGCAAACACGGCATGGCCAGTGTATTTTCAGAGTATTCCTAGAAACCGCCCTGGAGGGCGCGTGGCCATTGGCTTTGGGCGCGTGCGGCCGTGCCTGCGCCGGCCTCCTGGAGCCCGCGACTGCCTGGCGGCACGCCAGAGGCCTGCATAAGATGCTTCTGGGTCGCAATGTTGCGGCCCTCAACATTGAGGGATCAGGAGGTTTGTATGTTCAGAAAATTGATGGCTGGCTTCATTGCGCTGCTGTGGTCCGTGATGGCTTTGGCCGCTGTGGAAGCCAACAAGGCGAATGAAGCCGAACTGACATCCATCAAGGGCATAGGCCCGGCCATGTCGGCACGCATTCTCGAGGAACGCAAATCCGCCCCCTTCAAGGACTGGCCCGACTTCATCGCACGGGTCAAGGGTGTGGCCGAACCGACAGCCACCAAGTTTTCGGGCGAAGGCCTGACTGTCAACGGCAGCAGCTACAAAGGCCACAGCGCCAAGCCTGATGCCAAGGACACTGCGGCCAAGGGGGGCAAGGACACGGCGGCCCAGGGCACCAAGCCGACCAAGGAGCAGGCGGCAAAGCCGGCCACTCCAGCCAAGGCCGGCTCGGCCTCCTGAAGACGCGAACTGTCTCTATCCAACCCGCTTCGGCGGGTTTTTCATGCGTACGACCCTCGGGGTATGCGCGGCCATAGCCTGAAACATGCTCAGGTTTTCATAGCGAAGCAAAAAACCTTGCCCGTAAAATGGACCGCCCATGCCCCTGATCACCCTCATACTCCTACCCTTCATCGGCAGCCTGATTGCCGCAATGCTGCCCGCCAATGCGCGCAATACGGAGTCGACTCTGGCTGGCGTGATCGCATTGGGCTGTGCCATACAGACCGCATTGCTGTTTCCACAGATCGCCGATGGGGAAGTGCTGCGCCAGGAGATCGAGTGGCTGCCGGCACTGGGACTGAACCTGGTGATCCGCATGGACGGCTTTGCCTGGATGTTCTGCATGCTGGTGCTGGGCATAGGCTCGCTGGTCGTGCTGTATGCGCGCTACTACATGTCGCCGGCCGATCCCGTGCCGCGCTTTTTCTCGTTCTTTCTGGCCTTCATGGGCGCGATGGCTGGCGTGGTGCTGTCGGGCAACATCATCCAGATTGCCTTCTTCTGGGAGCTGACCAGCCTCTTCTCCTTTCTTCTGATCGGATACTGGCACCATCGCAAGGATGCACGCCGCGGCGCGCGCATGGCGCTGACGGTGACGGGCACAGGCGGCCTGGCCATGCTGGCCGGCATGCTGGTGCTGGGCCACATCGTGGGCAGCTATGACCTGGACAACGTGCTCATCGCCGGCCAGCAGGTGCGTGACCACCAGCTGTACCTGGTCGCCCTGGTGCTGATCCTGCTGGGCGCGCTGACCAAGAGTGCGCAGTTCCCCTTCCACTTCTGGCTGCCGCACGCCATGGCCGCGCCCACGCCGGTGTCGGCCTATCTGCACTCCGCCACCATGGTCAAGGCCGGCGTGTTCCTGCTGGCGCGCATGTGTCCCGTGCTCGGTGACACCGATGCCTGGTTCTGGCTAGTGGGCGGAGCCGGCGCGGCAACCCTGCTCATCGGCGGCTATCTGGCCATGTTCCAGCACGATCTCAAGGGATTGCTGGCCTATTCGACGATTTCCCACCTGGGCCTGATCACGCTGCTGCTGGGCCTGAACAGCAAGCTGGCCGCCGTGGCTGCGGTGTTCCACATCATGAACCACGCGACCTTCAAGGCCTCGCTGTTCATGGCCGCGGGCATCGTCGACCATGAAAGCGGCACGCGTGACATCCGCCGGCTTTCGGGCCTGCGGCACATGATGCCCATCACGGCCACGCTGGCCTGCGTGGCCAGCGCGGCCATGGCGGGCGTACCGCTGCTCAACGGCTTCCTGTCCAAGGAGATGTTCTTCGCCGAGACCGTCTACCTGGATGCCGCTCCCTGGGTGCGCACGGCCTTGCCGGTGGCAGCCACGGTGGCGGGCATGTTCAGCGTGGCCTATTCGCTGCGCTTCACCATCGACGTCTTCTTCGGCCCCAAGGCCACCGACCTGCCGCATGACCCGCACGAGCCTCCGCACTGGATGCGCGTGCCCGTCGAGCTGCTGGTGCTGGCCTGCCTGGTGGTGGGCATGCTGCCGGCGTGGGCGGTGGGCAGCTTTCTCGCAGCGGCCGCCACGCCCGTGGTCGGCGGCGACCTGCCCGAGTACAGCCTGGCCATCTGGCACGGCTGGAACATGCCCTTGATCATGAGCCTTGTGGCGTTGATTGGCGGCATCCTGCTGTACATGCTGCTGCGCTGGCAGCGCCAGGCCGGCCATATGGATACCGCGCCGCTGGTGGGCACGCTCAGCGGCCAGCGTGTTTTCGAGAACCTGCTGGCCCGCCTGTCCCTGCTGGGCCGCTGGTCGCGCCGGCGCCTGTCCACCATGCGCCTGCAGTGGCAGATGCTGTGGCTGGTCTGCACCGCCGTGCTGGCGGGCGTTCTGCCGCTGTGGCTGCAAGGCATCAAGCTGGGAGACCGGAGCATGCTGCCGCTGTCGCCCGCCTTCGTGATGCTGTGGGCCGTGGGCATTCTCTGCGCCCTGGGTACGGCCTGGAAGGCCAAGTACCACCGGCTGACGGCGCTGATCATGCTGGGCGGCGCCGGCCTGTGCACCTGCCTGACCTTCCTGTGGTTCTCGGCGCCTGACCTGGCGCTGACCCAGCTGGTCGTCGAGGTCGCCACCACGGTGCTGATGCTGCTGGGCCTGCGCTGGATGCCCAAGCGCGACAAAAGCCTGCACATTCCCGTGCTGTCCGCCGAACTGCGCGCCCGCTCGCGCCGCATGCGTGACCTGCTGCTGTCGCTGGTTGCAGGTGGCGGCATGGCCTGGCTGGCCTTCGCCATGATGAGCCGCCCCTTCTATGACGGGGCCTCCACCTTCTTCCTGGAACATGCGCTCAGCGATGGCGGCGGCACCAATGTGGTCAACGTCATGCTGGTGGACTTCCGGGGCTTCGACACCTTCGGCGAGATCGTGGTGCTGGGCATCGTGGCCCTGGTCGTCTATGCTCTGCTCAGGCGCTTTCGCCCGGCCCGCGAGACGCTGGACCTGCCCGAGCAGCAGCGCTACATGCCTGGCGACCTGCAGACCGATCTGTTCAATCCGCGCAACGCAGGCGATACGGCCGTGGGCTACCTGATGGTGCCCGCCGTGCTGGTGCGGCTGCTGCTGCCGTTTGCTGCCCTGGTTTCCGTCTACATCTTCATGCGCGGCCACAACGAGCCCGGCGGCGGCTTCGTGGCCGGCCTGGTGTTCTCGGTCGCCTTGCTGATGCAGTACATCATCTCCGGCACGCAGTGGGTCGAGGCCCACCTGCCGATCTTCCCGCGCCGATGGATCGGTGTCGGCCTGCTGTTCGCACTGGGTACCGGCATGGGCTCCATCGTGGCCGGCTATCCCTTTCTCACCAGCCACACCTTCCATATGACCCTGCCAGTCGTCGGCGACGTGCATCTCGCCAGCGCCCTGTTCTTCGACATCGGTGTGTTCTCGCTGGTGGTCGGCGCGACCATGCTCATTCTGACGGCCATCGCCCACCAATCGGTGCGCAGCCACCGCTACCACGCCCGTCTGCTGGAGGAGCAGCAGCAACAGGCCGAGGAGGCCGAAGCCGCCGTGCAGCAGGCCACCGCTGCAGCGCTTGCACGAGGAGGTTTCTGATGGAAGTCGTGCTTGCCATTGCCATCGGCGTACTGACGGGCTCGGGCGTGTGGCTGCTGCTGCGCCCACGCACCTACCAGGTCATCATGGGCCTGGCCCTGCTGTCTTACGCAGTCAACCTGTTCATCTTCAGCATGGGCCGCCAGGGCCTGGCCATCGACAAGGAGCCCGTGCTGCGCGCCGGCGTGCCGCAGGATCTTGCGCACTATGCGGACCCCATGCCGCAGGCGCTGGTGCTCACGGCCATCGTGATCGGCTTTGCCATGACGGCACTGTTCTTGGTGGTGCTGCTGGCCTCGCGCGGCACCACGGGCACCGACCATGTGGACGGAGCCCATTCCCGCACCGAGCAGGAGATGCCATGAACGAGCTGACCGCCCGTCTCATGCCGCACCTGATGCTGGCGCCCATCGTGCTGCCCATGCTTTCGGCAGCGCTGATGCTGTTGCTGCGCGAAGAGCGCCAGCGCCTCAAATTCGCTCTTGGACTGGTATCCACCCTGATGGGGCTGGGCGTGGCCGTGATGCTGATGCTGTGGACCGACCAGGCCGGCGCGCCCGTCAACCTGGGCGTCTACATGCCGGGCAACTGGCCCATGCCCTTCGGCATCTCGCTGGCACTGGACCGCCTGACCGGCATGATGCTGGTGCTGACCTATACGGTGGCCCTGGCCTCGCTGGTCTTCTCCAGCGCCCGCTGGCACCGCGCGGGGATGCACTTTCACTCGCTGTTCCAGTTTCAGCTGATGGGCCTGAGCGGCGCCTTCCTCACGGCGGACCTGTTCAACCTGTTCGTGTTCTTCGAGATCATGCTCGCGGCCTCCTATGGACTGGTCCTGCATGGTTCCGGGCGGACACGCATCCAGGCGGGCCTGCACTACATCGCCATCAATCTTGCAGCCTCGTCGCTGTTCCTGATCGGCGTGTCCATGCTCTACGGCCTGACCGGCACGCTGAACATGGCCGACCTGGCACGTGCCATCCCCCAGGTCAGCAGCGACGACCGCGGGCTGCTGCATTCGGCCGCTGCCATCCTGGGCATTGCGTTCCTGACCAAGGCAGCCATGTGGCCGCTGAACTTCTGGCTGGTGCCGGCCTACAGCGCAGCCACCGCTCCCGTGGGCGCCGTGTTCGCGCTCATGACCAAGGTGGGCGTCTACGTGGTGCTGCGGCTGTGGACGCTGCTGTTCAGCTCCGAGGCCGGCGCCTCCGCCCTGTTCGGCAGCACCTGGCTGATCGTCGGCGGCATGCTGACCATGGCCTTCGGCGGCCTGGGCATGCTGGGCTCGCAGCGCCTGACGCATATCGCGGGCTTTGCGGCCGTTCTCTCTTCGGGCACCTTGCTGGCCGCCACGGGCTTTGGCCAGAACGCCTTGACGGCCGGGCTGCTGTACTACCTGCCCAGCTCCACCCTGGCCGTGAGCGCCCTGTTTCTGATCGCCGACGTGGTGGACCGCTGGCGCGTGGATGACGATGCGGGCGAGCCCTATGAGGATGACGAGGCTCCCTTCCTCAACGCCGAACTGCTGCCCACGGAGGGCTTCAACCTCGACGAATCCGAAGAGGTGCTGATCGGCCGCGCCATTCCCGCAGCGGCCGCCTTCATCGGCCTGAGCTTCATGCTGGCCACCCTGGTGGTCACCGGCCTGCCCCCGCTTTCGGGCTTTGTGGGCAAGTTCGCCATGCTGTCTGCCCTGCTCAACCCGCTGGGCCTGGGCAACTCCAGCGGCTTCCAGGCCGGCTGGGCCGGCTGGGTGCTGGTGGCGCTGATGATCGCCACGGGACTGCTCGCCCTGCTGTCGCTGGTGCGCGCCGGCATACGCCATTTCTGGGCGACCGAGGAGCAGAACTCGCCCTCGTTGCGTGTGGCCGAAGGCCTGCCCATCGCCGTGCTGCTGGCCTGCTGCGTGGCGCTCACCGTGCAGGGTGGCCAGCTGATGGGCTACACGCAGCGTGCGGCCGATGCGCTGCTGGCGCCCGATGTCTATGTGCGCTCCGTCATGGGCACGCAGCCGGAGCCGAGCCCGGCAGAAAAGAAGGCGCGGCTGGAAGCCGGCCCCGAAGGCGCCGCGCGCGCCGCGGCCCAGGCCAGCGGCGCCCCCATGCCCGCAGGCATAGGCGATGCAGGCCCAACGGCCGGCAAGGAGGATTCCCGATGATGAAAACCCTGCTGCCCGCGCCGCTGCTGTCGGTGGCGCTGTTCCTGCTGTGGCTGCTGCTCAACCGCTCGTTCAGCAGCGGCCAGATCCTGCTGGGCGCCTTGCTGGGCCTGTTGCTGCCGCTGCTGCTGCGCGGCCTGCGCCCCTTGCCCGTGCGCGTGCGCCATCCGCTGACCATCGTGCGCCTGGGGCTGCGCGTGGTCTGGGACACCTCGGTGTCCAACTTCAACGTCGTGCGGTTCATGCTGTTTCCGGGCATGCGCAAGCACCCGGCCAACTTCGTGCGCATCCCCCTGGAACTGCGCGACCCCAACGGCCTGGCCGTGCTCGCCATGATCGTGTGCATCACGCCCGGCACGGCCTGGGCCGAGATCTCGCGCGACCGCTCCCAGCTCATGCTGCATGTGCTGGAGGTCGATGATCCCGAAGAGATCGTCCAGCACGTCAAGCGCTCCTACGAGCGCCCCCTGATGGAGATTTTCGAATGATGCCCTGGTTCCACTGGACTTTGATGTTCGCGCTGGGCCTGCTGGTCGCCGCCATGGGCTGCGCCGTGCTGCGCCTGCTCAAGGGCCCGCACGCCCAGGATCGCGTGCTGGCGCTGGACTGCATGTACCTCAACGGCATGCTGGCCATGCTGCTGATGGGCATCATCTATGACAGCACCAGCTATTTCGAGGCCGCCCTGCTGGTTGCGCTGTTCGGCTGCGTGGGCTCCACGGCCATGGCCAAGTTCCTGCTGCGCGGCGAGGTGATCGAATGATGCCGGAAACCACCACGCTGCCGCTGTGGTGCCAGATCCTGGTGGCTGCGCTGGCGCTGGGCGGCGCCATCATCGCCTTTCTGGGCTCCATGGGCCTGTGGCGCCTGGACAGCTATTTCGAGCGCGTGCATGCGCCTTCCATCATCGCCACCATGGGCTGCTGGCTGATCATGCATGCCACCTGGATCTACTTTTCCGTCAGCGGACAGAGCCTGGCCGTGCATGCGCTGCTGATTGCGGTGTTCATCTCGGTGACCGTTCCCATCACGACCATCTTCCTGATGCGTGCAGCCCTGTTCCGCGCACGCCGTGCGGGCCAGGACGTGCCGCCGCCGCTGAGCAGCGTCGTGCGCAACGAGCCGGCCGAACACCCGGACGTCTGAAGCGCAATCGGGCCTGAAAATACCCGCCGATGCGGCAGGCAGCGGCAGGCAAAAGCCCTACTGCCAACTGTCCAGCATACGAATTCGCCCACGGCTGCGTCAATGCGCCAAAGCACCCGGTGCGCGAGCCCCGCGGCTATGAGTTTGTGAGCGTATAGTGCAGTCATCATCTGCGCTGGCAACGTATTTGATGGAACGGCCACAGGCGTGGCCGCCCTGGTTTTTCCTGTGTACGAGGGTTCATGCAAATCTCTTCCCCCCTGACCGATACCGATCTGGCCAACGGCTGGTCGGCCCTTCACAACCAGGCACACAACGGCATGGCATTGCAGCAGAACTCCAATCGCCTGGCCTTCGCGGACCCGGAATTCATGTTCCGCCGCGAAACCCGCGGCATCCGCATGCAGCTGGAGCTGCTCAAGCCGGACCTGGCCCAGATCGAGCGCGGCATCGAGCACACCGTCGTGGTCTATGGCAGCGCCCGCTTCGTGGACCTGGAGCAGGCCGAGCAGCAATTGGCCGACGCACAGGCCAGCGGCGATCCCCAGCGCGTTGCCTTGGCCGAGCGCGCCGTGCGCAATGCGCACCGCTATGAACAGGCCCGCGCCTTCACGCGCATCGTGGCCGCCGACAGCCTGAACCAGCCGCCCGAGGAGCGCCTCTACATCTGCACCGGCGGCGGCCCCGGCATCATGGAGGCGGCCAACCGAGGCGCCCATGACGTGGGCGCGCCCAGCATCGGCCTGAACATCGAGCTGCCGCACGAGCAAAACGGCAACCGCTTCATCTCGCCGGACCTGAGCTTCAAGTTCCACTACTTCGCCCTGCGCAAGATGCATTTCATGATGCGCGCCAAGGCCCTGGTGGCCTTCCCCGGCGGCTTCGGCACGCTGGACGAGCTGTTCGAGGTGCTGACCCTGATGCAGACCGGCAAGACGCATTCGGTGCCCGTGATCCTGTTCGGCACCGAGTTCTGGAAGCGCCTGCTCAACATCGACCTGATGATCGAGGAAGGCACGATCTCGCCCAAGGACCTGCAGCTGTTCCGCTATACCGATGATCCGGTCGAGGCCTGGGCGCTGATCAAGCAGTTCCACGCTGGCGGCTGGTAAGCCGCAGCGGCCGGCAGGCCGCCACCGCATCGCAAGGCGATCTGCGCACCAAGGCGCAGGTCGCTTTTTTTCATTCCGGCTTGCGCGGCGTCAGCCCCATGAACCAGGCCGTGCGGATGCCCGAGGCCACGGCCGCGCCCACCACCCAGAACAGCGCAGACACGCCGATCAATGCCCCCGCCGAGCCGAACAGCACGGGCATGGCTACGCTGGAGGCATTGATGGCCATGAGCCGCAGGCCCAGTGCCTCGCCATGGCGGTGCTCGGGCGTGATCTGGTGCAGCATGCTCATGACCATGGGCTGCACAGATCCCAGTGAAAAACCCAGCATCACCGAACACATGCCCATGGTCAGCGCCGAGTCCATGAAGGGGTACAGCGCAAAGACGAAGGCGGTGATGGCCATGGCACCGGAGATCACGGCGCCTTCGCGCAAGCGCTCGGCCACCAGCGGCATGGCCAGGCGGATGGCGGCGGCCGCCACGGCAAAAATGCCCAGCAGCGTGCCGATGACCGAGGCGCTCAGGCCCTTCTCATGGCCCAGCAGCGGCAGCACGAAGGTGTGCACGTCCCAGCATGCGGACTGCAGCCAGTTGACCAGCAGCAGGTTGCGGAAATTGCGGTCGCGCAACAGGTCCCAGGCATGCTGCTTGGGACCGCCGATGGGCGCGCGCACGGGCGGCAGCTCCTGCGTGTGGCGCACCCAGCTCCAGGCCAGCACGGGCACCAGGGCCAGCAGGCCGAAGGCGACGCGGTAGCCCATGGTGCTGCCCTCGCCGCCAAAATTCGCGTGATCGATCAGCAGCCCGGTGCTGAAGGGCCCGATGAAGTTGGAGATGGCCGGGCCTATGGCCAACCAGCTGAACACCTTCTTGAGCGCCACCGCATCGTGGGTGACACGGCCCGCATGGCGCTGCACGGCAATCACCACGGCGCCGCTGGCTCCGCCCGTCAACAACGCCGCAAGGCATAGCACCGGATACAGCGGCAATGCCAGCGCCAGCGCGCAGCCCCCGCTGGCCGCCAGCATGGACAGGAAAAACGGCTTTCGAAAACCATGCTTGTCCGCGAAGCGCCCGGCCGGCAGCGCCAGGAACACCTGGGTCAGCGCGAACAGCGCCAGCAAGATGCCCACGGCCGCCGCGCTATAGCCCTGCTGCAGCGCCAGCAAGGGCGCTGCCAGCCGCATGCCGGCCATGGTGGCATGCACGCTGACCTGCGCCATGATGACCTTGAACAGGGCCAGGTTCATCTCAATCCTGCTCCGATCCCGGCTCCATTCCGGCCGCTGCGTCCTTGTCATCCGGCAGGCCGGGCCGCGCTGCACTAGAGGTCGGCGCGGGCAACTCCTGCACGTCGCGCAGCTGGCGCTGGATGGCGCGCGTGCGCACGCCCACCTGCTCGAAGCGCTTGGCCGCCGCGTCTATGGACTTGCGCGTGGCATCCACCACTTCGCCGAACTTGGCGAACTCGGTCTTGACCTGACCGAGCACCGCCCAGACCTCGGACGAGCGCTTTTCGATGGCCAGCGTCTTGAAGCCCATCTGCAGGCTGCTGAGCATGGCGGCCAGGTTGGCCGGGCCGGTGACCATCACGCGGCAGCCGTTTTGCACGGCCTCGACCAGGCCGGGGCGGCGCATGACCTCGGCAAACAGGCCTTCGGTGGGCAGGTAGAGCACGGCAAAGTCCGTGGTGTGCGGCGGGCTCACGTACTTGCCGTGGATCTTGCGCGCCTCGAACTTGATCGATGCCTCGAAGGCATTGCCTGCCGCGGCAATGGCCGCCTTGTCCGCCGCATCCTGGGCGTCGAGCAGGCGCTGGTACTGCTCCACCGGGTACTTGGCGTCGATGGGCAGCCAGACCGGAGCCTCGTCGCTGCGTCCGGGCAGGCGGATGGCGAACTCCACCATGTCGTCGCTGCCGGGCACGGTCTTGACGTTGCGCGCGTACTGCTCGGGCGTGAGCACGTTCTCGATGATGGCGCCCAGCTGCAGTTCGCCCCAGGTGCCGCGCGTCTTCACATTGGTCATCACGCGCTTGAGATCGCCCACGCTGCCGGCCAGCGTCTGCATCTCGCCCAGGCCCTTGTGCACCTGCTCCAGCCGGTCGCTGACCAGCTTGAACGATTCGCCCAGGCGCTGCTCCAGCGTGGCATGCAGCTTCTCGTCCACCGTGCGCCGCATCTCTTCCAGGCGCGCCGCGTTGTCCGACTGGATGGTGGCCAGCCGCTCGTTGAGCGTGCCGCGCAGCTGCTCGGCATGGACCTGGCTGGATTGCGCCAGCCCGCCCAGCTGCTGCTGGATGTCGTTCTTGAGGGAGTCCAGCGTGCTGCGCGTGGTCTGCGCCAGCGCCTCGAAGCGCTCCTGCACATGGGCGTTGAAGCGCTGCGTGCTTTCGCCCTGGGCCTCGCGGGCCTGGGCGCTGTCGGCGGCCAGCCGCACGGTGAGCCGGCCCAGTTCCATTCGAAAGGCTGCCAGCGCCTCGCCCTGCTCGCGCCGCGCCGCCTGGGCATCGAGCTGGGCCTGGGCCAGATGGGCCTGCAGCTGCTGCGAGACGCGGTCCAGCCCGCCATCGCTCTTGGCCACGGCCATCTGCGTGGCCTGGGCACCGCGCTCGAGCTGCTGCAGCCGCACGTCCAGCATCTGCAGCGCCTGCAGCACCTGCTGGGGCGCCACCCCGTCCTCGCGCTGCGCCGAGCGCCTCCACAGCAGCCAGATCACGGCCGCCTGCCCCAACAGCAGCACGGCCCAGGCCGCCCACCACACTCCGGATATCTGGGTCAAGATTTTGCTTGCGCTCCATGCAGCGGGAAGCGGCCAGGGCCAGCCTTCCCGCGATTGTCACAACACGGTGTTCAGGCCTTGGCGCGCGCGCCGGCGGCCGCCGCTTCGGGCTGGTTCACGGGCGTGCGCGGGCCCTTGCCGGACAGGAAGTCGATCAGGTTGTCGGCCGCCAGCTCGGCCATGGCGCTGCGCGTGCCCATGGTGGCGCTGGCGATGTGCGGGGTCAGCACCACGTTGGGCACGGTCAGCAGATCCGGATGGACCGAGGGCTCGCCCTCGAACACGTCCAGGCCTGCTGCAGCAATGGTCCTGTCGCGCAGTGCCCTGGCCAGCGCCGCGTCATCGACGATGCCGCCGCGCGCGATGTTGATCAGCGTGGCCGTGGGCTTCATCCGGGCGATCTCGGCCGCGCCTATGGTGTGGTGGTTTTCCTTGGTGTAGGGCAGCACCAGCACCACATGGTCGGCCATGGCCAGCAGTTCATCCTTGCCCACGTAGCCGGCCTTGCATTCGGCTTCCAGCTCGGGCGACAGGCGCGAGCGGTTGTGATAGACCACCTTCATGCCGAAGCCATGCGCCCCGCGTTTGGCGATGCCCTGGCCGATGCGGCCCATGCCGATGATGCCCAGCGTGCTGCCGTGCACTTCCGAGCCCGCAAACAGGTCGTAGCGCCAGGAGTTCCACTTTCCGGCGCGCAGGTAGTGCTCGCTCTCTGTCACGCGGCGGGCCGTGGCCATGAGCAGAGCGAAGCCGAAGTCGGCCGTGGTCTCGGTCAGCACGTCGGGGGCATTCGTGCCCTGCACACCTGCAGCCGTCATCGCAGGCACGTCGAAGTTGTTGTAGCCCACGGCCATGTTGGCCACCACCTTCAGGCGCGGGCAGGCGGCCAGCAGCGCCGCATCGATGGTCTGCGAGCCCGTGGTCAGCACGCCATCCTTGTCCTGCAGATGCCGGGCCAGTTCCTGCGGGCTCCAGACCACGTCATCCTGGTTGGACTCGACCTCGAAGTGCTGCTCCAGCTTGCGCACCACTTCGGGCGGGATGGCGCGGGCGATCAGGATGCGGGGTTTGCTTGCCATGTCTGTCTCTTTCCTTGTCTTGGCGGGAGGCGGTTCTTCAGCGGAACCAGATGAAGCTCATCAATACGAACAGCGGCACCAGAATGCCTAGCGACCAGGCCATGTAGCCGAAGAAGCTGGGCATCTTCACGCCGCGCTCCTCGGCAATGGCCTTGACCATCAGGTTGGGCGCGTTGCCGATATAGGTGTTGGCACCCATGAACACCGCGCCCGCGGAGATGGCCGCCAGCGTGGAGGCCATCGTGGTCATCAGCTGCGCGGCGTCGCCCCCTGCGGTGTTGAAGAACACCAGGTAGGTCGGCGCGTTGTCGAGGAAGGAGGACAGCAGGCCCGTGGCCCAGAAGTACATCAGCGGATCGGGCGTGCCGTCGGCGCGCGTGACGGCGCCCACGATGGCGCCGAACGGCCCGCCCGTGCCCGCCTTGAGCATGGCGATCACGGGAATGATGGTCAGGAAGATGCCCGCGAACAGCTTGGCCACTTCCTGCATCGGCCCCCAGCCGAATTCGTTGGCCTGGTGCACGCTGCGCGGCGTGAGCCTGAGGGACAGCACAGTCACTGCGACGAGGCCCGCATCGCGCACCAGACCCGGCAGGCCCACATGCGTGCCGGCCAGCACCAGGCCGGCATCGGTACGCCACAGGCCGCTCATCAGCACCAGTGCCACCACGGCCAGCAGCAGCACGAAGTTCACGCCGCCATCAAAGCCCAGGCGGCTGGCGCGGCCCAAGGCATCGACGCTGGGCGTGGGATCGGGCAGATCCGCTTCGCCGGCCTTGCGCAGCAGCCAGGCATCGATTGCGTAGAACAGCGCCAGCAGCGCGCCCACCAGGAACAGCGTCTCGGTGAAGATGTGGCGTACCGTCCAGAAGAAATCCACCCCCTTGAGAAAGCCCAGGAACAGCGGTGGATCGCCCAGCGGCGTCAGCGAGCCGCCGGCATTGGAGACGATGAAGATGAAGAACACCACCACATGCACCTGGTGCCTGCGGTTGTCGTTGGCGCGCAGCAGCGGCCGGATCAGCAGCATCGAGGCGCCCGTGGTCCCCATGAAGCTGGCCAGCACGGCGCCGATCGCCAGGATGGCCGTGTTCAGCCCCGGCGATCCCTTGAGATTGCCGCGCACATAGATGCCGCCCGACACCGTGTACAGCGCCGTCAGCAGGATCACGAACGGCAGGTATTCGGCCAGCAGGGCATGCACCAGGTTGGCCATGGCCGCGCCCACGCCGAACACCGCCGCGAAGGGCAGCAGAAAGACCAGCGCCCAGGCGGCCGTCACCTTGCCGAAATGCCGGTGCCAGAAGTGGGGCGCCGCCAGCGGCACCAGGGCGATGGACAACAGCATGCCCGCAAACGGCACGCCCCAAAGTACCGAAAGCTGGCCGCCGTCGATATCGGCGGCCAGGGCCCAGGATGGCGCGCAGGTGGCCAGCAGCGCCAGCAATCCGCGCAATGCCTTCATGGTCCCGTCTCCTCTTTGTTCTCTATTCACTGTCCCCTCCTGGCGGCAGGTGGTGCCGCAATCAAGCCTGCGCCGCAGGCGGCGCAATCTCGAACACCTGGCGCAGGTAGGCCAGGTACTTCTCGTCATCGCACATGCTCTTGCCCGGCGTGTCCGAGAGCTTGGCCACGGGCTGGCCGTTGCAGCGGGTCATCTTGATGACGATCTGCAGCGGCACATGGTCGGGCGCGTCGCCCAGGTCGTTGGTCAGGTTGGTGCCTATGCCGAAGGCCAGCTGGCAGCGGCCATGGAAGCGCTGGAACAGCTCGATGGTGCGCGGCACCGTCAGGCCGTCGCTGAAGATCAGCGTCTTGGTCAGCGGATCGATGCGGTTGGCACGGTAGTGGGCCAGCAGCCGCTCGCCCCACTCGAACGGGTCGCCGCTGTCGTGGCGCGCACCGTCGAAGAGCTTGCAGAAGTACAGGTCGAAATCGCGCAGGAAGGCCGACATGCCGTAGACGTCCGACAGCGCAATGCCCAGGTCGCCCCGGTATTCGCGCGCCCAGGATTCGAAGCCGAAGATCTGGCTGTCGCGCAGGCGCGGGCCCAGGGACTGGCAGGCCTGCAGGTATTCATGCGCCAGCGTGCCCAGGGGTCGCACGCCCAGCTTCATGGCGTACAGCACATTGCTGGTGCCGGCGAACTGGCCTTCGGACTCCGCGGATGCGCCGGGCCGGCCCAGGCGTGCGCACAGCACGCGCAGCACCTCTTCATGCCAGGCCCGCGAAAAGCGACGGCGCGTGCCGTAGTCGGCAATCTTGAGCTGCTCCAGGCCGGGCTGCTGCAGCAGCGCAATCTTGGCGTCGAGACGGCGCCGGCCCTCGGGAAAATCGGGCACCGGCTGGGTGTTGCGGAAGTACACCTCGTTGACGATGGCCAGCACGGGAATCTCGAACAGGATGGTGTGCAGCCAGGGCCCGCGGATGGTGATGTCGATCTCGCCATTGGGCAGCGCCTGCACCGTGATGCATTTCTCGTTGAGGTGGAACAGGCCCAGGAAATCGACGAAGTCGCTCTTGATGAAGCGCAGCGAGCTCAGATAGGCCAGCTCCGCGTCCTGGAAACGCAGGCTGCACAGCGAGCGGATCTCGGAGCGGATCTCGTTCACATAGGGTGCGAGCTGCACGCCGGGGTTGCGGCACTTGAAGCGGTACTCGACCTGTGCTCCGGGAAACTGGTGCAGCACCACCTGCATCATCGTGAATTTGTACAGGTCGGTATCGAGCAGGCTGGTGATGATCATGGACAGAGCCGGGCGGTAAGCGCCCCAGCGGTCAGATGGCAGACAGCTTTCGAGTGTAGGCCATACACACGCTGCCGCGCTGCGAGCGGGCGCCTTGCATGCGCCCCGAACGCCATCAACCGCGCAGCAGCGGCTCCAGCACCTGTCGCAGCGCCTGCGGAATCTGGGCAGGCCGGCGCGTATGCCGGTCCACATAGACATGCACGAAATGCCCGGCCGCCGCCGTCAATGGCTCGCCCTGCGCGAACAGCCCCACCTCGTAGCGCACGCTGGAGCCACCGATGCGGGCCACCCGGATACCGGCCTCCACCTCCTGCGGGAAGGCCAGCGGCGCAAAGTAATTGCATTGCGTCTCTATGACCAGGCCTATCGTCTCGCCCGCGTGGATATCCAGCGCGCCCTGCTCGATCAGATGGGCATTCACCGCCGTATCGAACCAGCTGTAATAGACGACGTTGTTGACGTGCCCGTAGACGTCGTTGTCCGACCAGCGCGTGCTGATGCGTCGGAATGCCGCATAGGCCGAACGGGGCTGCGGCGCGGGGCGGCTCGGGGGCGATTCATTCATGGCGGCCATTGTGCCGCCGGCCGAATGCGCCCTGTCCCCAGCCCCTGTCGCCATCACGACGCGCACTGCTGCCAATCACTCGCCAAGCGAGTAAGCATGCAAACCGAAAAATGTCGTCAAACCGACATAAAATCAATTCAAAATCAAAGACTTACAAAAAACCCACAGCTTTGCCGATTTTTTTGCTGCACCGCAGCATCAGGTACTTGATTCCTTTTTTGCAATCCCTACAATAAGACCCATGCTGCACTGCAACATGACACTCAGTCAGGTCAGCGCAGGCAATTCCCCGTAACCCGAGACCCCTGTGGTCCGTTTTTCTGGAGACTGACATGAGCTTGACCCCTGACCAAATCCTGAGCGCACAAAAGGCCAACCTGGAAACCCTGTTCGGCCTGACGAGCAAGGCCTTCGAAGGCGTTGAAAAGCTGGTGGAACTGAATGTGACCGCCTCGCGCGCCGCACTGAACGAAGCCGCCCAGCACACCCAGGCCGTCCTGAGCGTGAAGGATGCGCAGGAGCTGCTGTCGCTGCAGGCCAACCTGTTCCAGCCCCTGGCTGAAAAGACCGCTGCCTACAGCCGCCACCTGTACGACATCGCCAGCGGCACCGGTGCCGAGCTGGCCAAGGCCTTCGAAAGCCAGGCGTCCGATCTGCAGAAGAACTTCAGCGCCCTGGTGGACACCACCGCCAAGAACGCACCCGCAGGTTCCGAAACCGCCGTGGCCGTGATGAAGAGCGCCGTGTCGGCTGCCAACAATGCCTTCGAGTCGGTGCAAAAGGCCGTCAAGCAGGCTTCGGACCTGGCGGAAGCCAACTTCACGGCCGTGACCAACACCGCCAGCGAAGCCGTCCAGTCGGCCCAGACCCGCAAGCGTTGATCACGCCGTCTTACAACAGGACTGCGTGCAAGAATCAGTGATTACCCTCATAATTGCATGCATCCCGGGTCGCAAGACCTGACCAGTTGTCTCCTTGGATCCTCTCGAAACCCCCGTTTCTGGATCCTTTCAAAACCCAGTCCTTGGACTGGGTTTTTTTTCGCCTGCCATGGCCTGTTCATGGTTTGAGCCTGCGCATGGCCAAAGCCACAATGGCCGATGCGGCCAGCTGCATTGCGGCCACTCCATAAAGGCCCGCGCCGACACCACCGGTCCACTGCTTGGCCCAGCCCATCATGAACGGCGTGGCAAAGCCTGCGAGATTGCCTACCGAATTGATGAAGGCAATGCCCGCAGCAGCCGCTGTGCCGGTCAGAAACGAAGCTGGCATGGCCCAGAACACCGGGAAGGCGCCCAGAACACCAATGGCAGCAATGCTCAAGGCCACCATGGCCAGCACCGGGTTGCCCATGGTGGCGCCAGTCAGCGCAAGCCCGACAGCACCGACCAAGGTGGCACCCGCACAATGCAGACGGCGCTCGCGGGTGGCGTCGGAATGTGCCCCGTTGATCACCATGGCCGCCGTGCCAAGCATGAACGGAATCGCCGACAGCAGGCCGATGTGCAACGCACTGTGCACACCCAGCTCACGCACCAGCGAAGGCATCCAGAAGGCCAGCGTGGCATTGCCGCCCACGATGCAGAAGTACGCCGCCGTGCACAGCCACAGCGCGGGCAGACGCAGTGCCTGCATGAAGCTTGCATGCTTGCCCGCACCCTGCCGCTCGGCGTCGAGTTGCATTTCCAACGCGCTTTTCTCTGCCTCGGACAGCCAGTGAGCCTGGCAGGGCCTGTCGGGCAGCCATGCCAGGACCACCAAGCCAGCGATCACCGAGGGAATGCCTTCCAGGACGAACAGCCACTGCCAGTTTCGCAGAGGGGCCACTGCCTCCATTCCACTCATGATGAGCCCAGCGATGGGCCCGCCCACCACGCCCGCGATGCCGAAGGAAGTCATGAACCATCCGTTGATGCGGCCTCGCCTGGCAGCCGGAATCCAGTAGGTCAGGTAAAGCATGACGCCCGGGAAAAACCCCGCCTCGAACACACCGAGCAGGAAGCGCAGCGCATAAAAGGCCTCGGGCGTGGTCACAAAAGCCATGCCCATGGACGCCAGCCCCCACAGGATGGTGATGCGCGCCAGCGTCTTGCGCGCACCTATGCGCTGCAGCAACAGATTGCTGGGGACCTCGAAGAGAAAGTAGCCGATGAAGAAGATGCCTGCGCCCAGTCCGTAGACAGCCTCACTGAATCGCAGGTCCTGCAGCATCTGCAGCTTGGCAAAGCCGACATTGACACGGTCTATCCAGGCCAACAGAAACAGGAAGACAAGAAAGGGGATCAGCCGCCATGCAACCTTGCGATGCACGGCGTCCGAATCGAAAGCCGGCGCTTGGACCAGCGCCTGGGGCAAAGGCAACTGCGGGGAAAGAGCGTCCATGATGGGTGGTTCCTTGGTAGGTATGCCTGCACAAGACATCCCCCTCGAAACAGCGAGGTCAGGATGCACGATCAAATTTTTTTGATTTCTATAAATATATTTTTGATCGCGCAAATAACTTATATACCCCGGGACTTCCCGCAGATGTCCTGCCTGCGCCCTCGTGCGCTCAAGCCAGCAGGTGCTTGGGCAGGGCCGCGATGAACGACGCGAAACTGGCCGAGCCCTGGCCAGGACTCATGTGCCGGGTCATCAGGGAGGCCGCCCGCGAAGCATCCTGCGCCTGGACTGCTTCGACCATTTCTCCATGCTGAGCCCAGGACAGGGCCGTCTGGCCAAAGGCCGAAAATGCATGGCGTCTGTAGGCACCGGTGCGTGAACGCATACGCAGGATCTCCTGCCGAAGATAGGGATTGCGCGCCCCCTGGTACAGCGCCTCGTGGAAGCGCCGGTTGTGCTCCTGCCAGGCTTGTGCGTCCTCTCGACGCGCCACGGCTGACGCGCGTTCATGGATGGCGGCCAGCTCCTCGCGCTCTGCTGGTGTCATGCGCTCGCAGGCCAGCCTTGCGCCTATGCCCTCCAGCTCCGCCAGCAACTCCCACATGGCCAGCAGTTGGCCCACATCCATCTTGGCCACCACCATGCCGGCGCGCGGCAGATTGACCACCAGGCCCTGGGCCTGCAACTGCAGCAGAGCCTCGCGTACGGGTGTGCGTGACACGTCATAGGTCTGCATCAGCGCCTGTTCATCCACCGCATCCCCGGGCAGCAGGCTGCCGTCGCGTATGGATTCCTCAATGGAAAGGCGGATGCGCTCAGCAGCCTTCATGGCAAGCCTCCCCTTCGCAAAAACAGAACGGATCGCGGCCTGATTTTATTTCCTTGACTTTCATAAATATATTTATGACACTCAAAATTAGATCAATGCACAAGCGTAGCAGGAGACAAGCACCATGCACGAAGACTGCTCACATGATTGGCTGGCCTGGGCTGCGCTGGCCTGCCGACTGCGGGGCCTGGCTTTGCCACCGCAGGACCTTCAGGCCATTGCCCAAACACTGGCCCGATTGAGCGCCGTGGCGAACGAACTGGAGTGCACGGAGCCCGGCCATGGCTGAGTTCGAGACGCTTCCTTCAGTGGACGAAATGCTCCGGCGCTTCGCCCTGCTGCCTCCCTCGGCACATGACAGTCATGCGGCAGCACTGGCCACCGAATTCAGGCGCCGCAACGCGCAGTGGCACTGCGCGGAGCACATCTTTGCCGCACCGTCGCCCCAACCCGGCGGCCTGCTCTCCGGCGTGCCACTGGCACACAAGGACGTCTTCGACACGGGCCTGCACGTGCCAGGTCTGGGCCGGCCTCGCACAACGGGGCAGATCCGGCCGGCCGCCACCGTCTTGCAACGGCTGAAGGCGCAGGGCGCACTGCACCTGGGCGCGCTCACCATGGCGGAATTTGCATGCGGCGCCACGGCAGAGAGCCTCCATTCACCACGGCTGCTCAACCCTCTTGACGCCCAGGCTGCCGTCGGCGGCTCGTCCAGCGGATCGGCCGTGGCCGTGGCTGCGGGTCTTTGCGCGGCTTCGCTGGGCACCGACACGGCGGGCTCAGTGCGCATGCCGGCGGCAACCTGCGCCCTGATCGGCCTGAAGCCTACGCGCGGCCTGCTGCCCTCCGATGGCGTGGCGCCATTGGCTCCCACTCTGGATACCGTCGGGGTGATCGCGCGCAGCGCAGCCGATGCGGCCCGCATCTTCACAGCCATGCTGCCGACGCGGCCTGACACGCCGGAGCCCCCACCGCGCTGGCGCATCGGCAACGCAATGCGCACAACCCACGAGGATGCCGGCGTGGCGGCTGCGCTGACCCTCTTCGAAAAGAGCCTGCACGCCAGCGTGCAGATCCAAAGCCGCCCGGCGCCTGACCTGGGCCGGCTGAACCGGCTGGCCCAGATCGTCCTGCATGCCGAGGCAGCCATTTCACTGGAGGCCGCTGTGCGCACAGAGCTTGACACCCTGGCTCCGGCCACAAGGGCCATCGCCCTGCCGGGCTGGGCCATGCCAAATGGCTGGTATCGCCATGCCTTGCATCAGATACCGGCACAGAGCCATGCCTTCATGACCACCTGCCTGGACGGCATCGACCTTTTGCTGACGCCCTGCCTGCCAAAAGGCGTGCCCGACCGCGAGACCGTCACAACCTCCTGCCCCGGCTTCGACCCTCGCGCGCTGGCGGCAATGCACCGCCACCACGCCTATATCAACTACCTGGGGCTGCCAGCGCTGGTCATGCCCGTGGGCAAGGACGGCCGGGGCCGTCCGGTCAGTGTCCAGATCGTGGGAGCACCCGGCAGCGAAAGCCTGCTGCTGGCCTTTGCCCACGAGTTTGCCTTGCCCTTCCATCACTTTGTGCACCCTTGATACCGGGAGACAACATGCCTCAAATCAACGCATCCCCCGCCCTTGCGCATCTGCGAGTGCTTGACCTGTCACGCGTGCGGGCCGGCCCGACCTGCGTGCGCATCCTTGCCGACTTCGGCGCCGATGTGATACGGATCGAGCCACCGGCAGGCATCGATCCCAATGAGGCCATGTTTGCCGCCGACCGCCAGGGGGGAGACTTCCAGAACCTGAACCGCAACAAGCGGTCGCTGACACTCAATCTCAAGACGCCCGAGGGCTTGGAGGTATTTCGCAAGCTCGTGGTCGACGCCGACGTGGTGGTCGAGAACTGGCGGCCCGATGTCAAGGACAGGCTGGGTCTGTCCTACGAAAAGCTGAGCGCCATCAACCCCCGCGTCATCCTGGCCAGCATTTCGGGCTTCGGCCAGAACGGTCCCTATGCAGGCAGGCCCGGCTTCGACCAGATCATTCAGGGCATGGGTGGGCTCATGTCGGTCACCGGCTTTTCTGGTGGCGGACCGCTGCGTGCAGGTCTGGCCGTGGCCGATTGCGGCACCGGAATCTATGCCGCCGTCGGTATCCTGCTGG
Source organism: Delftia sp. PE138 (assembly GCF_018320755.1). NCBI lineage: Bacteria > Pseudomonadati > Pseudomonadota > Betaproteobacteria > Burkholderiales > Comamonadaceae > Delftia > Delftia sp. PE138. The sequence continues at coordinate 666,778 of NZ_JABEPN010000002.1, read as the reverse complement.
CTTTGCTGGAGCGCGAGCATTCGGGCCTGGGTCAGTGGATTCACAGCTCGCTGCTGCACACGCAGATAGCGCTGATGGACTTCCAGGCCGCGCGCTACCTCAACGAAGGCGACCTGCCGGTGCAAGTGGGCAATGACCATCCCACAAGCAGCCCCATGGGCCTGTTCAATGCGCGCGATGGCGCCTTCAACCTGGGAGCCTCGGGAGAGGGCAATTGGAAGCGTCTGTGTGACTGTCTGGGCGAGGCCGCGTGGCTGCAGGACCCGCGCTACGCGTCGGAAAAACTGCGCGTGCGCCACCGCACTGCGCTGAACGAGGCCCTGGCCAGGCGCTTTCGGGAACGCGACGTAGCCCACTGGGTGAAGCTGCTCAATGACGCAGGTGTTCCCGCAGGTCCGGTCTATTCCATGCCTGAGGTGTTCGACGACCCCCAGGTGCGACATCTGGGTGTGGCGCAGGCCGTCCCCGGCGACGATGGCAGCAGCTACCGGCTCATCTCCCAGCCCGTCACCCTGGAGCGCACGCCTGCCGGCATTGCGCGTCCCGCGCCTGGCTGGGGCGAGCACACACAGGAAGTGCTGGCCGAGATCGGCTATGGCACCGCCGATGTGCAGCGCATGCGCAGCGAGGGGGTGGTATGAGCGGCGGCCATATCCAGCAGGCGTTGACCGACGGCATCGCCACCTTGACGATCTGCCACCCCGAACGGCGCAATGCAATGACGCTGGCCATGTGGCAGCAGCTGGCGCAGGCGCTGTACCAATTGCGCGAGGCCGATGGCCTTCGTGTGCTGGCACTGCAGGGCACAGGCAGCCAGGCCTTTGTCTCGGGCGCTGATATCGCAGAGTTCGATCAGGTTCGCGATGGCGCCGAGGCTGTGCTGCGCTACAACCAGGCAGTCTCTGAGGCACAGCAGGCGCTGGCAGGGTTTCCCGCCCCGACCGTGGCGCTGATCCAGGGCGCCTGCATGGGCGGGGGTATTGGCCTGGCACTGGCTTGCGACCTGCGCTATGCCAGCGCAAGCGCGCGCTTGCGCATGCCGGCCGCACGGCTCGGCCTGGGTTACGGCTTGGCCGACATGCGCCGTCTCGTCGAGGTGACAGGCATGGCATCAGCCTTCGAACTGTTCTACACGGCACGCACGCTGGACGCATTCCAGGCCCTGGCCAGGGGACTGGTGCAGGAGTGCTTTGCTTTGGAAGACTTTGCAGCCATGTCACGCACGCGCCTCGAGACCATCGCAGCAAACGCGCCGCTGACGTTGCGCGCCGCGAAAGCAGCCATACTGGCCTCGCGCCAGCCAGGCAGCAGTGCACAGGCCGTGGCCACAGAGGCACTGATACGCCAATGCTTCGACAGCGCGGACTATGCAGAAGGCCGCCGCGCCTTTGCGGAAAAGCGCGCCCCTTCATTCACAGGCCGATGACCGCACCCATGATGAACAATCCCCGCATCCCGTTTCAGCTATCCAGCCGCAGGCCAGCGCTGCGCGGATTGGACGGCCGACATATCCTGGTCCACCTGGTCATCAATGTGGAGCACTGGCCCTTTGACCAGCCCATGCCGCGCACCATACTCACGCCGCCCCACGGCCGAGAGAATCTGCCCGACGTTCCCAACTTCAGTTGGGCCGAATACGGTCTGCGCTGCGGCCTGCCTCGCATGATGGCGGCCATTCGCAGCCGCGGCCTTGTTGCCTCGGCCAGCCTCAACGCCACCGTCATCGACGCCTATCCCCAGGCCGCTCAGGCATTGCTGGACGCAGGCTGGGAAATCATCGGACATGGCATGCACCAGCGCGCGCTGTCGCACGATGGTGGTTCGGACCAAGCCGGGGCCATTTCCAGCGCACTGGACCGCATAGAACGCTTTTGCGGAATCCGGCCCCGCGGATGGCTGTCGCCGGGCCTGCGAGAAACGCTGCAAACGCCCGACCTGCTGGCCCAGGCCGGCATAGACCATGTATTCGACTGGTGCCTGGACGATCTGCCCAACTGGATGCAGACCTCCAGCGGTCAGTTGCTGGCGCTTCCATACGCGCTGGAACTCAACGATTCGGTCATTCACGCCGTGGAAAAGCACGCCACGGGCGAGTTCGGGCGCCGCCTGGAAAGCACGCTGCAGGTTTTCGAGAACGAGGTGCGCGAGCATGGCTCACCGCGCGTGCTGACGCTGGGCCTGCACCCTCATCTGATGGGAGTCCCCCATCGCCTGCCCGATTTCGAGTCCATACTGGATCGGCTACAGCAGCATCCGATGACCCGCTTCGTGACAGGCACCACCCTGCATGCCTGGTATGCGCAGCAGTGCCCGCCACCCACCTGCACGCATGACCGAGGTGCTGCATGAATGCAATCGACACACTGGTCGCGCACGTACAGCACCTGCGCTATGAGGACCTGCCCGCGCCTGCCGTGAACGCCGCCAAGGCATTTTTGCTCGATGCCGTCGGCGTGGGGCTGTCAGGCTCACGCCATCCGCGCATGGCCGCGCTGCACCGGGCGGCAGCGGCCCTGGGCCAGGGACAAGAGGCCACGGTGTGGGCCAGCGGCGAGCGACTGCCGCTGGCCAGTGCGGTGATGCTCAACGCCTACCAGGTCTTCAATCAGGAATTCGATGCCATCCATGACCGCGCCGTGGTCCATGCATTCGCCTGCATCGCGCCTGCGACGCTGGGCTACGCCGAGCGCGAGGGCGCAATCGACGGCCGCCAACTCATAGAGGCGGTGGCCGCTGGCCTGGACTTCGCCATCCATGTGGCGCTGGCGCAGCGCGCGCCCATGCGCTTTTTCCGGCCCGCCATGTGCGGCGGGCTGGGCGCCACGGCCGCACTGTGCAAGCTGGCGAGTCTGGACGAGACCACCACGCGTGATGCGCTGGGCCTGGCCTACAGCCATCTGTCGGGCACCATGCAGGCGCATGCCGAGGGATCGCCGGCCGTAGGACTGCAGGTAGGACTGAACGCGCGTGCCGCAGTCACAGCCTTCGAACTCGCACAAGCGGGTTTTCCTGGGCCGCGTGACATTCTCGAAGGGCCGTTTGGCTATTTCGCGCTGTTCGACGCCGGCCAGGCCCGCTGGCACGAAGTGGCTGCCGACGTGGGTCATGTGTTCCAGATCGAGCGCATGAGCCACAAGCCCTACCCCACAGGCCGCGCCACGCACAGCGGCATAGGCGCCGTACTGCAATTGATGCGCGAGCACGGATTGCATGCGCAGGACATCGCAAGCGTATGCGTACATGCCTCTGCACTCATCGTGCGCCTGGTAGGCCGGCCGGCGCACGCCGGCATGGACTCGGCCAGCGCAAGACTGTGCATGGGCTACGCGGTGGCCACGGCCGCGCTGCAAGGCCACGTAGGCCTGGACGACTTCGACGCCGCCATGCTGTCCGACCCGCGCAGGCTGGAGCTGGCCTCACGCGTGCAGGTGCTCGACGACGGCAACCCCGACCCCAATGCAATGACACCGCAGCGCGTGGAGTTGCGGCTTTGCAATGGGCGCGTGCTGTCACTGGACATGCCCGATCTTCCTGGCAGCCCCGCATTGCCGCTCAACGAAGCCGAGCAGGATGCGAAATTCCACGCCTGCTGCGCGCATGCACTGCCGCCGGTACCGAGTGCACGGGCCGAGAAACTGCGGCAGGCGCTGCGCCAGTTGCAGGACCAGACGGACCTGCGCGACATCATTGCGCTGATGCGTCCGGCATCCTCGCCGCACTGAGCACCGCACCCTGCAACGCACAAAGGCCCTGGGGCGAGAAAACCTTTGGAAGCCTCTTCCCTTTATTAAGAACAATTCGCGTCTGGCCTATCATCGCACTTTGCCAACAAAGAGAGGCCTGTCTTCATGTCGAAATCCCTGAAAGCCCTGTTTGCCGCTTGCGCCCTGGTGGCTGCCGGCACAGCCATTGCCGACTCCCAGGTCGTCAACCTCTACTCCGCGCGCCACTACTCCACGGACGAGGAGCTGTACAACGGCTTCACCAAGGCCACCGGCATCAAGATCAACCGCGTGGACGGCGACGACGCCGGCATCATTGCGCGCCTGAAGGCCGAGGGCCAGGCCTCGCCGGCCGACGTGATCCTGCTGGTCGATGCCGCGCGCCTGTACCGCGGCGAGGTGGATGGCCTGTTCCAGCCCATCCACTCCAAGCTGCTGGAAGACGCCATTCCCTCCAACCTGCGCGCCCAGCCCACGGCCGATGGCATCAGCTGGTTCGGCCTGTCCACACGCGCCCGCGTCATCGTCTACAACAAGGCCAAGGTCCAGCCTGCCGACGTGCAGAACTACGAATCGCTGGCCGACCCCAAGTTCAAGGGCCAGCTGTGCATCCGCTCGGGCTCGCACCCCTACAACCTGAGCCTGTTCGGCACCGTGGTCGAACACATGGGCGAGCAAAAGGCAGAGGGCTGGATCCAGGGCATGAAGGCCAACCTGGCCCGCCCGCCCAAGGGTGGCGACACCGACCAGATCAAGGCCGTGGCCTCGGGCGAATGCACCATCGGCGTGACCAACAGCTACTACCTGGCGCGCATGATGCGCTCGGGCAAGCCCGAGGACCAGGCCGTGGTCGGCAAGATCGGCGTGGTCTTCCCCAACCAGTCCAGCTGGGGCACGCACCTGAACATCGCGGGCGGCGCCGTGGCACGCCATGCCAAGAACAAGGACAACGCCGTCAAGTTCCTGGAGTACCTGGCCAGCCCTGCGGCCCAGAACTACTTTGCCAACGGCAACAACGAGTGGCCAGCAGCCAAGGGCGTGGAACTGGACAACCCCGCACTCAAGGAAATGACCGGCGGCAAGCCCTTCAAGAGCGAGACCATCCCGATCACGGCCGTGGGCAAGAACATGACCAAGGTCCAGCAAATGCTGGACCGTGCCGGGTTCCAGTAACCCCCATCGCGCCCATCACCAGCCCGGCACTGCCGGGCTTTTTCTTGGGCGCGACATGGCTGCGGCCGGGGCTGCATGCATAATTTGAGAGTTACGTTTACGTCAACGTCAGATAACCAAGGAGACATTCCATGCAGATCAAGGACCGGGTATTCATCGTCACGGGCGGCGCCTCCGGGCTGGGCGAAGGCACGGCGCGCATGCTGGCGGCCGAGGGCGGCAAGGTGGTGATCGCCGATATGCAGGCGGACAAGGGCGAGGCCGTGGCGCGCGAGATCGGCGGCGTCTTCGTCAAATGCGATGTGAGCCAGGAGGCCGATGGCCAGGCCGTGGTGGACAAGGCCGTGAGCCTGGGCAAGCTGGCAGGCCTGGTCAACTGCGCAGGCATTGCGCCCGCCGAGAAGACCGTGGGCAAGAACGGCGCGCACAACCTGGCGCTGTTTTCCAAGACCATCACGGTCAACCTGATCGGCAGCTTCAACATGATCCGCCTGGCCGCCGCCGCCATGTCGGCCAACGAGCCCGAGAGCACGGGCGAGCGCGGCGTGCTGATCTCCACGGCCAGCGTGGCGGCCTACGACGGCCAGATCGGCCAGGCGGCCTATGCGGCGTCCAAGGGCGGCGTGGTCGGCATGACGCTGCCCATTGCGCGCGACCTGGCGCGCAACGGCATCCGCAACATGACGATTGCCCCCGGCATCTTCGGCACGCCCATGCTGTTCGGCATGCCGCAGGAAGTGCAGGATGCGCTGGCCGCCGGCGTGCCCTTCCCCAGCCGCCTGGGCACGCCCCAGGACTATGCCAAGCTGGTGCGCCACATCCTGGACAACGACATGCTCAATGGCGAGGTGATCCGGCTGGACGGGGCCATTCGTCTGGCGCCGAAGTAAGCACCCCCTGAGCGGCTGCGCCGCTTCCCCCTCTCTTTCTCGCTTCGCGAGGGAGGGGGACGACACCCTCGCGGCGGGGCGGCGCGGCCGGCATAGGCCCTTGCTCGGTGTCCCTCGCTTTGGGCCGTGCCGGTTTTTGAGATACGCACGTTGTCACACCGTGGTGTCTGCAGGCGTGTCTGCAGGCGCTCTGGCCATCATCTCCAGCCCCTTGCGCAATGCAGGGAACAGGCTGTGCTGGAAGTTGTTCCAGCGCAGCTCAAGAATCGTGTCTTGGGGATCGATGTCGGTGCCCAGCACGTCGGCGATGACTTCGCCGGAGTCGATGCCGTTGTCCACGTAGTGAAAGGATGCGCCGGTCTTGAAAAGGGGCGGGACCGGGCGCTGTTCCATGGTCTTCCAGTCCACGACCTTGTAGCCTTGTGCGCCATGCAGCGCGTCCAGCGTGGCGCAGGCGCCCCGGCGTTCATAGGGTGACTCCAGGCGCGTGATGCCGGGGTGGATGTTGGCGATCCTGCGGTGGAACAGGGCACCGGGCCGCACGAGCCGGTCCAGGATGACGAGCAGGCCATCCAGCACCACCCGCTCGGCACCCAGCTGTACCAGCCTGTCCTGCAACTGCGCCTCGAACATCTGCTTGCCCACGGCGCGCTGCGGATCGTTCAGCGGCAGGCGCCGGTAGGAAGACGGCACGGCCATGAGCAGGTCATTGACCCTGCGCCCCTGGATGCGCAGGTCCGGCGGATAGAACCAGCGGCCGCCCGGCCGGTAGCTGAAGCCGTAGTCGCCGATCTTTTCGCGGTCGCGCGGCGAGGCCTCGTCGTCGTCGTGGATCACGGCCTCCAGGCTGTAGATATCGCCCAGCGGGCTGGTGTCCAGCAGCTCGCCCAGGTATTCGAGCGGCGACTTCATGTAGCGCGTTGCGCCCTTGTAGGCGATGTGCTGGCCGGCCTGGTCGGCGGCGGCGTTTCTCAGGGACCAGATGTAGACGAGTTTTGTCTTTGCCATGTTCGTGGATTCAGCAGGAATTCAGATGTCGGCCAGCACGCCTTGACTGGCCAGTCCGGCCGGGCTGGCCGCCACCGGCTGCGCCCCGTCTTGCGGCAGGACCATGCGGCCGGCCTCCATGCGTACGATGCGGTCGGCCAGGTGGAAGTAGCGATCGTCATGGGAGATGACCACCAGCAGGTGGCCCCTGGCGCGCAGCTCGGGCAGCAGCTCGGTGTAGAACAGGTGGCGGAAGCTCGGGTCCTGGTCGGCCGCCCATTCGTCGAAGACCAGCACGGGCCGGCCCTCCAGATAGGCGTGGACCAGGGCCAGGCGCTTGCGCTGGCCGGTGGACAGGTCGATGGTGCTGAAGCTGCCGTTGCGCACGCTGACCTTGTGGGCGATCTCCAGCCGCTGCAGGTAGGGCAGCGCGGCCTCGGGCAGCGCGGCGGCCTGGCCCTCTTCGCCACCGGCCACCAGGTCCTCGAACAGGTAGAAGTCCGAGAACACCGTGGTGAACAGCTGGCGGTAGTCATCGCGCGTCTGTGCCGTGACGGGCTGGCCGTCATGCAGGATCTCGCCCTGCTGGGGCGCATACAGGCCCAGCAGCAGCTTGATCAGCGTGGTCTTGCCCGAGCCGTTGTCACCCACCACAAAGACCAGTTCGCCCTTGCGCAGCTTCAGGTCGATGGGGCCGATCTCGAAGGCCTTGCCGCCTTCGGGCGCATCGAAGGCATAGCGCACGCCCCGCAGCTCCAGGCCGTGGTCCAGGCGGACCTCGCCGGGCAGGCTGTCCAGGTGCAGGTGCGGCTCGGGGCTGGCAAAGCGCGCCGACAGGTCGGCAATGCGCTGCAGCGCCACCTTGGCACGGCCCAGGTTGGGCAGCGCGCCCGCGATCTGGTCCATGGGGCCCTTGAGGAACAGCAGCACCAGCACGAAGCCGCTGAGCACCACGGGCTCGGTGGTGCGCAGCGCGGCCCAGCCCAGGATGAGGGCGATCAACAGAAAGAACAGCGCGGAACCGAAGGCCGTGGCCAGCACATAGGTGTTGATGGCGCGGCTGTTGATGCGGCGGATGGCATCCACCGTGCCGCCGATCTGCCCGTCGAAGATGCGGCCCCGGCGCGCGCGGTGCATGCGCAGTTCCTTGGCGCCTTCGCTGATGGCGCGGTAGGCCTTGTGCAGCACTTCCTCGTGATCGCGCGCCTTCCAGAACCCCGCCACGCCGCGCGACTGGGCCAGCGCCTGCAGGCTGACGCCCAGCACCAGCGCCACCACCAGCATGGCAAACAGCGGCGGCGACAGCAGGGCCAGATAGGCCAGGCAGCCCAGCGCAATGGCCAGGGCGATCACGTTGGAGGCCAGCACGAAGGCCACGTCGCTGATCATGTCCACGTCCTGCGTGAGCACGGGCATGAGGCGGTGCGTGCGGTAGCGCTCCAGCGCGTCGATGGGCGCGGCCAGGATCTTGCTGGCCAGTTCCTTGCGCAGCCGGGCCACCAGGCGCTGCCCCACGAAATTGCCCGACATGTCCGACGCGGCCCGGCACACCAGCACGGTGGCGCACAGGGCGATGAAGGTCAGCAGCAGCCCGCCCGCCAGCCCACCGGGACGATTGAGCACCTGGTTGATGGTCGCCAGCAGCGCCACCGTGGCCCCACCCGCGCAAATGCCCGTGACCACGGACAGGGCCATCCACGGCAGGAAGGGCCTGAGCAGGCGCAGTACCTCGGATGGCGGTCGGCTGGCGTTTTCCATAAGGGATTCCTCTGGCGCCCGTGGGCGCATGGCCTTGCAATACCGGCGCGGCCCGGCGTTTTCCTGGGGATGCGGCGCACGGCGCACGCTGCCCACTCCCTGCAAGACGTGCGAGCGCGGGAAATGTTCATCGTCCCGGCGATGAACAAATTCCGCCGCCCAGCGTCATCACGGGGAAGGGGCAGCGCGGGCGCCATGCCCTGCACCGGCCCGCCCTGCCTTGTCTGCCGCACACCCGAAGGACGCCATGGCTCTCCACCCCGACCTGCAAGCATTTCTTGAACTCGCCAACGCCCAGGCATCCAGCCGCCCGCGCATGAGCCAGATGACGGCAGCGCAGGCGCGCACCGCCTACGACAACGCCACGCTGGCGCTGGACCTGCCGGGCGACGATCTGCCCACCGAGGACCTGGAGCTGCCCACGCGCGACGGCGCGCGTATCCGTGCCCGGCTCTACCGCGCAGCCCCTGGACACACAGCCGCGCCCTGCCTGCTGTTCCTTCACGGCGGCGGCTATGTGCTGGGCGGGCTCGACTCGCATGACAGCCTGTGCCGAAGCCTGGCGCTGGGCACGCCCTGCAATGTGCTGGCCATCGACTACCGGCTGGCGCCAGAGCACCGCTTTCCCACCGCCTTCCTCGACGCAGAGGACGCCCTGGCCTGGCTGCTGGAGCACGGCGGCCGCCATGGCCTGGACGCGCAGCGCCTGGCCATTGGCGGCGACAGCGTCGGGGGCACGCTGGCCACGGCCCTGTGCATCGCCGCACGCGACGCGGGCATGCCCCAGCCCTTGCTGCAGTTGCTGCTCTACCCCTGCACGGCAGCGCAGCAGGACAGTGACTCGCATGCGCGCCTGGCCACCGGCCATCTGCTGGAAGGTGACACCCTGGCCTGGATGTTCGGCCAATACCTGCGCAGTGATGCGGACCGGCAGGACTGGCGCTTTGCCCCGCTGCAGGCATCCGACCTGGGCCGGCTGGCCCTCACGCTGATGGTGCTGGCCGAGTACGACCCGCTGATCGACGAAGGAAAGCGCTATGCCGAGCGGCTGCAGGCCGCCGGCGTGGCCGTGGACCTGCAGATCTACGCCGGCATGGTCCATGACTTTGCGCGGCTGGGCGCCCTCACCGAAGAGACCGAGGTGCTGCGCGACCGGCTCTGCAAGGCACTGGCCCATGCCTTCCAGGCGGCCCGGATCCCGGCCCTGGCATGAACGGCCCTGGCATGAACATTTGCCGCGCCTGCACGTCATCCCGGTCATGAGGCTGCCTTGTGTCCCCTGCGTCCCCTGCGTCCCCTGCGTCCCTTGTGCCCTTGCCCCCATCCGTGTCCCGCACGCGGGGCACTCCACCTGAAAGAGTCCACGTGCGTCCAGTCGAAGCCACCGCTACACCGTCACCGGACGCCTCTGGCGCCAGCTACCTTGCGCATGCCGGCGCCGAGACGATCAGCGTCTTCGGCGATGGACAGCGGCTGCGCCTGGAACGTTCGGGGCCCGTGGATGCCGGCAGGCCCGGCAAGCACAGTCTCTGGAACCTGTCACCCGCGGCCGCGCCAGGCCTGCTGCGGCTGCAATGGCTGGGCCCCTGCTCGGGCATGCCCGAAGCGGATGAACTGCTGGCCGCGCTGCAGGCCGGTTTCGGCCTGCGCCCGGATGCCCGGGAAATCGAGCTGTCCCTGCCCCGCCTGCCACCGGGCCTGCGCGACAGCATTGCCACAGTGCAGCCGGGCCAGGCCCCGTGCGTGGCAAGAAGCGTGCTCTGGCAGCAGCCCCTGTGGCTGCCCCGCCCGCGCCCACCCTATGCCCTGCACTACACGCTCACCGAAGGCCGGCGCCACCCCGTGCGCCTGCACAAGCCGCGCGGCGAGGTCTACCGCCGCTTCATCCCCTGGCTGGGCCGCACGCTGAGCTTTCGCACCGTGGAGCCCGAGGCCGACCTGCCCCTCATCCACCGCTGGATGAACGACCCGGTCGTCGCGCATTTCTGGGAGGAAAGCGGCGACCTCGCCCACCACCGCGCCTACCTGCAGCGCATGGCCGGCGACCCGCATGCGCTGGGCCTCATCGGCTGCTTCGACGGCGAGCCCTTCGGCTACTTCGAGGCCTACTGGGCCAAGGAAGACCGCATCGCCCCCTTCTATGACGCGGGCGACCATGACCGGGGCTGGCATGCGCTGGTGGGGGAGGCGCGGTTTCGCGGCCAGCCCTACCTGACGGCCTGGCTGCCCTCGCTGTCGCACTACCTCTTTCTGGACGACTGCCGCACGCAGCGCATCGTCGTGGAGCCGCGCGCCGACAACCGCAAGATGCGCAAAAGCCTGCCGCGCTGCGGCTATGCGCTGGTCAAGGAATTCGACTTCCCGCACAAGCGCGCCGTGCTGGGAGTGCTGCTGAGGGAACGCTTTTTCGCAGACGCCTTGTGGATACCGCAGACCGACGCAGCCGCGCCGGACGCACTGGACGCATCGACCCAATGAAAGGACCTTCCATGCAAACCCACCCGCTGATCGGCATCGGCTTCGGCCCCTCCAACATTGCCCTGGCCATCGCCCTCAAGGAGCGCGAAGCCACCGCGCGGGCCATGCACCCCGTCTTCATCGAAAAGCAGCCGCGCTTCGCCTGGCACAAGGACATGCTGCTGGAGCAGGCCCACATGCAGGTGTCCTTCCTCAAGGACCTGGCCACGCTGCGCAATCCCACCAGCCGCTTCACCTTCATCAACTACCTGCACGAGAAGGGCCGGCTGCAGGACTTCATCAACCTCAAGACCTTCTTTCCCAGCCGCCACGAGTTCAACGACTACCTGGCCTGGGCCGCCTCCAAGTTCGAGGACCGTTGCGTCTACGGCCAGGAAGTCATCGAGGTGCTGCCTGAAAAACGCGACGGCAAGGTGGAGCTGCTGCGCGTGCGCTCGCGCGATGCGGCCGGCAACGTGCATGAGCGCCTGGGCCAGAACCTGGTCATGAGCATCGGCGGCACGCCCAGTATTCCCGAGCAGTTCAAGCCCCTGCGCGGCGATGCGCGCGTCTTCCACTCCAGCGCCTACCTGCGCAGCATTGCCGAGCATGCCAGGCCGCTGCGCATCGCCGTCGTGGGCGCGGGCCAGAGCGCCGCGGAAATCTTCATGGACCTGCACGGCCGCTACGCCAAGGCCGAGATCGACCTGGTCATGCGCGCCCGCTCCATCCGCCCCTCGGACGACAGCCCCTTCGTCAACGAAATCTTCAACGCCGACTTCGTGGACCATGTCTACAGCCGCCCGCACGACGAGCGCGGCGCTCTGCTGCGCGAGTTCTGGCACACCAACTACGCCTGTCCCGACCTGGAGCTGATCGAGAGCATCTTCAAGGTGTTCTATGAACAGAAGGTCGTCGGCGACACGCGCCACCGCTTCCTGCGCCGCCACGAGGTGCAGGATGCGCGCGCTGCCAGCGACGGCATCCACCTGGGCCTGCGCGACCTCAACAGCGGCATCGACCATGCATCGCGCTACGACGTGGTGGTGCTGGCCACGGGCTATGCGCGCGAGCACCACAAGACCCTGCTGGACCCGCTGGCCCCCTACCTGGGCGACTTCTCCGTGAGCCGCGACTACCAGGTGCACACCACGCCGGACTTTCGCCCCGCCATCTTCCTGCAGGGCGCCTGCGAGGGCTCCCACGGCCTCAGCGACACCCTGCTGTCGGTCACCTCGGTGCGCACCGGCGAAATCGGCGACGCCCTGCTGGCAGCGCAAGCCCAAAAACCCGATGTTGCGCGCACAGAACAGCTGGCGCTGCAGGACTGAAAGATCGCACCGGGCATGATGGCGCACGAATCTCCCATGCCATAATTTGAATGCAAACCATTTGCATTTGAATTCGAATCACCTGCGCCGCTGAATCCCATACCCGCTGCTGCACCGCCCCGGCCCTGGCCGGGGTTGCGGCATCCGGTAGGCCCATCTCTGTACGGACCCAGGGGTTCCAACCCATCGCCCTTGCGGAAAGGCAGGTATCCGGATGCGTGACCTGATCCAGGAACTCGTGGCTCACTATGGCGATCTGCGCCGCCAGCTCACGCGCGATCTCCGGGATCCGCACTATGCGGCCGACATCGCGCAATCGAGCTTCGAGCGGGTCTATGTGCACGCCCTGGGCCTGCGCAGCGGCAAGAAGGCCGAGGCGCTCCCCGATGCCGACATCGAATCCCCGCGCGCCCTGCTGTTTCGCGTGGCACGCAACCTGTGCATAGACGATGCGCGCAAGCGCAAGACCTCCCAGGACTGGACGCGCCAGCAAATGGCGGTGCAGCACAGCGCGCCCTCCAGCGAAACCCTGGCCGCCCAGCGCCAGATCCTGGACCGCGTCGTCCAGGCGCTGGAAGGCCTGCCGCCGCGCCGGCGCGAAGTCTTCATCCTCTTTCGCGCCCATGGCTACACGCGCGCGGAAATCGCCGATCAGCTCAACATCACCGAAATGGCCGTCGCCAAGCACATGGTGCGCGCCACGCTGGACTGCTCGCGCGTGCTGGCCCAGCTGCGCTCCGAGCTGATCGAGGACCATGCGCTGGGCAGCGCCATGGATTTCGACAACAGTACACTGACCGACGACGCATCCTGACCCCCCCTTTCCATGGCAAGTGCACCTAGCGAGCGCATGGTCGAGCATGCGCTGACGCTGATCGTTCAAAGCGAAATCGCTCCCGACCCGGTGGCCCACCAGGCACGCCTGACCCTGGGCGCATGGCGCGAGAAATCAGCCCGGCACGATGCCGCCGCACGCGAGGCGCACCTGCGCTGGAACATGCTCGGCGGCCTGTCCGGCGGCCTGCGCGAGCAATTCCAGGAAACCGCCCTGCTGGCGGACAGCGCCTCGCGCTCCACCAGGAGCGTCCAGCGCCGCAAGCTGCTGCTGTCGTTTGCAGGGCTAGTGGGCACCGGCGCGCTGGCGGGCCGGGGCGCCTACTGGTACTGGCAGCAGCCCCTGCACACCTCGGCCTATGCCACGCGCAACTCGCAGATGCTCAAGGTCACGCTGGCCGACGGCAAGGCGCCGCTGCAGGCCAGCCGCATCGAGCTGGCGCCCCAGAGCGCCATTGCCGTGACGCTCTACCGCCAGCGCCGCAGCGTATCCATGTCGCGCGGGGAAGCGCGATTCGAAGTGGCCTCGGACCCCGACCGCCCCTTCGAGGTCATCACGCGCGAGGCGCGCATCGAGGTCGTGGGCACGGTGTTCACCGTGCGCGACCGTGGCGGCACGGTCACGGTGGGCGTGGAGCATGGCCATGTCAGGGTCCGCGTGCTGGGCAGGGATGCGCAGGATCCGGCGACCGAGGCGGCGGCCACGCTGGACCTGCTGCCAGGCCAGGTGGTGGACATCCGCAATGGCCAGCCCGAGGCCGTGCGCCAGGCCGATGCCGCCACGCTGTCCGCCTGGCGCGAAGGCTGGCTGGTCTTCGAGAACACCCCGCTGGCCGAGGCCCTGGCCACCGTCAACGCCTACCGCACCCAGCCCATCGAAGCCGCCGATGCGCGCGTGGCCGCGCTGCGCCTGACGGGGCGCTTTCGCGCCAATGACTCGGCCGGCCTGCTGGCCGTGCTGCCCTCCATCCTGCCGCTGAGGGTGCGCGCGCAGGCCGATGGCAGCGTGCAGCTGCAGGCGCTCTGAACGGCGCCTTCGGTTCCCCGACAAAGAAAAGGCCACGGCCGGATCGCTCCAGCCGTGGCCCATGGCCCGTGCCCGCTTACCAGCGATAGGTGGCCGTGCCGATCACCTTGCGGGGCTCGCCGTAGAAGCAGCCGTAGGAGCAGCTGGCGATATAGGTCTTGTCGGTCAGGTTGGTGAGGTTCAGGGCGAAGCGCCAGGGTCCGGTGGTGTAGCTGACCATGGCATCCACCAGGGTGAACGCCGGCAGCGAGACGGGAACGCCATAGGCCAGGCCGCGTGTCTGGCCCAGGTACCTGGCGCCCATGCCCACCTTGAGGCCGGCAAGCCCGAAGTCGCCAAAGCTGTAGTCGCCCCACAGCGATATCTGGTTGTAGGGCACGCCGATGGAGCGCTTGCCCAGCTCGTCCGGCTGCAGGGGGCTTGCCTGCGTGGTGCGCGCATCCGTGTAGGCATAGGCGGCAATGATGTTCACATTGCGGCCGATGGAGCTTCGCGCCTCCAGCTCGAAGCCGCGGGAACGGACTTCACCGGCCTGTATGTTGAACGCCCTGCTGGCGTCCTGGGGATCGGGCACGAGCAGGTTCTGGCGGGTGAGCTGGAAGACCGCCGCCGAAACCATGGCCCTGGAGCCGCTGGGCTGGTAGCGGACACCGGCCTCGTACTGCTGCCCCGTCGTGGGCTTGAACCGCGATCCAAGGCGGTCCTGGCCCTGGGTGGGCTCGAAGGACTCGCTGTAGCTGAAGAAGGGGGCAAGGCCATTGGCGGCGAGATAGACCACGCCCACCCGGCCCGTGAAGGCCGAGCTTTTCTCATTGGCCGCGCTCACGTCCCCGGTGAAGAAGTTCGTCTCGTTGAAGCGGACCTTGTCATAGCGGCCGCCCAGCAGAACCACCCACTTGTCATCGATCTTGATCTGGTCCTGCGCATAGATGCCGAGGCGCTTGTAGTCGTTCTTCCAGGACGATCGGTAGTAGGGGGAGACAGGCCCCACCGGCTTGCCGTAGACCGGGTTGAAGACATCGAGGTCGGCGGCCTGCTGTTCATAGCGCTCGGTCTCGTGCTTTGGCAGGGCGTAGTCGAAGCCCACCAGCATGGTGTGCTTGATGCGGCCCTGGTCCAGCTGGTACTGCAGCGAGGTATCGGTCACGAAGGCCGACGAGCGGTCCCAGCGCGGCTGGTAGTAGCGCTCCACCACCGAGCGCTGGTCGGCGGACAGGCCCCAGCCGTCCGTGCTGAAGTAGCTGCTCTTTGCGTTGTAGTAGCGCATGCTGTTCCTGAGCTTGAGCTTCTCGGAAAAGGCATGTTCGAAGAGATAGCCGATGGAGTAGCGGTCCAGATCGAATTTGTCCCGCCCCGCCTCTCCGATGAAGCGGTTGCGGGGAATCTGTCCATTGATGTTGGGCAGCAGGGTGCCGTAGGCGGGCAGCCCGTAGACGTAGGTGGTGCGGTCCTTCTGGACCTCGGCCAACAGTGTCAGCGAGGTATTCGCATCGGGCTGCCACTTGAGCGATGGGGCGACATAGGTTCTGTCATCGGGGACACGGTCGATGAAGCTGTCGCTGTCGCGCTTGAGCGCCACCAGCCGGTAGGACCATTTGCCCTCGTCGTCCAGGGCACCCGCAAAATCACCCGAGACCTGCCTGCGCCCGAAGCTTCCGGCGTCGATGTTCAGCTCCCGGATTTTTTCCGTGGTGGGCCGCTTGCTCACGGTGTTGACCACGCCGCCCGGGGAGACCGAGCCAAAGATCACCGAAGAGGCGCCCTTGAGCAGCTCGATGCGCTCCAGGCCGTAGGGCTCCTGCCGTCCGTCGTAGATGTTGGCCGTGAACAGGCTGCCGTCCCGGTACATGCCCGTGGTGCGGAATCCGCGCAGGTACAGGCTGTCCGAGGTGCGGTCCAGGCCCTCGGCGCGGGTGACGCCGGCCGCGTAGCCCAGCGCATCCTGCAGGCTTTGCGACTTCAGCGTCTCGATCTCCTGGGCACCGATGACCGTGATGGACTGCGGTGTCTCCAGGATGGGCGTATCGGTCTTCGTGCCCGTTGAACTGCGCCGGGCGACATAGCCCTGCACGGGGCCGGCTGCGGTTTCGCTGTCCGTGACGTTGATGGTCGGCAAGGTCGCGCCGGAGACCGCGGGACGGCGGATGGCGAAGCCTCCGTTGTTCATCCTGATGGCTTCCAGGGACGTGCCGGCCAGCAGCTCCCGCAAGGCCTGCTCCGATGTCAGGCGGCCGTTGACGGCGCGGGAACTGAGCCCGGCAACCAGCTCGCCTGCGGCAAACATCTGGGTTCCCGTCTGGCGGGACAGCTCGTTGATGGCCGAAGCCAGGGCCTGGGCCGGCACATGGATATCGAACACTTGGGCAGCCTCCTGCCCTGTGGCCTGGGCCACCGCCTCGGTGCTCCAGAACGAGACGGAACCAAAGGCCGTGGCAAGGGCCAGGCTCAGCAGATGTTGACGGGGCAAGGAAGGCATGGTCGAAGAATTTCCAAAGGCATTGAATGAGACTGGTTACCAACCGGGCACGGACCTCCGCCCGGGTTGTTGTGCATTCCAAAGACGTTCTGCGCGCAAAAATGGAGACAAGGTGTAACCCGGTTTTCACGAAAAAGACCCGGGACGGGGCGGGCCGGGGGCACCCCGGCCGCCGTTGCCCCTCAGTCCAGCGCGTACTCCAGCGCCAAGGCGTCGAGGATTTCGGCTGTCAGCCCCTCGTTCCTCATGATGGCGTAGTGGTCGGCGCGGATCACCGCGCCCTCTGCCCTTTCGGCCCTTCCGGCGTCCTCCTGGCGCAGCTGGTGCGCGAGCCGCAGCCGGTGCCCGGCCGCGGTTTCATCGCTCCACCAAAGGCTTGCCGCCGCTTGCACGGGCGCCAGGGCCTGCGCCTGCAGCGCCAGGTGCTTCAGGTGCAGGGTGGTCAGAAAGGCCTGGGCCAGGTCGGCGCCGTCCATGCAGGCATGGCCGCTCGGTCCCCCCGGTCCCTGCCTTGCAGCTTCGCGGCCCAGCGCGGCAGCCAGCAGATCGGCGCGGGGCGGCACCGATGCATCGATGTCCGCAAGGTCCTCGATGCGTGCCAAGGGCAGCATCTGCGAGACGAAGAGCCGGAAGTCATCCCACCACGACGGGGACCCGGCCGTATCGCCAGCAGGCACGAACGGGTCCACCAGCCCCAGGAAGCCCACCGTCTGTCCCTGGCCTTCGAGCCGGGCCGCGATCAGGGCCGCCAGGCTGCCGCCCAGGGACCAGCCGAGCAGGTGGTAGGGGCCGGCGGGCTGTACCTGCCTCACCATCGCGCAGTAGTCGTCGGCCATCTGCTCCAGCGAGCGGTCGCGGTAGCCGGGATCGCCCAGGCTGCGGCAGGGTATGGCGTGGACGGTGCGCCGGTCCTGCAAGGCCCGCGCCAGCGGCTGGTAGTCAAACACCGTGCCGAACCCGGCATGCACGCAAAACAGCGGTGGCGCAGCCTCACACACGGCGTTGAGCGCCACGACGCCCCCAGCTCCACCGGCGCCGGCTGAGCGAAGCTCCAGCAAGCCGGCAATGGTCGGCCGCTGCAGCAGGTCGCGCAGCTTGAAGTCCAGCTGCGGATCGCCCAGCTTGCGCACCTTGGCGTGCATCCTGAGACTGAGCAGGGAGTCCCCGCCCAGTTCGAAGAAGTTGTCGGTCTCGCCCACGCGTTCCACGCCAAGCACCTCCTGCCAGATGCGGGCCAGCGCCATGGCCGACGCTGTGGACGGTGGCACGTGAACCCGCGCGGCATCTGCCTGCGGCAGCGGCAGCGCACCACGGTCGAGCTTGCCGCTGACCAGTCTTGGCAGGGCGGGCAGGACCAGCGTATGGGCCGGCAGCATGTAGTCGGGCAGGTGCTCGCCTGTCTGCTGGCGGATGCGCTGGACCAGGGACTGCGCGGCCGTGCCCTCCTCCCCCACCACATAGGCCACCAGCTGCTTGCCTGTACCGGCATCCTGGACCAGCACGGCGGCATCGACCACGCCGGGCACGGCCCGGACGGCCTTCTCGACCTCGCCCAACTCGATGCGGAAGCCCCGGATCTTGACCTGGTGGTCGGCCCGGCCTATGTACTCGATGTTGCCGTCCGGCATCTCGCGCACCAGGTCCCCCGTGCGGTACAGGCGGCCGCCACCGCCGTCGAAGGGGTCGGCGACGAAGCGCTCGGCCGTCAGGCCGTGGCGCGACAGATAGCCGCGCGCCAGGCCGTAGCCGCCGATGTACAGCTCGCCCACGACGCCGTGCGGCACCCGGTGCAGGTCGGCATCCAGGATGTGCACCGTGCGCTCGCCCACGGGCCGGCCGATGGGGGCGTAGGCGCAGTCGAAGGTCTCGCTGGCCTCGGCCTTCCAGATCAGCGGCGTCACCACCGTCTCGGTGGGGCCGTAGCCGTTGATGAGCAGGCGCGGGCGCAGGCTCTGGCGCACCTTGTCGTAGGCGGCCTTGGGCATGGCCTCGCCACCGAAGACGTACAGCTCCACCGGCGGCGGCTCCTGCGACTGTTCTGCGGCCCAGTCCGCGATCTGCGCCAGATAGGCCGGCGGGAACGCGGCATTGGAGATGCCGTGGTGGCGCAGGGCCTCGCAGGCCTGCTCCGCCGTCCACATCTGCGGCTCGCGCAGCACCAGGCCGGCGCCGATGCTCAGGGCCGTCAGCCAGCGCTCATGCGCGCCGTCGAACGAGAAGGACATGAAATGCAGCTCACGCGAGTTCGCCCGCATGCCGTAGATCCCGGCCGTGGCCGCGCAGTGCATGGACAGCGGCCCGTGCTCGACCACCACGCCCTTGGGCTGCCCGGTCGAGCCCGAGGTGTAGATCACATAGGCCAGGTCGTGCTCGTGCACGGCATGGGCCGGCGCCGCGTTGCAGGCCTGGGTGAAGTCCACCTCCTCGGCCACCACCAGATGGGCCACAGCGGGCGTGCCCAGCTTGTGCAGCGCCGCCCTGTGGGCGATCAGGTGGGAGGCACCGCTGTCTGCCAGCATGAACCTCTGGCGTTCGGCGGGCGACGCCGGGTCCAGGGGCAGGTAGGCCGCGCCCGCCTTGAGCACGGACAGCAGGCAGATCACCATTTCCAGCGAACGCTCCATGGCGATGCCGACGATGGCGCCGCGCCCCACGCCGGCCTGCACCAGGCGGTTGGCGAAATGGTTGCTGCGCGCCTGCAGCTCGCCATGGCTGATGGTCTGCTCGCCCATGACCAGCGCCACCGCGCCCGGGTCCCGGTGCGCCTGCAGCGCCATGCCGGCATGCACGGGCAGGAATGGCGTGCGGCAGGCATCCGTGCCCGTGCCCGTGCCTGTGCCTGTGTCCGTGCCCTCCGGCCCATCGCGGCCGGGCTCGGGCAGCAAGGCGATGTCCCGCAGGCAGTGCATGCCCTCGCCCGCCATGGACGCCAGCACCTGCACCAGTTGCCGCAGCAGGGCCTGCACGGCGTCATCGCCGAAGCTGCTCCGCTGGTAGATCATCTTGAGCGACAGCACATCGCCCAGCCGCACCTCCAGGTCCATGGGATAGGAGGTCACGTCGATGGCATGCGTCACCGCAAACCGCAGATGCGGGTCGTCGTGCGCGGACAGCACGGCATCCATGGGGTAGTTCTCGAACACCAGGATGCTGTCGAACAGGCCGCGCTGGCCCTTGCCCGCCCAGCGCTGGATGTCCGAAAGCGACGTCTGCTCATGCTCGCGCGAGGCCAGGTTCTGAGCCTGCAGCGTGCGCAGCCAGGGACCCAGCTCCAGCGCGCCGTCGCAGGCCACGACCACCGGCAAGGTGTTGATGAACAGCCCCTGCATTCTTTCCACACCGGCCAGCTCGGGCGGGCGGCCAGCCACCGTGGCCCCGAAGGCCACCGTGGCCTGGCCCGTGTACCGCGCCAGCACCAGCGACCATGCGGCCTGCACCACGGTGTTGGCCGTCACGCGCTCGCGCTGGGCAAACTCCACCAGCTGCTGCGTGACACCGGCATCCAGCGCGGCGCCGGCCTCGTGGTGCCCCTGACGGGCTGCAGGCAAGGCACCAGGCCGGACAGCAGGCCGGGCAAGCGCATCCACCAGCAAGGTGGGCTCGTGCAGCGGCTGCACCAGGCGCCTCCAGTAGGCCTCGCTGGCCCCGTGGTCCAGGCTTTGCAGCCATGCGATGTAGTCGCGGTAGCTGGTGTCCACGGGCTCCACGGCAATGCCCTTGTAGTCGCGCAGCACCTCGCCCAGCAGGCTCGATGAACTCCATCCGTCCGTGAGCAGGTGGTGGGCGGTCCAGATGCAGTGGTGGCTGCCATCGGACACGCGGACCAGGGCCAGCCGCATCAGCGGCGGCTTGCTGAGGTCGAAGGCCGCGAACTGCCCGGCGGCCAGGGCATCCAGGGCCCCCGCCACATCCTCGCTGTGCCGGCAGTCATGCTCGGTGATGTCCAGCAGGACCTGCCGGGCCACCCATTGCAGCGGCAGGGACGCGTCGGCCAGGAAGCCGCTGCGCAGCACGGCATGGCGGTCCAGCACCGCCTGCCAGGCCTTTCGGAAGCGCGCGGCATCCAGGCCATGCGCGTCGATGCGCAGCTGGGTGACATAGGACAGCCCCGAGGGATCGGACAGGCTGTGGAACAGCATGCCCGACTGCATGGGAGACAGCGGATAGAGGTCCGCCAGATTGCCCGCAGGCAGGTCCAGGCCGTCCAGTTGCGCCTGCGTGACCCGGGCCAGCGGGAAGTCCGAGGGCGTCACCCCCTGCGCGCCGCTCAGGCAGTGGTCGATCAGGCCTTCCAGCTCCTGCCGGTAGCGCCCCATCCAGGCCTGCACATCGGCGGTGTCGTGGCGCGCCGTGCTGAAGGCGGCCGTCATCACCAGCTCGCCGTCGTAGACGCGGCCATTGATGGTGAACTCGTGCGACAGCGGCGCCGAGGCGTCGGCCGGCATGCCGCTGCCCTCGGCAGCCGGCAGCCATTGGGCCGCGCTGTCAAAGCTTGCGTCGAACTGCCCCAGGTAGTTGAAGACCAGGCTGGCCTGGGGCAAGGCCCGCATGGCCTGCCTTTGCTGCGCCGTGCCCAGGTACTTGAGCACGCCATGGCCCAGGCCGTGCAGCGGCACTTCGCGCAGGCTTTGCTTGACGCGCTTGAGCGCGTCGCCCGGGCCTGTGCCCGCATCGAGCGCCACCGGGAAGACGCTGGTGAACCAGCCCACGGTGCGCGAGACGTCCACGCCGGCCGAAAGCTCCTCGCGGCCATGGCCCTCCAGGTCCACGAGGATGCGCTGCTGCCCGCTCCACGCGCACAGGGCGCGCCCCAGGGCGGCCAGCAGGATGTCGTTGATCTGCGTCCTGTAGGCCGCCGGCACGCGGCTGATCAGGGCCTCGGTGCGCTCGCGGTCCAGCCGCAGCTCGACGCTGGACTGCCATGCCAGGGTGTTGGCCCCCCCGGGGCGGGCACAGGGCAGGCTGGCCGGCACCTGGGCCAGCGCCTGCCAGAAGGCCAGCTCGCCGCCGCATTGCGCGGCATGGGCCTGCAGCGCCTGCGACCAGCGCTGGTAGCTGGCGGTCTTGTGGACCCTGGCGGGCTCCAGGCCCTGCAGCCGGCTGGCATAGGCCGAACGCAGGTCTTCGAGCAGGATGCGCCAGGAGACCCCATCGACGACCAGATGGTGGGCCACCAGCAGCAGGCGCCAGCTGCCGTCGCCCACCTCGATGCACAGCCCGCGCAGCAGCGGCCCGTGGACGATGTCCAGGCTGCGCTGCGCCTGTTCGCACAAGTCCTCGATCGCGCCGGCATCCCGTGCCTGGCGCACCCACAGCAGTTCCTGCAGGTCGGCCTCGGACGGGCTTGCGTAGGCCTGCTCCCAGGCGCCCTGCGCCGTGGGGCGAAAGCGCAGGCGCAGGCTGTCGTGCCGGGCCAGCAGATCGGCCAGGGCCTGGCGCAGCGGCGCAGGCTGCAGCGGCTGCGTGCTGCGCAGCA
Organism: Delftia sp. PE138; assembly: GCF_018320755.1. Classification (NCBI taxonomy): domain Bacteria; kingdom Pseudomonadati; phylum Pseudomonadota; class Betaproteobacteria; order Burkholderiales; family Comamonadaceae; genus Delftia; species Delftia sp. PE138. The sequence goes on along the minus strand of NZ_JABEPN010000002.1, from coordinate 644,647 downwards.
GCAGGGCCTGGTTCCAGTGGGATCGCTGCGGCACGTCCGTTTCGAAGAACTCCGCCTGAATGGGCAGCAGGGGAACGCTTCCCTGGACCGGTGTGTCCTGCTGCACGGCCTCGTCCTGCACGGGCTCGGCCACACGCGCCAGCTCGGCAATGCTTTGCCGCTCGAACAGCTGCCGTGGCGACAGCTTCCAGCCGAAGCGGCGCAGGCGCGAGACGATCTGCAGGCTGAGGATGGAATCACCGCCCAGCGCGAAGAAGTTGTCGCTGCGCCCCACCCGCTCCAGGCCCAGCACCTCGGCCCAGATACGGGCCAGCAGCGCCTCCAGTTCGCCCTCGGGCGCCTGGCTGGCGGCTGGCATGCCGAACGCGGGCAGGGCCTGCCGGTCCAGCTTGCCGTTGGCGTTCTGCGGCAACTGGTCCAGCACCATGATGGCGCCCGGCACCATGTAGTCGGGCAGTACCGTGGCCAGGCGCTCGCGCATCTCCTGCCCGTCCAGGGTCCGCCCGCTGCGGGCAGACACATAGGCCAGCAGCCGCGTGCCCGCCGGTCCCTCGCCGGCCACGACCACGGCCTCGCGCACATCGTCCAGCGCCAGCAGTTGCGACTGCACCTCGCTCAACTCGATGCGCAGGCCGCGGATCTTGACCTGGTGGTCCACCCGCCCCAGGTACTCCAGCTGGCCCTGTGCATTCCAGCGCACCAGGTCGCCCGTGCGATAGAGTCTTGCGCCATCGTGGCCGAAGGGGTCGGCGACAAAGCGCTCCGCGCTGAGCCCTGCCCGGTTCAGATAGCCGCGCGACAGCAGGGGGCCGCCTATGCACAGCTCACCGGCCACGCCCAGGGGCACGGGGCGCATCCGGTCGTCCACCACCCACATGTGCCGGCCCGCCAGAGGCCGGCCTATGGGAAGGTCCTGGGGCGCCGCGCCGGCGCCTTCCACCAGGCCCGTGCAGTCGAAGAGGGAGGCCGTGACGGTGGCCTCGGTCGGGCCATAGGCATTGAGCAGCCTCACATGGCCCAGCCCGGCATCGCGCCAGGCCTTCAGGCCGGCGCCCGGCATGGCCTCGCCGCCCACATGCACCTGCCTGAGCCGCCCGTACCCGCGCAGGCCCTGGCGCGCGAAATCCTGAACCAGCAGCAGCCAGTAGGCGGTGGTCAGATCGGCCACGCTGATCTGCCTGGCCATGAGTTCCCTGTGGAAGGTGGCGCTGTCCCAGAGTTCGGGCCCGCGCAGCACCATGGCCGCGCCGGCCACCAGCGGCGCGAACAGCTGCTCGATGCAGCCATCGAAATTCAGCGTGGCGAACTGCAGCACGCGGTCCTGCGGCGACAGCGCGGCAAAGCCGACGGCCAGCTGCGCCTGCTCGGCCAGGCAGCGGTGGGAGATGCCCACGCCCTTGGGCCGTCCGGTGGAGCCCGAGGTGTAGATCACATAGGCCAGGCATTCGCCATGCACGGCGGCGCCGGGGTTGTGGCCGGGCCCCGGCATCACGCCGATGGCGTCCAGGTCCAGCGCCTTCACGCGACCGGCCACCTCCAGCCCCAGGCGGGACTGCGTGAGCAGGCAGGCCATGCCGCTGTCCTCGACCATGTGGGCCAGGCGCTCGGCCGGATAGCCGGGGTCCAGGGGCACATAGGCCGCGCCCGACTTGAGCACGGCCAGCACGGCCACCACCATCTCCACCGAGCGTTCCACCGCAATGCCCACGCGCACCTCCGCGCCCACGCCCTCGGCGATCAGGCGGTGCGCAAGGCGGTTGGCACGCCGGTTGAGCTGCGCATAGCTGATGCATTCGTCGCCAAAGACCAGGGCCGTGGCCTGGGGCCGCTCGTCCACCTGCTGCTCGAACAGCCTGTGCACCAGGGGCGGGGCGTCGCGGCTCTGGGGGTTGCATCCAGACTGCACCGATTGCGCCCATTGCGTCAGCTGCGCCCATTCATCCCGGTCCAGCAGCTCGATATCGCAGGCCGGCAGCGCGGGCGTTTCGGCCAGAGCCGCAACAATGCCTTCCACGGCGGCCAGCATGTAGGCGCACAGGCGCTGCGCGCCCACGGTCTTGCTGGCCTGCCCGACCAGGCGGAAGCCCTGGCCCAGGTCATCGATGGACATGTCCACCGGGTAGTTGGTGCGCTCCTGTCCGCCCAGGGCCGTCATGCCCTCCCACGCTCCCGAGGCTGCGCCCGCTGCCTCCGTCTCCTGCGGCGCTGCGGTGTAGCGGTAGTTGAGCAGGGCCGAGAACAGCGGCGTCCCCCCCGCCAGAGCGCTGCAGCGCTGCGCCAGCGACAGCGTGGCGTGCTCGTGGTGCATCAGCCCCGTCAGCAGCTCATGCGTCTGGCGCAGGCATTCCTGCACGCTGCGCCCGCCCAGCTGTATGCGCAGCGGCAGCGTGTTGATGAACATGCCCAGCGCGCTGTGCGCGCCCTCTCCGCCCTGCATGCGGCCAAAGAGCACGGTGCCGAACACCACGTCATCCTTGCCCGTGGTCCTGCCCAGCACCAGCGCCCAGGCCAGGTGGAACAGGCTGGCGGCACTCACCCCATGGCGCTGCGCCTGCCGGCGCAGCTCGCGCGACAGCGGTGCATCCAGCGCAAGCCTGGCCTCCTCCACCGCGCTGCCGTCGCCCTGCACATCCAGCAGGCCAAACGGCGCCGTGGGCTCATCCACATCGCCGAGCATGGCGCGGAAGAAGTCCTCATGCGCGCTGGTGCTCACGCCCAACCGGGCCTGGGCCACGAAGCGCCTGAACGGCAGGGGCCTGGGCAGCTCCGCCTCGCGGCCCTGGGCCATCAGTGCGATCTCCTCGACGATGCGCTCCAGCGTCGTGTGGTCCAGCACCAGGTGGTGGGTCAGCAGCTGCAGCAGCCAGCGTCCGTTGCGCGCATCCTGCGCCGCCACGGCGCGGATCATGGGTGCACGGCGCACATCGATGCGCTGCACGCGCGGGTCCAGGCGCTGCTGCAGCACGGCGGCTACATCGCCCTCGCTTTCACCAGGCTCCAGCCAATCGACCAGCACCTGTGCCTGCCGGCAGACCACCTGCACAGGCTCGGCCAACCCCTCCCACACCACGGCCGTGCGCAGGATGTCGTGGCGTGCGATGACCCGGTTCAGGTGGGCCACAAAGCCCAGCAGCCGCTCGCGCGTATCGAAGCCCAGCAGCGTGGGCGTGGCGTAGGCGTCGCCCTGCGGGTGCAGCGTGTGGTGGAACAGAATGCCTTCCTGCAATGGCGCCAGCGGATAGATGTCCTGGATGTTGGCCGCGCCACCGGGCACGGCGGCCTCGACCCGTGCGATCTCCTGCACGTCCAGCGCCGCCAGTGTCAGCATGGCGGGCGTGATGGCCGTGCAGCCTTCGGGGATGCCGTTGGGCGGCACCTGCACCTGGGCGGCGCTGTCCGCCTGCATCAGCTGCGCCGCAAAATCCGCCAGCTGCGGATGCTGGAACAGGCTGCGCACCGAGGCCGACAGGCCCTGCGCGCGCATGCGTTCCAGCATGCCCATGGCCAGCAGCGAGTGCCCGCCCAGCTCGAAGAAGTTGTCGCGCCGCCCCACGCGGTCCTGCCCCAGAAGCTCGGCCCATATCGCCGACAGCTGCTGCTCCACCCCGTTGTGCGGCGGCTCGTATCCACGCTGCGCCCATTCGGGCTGCGGCAGGGCCTTGCGATCCACCTTGCCGTTGGCATTGAGCGCAAGCGCAGGCAGCACGACGATGGCCGAAGGCTGCATGTAGTCCGGCAGCCGCCGGGCCAGCGCCTGGCGCAAGGTTTCGGCCAGCCCCGCATCGGCGTCCGGGCCGGCCACATAGGCGACAAGGCGCGCGCCCGCCGCGCCCGATGTGGCTTGCGCCGCGACCACCACGGCCTCGCGCACGCCGGGCTGGGCCAGCAGATGGGCCTCGATCTCGCCCAGCTCGATGCGCAGGCCGCGGATCTTCACCTGGTGGTCCAGGCGCCCCAGGTACTCGATCTGGCCGTCGACGTTCCAGCGCACCAGGTCGCCCGTGCGGTACAGCAGGCCGCCCTGCGTGTCCAGCGGGTCGGCCACAAAGCGCTCGGCCGTCAGTGCGGGGCGGTTCAGATAGCCGCGCGCCAGGCCCATGCCGCCCAGGTACAGCTCGCCGGCCACGCCCTGTGGCGCCGGCCGCATGGCGCAGTCCAGCACATAGGTGCGGATGCCGCTGATGGGCCGGCCGATGGGAACCTGGAGCCGCCCGTCGTCGCGGCAGCGCCAGTGGGTGACGTCGATGGCCGCCTCGGTAGGCCCATAGAGGTTGTAGAGACCGGCTCCGGGCAGGAGCCTGAAGACGGCGTTCTGCGCCTCGGCCGGCAGGGCCTCGCCGCTGCACAGGATGCGCCTGAGGCCCGTGCATGCTGCAACGCCCGCGTGCGCCACAAAGGCCTGCAGCATGGAAGGCACGAAGTGCACGGTGGTGACGCCATGGCCCGTGATCAGCGCCACCAGCCTTGCGGGGTCACGGTGATCGCCAGGCGCGGCCATCACCAGCCGGGCGCCGGCCATCAGGGGCCAGAAGAACTCCCAGGCCGACACATCGAAGCTGAACGGTGTCTTTTGCAGCACGGCGTCCGAGGCATCGAGCGCATGGGCCTGCTGCATCCAGGCCAGCCGGTTGTGCAGGGCCGCATGCCGGTTGGCCGCGCCCTTGGGGCGGCCCGTGGAGCCCGAGGTGAAGATCACATAGGCCAGATGCTCCCCATGCACGGCAACCACGGGGTTGCGCTGAGATTCACCGGCCACATCGATGCGGTCGATGTCCAGCCACTGCAGATCCTCGCCTGCGGGCAGGCGCTTGCGCAGCGCGCTGTGGGTGAGCAGGCGCCGCACGGCGCCGTCTTCGATCATCTGCGCCAGCCGTTCGGGCGGGTGATCGGGGTCCAGGGGCACATAGGCGCCACCGGCCTTCATGATGGCCAGCAGGCCCACCACCATCTCGATGGACCGCTCCATGGCGATGCCCACCCGGGTCTCCGGCCTCACGCCCAGGGCCATCAGCCGGTGGGCCAGCTGGTTGGCGCGGCGGTTGAGCTGGTCGTAGCTCAGCACCTGATCGCCAAAGACCAGCGCCACGGCATCCGGCCGTGCCTGGACCTGGCGCTCGATCAGCTGGTGCACGGGCTGCATTCCGGGTTCGGCTCGGGCGCCCAGGCTCCAGGCCTGCAGCTGCGCCCATTCCTTGCCGTCCAGCATGTCCAGCGCCGCAGCCTCCAGGCCGGGCTCGCTTTCCAGCGCGTGGACCAGGGAGGCCACGGCCGCCGCCATGTATCCACACAGCCGTTCAGCCCCCAGAGCAGCATCGGCCTGGGCCACGATGCCAAAGCCTTCGCCCAGGTCGTCGATGGACACGGTCACGGGGTAGTTGGTGCGCTCCTGCCCGCCCAGCGCCGTCATGCCTTCCCATGCGCCCGAGGCTCCGCCCGCTGCGCCCCCCTCCTGCGGCGCCGCGCTGTAGCGGTAGTTGAGCAGGGCCGAGAACAGCGGCGTCCCCCCCGCCAGAGCGCTGCAGCGCTGTGCGAGCGACAGCGTGGCGTGCTCGTGGTGCATCAGCCCCGTCAGCCCCGCATGCGTCTCATGCAGGCAGTCCTGCACGCTGCGCCCGCCCAGCCGTATGCGCAGCGGCAGCGTGTTGATGAACATGCCCAGCGCACTGTGCGCGCCCTCCCCGCCCTGCATGCGGCCAAAGAGCACGGTGCCGAACACCACGTCATCCTTGCCCGTGGTCCTGCCCAGCACCAGCGCCCAGGCCAGGTGGAACAGGCTGGCCGCACTCACCCCATGGCGCTGCGCCTGCCGGCGCACGCTGCGCGCCAGGGGCTCGTCCAAGGCCATCCTTGCCTCCTCCACCGCGCTGCCGTCGCCCTGCACATCCAGCAGGCCAAACGGCGCCGTGGGCTCATCCACATCGCCGAGCATGGCGCGGAAGAAGTCCTCATGCTCACTGGTGCCCACGCCCAGCCGGGCCTGGGCCACGAAGCGCCTGAACGGCAGGGGCCTGGGCAACTCCGCCTCGCGGCCCTGGGCCATCAGCGCAATCTCCTCGACGATGCGCTCCAGCGTCGTGTGGTCCAGCACCAGGTGGTGGGTCAGCAGCTGCAGCAGCCAGCGCCCGTGGGGCGCATCCTGCGCCGCCACGGCGCGGATCATGGGTGCGCGGCGCACATCGATGCGCTGCACGCGCGGGTCCAGCACGGCCTGCAGCCGGCTGGCCACGTCCGCAACCTCCCCTTCGCTACCATTTTCGCTCTCGTCCAGCCAGTCGAGCAGCACCTGCGCCTGCCGGCAGACCACCTGCACGGGCTCGGCCAGCCCTTCCCACAGCACGGCCGTGCGCAGGATGTCGTGGCGTGCGATGACCCGGTTCAGGTGGGCCACAAAGCCCAGCAGCCGCTCGCGCGTGTCGAAGCCCAGCAGCGTGGGCGTGGCATAGGCGTCGCCCTGCTGGTGCAGGGTGTGGTGGAACAGAATGCCTTCCTGCAGCGGCGCCAGCGGATAGATGTCCTGGATGTTGGCCGCGCCACCGGGCACGGCGGCCTCGACCCGTGCGATCTCCTGCGCGTCCAGTGCCACCAGCGTCAGCATGGCGGGCGTGATGGCCGTGCAGCCTTCGGGGATGCCGTTGGGCGGCACCAGCACCTCATGCCGGGGCAGGCCTTGTTCGCGGCGCAGCGCCAGTGCCAGATCCGCCAGCCGGGGGTGCTGGAACAGCGTGCGCACCTGCGTCACCCAGCCCTGGGCGCGCATGCGCTCCAGCAGCTTCAGGGCCAGCAGCGAGTGCCCGCCCAGCTCAAAGAAATGGTCGTGGCGCCCCACGCGCTCCACGCCCAGCACCTCGCTCCAGAGTGCGGCCAGACGCTGCTCGCCATCGCCCACGGGCGCCTCGTAGTGCAGGCTGGCCAGCAGTTCAGGCTCGGGCAAGGCGGCCCTGTCCACCTTGCCATTGGCATTCAGGGGAAGGCGGTCCAGCACCATGATGGCGGCCGGCACCATGTAGTCCGGCAGTTCAAGGGCCAGGCGCTCGCGCAGTTCGGCCGCCGTGACCTGCTGCCCTTCATGCGCCGAGACATAGGCCGCCAGGTGCATTCCGGCAGAGCCCTTGCGGGCCACGACCACGGACTCCCGCACCTGGGGCTGGGCCAGCAGCCGGGCCTCGATCTCGCCCAGCTCGATGCGAAAGCCCCGGATCTTCACCTGGTGGTCCCGGCGCCCCAGGTACTCCAGCTGGCCTTCGTCGTTCCAGCGCACCAGGTCGCCCGTGCGGTACAGGCGGCCGCCGCCCTGGTCGAACGGGTCGGCGACGAAGCGCTCGGCGCTCAGGCCGGGCCGGCCCAGGTAGCCCTGCGCCAGCGCCTGCCCGCCCAGATAGAGTTCGCCGACCACGCCTGCGGGAACCAGTCCCAGATCCTGGCCCAGCACCAGGGCCTTGGTCGCGCTGACGGGGCGGCCGATGGGGACCGGGCTGCGGCCATCGTCGCGGCAGGTCCAGTGCGTCACGTGGATGGCGGCCTCGGTGGGGCCATAGAGGTTTTGCAGGCTGACGCCGTGCAGGCGGCGCAGGGCCTCGCGCTGTGTCTCGGCCGGCATGGCCTCGCCGCCGCAGATCACATAGCGCAGGCGGGTCTCCTCCTCGATGCCCTCATGGGCCAGAAACGCCTGCAGCATGGCCGGCACGAAGTTCAGCGTGGTGATCTGGTGGCGGCGGATCAGCGCGACGATGCGCTCGGGATCGCGGTGGTCGCCGGGCCGGGCCACCACCAGGCGCACGCCTGCCGTCAGCGGCCAGAAGATTTCCCAGGCCGAGACATCGAAGCCGAAGGCCGCCTTGTGCAGCACCGCGTCGGCCCGCGTGAGCCGGTAGTGGTCCTGCATCCAGGCCATGCAATTGGACAGCGCGGCATGCCGGTTGGCCGCCCCCTTGGGCCGGCCGGTGGAGCCCGAGGTGTAGATCACATAGGCCAGATGGTCGCCATGGACCACCACTCCGGGATTGTGGTCAGGCCCTGCGTCCAGGTCCAGATCGTCGAGCTCGACCACGTTCAGCGCCTGCGCGAACGGCAGGCGCTCGCGTGCCTTGCGCTCGGTCAGCAGCAGGGCAATGCCGCTGTCCTGGGCAATGTAGGCCAGGCGGTCCACCGGGTACTCCATGTCCAGCGGCACGTAGGCGCCACCGGCCTTGAGCACCGCCAGCAGTCCCGCCACCATGTCCACCGAGCGCTCCAGCGCAACGCCCACGCGCACGTCCGGCCCCACGCCCAGGGCCATCAGCCGGTGGGCCAGCCGGTTGGCACGGGCGTTGAGCCGGGCCGAGGTCAGCGCCTCGTCGCCATGGACCAGGCAGACGGCATCGGGCTGCTCCCGCACGCGGGCCTCGAATTCCCGGTGCACGGGCAGGGCCTGGGGATGGGACTTGCCATTGAGGCTCCACTGCAGCAGCCTGTCCCGTTCATGCGCGGGCAGCACCGCAATCGTGGTCACGGGCTGGCCGGGGTCGCGCGCCAGGGCATCGGCCAGGCCGTCCAGCGCCTGGTGCATGTAGCCGCACATGCTGTGGGCATTCACCGCATCGATCACATGCGCGATCAGCGTGAAGCCCTCGCCCGTGTCGTTGACCGACAGGCCGAACGGGAAGTTGGTGCGCTCGTGGCTTTGCAGTATCTGCACGCCGCTCCAGGCATCGCCGGCGTCCGCGTCCTGCAGCGCCGTGTGCCGGTAGTTGAGCAGGGCCGTGAACAGCGGCGCCCCGCCGGCCAGGCCGCTGCAGGACTGGGCCATCGACAGGCTGGCGTGCTCGTGCTGCAGCAGGTCCGTCAGCGTGGCCTGGGTCTGGCGCAGGGCCTGGGCCACGCTACATCCGGCCAGGCGAACGCGCAGCGGCAGCGTGTTGATGAACATGCCCAGCGCGCGGGCCGCGCCCTGCTGCGCCTGCATGCGGCCGAACAGCACGGTGCCGAACACCACGTCGTCCCTGCCGCTGGTCCTGGCCAGCACCAGGGCCCAGGCCAGGTGGAACAGCGCGGCGGCGCTGACGCCGTGGCGCCGGGACTGCTGCCGCAACCGGGCGGCAAGGCCGCCGTCAAGCACCTGCCGCACCTCGTTCGTGCGCGCTCCGTCGCCCTGGACATCCAGCAGCCCGAAGGGCGCCGTGGGCTCCTGCACATCGCCCAGCATGGTGCGGAAAAACGCCTCATGCCCGGCCGTGCCCTCGCCCGAGCGCGCCTGGGCCACAAACTGGCGGAACGGCAGCGGCCGGGGCAGCGCGCTGGAGCGGCCCTGCTGGATCAGCGCGATCTCACCGATCACCTGCTTGAGCGTGGTGTTGTCGTCCACCATGTGGTGGGCCAGGATCTGCAGCAGCCAGCGCTGGCCCGGCGCGTCGTGCGCGGCCACCAGATGGATCAGCGGCGCCTTGCGCAGGTCGATGCGGTAGCCCTGGGCGCAGGCGGCCAGCCGGGCCAGCGCGTCCTGCGCGTCCTGCGCGTCCTGCGCGTCCTGCGCGTCCTGCGCGTCCTGCGCGTCCTGCGCGTCCTGCGATGATGCCGCTGTTCCGCCCTCCTCCAGCCAGGACAGCGGCAGGCGGGCCTGCCGGCAGACGACCTGCACGGGCGTCGCCAGGCCCTCCCAGAACACGGCCGTGCGCAGGATGTCATGCCGCGCGACCACCTGGTCAAAGCTCTCGGCAAACCGCTGCAGCCGCTCGCGCGAGTCGAAGCTCAGCGTGTGCGAGGTGACATAGGCATCGCCCTCGGACTGCAGCAGGTGGTGGAACAGAATCCCCTCCTGCAGCGGCGCCAGCGGGTAGATGTCCTGGATATTGGCCGCGCCACCGGGCACCGCAGCGGCAATGCGTGCAATCTCCTCCTCATCCAGCGCCACCAGGGTCAGCATGTCCGGCGTGATCGCCGTGCAGCCTTCGGGGATGCCGTTGGGCGGCACATCGATCTCGCCGGCCACCTGCTCCCCTTGCTCACCCTGCTGCTCCTGCTGTTCCTCCAGTACCGCCTGCGCAAACTCCGCCAGCCCCGGATGCTGGAACAGCGTGCGCACCTGCACGCGCAGGCCCTGGGCGCGCACGCGCTCCAGCAGGCCCAGGGCCAGCAGCGAATGCCCGCCCAGCTCGTCCGGCGTGATCGCCGTGCAGCCTTCGGGGATGCCGTTGGGCGGCACATCGATCTCGCCGGCCACCTGCTCCCCTTGCTCACCCTGCTGCTCCTGCTGTTCCTCCAGTACCGCCTGCGCAAACTCCGCCAGCCCCGGATGCTGGAACAGCGTGCGCACCTGCACGCGCAGGCCCTGGGCGCGCACGCGCTCCAGCAGGCCCAGGGCCAGCAGCGAATGCCCGCCCAGCTCGAAGAAGCCGTCCTGCCGACCCACTCGCTCCACGCCCAGCACCTCGGCCCAGATCTTCGCCAGCGTTTCTTCCAACTCGCCCTGCGGTGCCTCGTATTGCTGGGCGCTGACCATCTCCGGCTCGGGCAGCGCCTTGCGGTCCACCTTGCCGTTGGCGGTCAAAGGCAGGGCATCGAGCACGACGATGGCCGAGGGCACCATGTAGTCGGGCAGTACCTCGCCCAGCCGGTCCTTGAGCAGACCCTCTGCGATTTCTGCATTCAGCGACACATAGGCGATCAGTCTGGCACCGCCCGCCCCCTCCTTGGCCAGCACCACCGCCTCGCGCACCTCGGGCTGGGCCAGCAGTTGCGACTGCACCTCGCCCAGCTCGATGCGGAAGCCCCGGATCTTGACCTGCTGGTCGGCACGGCCCAGGTATTCGAGTTCGCCCTGGGCACTCCAGCGCACCAGGTCGCCTGTGCGGTACAGGCGCTCGCCCGTCTCGCTGAACGGGTTGGCAATGAAGCGCTCTGCCGTCAGTCCTTGCCTGTTGAGATAGCCGCGTGCCAGTCCTTCGCCGGCCACGTACAGCTCCCCGGCCACGCCCTGCGGCAGCAGGTTCAGGCTGCCATCCAGCACATACAGGCCCAGGTCCGGAATCGCCACGCCCACGGGGCTGCGCCCGCCCTCCAGATCCTTCCGGGTGATCTCCCGGTACGTCACATGCACGGTGGTCTCGGTGATGCCGTACATGTTGATGAGCTGCGGGCTCTCGTCACCGAAGCGGTCGAACCAGGGCCGCAGGGTCTCGGGCTCCAGCGCCTCGCCGCCGAAGATCACCTGGCGCAGCGCCAGGCCAGCGCCACACTCCTCATCCTGCTCCACGGCATGCACCAGCTGCCCAAAGGCCGAGGGTGTTTGATTGAGAACCGTTACGCGCTCCGCACGCAGCAAAGCCAGGAAGTCCTGGGGCGAGCGGCTGACCCAGTAAGGCACCACCACCAGCCGGCCGCCCGTGCACAGGGCGCCAAAGATCTCCCAGACCGAGAAGTCGAAGGCGTAGGAGTGGAACAGGGTCCAGACATCGTCAGGCCCGAAGCCGAACCAGGCATCGGTGGCGTCCAGCAGCCGTGCCACGTTGCGGTGGCTCAGTTGCGCGCCTTTGGGTTTGCCTGTCGAGCCCGAGGTGTAGATCACATAGGCCAGACTGTCGGCCGAGACTTCAACCTGCGGATCGGTATCGGGTTCGCCCGACAGGTCCAGCGTATCGATCTCCAGCACCTGCAGCGCAGCAGCGCCGGGAATGCGCTCACGAACAGCAGCCTGCGTCAGCACCAGAGAGATCCCGCTGTCGGCCACCATGTGCGCCAGCCGGTCGGCAGGGTAGTCCGGGTCCAGCGGCACGTAGGCGCCGCCGGCCTTGAGGATGGCCAGCAGGCCGGCCACCATCTCCACCGAGCGCTGCATGGCGATGCCCACGCGGGTCTCCGGCCGCACGCCCAGGGCGATGAGGCGGTGGGCCAGGCGGTTGGCCCGGGCGTCGAGTTCGGCGTAGGTCAGTCGTGCGGACTCGCAGGTCAACGCCACCGCATCCGGCCGCTGCTGCGCGCTTGTGGCAAAGCGCTGGTGCAGGCAGGCGGGCTGCGCAGGGTTGAGGGCCGGTCCATTGCGGGTACTGCGGCGCGCGCTGCGGTCCAGAAGCTGCGCCTGCTCATCGCCGGGCAGCAGCTGCACCTGGTCCAGCGCGCACTGCGGCGCATGCGCCAGCGCCTGCAGCAGCAGCGACAGATGCGCGCCCATGCGCTGCACCGTGGCCGGCTCGAAGCGCTCGCGCGCATAGGCAAAGCCCAGTTGCAGGCTGCCGTCGGCGCGGCGGCTGGCGTGCAGGGTCAGCTCGAACTGGGCGGCCAGGCCGTCCAGCTCCAGCTTCTGGATCTCCAGGCCCGCCAGGCCGGCCGCCTCTTCGTGCTGGTAGTTCAGCATCACCTGGAACAGCGAGCTGCCGTCCAGGCTGCGGCGCGGCTGCAGCGCCTCGACCAGTTGCTCGTAGGGCAGGTCCTGGTGGGCCAGGCCCAGGCGGACCCGCTCGGCCAGTTGGGCCAGCAGCTCCTGCAGGCGCATGCGGGGATCGAGCCGGCCACGCATCACCAGCGTGTTGACGAAGAAGCCGACCAGCGGCTGGGCCTCGGGCTGGTTGCGGTTGGCCACGGGCACGCCCACGCGGATATCGGTCTCGGCGGTATAGCGGTGCAGCAGGGCCTGGAACCCGGCCAGCAGCGCCACGAAGAGGGAGGTGCCCTGCTCGCGGGCGCGCTGCTCCAGTCCGGCCACCAGGCTGGCGGGCAGATCCAGCCGGTGCCAGGCGGCATGCCAGCGGTTCTCGGCGCCCGGCGCGCGGGCATGGTCGGCGGGCAGCTCCAGATGCAGGTCCTGACCACCGGCCAGCTCGGGCAGCCAGTAGTCCAGCAGGCGCTGTCTTTCCCCGGCCTCCAGCCAGTCGCGCTGCCAGGCGGCGTAGTCGGTGTAGGCAATGGGCAGCGGCGGCAGGCGGGTCGGGCGCTGCTGCACCAGTGCCGCGTACAGGCCGGCGAACTCCTCCAGCAGGATCTGCATGGAGCGGCCGTCGGAGATGATGTGGTGCATCACCACCACCAGCAGGTGCTGGCGGCTGTCCAGGCGAACGGCGGCCACGCGCAGCAGCGGGCCGCGCGTCAGGTCAAAGGGCGTGAGGCACAGGCGCTCGGCTTCGGCCAGGGCCCGTTCGCGCCGCTGTGCGGCAGGCAGGGAGCTGAGGTCGATCAGCGGCAGCTCCAGGGCCAGCTGCGGCACGATACGCTGCCGCGCCAGGCCGTCGGGGCTTTCCTCGAACACCGTGCGCAGTCCGCCGTGGCGCTCCAGCAGCACGCCGAAGGCCTGCCGCAAGGCCGCCAGATCCAGCTCGCCATGCATCCACGAGGCCTGGGCGATGTGGTAGGCCGAGCTTTGCGGGTCCAGCTTCCACAGGAACCACTGGCGCAGCTGCGCATGGGACAGGGCTTCGGTCTGGTCGGGCGATGGTGCGCGGACCGGGATGGGGAAGTGCGAGAGATCCAGTCCCTCGGCCCGGATCTTTTGCAATGCCAGCGTGCGCTGGGCAGGGCTCAGGCTTGCAAAGCGCTCGGCGATTTGGCGCAGGCGGCCACGGTCCATCAGATATCTCCCAGAGTTTCGAGAAAGGAATCCAGCGCATCGAGCACCTGCGCATCCGCGCCTGTCGTGCCTGTTGCACCCGCAGCACCCGCAGCATCCGCGCCGCCATGGGCCGGCAGGCGCACCAGGCCTGCCATGTCCTGCAGCACCGGGGTGCGGAAAATGTCCTGGGCGGTCAGCCCCGCAGCGCCTGCCCCCTGCAGCCGCGCCAGCAGTTGCACCACCTTGAGCGAGTGCCCGCCGCGCTCGAAGAAGCTGTCGCGGCGGTCCACGCGGCCACCGCCCAGCAGCTCGGACCAGAGCCCGGCCAGCATTTCCTCGGCCTGCCCCGAAGGCGCCTCGTAGGACTGGCCGGCCGGTGCCTGCGCCGCAGGCAGCGCGGCACGGTCCACCTTGCCGTTGTTGTTCAGCGGCAGCGTGTCCAGCACCACGATGGCGGACGGCAGCATGTAGTCGGGCAGGCCGCTGGCCAGTCTTGCGCGCAGTGCCGCAGCGTCCAGGGGCGGGCCTGCATGCAGCGGTGCATGCAGCGATGCATGTAGAGATACGTGCGCCACAAGGCGCGTATCGCTGCCGGACCCCGCTGCCGTGACCACGGCCTCGCGCACCTCGGGCTGGGCCAGCAGCGCGGCCTCCACCTCGCCCAGCTCGATGCGGTGGCCGCGGATCTTGACCTGGTGGTCCAGCCGGCCCAGGTATTCGAGCGCGCCATCGGCATTGCGGCGCACCAGGTCGCCCGTGCGGTACAGGCGTTCGCCAGCCGCGCCCGGACCCGCGAAAGGATCGGCCACAAAACGCTCTGCGCTCAGGCCCGGCCGCTGCCAGTAGCCGCGCGCCAGGCCCTGGCCGCCAATGAACAGCTCCCCGGCCACGCCTTGCGGCACGCAGCGCAGTCCTTCGTCAAGCACCAGCAGCCGGGTGGCCGCGATGGCCTGGCCCAGGGTGGCGGCATCGCCCTGCACCTGCTGCAGGCTGGACCAGATCGTGGTCTCGGTCGGGCCGTAGAGGTTCCAGAGGTCCACGCCCGCCGCGCGCAGCAGGGCGATCAGGTCCGGCGCAAGCGCCTCGCCGCCGCACAGCGCCTTCAGCGGCCGTGCCGCCTTCCAGCCACCGGCCAGCAGCAGGCGCCAGCCCGAGGGCGTGGCCTGCATCACGCTGGCGCGGCTGCGCTCCAGCAGCGCCGCCAGCGCGGCCGCGTCGCGCACCTGTTCGCGCCCGGCCACCACCAGCTGCGCGCCCACGGCCAGGGGCAGGAAGATCTCCAGGCCCGCAATGTCGAAGGACACGGAGGTCGTGGCCAGCACCACGTCCTGCGCCTGCAGGCCCGGCTGTGCCGCCATGGACTGCAGGAAGTTGGAGAAGGCCGCATGCCGCACCACCACGCCCTTGGGCCGCCCGGTGGAGCCCGAGGTGTAGATCACATAGGCGGCCTGGTCGCCATGCACCTCGACGCGGGGCGCGCGTTCCGTGCCTGCCTGCGGCCCTGGCTCCGATGCCTCCAGTACCTCCAGCGCCTCCAGTTCCAGCACCTTCGGCACGCTGGCGGCGAGCACGGCCAGCCGGCCCGGCGCCAGGCCCGAGGCCAGCACCAGGCAGGCCCCGCTGTCCTGCAGCATGTACTGCATGCGCTCATCGGGCAGGGCCGGATCGACGGGCACGTAGGCGGCGCCCGCCTTGAGGATGGCCAGCAGGCCGGCCACCATGGCGGCCCCACGCTCGGCCACCAGACCCACGCGCTGCCCGGGCCGCAGCCCCTGGGCGATCAGGGCCTGCGCCAGGCGGCTGGCCCGCCGATCCAGATCGCCGTAGCTGAACACCTGCCCGTCCGCAGCCAGGGCCGGGGCCTGGGGCCGCTGCCTTGCCTGCGCCTCGAACATGCGGTGCACCGGCAAGGCCTGCGGCCAGGACCGGGGGTTGCAGGCCTGCGCCAGCAGCGCCTGGCGCTCGGCCGGGGGCACCACGTCCAGCGTGCGCAGATCGCGGCCGGGCTGCTGCTGCAGCGCCTGCACCAGCGCCTGCAGGGCCTGCTGCATGTAGGCGCAGACACGCCCGGCCCCTACGCTGCGCACCACCTGGGCGACGAGCACAAAGCCCTGGCCGTCGTCATCCACGGCCATGCCCACGGGATAGTTGCTGCGCTCGGGGCGGCCCAGCACCTGCACGCCGGCCCGGGCCAGCTCTTGCGCAGCGCCCTCTGCCGCGCCATGCCGGTAGTTCAGCAATGCGCCGAACAGCGGCGTTCCCGCAGGCAGGCCGCTGCAGCGCTGGGCCAGCGACAGGCTGGCATGCTCGTGCTGCAGCAGCGCCGCAAGCGCCGCCGCCGTGCTGCGCAGGCCCTGGAGCACGCTGCCTTCGCCCAGCGGCAGGCGCAGCGGCAAGGTGTTGATGAACATGCCCAGCGCCTGCTGCGCACCGGCGCCGCCGTCCATGCGGCCCATCAGCACGGTGCCGAAGACCGGCTCCTGCCTGCCGCTGGTCCGGGCCAGTACCAGCGCCCAGGCCAGGTGGCAGAGCGCGGCGGGGCTGACCCCGTGCGCACGCGCCTGGCCGCGCATGCCCTGGGCCAGTGGGGCGTCCAACCGCAGGCGGGCCTCCTCCATGCCACGGCCATCGCCTTGCACGTCCAGCAGGCCGAAGGCGGCCGTGGGCTCCTGCACATCGGCCAGCATGCGGCGGAAGAACCGCTCGTGCGCCTCGGCCGCCACGCCCTGGCGAGCCTGCGCCACAAAGCGCCGGAAGGGCACGGGCACCGGCAACTCGGCCGCACGGCCCTGCTGAAGCCGCAGCACCTCCTGCAGCAGCAGGTCCAGCGTGATGCGGTCCATCACCAGGTGGTGACTCAGCAGCTGCAGCAGCCAGCGGCCTTGCCCGGCATCGTGCGCGGCCCGCGCCCCTATCATCGGCGCCTGCCGCACGTCCAGGCGCAGGTCGTGGCTGCGCAGTTGCTCCAGCATCTGCGGCACCAGTGCCTCATGTGCCTCATGTGCCTCATGTGCCTCATCCGCATCAGGCCACTGCAGCTGCAGCGGAGCCTGGCGCAGCACCACCTGCACGGGCTCGGACAGCCCCTCCCAGAGCACGGCCGTGCGCAGGATGTCATGGCGCGCAATCACCTGGTTGAGGCTATGCACGAAGGATTGCAGCTGCTCGCGCGCCCCGAAGCTCAGCAGGTTGGGCGAGACGAACACATCGCCCCCGGACTGCAGCAGGTGGTGGAACAGAATTCCCTCCTGCAACGGCGCCAGCGGATAGATGTCCTGGATGTTGGCTGCGCCACCGGGCACCGCAGCGGCAATGCGTGCAATCTCCTCCTCATCCAGCGCCACCAGGGTCAGCATGTCCGGCGTGATCGCCGTGCAGCCTTCGGGGATGCCGTTGGGCGGCACATCGATCTCGCCGGCCACCTGCTCCCCTTGCTCACCCTGCTGCTCCTGCTGTTCCTCCAGTACCGCCTGCGCAAACTCCGCCAGCCCCGGATGCTGGAACAGCGTGCGCACCTGCACGCGCAGGCCCTGGGCGCGCACGCGCTCCAGCAGGCCCAGGGCCAGCAGCGAATGCCCGCCCAGCTCCTCCGGCGTGATCGCCGTGCAGCCTTCGGGGATGCCGTTGGGCGGCACATCGATCTCGCCGGCCACCTGCTCCCCTTGCTCACCCTGCTGCTCCTGCTGTTCCTCCAGTACCGCCTGCGCAAACTCCGCCAGCCCCGGATGCTGGAACAGCGTGCGCACCTGCACGCGCAGGCCCTGGGCGCGCACGCGCTCCAGCAGGCCCAGGGCCAGCAGCGAATGCCCGCCCAGCTCGAAGAAGCCGTCCTGCCGACCCACTCGCTCCACGCCCAGCACCTCGGCCCAGATCTTCGCCAGCGTTTCCTCCAACTCGCCCTGCGGTGCCTCATATTGCTGGGCGCTGACCATCTCCGGCTCGGGCAGCGCCTTGCGGTCCACCTTGCCGTTGGCCGTCAAAGGCAGGGCATCGAGCACGACGATGGCCGAGGGCACCATGTAGTCGGGCAGTACTTCGCCCAGCCGGTCCTTGAGCAGACCCTCTGCGATTTCTGCATTCAGCGACACATAGGCGATCAGTCTGGCACCGCCCGCCCCCTCCTTGGCCAGCACCACCGCCTCACGCACTTCAGGCTGGGCCAGCAGTTGCGACTGCACCTCGCCCAGCTCGATGCGGAAGCCCCGGATCTTGACCTGCTGGTCGGCACGGCCCAGGTATTCGAGTTCGCCCTGAGCGTTCCAGCGCACCAGATCGCCCGTGCGGTACAGGCGCTCGCCCCTCTCGCTGAACGGGTTGGCAATGAAGCGCTCTGCCGTCAGCCCTTGCCTGTTGAGATAGCCGCGTGCCAAGCCCTCGCCCGCCACATACAACTCTCCCGCCACGCCCTGCGGCAGCAGGTTCAGGCTGCCATCCAGCACATACAGGCCCAGGTCCGGAATCGCCACGCCCACGGGGCTGCGTCCGCCCTCCAGATCCTTCCGCGTGATCTCCCGGTACGTCACATGCACCGTGGTCTCGGTGATGCCGTACATGTTGATGAGTTGGGGGCTCTGGTCACCGAAGCGCTCGAACCAGGGCCGCAGGCTCTCGGGCTCCAGCGCCTCGCCGCCAAAGATCACCTGGCGTAGCGCCAGGCCAGCGCCGTTCCCATCTTCCTGCTCGACGGCATGGACCAGTTGCCCAAAGGCCGAAGGTGTTTGATTGAGAACCGTTACGCGCTCCGCACGCAGCAAAGCCAGGAAGTCCTGGGGCGAGCGGCTGACCCAGTACGGCACCACCACCAGCCTGCCGCCCGTGCACAGCGCGCCGAAGATCTCCCAGACCGAGAAATCGAAGGCATAGGAGTGGAACAGGGTCCAGACATCGTCCGGGCCGAAGCCGAACCAGGCATCGGTGGCGTCCAGCAGCCGTGCCACGTTGCGGTGGCTCAGTTGCGCGCCTTTGGGGCGGCCCGTGGAGCCCGAGGTGTAGATCACATAGGCCAGGCTGTCCGGGTTCACATCGACCTGCGGATCGGTATCGGGTTCACCCGACAGGTCCAGCGTGTCGATCTCCAGCACCTGCAGCGCAGCAGCGCCGGGAATGCGCTTGCGCACCACAGCCTGCGTCAGCACCAGAGAGATCCCGCTGTCGGCCACCATGTGCGCCAGCCGGTCGGCAGGGTAGTCCGGGTCCAGCGGCACATAGGCGCCACCAGCCTTGAGGATGGCCAGCAGGCCGACCACCATCTCCACCGAGCGCTGCATGGCAATGCCCACGCGCGTCTCCGGCCGCACGCCCAGGGCGATGAGGCGGTGGGCCAGGCGGTTGGCGCGGGCGTCGAGTTCGGCGTAGCCGAGAACGTGGTGCTCGAAGGACAGCGCCTGCGCCCCGGCCCGCGCCAATGCCTGGCTGGCGAAGCGGCCGTGCAGCGTCTGCGCTGCGGCCGGCCGACCGGCAGGCAGGCCGGCGGCGCGGCCCCATGCCTGCTGCCTGTGCAGTTCGGCCGCGCCCAGCAAGGCGACCTCGCCCACCTTGCGGGCCGGATCATCAGCCAGCGCCTGCAGCATGGCCACATAGTGGCCGGCCAGCGCGCCGATGGTGGAAGCCTCGAACAATTCGCGGGCATAGGTCAGGCGCAGATGCAGGCGGCCCTGTGCATCGTCGGTGGTGTCCACGGTCAGCTCGAACTGGGCGCCCTGGCCCTGCAGCGCATATTCCTGCAGCTCCAGCCCAGGCAGTTGCTGCAGCGCGCTGCGGTCCTGGCGCTGGTGGTTGAACAGCACCTGGAACAGCGGCTGGGTGCCGGCGTTGCGTTCAGGCTGCAGCGCCTCGACCAGTTGCTCGAAGGGCAGGTCCTGGTGGGCCTGCGCGCCCTGGGCGGCCTGCCGGGCCTGGTCCAGCAGTTGCGCCAGGCCCATGCGCCCGTCCAGCGTGGCGCGCAGAACCTGGGTGTTCACGAAAAAGCCCACCGTGCCCTGCGTTTCCACCCGGTGGCGGTTGGCAATGGGCACGCCCACGCGAATGTCTTCCTGGCCCGTGTAGCGGTGCAGCACGGCCTGCAGGCCCGCCAGCAGCAGCACGAACAGCGTTGCGTCCTGCGCCTGGGCGCGGCGGCGCAGGCTGCCGACCAGTTCGGCCGGCAGCTGCAGGCCATGGCTGGCGGCCACATGGTCCGCGCCGGGCCGGCGCGGGTGGTCGGTGGGCAGTTGCAGCACGGGGTGCGTGTCGCCCAGCTGGGTGCGCCAGTAGGCCAGTTGCCGCTGCCGCTCGCCGGCCTCCAGCCACTGGCGCTGCCAGGCCGCGTAGTCGGCGTACTGCAGCGGCAGGGGTGCGGCCTGCGGCACCTGTCCCTGGCACCGTGCGCGGTACTGCTGCACGGATTCATCCACGATGATCTGCATGGACCAGCCGTCGGAGACGATGTGGTGCATGGCCACGACCAGCAGATGCGCCTCGGCCGACTCCCGGATCAGGCCCACGCGCAGCAGCGGCCCGGCCTGCAGGTCGAAGGGCTGGCGGTGCACGGCGGCCGCCGCCTGGTGCAGTTGCTCCTGGCGCTGCGCAGCGGGGAGTTCGGACAGATCCGTTTGTTCGACCCGCACACCGCCCTGTGCGGCGATCACCTGCACCACCTGCCCGTCCCCGCCCATGCGGAACACCGTGCGCAGCGACTCGTGGCGCGCCACCAGCGCGTCGAAGCTTTGCTGCAGCGCCAGCACGTCGAGCGTGCCCAGCAGACGCAGCGCGCCGCTGATGTGATAGGCCGTACCGGCCGGCTCCAGCTGCCACAGGAACCACTGGCGCAATTGCGCAAAGGACAGCGGCAGCGGGCCACTGCGGTCGGCCCTGGGCAGGGGCGCCGTGCCTTCGGTCTGCTCGGCGCCGGCAACCGGCCCCTCCACCAGCCGTGCCACACCCGCCGGCGTCTTGCCCGTGAACAGCTGCTTGGGCGTGAGCTTGACGCCGCGCCTGCGGGCGCGCGCCACCAGCTTGAGCGCGAGGATGGAGTCCCCGCCCAGCGCGAAGAAGTCGTCATGCCGGCCCGCGCGCTCCAGGCCGAAGAGGTCGGCCCAGACGGCGGCCAGCGCCTGCTCGGCCTCGCCTTGGGGCGCCTCGAACAGATCGGCGGCCGCCTGCTCCGGCACGGGCAGGGCCTTGCGGTCGATCTTGCCGTTGGCCGTCAGGGGCATGCCTTCCAGCACGGTGATGCTGGCGGGGACCATGTATTCGGGCAGCGCCTGCGCCAGCGCGGCGGCCCACCCCGGCCTGTCGGCGGGAACGCCGGCCTGGGGCACGGCATAGGCATGCAGCTGCATGCGCCCGTCCCCGCCCCCATCCCCATTCCCATTCCCGTCCAGCCGCGCCACGACTTCGGCCTGGGCCACGCCGGGCACGGCCTGCAGCGCCAGCGCCACCTCGCGCAGCTCCACGCGGTAGCCTCGCACCTTCACCTGGTCGTCCATGCGGCCCAGGAACTGCAGGCCGCCATCGGCCAGCATGGTCACGCGGTCGCCCGTGCGGTACAGGCGCTCGCCCGGCTGGAACGGGCTGGCCACGAATCGCTCTGCCGTCTGCCCGGGCCGGGCCTGGTAGCCGCGCGCCAGGCCCGGCCCGCCCAGATACAGCTCGCCGCTGGCGCCCCGAGGCACGGGCTGCAGGTCGGCATCCAGCACCAGGGCGCGGCTATTGGCCAGCGGCCTGCCCACGGGCAGGCTTTCGCCGCCGCGCAGCGCCTCGCCCGCCTCCTGGGTGAGGATGCCCACCGTGGTTTCGGTGGGGCCGTAATGGTTGAGCACGCGGCAGCCGGGCCTGAGCGCGGCGATGCGGTCCACCAGCGGCCAGCGCGTGGCCTCGCCGCCCAGCACCAGGCGGCTGGCAGGCAGCACCTCGGCGGGCATGCCGGCGTTCAGCAGCCCCTGCAGATGGCTGGGCACGATCTTGAGCACGTCCACGCGGTGCTCTGCCATGTAGCGCGCGAAGCCGTCGGGGTCGAAGGCCAGTTCGGGCGCCATCAGATGCAGCGCGCGCCCCGAGCACAGCGCGCCGAACAGCACGGTGTGCCCCAGGTCCGCCGCCACGGTCGAGACCATGGCCATGCTGCGCGCCGCCTCGGGCAGGTCCAGCCGCTGCAGCACGGCCTGCACATAGTGGGCCAGCGCCCCGTGGCTGACGACCACGCCCTTGGGCTGCCCGGTCGATCCCGAGGTGTAGATCACATAGGCGCCCTGTGCGGAATGCGGCGGCGCGGCCGGCGGCGCCTGCCCCGCAATGCACGGCTCCCGGCAGGCATTCAGGTCCAGGCTCAGCAGGGGAACGCCCGCGTCCCAGGCGGGCGCCTGCTGGCAGAGCATCAGCACCGCGCCGCTGTCGCGCAGCTGCCAGGCCAGCCGCTGCGCCGGCAGGCCGGGGTCCAGGGGCACACAGGTGCCACCGGCCTTGAGCACGGCGAGCAGGCCCAGCACAAAGGCGCAGCTGCGCTCGGCATGCAGGGCCACGCGCACATCGGCCCCCACGCCGCGCGCCACCAGGGCCCGGGCCAGCTGGTCGGATTGCCGGTCCAGCTGCGCGTAGTCCAGGGCCGAGCCTGCGTCCCTGACCGCCGTGCCATCGGGATGGGCCTGCACGGCGCGCGACCACAGCTGCAGCACGCTGTCGGCGCCAAAGGCCTGCACCGGGCCTGCAGACTCCGACACGCGGCCTGGCAGTGACAGTTCGCCCAGCCTGGGCTGCCTGTCGCTGATTGCGCCGGTGACCTGCCGCGCAAGGTCCTGGAACGCGGCGGCCATGTCACGCACCGCGGCTTGGTCGAACAGTTCATCGGCGTAGATCAGCACGCAGTCGATGCCGTCCTGCCGGTCGGTGAAGTCCAGGCTCAGGTCGAAATGCGCCTGGCCGCTGGAGACGGCCTGCATGGCGATCTCCAGGCCGGCGATGTGGCGCGCGGCCGATGCATCCTCCTGCTGGGTGCACTTGACCTGGAACAGCGGGTGAACGCCCGGCTGGCGGGCCGGCTGCAGCGCCTCGACCAGCAGGTGGAACGGCAGGTCCTGGTGGGCCTGCGCGCCCAGCACCGCCTCGCGCACCTGCGCCAGCAGCGCGCCGAAGTCCTGCGCGGGATCGATGTGCGTGCGCAGCACCAGCAGGTTCAGGAAGTAGCCGATCAGCCCATGCGTCTCGGCCTTCTGGCGGTTGGCCACGGGCGTGCCCACGCGCAGCTCGCGCGTGCCGCTGAAGCGGTACAGCACCAGCTTGAGCAGGGCCAGCATCACCATGAACAGCGAGGCGCCATGCGCGCGGCCCAGGGCACGCACGCGGGTGGCCAGCGCGGCGGGCAGCGTGAACTCCAGGCGCTGCTCCTGTGCTTCCTGCACGGCCGCCCTGGCCTGCTTCATCGGCAGGGCCAGGGCCTCGTGCTCGGTGCCCAGCCGGGCGCGCCAGTAGGCCAGCTGCCGCTCGCGCTCACCGGCATCGAACCAGCGGCGCTGCCAGACGGCGTAGTCGGCGAACTGCAGGGCCATGGCCGGCAGGCGCGATGGCTGCTGCGTGCGCAGGGCCTCGTACAGGTGGAACAGCTCCTCGACCACGATGCCGTTGGACCAGCCATCGCCCGCAATGTGGTGCAGCGACAGGCCCAGCACATGCTCCTGCGCGCCCAGCCGGCACAGGACGGCGCGCAATGGCGTTTCCGTGTCCAGCGCAAAGGGCTGGCGGGCCAGCAGCAGCACCTGGCGCTGCGCCTCGGCCTGCGGATCGCCGTCCGCCCATGCACCCAGATCGACATGGCGCAGGGGCACGGGCGCGGCGGGCTGGATGGACTGCCGGGGCTCGCCGTCCTCGCCGGCCGGATAGCAGGTGCGCAGGATCTCGTGGCGCTCGGCCAGGGCCTGCAGCGCCTGCTCCAGCGCCAGCGCATCCAGCGGCCCCTTGAGCGACAGCGATCCCACCATGTTGTAGGCGGGGCTGGCGGGCTCCAGCCGCCAGGTGAGCCAGAGGCTGCGCTGCGCGGGGGACAGGGCAATGGCCAGCGTGCGGTCGCAGCGGGTGATGGTATGGGCCGTGTTGCGGGTGTCGCCGTCCGGCAGGCCACCTGCGCCACCTGCATCGGATGCAGCGGGTGCACCGGATGCACCCCGGAGCCTCAGGGCCAGTGCGGCGCGCTGCGCATCGGACAGGCGGGACTTGCGGGAATCGAGATCGTTCAGGGACATGGTGGTCTTCTCACGCAGATGCGAAGGCGGCAAGGGCATCGCCTTCATCGGTAACGGTGGCCTCGATCTCCTCGATCAGCCGGGTCTCCACCAGCACGGCCAGCTCGCCGACGGTGGGGGCCTTGAAGAAGGCCGCAGGGTGCAGCTCGACACCAAAGCGCTTTTTCACGCGGCCCAGGATCTGCAGGGCCAGCAGCGAGTCGCCGCCCAGCTCGAACAGGTTGTCGTCCACGCCCACCGGGGCAATGCCCAGCATGTCGGTCCACAGAGCGGCCAGTGCCTGCTGCAGCTCGCCTTCGGCCGCGACGTAGGCGGTCTGCAGCGCCGGGCGCTGATGGCCGCCACGGGCCTGCGATCCGTTGGCAGGTTCGGCGACGGCTTCGGCGGCAGGTTCTGCCAGCGCATCCACCAGCCCGGCATCGATCTCGCCCAGGCGCTGCCGCAGGTCGGTGGTGGAGATGACCACCTGGTGCGGCACATCGCCGTTGACGATGCGCTCGAACACCGCTGCCGCTTCTGCGCCGCTCCAGCCTATGCCCTCGGGAATGCGCATGCCGGCGGCCATGCCCAGGTCACGCCAGGCGTCCCAGTCCACGGAGATGACGGGCCAGGCGCGCTGGCGGCTGGCCAGTGCCGCCAATGCATCCATGCAGGCATTGGCGGCGGCGTAGTCGCTCTTGCCCAGGCCTGCGGTGAGGCTGGAGATGGACGAGCACAGCAGCACGAAGTCCGGCGCCTGCACGTCCTGCGTGCCCTGCGTGCCCTGCGTGCCCAGCAGGTCCAGCAGCAGCCGGGTACCACGCAGCTTGGGGGCGAATACGCGCTCCACGCTGTCCCGCGTGCGGGTGGCCAGCATGCCGCTGTCGGCATGGCCTGCGGCATGGACCACGCCATGCAGGGCGCCAAAGCGCTGGTGCGCCAGCGCCAGCGCCGCCTGCATCTGCGCGGCGTCGGCCACATCGGCGGCCAGGGTCAGCACCTGGGCGCCCTCGGCCTCCAGGGCCAGCAACTGCAGCAGTTGCTGGCGCAGAGTGCTCGGCTGCCCGTCATCGGCGGCCAGCGCCTCCCATTGGCTGCGCGCAGGCAGCGCCGTGCGGCCCAGCAGCACCAGGCGGGCCTGCCAGTGCGCGGCCAGATGCCGGGCCAGCGCCAGGCCCACGCCGCCCAGGCCGCCTGTGATCAGGTACACGCCCTGCCTGCGCAGGCGCGGCGCTGCGGCTTCCTGCCATTGCAGGGGCTCGTAGGTCTTGCGCCAGCGGTGGGCACCGCGCAGGGCGATGGCCGTGTCGGCCGCGCGCAGCCCATGCGGCGCGCGGGCTTCGTCCAGCAGCTGGCGCGCCAGCCGGGCCTGCATTGCGGGCGAACCCGCCTGCACCACATCGACGAAACGGCAGTCGATGGACGGGCATTCCTGCCCTATCGCCTTGCACAGCGGAAAGACGGCGGCCATCTCGGGGTTCAGCGCTTCCGCTCCGGTCACATCTTCCGAACCGCCTGCGGCCACCAGCAGCAGCCGCCGTGTGCGCGGGCCTCCAGCGCCGTGCGCACGGGCCTCCAGCGCCTGCGTCAGGGCCAGCACGCTGTGAAAGCCGCGCTCCAGCGGCGCAGGGGCGGCCGCGTCCATGGCCCACAGGTGGTAGATGGCGCCCACGGGGCCGAACTGCGCCTGCACCGCATCGAGCAAGTCCTCGCAATCGCGGCGCTCGCCGGGGCGCACGGCATGCCGGCCCGGGGCCAGGCAGGCGGGGGCGGCGCCCGCTTCCACGCAGACCACATCGGCGCCCTGCGCGCGCAATGCGTGCACCAGGGCCTCGGCCGTGGCACTGCCGTCGCCAAACACCAGGGCCACCTGGGCTGCGGCGGCAGCGGTGCCTGCCGCCAACTGCAGAGGACTGCGCTGCCAGGCGGCTGCGTAGAACGGACCCGCAGTCGCCGAGGGACCTGCCGTGCCTGCCGCTTTCGGTGCATCGCCACCCTGCCCCGCCGCCTGCACCCAGAAAGAGCGGCGCTGGAAGGCATAGGTCGGCAACGGCACGCGCCGGCCTGGCCGCCCGCCCCGGCAGGCAGTCCAGTCGATGTCCACGCCCGCGCACCACAGTCCGGCAACGGCCTGCGCCAGCAGTTGCGCGCTGCGTGCGGTCTGCTGGGGATGGGCCTGGCTGGGCCAGATGCCGGCCGCCGTGGCGGCGCGCGCATGCTGGCGGGCCAGGGCGGCAAGGGCCTGGCCGGGGCCCACCTCCAGCAGCACGCGGCCCGGCACGCTCAGCAGCTCGTCCAGCCCGTCCGCAAAGCGCACGGTATGGCGCAGGTGGCCGGCCCAGTAGGCGGGGTTCATGGCCTGCTCGGCCGTGATGGGCTTGCCGGTCACGCTGGAGATGAAGGCCAGGCGCGGCGCATGCCGGGGCACGCTGGCCACCACCTGCTCCAGCTGCGCCAGCAGGGGCTCGGTCATGGCCGAGTGCGAGGCCACGGCAATGTGCAGCCGGCGCGCGGTGATGTCGCGCGCGCGCAGCGCCTCTTCGGCCGCCTCGACGGCGGACAGCGGGCCGGACAGCACGCACAGGCGTTCGCCATTGACGGCACCCAGGTCACAGCCCAGATCCAGCAGGGATTGCAGCTCGACCTCGGCCAGGGGCACCGAGGTCATGGCGCCCTGCGGCAGCGACTGCAGCAGGCGGCCGCGCGCCGCGACGATGCGCAGGGCATGCGGCAGCTCGAACACGCCGGCCAGGCAGGCCGCCACATACTCGCCCAGGCTGTGGCCCAGCATGGACATGGGCTGCACGCCGCGTGCCATCCACATCCGGGCCAGCGCATAGCCGATCACGAACAGGGCCGGCTGGGCCTTGTCCATGGCGGACAGCGCCGCGTCGGCCTCCACCTCTTCACCCGGGGCGGGGAACAGCCACTGGCGCAGGTCCCAGCCTGTTTCGGCCTGCAGCAGCTCGCAGCAGCGGTCCACCTCCTGCCGGAACACACCGCCGTCGCGGTACAGGTCCAGGCCCATGTTGGCGTGCTGCACGCCCCCGCCCGGGAAAAGAAAGACCACGCCGGGCGGCTGTGCCGGCACCTCGGTGGCCTGGCCTGGCGGCGCAGCAGCAGCAGCAGCAGCAGCAGCAGCAGTAGCAGCAGAGAGGTGCAGGCCCTCCACCGCCATGCCCATGCCGTCGGCCACCACGGCACGGCGATGGCCGAAGGCGCGGCGGCCCTGCTGCAGGGTGTGGGCCACATCGTCCAGCGACAGGCCGCTGCCGGCCTGCTGCAGATGGGCAGCCAGGCGGCGCGCCGACTCATCCAGCGCACGGGGGCTGCGAGCGGACAGCGGCAGCACCTGCCAGCCCCGGGCTGCATCCGCCTGTGTAAGGGAAGGGGCGGCAGAGGTGGCAGGGGCGGCAGCAGCCTCCTGCAGCACCACATGGACATTGGTGCCGCCAATGCCGAAGGCGCTCACGCCCGCGCGGCGCGGTGTGGCCGCCTGGGGCCAGGGCCTGGCCACGGTGTTGACATGGAAGGGACTGCGCTCGAAGTCGATCTGCGGATGCGGCCGCTCGAAATGCAGGCTCGGCGGCAAGGTGGCATGCCGCAGCGAGAGCACCGCCTTGATCAGGCCCGTGACACCGGCGGCCGCATCGAGATGGCCGATATTGGTCTTCACCGAGCCGATGGCGCAGTAGCCCCTGCGCTGCGTGCTGGCGCGAAAGGCCTGGGTCAGCGCCGCGATCTCGATGGGGTCGCCCAGCGCCGTGCCCGTGCCATGGGCTTCCACATAGCCGATGGTGTCGGCCGGCACGTCCGCCAGGGCCTGCGCCGCGCGCACCACGGCGGCCTGGCCGTTGACGCCGGGCGCCGTGAAGCCCACCTTGTCTGCGCCATCGTTGTTGGCGGCGCTGGCCAGGATGACGGCGTGGATGGTGTCGCCGTCGCGCAGCGCATCGTCCAGGCGCTTGAGCACCACAATGCCCGCGCCGCTGCCCTGCAGCGTGCCTGCGGCCTGGGCATCGAAGGCGCGGCAATGCCCGTCCGGCGAGAAGATGGCGCCGGCCTGGTAGCGGTAGCCGCCGTTTTGCAGCAGGTTGAGCGAGACGCCGCCGGCCAGCGCCATGGCGCATTCATGGCCCAGCAGCGCTTGGCAGGCGGTGTGCACGGCCATCAGCGAGGTCGAGCAGGCCGTCTGCACGGTGACGGCCGGGCCGCGCAGGTCCAGCTTGTAGGCCACGCGCGTGGCCAGGGCATCGGCGATGTTGCCGCTCATCAGGCCCAGCAGGTCGGCGACCTGGGCG
Source organism: Delftia sp. PE138 (assembly GCF_018320755.1). Lineage (NCBI taxonomy): Bacteria > Pseudomonadati > Pseudomonadota > Betaproteobacteria > Burkholderiales > Comamonadaceae > Delftia > Delftia sp. PE138. Next base: position 616,643 of record NZ_JABEPN010000002.1, on the reverse strand, counting down.
CCAGGGCCCGGCGCATGGCGGGGCAGCAGATGGCGCATCAGGTAGACGCTGGCGCCCGTGCCCGCATACACGCCGATGGCGCCGGGGTAGCGCCGGCCCTCATAGCCCGCATGCTCCATCGCCTGCCACGCGCATTCCAGGAAAAGGCGGTGCTGCGGGTCCAGCTGCTCGGCATCGCGCGGGGTGTAGCCGAAGAAGTCGGCATCGAAGAGGTCCATGCCGGCCAGCGGCATGCCGGCCTTCACGTAGCCGGCATCGTCCAGCAGGGCCTGGGGCACGCCCAGGGCGCGCAGCTCATCGTCGCTGTAGCGCTTCACGGATTCGACGCCGTCACGGATGTTGGCCCAGAAGCGGTCGATGTCGTCGGCGCCCGGAAAGCGCCCGGCCATGCCGATGACGGCGATCTCCAGGCCGGTGGTTTCGGAGGAAGAAGACATCAGAGGGTCCTTTCGATGTGGCGCTTGCGCTGCAGCAGCGCCTCGCGGCGGCGCTGGGCCGCGTCCATGCCGTCCCGGGCGGCGGCCGCCTGCGCGGCGCCGTCGCCCTCGCCCTCGCTATCTGCGCCCTGCTCGATGCGTCGCGCCAGGGCCGACACCGTGGGGTGCTTGAAGAGATCGACCAGGGACAGCTCCCGGCCCAGCCGCGCCTCCAGCAGGCCATGCACGCGGATGAGTTGCAGCGAATGCCCGCCCAGGTCGAAGAAGTTGTCGCTGGCGCCTATGCGCTCCACGCCCAGCACCTGGGTCCAGAGGGCGGCAATGGTCGCGGCCACGCCGCCTTCGGGCGGCTCGTAGGCCTGGTGCTCCAGGGCCGGCAGGGCGGGCGCCTCGGGCAGCGCCTTGCGGTCCACCTTGCCATTGGCGTTCAGCGGCAAGGCATCCAGCACGGTGATGGACGAGGGCAGCATGTAGTCGGGCAGGGCCGCGGCCAGCGCGCTGCGCAGCGCGGCCATGTCCAGGGTCTGCCCCTGCTGCACCGAGACAAAGGCGGCCAGCCGCGCGCCGTCGGCCGCCTGGCGGGCGACCACCACAGCCTCGCGCACGGCGGGGTGGGCCAGCAGTTGCGCCTCCACCTCGGCCAGCTCGATGCGAAAGCCGCGGATCTTCACCTGGTGGTCCACGCGGCCCAGGTAGTCGATCTGGCCGTCGCCGCGCCAGCGCACCAGGTCGCCCGTGCGGTACAGGCGCTCGCCCGTGCGGCTGGCGGGATCGGCGACAAAGCGCTCGGCGCTCAGGCCCGGGCGCCGCCAGTAGCCGCGCGCCAGGCCCACACCGCCCAGATACAGCTCGCCGGCCACGCCGCGCGGCACCTCGTTGAGCGCGGCATCCAGCACATGGGTGCGCAGCCCGGCCACGGGGCGGCCTATGGGCACGGACAACGCGCCCTCGTCCCGGCAGTCCCACCAGGTGACCTCGATGGCCGCCTCCGTGGGGCCGTAGAGATTGAGCAGGCGGGTGCCGGGGAAGGCCTGCAGCACGGTCGCCTGCAATTCGGCGGACAGGGCTTCGCCGCTGCAGATGATGCGCTGCAGCCCCTGGCAGGTGGCGGCCGCCGGGTGCGCCATGAAGGCCTGCAGCATGGACGGCACGAAGTGGATGGTGCTGACCTGGTGGCGCGCTATCAGCTCGGCCAGGCGCCGGGGATCGCGGTGGTCGCCGGGGGCGGCCAGCGCCAGGCGTGCGCCGGTGGTCAACGGCCAGAAGAATTCCCAGAAGGAGATGTCGAAGCCGAAGGGCGTTTTCTGCAGCACCGTATCGCCCGGGCCCAGCGGCTGGTGCATCTGCCCCCAGGCCAGGCGGTTGCACAGCGAACGGTGGCGGTTGGCCGCGCCCTTGGGCCGGCCCGTGGAGCCCGAGGTGTAGATGACATAGACCAGGCTGTCGCCATGCAGGGCAACGGCCGGGTTGTGGGCCGGCATGTCCTGCAGCCGGGACGCCAGGCCCGGCACATCGACCAGTCGGGCACTGCAGCTGGCCGGCAGGCGGTCACGCACCTGCGGCTGCACCAGCACCAGGGACACGCCGCTGTCCTCCAGCATGTAGGCGATGCGGTCGGCCGGGTGCTCGGGGTCGATGGGCACATAGGCCGCGCCGGCCTTCATGATGGCCAGCAGCCCCACGACCATCTCGATGGAGCGCTCCATGGCAATGCCCACCGGCACGCCGGGCCGCACGCCCGATGCGATCAGGTGATGCGCCAGGCGGTTGGCGCGCGCATTGAGCTCGGCGTAGCCCAGCGTGGCCTCGCCCAGGCACAGGGCCGGGGCATCGGGGCTGCGCGCCACCTGCTGCTCGAAGCGGCGGTGCACGATGTCGCCGCCGTGCAGGACCTGGCCATTGCAGCTCCAGGCCGCCAGTTGCTGGCGTTCGTCGGGATCCAGCAGCGGCACCTCGTCCACGGCACATTGGGGCTGGTGCGCCAGTGCGTCCAGCATGGCCGCATAGTGGGCGGCCAGGCGCTGCATGCTGCCCGGCTCGAACAGCTCGCGGGCATAGACCAGGCTGATGCCCAGGCCGCCATCGGAGCGCTCGCGCACTTCCACGGTCAGCTCGAACTGTGCATCTGCGGCCGCCAGCGGCTGGCCGGCCACCGTCCAGCCCGGCACCTGCTGCAGCGCGTGCCAGTCCTCCACCAGATGATTGAACAGCACCTGGAACAAGGGGCTGTGCGCCAGGCTGCGCTGCGGCTGCAGCGCCTCCACCAGCTGCTCGAACGGCAGCGCGTGGTGGGCCTGGGCGCCCTGCGCCGCCTCGCGGGCCTGCTGCAGCACCTCGGACAGGCGCATGCGCCCGTCGATGCGGTTGCGCAGCACCAGGGTGTTGACGAAAAAGCCGACCACGCCCTGCAGGTCGGCATGCGCGCGGTTGGCTACGGGCACGCCGACGCGGATGTCCTCCTGGCCCGTGTAGCGGTACAGCAGTGCCTGCCATCCTGCCAGCAGCAGCGTGAAGAGCGTGTCTGCCTGCTGGCGGGCCTGCGCGCGCAGCGCCTGCAAGGTCGCGCCGGGCAGTTCGAAGCCGTGCCGCCCCGCACGATAGCGTGCCAGCGCCTGGCGAGGATGGTCGGTAGGCAGGGCCAGCACAGGCTGGGCCTCGCCTGGAGGCACCTGCAACCGTTCCAGCCAGTAGGCCAGCGAGGCCTGCTGGCCTTGCTGGGCCTGCTGAGCCTGCTCCCGCTGCCAGACGGCGTAGTCCACGTACTGCAGCGCCGGGCCGCTGTCCGGGGCGCCGGCATACAGCGCCGCCAGATCGTCCAGCAGGATCTGCATGGAGGCGCCGTCGGAGACGATGTGGTGCATCACCAGCGCCAGGATGTGCTCATGGGCCTGCAGCCGCACCAGGCCAGCCCTGGCCAGCGGCCCCTGCTGCAGATCAAAGGGCTGGGCGCACAGCGCCTGCAGCCATTGGGCGGCGTGCTCCTGGCGCTGCGCGGAGTCGCCCTGCGCGGCATCCAGCCACTGCAGCTCCAGCCTGCCCTGGGGGTCCAGGCGCTGCTCGACCTCCCCATCGGGCCGGGCGTTGAATACCGTGCGCAGCGAACCATGCCGTTCGGCCAGGCCCTGCACGGCTGCACGCAGGGCGCCTGCATCCAGCGGCCCGGTGATGCGCAGGGCGCCCTGCACGTGGTAGGCCGTGCTGCGCGTATCCATCTTCCAGAGAAACCATTGGCGCTGCTGGGCCGGCGTCAGCGGCAGGGGCATGGCGCGACGAGCCTCGGCCAGCGGGGCAATGCGCTGCAGTGCCGTGCCCGGCTGGCGCTGTTGGCACAGCCGGTCGATGTCGTGCGCCTGGTCGCGCAGCCGCGGGTGCTCGAAGACCCGCCCGGCCGGATACTCCAGGGACCATTGCCGGCAGATGCGCGCAGCCAGCCGCACGGCGGCCAGGGAGTTGCCGCCTTGCGCGAAGAAGTTGGCCTCGCCGGCCGGCTTGTGCAGGGCATCGCCACCGAGCACTTCGCGCCACAGGCCGGCCAGCGTGCCTGTGGTGGGATCTGCCGCGCCCGCCTCCTGCGGTGCCTGGCTGCCGCCGTCCGCGAAGCGGCCCGACTCGAACACGGCCCAGGCATCCAGCGTGCGCGCGGACCAGCCCTGGCGGCAGGCTGCGCGCTGCAGCTTGCCGCTGGAGGTGCGGGGCAAGGCGCCGGGGTTGAGCAGCACGATCACCGTGGGTGCCTCGCCGCACTGCGCGCCCACGGCGGTGCTCAGGGCATCGACCAGGGCCTGGGCCGGCACCAGCTTTTGCATGCCGAACGAGACTTCGGCAGCAATGCCTATGCCCTCCCGGCCATCGATGTCCACCGCAAACGCGGCCACGCGTCCCTTGCGCACGGCTTCTACCTCGGCCTCGACCACGCGCTCGATGTCCTGCGGGTAGAGGTTGTGCCCGCGCACGATGATCAGGTCCTTGATGCGGCCCGCCACATGGACCTGCCCGCCGTGCACGAAACCCAGGTCGCCCGTGCGCAGCCAGCGCCGGCCTGCATGCTCGACAAAGGCCTGCTGCGTTTGCTGCGGCTTGCCCCAGTAGCCCTGGCTGATGCTGGGGCCGTGCGCCCAGATCTCGCCCACGCGGCCGGGCTCCAGCACCTGCAGGCTGTGCGGATCGACGATGGCCACGGCATGGCCGGGAACGGCGGGGCCGCAGCCCACCAGCGCGGTGGTCTGCGAGGCGCCGGGGCTTTCCACGGCCCGGCCCTGGCCCAGGGCCTCGGTATCGAAGGACGTGATCGTGGCGCCCGCGCCGCAACTGCCGCCGGTGATGAACAGGGTGGCCTCGGCCAGGCCGTAGCAGGCATAGGCCGCGTCGGGCCGCAGGCCGCAGGCGGCAAAGCGCTGCGCGAAGGCCGTGACGGTGTCGGCACGCACGGGCTCGGCGCCGGTGTAGGCCAGCCGCCAGCTCGACAGGTCCAGCTGCGCCAGCTGCGACGGCTTGATGCGCTCCAGGCACATGCAGTAGGCGAAGTCGGGGCCGCCGCTGATGGTGGCGCGGTGGCGCGAGATCAGCTCCAGCCAGCGCACGGGGCTTTCCAGGAAGAGGCGCGGCGAGGTCAGCACCAGCGGCAGCCCGCTGTACAGCGGCTGCAGCAGGCCGCCGATCAGGCCCATGTCGTGGTACAGCGGTGCCCAGGACATGAAGCGGTCGCCCGCGCCGATGTCCATGCGCTGCTGGATGGCGGCCTCGTTGGCGATGAGGTTGCCGTGGCTGACCATCACGCCCTTGGGCGCCGAGGTGGAGCCCGAGGTGTATTGCAGGAAGGCGATGTCGTCGGCAGCCGGCGCATGGGGCCGCCAGGCGTCGGCATCGGCCAGGTCCACCTGGTCGGCGGCCACGGCGGCAATGCCGGCAAAGCGCGCATCGGCGCCGGGCAGGGCCTGCATCACTTCGGCCGTGCTGATCACGCAGGCCGCGTCCGCGTCGCCCACGATGCCCAGCAGCCGCTCCAGGTGCTGCACGCGCAGCGATTCCAGCGGCGGCACCGGCACGGCGATCACGCCCGCGTAGAAGCAGGCCAGCATGCTGGCGGCGTAGTGCTCGTCGTTGTCCATCATCACCAGGGCGCGCGCGCCCACGGGGCACAGCTGCTGCAGCCGGGCGGCCAGCGCGCGCACGCGGCGATCGAACTCGCCATAGCTGTGGCTGCGCTCGACCACGCGGCCGTCCTGCACGGCGGCCACGGTGAGCCAGATGTCGTCGGGCCGCTGCTGCGCCAGGCCCCTCAGATGCTCGACCAGGCTGGCCGGCGCCTGGCCTGCTGCCGCGATTGCACTTTGTCCACTCAGCATGTCAGCTGCCTCCCGGGTTCTCAGAAACGGTCCAGATTGCTGCGCGGCTCGGCCATGGCGACGATGACCTTGCGCGGCCCCTTGAAGGGCGAGCGGGCATGGGCCACGAGCATGTTGTCCAGCATCAGCACGTCGCCCTGCTCCCAGGGGAAGCTGACGGTCTCGGCATCCAGCGCGGCGCGCACCTCGGCGAAGATGTCGTCGCCGATGGTGGAGCCGTCGGCGAAGAAGGTGTTGCGCGGCAGGTTCTCGATGCCGTAGACCTCCTCCAGCACCTCGCGCTCCTCGGGCTCGCGCGCCGAGATGTGGAACAGGTGGGCCTGGTTGAACCAGACCATCTCGCCCGTGACGGGATGGCTTTCCATGGCCTGGCACAACTGGCGCGTGCGCAGGCCGTCGTCCTCCTTCCACTCCCAGTCCATGCGCGCATGGCGGCAGAAGGCCTCGACCTCGGCGCGGCTTTCGGTGTTGAAGACCTTCTGCCAGGGCACGTCCATCTCGCCGAAGTTGCGCACGTAGAGGATGCCGGGCTCGAACAGCTCGCGGATGCGCGCCGGAATGCGGCGGTAGACCGCACGGCTGTCGGCAATCGGCGTCTCGCCGCCCTCGGGCGATGCGGTGACGCAGTGGAACCAGATCTTCATGGGCCACTCGCGCGTGTAGGCCTGCTCGTTGTGCAGTGGAATGCTCTGGTGGGCCGGGTACTCGGTGGAGGTGTAGACGCCCGCGCCGCTGGAGGCCTCGACCGCGCTGCGCGGCGTGGAGGCGAATTCGTACTTGAGCAGCGGATGGCCGAAGGCCGAGGCGAAGCGCTGGAAGGTCTCCACATCGGGTACGCCAAAGCCGCGCAGCAGAACGCCGCCCGTGGTCAGCAGCGCCTCGTCGATGTCGCGGCGCAGCGGCGGCAGCGCGGCCAGCAGGTCCTGGCCCGGCTGGGCGGGCGTGATGAGCTGGGGAAGCAGCGAGCCCGCGGGGGCCTTGCGCTCGAAGCGCTGGAGGGTTTCGTTCATGTCGATTCCTTGGTGCGCCACGCAAGAGCTGCCGCGTAGCCCGGCGGCGCTGGCAGCGCCATCGCTTGAAAACCATTCCAGTCGGGGACCGCGCAGGCGATGGCCAGCCGTCCGTCCCCTCCCGGGCTGATGCCTATGGAGCGCAGGTGCTCGGCCACGCCAATGCCGATGGCCTTGAGCACGGCCTCCTTGCCCACCCAGCGCTGGTAGAAGGCCGCCAGCCGATCAGGCGCACGGCGCACGCTGGCGCGTTCCTGGTCGGTGCAGACGGCGTCGAGCATGACCTCGGCATCGAGGTCGGGCTTGTGCTGCTCGATGTCCACGCCCAGGTGCAGCACGCCACCGGGGTCGGCCAGCGCGATCAGCGCATGGCCGCCCGAATGCGAGACGTTGAAGAGCGGTGCCCGCAGCGGGTCCTCGTCGACAAAGGGCTTGCCGTGGACGCCGACCGCCAGCGGCACATCGGCCGGGCAGCAGCCCAGCCTGCGCCCCAGCAGCCGCCGCGTGGCAGCGCGCGTCTGTGCGAAGCGCAGCCGGTCGGCGGCCCGCACGAAGCGCGCGGCGCGACCGCGCTCCTCGGGGGTCAGGTGCGGCAGGCTGTCGCTCAGTTCGGCCGACAGGTCCAGGTCCAGCCTGAAGACCTCGATGCCCTGGCTCATGGCCTCACGCACGGACACGAGCTGCATGGATTTCCCCCTGGAGTGACTGGGACCCGGCCAGGCGCTGCTCCAGCACGGCCAGCACATCGCCTTCGCGCTGCCTGATGAAGAAATGCCCGCCCTCGAACCAGTCCAGCGTGAAGGCCCCGGCGGCCTCCTGCGACCAGGCCTGGACGCGGGGCGCCTCGATGTCGTCCTGCCGCCCCGCAAAGACGTGCACCGGCAGCGGCAGGCCCGCAGCGGGCACATGGCCGAAGCTCTCGCAGACGCGGTAGTCGGACCCCAGCACATCCAGCGTGATGCGCATGAGCTCGGGGCTGCCAAACACCTCTTCGGGCGTGCCGCCCTGTCTGCGCAGATCGGCAATCAGCGCCGCATCGTCGCCCTTGCCCGCAAAGCGCTCGGGAGCACGGCAGGCCGGTGCCGGGCTGCCCGAGGCAACCAGAGCCAGCGGCAGCTCCCTGCCCTCCTCGCGCAACTGCCGCGCCATGCCGAAGGCCAGCAGCGCGCCCATGCTGTGGCCCAGCAGCGCAAAGCGGCCGCGCATGGCCTGGCGCTGCTCGGCGCACAGCAGCGATACCAGCTGCCCGAAGTCCTCGACCGCAGGCTCGCCCAGCCGGCTGCCCCGCCCCGGCAGCTCCACCGGCGCAATGCGGATCCAGTGGGGCAGCAGCCTGCGCCAGCGCAGGTACATGGTGGCGCTGGCGCCTGCGCACGGCAGGCACAGCAGGGTCAGCGGCGCGTGCATGCGCGTCAGCCCGCTGCGGTTTCGGTATCGGTATCGGCCTTGTGCAGCGCGGCGCCGGAGCCCGCCTGTTCCTGCTGCTGCATCCACACGCGCAGCGACTTGGGCCGCATGTCGGTCCAGGTGGCGTCCACGTAGTCGAGCACGGTTTTCTTGTCGCCCTTCACGCCCTCCACGGCGGTCCAGCCGCCGGGCACGGCCTTCCAGTGCGGCCAGATGGAATACTGTTCCTCGTGGTTGACCAGAACGATGAAGGTTTCGTCTTCGCGGTCGAAGCAGCTTGTAGACATGCAGGCGTCCTTGTGCAGTTGAACATCGGTGAGGCCAGTTCCGGATCGCGGCGACCCGGTACTGCGCCTCTGTTGAACATGACGTTCCGGATCCGAAACTGTTCACGCCGCGTGCGCGCCGGTTCCGGGTCGTGCGCCGGGCTGCACCGTTCAATGGCGGTCCAGCAGCGAGCGGTGGACATGGATGGCCTTGCAGGCGTCGGCAATCCTGGCGTTCACCAGGCCCAGCGCGCACTCCATGTGCTCGGCGATCTGGCGCTGCGTGAGTCCCTTGATGCGGTACAGCTCGAAGGTCTCCCGTGTCTTGGGCGGCACCTCATCAAGAGCTTGGTCGATCAGGCGTATGGCCTGGGACTCGAACAGGCTGCGCTCGGGCGAGCGGCCGTCCGGTATCTCCAGCGTCTCCACATCCACGCCGTGGGTGCGGTAGGTGTTCTCGCGCTCCTGGCGGCGCAGGTAGTCCAGCGCCATGTTGCAGACGGCGCGCGTCCAGTAGGCGGCGGGCCTGGCGATCTCGGCATCGCTGCGCATCTCGGCAACGCGCAGATAGGTGTCCTGCACGGCGTCGTCGGCCAGTTCGGGATTCCTGAGAATTCTTCGCGCGACCCTCACCAACTGTCCACGCGAAGCAATGAAGACCTCTTCCAGCGAAGAATGTGTGTGATTCAAGGACACGATGCAGTTCCTCTCGCAAGCTAGGCAAGAACGTCAAGGGGAAATGTCGACCGCAGGTCGATGGACGGCCGGCGTGCCGCCCGTGCAATAGGGCGGAGCGGGACTCGGCACAGGCGGCAAGCGGAGGCACAACCGCTGACCGCAGGGCATCAGTGCGCGCCGATGCGCATCGGCGTGACTTGGGAGGCAGGCCTAGATCGGGCCTAGATCGGCCTCATGACGGCCTCAGGGCGGCGGCCGCCCTCGCCGGATCCATGCGTCCTGCAACAGGATCGGCAAGGGCTGTGCGGCCTTGCAGACGTGCTGAAACTTGAACCGGGACCATGGCATGCAGTGGCGCTCCTTTGACGTTTTCCAACATTGAAATGAGAAGCATTACCAGTTCCGGCGGCAGGACCGGGCCTGGAATGGCTGCTCACACCTGCCTGGAAGACGTCCCGCCAGTGCAAACGGAGACACGGCTATCGGCTGTGGAAAATCGGCAGGCATCGCCTATGGCGCATCGCATCACCATGGCTTTCCCTCGCCGTGGATGATGGGCCTGGATCATGACGGACTGGTGATGCCCGATACATCGGGATGGAAGCAGGAACTGCCTGCAGCGCAGGCCCCTGCCATCGCACTGGGCAGGCCCCATCGAGACGCGGCCCGCAGCGAAACTGCAGACGAAAAAAAGCCACCTTGCGGTGGCTTCTTGTCTGCGCAAACGCGGTGGTTTGCACAAGGAATCTGGCGGAGTGGACGGGACTCGAACCCGCGACCCCCGGCGTGACAGGCCGGTATTCTAACCAACTGAACTACCACTCCTGGCAGACAGCTTTTGCGCTCTTGCGAGCCAAGTGCTGCAAACTTGGCGACCCTACGGGGATTCGAACCCCGGTACTCACCGTGAAAGGGTGATGTCCTAGGCCTCTAGACGATAGGGTCAATCCTAGAACTTGCGTAAATACTCAAGTCTCAATTTTTGGTGGAGGTAAACGGGATCGAACCGATGACCTCTTGCATGCCATGCAAGCGCTCTCCCAGCTGAGCTATACCCCCTTGCTGCAACGTTGCACTGCTTCGTTGCTGCGATTCAAAAATTGTAGCACAGCGTTTTTGGGGCAATTCCGGAATGCATGACTTTTTTATGTCGCCCTGCATTCCGGCGCCCTGCTCAAGCCCGGGTCAGGCCAGGCTTTGCCCGTCGCGTATGCGGTGGATCTCGGCGATGTCCACCACCCAGACCAGGCCGTCGCCGACCTGGCCCGAGTGACAGGCCGAGGTGATGGCCGCGCGGATGGGCTCGACCATGGATGCCTCGGCCAGCACGCAGACCATGATCTTGTCGGAGAAGTCGGTCAACTCCTCCTTCACGCTGCGCTTGTCGATGGCGGCCGGGGCCGTGAAGCCCTCGGCACGGAACAGCGTCACGCCGGGGAAGTTGGGAATGGCGCGCAGCGCGTCGCGCAGGCGCTCCAGGCGGCTGGGGCGCACGATGGCCCGGATTTCCTTCATGGTCATTGCAGTGTCTCCTTCATCAGGCTTCCAGCGGTTTTTCGTCAAACCAGCGGTACAGGGTCGGCAACACCACCAGCGTGAGCAGGGTGGACGAGATCAGGCCACCGATCACCACGATGGCCAGCGGGCGTTGCACCTCCGAGCCGGGGCCGGTGGCGAACAGGAAGGGCACCAGGCCCAGCAGCGCGACGGTGGCCGTCATCATCACGGGGCGGAAGCGCTGCACGCAGCCTTCGCGCACGGCCTCGGCCACGTTCATGCCATCTTCGCGCAGCTTGCGGATGCAGGAGACCAGCACCACGCCGTTGAGCACCGCAATGCCCCACAGCGCGATGAAGCCCACCGATGCCGGCACGCTCACGTATTCGCCCGTGACGAACAGGCCTATCAGTCCCCCGATGGAGGCGAAGGGCAGCACCAGGATGATCAGCCCGGCCAGCTTGACCGAGTTGAACAGCAGGAACAGCAGGAAGAAGATGGCCACGATGGTCAGCGGCACGATGATCTGCAGCGTGCCCATGGCGCGCTCCATGTTCTCGAACTGGCCACCGTACTTGAAGTAGTAGCCATCGGGCAACTGCACTTCACTGTCGATGCGCTGCTGCACTTCGGTCACGAAGCCGCCCAGGTCGCGCCCTTCCACGTTGGCTCCCACCACCACGCGGCGCTTGCCGCCTTCGCGGCTGATCTGCGCGGGGCCGTCCACCAGCTCGATGCGGGCCACGCTGCTCAGCGGCACCTGGGCGCCCGTGGCCGTGGTCAGCAAGGTGGCGCCGATGGCGGCGGGCGAGCCGCGGAACGGCTCGGGGAAGCGAACCACCACGTTGTAGCGGCGCTCGCCCTCGTAGACCGTGGTCACTTCCTTGCCGCCGATGGCCGACTCGATCACGCCCTGCACGTCGGTGACGTTCAGGCCGTGGCGGGCGATCGCCTTGCGGTCGATATCCACGGTCAGCGCCTGCTGGCCTGACAGGCGCTCGACGCGGATGTCCGTGCTGCCCGGCACGCTCTTGAGGATGCGTGCGACCTGCTCGGACACGTCGCGCAGCTCGCTCAGCTCGTCGCCGAAGACCTTGATGGCCAGTTGCGAGCGCACGCCCGTGACCATTTCGTCCACGCGCTCGGAGATCGGCTGGGACAGCACGATCTGCACGCCCGGGATCGAGGACAGGCGCTGGCGGATGTCTTCGTCGATCTCATCCTGGGTGCGGTCGGACTCGGGGTCCAGCAGCACGATGGGGTCGGACTCGTTGGGGCCTGCGGGATCGGCCGGCGATTCGCCGCGTCCGAGCTTGGAGACCACGCTGAGCACGCCGGGCACTTCGGCCACGGACTTCATCGCCGCCATTTCCATGCGGATGGACTCGTCCAGCGAGATGCTGGGCACGCGGTTGATCTGCGGCGTCAGCGCCCCCTCCTTCATGGTGGGCATGAAGGACTTGCCCAGCAGCGGGAACAGTCCCAGCGAGCCCAGCAGCAGCGCCACGGCCACGGCCAGCGTGGCGCGGTTGCGCGCGGTGGCCAGGTCCAGCAGGCGCAGGTAGTGGCGCTTGAGGAAGGCGATCAGGCGCGTGTCATGGTCCGCGCCGCCCTTGAGGAAGTACGAGCACAGCACGGGCGACAGGAACAGCGACACGGCCAGCGAGACGGCCAGCGAGATCGCGATGGTCAGCGCCAGCGGGCCGAACATCTTGCCTTCGATGCCTTGCAGCGTCATCAGCGGCAGGAACACCAGGATGATGATGGCGATGCCGAAGATGGTGGGCGTGGCCACCTCGGTGGTGGCCGACAGCACGGTGCGCACGCGTGCGCCCATGCTGTCGCCGGCCTGGCCGAGCTTGTGGAACACGTTCTCCACCACCACCACGGTGGCATCGACCATGAGGCCGATGGCGATCGCCAGCCCCCCCAGCGACATGAGGTTGGCCGAGATGCCCCAGCGGTTCATCATGATGAAGGTGGTCAGCGGCGTGATGATCAGCGTGGCCACCACGATCAGGCTGGAGCGCACGTCACCCAGGAAGATGAAGAGCACCACGACCACGAGCAGGATGCCCTCGATCAGCACCTTGCCCACGGTCCACAGCGCCGAGTCGACCAGGTCGGTACGGTCGTAGTAGGGAACGATCTGCAGGCCGCCGGGGAGCATGCCCTTGGAGTTGATCTCCTGCACGCGCTCCTTCACGCGGGTGACCACCTCCTTGGCATTGCCGCCGCGCATCATCAGCACGATGCCGGAGACGCCTTCGGTATAGCCGCCCTTGATGATGGCGCCCTGGCGCACTTCCTGGCCCAGCTGGACTTCGGCCACATCGCGCACGAAGACCGGCACGCCGCCTTCCTGCTTGAGAACGATGTTGCCGATGTCATCCAGCGACTGGACCAGGCCCACGGCGCGGATCAGGTACTGCTCGGTGACCTGGGGCAGGATGCCGCCGCTGGCATTGGCGTTGTTGTCGGCGATGGCCTGGACCACATGGCGCACGGACAGGCCGTAGTGGCGCAGCCGGCCGGGATCGACCTCCACCTGGTACTGCTTGACGTAGCCGCCCTGCGAGTTGATTTCGGCCACGCCGGGAATGGAGCGCAGCAGCGGGCGCGCCACCCAGTCCTGGATGGTGCGGCGCTCGGTCAGCTCCTCGGGCGTGAGGGCCCGCTTGCCGTCGTCGGGATGGTCCAGCGTGTACTGGTAGACCTCGCCCAGGCCCGTGGACACCGGCCCCAGCACGGGGATGATGCCTGCGGGCATGCGCGGCGTGACCTCCATCAGCCGCTCGGTGACGAGCTGGCGTGCAAAGTACACGTCGGTGGCATCGGTGAAGACCAGGGTGATGATGGACAGGCCGCTCTTGTTGAGCGAGCGCATCTCCACCAGGCCCGGCATGCCGGTCATGGCGATTTCCAGCGGCACGGTCACGAAGCGCTCGATTTCCTCGGGCGAACGGCCTGGCGCCTCGGTGGCCACCTGAACCTGGACGTTGGTCACGTCAGGAAAGGCATCCACCGACAGATTCATGGCGGCGCGCAGGCCGAAGCCGCACAGCACCAGCGAGAGCACGATCACGATGAGCCGCTGGCTCAGTGCGGCCCGGATCATGGAAGCGATCATGGGCTTACTCCAGCTCTGCGCGCTTGCGCTCGTTGTTCAGGTGGAAGGCACCCGTGGTGACGATGACCGTGCCATCGGCCACGCCCTTGTTCACGGGGCGCATGCCGCCGCTGGCGGTGCCCAGCTCGACGGGCGTGAGGCGGTAGTGGTTCTCGCCCTTCTTGACGAAGACATGGTCGCGGTCGTTCTCGCGCACCACGGCCTCGGCCGGCACGGCCAGCAGCTGGCGCACCTCGCCCTGGATGCGCATGGTGGCCAGCATCTGGGGCTTGAGGTCGCGCTCGGGGTTGTCCACCTGGGTTCGGATGGTGACGGTGCGGGTCTCGGGCGTGACGGTGTCGCCCACATGCACGATCTGGCCCGACAGCACCCGCTCGCCCAGGGCGGGCACGGCGATCTCCACGGCCTGGCCGGCACGCACGCCGCTGGCCATCTGCTCGGGGATCGCGCCCACCACCCAGACGCTGCTCAGGTCGGCCACGGTGAACAGCGGATCGCCGGGCTGGGTCACCTGGCCGGAGCTGACCTTGCGCTCGATCACCACGCCGGCCCCTGTGGACAGCACGGCCGCATGCGACTGCAGCGTGCCCTTGTCGCGCAGCTGGGCGATGGCGCTGTCGGGAATGCCGATCAGGCGCAACTGGTCGCCGGCAGCGCGCTGCTCGGCGCGCGCAATCGACAGCTCGGACTCGCGGCGCTGCAGCTCGGCCGAGCCGATGACGTCGGCGGCTATCAGCTGGCGCGCGCGCTCCACGCCGCGCTCGGCCAGCGTGGCGGCGGAGTGTGCACGCAGATAGGCCAGCTGGGCGGTGGTCAGCTCGGGGCTGGCCACGCGGGCCAGCACCTGGCCCGCGCGCACGCGGTCGCCCACTTCGACCAGCACTTCGGTCACGCGTCCCGTGGCGGCCGCGCCAATGCGGGTGACCTGGCGCTCATTGGCCTCGATGCGGCCGGACACCTCCTGCAGCAGCGCGATCTGCGCCTGCGCCACGGGCTTGACGGCGAAGTTGGGCGCCATCTCGGCGGTGACGCGGACCTCCATCGGGTCCTGCTCCTGCGCAGCGGCCGCTGCGGGCGCCGCCTTGGCTTCGGCCTCTTCGTTCTTGCCGCAGGCGCTCAGCGCCAGCGTTGCGGCCAGCAGGCCGGCCAGGGCCAGGGAGTTCACCAAGGTGCTGCTGCCTGCGCGGGCGGCGATGGGTTGCGGATGCATATTCAAGGACATGTTCGTTTCTGATTTCGGGTGTGAGGCAGGGGCGCGCTTCACAGCGCGGACGGATCGTCGTAGCGGCCCGCCAGGTATTCGAGCTGTATGCGCGCCGCCTGCAGCTGGTAGCGCGCGTCGAGCAGGTCTGCACGGATGGAGCGCAGCACGCGCTGCGCATCGAGCACATCGAGAATGCCGCGCTCGCCGAAGCGGTAGGCGGCCTCGGCCACGCGCAGGGCCGACTCGGCCTCGCGCACCGAACCCTGGCTCAGTGCCTGGGTGCGCAGTCGCGCCATCTCCAGCTCCTTCCAGGCCTGCAGCGTCTGCTGGCGCAGCTCGATCTGCCGGCCTTCCAGCTGCAGACGCGCGCGCTCCAGCTCGGAGGCCGCCTCGTCGATGGGGCCGCGGTGCTGGTCGAGCAAGGGGATCTGGATGCTCACGCCCACCGTGTTCAGGCGCACATCGGGCTCGCGCGTCTGGCCGTAGCGCAGCTCCACGCCCGGCCAGCGCGAGGCCTTGGCACCGTCAAGCCGCGCCTGGGCACGCTCGACCTCCGCCTTGAGCTGGCGCAGTTCGGGATGCTCCATGGGATCGATCTCGCCCATGTCCTCGATGCGCAGCGGATCCTCCAGCGACACATCCAGGCGGAAGCGCACGGGCAGCTGGCCTGCGGCCAGGCGGCCCAGCGCCAGCTGCGCCTGCTCGGCACGCAGCCTTGCGGTCTGCTCCTGCTGGCGCGCCTGGATGATTTCGGCATCGGCCTTGATGATTTCGTAGCGGGCCGCCTCGCCGCTGTCCACGCGGACGCGGACGCGCTCATGGGCCTGCTCCAGAAGGCGCACCGCCTCCTTGGCGGCCTCGACCTCCGCCTCGCGCAGCACCATTTCGTAGGCGCGCAGCCGCACCTGGGCCACCAGCGCATTGCGCGTGGTCGCCACGAAGTGCACCGAGCCCTGCTCGCCTGCCCTCGCGGCCTCCACGCGCGCACCGCGCACGGCGGGGTTCTCGATGGGCAAGGCCACGGCCCAGCCCTGCACCGTGCCGGCTGCCGCGCCCGGAACGCGGGCGCTGTTGCGGCCCTGGTTCCATTCGAGCTTGGGATTGGGCAGCGCCGAGGCGCTGACCACGCCTGCGCGCGCCGTGGTCCGGGACTGCTCGACAGCGCGCAGATCGGGGTTGTGGTCCAGCACGGCGCGAACGACCTCGTTCAGGCTCAGCTGGGGCAGGCGCTGTGCGGCGGCCGAAGCCACCGAAGGCGCCTCTGCGGCCGAACCGGCCTTCGGCACGATCGGCGTACGGGACGCCGCGGCCTCGGCGGCCTCGGCGGCGGCCGGAGCCGCCTGCGTCAGGGGCGCCTGGGACGCCTGGGGCTTGCCAGGGGGATGGGCCTGCGCCGAAGCGCCAGCACCCCAGCCCACCAGCAGGCTGCAGATCGCGCCTTGCAGGACCTTGCGCGAACAGGATGGAAAACGGGCGGGGGCCATTCCCGCCAATACCGTTGGATTCACCATGGCATGCATCTGCCGCAAAGCGACAGTCGAGGGGTTGAGTAAGAGATGGGCCCTTCCCTGCGGACCACGCGGGAACGGGCATGGCCGCGCCGTGCGCAGTCAGCGCGCGGACGACGGCATGGCGTGCACGCCAGCAAGGCGCGCACGAGCAGTGATCAGGCAGTGGGATGCGTCAGCCGACAAGGGGCGCAAGGGGCACAAGGCATGCCTGCGCCGCAATATGCGGTCAGCCGAGCAGGGAAGGTCTTGGAGGGCGCAGCAGCTGGCCCGGGGCGGGCGACAGGTGCGCCTGGGAATAGGTCGAAGGCGGGGCCCACAGCGACACCACCTGCACGGCGATGGGCTCGGGCGGCCAGTACATCTCGGCGGAACGGTCCTCGCCGCAGGCCAGCAGGGCCAGCAGCTGGCGCTTGTTGCCGCTGTGTGCCGTCAGCTCGGCAAACTCGGTCTCGTCGTCTTCCTCCACTTCCGCGAGTTCCTCGAGGAATTCCTCATCGATGGTCACGACGGGATGGTGCGCCAGCAGGCCATCGCCTTCCAGTCCATCGGAAGATGCCGAAGCTGCCACCTGCCCGCAGAAGATGGACAACAGCATCAGCAACGAAAAGACAAACGATGGCGCAAGGCGCATGGAGCGGGGCAGACGAGTCGGTGAAAGATGGACGCCCTGCAAACAGGACACCGTCTATTGTTACGAATGTTGAGGGAAAGTTCCGGGTTTGCCCTTAAAAAATCTGGGCAATAGATCGTGTTTTGTGCACAAAGGCTTTCCATGTGAAGAAGTCACACCAAAAACCGCAACAACCAGAAACAAAAAAGCCACCTTGCGGTGGCTTCTTGTCTGCGCAAACACGAGGGTCTGCACAAGGAATCTGGCGGAGTGGACGGGACTCGAACCCGCGACCCCCGGCGTGACAGGCCGGTATTCTAACCAACTGAACTACCACTCCTGGCAGGCAACTTTTGCGCTCTTTCGAGCCAAGTGCTGCAAACTTGGCGACCCTACGGGGATTCGAACCCCGGTACTCACCGTGAAAGGGTGATGTCCTAGGCCTCTAGACGATAGGGTCAATCCTAGAACTTGCGTTACAAACTCAAGTCTCGATTTTTGGTGGAGGTAAACGGGATCGAACCGATGACCTCTTGCATGCCATGCAAGCGCTCTCCCAGCTGAGCTATACCCCCAAGAATCCGATACTGGCGGAGTGGACGGGACTCGAACCCGCGACCCCCGGCGTGACAGGCCGGTATTCTAACCAACTGAACTACCACTCCTGGCAGGCAGCTTTTGCGCTCTTGCGAGCCAAGTGCTGCAAACTTGGCGACCCTACGGGGATTCGAACCCCGGTACTCACCGTGAAAGGGTGATGTCCTAGGCCTCTAGACGATAGGGTCACAGCCTGTGATCCGCCGATAAAAAAGCGCCTTCGTGTTTCAAAGGCGCTTACATACCAAGCGACAAATTTTGGCGGAGTGGACGGGACTCGAACCCGCGACCCCCGGCGTGACAGGCCGGTATTCTAACCAACTGAACTACCACTCCTGGCAGACAGCTTTTGCGCTCTTTCGAGCCAAGTGCTGCAAACTTGGCGACCCTACGGGGATTCGAACCCCGGTACTCACCGTGAAAGGGTGATGTCCTAGGCCTCTAGACGATAGGGTCAATCCTAGAACTTGCGTTACAAACTCAAGTCTCAATTTTGGTGGAGGTAAACGGGATCGAACCGATGACCTCTTGCATGCCATGCAAGCGCTCTCCCAGCTGAGCTATACCCCCTTCATGCTGCAATCGCTGCTTCTTGTTAGTTGCTGCGTTTGCATCAGAGACTCGAATTATAGACAGGTTTTCAGCGGTTTTTCAAACGCGCCAGAATTTTTTCACGACCCAGCAGCTCCAGCACCGCATCCACCGAAGGCGTGTGCGCTGTGCCCAGCGTCAGCACGCGCACCGGCATGGCCAGTTGCGGCATCTTCAGGCCCTGGGCCTTGAGCACTTCCTTGATCAGGGCAGCAATGGCTTCCTTGCTCCACTCCACCGAGGCGATGCCTTCGGCGAAGGCGTCCAGGGTGGGCGCCACGGCGTCGGTCACGTGCTTTGCCAGGTCCTCGGCGTTGCGGTCGAAGGCGTCCACATAGAACAGGCGCACCCAGCCGGCCAGATCGACCAGGGTTTCGCAGCGGTCCTTGAACAGGGCGCAGATGCGCGGCAGGCGGTCGTCTGCGTCGAGCAGGGCCTGGTCCAGGCCGGTCTTGAGCACGAAGGGGCGCACCAGCTCTGCCAGGGCCGCGTCGTCCAGCGCCTTCAGGTGCTGGGCGTTGACCCAGCGCAGCTTGGCCTCGTCGAACTGGCCAGCGCTGCGGCCCAGGTGGTCCAGGTTGAACCACTCCAGGAACTGGGCGCGGCTGAAGATTTCGTCGTCGCCGTGGCTCCAGCCCAGGCGGGCCAGGTAGTTGACCATGGCGTCGGGCAGGTAGCCTTCGTCGCGGTACTGGGTGACGGCCTTGGCGCCGTTGCGCTTGCTCATCTTCTCGCCCTGCTCGTTGAGCACGGTGGGCAGATGGGCGAACACGGGCACGCTGGCGCCCAGGGCCTCGAAGATGTGGATCTGGCGCGGCGTGTTGTTGACGTGGTCGTCGCCACGGATGACATGGGTGATGGCCATGTCCATGTCGTCCACGCAGACGCAGAAGTTGTAGGTGGGCGTGCCATCGGGGCGCGCGATCACCAGGTCGTCCAGCTCGCTGTTCTGGAACTCGATGCGGCCCTTGCACTTGTCTTCCCAGGCCACGACGCCGCCCTTCGGCGTCTTGAAGCGCAGCACGGGACGCACGCCTTCGGGCACGGGCGGCAGCACCTTGCCTTCCTCAGGGCGCCAGGTGCCGTCGTAGCGCGGCTTTTCCTTGTTGGCCATCTGGCGCTCGCGCAGGGCGTCGAGTTCTTCCACGCTCATGTAGCAGGGGTAGACATGGCCCGAAGCCTGCAGGCCGGCCAGCACCTCCTTGTAGCGGTCCATGCGCTGCATTTGATAGAACGGACCTTCGTCATGGTCCAGCTGCAGCCAGGCCATGCCCTCGATGATCACGTCCACCGAGGCCTGGGTGGAGCGCTCCACGTCGGTGTCCTCGATGCGCAGGATGAAATCGCCGCCCGTGGCGCGCGCAAAGGCCCAGGGATACAGGGCCGAGCGGATGTTGCCCAGGTGGATGAAGCCCGTGGGAGACGGGGCAAAACGGGTACGTACTTTTTGTGTCATTGCAGGGTATCCAGTCCGCGGGAGAGATCGTTCTTGAGGTCGCCCAGGTATTCCAGTCCGACGGAGATGCGCAGCAGGCCCTGGCCGATGCCGGCGGCACGGCGCTGCTCTTCGCTCAGGCGGCCATGCGAGGTGCTGGCCGGATGGGTGATGGTGGTCTTGACGTCGCCCAGGTTGGCCGTGATCGAGCACACTCGGGTGCTGTCGGCCACATGGAAGGCGTTGGCGCGCAGCTGTTCGGCGCCCTCGCCCACCACGTCGAAGGACAGCACGCCGCCGCCCATGCCGTTTTGCTGGCGCATGGCCAGCTCGTGCTGCGGGTGGCTGGCCAGGCCCGGGTAGTAGACGCGGGCGACCTTGGGATGAGCTTCCAGCCAGGTGGCCAGCTCCAGCGCGGAGGCGCTTTGCGCCTTCACGCGCAGGGACAGCGTCTCCAGCCCCTTGAGCACCACCCAGGCGTTGAACGGTGCCAGGTTCAGGCCGCCGCTGCGCAGAAAGGTGCCCATGACCTTGTCCACCAGTGCCATCGTGCCGCAGACGGCGCCCGACATGACACGGCCCTGGCCGTCCAGCAGCTTGGTGCCGGAGTGCACGACCAGGTCGGCGCCGAACTTGGCAGGCTGCTGCAGCACGGGCGATGCAAAGCTGTTGTCCACGGCCAGCAGCGCGCCATGGGCGTGCGCCAGCTCGGCCAGCGCGGCGATGTCGCACAGGTCGGTCAGCGGGTTGGTCGGCGTCTCGGCGAACAGAAGGCGCGTGTTGGGACGGATGGCCGCCTTCCAGGCCTGCACATCGGTCTGCGAGACAAAGCTGGTCTCCACGCCAAAGCGCGCCATCTCGCCGCCCAGCAGCTTGATGGTGGAGCCGAACATGGACTGCGAGCAGATCACATGGTCGCCGGCCTTGAGCGTGGTCAGCGCCACGAGCAAGATGGCCGACATGCCCGTGGACGTGGCCACCGCGCATTCCGTGCCCTCCATGGCGGCCAGGCGCTGCTCGAAGCTGGTGACCGTGGGGTTGGAGGTGCGGCTGTAGGTGTAGCCGGGCTCTTCATTGGCGAAGCGGCGTGCGGCCGTTGCACAGTCGGGCTGCACGAAGCTGCTGGTCATGTACAGGGCTTCGCTGTGCTCACCCCACTGGCTTCGCTCCACGCCCACGCGCAGGGCCAGCGTATCGGGATGCAGGCCTTCGGGAAGTGTCTTGTTGGTCACGTTGATGGTCCTTGGGGATCGGGCGCAGCCCGCCAGCGGTGGCGGTGCCCGGAAAAAAGGAGCTAGAAGCACTTGTCACCTGGCGGCTTCCAGGGCCTTGCGGCCCTGGACGCTCCAGCACCAGCGCTTTTAGCTCATTTGTCAAAAAAGGCGGGCCACAGGCCCGCCCGACATTGTCACTGAATGCCCTGGCGCTCAGGCTTCCTGGGCATTGGGCAGGGACAGGCGCGACGCATCGCTGGCCTCTTCCTCCCCGCCCCGGTTACGACCCTCGTTGAGCGCCGTGACCTCGTCCTCGGAGATGTCGCCCGTGATGTAGACGCCGTCGAAGCACGAGGCCTCGAAGCCCTGCACCTGCGGATTGATCTTGCCCACGGTCTGCTTCATGGCGGCCACGTCCTGGTAGATCAGCGCGTCGGCGCCGATGACCTGGCGGATTTCCTCGACCGTGCGGCCATGCGCCACCAGTTCGGCGCGCGTGGGCATGTCGATGCCGTAGACGTTGGGATGGCGCACCGGAGGAGCGGCCGAGGCCAGGTAGACCTTGACGGCGCCGGCGTCACGCGCCATCTGCACGATTTCCTTGGAGGTGGTGCCGCGCACGATGGAGTCGTCCACCAGCAGCACCTTGCGGCCCTTGAACTCGCTGCCGATGGCGTTGAGCTTCTGGCGCACGGATTTCTTGCGCGAGGCCTGGCCCGGCATGATGAAGGTGCGGCCCACGTAGCGGTTCTTGACGAAGCCTTCGCGGTAGGGGATGCCCAGCAGCTGGGCCAGCTGCATGGCGCTGGGCCGGCTGGATTCCGGAATCGGGATGATGGCGTCGATCTCGTTGGGCGGCACGGTGGAGACCACGCGCTTGGCCAGCGTCTCGCCCATGTTCAGGCGCGCCTGGTAGACGGAGATGCCGTCGAGCACCGAGTCCGGACGGGCCAGGTACACGTACTCGAACACGCAGGGGTGCAGCTCGCTCTTTTCGGCGCACTGGCGGGTTTCGACCTGGCCGTCGCTGTGCACGAACACGGCTTCACCCGGAGCGACATCGCGCTCGAGCTGGTGCAGCGTGCCTTCCAGGGCCACGGATTCGCTGGCCAGCATCACCGTGCCGTCGGCGCTGCGGCCCATGCACAGGGGACGGATGCCGAAGGGGTCGCGGAAGGCCAGCAGGCCGTAGCCCGCAATCAGCGCGATCACGGCGTACGAGCCCTTGATGCGCTTGTGCACGGCGCTGACGGCCTGGAAGACGTCTTCGCTCTTGAGCGGTGCGCCGCTGCTGGCGCGGGCCAGCTCGTGGGCCAGCACGTTGAGCAGGACTTCGGAGTCGCTCTCGGTGTTGGTGTGGCGGTGGTCGGTGTCCGACAGTTCCTCGCGCAGCTGCTTGGCGTTGGTGAGGTTGCCGTTGTGCACCATGACGATGCCGAAGGGCGCGTTCACGTAGAAGGGCTGGGCCTCTTCCTCGCTGGTCGCGTTGCCGGCCGTCGGGTAGCGCACCTGGCCCAGGCCCACCGTGCCCGGCAGGGCGCGCATGTTGCGGGTGCGGAACACGTCGCGCACCATGCCCTTGGCCTTGTGCATGAAGAACTTGCGTTCCTGCTGGGTCACGATGCCGGCGGCATCCTGGCCACGGTGCTGCAGCAGCAGCAGGGCGTCATAGATCAGTTGATTCACGGGCGCGGTGCTGACTACACCAACGATTCCACACATAGTTGCGTTCCATCCGTTTGCGAAGGTCGCCCTTCGCTGTCTGGGCCGTAGCAGCCACCCATTGGCCACGCCTGCGCCCGATTTCTCTATCCAAACTGTTTCTGCCAGCCGACTCCTGCGCTGCAGCGCCTTGTCATGCAGCCGGCAGATAGCGTCCCCATTCCTGCGGCAGCTGCGGCAAAACCGCAGCCAGCGCCTGCATCAGCCACGGCGCCAGGGCTGAATCCTGCCACCACTGTCCCTGGTGCAGCGGCGTGTAGCTGATCACCATCGTTGCCACCAGGGCCAGCAGCGCCCCGCGCAGCACGCCGAACAGCGCGCCCAGCGTGCGGTCCACGGGCCTCAGGCCCACCGCCTCGATCAGCCGGCGCGACAGCCAGGACACCAGGCCCCAGCCGAACAGCGCCAGCACGAACAACAGCACAAAGCCTGCGGCATAGCGCAGCTGCATGTCCCAGTCCTGCATGGGCAGCCACAGCGCCACGTCGGCCGCCCAGATGCGGGCCACGACGAAGGCCACCAGCCAGCCGAGCAGCGACAGCACCTCATACACCAGCCCGCGCCAGGCGCCTAGCAGCATCGATGCCAGCACGCAGGCCAGCAAAACCCAGTCCACCGTGGACATACGCTATCTCTGTGCGCCTGTGCTGCTTTGCAAGATCAAGATGTACGTCACCGCCTCAGAGCTTGAGCACCGACGCCGGCAGGCCCTGGCCCTTGACGCGCGCCGCCGCCTTGTCGGCTTCGGCACGGCCGTTGAACGGACCCACACGCACACGCGTGCGCTTGCCGTCCTTGGTGTCCACCACCTGCGTGAAAGTCTTCAGGCCCGCCAGCTCCAGCTTGGCGCGGATTTCCTGGGCCTTGCCGGCATCGGAGAAGGCGCCGACCTGCACGATGAAGCGCTCGTTCGTCGCCGCAGCAGCCGCCGGCGCCGCCGGTGCGCTGCGACCTTCCAGCAGGGCCCGGGCACGCGCGGCGTCGTCGCTCCTGGACGGCTCGGGCTTGGGTTCGGGCTTGGGTTCGGGCTTTGGCTTCGGCTCGGGTTTGGGTTCGGGCTTGGGCTCCGGCTTGTGTTCGGGTTTGGCCGGCTCGGGCTTGGGCCTGGGTTCCGGCTTGGGCTCGGGTTTGGTCTCAGGCTTGGCGGCGGGCTTGGGCTCAGGCTTTGCCTCGGGCCGGGTTTCGGGCTTTGCTTCCGGCTTGACCGGAGCCACCTGCGAGACGGCCGGCGCCACGGGCACGGAAGGCCTGCCCATGGGAACCTCTTCCTCGTCGGCGCCCAGCGAGGCCTGGGCCGACACGCGGCCTGCCGGGGAAGCCGCGCCCTGGTGCGGATGGGCGTCCACGGCATTGGCGCCGGGCACGACCAGAGGAGCGACCTTGTCGCGGTCGGGAATCTCGATGGGGATGTCCACGGGAATCGGACGCGGCTGGGTGTCGAACAGCAGGGGGAAACCCACCACGCCCGCCAGGACCAGCACGGCAGCGCCGATGAGGCGGTGGCGCGCCCGGCGGCGCATGACATCGACGCTTTCCGCCTGTCCCAGCCGTGTGGGCCGCCTCGATGCGGACGACGAATCACCGTCGTCTTTTTTGCCGGGCCAACGAAAATTGAAAAATGCCATGGAGTGCGGACTCGTTCAGATCGGCCACCACAGGCAGCCACGATGGCCGTTTGCGGTGCGGATCACTGGATTCAGGTGCCCAGATGCTTGGCGTTCAGCCGGGGCGGGCCGTCCTGCAGCACGCCGCCCACCGTGAAGAACGAGCCAAAGACCACGATTCTATCAGTGGGACCTGCTGCAAGAACCGCGGCATCCAGCGCCAGCTGCGGGTTTGCGAAGGTGGCCAGCGAGATCTCGCGCGGCACGCCCGGCGCGGGCGGCAGGGCTTCGATCTTCTGGCGCAGCACCTCGGCGCTCTCGGCGCGCGGCGTGGGCAGGTCGGTCAGATACCAGCGGTCGATCAACGGGGCAATCCTGGCCAGCATGGGCGCCAGGTCCTTGTCGTGCATGGCGCCGAAGACCGCATGCGTGCAGGGAAAGTAGCCCATGGCATCGAGGTTGGCCGTCAGCGCCGCCACCGAATGCGGGTTGTGCGCCACGTCCAGCACCAGCGTGGGCTGGCCCGGAATGATCTGGAAACGGCCCGGCAGCTCGACCATGGCCAGCCCCGTGCGCACGGCCTGGGCCGTGACCGGAAGGCGGCTGCGGATGGCCTCGAGCGCGGCCAGCGCACCCGATGCATTGACCAGCTGGTTGGCGCCGCGCAGCGCCGGATAGGCCAGACCGGCATAGCGCCGCCCGCGTCCGGCCCAGCCCCACTGCTGCTTGTCGCCCGAGAAATTGAAGTCCTGGCCCAGGCGCCAGAGATCGGCGCCAATGGCCTGTGCATGGTCCAGCACGCTTTGCGGCGGCATGGGATCGCTGACCACCACAGGCCGGCCGGCGCGCATGATGCCGGCCTTCTCGCGGCCGATGCTCTCGCGGTCCGGCCCCAGGAATTCCACATGGTCGATGTCGATGCTGGTGATGACGGCGCAATCGGCGTCGATCACATTGGTGGCATCCAGCCGCCCGCCCAGGCCCACCTCGAGAATCGCCACATCCAGCCTGGACTGGCTCATCAGCCGCAGGATGGCCAGCGTGGTGAATTCGAAATAGGTGAGCGCCACTTCCGTGCCCTGCACGCGCGCCTGCTCCACGGCCTCGAACTGCGGCAGCAGCTCGGCGGCCTTCACGATCTCGCCGCCCACGCGGCAGCGTTCCTCGAAATGCACCAGATGCGGCGATGTGTAGACGCCGGGGCGAAAGCCCGATTGCAGCGCCACGGCCTCCAGCATGGCGCAGGTCGAGCCCTTGCCGTTGGTGCCCGCAACCGTGATCACGGGGCAGTCGAAACGCAGGTCCAGGCGCTGGGCAACTTCGCGCACGCGATCCAGGCCCAGCGCAATATTCTTGGGGTGCAGGCGCTCGCAATAGGCGAGCCATGCATCCAATGTGGGAAATGAGGTGTGCATACTGCGCGCTATTGTTACCCAGGGACAGTGTCCTTATGGGGTCCTCGCCATCCATTGACTGCGGCAACTGCAACCAATCATGACCACTGCAAACACTGTGACGCTCTACGGCATTCCCAACTGCGACACCGTCAAGAAGGCCCGCGCCTGGCTCACCGACCAGGGCATCGCCTACGAATTCCACGACTTCAAGAAACAGGGTGTTCCCGCCGAGCAGTTGCCCGCCTGGATGCAGGCTGTCGGCTGGGAAAAGCTGCTCAACCGCCAAGGCACGACGTGGCGCAAGCTCGATGCCGACACCCAGGCCGCCGCCCAGGATGCGGCCGGTGCCGCAGCCCTCATGCAGCAGCAGCCCAGCGTCATCAAGCGCCCGGTCGTCCAATGGCCGCAGGGACGCATCACCGTGGGTTTTGCGCCCGACGCCTGGGCAGAGATGGCCCACGGGGGCAAGCGCTGACTCTGCCATCAGGCCTGGAACAGCTTATTACGTGGATTTACGCGACCGCAAACTGCTTTCCAGGCCCGAGGAATACACTTGCATGGAGCCTGGCAGGAAATACCGCCAGCGCAACAGGAGTGCAATCATGAAATCCCTGGTTCTTTTGACGCTGGCGGCCACGACCGCCACCGTGGCCCTGGCCCAGGAGCAAGGCCGGGTGCTGTCGGTGACCCCGGTGACCCAGCAGGTGGCCGTGCCCCAGCAGGTCTGCCGCGATGAAAACGTCTATACCGGCCAGCGCACCTCGGGCGCGGGCGCCGTTCTGGGTGCCCTGGCGGGCGGCGTGGTCGGCAATGCCATCGGCCATGGCGGCGGACGCGCGGCCGCCACGGCGGCCGGCGTGATCGGCGGCGCTATGCTGGGCAACCAGGCCGAGGCCACGGGCCAGCCCCAGTACCAGACGGTGCGCAACTGCACCACCCAGACCTACTACCAGAACCGCGCCGTGGCCTATGACGTGGTCTACGAGTACGCAGGCCGCAACTACACGACGCGTACCACCACGCCGCCCGGGGACTGGATCGCGCTGAGCGTGCAGCCCGCCGCCAACAGCGCGGCCTATGGCAGCAACGGCTACTACGGCACCAACCAGCCGCCCCAGGCCGCGTACTCCACCGCACCCGTGCCGCCGCCCGTGGTCTACCAGAACAACTACTACGACGGCGGTGGCTACTACGCCCCCCAGCCTGTGCAGCCCGTGTATTCGGCCGGTGACTATGTGGCTCCCGTGGTGATTGGAGCAGCCCTTGCTGCCGGCGTGTACTACGCCTCGCGCCCCAGCTATCACGGCTGGCGCGGCGGCTACCGTCATGGCTGGCGCCGCTGAGACGGACCTGCGCATGCAAAGCCCCGACAAGGGGCTTTTTGCATGGCGGCGGCCAGCACGTACGGGCAGCGGCCGGGTGCTGGCCTAAAATGGGCGGTTTAGTCCACCCTCTGCCCAGCTTCCATGACCACCGAAACCATCTCTGGCATCACCCTGACCACCAAGGCCAATGTCTATTTCGACGGCAAATGCATCAGCCATGGCTTCACGCTGGCCGATGGCACGAAGAAGTCTGCGGGCGTGGTGCTGCCCAGCCAGCTGACTTTCGGCACGGCCGCCGCCGAGATCATGGAATGCGTGGCCGGCTCCTGCGAGTACAAGCTCGACGGCACGGACCAGTGGCTGACCTCCAAGGCCGGCGAGTCCTTCCAGGTGCCTGCGAACTCCAAGTTCGACATCCGCGTGACCGAGGCCTATCACTACATCTGCCACTACGCCTAAGAGCGCCTGAGCGCCTGGGCAGACCGACGCATTCGACCTGACGGCGCCCAGGCGCCTTCCGTGTTTTCCGGCAGCCGCGTCCCGCACGCCAGCCGCCATCGTTATTGAGAGAAGCATCGTATGGAAACCATCCTGCAAAACGTCCCCGTCGGCCAAAAGGTCGGCATCGCCTTCTCGGGCGGCCTGGACACCAGCGCCGCCCTGCGCTGGATGAAGAACAAGGGCGCCCTGCCCTACGCCTACACGGCCAACCTGGGCCAGCCCGACGAGGCCGACTACGACGAAATCCCCCGCAAGGCCATGGAGTACGGTGCCGAGCAGGCCCGCCTGATCGACTGCCGCGCGCAGCTGGCCGGCGAAGGCATTGCCGCCATCCAGGCCGGCGCCTTCCACATCTCCACGGGCGGCATCACCTACTTCAACACCACGCCCCTGGGCCGTGCCGTGACCGGCACCATGCTGGTGGCCGCCATGAAGGAAGACGACGTCAACATCTGGGGTGACGGCTCGACCTTCAAGGGCAACGACATCGAGCGCTTCTACCGCTACGGCCTGCTGACCAACCCCGCGCTGAAGATCTACAAGCCCTGGCTGGACCAGACCTTCATCGACGAGCTGGGCGGCCGCGCCGAGATGTCGGCCTTCATGACCAAGGAAGGCTTCGGCTACAAGATGAGCGCCGAGAAGGCCTACTCGACCGACAGCAACATGCTGGGCGCCACGCACGAGGCCAAGGACCTGGAGTTCCTGAACAGCGGCATCCGCATCGTCAACCCCATCATGGGCGTGGCGTTCTGGAAGCCCGAGGTCGAGGTCAAGGCCGAGGAAGTGTCGGTGACCTTCGAAGAAGGCCGCCCCGTGGCCCTCAATGGCAAGGAAATCGCCGATCCCGTGGAGCTGTTCCTGGAAGCCAACCGCATCGGTGGCCGCCACGGCCTGGGCATGAGCGACCAGATCGAGAACCGCATCATCGAAGCCAAGAGCCGCGGCATCTACGAGGCCCCCGGCATGGCCCTGCTGCACATCGCCTACGAGCGCCTGGTGACCGGCATCCACAACGAGGACACCATCGAGCAGTACCGCATCAACGGCCTGCGCCTGGGCCGCCTGCTGTACCAGGGCCGCTGGTTCGACCCGCAGGCCATCATGCTGCGCGAAACCGCCCAGCGCTGGGTGGCCCGCGCCGTGACCGGCACCGTGACGCTGGAGCTGCGCCGCGGCAATGACTACTCCATCCTGAACACCGAATCGCCCAACCTGACCTACGCGCCCGAGCGCCTGTCGATGGAAAAGGTCGAGGACGCGCCCTTCAGCCCCGCCGACCGCATCGGCCAGCTGACCATGCGCAACCTGGACCTGATGGACACCCGCGACAAGCTGGCCATCTACGCCAAGGCCGGCCTGCTGTCCCTGGGCACCAGCACCGCCCTGCCCCAATTGGGCGGCAAGGAATGACCTACACCCCCTGAGCGGCTGACGCCGCTTCCCCCTCTCTACTCGCTTCGCGAGGGAGGGGGACGACGCCCTCGCTGCGGGGCGGCCCTTGCTCGGCGTCCCTGGCATGGGACGCGCCCGCCAAGCACGCGACGCCATGGGCCAGAAAATCGCACACTTGCATCCCACAAGCCGCCGCAAGGCGGCTTTTTTTACGCCCCTGCTACCAGTGCGCGCCCTCGAAACGCTGCACGAGAAAATCCAGCAGCGCACGAACGGCCACCGGCAGATGGCGGCGCGAGCTGTACAGCGCATGCACGGTCAGCGGCTGCGGGCGCCAGTCGGGCAGCACCAGCTCCAGCTGGCCGTTTTGCAGCATGGGCTGGACCAGGTAGGTTGGCTGCAAGGCAATGCCGGCGCCTTCGACGGCAGCGGCGGCCAGCACGGTGGCTTCGTTGGCGTTGAACCAGGTGGTGACGGCGATCTGCTGCTCATCGCTTTCATCGTCACGGCGAGTCAATTGCCAGACATTGCGCCCCACGCGCATGTGTCCCAGGCAGCGGTGCGCCTGCAGCTGGGCCGGTGCCTGCGGCCGGCCAGCCGCATCCAGATAGGCGGTCGAGGCCACCAGCACCGATTCGCAGACGGCCAGCGGCCGGCCGATGAGTGCGGCGCCCGGATCGGCGCTGATGCGTATGGCCAGGTCGATGCGCTGCTGCACCAGGTCCAGCGCGCCGTCGTCCACCAGCAGGTCGATCTTGAGGTGCGGGTGCAGCCGCATGAACTGCGCAATGGCCGGCGCCATCTGCGCATGGCCGAAGGACATGCTGCAGGTCACGCGCAGCAGGCCGCGCAACTGGCTGTCGCTGGCGCGCATCTCGCCTTGCACCTCATCGGCCAGGGCCAGCATCTGCTGGCTGTAGCGCAGGCACTGCGCACCGGCATCGGTGAGCGAGACACGGCGCGTGGTGCGGTGCAGCAGGCGCGCGCCCAGCCACTGCTCCAGCGACTCCACATGGCGCGTGGCCATGGCGCGCGACAGGTCCAGCCGCTCGGCCGCCGCCGTGAAGCTGCCGCATTCGGCCACCGTGGCAAACACCTGCATCGCCAGCAATCGGTCCATGGATATGCTCGATTTCTGCAACAAACAAGCGCATATTTTGCCGTTTATCTGCTCGATTTCAAAAACTAAAGTACCACCCATGGCAGCACGGCGCTGCCACCCGCTTTCTGTCTTGTGCTTTTTTCAAAGGAAATCGACATGCTTCGCACCACCTTGCTTTCGCTCACCCTGGCCCTGTCGGCCGGCCTGTCCCACGCCCAGGCGCCCGCCCCGCTGCAGATGAAGGTCTACCAGGCCGACGAACACAGCTTTGCCGTGACCTCCACCCTGATCACCGGTGCCAAGGAGGCCGTGGTCGTGGACAGCGGCTTCACCCGCGCCGACGGCCTGCGCATTGCCGCCAACGTGCTGGACAGCGGCAAGCAGCTGACCACCATCCTCATCAGCAATGCCGACCCCGACTACTACTTCGGCGCCGAGGTGCTCAAGAGCCTGTTCCCGCAGGCCAAGGTGGTGGCCACGCCGGCCGTGCGCGAGAAGATCGAGTCCAAGCTGCAGGGCAAGCTGGCCTTCTGGGGCCCCAAGATGGGCGCCAACGCCCCCAGCCATCCCGTGCTGCCCGAGGCCCTGCAAGGCAATACGGTGATGGTGGACGGCCAGGCGCTGGAGCTGCGCGGCACCACCGGCCCGCTGGCCCACCGCCCCTATGTCTGGGTGCCTGCGCTGCAGGCCATCGTCGGCAACGTGGGCGTGTTCGGCAACCTGCATGTCTGGACAGCGGACACGCAAAAGAGCGCCGAGCGCAAGGCCTGGCTGGCGCAGCTGGACGAGATGCAGGCCCTCAAGCCCGCTGTCGTCGTGCCCGGCCACATGCAGGCCGGCACGGCCATGGACGCCAGCGCCATCGCCTATACACGCGACTATCTCCAGCGTTTCGAGGCCGCCGCCGCCAAGGCCGGCAACAGCGCCGAGCTGATCGGTGCCATGAAGCAGGCCTACCCGCAGGCCGGCATGGCGCTGTCGCTGGACATCGGCGCCAAGGTGAACAAGGGCGAGATGCCATGGTAAGCATGCACTTTCGCAAAAATCCTCATGGAACCTGCATGCTGCGCCCTTGATCCAACCAGCTGCCGCCCTCATTCGTCGTGGCGGCAGGAGGTGCAGCCATGAAATACATGAAGCATTGGCAGGACCCGCTCAACGTCCTGCTGGGAGTCTGGTTGGCAGTCTCGCCCTGGGTGCTGGGGTTCCAGGACCAGATGGCGCCCACGGCCAACGGCGTGGTCATCGGACTGGCGCTGATTGCCGCTGCGCTGGGAGCCATCTTCATGCCCCGCGCGTGGGAGGAATGGACCGAAGGCCTGCTGGGTCTGTGGATGGTGATCTCGCCCTGGGTGCTGGGCTTTGCCGGCCAGATGGACGCCATGCGCAATGCCGTGGTGTCGGGCATCGTGGTGCTGGTGCTCGCGCTGTGGGTGCTGATGACCGACAAGGACTATATGGACTGGCGCAGTCACTCCGCCCACTGAGGCGCTGATGCGCAGCGGCCCGCAGGCGGCAATGCCCTGCGGGCCGCTGTTTTTTTGCCGCCGTGCCCCTCAAGAACCGCCCAAGGACCGCCCAAGGCCGCTCAGACTACGACGGGCTCGGGCTCCAGGCGGATGCCGAATCGCTCGTAGACGCTGGTCTGTATCGCTCCGGCCAGCGTCATGACCTCGCCGCCCGTGACGCTGCTGTCCACGCTGTGCCGGTCGCCCCGGTTGACCAGCACCAGGGCCTGCTTGTCATACACCCCGGCGCGGCCCATGGACTTGCCCTTCCAGCCGCAGGCATCGATCAGCCAGCCGGCGGCCAGCTTGATGGAGCCGTCGTCCATGGGGTAGTGCACGATGCGGGGCTCGCGCGCAATGATGTCGGCGCACTGCTCGGGCGTCACCGTCGGGTTCTTGAAGAAGCTGCCCGCGTTGCCGATGTGCTCCGGATCGGGCAGCTTGGCGCGGCGGATCTCGCACACCCAGTCGAAGATCTGGCGGGCCGTGGGCTCGGCCACGCCCGCCTCGGCCTGGCGGCGCTGCAGGTCCAGGTAGCCCAGGCCGGGCTTCCAGTCCTTGGGCAGGGCCAGGCGCACGCGCGTGATCACGGCACGCCCCTTCAGGCCCATGCCGCGCGGCGGCACGCCGCTCATGCGCGCACGCGCCACGGGCGTGGGCTCGGCCGGCGCATGCTTGAACACCGAGTCGCGGTAGCCGAAGGCGCATTGCGCGGCATCCAGCGTGAAGGACTCCCCCGTGGCCAGGTCGATGGCATCCAGCGACTCGAACCGGTCCTGCAGCTCCAATCCGTAGGCGCCGATGTTCTGCACCGGCGACGCGCCCACGGTGCCGGGAATCAGCGCCATGTTCTCCAGGCCGCCGTAGCCCTGCGACAGGGTCCAGGCCACCAGGTCGTGCCAGCGTTCGCCGGCACCGGCCTCGACGATCCAGTGGCGATCGGTCTCGCGCAGCAGGCGCATGCCCGCTATCTCCATCTTGAGGACCACGGGATCGACGTCGCCCGTGATCACCACATTGCTGCCGCCGCCCAGCACGAACACGGGCTGGCGGCCCCACAGCGGATCGGCCAGGAAATGACGCACGTCCTCGTCGCTGCGCACGCGCACCAGGGTGTGGGCACGGGCGGCGATGCCGAAGCTGTTGCAATGCTGCAGCGGAACATTTTTCTCGACTAACATCGACCGGATTGTCGCACCGCCTCCCTGCGCCGCCGGCCCCGCGCCCGCATCGCCCGGCCGCGCGCTGCGGTACTTTTTCAGAACATTTACAGGAAATATTTGCCATGCCTTCTTTTGACACCGTGTGCGAAGCCGACTTCGTCGAAGTGAAGAACGCCGTGGAGAACACCGCCAAGGAAATCGGCACACGCTTCGACTTCAAGGGCACCTCGGCCGCCATCGAGCTCAAGGACAAGGAAATCACGCTGTTCGGCGATGCCGACTTCCAGTTGCAGCAGGTCGAGGACATCCTGCGCAACAAGCTGACCAAGCGCAGCGTGGACGTGCGCTTCCTGGACATCCAGAAGGCCCAGAAGATCGGCGGCGACAAGCTCAAGCAGACCATCAAGGTCAAGAACGGCATCGAGGCCGAGCTGGGCAAGAAGCTGCAAAAGCTGATCAAGGACAGCAAGCTCAAGGTGCAGGCCGCCATCCAGGGCGACGCCGTGCGCGTCACCGGCGCCAAGCGCGACGACCTGCAGGCCGCCATGGCCCTGATCCGCAAGGACCTGGCCGACCATCCCCTGTCCTTCAACAACTTCCGCGACTGATCGCCTGGCACCCGCCTCTGCGCCACAAGCCACCCCATGCGCCACCTACGTGCCGTACTTCTGAGCCTGGCCGCAGCGGCCGCGCTGGCTCCACCATCGGCGACGGCGCAGTCCGTGGCGCTCAGCGGCGTGCTGGGCAGCAAGGCCTTGCTGGTCATAGACGGCGGCACGCCGCGCGCGCTGGCGGCGGGCGACAGCCTGCAGGACGTGCGCGTGCTGCAGGTATCGGGTGACACGGCCGAGGTGGAAATCAAGGGCCGCCGCCAGACATTGCGCCTGGGCGAGGCGCCCATCAGCCTGGGCGGCCGGGGCGCGGCGGCGGGCGATCCCGCGCTCGGCCGGCGCGTGGTGCTCAAGGCCGACAACCGGGGGCACTTCATCGAACGCGGCCAGATCAATGGCAAGACCATGGTCTACATGGTGGACACGGGCGCCAGCTCGGTCGCCATCGGCCGGTCCGACGCCGAACGCATGGGCCTGCCCTTTCTCAAGGGCCAGCCGGTGATGATGCGCACCGCCAACGGCGATGCCCAGGGCTGGCGCCTGCGGCTGGATTCGGTGCGCGTGGGCGATGTCGAGGTCTTCGGTGTGGACGCCGTGGTCGCCCCTCTTCCCATGCCCTATGTGCTGCTGGGCAACAGCTTTCTTGCCCACGTCCAGATGACCCGCCAGGGCAGCGAGATGGTGCTGGAGCGGCGCTGATGCGGCCTGCATGCGCCCCGCTTCCCGCACCCCGCCAACGATGAGCCGACGCCCCGACGATTCCTACGAAGACCTGCTGGGCCTGTGGTCCGACCTGGAGGCCGCACTGTCCGTGCTGCTGTCCGCGCCGCTGCAGGTGCAGGGCTTCCTGGTCAAGCTGCAGCAGATCGACCTGTGGCTGCAGGAGCTGATCGCCCACGACAGCGATGCCGCGCTGTACCTGATGTTCCAGCGCGCCTGCTCGTCCACCGTGGGCTACAGCGCCTCCCATGCCCTGGTCTGCGCCTGCCTGTGCCATGTGCTGGCGCGCGAGCTGCGCCTGGACGAGTCCGAACACCGCACCCTGGTGTATGGCGCACTGACCATGAACATCGGCATGAACGCGCTCCAGGACGAACTGGCGCTGCAGCGCGAGCCGCTGACCCCCGCCCAGCAGCAGGCCGTGCAGCGCCACCCGCTGCACAGCCAGGCCCTGCTGGCGCGGCTGTTCGTCAACGATGCGCTGTGGCTGGAGCTGGTGGGCCACCACCACGAGGCCGTGCCGCAGCAGCCGCTGTCCACGCTGGCGCCCGTGCAGCGGCTGGTCCGCATCCTGGGCACGGTGGACCGCTACGCCGCCCTGATCAGCCCGCGCAAGTCACGCGAAGGCCGCAGCGCCGCCGAGTCGCTGCGCGCGCTCACCCAGCAGCAGCGCTACTCCGACGAGGTGGGCTTCGCGCTGGTGCGCGCCGTGGGCCTGTGCCCGCCGGGCACCTATGTGCGGCTGGACAACGGTGACATCGCCGTGGTGCTGCGCCGTGGCGAGCCGCCGCAGCCGCCGCTGGTGGCCAGCGTGATCGGCGCCGACGGCGCGAGCCTGTATCCGCCCGTCATCCATGAAGGCGAGGACGGCCCCCGCATCCGCTCGGCACTGGCGCGCGCCGCCATCACGCTGGAGCTGGACCCGCGCACGCTGGCCCAGCTGGGCGTGCTGGCCGCACGCGGCAGCCAGTCGCTGTACCGCATGGTGCAGATGCCCGGGCCTGTCTGAACGATCTGGCGCCTGAAGCGCGCGACACCGGCGCCGCGGCCCGTGTCAGGTCCGCGCGCCAGCCCACAGGCCCGCATGGTGGCCACGCGTGAAGGCCTCCTCCAGTACCGAGTAGCCGGCCCAGTCGGAATGTGCGAACCACAGGCGGCGCGTGCCCGGCGTGGGCAGCAGGGCCACGCGCTCGCCGGCGCACAGCGCGCTGCGCCCCCGGTGCAGCGACTGCAGCGCCACCTGGCTGAGCAGTTGCTGGTCACCGGGCCGGGGTATGGCCATGGCGTGGCCGTAGCGCGTGATCTCCATGCGCGTGGCCTTGTGCAGCAGGTCGGGATGGGGGACGAGCAGGCTGCCGACGATGCGGTCCCGCCAGAAGCCGAAGGGCTGGCCCAGCAGTTGGGCGCGCCCGTCAGGCCAGTCGCCCAGCGCCTGGTAGTAGCTGAGCACCGTGGGCCGGGGCGTGAGCCGGTCCAGGCCCTGGTGGCCCGCGTCCACGTAGCCCAGGCCGCCCGCATTCGGATCGGCAAACAGCACGTTGTCCCAGGCCGGATCGGCGCCGGGCCGGTCGGCCAGCGGCCGCTGCAGATGGATGTTGGCCACCAGCCAGGACGCCCAGTCCAGCCGGCCCGCCACCGCGCGCAGGAAGTCCGGCGCATCGCGCACCACGCGTGCCGCGATGAAGCTGGGCAGGGCCACGATGCAGCGCGCGGCCAGCCAGCGCTCGTGCTGCTGGCGACCGTGGTGGTAGACGTCGATCTCCACGCCATCGGCACTCTCGGCAATGGATAGCACGCTGCAATCGGTCTGCAGGTCGGTGGAGCCCAGCCCGGCCACCAGTTGCTGCGACAGCCAGCCATTGCCCTGGGGCCAGGTCAGCACGGCATCACCCGCGTCTTCGGGCGTGCGCTCATCCTGGCGGCGCGGGGCCGAGAAGCCGTGGCGGCTGGCGAAATAGTGAATGCCTGCCCAGGCCGACACCCGCGCCAGGCCCGCGCCGAAATCGTCGCGGCAGCAGTACTCCAGATACCAGATCAGCTGCGCATCATCGATGCCCTGGCTGGCCAGCCAGGCCTGCATGGTCTGGCCGTCCAGCGCGGCATGGGCGGCGGGCAGCCGGCCCTGGCGCTGCCAGACGCGGATGGACGGCATGGCAAAGGGCGCCCTGTCTATCTCCTGGGCCACGCTGCGCGCAAAGAGTTCGTACTGCTCCAGCGTGCGCGGCGCCACGCCATCGACGGGCAGCAGGCCCTCATGCCAGGCGCCCTGCCAGAACAGGCGCTCCTGCGGGCTGTGGCACAGATGGCGCTCGTCGTACTGCCAGCGGCCTGCGCGGCGCTGGCGCAGGCCCAGGGCCTCGAGCCAGTCCTGGACCTCGGATGCATCGTCGCCAGGCAAGGGCAGATAGTGGGCGCCCAAAGGACAGGCCAGCCCGGACATGCTGCCGCCCTGGCTGTTTCCGCCCATGGCCGGCTGCGTGTCCAGCAGTGCCACACCCTGCACCCCCGACAGCTCCAGCGCCCGCGCAGCCGCCAGGCCCGCCATGCCGCCACCGGCAATCACCACGTTGGCGCGGTGCACCACGGCCGGCGCCGGCAGCGCCAGGCCCTGGCCCAATCGCTGCCAGAACGCGCGCAAGGCATGGCCACGCTCCAGCGCCACGCCGCTGAAGCCACCAGGCAGGTCTTCCAGACGAGGCGGCGTTGGCGTGCAGCCGACCAGGCCTGCGGCCGCACCGCCGGCCAGGCCCTGCAGCCATTGGCGCCGGCTCCACAAAGACGGGCGGTCGGGGCTCAACGCTCCACCCTGCCCCATTCGCGTTCGTAGGTATTGACCAGCACCTGGTTGGACAGGCGGTTGACCTCGGCCGGCACACGCGCCATGTCCAGCGGAAAGTCGAACATCAGCGCCATGGTCTGCGCGCTCAGAAAACGCAGGCCCGCAGGCAGTGCATCGGGCTCGCGCCAGGGCCGGTGGCTGGCGATGACGAAGCCCCACTCGCCAAAGCTGGGCACATGGGCGTGGTAGGGCGTGGCCTGCAGGCCGATGGATTCGATGGTCTGCACCACGGTCCAGTAGCTCTTGCGCGCGATCAGGGGCGACGTGGTCTGCACCACGGCGTAGCCGCTGGCGGCCAGGCGCTTGTCCAGCAAGGCATAGAAGCTGTTGGTGAACAGCTTGCCGATGGCGAAATTGGTCGGGTCGGGGAAATCGACGATGACCACGTCGAAGGTGTCTGCGCCCTGCTGCAGCCAGTGGAAGGCATCGGTGTTGACGATGCGCACGCGCGCATCGCTGAGCGCATCGCCGTTGAGCCGGCGCAGCATGGCATTGTCCTTGAACAGGTCGGTCATGGCCGGGTCCAGCTCCACCAGGGTGACCGACTCCACCGAGGGGTACTTGAGCACCTCGCGCACGGCCATGCCGTCGCCGCCGCCCAGCACGGCCACGCGCTTGGGCGCGCCATGCGCGGCCATCACGGGATGGACCAGGGCCTCGTGGTAGCGGTACTCGTCGCCTTGCGCGAACTGCAGGTTGCCATTGAGGTACAGCCGCGCGCCCTGGCGTCCCTGCGTCACCACGATGCGCTGGTAGGGCGAGCTGCTGGAGAGCACGATGCGGTCCTGGTAGAAATGGTCGTCGGCCAGGCGCGTCAGATGGTCGGCTCCCCAGATGCCCGTGCCAAGCAGGGCCAGCACGGCCGCGCAGGCCAGGGCATGGGCGCGCGGGCGCCGCAGTTCATGCCGAAACAGCAGCAGCGCCCAGACCGCCACCGCCGCGTTCATGAAGCCGAACAGCAGCCCCGTGCGCACCAGGCCCAGCTTGGGCACCAGCAGCAGCGGAAATGCCAGCGACACGGCCAGCGCCCCCAGGTAGTCGAAGGTCAGCACCTGGGACACCAGGTCCTTGAGCGTCACATTGCGCTTGAGGATGCGCATCACCAGCGGAATCTCCAGCCCCACCAGCGTGCCCACCACCAGCACCATGCCGTACAGCAGGAACCGGAACGCGCCGGGCGCGTAGGCATTGGCAATGAACAGCGTGGCCGGCAACGCACCGCCGATCAGGGCCACCATCAGCTCGATGCGCAGAAAGTGCGCAGGCAGGTGGTCCTCGAAATAGCGCGACAGCCAGGAGCCTATGCCCATGGCGAACAGGTAGCTGCCGATGATGGTGGAGAACTGCAGGACGGAATCGCCCAGCAGATAGGAAGCCAGCGCGCCCGCAGCCAACTCATAGAGCAGGCCGCAGGCCGCGATCACGAAGACGCTGACCAGCAGGGCGATGTCGATGGGGCGCGCCGGCTGCGCGCCGGCAAGAGAGGCTGAGGTTTGCACGGCCGGTATTGTGCGCGATGCGCCCCCCGTGTGCGCGAGAGGCGCCGTGCAACGGGAGAAGGCGCCGCGCGCCTCCTGGGGGTTCCGTCAGAACTGGTAGTTGGCGCTGACCAGCACGCTGCGCGGTGCGCCCGGCATGGAGCTGGAGCGCCAGTACTGCTTGTCGAACAGGTTGGACAGGGCCACGGTCACGGTCCAGGCGTCCTGGCGCCAGCCCACCAGCGCATCCCAGCGCGAGTAGCCGGGCAGGATGGCCGTGTTGGCGGCGTTGGTGAAGCGGCTGCCCGTGTAGGTCACGCCGACTTCGCCATACCAGGGTCCCTTGGGCGCATAGCGCAGGAACAGGTTGCCGTTGCGCTTTGCCGTGTCACGCAGGTACAGGCCCACGTTGGCGGGGTTTTGCGCGTCTTCAGCCACCTTGGCCTGCATGAAGGCCACGCCGCCGCGCACATACCAGGAACCGGCCACGCGGCCGGCCGCGCTGAACTCGATGCCGCGCGAACGGTCCTTGCCCCGGATGGCCCAGGTGTAGGGATCATTCTCGGGATCGGGGCGGTAGCGGATGTTGTACTTCTCCAGCTGGTAGACGGAGACCTGGGTGGACAGCGCACCGCCCAGCCAGTCGCTCTTGACGCCGACCTCGGACTGGCGCGAGTACTGGGGCTCGTCGTCCGGCACCGCGCCCACGGCGGTTTCCACGGTCAGGATGCCGCGCCCGCCATAGGGCGAGTAGCTCTTGTTCCAGGACGCATAGAAGCTGTGCTCGCGCACCGGCTGCCACACCACGCCCACGCGCGGGCTGAAGCCGTTGCCGTCGGTCTTGCGCGTGAGGTTGGCGATCTTGTTGGTGCTCTGGAAGTCATAGCTGTCGTAGCGCAGGCCCAGCAGCAGCTTCCACTGCTCGGTCAGGCTGACCAGGTCCTGCATGTACAGCGCCTGGCCTTTGCCCTTGTGATAGTTGTCCTGGGTCGGCTTGCCCTGCGCCGGACGGCTGAGCCAGACGATGGGCTGCAACGGGTCATAGGCGAAGGTGCTGCCGGGCTGGCCGACGCGCGGCGCGCGCTCTTCCTCGCTGGCCTCCAGGCCCACCAGCAGGTCGTGCTTGATGCTGCCCGTGCTGAACTTGCCCGTCAGGTCCAGCGTGTTGGACAGCGTGGTGTTGCGGGTCTGCTGCCAGGCGTAGTTGGGCGTGATCTTGCCGGTGGCGGCACGATAGGTGCCGGCGAAGTAGTGGTCGAAATCCTGGCTGGCCTCGCGCTTGCTGGCCACCCAGCGCAGACTCCAGCGGTTGTTGAAGTCGTAGGACAGGTCGGAGCGCAGCACGCGCAGGCGGTCTTCCACATAGTCGCCCGGCGCCGCAAAGCCCTTGCGGATGGAGACACCGGCCGGCAGCTGGTCGTAGACCGGGCCGCGATCGGGCACGCGCCAGACGTTGTCATAGGTGTACTGGCCGGTCCAGCGCCAGCCCGTGCGCGAGTCCACCAGGATGCTGGGCGAGACCATCTCGTTGCGGTTGCGTATGCCTTCGCGGAAGCTGTGGGCCTGCTCGCGGTCGGCCGTCAGTCGCACGGCCACGTTCTCGTTGAGCACGCGGTTGATGTCGATGGTGCCGCCCACGTTGTCCCAGGAGCCGCCGCGCAGCGTGATGCTGCTCTTGGCGTCGAAGCGCGCCTGCTTGCTCACCATGTTGACCACGCCGCCGCCCGCGCTGCGGCCATAGAGCACCGAGGCCGGGCCCTTGAGGATCTCGATGCGCTCCACATTGGCGGTGCTGCGGCGTACCTGGCCGCTCTCGCGCACGCCGTCGCGGTAGATGTCGCTCTCGTCGGCCTTGAAGCCTCGGATGTACACGCCTTCGCCGCGCATGTCATAGCTGGTGTTCACGCCGGGAACGCCGTCCAGCATGGTGGCCAGGTCGTTGATGCCGTAGCTCTTGTACTTGTTGACCTCCAGCGTGTCGATGGTCTGCGGGATGTCCTTGGGCGCCAGGTAGGTCTTGGTCGCCGTGGTCACGCCTTCGGGCCGCACGTCGTCAGGGTCGTACTGGGAGGCGTTGACCTGCAGCGTGGGCAGGGTGTGGGCCTGTTGAGGATGCGTCTGCGTCTGCGTCTGTGCCAGGGCCGGATCGGCTGGAGCGGCCTCCTGGGCATGGACCCCGCCCGCCAGCGCGGTGGTGATGATGCCAGCGGTCACACCCACTGAAAGCCTTGCCCTGCGGGCAGCTTGATGGTCTGTCATGGAAACCCTCTCTTCGAATGAAGGGGGCGATTTTATTTAGAATGCAAACGAATATCATTTGCAAACTCACTATCAACAAGGAATTTGTTGCAACGCAGCAACGCCGCCATGCGCAGCGCAGCCGCACCTTTTCAGGCGGGCTGCGTGTCGGCAGGAGATGGGGAATGCGGGGGCCAGGCGGCCCCGTTCAGTGGATAGCGGCCGCGACGATGATGCTGATGCCCAGGCACATGGCGGCCACCACCATGGCCAGCGCCTTGTTGTGCTTCTCGACGATCTCGGCCCACATGTCCACGGGTGTGATCTTGTCGATGATGAAGAAGCACAGCCAGAACACCACCACGCCTACCAGCGCATAGAGGATCGAGCCGAAGAAGGCGGCGGGGTTGAGCCAGTCGAAGTTCATGATCAGTTTCTCCGTTGTTTACTTGTGGCTGCCGCCCGAGGTGTAGCCACCCCAGGAGCCGCCGCTGCTGCGGGTGTAGCTGTTGCAGTTGGCGTCGGTATTGGGGTCGCAGTTGGGGCGCGATGCGCAGCCGCGCAAGGTGACGAACACCAGCCAGAGGATGAGCAGCCCGATGATGATGGTCCACAGCCCGAAGCGGCTGCCCGACATCACACCGACCTGCGAGCGGTCACGCAACTGCTTGAGGCCGAAGGCCATTGCCAGCGTGGTGGCCGAGACGGCGCTGCCATGCGACCAGGTGGTCTCGCCGCTCTCGGTCTCGCTGGCCAGGAAGGCCTTGTTCTGCGCGCCTGCGCTCACATAGTCCACATTGCGCGTGGTCTGGCCGCGCTGCACGGGCCAGTAGAACTCGCCCAGGGCGTAGGTGGTCTCGGCCGTGTAGCGCGATTCAAGCTGGTACTGCCGGCCCATGTACTTGGCCGTGCTGCGGTTCTTGGAGAGCTTGGGCACGCCCGTGGTCACGCGGGCCATGCTCCAGCCATCGGAGGAATCGACCAGGAATGCGAAGCCGGCCTTCTGGTTGAACAGCAGGTACTCCTCCCAGCCAAAGCTCTCGTCGTCGCCAGGCTCCTGGCCCATGCGGTGCTGAAAGCCCACCACCTGCCATTGCTGGCCTTCCAGCACACCCTTGCTGCCCAGCGGGATGGCCGGGCGCACGGGCTCGTTCTGTTCCGCATAGGCCAATTCCTTGCCAATGCCCTGGCTCAGGTCCACCAGCGACCCGCAGCTGGGGCAGCTCAGGCTCTTGGTGGTGGAAAAGCGCACGGGCACCACGGCGCCGCACTTGGGGCAGTTGAAGTGCCGGCCCTGCTCACCCTTGAGCGAGGCGCCGTCGCGCAGCCCCTGCATCCTGAGGTCGTCCAGCACCACGCGCTCGCCCAGGCTCAGCGCGGGCGGCTGGACGGAGAAGTCCACGGACAGCACCTGGCCCTGCTCGCTGCGCAGCTCCACCAGCCGGTACGGTGTGCCGGGCTCGGGCAGCTGCGCCAGCTCGCCCTGGGCCGATACCAGCCGCGCGTTCTGCACGCTGCTGACCG
Organism: Delftia sp. PE138; assembly: GCF_018320755.1. Lineage (NCBI taxonomy): Bacteria > Pseudomonadati > Pseudomonadota > Betaproteobacteria > Burkholderiales > Comamonadaceae > Delftia > Delftia sp. PE138. Next base: position 574,584 of record NZ_JABEPN010000002.1, on the reverse strand, counting down.
TGAAGCTCTTGCCGCCCAGCACACGCTGCGAACCCAGCAGCCAGTCGGAGGCCTTGAACGGCCCGTTACGCAGGGCCTCGGCCTCCCAGGGCCAGGACCAGACGAACTGGCCGTTGTCCTCGCTCAGGAAGCCCAGCGCGCCATCGCTGAACGCGGCCACCCATTCGCTCCAGGCGCCCGCCTCGCTCTTGAGCTGCAGCCGCCCGACCAGGGTGAAGTGCTCGGGCTTGCCGTTGCGCAGCATCTGGCCCGTGGCGCCGATGCGCAGGGGGCTGTAGTCCTCGAAGACCTCGGCCATGGAGCCACGGCGCTGCAGCACATCGCCCTGGCGCACCACGGTGCTGCGGCAGAACTCGCAGACGGCATAGCTGGCCTGGGCGCTGGCAAATTCCACGGGCGCGCCGCAGCCGGGGCATGGTGCGCGGTACACGCGCTGCGATGGACTGGATGCCATGTGTGAAGGTCGTCAGTGAAGAGAGGGCCTGGAGCGTGACCGGCCGGCCACGCCCCGCACGCAAGCTGCGCCCGTGGTGCGCGGCGCGGCGACGACGGTCAATGCGGCTTGCCTTTGGCCGTGCCGGGCTTGGCCGCGGCGGCTGCCGGGTCGGCCTTCTTGCTGCCCAGCCTGGATTCCTTGCCGGCCATCAGGCGCTGGATGTTCTCGCGGTGGCGCCAGATCAGCAGGGCCGCCATGGCGACGATGGCGGCGGCAATCGGTGTCTCGGCATACCAGACCACGCCGCTGCACAGCAGGTAGTAGACGGGAGCGAACACGGAGGCCACCAGGGCCGCCAGCGAGGAATAGCGGAAGAACACGGCAATGATCAGCCAGGTCAGCGCCACCGCCAGGCCCAGCCAGACGCTGATGCCCAGCAACACGCCCAGGGCCGTGGCCACGCCCTTGCCGCCCTTGAAGCGGAAGAACACCGGGTACAGGTGGCCCAGGAAGGCAGCCAGCGCCACCATGGCCACCGTGCCATCTCCCATGCCGAAGCGGCTGCCGAACCATTGCACCAGGGCCACGGGCAGCCAGCCCTTGGCGGCGTCCAGCAGCAGGGTGACGGCCGCTGCCGCCTTGCTGCCGGAGCGCAGCACATTGGTGGCGCCGGGGTTGCCGCTGCCATAGGTACGCGGATCATTCAGGCCCATGGCCCGGCTGACGATGACGGCGAACGACAGCGAGCCGATCAGGTAGGCCGCCACGGTGGCGAGAAGGGGGTAGAGCGCGTTCAATTGAAGTCCTTGGCCGGTCTGTGGAGCGCCGGCGCGCGATCCGGCCGGCCCTGATGGCCCGCCCTCCCTGATCGCCGACACATGTTTTTCATCAGGACCTGCGCGAACCCGGTGGAGGCGGCGGCCGCCTTCCCGTGTGCGCAAGTCGTGTTCATTTCTTCAGGGCATCTATTCTGCCAGCGCGCAGTGCACGGGCCGTGCATCCAGCAGCCGCACGCAGACCTGCGGGTCCAGCTGCACCAGAAAGCCCCGGCGCCCGCCGTTGATGGCGATGCGCGGCAGCGCCAGGATGCTCTCTTCGATATAGACCGGCATGTCGCGGCGCGTGCCGAAGGGCGAGGTGCCGCCGACCAGGTAGCCGCTGTGGCGGTTGGCGACTTCGGGCTTGCAGGGCTCCACGCTCTTGGCGCCGATCTGCCGCGCCAGGTTCTTGGTGGAGACCTTGCAGTCGCCGTGCATGAGCACGATCAGCGGCCTGGCGTCCTGGTCCTGCATCACCAGGGTCTTGACCACCATGTGCTCGTCCAGGCCCAGGCTGGCCGCGCTGTGCTCGGTGCCGCCGTGTTCCAGGTACTCATAGGGATGCTCGGTGAACTCCACCTTGTGCGCGCGCAGCAGTTGGGTGGCCGGTGTCTCGCTGACATGAGAGTTTTTCTTGGACATGAATTTTTTATCGTTTTACAATAAATTTTTATCGATTCATCAATACAAGGCTGTGCCATGAACTATACGCCCCACGCCGCGGGCAACGCCCTGAGGCGCCACTCCCAGGCGGCGCGCATCCTGATTGCCCTCGGTGCCGTCGCGCTGCTGGCCCTGCCGGCAGCCGCCCTGCTGTCGCCGCAAGATCTTTCGGGCCAGGCGCAAGGCCTGCTGGGCATGCCGCCCGGCCAGCCGCTGGACATGGCTGCGCGCTGGCGCACCGCACTGGTCAGCCTGCTGCCCGTGGGCTGCGGGCTGTATGCGCTGCGCCAGCTGTGGACACTGTTCGGCGAGTACCTGCAGGGCCGTGTCTTCGGCCAGCAGGCGCAGCACGCCCTGATGCGCTTTGCCTGGACGGTGCTGGCGGGCGCGCTGGCCCTGCCCTTCACGCGCGCGCTGATGTCGGTGGCGGCCAGCATGGGCAATCCGCCAGGGCAGCGCTTCGTCACGCTGGGCCTGTACTGGCACGATGGCCTGCTGGTCCTGCTCGGCGTGGTGCTGGTCTCCATCGCCCATGTGATGCTGCAGGCGCGGCGCATCGCCGACGAGAACGCGGGATTCGTATGAGCGGCGTTCCCATCACGATCCACCTCATGGTGCTCCCCGGCCAGCGCCCGCTCTCGCTGCACCTGTACGAGGCCGCATTGGTGCTGCTGGGCCTATTCCTGCTGACCCTGGTGATCTTCCTTCGCGACGCCAACCGATTCCGGGATGGCGACTGAACCATGCCCATCATCGTCCACCTCGATGTGATGCTGGCGCGCCGCAAGATGCGCTCGCGCGAACTGGCCGAGATGGTCGGCATCACCGAACAGAATATTTCCCTGCTCAAGAGCGGCAAGGTGCGCGGCGTGCGCTTCGACACGCTGGAGCGCATCTGCGAGGCACTGCAGTGCCAGCCCGGCGACCTGCTGGAATGGGTGGCAGGGCCCGAGGCTTGAGCAGCGGACGGCTGCGGCTGATCGCGGGCCTGCTGCTGTCGCTGCTGCTGCACGGGGCGCTGCTGTGGCAGGGTCTGGCCCCGGACAATGCGCGGCCCGGCAGCGGGCAGGCCGAGGCGCACCGCCTTCAGGTGGTCTGGGTCGAGACGCCGACGCCGACGCCGATGCCGATGCCGATGCCGACGCCGACGCCGGCCCCCTCTCCTGCTCCTGCTCCAGTGGCTGCCCGGCCCGGACCGGCGCCCGCGCCTACGCGACGGCCGGACACCGCCGCCGTCGCACCGCCATCAAGGCAAAGCGCAGGGGCTGCAAAGGCCACGGAGCAGGCCGCGACAGCCGCCGCGCAAGCGCCTGTGCTCGCCGACACCGAGGCCGCTCCGGACGCCGCGCGCAGCGCCAGGGCCATGGGCCGCCTGCTGGACTCGGCCGCAGGCCGCGAGGCCGTGCAGTCGGCGGCCCGGCAGGGCCTGGTCAGGCCCCAGATCCCTGCGCAGCGCGAGGACCCGCTGGCCAGCGGCATGCGCGAGGCCGCCCAGGGCGACTGCATGAAGGGCGAGTTCAAGGGCGGCGGCATGGGCCTGCTGAGCCTGCCCATGCTGGCGGCCGCTGCGCTCAAGGGCGAGTGCAGCCGCTGAAGGCGCAGAGCCTAGGCCTATTGCGCAGGGCCGAGGCCTATTGCGCAGGGTCGCGCACTTCCCAGCGGATGGCGTCGATGGCCGACAGCAGTTCGGGCGACAGTTGCGTGCCCCAGGCGTTCAGGTCCTCATCGAGCTGGGCCACCGAGGTCACGCCGATGATGGTGCTGGCCACCTGCCACTTGGTGTAGCAAAACGCCAGCGCCAGCTGCGTGGGCGTCATGCCGTGCTCGCGCGCCAGCGCGTTGTAGCGGCGCGCGGCGGCCAGGGCTTCGGGCCGGCCCCAGCGCTGCTTGCGCACGGACTCGTAGCGCGCAATGCGTGCGGCCTGCGGCGCAGCGGGATCGGTGGGCGCATGCACGTCGAACTTGCCCGTGAGCAGGCCGAAGGCCAGCGGCGAATAGGCCAGCAGCGAGACACCCAGGCGGTGGCAGCTTTCGTCCATGCCGTTTTCCCAGCTGCGGTTGAGCATGCAGTAGGCGTTCTGCACCGAGGCCACGCGCGGCAGGCCGTGCTGCTCGGCCAGGCGCACGAATTCGTGCACGCCCCAGGGCGTTTCGTTGGACAGGCCGATGTGGCGCACCTTGCCTTCACGGACCAGGCGGCCCAGCGCCTCGAGCTGCTCATGGATGCCGGTCTGCGAGCTTTCCTTGGACGGGTCGTAGTACAGCTGGCCGAAGGCCGGCACATTGCGCTCGGGCCAGTGGATCTGGTAGAGGTCGATCACGTCCGTGCCCAGGCGGCGCAGGCTGCCTTCGCAGGAGGCGGCGATGTCGGCCGCCGTCATGCCCTTGCCCTCGCGCACCCAGGGCATGCCCCGCGAAGGACCGGCCACCTTGGTGGCCAGCACGACCCTGGCGCGCGCGCCAGGGCGCTGGGCGAACCAGCGGCCGATGATGGTTTCGGTGGCGCCGCAGGTTTCGGCGCGTGCGGGCACGGCATACATCTCGGCCGTGTCGAAGAAGTCCACGCCGCGTTCCAGCGCGCGGTCCATGATGGCAAAGGCCTCGGCCTCGCCGACCTGCTCGCCGAACGTCATGGTGCCCAGGCAGATGGGGCTGACTTGCAATGCGCTTTGACCGAGCGCCACCGGTTGCATCGAGGGGGAATTCATGGGCACCGAGTGTAGGGCCGCCCGTGTTTACCCTGACGACAGCGCGCCCACCCGGCCAGGGCCGGGCGGGCGCGCTGCGTCCGTCGGTATCAGGCGCCCTGCGGTGCCTCGGCCTGCAGCACGCCGCGGTTGATCTGGTCGCGCTCCATGGACTCGAACAGGGCCTTGAAATTGCCTTCGCCGAAGCCCTCGCGGTAGTTGCCCTTGCGCTCGATGAACTCGAAGAACACGGGCCCCAGCATGGGCTGGGAGAAGATCTGCAGCAGCAGGCGCGGCTGGCCGCCCTCGGTCGTGCCGTCCAGCAGGATGCCGCGTGCCTGCAGCTCGCCCACGGGCTGGCCGTGGCCGGGCAGGCGGCCTTCCAGGTTCTGGTAGTAGATGTCGTTGGGCGCGGTCAGCAGCGGAATGCCGGCCATCTGCAGCTGGTCGATGGAGTCCAGCAGGTTGTCCGTCAGCAGCGCGATGTGCTGGATGCCCTCGCCGTTGAACTGCATGAGGAATTCCTCGATCTGGCCGCCGCCCTGGCGCGATTCCTCGTTCAGCGGGATGCGGATCAGGCCGTCGGGCGCCGTCATGGCCTTGGAAGCCAGGCCGGTGTATTCGCCCGAGATGTCGAAGTAGCGGATCTCACGGAAATTGAACAGCTTGCTGTAGAAGTCCGCCCAGTAGGTCATGCGGCCGCGGTAGACGTTGTGCGTCAGGTGGTCCACCACCTGGAAGCCGTGGCCCTTGGGGTTGCGGTCCACGCCGGGCAGGAACTCGAAGTCGATGTCGTAGATGGACTTGCCTTCGTCGAAGCGGTCGATCAGGTACAGCGGCGCGCCGCCGATGCCCTTGATGGCCGGCAGGCGCAGCTCCATGGGACCCGTGGGGATCTCCACCGGCTGCGCGCCCAGCTCCAGCGCGCGCTTGTAGGCCTGGTGCGCATCCTTGACGCGGAAGGCCAGGCCGCAGGCCGAGGCGCCGTGCTCGGCAGCGAAATAGGCGGCCTGCCCCGGCTCATTGTTGATGATGAAGTTGATGCCTCCCTGGCGGTACAGCAGCACGTTCTTGGAACGGTGCCTGGCCACCAGCGTGAAGCCCAGCTTCTCGAACAGCGGCTCCAGCACGCCGGGCGTGGGCGATGCGAATTCCACGAATTCGAAGCCCATCAGGCCCATCGGGTTGTCGAACAGGTCTGCCATGGTTGGTTCTCCTTGAAGGTTTCAACGGGGGATGTGCGCGGGTTCCAGTACGGATTCCAGCACAGGCGTGGGACGTTGGCGGAACACGAGGCGATAGGCCCCGTAGACCACCAGGACCCAGATCGGAATGGCCAGCGCGGAGGACCGCACCGACGGTGTCAGCAGCATCACGCCCACCACCAGGGCCATGGCGGCCAGGCAGATGGCATTGGTCAGCGGCGCGGCCGGTGCGGGAAAGCCCAGCACGGTCCCGCGTGCCGCATGGGCCCGGCGAAAGCGCCAGTGCGCCACGATGATGATGGTCCAGGTAATCACCAGGGCCGCCACGATCAGCGACATCAGCAACTCCAGCACGCCGGCCGGCGCCACATAGTTCAGCACGATGGCCAGCGCCGTGAAGATGGCCGGATAGACGATGGCCCGCACCGGCACGCCGCGGCGGTTGACCTGCATCAGCGAGCGCGGTGCATTGCCTTCGCTGGCCATGCCGTACAGCAGGCGGCTGTTGCTGTAGACCATGCTGTTGTAGACCGACAGCGTGGCCGTGAGGATCACGAAGTTCAGCAGGTGGGCGGCCACGTTCTCGCCCAGGCCCGAGAACACCAGCACGAAGGGGCTGCTGCTGTAGGTGTCGCCGCCGGCCTTGAGCTGGCCCAGCAGGTCGGTCCAGGGCATCAGCGACATCAGCACGGCCATGGAGCCGATGTAGAACACCAGCACGCGGTAGATGAGCTGGTTCACGGCCTTGGGGATGACGGTGCGCGGCTGGTCGGTCTCGGCCGCCGCGAAGCCCAGCATCTCCACGCCGCCGAAGGCGAACATGATGAAGGCGAAGGCCATCACCAGGCCTGAGAAGCCGTTGGGGAAGAAGCCGCCGTGCGTCCACAGGTTGCGCACGGCCTGCTCGGGCCGGTCGGCGCTGAACAGCAAATACAGGCCTGCGCCGATCATGGCCATCACGGCCACGATCTTGATCAGCGCGAACCAGAACTCGAACTCGCCATAGGCCTTGACGTTGATGAAGTTCACGCCGTTGATCAGCACGAAGAACACCGCCGCCGTCACCCAGGTGGGTATGCCGGGCCACCAGAACTGGATGAACTTGCCTGCGGCCGTCAGCTCCAGCATGCCCACGAGCACATACAGCGCCACACAGTTCCAGCCCGCCAGAAAGCCCGCGAAGCGGCCCAGGTAGCGGTTGGCGAAATAGCTGAACGAGCCCGCGTTGGGCTCCTCGACCAGCATCTCGCCCAGGAAACGCATGATGAAAAAGATGATCAGCCCGCCAATGGCGTAGCCGAGCAGCACGGACGGGCCGGCCAGCTCGATGATGCCGGCCGAGCCCAGGAACAGGCCCGTGCCGATGGTGCCGCCCAGCGCGATGAGCTGGATGTGGCGGTTCTTGAGCCTGCGCTCCAGATGGCCCTGCGAAGAAGAACTGTGCATCAAGGGGGTGCTCCGGCTCTCAGCAAGGCGCGCGGCGGCGCAGGGGTTGGAACACTTCGGTGGTCTTCACGGCAATGTCTCCTCGTGGGGTGCCTGTTGGAATGCGGGGCCTTGTGCGCCCCTTGTTGATGGGTATCAACTATAAAAAACAATAAATTATTATTTCTTGTAATTTATCCCTATGGACAAGCCCAAAAAGAAGGAGTAGCGAAGGCGATCGACGCATTGCCGCCCGCCATGCCGCACTCCGGCAACGGTTGAACGCCCGCAACAAACAAAAACAATCTACTATTATTTTTTTGCCCTCTGGAGCCCAGAACATGACGACGTCCGCCACGCAGCGGCGCGCACGCACGCCGCAGACCGAGCGTGTGGAGACAACGCAACGCAAGATCATCGACTCCGCCCTGGCGCTGCTGCGCGAGGGCGGCTTCAAGAGCGCCACGCTGCAGGCCATCGCGCGCGGCGCCGATGTGTCGCTGGGCGCGCTGCAGCACCACTTCGAGAGCCGCGATGCGCTGATGGAGCGGCTGGTCATCGAGGTCATGGAGCCGCTGAGCGACCAGGGCACGGTCTGGCCCGACAAGGCCCTGCCCCTGCGCGAGCGTGCCGAGGCCTTCGTCACCCTAGCCTGGGACAACATCTTCGGCGCGGCCAACTACCAGGCGGCCTGGAGCATGTTCTTCGGCTGCAAGGCCTCCCCCTCGCTGTTCGACCGCGTGGACGCGCGCCGGGTACATGTGGACAGCGTGTTCTACACCCGCTTCCTGGACGTCTTCCCCGAGATCGCGGCCCACCATCCCCGCCCCCAGGGCTTTGCGGCCATGGCCTTCGCCATCCTGCGCGGCACCGGCGTGCTGGAGCTGTTCGAGGTGGGCGAGCAGGAACGCCAGGGCAGCCTCGATGCGCTGGTCGAGGCCATCGTCCAGGCAGGCACCCCTCAGGCCGGCGGCGGCGCCGCCGCCTGAACCTCGGTCAGCCCCCAGACCCTGCGCAGCTGCGACAGCGTGGCCACCAGGGCCGGGTCGTGCTCGGCCTCGCGCGGATGGATGAAGCCCAGCTGCGCCGACACGCGCGCATGCGGCCAGATGGCCACGCAGCCATGCTCGGCCGCGGCCAGAGCGCGGTCCTCGCGCAGCAGCGCCAGGCCCAGGCCGGCGCGCACCAGGCTCTCGGGCGCGGCGGCGGCATCGCTTTCCACGATCTGATTGGGGCTCAGCCCCTGGCGGGCGAACAGCGCCAGCAGCAGGGCCTGCTCATGGTGCTGCGCTGGCGCGCCGATCCAGGGCAGTTGCGCCAGGTCCTTCCAGCCCGATTGCAGGACGCGTTCGCGCAGCGCGGGCGGCGCCGCCACGCGGTAGTGCAGTGTCTGCAGCACCAGCGCGCCCAGGTCGCGCGGCATATGGGCGCCGATATAGAACGCGCCCTGCAGGCCGCCGGCCGCGACCTGCGCGCGCAGCTCCTCGGCCCAGCCCTGGCGTGTCTTGATGTCCAGCAGCGGCAGCGCCTCCACCAGGCCATGCAGCAGCGAGCCCAGGCGCAGCGCCTCGGGGTCGGCCACCGTGCCCAGCAGCAGCTGGCCGGTGACCTCGCCCTGCAGCTCGCGGGCCTGGCCCTGCAGCCGTCCTGCCGCATCCAGCACCTGCCGGGCGGGCTCCATCAGGGCCTCGCCGGCCCGCGTGAGGCTGATGCGGCCCGGGCGCCGGTCGAACAGCGCCACGCCCAGCTCTTCCTCCAGCGCCTTGATCTGGGCCGTGATGGCCGGCTGGGTCAGGTGCAGGGCCTCGGCCGTGCGCGTGACGCTGCCCAGCGTGGCCGCCGTGACGTAGGCGCGCAGCTGATACATCTCCATGGGCGGCCAGCCTAGCGCAGGCGCCAGGGCCTGCGGCCCGGGCAGGCCCGGGTGTCAGGGAACATCCCTAGCCGTCTCATCGTTCACTCATCGAGGTAGCGCAGCTGCGTGGGCTCGATGCCCAGCCGCACCGGCATGCCCATGGGGAACATGGCAATGCCCGCGTAGTGCGCCTGGTCGGCGACCACGGCCACCTCTCCCACGCGCACGCGGTAGCGCGAGAACTCGCCCAGGAATTCGGCGCTCTCGATCTGCCCTTCCACCCACACACGCGAGGCATCGCCCGCATCGTCGCGCACCGCAATCTGCACCTGGTGCGGCCGGAAGGCCAGCGCCGCACGCCCCGGCACGGGCGGCTGCGCCGGGCGCGGCAGGGTCAGCGTGCCCAGGCCCGGCACCTTGAAGACCAGCGACTCGCCTGTCGTCGGCAGCACCTCGCCCTCCAGCACATTGGCCGTGCCGACAAAGCCCGCCACGAAGCGGTTGGCCGGATAGTCGTACAGCCCCGCCGCCGAGCCCACCTGCTGCAGCACGCCCTTGTCCAGCACGGCCATGCGGTCGGCCGTGGTCATGGCCTCTTCCTGGTCGTGGGTGACGAAGATGGTGGTCAGGCCCAGCTTGCGCTGCAGGCTGCGCAGTTCCTCGCGCATCTGCACGCGCAGCTGCTTGTCGAGGTTGGACAGCGGCTCGTCCAGCAGCAGCAGCTTGGGCGCGATGACCACGGTGCGCGCCAGCGCCACGCGCTGCTGCTGCCCGCCCGACAGCTGGCCCGGGCGGCGCTGCGCGTACTGCGACAGGCCCACCAGCTCCAGCACCTCGCCCACCTTGCGGCGGATGGTGTCGCGGCTTTCGCGGCGCTCGACCAGGCCGAAGGCCACGTTGTCGTACACCGTCATGTGCGGCCACAGCGCGTAGTTCTGGAACACCATGCCGATGTTGCGCGCATGCGGCGGCACGCCCGTGATGTCCTGCCCGCCCACCAGCAGCTCGCCGCGCTGGTGCCGGTTGAAGCCCGCGATCAGCCGCAGCAGCGTGGACTTGCCCGAGCCCGAAGGCCCCAGCAGCGCGAAGAACTCGCCGGGCTCGATCTTGAGGTTGACGTCGCGCAGCACTTCGTTGCTGCCGTAGCTCAGGCTGATGTGCCTGCATTCGAGGGAGACAGGGTCCAGGTGCATGGCGGTTCACTCCGAAGTCGATTGCACGGTGGCGCGCGAGCGCTCCACGAAGCGGTGCGAGAAATACGTGCCCAGGCCGACCACGACCACGGCCAGCACGCCCAATGCCGCACCGGGCCCGCGCCCCGAGATGCTTTGCATGTACAGGTAGATGCCGTAGCTCATGGGCGCCTGGCTCTGGGCCGAGGCCAGCATGATGGTGGCCGACAGCTCCACCGCCGCCGTGATGAAGCTGGTGACGAAGCCGGCCAGGATGCCGCCGGCCATCAGCGGCACCATCACGCGCCGTATCACGCTGGTGCGGCCCGCGCCCAGGCTTTGCGCGGCCTCCTCCAGCGAGATGTGCACCTGCTGCAGCGCCGCCATGCACGAGCGCAGCGCATACGGCAGCCGCCGCACCGCATAGGCCAGCATGATCAGCACCCAGGTGGTGACGATGGGCGTATCGGTGAAGGGCAGGTTCACGCCCTTGAACAGCCGCAGGTAGCCGATGGCCAGCACCAGCCCCGGAATCGCCAGCGCCACCGAGGCCAGGTAGTCCAGCCACTGCCGGGCAGGCAGCCGGGTGCGCAGGATCAGGTAGGCGATGGCGGTGCCGATCACCACGTCGATGCCCGCTGCCATCAGGCAGTACAGCAGCGTGTTGCCGATCATGTAGCCCGAGTCGGTGAACACCGTGGCGTAGTGCTCCAGCGTATAGCTGTCGGGCAGCACCGAGAAGCTCCAGACCTTGGAGAAGGACATCAGCAAGATGCCGATGTGCGGCGCCAGCACCACCAGCAGCACCAGGGCGATCCAGCCATAGGCCAGCAGCGCCTCCCAGGCCGACAGCCGGCGCTTTTGCAGCGCGCTGCCGCCCTTTTGCAGCGTGGCGTAGTCCTTGCCCTTCATCACCCGCGCGGCCAGCCACAGGGCGACGATGGAGAACGCGATCATGATCACGCTGATCACATAGCCAAGCGGATCATCGAGCCCCACCGAGGTGATGCGCAGATAGGCCTGGGGCGCCAGCATATTGGTCACGCCCATCACCAGCGGCGTGCCCAGGTCGTCGAACACCTTGACGAACACCAGGGCCGCGCCCGCCAGGTAGCCGGGCATGGCCAGCGGAAAGATCACGCGCCGGAACAGCCGGAATCCACGCGAGCCCAGGTTCAGCGCCGACTCCTCCATGGCCCCGTCGATATTGCGCATGGCCGCCACGAGGTTGAGCAGGATGAACGGGAAGTAGTGGATGCTCTCCACGAAGATCACGCCCGTCAGCCCCTCCATGATGGGCACGGTGAAGCCGAACCAGTCGTCCAGCAGCAGGTTGACCGAGCCGCTGCGCCCGAAGATCAGCTGCAGCGCCACCGCCCCCACGAAGGGCGGCATGATCAGCGGCAGCACGCCCAGCGTCTGTATCAGCAGCGCGCCCCGGAACTCGAAGCGCACGGTCAGGTAGGCCAGCGGCACGGCGATCAGGCTGGCGAAGAACACGCTGGCCAGGGACACGCCCAGGCTGTTGAAGAACGACTCGCGGAAGACGGTCTGGCCGAAGAAATTGCCGAAGTGCCCCAGCGTGAGCCCGCCGCCTTCATTGACGAAGGCGGTGTAGACCACCATGCCCACGGGCACGATGAGAAAGGCCAGCAAAAAGGCCAGGATCAGCGCGAAGGCCAGCCACGGCCCCCAGCCCGACGGAATGCGCCGTGCGCGCGCAGCAAGGGGGGCGGCGCCGGGCGCCGCCATGGAATCGATGCTCATGCGAATGCTCCGCAGCGAAAGAGACTGTCAAGGGGAGTGCATGCAGGCGCCCGGTGCCGGGCCCCTGCGCCACCTACCACGCCACCTACTGCGCCACCTACCGGGCCAGGCCGCGCGCCTCGGCCGCCAGCTTGGCCGCGCGCTCGTAGTTGGCACGCGCCTTGTCGGCCCACATCTGCTCCAGGCCCGTCAGTTCCTTGGACACGGCCACATCGCGCCGGCTCTTGCGGAACAGCTCCAGGAACTGCTCATCCTTCACATTGGCTTCGCCCACCAGCGGCGAGTAGGCGATGTCGCGCGCCTGCGCCAGCAGCTCCTGCCCCCTGGCATTGGGCTTGGCCTGCAGGGCCTTGTGCGCCTCCTGGATGGCGCGCGTGGCCGCCTGCAGCTCCTTGAGGCGGAAGGTCACCATCTGGTCGAACAGGCTGATCACCACGGCATAGCGCGACTCGGACAGGTTGGCATCGAACTGCACCTTGGCGCGCTGCGCCACCTCCTGCGGCACGGGGTAGCCGGCCGGCGCCTTGAGCTGGCTGTAGGGCAGGATGGGCAGACGGCTGATCTTGGGGTCGAACAGCAGCTGCTGGCCCGGCACCGACATGGTGAAGGCCATGAACTTGCGCGCCTCATCGGCATTCTTGGCGCCCGCGATCAGCGCGATGTTGGCCGGCACCACGGCCGTCATCGCCGGGTAGGCGAAGTCCACCGGGAAGCCCGAGTACTTGCCCGCCAGCCCGAAGAAATCGATCACGATGCCTATGCCGTACTGGCCGTTGTTCACGCCATCGGGCACGGCAAAGCTGCGATCGGTCACGGCAGCGGCATTGCCCATCATGGACAGCAGCTGGCGCCAGCCCTTGTCCCAGCCCTCGCCCTGCAGGATGGTCTCCACCGTCAACTGCGTGGTGCCCGAACGCGAGGGCGAGGAGATGGCGATGTGGCCGAAGTACTCGGGCCGCGTCAGATCGCTCCACTCCTTGGGCGCCGCCAGCTTGTGCGCCTTCAGGTAGCGCGTGTTCCACATGATTCCGTAGCCTGCCAGCGCCTGGCCGTAGTACAGGCCCTGCGGGTCGTTGAGCGGGTAGTTGCCGATCTTGGCGGGCGCGGCCGGATTGCGCGTCTCGGGCGCGGCGGTCAGCAGCTTGTTGCGCGCCAGCACCTCGAAGGCATCGGGGGCGCTGGCCCACATGATGTCGGGCCGCTGGCCCTCGGGCAGCTCGCGCACATAGGCCACGGCGGCCGTGGTGTTCTTGTTCAGGATCTCGATCTTGATCCCCGGATTGGCCGCCTCGAAGGCCTTCTGGTAGGCCGTGGTCAGCTCCTTGGGAAACGAGGTCAGCACCGTCACCGTGCCGGCCTGCGCCGCCATGGCGGCGCCCCACAATCCTGCGGCCATGGCGGCCGTCAGCCATCTGCGTTGCTGCATTGCTGTCTCCTTCGGGTTGTTGTGCGGTCAATCTGCAACCCACTGTAGGCAGCGCCGGCCCGGCCGGCCAATCATTGTTTCTGATGCCATGCATCAGCGGCGGCGGCGCTCGGGTTAACCCGGCGCGAAAGCACAAGCACGGCAAAGAGCACAAAGACCATGCCGGCAGCCTCAGTCCCAATTTGGGACTAACATCCACCCATGCACATCGTGGCCCGTTCCACCCTCGTCAATTTCTACAGCAGGCCGGAGCATGCGGATGCCAAAGGGCCGCTTGAGGCGTGGTTCGACATGGCCACCCGCGCGCAGTGGACCTGCCCCCAGGACGTGAAGGACCAGATCGGCAATGCCAGCATCGTGGGCAACAACCGGGTCGTGTTCAACGTCAAAGGCAACGACTACCGCCTGATTGCCGCCATCGCCTACAGGCAGCAGTGGCTGTACATCAAGTTCATAGGCACGCACGCGCAGTACGACAAGGTGGATGCCGCCACGGTGGACCAGAGCCTGCAATGAAAGGAATGACCATGGAAATCCGCCCCATCCGGACCGAGCAGGATTACAGGACAGCACTGACCGAGATCTCGCAACTGATCGACAAGGACCCGGCCCCGGGAACGCCCGACGGCGACAGGCTGGACATTCTCGGAACGCTGGTTGAGGCCTACGAGGCCAGGCATTACCCCATCGCTCCCCCCGACCCTATCGATGCGCTGCGCCTGCTCATGGAGTCCCGGGGCATGACGGTCAAGGACCTGGTGCCCTACATCGGGCAGACCAACCGCATCTACGAAATACTCAACCGCAGCCGCCCCCTGACGCTGAACATGCTCTACAGGCTTCATGACCTGGGCATACCGGCCGAGAGCCTGCTGTCCCGCCCGCGCACCGCCGCCCCGGAAAGCCACGGTTGATGCCCACCCCGGCCGGGAGCCGTGCTGGCGCACCGGGAAATCCCCAGCCACCGCTGTCCCGCCCCTGACTGCTGCACAGCAGCAAACCGGAATAATCGGCGGGATGCTGCAAGCCCCCTCTTCCCTCCCCGCCACGGCCGCTGAAGAAGCGCCCATCTACGCTCCCACACGCCCCTGGCGCTCGCGCATGGTGCCGGTGCGCACCATGGAGTACCACGTGCGCGAGTGGGGACCTGTGGATGGCGATCCCGCGCTGGCGCCGCTGGTGCTGGTGCACGGCTGGATGGATGTGGCGGCCTCCTACCAGTTCGTGGTCGATGCCTTTGGCGAGGCCTTCATGGCGGGGCGCCGCATCATCGCGCCGGACTGGCGCGGCTTCGGCCTGAGCCGGCCGGCCTGGCCTGCCGACCGGCATGACTTTGCCGACTACCTGGGCGACCTGGACCATCTGCTGGACACCCTGGCGGGCGATACGCCCGTGGACCTGGTGGGCCACAGCATGGGCGGCAACGTGTCCATGATGTATGCGGGCGCGCGGCCTGCACGCATACGCCGGCTGGTCAACCTCGAAGGCTTCGGCATGCCGGCCACCCGGCCAGACCAGGCGCCTGCGCGCTATGCGCAGTGGATGGACGAGCTGCGCCAGCTGCGCAGCGGCGGCATGGAACTCAAGAGCTATGACAGCGTGCAGGACGTGGCGCGCAGGCTGATGAAGACCAACCGCCGCCTGCCCGAGGACAAGGCGCTGTGGCTGGCCCACCACTGGGCGGCGCCCAATGCGCAGGGCCGCTGGGAAATCCTGGGCGACACGGCGCACAAGCTCATCAGCGCCCAGCTGTTCCGCGTGGAAGAAATCCTGGCCCTGTACCGCGCCATCACGGCGCCGGTACTGGCCGTCGAGGCCAGCGACGACAGCCTGGGCATGTGGTGGAAGGACCGCTACACGCTGGCCGAGTACCACGAGCGCATCGGGCAGATTGCGGACTGCCGCACGGCCGTGGTTCAGGACGCCGGCCATATGCTGCACCACGACCAGCCGGCGGCCGTGGCCGGGCTGATCGAGCAATTCCTCAGCACCTGAGGCCTGCGCGCGCCGCTACTGCAGCCTATTGCAACCTACTGCAACCTACTGCAACCTACTGCGGCCGCAGCATCATCGAATGGCGCCAGCGCGCGGGCGCCATCTGCAGCGGCCGGTAGCGGCCGTCGGCCCATTCGGCAGACATGTCCGCATAGCGGCTGGACAGGGCCACGCCGCTTTGGCCGGTCTGGTAGATGAACAGCGAGCGCTCGGGCTCGGCCAGGTCGTAGATGGCGCGCAGCGATGCCGCATGGCGGTTGGCGAACGGCGCCCTGGCATCGCCGGGCAGGTACTGGCCCACGTTGACGGTGTAGCTGTCACCGCCCGAAGGCACGCTGACATTGAAGATGCCCGCCAGCAGCCCCACGCTGCCCAGCGGCCGGTGGCTGCTCAGGGCCGCATGCGCCGTGCCCCAGCGCCAGCGGCCCAGATCGCTGCCCTGCATGGACTGCAGGCGCACCAGCGCCCGGTCCAGCGCCTGGCTGACCTGGGCACTGCAGCCTGCAGCCGCGCACCACCAGCCGTCGCGGCGTTCCAGCATGCCTTCGATGCCTGCGCGGTAGTCGCGCTTGCCATAGGTGGCCGCAAAGGTCTGTGCGCCAATGCGCGGGATCACCAGGCCGCGCGTGAGTTCGTCCACCCAGGCGGCAAAGATCAGGGGCGCGGCCTGCGCAGCATCCATGCGGCCGTCGAACTGCGCCATCACCCGGCGCGCCTGCCCGGCCAGCGGATGTGTGGCCGGCGCTTCGTCCAGGGCCTTGAGCATTTGCGGCAGCAGGGCACGGGCGGCCAGCGAGGTCTGGTCGTTCTGGATGGAGGCCATGCTGACCACGTCGTGCCTGTCCTTCGCATCGATGAGTTCGGTGATGCGCTGGTGCCGGTACGGCAGGCTCCAGTCCTGGGTGAGGAAGTGGGCATAGCCCTCGCGCGTGATGCGCTGGTTGGCGGTGGCCAGATAGCCCTGCGCCGTTCCATCGTCCTGCGGGGCCTGGTCGTAGGGCAGCCAGCCCTGCCAGTCGTAGCGTGCCTCCCAGCCCGGCGCGGGCGCCACGCCGCGCAGGTCGTTGTCGGCCGCGCGCAGCGGCACCCGGCCTGCGGCCTTGAAGCCGATGTCGCCATGGACATCGGCCGCGACGATGCTCTGCATGGGCGAGTGGTAGTCGGCAAAGGCCTCGAACAGCTGGGCCACGCTGCGCGCCTCGTTGGCGCGCAGGCCGGCCTGCACGGTGAGGTTGTCGGTGTCCAGCGCGGCCCAGCGCAGGGCCACGGCGTAGCGGCGCTTGTCGAGCACGGCCTCGTACTGGGGCTGCACATCGCTGATCACGGGGCCGTGGCGCGTGCTGCGCAGCGTGAGCTGCACATCGGCCCGGCCCTTGACCCTGATTCGCTCGCTACGCTCGGTGAAAGGCGCCCAGCCGTCCGGCGTGCGGTAGCGGCCCGGGTTGCCTGGATCGATCTGCTCCAGGTACAGATCCTGCACATCGGGATTGGTGTTGGTAAAGCCCCAGGCCACCTCGCGCGTGCGCCCCAGCACCACGAAGGGCAGGCCCGGCAGGGTGGCCCCCACCACATCGATGGGCGCCAGCGGCGTGCCGTCCTGCGCATGGCCGGCGGGCGACTGCAGGCGCGCGTAGTACCAGATGGCGGGCGCGCTCAGGCCCAGATGGGGATCGTTGGCCAACAGGGGCTTGCCGCTGACCGTGCGGCTACCCGACAGCACCCAGTTGTTGCTGCCCTTGCCGTCGTTGGTGCCCGCATCGCGCACCATGTCGCGGGACCAGCGGGCCCAGGCATCGCTCGCCTCGCCGGCAGCAGCCACCTTGGGCGCAGACGCCGCCTGTGCCTCCTGGCGGTACACGCCCAGCCCTCGGTAAAGCGCGGCCAGATCGGTGGCGGTGGCCGGCGCCTCGCCCGGATAGGGCGGCATCAGCTGCCACAGCTGCTGTGTGTCCAGTTGCGAGAGCGCGGCCAGCCGCGCGAACTCGTTGCCCCAGTTGCCGCCCAGGTCCAGCGCCATCATCAGCGCCCAGCCCACGCTGTCCTCGGGCGCCCAGGCCGAGCTGTCGCCTCCGCCCGGCGTGGTGCCCAGCAGCATGAATTCGGGCACCTGCGGATGCTGGCGCATGGGCAGGGCCGCATAGAAGGCCGCGATGCCCTCGCTGTAGGCCTGCAGCGCCTCGCGCGCGTTGGCGGGCAGGGATGCGTACTGGCGCCGCGCCGCGCCGCGTATGTCCAGCGCACGCATGAGCTTGTCGGTGTCCAGCGTGGCCGGCCCGAGGATCTCGGACAGCGTGCCGTGCATCAGGCGGCGGTTGAACTCCAGCTGCCAGCCGCGCTCCTGCGCATGCACATGGCCCAGCGCGCGCCACAGGTCCTGCGGCGTGAAGGCGCTGATGTGGGTGATGTCGGCCTCGTCGCGCCGCACACGCACGGGCTGCTCCAGGCCGGCCAGCGTGAGCTGTCCGTCGAGCACCGGCTGCACGCGCACGGCATAGATGGCCACCGCGCTGCCGGCCAGCAGGGCCGAGCCGACCAACGCCACGGCGCCCACGCTCCACCATCGCGAGTTCAGGATTCGCATGATTCCCATTCTTCTCCCTTCCCCCTGCTTTTTTTCATATCGTAGTGTTGCAGTTTGTAGCATATGAACTGGTCCATTGCTCACATTGCTCACGACGAATCGTCAGCAAGTCTGGCCCCGCCTTCAGGCGACAATCAGCGCCCGCCCTGCGCAAATGGATGCAGGGCGCCAGACAGAAACAGGAAGTACCAGGAATGTGGCCTTTCAGCCTCTTGAAGAAGCTCAGCCAGGACCCGCCCGTGGGCCAGCCCCGTGGTGACTACATAGGCTGCTACCTGCTGGGAACCGAGGCGCCGGGCCAGGCCGGTGTCAGCTACGTCTCGCTGGCCACCACGCGCGAGCAGCTGCAGGCCGATGCCCGCGCCTACCTTGAAGGCTTGGTGCGCGACCACCCCGAAGCGGCCGACACCGACCTGTCCGCCATCCGCTCCCTGCTGGAGAACCTGCCCCAGCGCCTGGACGCCCACCTGTCCGGCGACACGCGCGCGCCGCTGGCCGAGCAAGGCGGCACCGTGCTCTTCCTGCGCACCGGCATGCGCGCCCGCCGCAAGGAAAACGGCCGCTACCTCGAATAGCAGTCAGCCCCCCGCCACCGGACAGAGCATCAAAAACTGGCGCGGCCAAGAACAAGGGACAGCGAGCAAGGGCCTACGCCGGCCGCGCCGCCCCGCAGCGAGGCTGTAGTCCCCCCCGCGAAGCGAGAGGGGGAAGGCGCGCAGCGCCTCAGGGGGAGTTCTGCTTGTGCACGTCTTGCCAGCGCAGCATGTCGGTCACGCGCTCGGCCTTGTCGGCATCAAAGCCCAGGCGCTCCACCCGCTCGGCCGGATTGGCCCAGGTGCCGAACAGCAGATCCCAGACGGGCAGGCCGTAGTTCTGCGCATGGTGGCCGTACTGGTGGTGCACGGTGTGCATCTCGGGCCGCTGCACGATGTATCCCAGCCAGCGCGGCGTGCGGATGTCGGCATGCAGGAACAGGTCGAACGCCCCCGTGAGGCCGATGGCAAAGGCGGCAGCCAGCGGGCTGGCCCCCAGCACCCAGTAGCTGGAGAGCGCGCTCAGCAGCACGGCGGCGGCCGTGTCCATGGGATGGGCGAAAAACGCCGTGAGCGCCTCCACGCGCGGCGCGCTGTGGTGAAGCTGGTGGAACAGGCGCCACAGCGTGTCCGACCGGTGCGTGGCGCGGTGCCACCAGTAAAAGACAAAGCTGGTGAGCACAAAGCTCAGTGCGCCCACGGCCCAGGCCGGCCATTGCCGGCCCACGTCCAGCAGCGCATGGCGGCGGATGCCGTCCGAGAACAGATGGCCTACCGCCAAGGTGGTGGCCAGCGTGCCCAGGCCCAGCAGCGTGGACAGGATCAGCCAGCGCCGGTCGCAATGGTTGCGCGAGGCCGGCGCGATCACCTCGCGCGTGAAGATGCCGACGAACATCAGCGCCAGCAGCGGGTAGGCCGCGAACTCCCACATCTGCAGCATGCCGTCTGCTCCTTGCCGCTCAGTGCACGTGGCCCCAGTAGATCAGCGCATCGCGCCCTTCGACCGACAGCGACACGGGCGCGCCCACGGGCAGCATCACCTTGGTCGGCACATGGCCGTAGGGCAGGCCCTGCAGCACGGGGCACTTGACCTGGCTGCGCAGCCAGTCGATCACGGTCTGCAGCTTGAAGCCCTTGTCATGCGAGCTGAGCTTGAACTCGCTGAACTGGCCGAACACGATGGCCTTTTGCTGGGCCAGCACGCCCGCATGCAGCAGCTGGGTCAGCATGCGCTCCACGCGGTAGGGATGCTCGCCCACGTCTTCCAGGAACAGGATGCCGCCCTTGATCTGCGGGAAGTACGGCGTGCCCAGCAGGGACACCAGCACGGCCAGGTTGCCGCCCCACAGCGTGGCGCCGCCGCTGATGTAGAAGTCCTTGACGGCAGGCTTGCCGTCTTCGCGCAGGCCGATCTTCGGCATCTGCCAGCCTGCGCCCTCGCCCTGGCCGCTGAGCAGGTCGTTGAAGCAGTCCAGCATGATGTCGTCCACGCCGCCCTCGTCGTCGGGGCGGCCGAAGTCGTGCACCAGCAGCGGGCCGGCCCAGGTGGTGGCGCCGGTCTTGGCCAGCAGGGCCAGCGACAGCGCCGTGAAGTCGCTCAGGCCCACGAAACGCGTGCCGCCTGCGATGGCCTTGGCCACGGCCTTGTACTTGATGCCCGGCAGGATGCGCGTGAGGCCGTAGCCGCCGCGCGTGGGCAGCGCCAGGTCGGCACCGCTGGCCGCCGCACGGTCGATGGCCGCCAGGCGCGTGGCGTCGTCGCCGGCAAAGCGCTGGTGGCTGCTCAGCGCATCGGCATCGATCTCCACCTGGTGGCCCATGGCCTCCAGGCGGCGCACGGCCCGCTTGAAACCGGCCTTGTCGCGCACGGCGCCGGCGGGCGAGTAGATATAGATGTGGCGCGGACCCTGGTCATGCGCGTGGCCGCAGCAGCTGCCGTCGGCGGCGTGCACATGCTCGTGGTCGTGGGCATCCCCATGGTCATCGGCACGCCCGTGGCCATGCGCGCAGCACTGGCCGTCGGCTGAATGCACATGCTCGTGCGAGTGATCTGCGGGAGCAGAAACGGGGGCTGAAACGGTAGCGGTAGCGGCTGCCGTTTTGCGGGGGGTGCGGGAACTGCGCGAAGTGGCCAAGGTGGTTCCATGCCGGCCCTGGCCGGCATGCTCCATATTGCAAGGGGAGTGAAGACGGGGACCTGGCGCCGCGCAGCCCCGGCAAGGGGCCGGCGGCGCTGGCCTATGGGCGGAAGTATTCCACAGCGTCGGCCACCATGCCGGCTGCGCACAGGGGAACCCAATGGCCGCACGGGGATAGGCGCAGCTGTGCCGGCGGCAGCTGTGGCAGCGCCTGCAGCCAGGCCTGTCGCCATGCGGGCGCGGGCAGCAGCGCATCGTGCTCGCCGCCCTGCACCCACAGGCGCTGCTGCTGGCTCCACTGCGCCAGCAACGCCATCGGCAGCGCAGGCATTTCGGCCCGCACGCGGGGCCAGGCCTGCAGCGCGGCGCGGTGGCCGGGTTGGGAAAACGGCAGGTTCCAGGCCTGCGGCTGTGCGCCGGCCTCCTCGCCCACCTCGCGCATGGCGCGGCCCACGGGCCATGACGGCTTGCGCGCCGCCTGCGCAAACCATTGCATGCAGGCATCAGGCGCCGGGCCTGCGGGCCAGGCATTCATGAGCCAGGCGCCGCAAAAACGGGCGGGCTCGGCCTGCGCCACGGCCAGGCCCAGGTGCGCGCCATCGTCATGGCCGACCAGCACGATGTTCCGCAGGTCCAGCGCCAGCACCAGCTCAAGCAGCACTTGCACATGCCAGGCCGCGCTGTGCGCCTTGTCCTTCTTGGGCTGGTCGCTGCGGCCAAAGCCCGGCAGGTCGGGAACCACCACGCGATGGCCGGCCTGGAGCCACCCGGGCAGCATGGGCTGGAACAGCTGGCCCCATGCCGGGCTGCCGTGCAGGCACAGCCAGGTCAGCGGTGCATCGTGCGGTCCTTCATCGACCACGGCCAGGCGCAGGCCTGCCAGCGCCGGCAGGTCGCTGCGCCACTGCGGCTGGGCAAAGCCGCCGAAGGTGGAATCCGCATGGCGCAGCGCCGTGTCCTTGAGCGGATGCGGCTGGGCCGCGCGCTGCTCGGCGCGGCGCATGCGAAAGAAGTCCGACATCAGGGCCGCGCATTCGCCGGCCAGCACGCCGCGCGTCACCTGCGTGTGGTGGTTGATCTGCGGCAGCGCAAACACGTCCAGCACCGATCCGGCCGCGCCCGTGCGCGGCTCGGCCGCGCCATAGACCACGCGGCCCAGGCGCGCATGCAGCATGGCGCCGCTGCACATGGTGCAGGGCTCCAGGGTCACGTAGAGCGTGCAGTCGTCCAGCCGGTAGTTGCCCAGGTGCGCGGCCGCATCGCGCAGCGCCAGCACCTCGGCATGGGCCGTGGGATCGCCGTGGGCCACGGGCGCGTTGCGGCCCCGGCCGATGATGGCGCCGTCCTTGACGATGACGGCGCCCACGGGCACCTCGCCCGCCCCGGCAGCGGCGCGTGCCAGCTCCAGGGCGGCGCGCATCCAGGCCTCGTCGTCGGCCTGCGGCAAGAATGGGTGTTCGGCAGCCACGTTGTCAGCGCGTCAGGGCAGCGCCTTGCGCACGCCCTGCGCGTAGTGGTACAGCGTGACCACCGGCGCCTGCAGCTCGCCCTGGGGCGTGAAGGCAATCGGCGCCGTCACGCCCTCATACCGGGTCTGGCGCAGATAGGGGATATAGGCATCGGGCCGGATGGAGTCGGCCCGCACCATGGCCTGGGCCAGCACCATGGTGGCATCGTAGGCGTAGGGGCTGAAGACCTGGTACTGGTCGGCAAAGCGCTGGTCATAGCGCTGCTTCCAGGCGGTGCCGCCCGGCATGCGCTCCAGCGGGCTGCCGCCCACGGCGCAGGTCACGTTGCGCAGCGGCGCCGCGTTGCCGGCCAGCTCGGGCAGGCGCAGCGTGCACTGGCCGTCGCCGCCCAGAAAGCGCACCTTGTCCATGGCCAGCTGGGCCATCTGCCTGAGCATGGGGCCGGCCTGGGCATCCAGGCCGCCGAAGAAGATGGCGTCGGGCTTCTTGCCCTTGATGGCCGTGAGGATGGGGACGAAGTCCGTGGACTTGTCGCCGGTGTACTGCTTGTCCACGATCTCGATGCCCTGCTCGCGCGCCTGGGCCTCGAACAGCGCCACGATGCCCTGGCCGTAGGCCGAGCGGTCATCGATGATGGCCACGCGCTTGACGCCCAGCTTGCCCACGGCGTGGGACACCAGCGCATCGACCATGGCGCGGTCGTCGGCGATCACGCGGTACGTGGTGTCATAGCCCGACTGAGTGATGGCCGGGTTGCTGGCCGCCGGCGTGACCATGACGATGCCGCAGTCCTGATAGATGGACGTGGCCGGCAGCGTGGTGCCCGACTGCAGGTGGCCGACCACGGCCGCCACCTTCTTGTCGCACAGGCGCCGGGCCAGGGCCACGGCCTGGCCGGGGTCGCCGCCGTCGTCGCCGGCCTCCAGCTTCCAGTGCAGCTTGCGCCCGCCGATCTCCAGGCCCTTGGCATTGAGATCGTCCAGGGCCATGCGCACGCCGTTTTCCTCATCCTTGCCCAGGCTGGCAATGGGGCCGGACACCGGCCCGGCATGGGCAATGCGCACCACCAGGGGCGCATCGGCTGCACCCGGTGCAGCGGGCGCAGCGGGTGCAGCGGCCGTACCGGGTGCAGCCGCCGCAGCGGAAGCCCCTGCCGCCTGCCCGTTGGCCGGGCCGCTTCCCGGCAGCGCCCAGGCCAGGCCGCCGCTGCCCAGCATGGCGCACAGCAGGGCCGGGCCGGCCCACGGGAAATGGCGAATCGAGGCGTGCATGGCAACTCCTGGAAAAAACGGTCAATCAGTGAAACGGCGCCTTGGCCAGCGAAATCCGCTGCGGCGTGGCCAGTCTGGCGCTGCCCGGCCGGTCAAGGACTGGCGCAGCGAAAGCGCACCAGGCAGAGGGCGGAGCAGGCACGGGCCAGGGTGTCCGGCATGGCGGCCCGGCCCGTGCAGTGCGCATCCTAAAGGATAGGCAAAAACCGGCGCTGCGCGTCCGGGCATCGGGCGCATACCCCCTGGCGCGCGTTTTTTCGGGGCTGCGGCGATAATGCTGCGCCTCACCGCAAGCGGGCTGCGAGGTTTTCGTCGCCGGACCGCCCCAAGACAAAAAGCGGCCCCCTTGGGGGGCAGCGGACCTTGCGCAGCAAGGGTAGCGTGGGGGCCAGTTTCCCCCGCATTGCGCCCGACGCCCGGCCCCCCCACGCCGGTGCGGGTACGAACACAGAACACCACAAAGCCCCATGTCCCTCCTGCCCCACCAGCTCGAACTCCTGTCTCCCGCGCGCGATGCCGACATCGGCATCGAGGCCGTGAACCATGGCGCCGACGCCGTCTACATCGGCGGCCCGGCCTTCGGCGCGCGCGCCACGGCGGGCAACGACATCCGCGACCTGCAGCGCCTGATCAACCACGCGCACCGCTTCGGCAGCCGCATCTTCATCACGCTCAACACCATCCTGCGAGACGATGAACTGGAGGCCGCGCGCAAGATGGCCTGGCAGATCTACGAGGCCGGTGCCGACGCGCTGATCATCCAGGACATGGGCCTGCTGGAGCTGGACCTGCCGCCCATCCAGCTGCACGCCAGCACCCAGACCGACATCCGCACCCCCGAGAAGGCCCGCTTCCTGCAGGATGCCGGCCTGTCGCAGATCGTCGTTGCGCGCGAGCTGGACCTGCAGCAGATCGCCGCCGTGCGTGCGGCCACCGACCCGGCGCGCACCACCATCGAATTCTTCGTGCACGGCGCGCTGTGCGTGGCCTACTCGGGCCAGTGCTACATCACCCACGCCCACACGGGCCGCAGCGCCAACCGCGGCGACTGCAACCAGGCCTGCCGCCTGCCCTACGAGGTGCTGGACGCCAGCGGCCGCATCATTGCCCACGAAAAGCACGTGCTGTCCATGAAGGACAACAACCAGAGCGACAACCTGCGCGCCCTGATCGACGCCGGCGTGCGCAGCTTCAAGATCGAGGGCCGCTACAAGGACATGGGCTATGTGAAGAACATCACGGCCCACTACCGCAAGCTGCTGGACGAAATCATCGAGGAGCGCGAATTCTCCGACACGCCGCTGGCGCGCTCGTCTTCAGGCAGCACCACGTTCAGCTTCACGCCCGACCCCGACCAGAACTTCAACCGCGAGTTCACCGACTACTTCGTCAACGGCCGCAAGGACGACATCGGCGCCTTCGACACGCCCAAGACACCAGGCCGCGCCATCGGCTGGGTCACCAAGGTGGGCGAGAACTTCGTGGAGATCGAGACCTCGAGCCGCGACACCGAACTGCACAACGGCGACGGCCTGTGCTACTACGACCTGCAAAAGGAACTGGTGGGCCTGCAGATCAACCGCGCCGAGTCGGTGGATGCGAAGAAGTCGCTGTGGCGCCTGTTCCCCAAGGACCCCATCGCCGGCTTCAAGGATCTGCGCAAGGGCCTGGAAGTCAACCGCAACCGCGACATGGCCTGGGTGCGCACGCTGGACAAGAAATCCAGCGACCGCCGCATCGGCCTGTGGGCCGAACTCAAGGAAACGCCCGACGGCTTTGCGCTCACGCTGACCGACGAGGACGGCTTCACCGCCACCGCCGCCATCGTGCAGGAACACCAGGCCGCCACCGACGCAGCCCGTGCCGAGGCCACGCTGCGCGAGCAGCTGGGCCGCTTCGGTGCCACCATCTTCTCCGTGCATGACATCGGCCTGCAACTGAGCCAGCCCTGGTTCGTGCCGGCCTCGGCCCTGAACCAGCTGCGCCGCGACGCCGTCGCCGCGCTGGAGGCCGCGCGCCAGGCCGGCTTCGTGCGCCTGCCGCGCGCCCTGCCCGTGGAGCCGCCCGTGCCCTTCCCCGAGGACACGCTGACCTACCTGGCCAACGTCTACAACCAGAAGGCGCACGACTTCTACATCAAGCACGGCGTCAAGGTCATCGACGCGGCCTACGAGAGCAAGGAAGAAGAAGGCGAAGTCAGCCTGATGATCACCAAGCATTGCGTGCGCTTTTCCATGAGCCTGTGCCCCAAGCAGGCCAAGGGCGTCATCGGCGTCAAGGGCACGATCAAGGCCGAGCCGCTGCAGCTGATCAACGGCAAGGAAAAACTCACGCTGCGCTTCGACTGCAAGCCCTGCGAAATGCACGTGGTGGGCAAGATGAAGCGCGCGGTGATCAACCAGCACGCCAAGGAAATGCAGGAGTTTCCGATGCAGTTCTACCGCACGCGTCCCGTGCCCTCGGCCAGCGCCTGACAGGCCTCGGCCTCCACCCACAAGCGCCCGCGCTCCGTCAGGGCCGCCAGCCACCGCCCCTCTTCCTGCTCCAGCCTGACCCAGCCCGGCCCCGGTGTGCCGGCAATGGGCGCATCGCCCATCAGCGCCAGGCAGCGCATGAGCACGCTGGCGCCCTGCCCCAGTCGCTTGCCCAGCCTGGGCAGGGACATGGGTGCGGGCTCGGTGGCCAATTCGCGCAGGATGGCGGCGGCCAGTTCTTCCATGCCTTGCACTTCAGGCCGCCATTTCTTCCAGCGCGGGAGACGGCACGGCAGGCAGCCGGTGCGCCACCAGCTGCACGGGAATGGACTTGGAGCTGGGCGTGCCCGCCACAATGGCCGTGGCCGACAGCGGCACCAGCGGATTGGTCTCCGGATAGTAGGCAGCGATGCAGCCGCGCGGAATGTCGTAGGCCACGAGCCTGAAGCGCTCGGCGCTGCGCTGCTGGCCGTCATCCCACACCGTCTGCAGGTCCACCCAGTCGCCCTCCTTCATGCCCAGGGCGCGGATGTCCTCGGCATGGATGAAGACCACGCGGCGCTGTCCGAAGACGCCGCGGTAGCGGTCGTCCATGCCGTAGATGGTGGTGTTGTACTGGTCGTGCGAGCGCGTGGTGAACAGCGTGAACACCGGCGATGCGCCGGGGCTGCGCGCGGCGCGTGCGCGGTGCACGGGCGTGTCGCGCGGCACGGCGTGCACGAAGAAGCCAGCCTTGCCCCGGGGCGTCTCCCAGATGCGCTCGCTTGCCGCATTGCGCAGCTTGAAGCCGCCCGGCACGGCGACGCGCGCGTTGAAGTCGTGGAAGTCGTCGAAGACCTGCTCGATCAGCTCGCGTATGCGTGCATAGTCGCCGGCCAGCTCCAGCCAGGGCACGGGCCGCTGCGCGCCCAGCGTGGCGGCCGCCAGGCGCGCGACGATGGCGATCTCGCTGAGCAGGTGCTCGGACGCAGGCGGGTTGATGCCGCTGGAGATATGGACCATGCCCATGGAGTCCTCCACCGTCACGCCCTGCGGGCCGCCGGCCTGCATGTCGATCTCGGTGCGGCCCAGGCAGGGCAGGATCAGCGCCTCGCGGCCGTGCACCAGGTGGCTGCGATTGAGCTTGGTGGTCACATGCACGGTCAGGTCGCAGCGGCGCAGAGCCTGCCAGGTGGCATGCGTGTCGGGCGTGGCCGCCGCGAAGTTGCCGCCCAGCGCGAAGAAGACCTTGCCCCTGCCTTCGAGCATGAGGCGGATGGACTCGACCACGTCCACGCCGTGGGCACGCGGCGGCTCGAAGCCGAAGACCTGCTGCAGCCGGTCCAGCAGCGCGGCCGGCGGCTTCTCCCAGATGCCCATGCTGCGGTCGCCCTGCACATTGCTGTGGCCGCGCACCGGGCAGGCGCCCGCACCCGGGCGGCCGATGTTGCCGCGCAGCAGCAGCAGGTTGACCAGCATCTGCACGGCGGCCACCGAATGCATGTGCTGCGTGATGCCCATGCCCCAGCAGACGATGGTGCTGCGGGCGGCGATGTAGACCTCGGCCGCCGTCTGCATCTGCGCGCGGCTCAGGCCGGACTCGGCCTCCAGCAGGCCCCAGTCCTCGGCACGCAGGTCCTCGGCCAGGGCCTCGAAGCCGGTCGTGTGTTCGGCGATGAAGGCATGGTCCAGCACGCCGCCGCACCCGTGCCCCAGTGCATCGTCCTGCGCGATCACATGCTTCATGATGCCCTTGACGGCCGCGATGTCGCCGCCCACGCGCAGCTGGAAGTAGTGCGTGCTGATGGGCGTGGCGCCCAGGGTGGCCATCTCCAGCTTGCTTTGCGGATCCTGGAAGCGCTCCAGCCCGCGCTCGCGCAGCGGGTTGAAGCTCAGGATGCGCGCGCCGCGCTTGTGGGCTGCGCGCAGTTCGCCCAGCATGCGCGGGTGGTTGGTGCCGGGGTTCTGGCCGAAGATGAAGATGGCATCGGCCTGCTCGAAATCGGCCAGCTGCACCGTGCCCTTGCCCACGCCGATCTGCGGCTTCATGCCGCTGCCGCTGGGCTCGTGGCACATGTTGGAGCAGTCGGGGAAATTGTTGGTGCCGTAGGCGCGCACGAACAGCTGGTACAGGAAGGCCGCCTCGTTGCTGGCGCGGCCCGAGGTGTAGAAGATGGCCTGGTTCGGGTCGGGCAGCGCGTTCAGGTGGCGGGCAATCAGCGCAAAGGCGTCGTCCCAGGCGATAGGCCGGTAGCGGTCGCTGGCCGCGTCGTACACCATGGGCTCGGTGAGCCGGCCCTGGTCTTCCAGCCAGAAATCGCTTTGCGCCATGAGCTCGGCCACCGTGTGCCGGGCAAAGAATTCGGGCGTCACGCGGCGCGCCGTGGCCTCGGCCGCCACGGCCTTGGCGCCGTTCTCGCAGAACTCGAAGGTGGAATGGTGGTTGCGGTCGGGCCAGGCGCAGCCCGGGCAGTCGAAGCCGTCGGGCTGGTTGGCCGACAGCAGGGTCTTGGCGCCCTTGACGGCGATATCCTGGCGCATCAGGGCCTGGCTCACGCTGCGCAGTGCGCCCCAGCCGCCGGCGGCCCCCTTGTAGAACTCGATCTTTTGTTCGGACATGGGCCGGGAGTGTTCCGCCTGTCCATGATCCAGGTCAAATCACATCTCCAAATGGAGAGATTCAGCAAAGATATGAGCACGGCATCCTTGCCCTGCGCCATGCTGGCAACCTCAGCCCCGGACCACCGATGAACTCCACAGCCATACACACCGCCATCCCCGAAGACGCCGCGCTGATCGCGCCGCTGTTCGATGCCTACCGCCAGTTCTACGAGCAACCTGCGGATGCCGACGCGGCGCTGGCCTTCATCACGGCGCGGCTGGAGCGCGGCGAATCCGTGATCCTGCTGGCCCGCCGACCGGACGGCAGCGCCCTGGGCTTTTGCCAGCTCTACCCCTCGTTCTGCTCGGTGCTGGCCGCGCCCATCTACGTGCTCTACGACCTCTTCGTGGTGCCCGATGCGCGCC
This sequence comes from Delftia sp. PE138, assembly GCF_018320755.1. Classification (NCBI taxonomy): domain Bacteria; kingdom Pseudomonadati; phylum Pseudomonadota; class Betaproteobacteria; order Burkholderiales; family Comamonadaceae; genus Delftia; species Delftia sp. PE138. Next base: position 545,663 of record NZ_JABEPN010000002.1, on the reverse strand, counting down.
GCCTGGGCGTGGGCCGCGCCCTGCTGCTGGCGGCCGAAGCCCATGCCCGCGCCACGGGCCATGCACGCATGGACCTGACCACGGCACGCAACAACCTGCGCGCCCAGGCGCTGTACGAGTCGCTGGGCTGGGTGCGTGACGAAGTGTTCCTGACCTATGCGCGCCATCTGCAGGCTTGAGACGCCAGCGGCCTAGCGCAGAACCCGCAGCTCCCGCGCCAGCGCCACGGCCTGGGTGCGGCTGCGCGCGCCCAGCTTGAGGTTGATGCTGCGCAGGTGGGTGCGCACCGTGCTGTCGGAGACGAAGAGCTTCTCGGCCATGGCCGCATTGGAGTAGCCCGAGGCCAGCAGTTCCAGCACGCGCAGCTCCTTGCGGGTCAGGGGCTCGGCAAGCGCCGTGGCCGGCGCCGGGCCCTGGGGCGCATCCGCTGCCTGCAGCTCGGGGGGATCGGCGGGCTCGGCAGGCTCGCCCAGGGCAGACAGCAGCCGCTGCGCATGGGCGGCCGCCTCCGGCTCCGCCGCTTCCGTGCGGCGCGACAGTGAGGACGACAGTGAAGGAGACAGTGAGGGCGACAGCACGCGCTGCAGCACAGGCGCGAGCAGCGGCCCCTCATCGAGCATCAGGCGCACAAAGCCTTCGCTGGCCCCGTGGCGCAGCGGCTGGGCCAGCATGGCGGCGGCGGCGTCCAAGTCGCCGCAGCCTGCCTCGGCCAGCGCGCACAGCACCTGCAGCTTGAGGCTGCGGTGGCGGCGCCCGCGCAGTTGCGCATCGGCCAGCAAGGGGGCGATGGCATCGCGCACGGCACGGCAGTCGCCAAAGTGCAGACCCCAGCGCAGCCGGGCGATGGCGATGTCCTCCACCTCGTGCGGCGGCAGGCGCAGGCGTTCCACGCGCGGCCATACGCCAGGGTCGTCGGCACGCTCCAGCGCCTCGGACGCGGCCGCCCGGTTGCCCTGCAGCACGAAGATGCGCGCATGTTCCAGCCGCGCGCTGGCCGTCACGCGGGGCAGCTGGCGCTCGTGCCCCAGGTATTCCAGTTCGGTGAGCAGGCCCACGGCGGCATCCACGTCGCCGCGCAGGAAGGCGATGCGCGCGCGCATGCGGTAGCTGGCGATCACGTGGTCGGGCAGGCCCACATCGCGTGCCAGCGGCAGGTAGACCTGCAGCAGGTGATCGGCGCCGTCGATGTCATTGCCCTCGTAGAGCACCCCCGCGTACAGGACGCCTGCCCAGGCATTGCCGTTGGTGGGGTTGTAGGCCGCGCTGCGCGGCGTGGCAGCCAGCGCCACCCTGAAACGCGCTGCCGCCTGGCGCAGCCGGCCGGCGGACAGGTCCAGCACGCCTTCCATGGCCTCGGTGTACATGCGGCTGAACAGGCTGCCGGCCTGGGTGCTGCGTGCCGCATCCAGCAGGCGGCGGGCCTCGTCGGTATCGCCCAGCACCGATGCCACGTAGGCCATGGCATTGGTCAGCGAGCTGTCCGCAAAGGGCCGGCAGCTGGGCAGGCGCGCCAGCGCCTCGCGGCCCAGGGGCGCAGCCTCTTCCACGCGGTCCATCATGGCCAGCAGCAGCGGCCGCAGGGCGATGACCAGGGCCTGCGCCGCAGGGTCGGCGGCCATGCCGGGCTCCAGCGCATCCAGCCACAGCTGTGCCTGCACGGGACCACGGGTGAAGCAGTCGGCATAGGCGGCGACGGCCTGCAGCAGCGGCTCGCGCGCCAGCAGCGGCGCCGGCAGGGCCGTGAACCAGCGCGACAGCAGGCGCATGCGGCCCTGCTCCATAAGCGCCTCGGCATGGCGCGCCAGCAGGGACAGGGCATGCGGCAGGTCGCCGCCTTCCAGCGCATGCTCGATGGCGGGCACGGGCCGGCCGCAGGATTCGTACCAGCCGCTGGCCGCCAGGTGCAGGCGCTGCACCTCGCCGGGGCGCTCGCGCTGCAGCTGGGCGCGAAGGAAGTCGGCAAACATGCTGTGGTAGCGCCAGCTGCGCCTGCCCTGCCCTTCCTCGGCCAGCGGCAGCAAGAACAGATGGGCCTGCTCCAGCGCCTGCAGCATGGCGGCGCCATCGGCGCGCGGCACCAGGGCCTGGCAGACCTGGGCATCCAGCGTGCGCAGGATGCTGGTGCGCAGCAAAAAATCGCGCACGGGCGCGGCCTGCTGGGCCAGCACGTCCTCGGCCAGGTAGTCGGCCACGGCACGCTCCGAGCCCGAGAAGCGCTCGATGAAATCGCTGTGCGCCCCATGCCGCTCCAGCGCCAGCGAGGCCAGCCACAGCGCGCCTATCCAGCCTTCGGTCTTGTCCACCAGGCGCGCCACGGCCTCGCGCGGCAGCGCGCAGCCGCGCAGGCGAAAGAACTCCTCGGCCTCGGCCGCTGAAAAGCGCAGCAGCGCCGCATCGATCTCGAGCAGCTGGCCGCTGGTGCGCAGCCGCCCCAGTCCCAGGGCCGGCAGCGCGCGCGAGCCTATGACCAGCCGGCCGTGCACGGGCAACTGCTCCATCAGCTGGCGCACCAGGCCCAGCACGGCATCGTTGTGCAGCACCTCGAAATCGTCGATGAACAGCGCAAACGACCGGCCTTCGCCGGCCAGCGACTGCAGCGCCCGGGACAGCTCGCCCGGCCCGTCCGCCTCGCGCTCGGCCATGCCGCCCAGGCCGCGCACGGCCGCACCCAGGCATTGCAGAAAGCGCGAGACATCGTTGTCGGCGGCATCCAGCGTGAGCCAGGCCGTGGCCTGCCCTTCGGCCTGCAGGCGCTCGCGCATCTGGCGCATGGCCGTGGTCTTGCCGAAGCCGGCCGGCGCACGCACCAGCACCACGCGGGCGCGCAGCGCCTCGGGCCAGCGCGCGGCCACCGCCAGGCGCGCCACCTGGGCTGCGGCCGCGCGCGGCGGGCTCAGCTTGGCCTGGGGCACATAGCCGGAACCGGGAGCAGGAATGGGCACTGGGGACGGCATGCGGGCGAGGAGCACATGGCAGGAGTGAAGGAGCGGGCACTTTCGTCGGTTTCGACGATGGCGGCAATGCGGGGTGATTCCTAGACTGGCCTGCAGATCATAGGCAGCGCAGCGCGCCCTGTCGCGAGCCAAGGCGACAGGGCGCGCGGCAAAGACTCTCACAAAGGAGACCCACACATGAAGCTTGACGCAAGCATCAGCGCCGTCGTCACGGGCGGGGCATCGGGCCTGGGCGCGGCCACCGCGCGCCGCCTGGCCGCCAGGGGCGTGCGCGTTGCCCTGTTCGACCTCAACGAGACGGCCGGGCAGGCGCTGGCGCGCGAGACAGGCGGCCTGTTCTGCCGCGTGGACGTGACCGACGAGGCCAGCGTGGACGCGGGCTTTTCCCAGGCCCGCGCGGCCCACGGGCAGGAGCGCATCCTGATCAACTGCGCGGGCACGGGCAATGCCGTCAAGACGGCCAGCCGCGACAAGGCCACAGGCGAGATCCGGCACCTGCCCGTGGCCAATTTCGACCGCATCATCCAGATCAACCTGGTGGGCACCTTCCGCTGCATCGCCAAGTCGGCCGCGGGCATGCTCACGCTGGAGCCGCTGGCCGACGGCGAGCGCGGCGCCATCGTCAACACGGCCTCGGTGGCGGCGCAGGACGGGCAGATGGGCCAGGCCAGCTACTCGGCCAGCAAGGCCGGCATCACGGGCATGACCCTGCCCATTGCGCGCGACCTCATGGGCGAGGGCATCCGCGTGAACACCATCCTGCCCGGCATCTTCGACACCCCGCTGCTGCAGGGCGCGCCCGACAACGTGAAGGCGGCGCTGGCCGCCTCCGTGCCCTTCCCCAAGCGGCTGGGCCAGCCCGACGAATACGCCCACCTGGCCGAGACCATGATCACCAACGGCTACTTCAACGGCGAGTGCGTGCGCCTGGACGGCGCCATCCGCATGGCGCCGCGCTAGGCGTACCGCCCAGGCACCACGGCAGGCACCGTCCCCGCGTTTTCCCTGGCCGGAATCGTCGCTTGCGACGATGCCCGGCCCGCGCCGGCCGGGCCACCATCCCCCCCAGGAATACAGGAACAGGAGACATATCCATGGCACAGGCATACATCGTCGCCGCCACGCGCACGGCGGGCGGCAAGCGCGGCGGAAAGCTCTCGGGCTGGCATCCGGCCGATCTCGCGGCCCAGGTGCTGGACGAGCTGGTGCGCCGCAGCCAGGCCGACCCGGCCCAGGTCGAGGACGTGATCATGGGCTGCGTCAGCCAGGTCGGCCAGCAGGCGACGAACGTGGCGCGCAACGCGGTGCTGGCCTCGTCCCTGCCCGAGTCCGTGCCGGGCACCACGGTGGACCGGCAGTGCGGGTCGTCCCAGCAGGCCCTGCATTTCGCGGCCCAGGCCGTGATGTCGGGCAGCATGGACATGGTGATCGCCGCAGGCGTGGAGAGCATGTCGCGCGTGCCCATGGGCACGCCCAACGCCCTGCCCGCCAAGTCCGGCCTGGGCGTGTACATGAGCCCGGCCATGCAGCAGCGCTATCCAGGCGTGGAGTTCAGCCAGTTCATGGGCGCCGAGATGATGGCCGGCAAGTACGGCCTGGCCAAGGACCAGCTGGACGCCTATGCGCTGCAAAGCCATGAGCGCGCCGTGCAGGCCGCGCGCGAGGGCCGCTTCGACCGCGAGATCCTGGCCGTGCAGGCGCGCAGCGCCGAAGGCGGTGCCGAGGGGGAAGGCCAGCCGCACACGGTGGACGAAGGCATACGCTTCAACGCCACGCTGGAAGGCATTGCCGGCGTCAAGACCATCCGCGAAGGCGGCTGCGTGACCGCCGCCACGGCCAGCCAGATCTGCGATGGCGCCAGCGGCGTCATGGTGGTCAGCGAGCGCGGCCTCAAGGCCCTGGGCGTGCAGCCGCTGGCGCGCATCCACCACATGAGCCTGCTCGGGCATGACCCGGTGATCATGCTGGAGGCCCCCATCCCCGCCACCCAGGCCGCGCTGAAGAAGGCCGGCATGCGCATCTCCGACATCGACCTGTACGAAGTCAACGAGGCCTTTGCCCCCGTGCCCCTGGCCTGGCTGCAGGCCACGGGCGCCGATCCGGCGCGGCTCAACGTCAACGGCGGCGCCATTGCGCTTGGCCATCCGCTAGGCGCCTCGGGCACCAAGCTCATGGCCACGCTGATCCACGCCCTGCATGCGCGCGGCGGGCGCTACGGCCTGCAGACCATGTGCGAGGGCGGCGGCATGGCCAACGTCACCATCATCGAGCGCCTGTAGGCGCCGCCATGCCACCGTGCGGCCGGCGCCGCCCGCGCCGGTCGCCCACCATCGGGGGGAGGGAAAGCCATGAGCCAGGACTCGCAGCCCCTGCTGCGCATCGAAGGCGTTTCGCTGCGCTTCGGCGGCATCGTCGCGCTGGACGGCGTGAGTTTCGATGTTGCGGCAGGCCAGATCTGCGGCCTCATCGGCCCCAACGGCGCAGGCAAGAGCAGCCTGTTCAACTGCCTGTCGCGGCTGTATGCCTGGCAGGCCGGCCACATCCGCTTTCGCGGCCAGCCGCTGGCCACGCTGGCGCGCCACCGCATGGCCGCGCTGGGCATGGGCCGTACCTTCCAGAACCTGGCCCTGTTTTCCAGCATGACGGTGGCCGACAACGTGCGCCTGGGCACGCACAGCCACCAGCACGCCGGCTTTGTGCGCGACGCCCTGCGCCTGCCCGGCGTGCGCCGGCGCGAGGCAGAAGCCCGCGCCCAGGCGCAATCGCTGATGGCCCTGCTGGAGCTGACGGGCGTGGCAGAGCGCCGCGTGGCCGACCTGCCCTTCGGCACGCAAAAGCGCGTGGAGCTGGCGCGCGCCCTGGCCTGCCGCCCGCAGTTGCTGCTGCTGGACGAGCCGGCCTGCGGCCTCAACCATGAGGAGCTGGCCGGCCTGGGCGACCTGATCCTGTCGCTGCGCGACCGGCTGGGGCTGACCGTGCTGCTGGTGGAGCACCACATGGGCCTGGTCATGCGCGTGAGCGACAAGGTCGTGGCGCTGAACTTCGGCCGCAAGATCGCCGAGGGCACGCCGGGCGAGGTCCGCGCCCATGCCGAAGTCATCCGCGCCTACCTGGGCTCGGACATGCAGCCGCAGGATCAGGACAGGGAGGTGGCGCATGGCGGCACTGCTTGAAATCCGCGGACTGCATGCGGCCTACGGGTCGGTGCGCGTGCTGAACGGCATCGACATGGACCTGGCCGAAGGCCGCGTCACGGCCCTGCTGGGCGCCAATGGCGCGGGCAAGACCACCACGCTGCGCGCCATCTGCCGCCACCTCGTGGACACGCGCGGCGAGGTGCGCCTGGCCGGCGAACGCATAGACCGGCACAGCACCGAGCGCATCGCGCGCCAGGGCGTGGGCCATGTGCCCGACGGGCGCGGCACCTTCGCCCAGCTCAGCGCCGAGGAGAACCTGCGCCTGGGCGCGCAGGCCCGGCCCACGCGCGCTGCCCGTGCAGACGTGGGCAGCGATATGGAGCGCATGTTCGGCTACTTCCCCCGCCTGCGCGAGCGCCGCACCCAGCAGGCCGGCACGCTGTCGGGCGGCGAGCAGCAGATGCTGGCCATTGCCCGCGCCCTCATGGGCCGCCCGCGCCTGCTGCTGCTGGACGAGCCCTCCTTCGGCCTGGCGCCGCTGGTGGTGCGCGACATCTTCGGCATCCTGCGGCGCATCAACGCCGAGCAGGGCACGACCGTCCTGCTGGTGGAGCAGAACGCGCGCCTGGCGCTGGAGCTGGCGCACAGCGCCTACCTGCTGGAGACCGGTCGCATCGTGCTGCACGGCCCCAGCGAAGCCATGCGCCGCAACGATGCGGTACGCCAGGCCTATCTCGGGGAGTAGCGGCCATGGACGCCTTCATCCACCAGTTGCTGGCCGGCCTGGCCACGGGCGGCATCTACGCCACCGTGGCGCTGGCCCTGGTCATGATCTACCAGGCCACGCACCACATCAATTTCGCGCAGGGCGAGATGGCCATGTTCTCCACCTTCATCGCCTGGGCGCTGCTGCAGGCGGGGCTGCCGTACTGGTGGGCCTTCCTGGCCACGGTGGCGCTGTCCTTCGTGCTGGGCGCGGCCGTGGAGTTCGCCATCATCCGCCCCATGCACAAGGCGGCGGACCTGGCCCAGGTGGTGGTCTTCATCGGCCTGCTGATCGTCTTCCACAGCCTGGCCGGCTGGATCTTCGGCTACACCATCAAGGAGTTCCCCAGCCCGTTCCCGGCCGACGCCTGGTACGGCAGCGCCCTGATGTCGGCCCATGAGGTGGGCACCATCTTCGTGGCGCTGTCCATCGTGGCCCTGCTGTTTGCCTTCTTCCGGCTCACGCCGCTGGGGCTGGCCATGCGCGCGGCCGCGCAGAACCCAGCCTCCTCGCGCCTGGTGGGCATCTCCGTGGGGCGCATGCTGATGCTGGGCTGGGGCCTGGCCGGCGCCATCGGCGCGGTGGCCGGGATGATGGTGGCGCCCGTGGTTTTCCTTGATCCGCACATGATGAGCGGCGTGCTGCTGTACGCCTTTGCGGGCGCGCTGCTGGGCGGCATCGACAGCCCCGCGGGCGCCGTGCTGGGCGGCTTCATCGTGGGCGTGCTTGAAAACCTCGTGGGCAGCTACGTCGTTGGCACCGAACTCAAGCTCTCGGTGGCCCTGGTACTGATCGTGGGCGTGCTCATCGTGCGGCCGGCCGGGCTGATGGGCCGCAAGGTCGTCAGGAGGGTTTGAACAATGTCCCCCCTGAGCGGCTACGCCGCTTCCCGTTGCACGGCGCCCCCTCTCTCGCTACGCGGGAGGGGGACGACACCCTCGCTTTTGGGCCACGCCAGTTTTGTGCCAAACGCCCTGGAGAACAATGATGTCCACACGATCCGCCTCCTCGTCTGACGCGCTGGTCGCCTCCATCAGCGCGCGCCGCCCCCTGCCCCTGGGCACGGTACTGATCGCGGCGCTGGCGCTGGCGGCCTGCTCGCTGGTCTTCGTGGCCAAGGGCTACCAGTTGTTCCAGGCCACCATGGTGCTGGCCTATGCCGTGGCCCTGGTGGGGCTGAACATCCTCACGGGCTACAGCGGCCAGATCTCGCTGGGCCATGGCGCCTTCTTCGCCATAGGCGCCTATGCGGCCGGCATCCTGATGGACCGCGCGGGCCTGGCCTACTGGCTTGCCGTGCCTGCAGCGGGCCTGGTGAGCCTGGCGGCGGGCCACCTGTTCGGGCGGCCCGCGCTCAGGCTGGAAGGGCTGTACCTGGCGCTGGCCACCTTTGCGCTGGGCGTGGCCATGCCCCAGCTGCTCAAGTACCGCCACCTGGAAGCCTGGACGGGCGGCGTGGGCGGCATCGTGCTGACCAAGCCCGAGGCGCCCTGGGGCCTGCCGCTGGATGCCGACCAGTGGTTCTACCTCTATGCATTGGCCGTGGCGGCGCTGCTGTTCTGGATGGCGCGCAACCTCATAGACAGCGGCAGCGGCCTGGCGCTGCGCGCCATCCGCGACCACGCCATGGCGGCCGAGGCCATGGGCGTGGACAACGCGCACTGCAAGTCCATGGCCTTTGCGATTTCGGCCGGCTACACGGGCGTGGGCGGCGCGCTGTCGGCCATTGCCGTGCAGTTCGTGGCGCCCGACTCCTTCACCATGTTCCTGTCCATTTCGCTGCTGGTGGGCGTGGTGGTGGGCGGCGTGGGAACGCTGTGGGGCGCGCTGTTCGGCGCCCTGTTCATCATGTTCATCCCGGGGCTGGCCGAGCAGGTGTCCAAGGCCGCGCCCTGGGCCGTCTACGGCACCGTGCTCATCGTCTTCATGTTCGCCATGCCCGGCGGCGTGATGGGCCTGCTGCACCGACTGGGCCGACCGGGCCGGCCGGGCATGCACCTGCCCCGGCAGCGGCCGCGCACCTGACTTTCCATCCCCACCCACAGGAGTCCCCCATGAATTCCAGTCCGGCCGTCCGCATGGAACGCCACGGCAACAACGGCGACAGCGGCAACAACGGCGAGATCGCACTCATCGTCCTCCAGGACAGCGCCCGCATGAATCCGCTGGGCAGGCCCTTGCAGCTGCGGCTGCGCGAACTGCTGGCCGAGGTGCGCGAGGACAGCTCCCTCCGCGCCCTGGTGCTCACCGCCGAGGGCCGGGGCTTTTGCGTGGGAGCGGACCTGTCGTCCATGGGCGGCGCACAAGGCGGGGCACAAGGTGGGGCACAAGGCGGGGCCCAGGCCGATGGCCGCACGCTGGGCGAGCAGACGGCCGACAACATGCAGCAGCTGTCCAACCGCCTCATCCTGGACCTGCAGCAGTTGCCCGTGCCCGTGGTCTGCGCCATCAACGGCGCGGCAGCCGGGGCCGGCGTGGGCCTGGCACTGGCCGGCGACGTGGCGTTGGCGGCGCGCTCGGCCTACTTCTACCTGCCTTTCCTGCCGCGCCTGGGCATCGTGCCGGACCTGGGCACCACCTGGTTCATCGAGCGCCGGCTGGGCCGTGCGCGCGCCCTGGGCCTGTCCCTGCTGGGCGACAGGCTGGGCGCGCAGCAGGCTGCCGACTGGGGCCTGGTCTGGGCCTGCGTGGACGACGAGGCCCTGCGCGAGCAGGCCCTGGCCGCGGCCGCCCGCCTGGCGCGGCTGCCGGCCGGTGCCGTGCTGGAAGCCCGCCGCGCGCTGGACCACGCAGCCGCTTCCACGCTGGAGCAGCAGCTTCACTACGAGGCTGAACGCCAGCGCGAGCTGGTGGGCGCGCCGGCCTTCATGGAAGGCGTGCAGGCCTTCATGCAAAAGCGCGAGCCCGTGTTCGCGCCCCGCCAGCCGGGCTGAGCGCCACACCTTCCCGACGCACCTTGCTGCGCCCGCACATGCATTCGTCGGAATCGACGATGGGCGCGCGCCGGGCCGGTTCCTACCATGGACCGGCCACCACAAGAAAAGCGGGCACGGCGCCCGCAAGCCAGGAGACCACCATGCGCAACCCCTTCGCCCGCGGCCCCCGGGCCCTGATCGCCTGCCTGGCGCTGGTCCTGCCGGCCATCACCCAGGTGCCAGCCCAGGCCCAGAAGAAGTACGACACCGGCGCCAGCGACACCGAGATCCGCATCGGCAACTTCGTGCCCTACTCAGGTCCCGTGTCGGCCTATGGAACCATAGGCAAGACCCATGCGGCCTACTTCGCCAAGATCAACGCCGAAGGCGGCATCAACGGCCGCAAGATCACCTACCTCTCGGCCGACGACGCCTACAACCCCGCCCAGAGCGTGGAGCAGACGCGCAAGCTGGTCGAGCGCGACGGCGTGCTGCTGATGTTCGGCGCGCTGGGCACCTCGCACAACCAGGCCGTGCATCGCTACATGAACCAGCGCAAGGTGCCCCAGCTGTTCGTCTCCACGGGCGCCACGCGCTGGGGCGATCCGAAGAACTTCCCCTGGACCATGGGCTGGCAGCCCACCTACCAGCTCGAAGGCCGCACCTTCGCCCAGCACATCCTGGCCACGCGGCCCCAGGCCAAGGTGGCCGTCCTGATGCAGAACGACGACTTCGGCAAGGACTACCTCAAGGGCGTGCTCGACGGCTTTGGCGAGCAGGCCAAGCAGCGCATCGTCGTGCAGCAGACCTACGAGGTCGGCGACCCCACGGTGGACAGCCAGATGGTGGCGCTCAAGGGCTCGGGGGCGGACACCTTCATCAACATCAGCACGCCCAAGTTCGCGGCCCAGTCCATACGCAAGGCCGCCGACATCGGCTGGAAGCCTGCGCACTACCTGGTCAGCGTCTCGCTGTCCATCAGCTCGGTGCTCAAGCCCGCTGGCCTGGACAACGCGCGCGGCGTGATGACGGCCAGCTACCTGCGCGAGCCCTCGGCCCCCTCCAACCAGGGCACGCCCGAGCTGGCGGGCTACCTGGCCTTCATGAAGCAGTTCTACCCGGCCGGCGACCCCAACGATTCGCTCAACGTCATCGGCTACTCCCAGGCCCAGACCCTGGTGCAGGTGCTCAGGCAGGCCGGCGACGAGCTCACGCGCGCCAACATCATGAAGCAGGCCGCCAGCCTGAAGATGGACCTGCCCATGCTCTACCCGGGCATCAGCCTGCAGACCGGTGCGGACGATTTCTTCCCCATCAAGAAGATGCAGCTCGTGCGCTTCGACGGCAGCCGCTACGCGCCCGTGCAATGACCCCGGCCATCAGGACAACGACAGGAGACACCCCATGCCCGCCTTGCAAGGACTGATGCAGGACCGCCCGCTCATGATCTCGTCGCTGATCGAGCATGCGGCGCGCTTTCACCCGCACACCGAGATCGTCTCGCGCCTGCCGGAAACCCGGGACGGTGGCCTGCACCGCACCGACTGGGCCGGCATGCGCCGCGCCTCCTGCCAGGTGGCCAACGCCCTGCAGTCGCTGGGCGTGCAGCCTGGCGAACGCGTGGGCACGCTGGCCTGGAACAGCTGGCGCCACCTGGCGCTGTACTTCGGCGTCTCGGGCAGCGGCGCGGTGCTGCACACCATCAACCCGCGCCTGTTTCCCGAGCAGATCGAATACATCGCCAACCATGCCGAGGACCGGGTGCTGTTCTTCGACGTGACCTTCGCGCCGCTGGTGGAAAAGCTCGCACCGCATCTGAAGACCGTCACCACCTATGTCTGCATGAGTTCGCGTGAGCACATGCCCGCGCTGGACCTTCCCGGCCTGCACTGCTGGGACGAGCTGGTGGGCAACCAGAGCGAGGACTTCGAGTGGCCCGAGTTCGACGAGCGCACGGCCTCGTCGCTGTGCTACACCTCGGGCACCACGGGCCACCCCAAGGGCGTGCTGTACTCGCACCGCTCCACCGTGCTGCACACGCTGATGGAGCTGGCGCCCGACACCTTCGGCCTGAACGCGCGCGAGACCGTGATGCTCATCGTGCCCATGTTCCATGCCAACGCCTGGGGCACGCCCTATGCGGCGGCCATGGCCGGCGCACGGCTGGTGCTGCCCGGCCCCCACCTGGACGGCCAGAGCGTCTACGAGCTCATGCGCGACGAGAAGGTCACCTTCTCCCAGGGCGTGCCCACCGTGTGGCTGATGCTGTTCCAGTACCTGGATGCGCATCCCGACATCGACCCGCGCGCGCTGGGCGTCAAGAGCATAGGCATCGGCGGCGCGGCCGTGCCGCGCGCCATGCTGGAGCGCTTCGAGAACCAGTTCGGCGCCCAGGTCGTGCAGGGCTGGGGCATGACCGAGACCAGCCCCATCGGCGTGGTCAGCAAGCTGCTGCCCCGGCACGACGCGCTGTCGGGCGAGGAACTGGTCAAGGTCAAGCTCAAGCAGGGGCGCGGCGTCTGGGGCGTGGACCTCAAGATCGTGGACGACGACGGCCGGCCCCAGCCCTGGGACGGCCAGGCCCGGGGACACCTGCGCGTGCGCGGCCCCTGGATCGCCAGCGGCTACTTCAAGGGCGAAGGCGGCTCGCCCGTCGATGAGGAAGGCTTCTTCACCACGGGCGACGTGGCCACCATCGATGCCGACGGCTTCCTGCAGCTGGTGGACCGCGCCAAGGACGTGATCAAGTCGGGCGGCGAGTGGATTTCCTCCATCGACGTTGAGAACGCCGCCATGGGCCATCCCGGCGTGGCCGAGGCCGCCATCATCGGCGTGGCCCATCCCAAGTGGCAGGAGCGGCCGCTGCTGCTGGTGGTGCCGCGCGCAGGCCACAGCGTCAGCCGCGAGTCCATGCTCGACTTCCTGTCCACGCGCATCGCCAAATGGTGGCTGCCCGACGATGTGCTGCAGGTGGCCGAGCTGCCGCACACGGCCACGGGAAAACTGCTAAAGACCAAGCTGCGCGAGCAGTACAAGAACCATCCACTGCCCACGGCCTGAAAGGAGACCTCCATGCCAGGACCGCTTGAAGGCGTGCGCGTTGTCGAGTTCGCGGGCCTGGGCCCGGGGCCGTTCTGCGCCATGCTGCTGGCCGACATGGGTGCCGAGGTGCTGCGCATCGCGCGGCCCGGCACGCCGGTCGATGCACAGGACATCACCACGCGCAGCCGCAGCCAGGTCGAGATCGACCTGCGCGGCGAGGAAGGCCAGGCCTCGGCCCTGGCGCTGATCGCACGCGCCGATCTGCTGATCGAGGGCTTTCGGCCCGGCGTGATGGAGCGCCTGGGCCTGGGGCCCGAGCCCTGCCTGGCGCGCAACCCGCGCCTGGTCTACGGCCGCATGACGGGCTGGGGCCAGCACGGGCCGCTGGCGCATGCGGCGGGGCATGACATCAACTACATCGCCATCTCCGGCGCGCTGCACGCCATCGGCCGCGCGGGCGAGGCTCCCGTGCCGCCGCTCAACTACGTGGGCGACTTCGGCGGCGGCGGCATGCTGCTGGCCGTGGGCCTGCTGGCCGCCCTGCACGAGGCCGGGCGCAGCGGCCGGGGCCAGGTCATCGACGCGGCCATGACCGATGGCACGGCCCTGCTGTCGGCCTTCATGTACGGCTTCAAGGCCAAGGGCCAGTGGAGCAACCAGCGCGGAGAGAACCTGCTGGACGGCGGCGCGCACTTCTATGACACCTATGCCTGCGCCGACGGCAAATACATCGCCATAGGCGCCATCGAGCCGCAGTTCTACGCCGAGCTGCGCCAGCGCTGCGGCATACAGGACCCGCTGTTCGACGCGCAGCTGGACGCCGCGCGCTGGCCCCTGCTCAAGCTGCGCCTGGCCGACGTGTTCCGCACGCGCACGCGCCAGCAGTGGTGCGAGCTGCTGGAAGGCAGCGATGCCTGCTTCGCGCCCGTGCTCGACTGGGACGAGGCGCCCCAGCACGCCCACAACCGCGCGCGCGCCACGTTCACCGAGGCCGGCGGCGTGCTCCAGCCCGCGCCGGCGCCGCGCTTTTCGCGCAGCGTGCCCGAGCAGCCCCGCCCCCCGCGCGCCGCCAGCCTGCAGGACACGCTGGCCGCCTGGAATGCCCGCTCCTGAGGAAACCCCATGCCCATGTATCTCACCCAGGCCATCCACAAGGGCCGCCGCGAAAGGGCCGGCGCCACGGCAGCCATCTGCGGCGCAGAGCAGGCCAGCTGGTCGCAGCTTGCGCAGCGCATCGAACGCTGCGCCGGCCTGCTGCGAGCGCTGGACGTGGCGCCCGGCGACCGCGTCGGCATGATGGGCCTGAACTCCATCCGCTACCTTGAATACTTCTATGGCTGCTGGTGGGCAGGCGCCGCGGTCAACCCCGTCAACATCCGCTGGAGCGCGCACGAGGTGGCCTACTCGCTGGACGACTGCGACACGCGCGTGCTCTTCGTGGACGATGCCTTCGCGCCCCTGGTGCCCCGGCTGCGCGAGCTGTCCTCCAGCCTGCGCACCGTGGTGTTCTGCGGCACGGGCGCCGCGCCCGAAGGCGCGCTGCACTACGAGCAATTGCTGGCCGCCGCCACGCCCTGCGCCGACGCGCTGCGCAGCGGCAACGACCTGGCCGCCGTGATGTATACGGGCGGCACCACGGGCCGGCCCAAGGGGGTGATGCTCAGCCACGACAACCTGTTCATCAACGCCCTGTCCAATGCCAGCAACGTGCCGCGCCAGCATGTGAAGGTGGGCATGGTGGTCACGCCCATGTTCCATGTGGCCGGCTGCGGCCTGGCCCTGCTCATGGCCCAGCGCCTGGTTCCCCAGGTCATCGTGCCGGCCTTCGACGAGCTGGCCATCCTCGCCGGCGTGCAGCAGCACGGCGTGAACGAGCTGTTCCTGGTGCCCACCATGATCCGCCGGCTGATCGAGCATCCGCGCATGGCCGAATTCGACCTGTCCAGCCTGCGCCTCATGCTCTATGGCGCGGCGCCCATAGACGCCAGCCTGCTGGAGCGCGCCATGCAGGCATTGCCCGGCGCCGACTTCGCCCAGGCCTACGGCATGACCGAGCTGTCGCCCACCATCGTGTCCATGGGCCCGGCCGAGCACCGTCCCGGCCCGCAGCGCGAGCGCCTGCTGCGCGCGGCCGGCCGGCCCGTGACCATTGCCGAGGTGCGCATCGTCGATGGCGAGGGCCGCGAGCTGCCGCCCGGCGAGGTGGGCGAGATCACGGCACGCGGCCCCATGGTCATGCAGGGCTACTGGAACAGGCCCGCCGAGACGGCCGCCGCGCTCAAGGACGGCTGGATGCACACGGGCGACATGGGCCGGCTGGATGCCGACGGCTACCTCTTCGTCGTGGACCGGCTCAAGGACATGATCGTCAGCGGCGGCGAGAACGTGTACTCGGCCGAGGTCGAGAACGCCATCGCCCAGCTGCCCCAGGTCGCCATGTGCGCCGTCATCGGCGTGCCCGACGAACGCTGGGGCGAGCGCGTGCACGCCGTGATCGTCGCGCGCGAGGGCCAGCCGCTGACCGAGGCCGAGGTCATCGCCCACTGCCGCGAACGCATCGCGGGCTACAAGTGCCCGCGCTCGGTGGAGTTCCGCAGCGAGCTGCCGCTGTCGGCCGCGGGCAAGCTGCAGAAATTCCAGCTGCGCGAACCCTACTGGCAGGGCCGCGAACGCCGCATCAACTGAACCCCTCAATCCACCGGTCCAAGCCATGCCACTGCAACTGACACGCTCCTGGAGCACCCCCGAACTGGAAAGCCTGCGCGCCACCGCCGTGCGCTTTCTGGAAACCGAAATGCAGCCGCAGGACGAAGCCGCACGCCAGCGCGGCAACGTGGGCCATGCCATCTGGCGCCGCGCCGGCGAGCTGGGCCTGCTGTGCACCGACATCCCCGAGGACTACGGCGGCGGCGGCGGCGACTTCCGCCACGAGGCCGTGATCCACGAGGAGATGGCGCGCCGCGCCCTCTCGGGCATGAGCAACTCCGTGCATTCCATCGTGGCCCACTACCTGCTCAACCACGGCACCGAGGCGCAAAAGCGCAAGTACCTGCCCGCCATGGCGCGCGGCGAACTGGTGGGCGCCATCGCCATGACCGAGCCCGGCGCGGGCTCGGACCTGCAGGGCGTGCGCACGCGCGCAGAACTCAGGGACGGCCGCTACCGCATCAACGGCAGCAAGACCTTCATCACCAACGGCCTGCTGGCCGGCCTGATCCTCGTGGTCTGCAAGACCGACCCGGCCCAGGGCGCGCGCGGCACCTCCATCCTCATCGTGGAGACCCGGGACTGCGCGGGCTTTCGCGTGGGCCGCGTGCTCGACAAGATGGGCATGAAGGCCCAGGACACCTCGGAGCTTTTCTTCGACGACGTGACCGTGCCGCAGGACGCGCTGCTGGGCGGGCGCGAAGGCCAGGGCTTCTACCAGCTCATGGGCGACCTGCCCTACGAACGCCTGATCATCGGCCTGGCCGCCCTGGCCTGCATGGAAGGCGCCTATGAGGCCACGCTGGCCTACGTGCGCGAGCGCCGCGCCTTCGGCCAGGCCATTGCCGACATGCAGAACACCCGGTTCAAGCTCGCCGAGGTGGCCACCACGCTGACCGTGGGCCGCGCCTTCATCGACCGCTGCGTGGAGCAGCTGGTGGCCGGCACGCTGGACACGGCCACGGCCTCCATGGCCAAACTCTGGGGCTCGGAAGCTCAGGGCCGCGTGCTCGACGAACTCGTGCAGCTGCATGGCGGCTACGGCTACATGAACGAATACATGGTCACGCGCATGTACGCCGATGCGCGCGTGCAGCGCATCTACGGCGGCACCAGCGAAATCATGAAGGAAGTGATCTCGCGCGCGCTCTGACGCTCCGATCCCCTGGCGGTGCCAAGCGCTGCCGCAGTCCCCCTATCCCTTCCCTGGCAGCACAGGAGACAGCAGCCATGACCCTCGACGACCTCATCTACAAGCCCGGCCTGCTCCAGGGCGAACGCATCCTCGTCACCGGCGGCGGCACCGGCCTGGGCCGTGTCATGGCCGAGGCGTTTCTCATGCTGGGCGCCGACATCCACCTGTGCGGCCGGCGCGGCGCCGTGGTCGAGCAGACAGCGCAGGAGCTGATGCAGCAGCACGGCGGCCGGGCCACGGGCCATGCCTGCGACGTGCGCCAGCCCGAGGCCGTGGAGCAGATGATCGAGGCCATCTGGGCCGACGGCGGCGCGCTCACGGGCCTGGTCAACAACGCGGCCGGCAACTTCGTGAGCCGCACCGAGGACCTGTCCATGCGCGCCTTCGACGCCGTGGCCAACATCGTCATGCGCGGCAGCTTCAACCTCACGCTGGAGTGCGGCCGCCGCTGGCTGGCCGAGGGCCGCAAGGCCAGCGTGCTGTCCATCCTCACCACCTGGGTCTGGAACGGCTCGGCCTTCACCGTGCCCTCGGCCATGGCCAAGTCGGGCGTGCATGCCATGACGCAGTCGCTGGCCGTGGAATGGGGCAACCGGGGCATACGCTTCAACGCCATCGCGCCGGGCCTGTTTCCCACCGAAGGCATGAGCGCGCGGCTGAACCCGCAGGGCGGCGAGCATGTGCGCGCCGACAACCCCATGGGCCGCAACGGCCGCATGCCCGAGCTGGCCAACCTGGCCGTCTTCCTCATGAGCCGCCAGGCCGAGTACCTGACGGGACAGACCATCGCCATAGACGGCGGACAATACCAGGCGACGGGCGGCAACTTCGCCGGGCTGGCCAGCTGGAGCGACCAGGACTGGGCGAATGCGCGCAGCGCCATCGAATCGCGCAACGCGGCCGACCGCCAGCAAAGAACCGCATAGCAACAAGGAGACAAGCCATGAGCCAAGAACGCGTGCGCATATCGGTGGACCACGGCGTGGCCGAGGTGACCCTGGCCCGGCCCGACAAGATGAATGCGCTGGACCCCGCCATGTTCGACGCACTGATCGACGCATTGGCGCGGCTGCGGGACACGCCCGGGTTGCGCGCCGTGGTGCTGCATGGCGAGGGGCGCGCCTTCTGCGCGGGCCTGGACATGGGCAGCATGGCCGGCATTGCCGACGGCCAGCAGACGGCAGACATGACGGACCTGGCCGCGCGCACGCACGGCATTGCCAACCGCTTCCAGCAGATCTGCTGGGGCTGGCGCGAACTGCCCGTGCCCGTGATCGCCGCCGTGCACGGCGTGGCCTACGGCGGCGGCCTGCAGCTGGCGCTGGGCGCGGACATCCGCCTGGTGGCCGAGGATGCGCGGCTGTCCATCATGGAAATCAAGTGGGGACTGGTGCCCGACATGGCCGGCTGCGCGCTGGCCGCGCCGCTGGTGCGCGGCGATGTGCTGCGCGAGCTGGTCTACACGGGCCGCATCGTGCCCGGCCCCGAGGCCGTGGCCCTGGGCCTGGCCACGCGCGTGAGTTCCGCGCCGCTGGAGGAAGCGCGCCACCTGGCCCGCCAGATCGCGGCCAGCAGCCCGCACGCCATGCGTGCGTCCAAGCGCCTGATGCAGCTCAGCGAAACGGCATCGCCCCAGGACATCCTGCTGGCCGAGGCGCGCGAGCAGCAGGCCCTGCTGGGCAGTGCCAACCAGGCCGAAGCCGTGCGCGCAGGCCTGGAAAAACGGGCCCCGGTGTTCAGCGACCAAGGCCTTTAGACACCTCTTGAAACAACCACCGGACCCTGCCCACGGGTCCGGCGCGGTCATCCGTAATTACCCTTAATCGACGCCCTTTCGCCACTGCGCTGATTTTTTAGGCATTCCGTGGAAAGCCTTGCAGGGCGCGGATTCGGCAAGTTACACCCGGAGTTTTCCACAACTCCGTCCACATGCATCGGGGATAAAAACCCGGGGCCGAAGGGACATGCAGGAGCAGGCATACTTGACGGCTCGCCTCGGCCTCCCCCCTTTCCCATGCCCCGCCTGCACGCCCCCAGCAAGGAAGACAGCCGCCTGCTGCCGCCTTTTTCCGCCCTGCCGGAACGCTGCATCCACGTGCCCGCCACCGACGCCGAATTCGCGGCCGCCCGCGCCGCGCTGATGGCCGCGCCCGTGCTCGGCTTCGATACCGAGAGCAAGCCTCTTTTCCACGCCAGCCAGACCGACACCGGCCCCCATGTGGTGCAGTTGGCCACCTGCGACCAGGCCTGGCTGCTGCAGTTGCACCATGCGCAGGCACGCGCGCTTGCGGCCGACGTGATGGCCAGCGAGGCCATCTGCAAGGCCGGCTTCGGGCTGGACCATGACCGCAGTGCGCTGCCCGCGCGCCTGGGCGTGGCGCTGAACAACGTGATCGACCTGGACCGCGTGTTCAAGCGCCATGGCTACGCCAGCTCGGTAGGCGTGCGCGCGGCCGTGGCCCTGGTGCTGGGGCAGAACTTCCAAAAGTCCAAGAAGATCTCCACCTCCAACTGGGCTGCACCGCAACTGAGCCTGGCCCAGCGCCACTACGCGGCCAACGACGCCCACGGCGCCGCCATGGTGCATGCCGCGCTGCCGGGCTGGGAGCTGCGCCAGCCGGCAGCGGCCCAGCGGCCTTCCAGGCCTGCGCTTGAACCGCGCGGGCCGCGCGAGTCCAGCGCCCCGCAGACGCCGCAGACACCGCGTCCGCCCCGCACCGCTCGCCTGCTGCAGGCTGCGGTCGCGCCGGCCAAGTCCTAGAGCGTTTCCTCTTCCTTCACCAGCCGCACCCGGTCCCGGCCTGCGCGCTTGGCCTCGTAGAGCATGGCGTCGGCACGCGCGAGCGCCTGCTCCAGCGTCTGGCCCGGCGCCATCCAGGCCACGCCGAAGCTGGCGGTGATGCGCACCTCGTCGGGCAGTCCGCTGAAGCCCATCAGGCGCAGCTGGGTCTGTATGCGCCGGGTGATCGACTGCACGGCCAGAGGGTCCGCACGCGGCAGCAAGGCCACGAACTCTTCCCCGCCAAAGCGGGCCACCAGGTCCTGCTGGCGCGTGCTGCGCAGCAGCAGTCGCGCAAAGCGCTGCAGCACTTCGTCACCGGCCGCGTGGCCCCAGCCGTCGTTGACCCGCTTGAAATGGTCCAGATCACAGACCAGCACGGCGGCTGAAAGCTGAGGGTGCTCGGCCCGCCGGCGCTGCACCTCCTCCTTGAAGGCGCGCCGGTTCAACAGCCCTGTCAGCGGATCGCGGTCGCGCTCCTCATGCAGCTCCTGCACGGTGTCGCGCACCGCCGCCGCCAGGAACACCATGGCGAACAGCAGGCCGAACACCAGCAGGCTCAGCTGCTTCGCCAGGCACGCGGAAGAAACGCCCAGCCATTCACTGGCCGCGTCGGCCGGTGGCGAGGCGCCAGGCGGTGTCAGCCACAGCGCACGAACGAAAAAGCTCAGCGCAAAGACCACGAACACCCCCAGCAGCAGCCGGTCCCAGTCCGTACCGGGATGCCTGCGCGGCAAACGCCACAGCGGCAGGGCCAGTTGCAGTCCCAGGCCGAAATTGAGCACATGCTGGCGCGCCTGCGCATCGGGAACGACCCAGGCGT
This sequence comes from Delftia sp. PE138, assembly GCF_018320755.1. Lineage (NCBI taxonomy): Bacteria > Pseudomonadati > Pseudomonadota > Betaproteobacteria > Burkholderiales > Comamonadaceae > Delftia > Delftia sp. PE138. The sequence continues at coordinate 525,346 of NZ_JABEPN010000002.1, read as the reverse complement.
AGTAGCCCAGCACCGCCAGCACTGCGCTGCCAAAGACAGCCGCCAGCGGCGCATCCGGTCGCACGCCCTGGCGCATGGCCATGGCCTCGGTGATGAACCAGGCCGCACACAGCTGCAGCGCGGCCGTGGCCAGCGCATTGACGGGCACGGCCGCAGGCCGCTCCAGGACCTGCAGCAGCAGCGCCAGGCTGAATCCGGTGAAGGCGAGGGACATGCTGCGCAACTCGCGCCGGGCACGCAGATGCCGCCAGCAGACATAGAAACAGCCGGCCAGCAGCGAGGTGCACAAGGGCACCGCCAGCGCCAGAAAATGTCTTGCTGTCAACGTCACCATCAACTCCCGAATGGAGTCTAGCGATCAGGTCACGTTACAACACGTTGTTAACAAAAATACACATTCACTCACGATCCTGGCAAAGCCAGGCCGGACATATCTGCGCACGGCAGAGGAGCAACCGGTCTGCGGCGTATATGTTCGTAACCAACGCATCGTTGGGCACCGGAGGCCGGCACGCCACAATGCCAACCGTCCTCCGCTTGTAAAACCTCAGGACTTACTCAAACAGGATGCGGGACGCGCCGCTGCCCATGGCAAATGGCCCGCCCTGCCCTTCTTGCGTAAGCCGTCACCAGAAAGGCAATCTTCCATGCGCATCGAAACCCTGGCCGTCCACGCCGGCTACTCGCCCGACCCCACCACCAAGTCGGCCGCCGTGCCCATCTACCAGACCGTGGCCTATGCCTTCGACAGTGCCCAGCATGGCGCCGACCTGTTCGACCTCAAGGTGGCCGGCAACATCTACACGCGCATCATGAACCCCACCACCGACGTGCTGGAAAAGCGCGTCGCGGCGCTGGAAGGCGGCATTGCCGCCGTGGCCGTGGCCTCGGGCATGGCCGCCATCACCTATGCCATCCAGGCCATCGCGGAGGCAGGCGACAACATCGTCTCGGCCAGCACGCTCTACGGCGGCACCTACAACCTGTTCGCCCACACCTTCCCGCAGCAGGGCATCACGGTGCGCTTTGCCGATCCGCGCGACCCGGCCAGCTTCGCCCAGCACATCGACGAAAAGACCAAGGCCATCTTCATCGAGTCCATCGGCAACCCGCTGGGCAATGTCACCGACATCCGCGCCCTGGCCGACGTGGCTCACGCCCACGGCGTGCCGCTGATCGTGGACAACACCGTGCCCAGCCCCTACCTGCTGCGCCCCATCGAGCATGGCGCCGACATCGTCGTGCACTCGCTGACCAAGTACCTGGGCGGCCACGGCAACAGCGTGGGCGGCGCCGTCGTGGACAGCGGCAAGTTCCCCTGGGCCGAGCACAAGGCCCGCTTCAAGCGCCTGAACGAGCCCGATGTCAGCTACCACGGCGTGGTCTACACCGAGGCCCTGGGCGAGGCAGCCTACATCGGCCGCGTGCGCGTGGTGCCGCTGCGCAATACCGGCGCCGCACTGTCGCCGCACAACGCCTTCCTGATCCTGCAAGGCATAGAGACGCTGGCCCTGCGCATGGACCGCATCTGCGAGAACACCCAGAAGATCGCCGAGACGCTGCAAAGGCATCCCAAGATCGAATGGGTGCGCTACGCCGGCCTGCAGGACCATCCCGACCACGCCCTGGTGAAGAAGCAGCTGGGCGGCCGCGCCTCGGGCATCCTGTCGTTCAGCCTCAGGAACGGCAGCGGCGACAGCGACACCCGCGCCGCCGGTGCGCGCTTCCTGGATGCGCTGCAGCTGTTCACGCGCCTGGTCAACATCGGCGACGCCAAGTCCCTGGCCACGCACCCCGCATCGACCACGCACCGCCAGCTCGACGCCGAGGAACTGGCCAAGGCCGGCGTCACCGAAGGCATGGTGCGCCTGTCCGTGGGCATTGAGCACATCAGCGACCTGCTGGCCGACCTGGAGCAGGCGCTGGACAAGGTCTGAGACGCCCTCAGCGCCTGCGCGAGCGCTCGCGCAGTTCCTGCGAGGAATAGAAGATCAGCGGGTCCGGCGTGCGCTGCGGATTGGCGCAGGGCTCGATGGCATGGCCGCGCGGCGGGGCGCAGCGGGCCAGGTCACGCAGCTGGGCCTGGGTTCGTTCGGCGTGGCGCGCGGCGGTCTCCCCTTCGGAGGGGCGGCTGCCGGGCACGATCAGGCGCAGCTCCATCTTGCGGATGGCCGGCTCCACGGCGTAGGTGCCCTGGAACTGCAGCACCACGCGGCGCTCGGGCAGGTCCACCGTGGCCAGCACGGCACGCATGGGCACGGGAATCATCGCTCCCGACTGGTAGCGCACCAGCACGAAGGGCGCAAAGGGCTTGGGCAGCTTCAGCGCCAGCGTCTGGCCCTTGCCGTTTCCATTGCCGTTACGCGCATCGGCACGCACACGCAGCTGTCCGCCATCGGGCAGATAGCGGTCCAGCCGCCAGCCGGTGGCCACGCGCTGCGCGCCCACACAGGGCGCGTAGTAGTACTCGGTGGGGTCGGCATCCTTGCCCGTGTACAGCATCTGGGCGCCTTCATGCTCGGTCAGCGTCTTGATGGCCGCATCGGCGCCATCCGCCTGGGCGCCGACCAGCGTGCCGCCGCGCACGAACACGCCCGTATACGGGAACCAGGTGGTGCGCTGGTTGGCCACGGCGCCATAGGGCTTGCATTCGGTGGACATGCTCTGGTCCTGCATGTCGGCATGCGGGGCCACGGGCTCGCCGCCCTGGCCGCCGCCCTGGTCGGCCAGGGTCAGGCGGCCATCGGACTCGATGGTGAAGGTGGCCTTGGCCACCATGGAGTAGTAGCGGCCGGCTGCGTCTTCGCCGATCAGCAGCAGGCTGGGCAGGGGCGTGAGGTTGGCCACCTCGGGCTCGGCGCGCGGCGTGTCGGCCGGGGCCTGGGCAGGCACCTGGGGCCGGGGCTGCTCCTGTGGCTGGCTGGGCGCCGGAGCCTGGGGCGGCGCAGTGGCGCAGCCGGCAAGGACCAGGGACAGCGGCATGGCAAGAACAAGCGAACGCAACAACATGGAACTCCCTCGGATCATTGAGGCCGACGATGCTACTGCATGCACCGGCGGGCGGCGCAATGCATGGGGATGCGGCAGGGGCAGGCTCAAGCCGGATCCCGCGCCAGCCGCAGGCCGGTCATCTGCCAGCGCGCCTGCGTGGGAAAGAAATTGCGGTAGCTGGCGCGCGCATGGCCTGGCGGCGTGAGGCAGGAGCCGCCCCGCAGCACATACTGGTTGACCATGAACTTGCCGTTGTATTCACCCACGGCGCCCTCCGCGATCTGGAAGCCCGGGTAGGCGCCGTAGGCGGACTGGGTCCATTCCCAGACCTCGCCCAGCGCAAGGCTGCCGGGCTGCATGGCGCGCGGGTGCACGGGGCCGGGAGGCTCGTCGTGCTCGGGGCGCTGCGCCATGGGCGCGGCAAAGGCCGCCTCCCATTCCGCCTCGGTAGGCAAGCGCGCGCCGGCCCAGCGCGCATAGGCGTCGGCCTCGAAAAACGAGATGTGGCAGACGGGGCGGCGCCCGTCCAGCGCCAGCGCGCCATGCAGGCTGAACTCCTGCCACGTGCCGTCCGATGCGCCATCCAACGCGCCGCCTGCATTGCGCCGCCAGTACCAGGGATGCTCCAGTTGCTGCGCGCAGCGCCAGTCCCAGCCTTCGGCCAGCCACCACTGCGGCTGGGCATAGCCGCCGTCCTCGACGAAGCGCAGGAACTCGGCATTGCTCACGGGCCGCTGCGCGATCTCGCAGCCTTGCACAAACACCTCGTGGCGCGGGCGCTCGTTGTCGAACGCAAAGCCCTCGCCGCCATGGCCCACGGCATGCATGCCACGCGGCACGGTCTGCCACTGCAGCGGGGCAGGCGTTCCATCTGCCGGCCCAGGCGCAGGCATGCCCTCTTCCTGCTCTCGATAGGCAGGCCACAGCGGGTGGCACGACAGCAGGTGCTTGATGTCGGTCAGCAGCAGCTCCTGGTGCTGCTGCTCATGCTGCAGGCCCAGCTCCAGCAACGCGGCCAGACGCGCAGGCGGCTGCGTGCCCCAGTCCTCGAACATCTGCAGCATGCGCTGGTCCACCGCCTCGCGGTAGGCCAGCACCCGCGCCAGCGAGGGCCGGGTCAGCAGCCCGCGCTGGGCACGCGGATGCCGCGCACCCACCTGCTGGTAGTAGGAGTTGAACAGCACGCGGAAGTCGGGATCGAAGGGCGGCACGCCGGGCGCGTGCTCGGCCAGGACAAAGGTCTCGAAGAACCAGGTGGTATGCGCCAGATGCCATTTGGCAGGGCTGGCATCGGGCATGGACTGTACGCAGGCATCCTCGGCGGACAAGGGGGCGGCCAGCAGCACGGTGGTCTGGCGCACGGCCTCGTAGCGCTGCACCCAGCGGAAGACGGCGGGCATTTCACGCATGGGCATGGATCACGGCAAACCACTGGCGCTCATCGGTCCAGACCTGGCAGGCCCCGAAACCCGCACAGGCCAGCATGTCCAGGAAGTCGGGCAGCGGGTATTTGTAGCTGTTCTCGGTGTGTATGGTCTCGCCGGCCGCGAAGTGCCGCAGCCCCTGGGGCCAGCCCACGATCAGCGGGCGCCGCGCGCGCAGGTGCATTTCGATGCGCGAGTGCTCGGTGTTGAAGAAGGCCACATGTTCCCAGTCGCTCTCGTTGAAGTCGCTGCCCAGAAGGTGGTTCACATGGCTGAGCAGGTTGAGGTTGAAGCGCGCCGTCACGCCCTGGGCATCGTCATAGGCAGGCTCCAGCCACTGTATGGGTTTGGGCAGGTCTATGCCGATCAGCAGCCCACCGTCGTCGCTGAGCAGGGCCCGCATCTGGCCCAGCATGCGCTGGGCCTGTTCAGGGTCGAAGTTGCCTATGGACGAGCCCGGGTAGAACAGCAGCCGGCCGGCCTGCGGGATGTAGGGCGGCAGGGCCAGCGGCTCGGTGATGTCGGCCGTGACGGCATGGGCCTGCAGCTGCGGAAACTCCTCGGCCAGGCGCCGCACGGACTGGCGCAGGAAGGCGCCCGCAATGTCCACGCCCACGAAGTGCCGTGGACGCAGGCTGCGGCACAGGCCGCGCACCTTTTCGCAGTTGCCGGCACCCAGCTCGATCAGCACCTCGCTGCCGCGCAGGGCCTCGGCCATGGCCGGACCGGAGTCGGCCAGGATGGCAGCCTCGGTGCGCGTGGGGTAGTACTCGGGCAGCCGCGTGATCTGCTCGAACAGGTCGCAGCCGCGTGAGTCATAGAGAAACTTGGGCGAGACCCGGGCCTGCGGCTGCATCAGCCCGTGCTGCAATTCGGCCAGGGTTGCTCGCAGGGCGCTGTCTGCCAGCTCCGGCGCAGCCTCTCTCCTGCCACCTTCGGCCGGTGTGCGCGGAGCCGAAGGCAGGGGCAGGGGCACGCGCTGGGCGCGCGACGCCAATGGAGGGGAAGACACGGAATGATCGTGGGCATACAGCATGGTGGGGGCCTCGCGTTGTGCGCCGACCGCCTCAGCATGGTGAATGCCGCGCCCCCGCCTTGCAGCGGGGAGCGGTCGCCAAGGGGGCGGGCAGCCAGAATGAAGCCTGCAAACTGGCGTCCCGCCTCGCAAGGCGCGCGCCGACAGGCCGAGGCACCAGCCTAGGCGCCCGCCCCGGGCACGCGGGTAGGACAGTTTCCAGCGAGCGTGTCTTTTTCATGACCTGCAGATCTGGTGCGCTGCAGCATGCCGGACGAAAAAAATCCGGTATGCCGCGAACGGCATACCGGACCAAGTACCCATCCTTGCCTCACTACGCGCTGCCGGATGAAGCAGCGCGTGCCTCGCTCATGATCCGAAGATCAGAAGCGATAGCCCAGTCCCACGCCAACCAGCACGGGGTTCACCTTGAAGGTGCCCACCTTGGTGCCGCCAGCGCGCACGTCCGTCTCGATGAAGACCTTCTTCACGTCGAAATTCAGCGACCAGTTCTTGTCCAGCGCATAGTCGAAGCCGATCTGCAGCGCGCCGCCAAAACTGTTCTTCTTGATGGAGGGGTTCAGCGCGGCCTGCACGGCGGGATCGAAGTTCACGCTGGAAAAGCGCGTGAAGTTGACACCGGCGCCCACGTAGGGCTTGAACGCGCCGAAATTGGTGAAGTGGTATTGCGCCAGCAGCGTGGGCGGCAGGTGCTTGAGGCTGCCGATCTGACCCAGGCCGTTGGCACGCAGGTCATGCTTTTGCGGGTAGGTCAGCACCAGCTCGGCCGCGATATTGGGCGTGAAGAAGTAGGACACGTCCAGCTCGGGCATCCATTTGTCATTGATCGACAGGCCCAGGCCCGTGCTGTCCTTGTTGACGCTGTCCAGGTGGACGGCGCGCACGCGCACCATCCAGGGGCCTTCGGCCTGCTGCGCAAAGGCGGCACCCGACGACAGGGCGCAAACGGCAGCAACGGCGAGCAGAGTTCTTTTCATGATGGAGAGTCTTGGAGTAGCCCGGGGCAAATCCCGTAGCTGTATTGCAGCAGGGGCAGGCAAGGCCGGTCTTGTCCTAGCTCAAATCCGAAGGTGGGCGCCGTCGCATGGCCGGATCGCGTTGGATGCATGCAACGCATTGCGCGGCAGGCCAGTTGCGGCCAGGCTGCAGCCATTGCTCAAATAGAATGCGAATCATTATCAAATCCGCTTCCCCAGGAACCCGCTCCATGGCCGCCGCGCCTTCGCACCCCGATATCGCCCTGCTCTACAGCGACCACCACGGCTGGCTGGTGGGCTGGCTCAGGCGCAGGCTGGGCAATCCCTGCGATGCGGCCGACCTGGCCCAGGACACCTTCATTCGCGTGCTGGGCAAGCCCCAGTCCCTGCATGGCGTGCGCGAGCCGCGCGCCTGGCTCACCACCATCGCCCACGGCCTGGTCGTGGACCACACACGCCGCGCCGCGCTGGAGCGCGCCTGCCTGGACGCCATCGCCAGCCTGCCCGAGCCGCTGGCACCCTCGGCCGAGGAGCGCCATCTGCTGATCGAATCCCTGGTGCGCATGGACAACCTGCTGGCCGGCCTGCCGCCCAAGGCCCGCAGCGCCTTTCTGCTCTCCCGCCTGGAAGGCCTGAGCTACCCCGAAATCGCCCTGCAGCTGGGCGTGTGCCTGAGCTCCGTCGAGAAATACATGGCCACCGCCATACGCCACTGCCTTGCCCTGCGCAGGGAACTGACGGCGTGAGCACAGACCAGGCCCCCCAGGCGCTGGAACAGGCCATTGCCTGGGCCGTGCGGCTGGCCTCCGGCACGGCCACCGATGCCGACCGCGCCGCCTGCCAGGCATGGCGCAGCAGCCACGCCGCGCACGAACAGGCCTGGCAACAGGTCCAGGCTGTGGAGGCCCAGTTCGCCCTGCCCGCCGGCCAGGCGGGACTGGCCCACGGCGTGCTGCGGTCCGCCGGCCCAGGGCCGGCGCGAGGCCGGCGCGCAAGCCTGCAGCGGCTGCTGTTCCTGGGCCCCGCTGCCCTGCTGCTGGGATCCATGGCTTGGCGCTGGGCTGCACCGCGCGAGCAGATCGCGCTGGAAACGGCCATTGGTGAGCGCCGCAGCACGCTGCTGGCCGACGGCAGCCGCCTGCACCTGGCACCGGACACGCTGGTGCAGGTGGATTTCACCTTGCTGCGCCGCGTGGTCCGCCTGGCACGCGGCGAGATCTTCATCGACACCGGCAGCGACCCGCGCTCCCTCGCGGGCCGACGCTCCTTCTGGGTGGAAACGCCGCTGGCCCGCTTCGAGGCCCTGGGCACCAGCTTCGGCGTGCGCCACGAAAAACACCCGGACACTGCCACGCGCCTGTACGTCACCGAGGGCCGCGTGGCCATCCATGTCAGGGCGCTGGACGGCACTGCGCCAGGCACCCTGGACGCCATCGTCGCCACCTCCGGCGAAACCCATGTGCTGCACGCCGGCCAGCACCGCCCTGTGCGCCTGCCCGACGAAGGCCTGGTGCCCGACGCATGGACCGACGGCGTACTGGTCGCCCGCCGCATGCGCCTGGACGCCTTCGTGACCGAGCTGTCACGCCAGAGCGGCATGCCCATGGAATGCGCCGACGACGTGGCTGCCCTGCGTGTTTCAGGCGTATTCCAGCTGGACGGCCCGGATCCGGCGGGTCGTGCGCTGGCCGCCATTGCCCGCACGCTGCCTGTGCGTGTGGAGCGCGGACAAGGTGCGGCCAGCGGTGCCCGCAGCGCCAGGCGCCTGGTCAAAGCCTGATCCGGAATTTTTTCAGGCAGTCATTACGGGTTTCACACCGCCCGTTCGGCATAGGAGCAAAGACATCGCTTTTTCCTTTGCCGCTTCTCAAGGACTGCCTCCATGCCCAGCCTGCCCAGCACCCGCCGCGCCGCCCATCCACCCTCGTGCACACGCCCCACGGCGCTGGCTGCACAGGCCTTGATGCTGGGCCTGTTTATCACGCTGGGCCTGCCCATGACCGCCCTGGCCCAGAGCCCGAGCTCCGCCCCGGATGCCAGATCCATCCGGTTCGACCTGCCGGCCGGTGAACTGGAGACCAGCCTGCACAGCCTCGCGCGCCAGGCAGGCATCACCCTCTCGTTCGATCCAGCCCTGGTCCAGGGCCGACAGTCGGCGGCGCTGAGCGGTACGCGCGGCGTGCACGAAGGGCTTGCCGCCCTGCTCGCCCCGCACCAGCTGCAGGCCACGCGCACGGCCGAAGGCGGCTGGGCCGTGCACCGTGCGCGGCCCGGGGCCGCGGCCGAGCATGCGCTGCCCACCGTGAACGTGCTGGCCGATGCCGAGCATGAAAGCGCCTGGGGCGCCGTGCCCGGCTACGGGCCGCGCCGCAGCGCCTCGGCCATGAAGATGGATGTGCCGCTGCTGGAGACGCCGCAGCAGGTCAGCATCATCGGCGAGGCCCAGATCCGCGACCAGGCCATCTCCAGCGTGGCCGAAGCCGTGCGCTACAGCGCGGGCGTGCGCCCCATGGACTACGGCATCACCGATGACGACGTGGCCGTGCGCGGTTTCTATCTGACGGGCACGGGCCTGTACCGCGACGGCATGCGCATGGTCCACAACGGCTTCATGACCAACCTGGAGCCATATGGGCTGGAGCGGCTGGAAGTCGTGCACGGCCCGGCCTCGGTGCTGTACGGCCAGTCCGCGCCCGGCGGCCTGATCAATGCCGTCACCAAGCGCCCGCGCGCCGGCATGCAGCGCGAAGTGGGCGTGGAATTCGGCAGCCACGACCGGCGCCAGCTCACGGCCGACATCGGTGGCGCCATCAATGAACAGGGCACGGCGCTGGCACGGCTAACCGTGCTCAAGCGCGAATCGGGCACGCAGTGGAACGGCCTGCGCGCCGATCGCAGCTACATCGCCCCCTCCTTCACACTGCTGGGCGAGCGCACCAGCCTCACCCTGCTGGCGCAGTACCAGGAGGACGAAACCGGCTTCGTCATCCCCTACTACCGCCAGACGCCTGCGGGCTGGTCGGCCACGGACATCAACGTCAGCGGACCGGGATCTGGCCACCACAAGCGCAACGCCAGCGTGGGCTGGCTGCTGGAGCACCGGCTGAACGACCAGCTCACGCTGCGCAACAACCTGCGCTACCTGGATGGCCGCAACGACCGGCGCGAGATGCGCAACCGGGGCCTGACGGCCGACCAGCGCGGCATGGCACGCCTGGCCATGGTGCGGCCCGACGCCGAACAGACCTGGGTCATGGACACGCAGATCGAAGGCCGCCACCGGACGGGTGCCGTCTCGCACCAGTGGGCCGTGGGCTTCGACTACTACCGCTCCAGGCTCGACTGGCGCATCTACTCGCTCAACGGCGCCGTGGCGCCGCTGGACCTGGTCAACCCCATCCACATCGCGCCGAACTGGAATGACAACTACCTCAGCGACCGCGCGCTGGCCCGCACGCACCAGGCGGGCCTGTACGTGCAGGACCAGATCAAGTTCGGCGAGCGCTGGGTGCTCAGCGCCGGCCTGCGCCGCGACAGCGCACGCATAGACACCGACTACGACGCGCGCGCCGCAGCCACCGCGCCCTTCGCCATCACCACCGTGCGCCGCACCGACAGCGCCGTCACCGGACGACTGGGCCTGATCTACCTGGCGCCCAGCGGCCTGGCTCCCTATGTGTCCTTCAACAACTCCTTCCAGCCGCCGCTGACCACGGTCACGGCCACCGACGCCAACGGCAGGCCCTACGAGCCCGAGACTGCGCGCCAGTTCGAGGCCGGCCTGCGCTACGCGCCGCCGTCGACCGGCTACACGCTCAGCGCCGCCGTGTTCGACCTGCGCAAGCGCAATGTGCGCACGCCATCCACACTCAACCCGCGCTTCGACGTGCAGACCGGCGAAGTGCGCAACCGGGGGCTGGAGCTGCAGGCCCAGGGCGAGATCGGCGGCGGCTTCTCGGCCATTGCGGCCTATACCTACCTCGACTCCAGGGTCACGCGCAGCAACAACGCCATCGAGATCGGCGCGCGCCCCGGCGCCACGCCGCGCCATGCCGCATCGCTGTGGGGCAAGTACCAGCGCGGCGCCCTGGAGCTGGGCCTGGGCCTGCGCCACATCAGCGCCACGCCTGGCGAGCTGCCCATGGACGGCGTGAAGACCCCCATGAACGACGCCTACACGCTGTGGGACGCCATGGCCGCCTACACCACCGGCCCGTGGCGCTTCTCGGTCAACCTCAGCAACCTCACCGACAGGCAGTACCGCACGCAATGCAACACCTTCCGTGGCGGCGCGCAATTCTGCGCGCTGGGCTTCGGGCGTGAGGTGCGTGTGGCTGCGGCCTATCGGTTCTGAGTGCCGCCATTGCTGCCCGCCAGGGCGGGAGCAATGCAGGCCCCGCTCTTGGAACAACGCCTGGCGGACAGCAACAGACCGCCCACTCGGCATGCATCTGCAGCACGCTCGGTGCAGCTTCCATCCAGCACAGCGCATCGCGGACCTGCTCGTCTGGATCGGATGGCGTTGCACCGCCGCAGCTGCATTGGTTCAGCCGCGCACCACGCCATCGACTTGACATTTCGCCCAGTCCACACCGCGCTCTGCTGGCGACAATCAGGTCTTTGAAAGGCGCGCATGCACTACGGCAAATCCCAGGCCATTGGAGACAAGAGCATCTTCATCATCGACACCGCCATGAGCGTGGTCGATGGCCGGCTCTACTACGAGTACTGCAACAAGGGGGACAGCACAACGTCCTTTCTGCGCGCCGTTGATGTGGCCACCGGCAACGTGCTCTGGGACCACCGCATGCGCGAGAGCGAGGGCATGTCGTGGTTCGTGGACGAGCGGCATCTGATGCTCTGCGACCAGGTGCTTGATGCCCGCACCGGCGAATGCCTGCTCGACTTCCATGCCGTGCCGGGCATGCAGGCCAGGCATTGGCCCGTTCCCGTGGAGCTGGACGCGCATCGCTGGCTCGTAGCGATGGAGGAGAGCAGTCCCGAGGGCCGCTATCTGCTGCTGGACCGTCGCACCTGGCAGGGCAGCACGCTGGCGCTGGGCCTGCAGGGTGCGTTTGTGCTGGAGGGGGCGGTCTACGGCTGGATCGTCCACCCTGAGCGCTCGGAGCTGCGGCGCTGGCATGAAACAGACGGGCACACCGAGCATGTGCTGTGGGTGGACAGTGCCCGCGACCTGTACTCGCCCGCCATTGCAGGCGCGTGGGCCGTGTTCGGCCCCGGCAGCAGAGACCACGTGGACATCGATGCACCCTGGCTTCGCATCCATCCTTGCAGCGGCGAAGTCCTGGCCATCACACCTCCCGTTCAACCTGACGATGAGCGCCGGCATGTGCATGCCCAGCGGGCAGCGCATCGTGACGGCGTGGTCTATTTCTGCTTTGCACGCCAGGGCATGTATGGCTATGACATTCGCAGCAACCGTTTCGGACCGTGCCTGTCGCCTACCCATGTCAGCGCGCCGCAATGCCATGCCGGCGTCCTTTATGGAATACAGGACAGGCACGAGGACGGCATGGAGCGGGCCTATCTTGTCGCCGTGGACCCGGACACCGGCGCCCCGCTTTGGGAAACCCCGTGCAGCAGCCGCAACTACAGGCATCTGAGCGTGAGCGAATGCGGTGTCTTTCTAGGCATTGCGGGCGGCAAAATCCAGCACCTTCCGCCAGCGGGCCGCAGGCGCAGCACCCCAACGGCAGAGCCTGCCAAACGCGCCAAACGCGCCGAAAGCGCCAAAAGCGCCAAAAGCGCCAAGGCCGCCACCCGGCCAGTACGCACCGTGCCGCCCGAGTCTCCCTATGCACACATGCTGGACGACATGCCCACGCTGCTCGATGCCCTGCAGGCGCGCGCCTGCGCGCAGAGCCCAGATAGCACCCTCACGGCCGTGGCCGTCTCCAAGCCCTGGGCCATGGTGGCCTGCATCGAATATGGCGAGGACCCCGACTTCCCCCATCTGCGTCTGCTGGATCTGCAAACCGATGCCTGGATCGCGCTCGACTGCAACGACCTGATCGACGCACCCATGATTGAAGGCATCACGTTCGTGGATGGCCAGGACGGGAAGCTGGACCTGCTACTGCATGACGGCGGCCGCCACACCATCCACATTGACCTGCCCGCACGCACCGTGCGCTGGAATGCCGAGCAGGCATAGGACAAGACAACGATGCCGCTTGCACGACCGTGCAATCCGCACTAAGTTGGAGGGCCGGTCCGGCCATCGGCGCCGACGGCAGAATCTGCCCGTATCCCACCCCTACCCGTCTCTTTCATGACCACCCTCAAGCTCTACTACGCTCCCGGCACCTGCGCCCTGGCCGCCCGCATCGCCCTGATCGAGGCCAATGCGCCCCATGAAGTCGTTAAGCTCGATTTCTCCAAGGGCGAGCAGCGCAGCCCCGAATACCTGGCCATCAATCCCAAGGGCCGCGTGCCCGCCCTGGTGACCGAGCGCGGAGTGCTCACCGAAACGCCGGCCCTGCTCGCCTATATTGCCCGGCGCTTTCCCGAAGCCCGGCTTGCCCCGCTGGACGATGCCTATGCTTTCGCCCACATGCAGGAGTTCCACGGCTACCTGTCCTCCACCGTGCACGTGGCCCACGCCCACGGCCGGCGCGCAGGCCGCTGGGCCGATGACGAAGCGGCCATTGCCTCCATGCAGCGCAAGGTGGCAGCCAACATGGCCGAATGCTTTGGCGTGATAGAGCGCCATTACCTGGGCGACGCGCCCTGGGTGCTGGGCTCCGACTATTCCGTGGCCGACGCCTATCTGTTCACCATTGCCGGCTGGCTGGAGGGCGACGGCGTGGACATCGCCGGCTTCCCCAAGGTGCAGGCGCACTTCAAGCGCATGGGCGAGCGCGCTGCCGTGCGCGGGGCGCTGGGGAGCTGAGAGGGGGAGGCTGCCCGCGGCCTGCGATGGCCGCGCTCAGCCAAACAGATCGCTGTGGGTTCCAAGGCGCTTGAAGATGACGATCTCCATGTCCTTGGCTTCGGGATGCGGATCAATGCGATAGATCAGCAGGAAGTCCCCTCCCAGATGGATGTCCCGGTCGCCCGCGTCCCATTCATCGTCGGCGATCAAGGCGTGATCGCTCCACTGCGCCGACAGCACCTGTTGCGCCGTGTGGGCGATGAGCAGGCCGCCGACCTGGTTCACCAGTGTCATGTCGTAGCGGCCTGATGCCGCCATGCGCTGGTAGTCCTTCCTGAAGGTCTTGGTGTACGCGATGGTGCGCAGCCTGTAGCCCTTCTTGCCGGCCATCAGGCTTCATCCTTTTCCATGGCCTGCAGCATGGCTTCAACAGAGGCATGTCCAGGTTCACCGCCTCTGGCGATTTCTCTCGCCTCCAAAGTGGCCTGCCGGTTTGTCTCGCGACGCAGCCTCATGGCCTGCACCTGCTCCGCCGTTAGCCGCAGGTCAAAGGGAATCCCGTTGTGCAGCACAACGCCCTGCAGAAACATGCGCACGGCGGCGTTCACATCCATGCCCAGCGTAGAAAGTATGTCGGCAGCGCTGTCGTAGATCTTGTCATCCACAGTAGTACGGATGATGGTCATCTTTTGCTCCTTTGAGGTCACTTGCCGACATATTCTAGGCAATCTCAAATCAACTGTTGCTGCGACCTTCTACACGCATTCACTTGCAAAAACAAAAAACCAGACAGTCATTCATAAATTTACCTTGGCAGTCCACCAAGCCCCGGACCTCTACCGCCGCCCCCAAGCCTTGCCTACAGTCGCCAGGACAGGCAGGGGCGTTGCACAAGGCGGCGCCTTTTCGCCATTCCAGAAACGACGGATTCAGACGACAGGGTGGAGCATGCAAAGACAAGCCAGGGTGATTGCCATCAACAACCAGACGGGGCTCATCGGCCTGCAGCCGGAGGGAGAGGACAGCTGTGTGCTGGTCCAGCAGCTCGACACCCGCCCCGTGAATACGGGCCAGATGCTGTCAGGGGAGATGGACAGCGTGGGCATGGAGACGTTTGTGAACGCGCAGACGCAGGACCGCATCGAGGTCTTTGTCGAGGCCTACGGGCTGTCTGCGGAGGCCGTGGAGCTGGCGATGCGCTGAGTGGGCCGGCCAGCGAAGGTGCGGGTGCCGGTCTCAAGGCCGCGCCCACTGCGCCAGCGTGTGCCGCGCCAGCGCCTCGACATCCAGCGGAGACCGGGGGTCCACCGCCAGCTCTCCCAGCATCACCATGGCCTCGGGAATCTGGTTGCGCTCGCGCAGCAGCAGGGCCTTGTTCAGCAGCAGAAAGCCGCGGGTCTGGGCATCGGGGCCGGCCTTCAGGCCGCTGTCCAGCAGGGCAAGGCATTGGTCGGGGTCGTCCTCCATCAGGGCGGCTGTCTTCCAGGCGGGGGCGAAGCCAGGGGTTTCGCGGGTCATGGCCAGGGCGGCCTGGCGCACCTTGCTCCTGTCGGTCTCCCACTCCAGGGCGAGGTAGCGCAGATAGGTGCCTTGCGGGAGCTTGCCATCGCGCTCCATGCGCAGGCTGTGCACGGCCGTCTTGGCCGTGAAGAAACCCCTGGGAGCCATTGCATCCACGCGCCGGTAGTGGCGATAGGCCGCATCGAAGTCCTTTTGCAGCAGGTAGGTGAATGCGGCGTCGTAGACGGGATAAGGCCAGTCCGGCGCCAGCTTCGAGGCGGTCTCGAAATGCGCCAGCGCAGCCCGGTTGTCACCGCGCTGCCCTGCGGCGCGGCCCAGGGCATGGGCATCGCGTGCCGCCTGGCTGACGGGTGTGGCGCGGGGCAGTTCCCAGCTGAAACGGCCATCGGCCTTGTCCAGGTCGCTGCGCTTGAGCACGCGGCCGGCGCTGTCCTTGAAGACGATGTCGTCGGCTGCCATGGCGGGCGCTGGCGCCAGCAGCTGCAGTGCCAGGGCCATGGCGGCAAGCAAGGGGAGCTTCATGGTGTGCTGAGCTTGGTTCGGGAAAGCCGATATTAGGGCGCAGAAGCAGACGCAGACGCAGACGCAGGAGCGGAGCCGGCAGAAGGGGATTCACCTGCAGGCCTGCCAGTTGAGGGGGCCGTGGCGGCGGCACGCCTTCCCCTGCCCCTGGCGCGCGGACGGGCAAGGTGATTCATTTGCCATTCCAGCGATTCGGTATCGAAGTCGAAGGCATCCAGCAGGGCAATGGCTTTCCTGGCCTCCCTGAAGTCCACTTCCGTGACGGGCGGACTGTGCCGCAGCGACAGATCGTGCTTGAGCAGCCATTGCTGCAGATCGGCCAGCGCGACGATGGAGATGCCCTGGTTGATGAGCTGTGACGCGGTAACTTGCGCCAGCATGGCCGGCGTCAGTTGCCTGCAGGAGCGCAGGCCCAGGACCTGCCTGAGCTTGGCCACCAGGGGAGTGCGCAGCTCGAACTGGGGCAGGCTCTCGAAATGGGCCAGGGATTCGAGGTACAGGTCCGGCTCCGCATGTATGGCGTCCAGGTCGTTGGGCAGATTCAGCAGTTCGCAGATGCGATTGAGGGCGGTGCGTGCGCGTTCGGTGCCGAGTTTCTCGGCCTTGCCCGCTTGCGCGACCGAGCAGCCGGCGATGACGGAGCGCAGCACATTGGCCTTGGTGAGATTGGAAATCATGGAATCCCCCTGATGAAAATCCAGGGACCCGCGCGGAATCAGCTTCAGCCGCCCGGTCCCGACAATGGCTCTGGCGCGGCGATGGGCCGTTCACGGAACCTCGGAGGCCAGCAGGCGCAAGTGCATTGCGCCGCCGCCAAGGGACAGGAGGACGCCAGGCCTTGCAGAGTTCCAGGGGAAATGCACGTGCTTGCGCCCACAGTCAAATGCAATGCGCTGAGGTGCAAATTCCATGCAGATTCCATCGAAAAGGGGGCCTGACGGCCCCCCTGGTGTGCTCTGCCGGCTGCAGCCCCGGCAGGCCTTGCTTGCGGCGACTCAGCGGCGGCGCAGGCGCTTGATGCCTTCGACAGCCGCCAGCACGATGGCGCCGGCCACGATGCCGGCCACCGCGTTGAGCACATTCACCGCCAGCACGCGCCACAGGCCGCCCAGCGCGCCCTGGGCCACGGCATCGCCCAGGCCCTCCACGGCGTGGTGCAGCGCAGGCACGCCGTGCACGAGGATGCCGCCGCCCACCAGGAACATGGCGGCCGTGCCCGCAACGGACAGCCCCTTCATCAGCCAGGGCGCGGCGGCGACGATGCCCCGGCCCAGCGCGCGGGCTGCGGCGCTGGCACGCTGGCCCAGCCACAGTCCCAGGTCATCGAGCTTGACGATGCCGGCCACCAGGCCATAGACGCCCAAGGTCATGATGAGGGCAATGCCCGCCAGCACGGCGACCTGCTGCCCGAACGGCGCCGAGGCCACGGTGCCCAGGGTAATGGCGATGATCTCGGCCGAGAGGATGAAGTCGGTGCGCACGGCGCCCTTGATCTTGTCCTTTTCCATGGCGACGAGATCGACGCTCGCATCGGCATTGGCCTGGGTGAGGCGCTCGCGCTCCACGGCATCTTCCTCGGGCGAATGCAGGAATTTGTGGGCCAGCTTCTCGCAACCCTCAAAGCACAGAAAGGCGCCGCCGACCATGAGCAGCGGCGTGACAGCCCAGGGAATGAAGGCGCTGATGAGCAGCGCCGTCGGCACGAGGATGACCTTGTTGACCAGCGAGCCCTTGGCCACGGCCCAGACCACGGGAATCTCGCGCTCGGCGCGCACGCCCGTGACCTGCTGGGCGTTGAGGGCCAGGTCATCGCCCAGCACGCCGGCCGTCTTCTGCGCAGCCACCTTGGTCATGACGGACACATCGTCGGCCATGGCCACGCTCTTGCGGGCCGCGACCTTGGTCATGAGGGCCACGTCGTCAAGGATCGCTGCAATATCGTCAAGCAGCATCAGCAAACCAGCACCAGCCATCGCGTTTCTCCAGTGAATTGTTGGGGGGCCTTGCGGCCTGGGCGCCATCATGGGGCACGGGCATGTCCTGCCCGTGTAGGAGAGGCCCGGCGGCCGGCCGGGCCACCGGCCTGAGCGGCCATCCGCTACTTGCTTGTCTTGAAGCCCTGCCCTGCCGCCCAGGCCGCCACGTCGTCGCGGCGGATGGCGGCGGCCATGAGCTGCGGGAAGGCGTCCGGCGTGCAGGCAAACGAGGGCACGCCCAGCGCGGCCAGCTTGGCGGCCAATTGTGCATCGTAGGCAGGCGCGCCTTCGTCGCTGAGCGCCAGCAGCGTGATGAACTGCACGCCCGACTCCACCAGCTCGGAGGCACGTCGCAGCAGGCCGCTTTCCACGCCGCCTTCGTAGAGGTCGGAGATGAGCACGACGATGGCATTGCGCGGCTCGCTGATCAGGCCCTGGCAGTAGCCCACGGCGCGGTTGATGTCGGTGCCGCCGCCCAGTTGCACGCCGAACAGCACGTCCACGGGGTCGGAGAGCTTGTCGGTCAGGTCCACCACCGCCGTGTCGAAGACCACCAGACGGGTAGCGACGGCCGGCAGGCTGGCCATGACGGCACCGAAGATGCTGGAGTAGACGACGGAGTTGGCCATGGAGCCGCTCTGGTCTATGCACAGGATGACTTCGCGCTGCGGGCGGCGGACCTTGCGGCCGTAGCCGACCAGGGTCTCGGGCACGATGGTGCGGTAGTCGGGCTGCCAGTGGCGCAGGTTGGCGCGGATGGTGCGGTTCCAGTCGATCTCGGAATGGCGCGGGCGGCGGTTGCGCTGGCTGCGGTCCAGCGCGCCCGAGACGGCGCTGCGCATGGGCTCTTCCAGGCGGCGCATGAGGTCGTCCACCACCTTGCGCACGACGATGCGCGCGGTCTCCTTGGTGTTCTGCGGGATGACGGAGCCCAGGGAGATGAGGTCGGCCACCATGTGCACGTCGGGCTGCACATGCTCCAGCATTTCGGGCTGGAGCATGAGTTCGCGCAGGTTCAGGCGCTCCATGGCGTCGCGCTGCATGACCTGCACGACCTGGCTGGGAAAGTACTTGCGGATGTCGCCCAGCCAGCGCGCCACGCTGGGCGAGGAGTTGCCCCGGCCGCCCCGGCGCGAGAGGCTGCCGTCCTTGTTGTCTTCTTCGTAGAGCGCGGCCAGAGCCTTGTCCATCTCTTCGAGGGAGCCGCCCTTGGCGCCCAGCCCGCCGCAGCTGCCCTCGGCCGGCTGGCCCAGCACCAGGCGCCAGCGCTGCAGCCGGTTGGTGGGCTGGACAGCGGGGTCCTGCGGATCGGCGTCGGCAAGGGATGCATCGTTCACGGTGGCAGCGGTGTTCATGGCTGGGCCTCCTGCGGGCTGGACAGCAGTTGCGCGGGCAGGTTCAGGCCCAGCAGTTGATCGAGTACGGGAAGGGCAAGCACGGCGCGCGCCTCGTTCCAGGCGCCGTCGTCACCGCCGCCTGCCGCGCCTGCGGCACCTGCGGATGCAGCCGCCACGACGGCCGCACTGCCCTGCCCTCGCCGGGCCTTTTCGCCCAGGCTCTGGCGGTCATGGTTGGAGAAGGCCGAGAAGCTGCGGCGCACCAGCGGCAGGATCTGGGTGAACTGGGTCTCGCCCAGCTGGGCCAGCCAGGCATCGACCGCGCCCCAGATGGCGTCGTCGTGCAGCAGCACCAGGGCCTGGCGGTTGAGAAAGCCGTCCAGCCAGGCGGCAGCGTCCAGCGGCGGCACGCCCAGCGAGAGATTGCGGCCCAGTTGCGTGGCCACGGCCTCGCTGTCCAGGCGGTGGGCATCCAGCAGCAGGCGGCAGGACGTGCCGCGCAGCAGGGCCGCGCCGGCATCGCCCAGGGCAATGCTGCGCAGGGCGCCGAACCAGACCTCGCGCGGCTCCTCGGCATCGCGCAGACGCAGGGCTTCATGGGCCTGCAGCACCGTGGCCTGCATGTGCCTTGCGGCGTCTTCATCCAGCGCCATGCAGGCCAGGGGCAGGCCGATGGCGGCACGCAGCGCCATGCTGTCGATCACCGTGGCCAGCGCCTGGGTGTCGGTCTGGCGCACGCTGCCGTAGCGCAGCACATTGGCCAGCGGCGGCAGCGCCTGCATGAGCTGGGAAACGTCGCCGGTGCTGGCAGAGCGGTCTGCCAGGTCGTGCATGAGGGCATCGACCAGGTGCGGCAGGTCGGCCAGCAGGGCGTCGTCGATGGTCCTGGCCAGCTCGGGCAGCGGTGTCTCGGGCGTCAGCGCCTGGCGCACCTTGGCGGCTGCGGCCTGCACCAGGGTGCCGCCGTAGCGGCTGGCCTCGATGACGCGCACGGCCAGCTCGGGCTCCCACTGCAGCTGCCAGCTTTCGCGGAAGGTGCCTCGGTTGCGCTGCTGGTCGGTGGTGACGCTGCCCCACTCTATGCCCAGCAGGCGCAGCCGGTGCAGGAAGTGGCTGCGGTCGCGGTCCGTGTCCTTGCGCAGGTCCAGGGCCAGGACCTTGGCGGCCGCCTCGGGCTTGAGGCGCAGGCTTTTTTGCTGCTGCTCGATGTCGCGCTGCAGCGGCACCTGGGGCACGTCGGCGGGCACGCCGCCGATGCGGTCGCCCACGCTGAGTTCGCGCTCGATCAGGCGCAGCGGAGCGCGCTCGCCCATGCTGATGACGGTGACGATGGCCTCGTCCAGCTCGGGCAGGCCCGGGCTGGCGTGGCCGCGCAGGGCGGCCAGGCTTTCGGCCAGGCGCGTGGCCTCGATGATGTGGGCGCTGGAGCAGTCCAGGTCCTTGGAACGCAGCAGATGGGCCACGCGCGCCAGCCAGCCGACGGTGCGCCGGGTGCTGGCGCGTGCCGGGTCGGCAGCAGGTGCGGACTGGAGCAAGGACTCGGGCGCAGGCTCGGAGCAGCGCCACAGGTGTTCATACCAGCCCGGCGAATCCACGCCCGCGCCATAGCCGCTGGACGAGCACAGGTTGCGGTAGGTCCAGGGCGCCCAGGTGGCCTGGACCTTGGCCTTGGGCAGGCCCTTGAGCGTGGCGGCATCGGCCTTGGCGGTGACCTGGGCCTGCAGGGCCGGCACATGCCATGCGCCGCAGACCACGGCAATGCGCTGGTGGCCGGCCTTGACGGCCTCGCGCATGCACTGGCGCATCCAGGCTTCGCGCAGCGCCTCGCGCCGGGCGTGGCGTTCTCCGCGCACTTCGTTGGGCAGCTCGGCGCGCACCACGGCCATGGCTTCGGCAATGCCCTCGAACAGGGTGGCGCCGTCGCCGCGCTCCTCGACCATGCGGTTCCACCAGCTTTCGCCGTCGGGGTAGCCTGCGGCCTCGGCCAGCAGGTCCAGCGGATCGCGCCAGTCCCGCCTGCCGGGGTCCGAGGGATCGACGGCGAGGTCGGCAGCCGGCACGGACTGCGTGGTGTCGTCGCGGTCCAGGGCCTCGGCGGCATTGCTCTGGAGCTGGCCGCCGTCTGCCGCAGCGACGCCGGAATCGGAGCCGGTGTCGGCATCCTGGCCTTCATCGCCCGCATCCTCGCCCGCATCACCTGCATCTGCTGCCGCCGCCTCGGCCCGGCGCCGCTCCTGCTCGGCCATGTCCAGCGCCATGCGGTGGGTCTGGGGCAGGTCGATGAAGCGCGTGGCCACGCCCTGGCGCGCCGCCCATTGCAGGGCCTGCCATTCGGGCGAGAACTCGGCGTAGGGATAGAAGGCGGCATGGGCCGGGCTGTCCTGCACATAGACCAGCATGGCCACGGGCGGCTGCAGGTCGGCATGCTGGAGCATGGGCAGCAGGGACTCGCCCTCGGGCGGGCCTTCGACCAGCAGGCAGTCGGGCTGCAGCTGCTCCAGGGCCTGCAGCAGGCTGCGCGCGCAGCCCGGGCCATGGTGGCGGATGCCGAAGAAATGAAGCGGATTGGCAGAGGTGGCCATACGGGAAGTGCGCAGGAGATGCGCAGAAGATGCGGTCGGTCAGCGGAGCGGGAGTGCGGGCTTCAGAGCTGTTCGCGGCAGGCGCGGTACAGGTCCTTCCAGTCGCTGCGCTCCTTGACCACGGTCTCCAGGTATTCCTTCCAGACCACGCTGTCCTGCACCGGGTCCTTGATCACGGCGCCCAGCAGGCCCGAGGCCACATCGCCCGCGCGCAGCACGCCGTCGCCGAAATGCCCGGCCAGCGCCATGCCGCTGTTGATGACCGAGATGGCCTCGGCCGTGGACAGCGTGCTGCTGGGCGACTTCACGCGCACGGTCTTGCCGTCCTCGGTCTGGCCGTTGCGCAGCTCGCGGAAGATCTGCACCACGCGGCGCACTTCCTGCAGGGCCGGCGGCTCGGCGGGCAGTGCCAGGGCGCGGCCCTGCTCGGCCACGCGCTTGGTGACGATCTGCACTTCCTCGTCCTGCGATGCCGGCACGGGCAGGACCACGGTGTTGAAGCGGCGCTTGAGCGCGCTGGACAGCTCGTTCACGCCCTTGTCGCGGTTGTTGGCCGTGGCGATGACCGAGAAGCCCTGCACGGCCTGCACCTCGGTGCCCAGCTCGGGCACGGGCAGTGTCTTTTCGGACAGCACGGTGATCAGCGTGTCCTGCACGTCGGCCGGGATGCGGGTCAGCTCTTCGATGCGGGCGATCTTGCCCAGCTTCATGGCGTTGACCAGGGGGCTGGGAATCAGCGCCTTCTCGGACGGGCCATGGGCCAGCAGCTGCGCGTAGTTCCAGCCGTAGCGCAGTTGCTCCTCGCTGGTGCCGGCCGTGCCCTGCACCAGCATGGTGGAGTCGCCGCTGACGGCGGCCGACAGGTGCTCGGACACCCAGGACTTGGCCGTGCCCGGCACGCCGTACAGCAGCAGGGCGCGGTCGGTGGCCAGGGTGGAGACGGCGATTTCCATCAGGCGCGGATTGCCGATGTACTTGGGGCTGACCTCGAAGCCGTTGCCGAGCTTGCCGCCCATCAGGTACTGGAGCACGGCCCAGGGCGACAGCTTCCAGTTGGGCGGACGCGGACGGTCGTCCACCTTGCGCAGGGCTTCGAGTTCTTCGGCGAATTGCTGTTCGGCATGCTGGCGCAGGACTTGGCTCATGGTGTGCTTCCGGAAAGGGGTGGGAATGGGATTCGGTAGGGGGTGGGTGGCAAAGCGGGCCCGGCCTCAGGCCTGGCCGCGCAGTGCGATGAAGGCCTGGTGCAGGCCCAGGCGCAGCTCGACGATGCGCTCCAGGTGGCCGCGCATGCGCTCCTCGTCCCAGGGCCGCGCGCGGCTGCGTTCGAGGCGCGCCTGCTGCTGGGGCGTGAGGGGAATGGCCGGGGCGGCTGTTGCTGCAGATGCCGAAGCGGCTGCGGTCTCTGCAACAGGCTCGGCCGGGGGCTCCGGCTCGGGCTCGACCTGTGCATCCAGCACCGAGGGCTTGCGCCACAGCTCGGCAAAGCGCTCCAGCGCAGTCACGTCCAGCATGCGCGCGCAGGACAGCAGGGCCTGGTCGGCGCGGTAGCTGTGCCAGTTGCCCGTGATCTGCTTGCCGCCCACGGCCACATGCAGTGCCTCGGTCAGCCGCGCCGACAGCGCCGGCGAGAGCAGTTCGGCACCGCCCAGCGACTGGGACATGCCCTCGATGGCGTCGATGAGCTTGTGCCTGTCGCGCTCGAACTGGGCAATCCAGCGGGACTCGCGTTCTTCGGGGGACAGCCGGGCCATGAGGGCGGGCAGCAGCGCATCGTGGCGCATGTCGCGGCCCAGGGCCTGGGCGGCATCGATCCATTCCACGTCCAGCTGGTACTGCAGGGCCCGCACCCAGCCCTGGCGCAGCGAGGATTTCCAGTCGCTGCGCCGGCTCCACTCCATCACTTCCAGGGGCGTCAGGCCCAGGGCCCGGGTCCAGAAGGACACCGGGGTGAGCTGCACCATCTGCTCCAGCAGCCAGGCCTTCTTGCCGCCACGGAAGTAGGCATCGGGCTTGAGCGTGATGCCGTCGCGCTCCCATTCCTTGAGGCCTTCCTCGGGAGGCTCCACGATCCACTGGCCCTTGTCGTCCTGCTGCAGCATGGACTGCATCCAGCCCATGACGCGCTGGCTGTGCGCGCTGTCCGGCAGGCACGAGAGCATTTGTGCGGCGTTCTCGCGGATTTCCTTGCTGCGGTCGGACAGCAGTTTTTCGAGCAGCGGCTCGTCGTCCATGCCCAGCCCCACGGTCAGTGCCTGGACCATGGGCAGGCGCTCCTTGGCGCCCAGCTCCTTCAGGCTGCCTTCCAGCCGCGCACGGGCCTGGGCGGCATCGGCCGCGCGCTCGCTGCGCAGCAGGGCCACGCGCTGCTCGACCGAGCCCTCCTGCCAGACCAGTTCGGGGTCGGCGGTTTCCTCCACGCCGCTGGCATAGCTCCATTGCGGATTGAGCGCGCCCAGCCAGCGCCCGCGCTCGCCCAGCACCGGGGCCAGCCACTGGCGCAGCTCCACGGACTGGCGGCCCTGCTCCAGCGCAGGCACCAGCAGGTCATGGGGCAGGCGCTGGCCCGCCTGGTCCAGGGTGCGCAGCATCGAGGCCTGCAGCTCGAACGGCCCGTCCTTGAGCACGTCGCCCATCAAGGTCTGCAGGCGAGCATCGGCAGGCGCGGGGCGCGATTCTGCAGGCGCCGCGGCCGGCACGGCCAGCGGCGCCGGCAGGCGCACCTGCGCGCCGGGCTGCCAGCCTGCGCGCTCGAACACGGCCGCCACGGCGCTGGCGCGCAGCAGTTGCTGGGCGGGCGAGTCGCCGGGCAGGTCCGCCCGGGGCAGCAGCGCGGCCTGCACGGCCTGCTGCGACCACGGGGCAGACGGATCAACGCCCGAAGCCAGCGCAGGCGGCACGGCCAGCCGGTCCGAGCCGACCATGGCCGATTGCTGCAGCGCAGTCCAAAGTTGTGTGTTGCTCATACCGGTTCACCCTGGTTCTGCCA
Organism: Delftia sp. PE138; assembly: GCF_018320755.1. Classification (NCBI taxonomy): domain Bacteria; kingdom Pseudomonadati; phylum Pseudomonadota; class Betaproteobacteria; order Burkholderiales; family Comamonadaceae; genus Delftia; species Delftia sp. PE138. Next base: position 501,096 of record NZ_JABEPN010000002.1, on the reverse strand, counting down.
GATACATTGCCGGGCGCTTTCGCCCTCGCGGGCCTGCCAGGCGCTCAGCAGGCGCCAGCGGCCCACGGCCGGGCCGGGCTCCCATTCGCCAAACAGCTGCATGGGCGCGCCGCCGCTGAGCGCCAGCAGGCGCCAGGCTTCGGCATCGTCAATGGCCACGGGAACGGGTTGCACAGGCGCGGCAGTGCCGTCAGCAGACACGCCGGGCGCAGCCGCCGATGCGCCCGGCGCATCGGGCCAGGCCGCAAACCATTGGCCCTGGGCAGGCACCAGGCGCAACCCGTCCTGGCACAGCGGCTGCGTGGCCTGCAGCGGGTTGGCGGCAATGCGCCGGCCCATCTGCTGCAGGACGTCGCCCACGGCCGAGGTGTCCAGCGGGCTGGCGCCCTCGGCAGGCAGCGCAGGCCCGTTGCCGTTGGCGGCAATGGCGCGCAGCGGCGCATGGCCCGGGTAGAAATTCAGCGCGCATCCGTAGCGATGGCCAGGCACCCAGGCCGATTCGAAGCCGCGCCCGCCCTGCGCATAGTCCAGCACCAGGGCCATGCGGCCCGTGCGCTGCCCGTGCAGCCAGACGCGGCGCTCCATGAGCCGGCCTTCGCGCTCGATCATGCGCAGGCCGGCCACCAGCCATTCGTCCTCGACCAGCTGGCCCCTGGCCTGCACCTCGGCCTTGTCCATGGGCCAGCCCAGCGCGGCCATCACGTCGGCCTTGACCTCGGGGCTCAGCGATTCGCGGCGGCGCACGGCGTCGATGATCAGCTGCCAGTGGCCCAGCTGCACCAGCATGTCGCGCGGCCAGTCGCGGTGGCTGTCCACCAGATCCCGGCAGTCCTTGATGCGTGCCGCCATGCCCGTGGCCTGCGCATCGACCATGCGCGCGGCCATGGTGTTCCAGCGCTGGCGCATCTGGGAGTCGCCGGCCTGGTTGGCCAGGCCCGCGCGCACCATGTCCTGCATCCACAGCGACAGTTCCTGCAGGCCCGCCTCGACCTTGTCCCAGCGCTTGTCTTCGCGCCTGGCCTGCTGCCTGGCCGCAACCTCGGGATCGGGTGGCGGCTCGGCCGCCGCGGCGGCTGCCTTGGCCTCCTTCTTCTCGGCCTTTTCCTGGCGGCTGTCCAGCCAGGTCTGCACCCAGGCCGGTGGATCGCCGCCCTCGGTGACCTGGCCGCCCGCACGCATCAGCATCAGCGCCAGCCCATGCTTGCAGGGGAACTTGCGGCTGGGGCAAGAGCATTTGAAGGAGGGTCCCGACAGGTCCACCTGGGTCTGGTAGGGCTTGCTGCCGCTGCCCTGGCACTCGCCCCACACCGCCACATCGTTGGCACCCATGGTGGGCCATTTGGCGGGCGATTGCAGCCCCTTGGCGGCCTTGCTGGAGGAAGCGTCCGGCGATAGCGCCAGCACTTCGCTCTCTGTTCCTAATACACGCGACACCGAAGCTCCCTCTCCAAGTGTTTGTCATCGCCAGGCGCATTGAATGAAGAAACGACCGCGCCCGGCAAGCCCAAAAGCCTATCAGCAATAGTTATCGGCAATTTGAAACAAATCACAACAACGTCAAACCTCTCTCCCATGAACCGGGAACCCCATGGCGCGCAGCCAGCTGCGCTATATCAGCGCATGCATTGATGGCACCAAGCCGTACCAGCCTTCAGACATTGCAAAAAGACGCAGGAAACACGCATTCACCATTTCCTGCGATGCACATCGCCACCCATTGAAAGCAAGCACTCATTCCGCACTGAAAACGGTTTCATTCCATTGCACTGGCAACCATTGCAATCCGCTGGCCATTGCGATAGCCCGACAGTGCGTTCAAACCGGAGCCAGGCAAGGCCGGACCAGACCCTGGCTGGGGGATGGGCTCTCCAAAAACCGGATGTGCCAGGCAAATATACTGTATATTCATACAGCCATGGAGCTGCAACGCAAACTTTTCATCCTCGCCGACGCCGCCAAGTACGACGCCAGCTGCGCCTCCAGCGGATCGCAGGGGCGCGACTCGCTGGACGGCAAGGGCATGGGCTCGGTCACCGGCATGGGCATCTGCCACAGCTATGCGCCCGACGGGCGCTGCATCTCGCTGCTCAAGATCCTGCTGACCAATGTCTGCATCTTCGACTGCCGCTACTGCATCAATCGCAAGAGCTCCAACGTGCAGCGCGCCCGCTTCACGGTGGCCGAGGTGGTGCAGCTGACGCTGGACTTCTACCGGCGCAACTGCATCGAGGGACTGTTCCTGTCCAGCGGCATCATCCGCTCCAGCGACTACACCATGGAGCAGCTGGTGGAAGTGGCCCGCCGCCTGCGCGAGGAGCATGACTTTCGCGGCTACATCCATCTGAAGACCATCCCGGATGCCGCCCCTGAATTGCTGGCCCAGGCAGGCCGCCATGCCGACCGCCTGAGCATCAATGTGGAACTGCCCACGGCCAGCGGCCTGGCGCAGTTCGCGCCTGAAAAGGACGGCCGGCGCATACGCCAGGCCATGCAGGGCGTGGACCGGCATGTGCAGGCCTGGCGCGCGGCCACGCGCGAGCAGCGCCAGGCGCAGTCCCTGCCCGGCGCGCCCGCGCAGCGCGCCGCCGTGCCGCGCTTTGCGCCGGGCGGGCAAAGCACGCAGATGATCGTGGGCGCCGACCGCGCAACCGATGCCGACATCCTCGAATCCAGCCATACGCTGTATGCGGGCTACGGCCTGCGCCGCGTGTACTACTCGGCCTTCAGCCCCATTCCCGATGCCTCGCGCGACCTGCCGCCGCAGGCGCCGCCCCTCATGCGCGAGCACCGGCTCTACCAGGCCGACTGGCTCATGCGCTTTTACGGCTACGGGGCGGGCGAGATCGCGGCGGCCAGCCGCCACGGCATGCTGGACCTGGAGATCGACCCCAAGCTGGCCTGGGCACTGGCCAACCGCCAGCAGTTCCCCGTGGACCTCAACCGTGCGCCGCGCAGCCTGCTGCTGCGCGTGCCGGGCCTGGGCACGCAGACGGTGGAGCGCCTGCTGGCGGCGCGCCGCGTGCGCCGGCTGCGGCTGGACGACCTGCTGCGGCTGCGCGCCCCCGTGCAAAAGGCCCTGCCCTTCGTGCTGATCGACGGCCACCGCCCCCTGCTGGGCGAGACCGACTCGGCCGCGCTGCGCACGCGGCTGATCGCGCAGTCGCAGGCCAGCCAGGCCCAGGCGCGGCACAGCGGCATGCGCGTGCAAAGCGCACTGCAGGCCAGCCTGTTCTAGAACCTGGAGCACGCCATGCACGGACAGGCCCTCACCATCGAACTCGACAGCCCCGACGACTGGCCCGGCTTTCGCGCAGCCTGCCGGGCGCTGCTGGCCCACGGCGCCGACCCCGCTGCGGTGCGCTGGCGGTGGCCCGACACGCGGGGTGCGCAGCCACTCGGCGCGGGGGTGGATCTGTTTTCCAGCGCGCCGCAGCAGGCCATGCCCGCCTCGGCACTCGCCGGGCTGGCCGGCCCCGGCGAGGCAGGGCTGTCCCTGTCGGACACCCAGATGTCCGCCCTGCGCCATGCCTGCATGCACCGCGCGGCGGGCCGCTTCGAGCTATGCCACCGCTGGCTGGCGCGCATGCAGGCCCGGCCCGAACTGCGGCTGGATGCGCTGGATGCGGACTGGCGCGCCATCGAGGCCCTGGCCCGCCCCGTCTCGCGCGAGATCCACAAGATGCACGCCTTTGTGCGCTTTCGGACGACGCAGCGACCGGACCAGCCCGATCTGCACATCGCCTGGTTCGAGCCCGAGCACCACATCGTGCGCGCGGCGGCGCCCTTCTTCTGCAAGCGCTTTGCCAACATGCACTGGGCCATCCTCACGCCGCAATGCAGCGCGCACTGGGACGGCCATGCGCTGCGCCTGGCGCCCGGCGCGCGCCGCAGCGATGCCCCGCCAGCCGACGCGGGCGAGGCCCTGTGGCTGACCTACTACGCCAGCACCTTCAACCCCGCGCGCCTGAAGGAGCAGGCCATGCTGCGCGAGATGCCGCGCCGCTACTGGCACAACCTGCCCGAGACGGTGCTGATCTCCACCCTGGTCCAGCAGGCCCGCGCGCGCACGGCGCAGATGCTGGCGCCGTAACGGCAGCCGCCAAAAAGAAACAGAAAAAGAAAAGGCCCCGAAGGGCCTTTGTCTGCTTTGCAGCGTCGCTCAGTGCATCAACCCAGCCATTTGCGGGCGTTGCGCCACACGCGCATCCAGGGGCTGAATTCCGACTTGTCGCCGTTGGTCCAGCTCATCTGCACGTTGCGGAACACGCGCTCGGGGTGGGGCATCATGGCCGTGAAGCGGCCATCGGCCGTGGTCACTGCCGTCAGGCCGCCGGCCGATCCGTTGGGATTGAACGGGTACTGCTCGGTGGCCTTGCCGTGGTTGTCCACGTAGCGCATGGAGGCGATGGCCTTGTCCGCATTGCCGCGGAAGCGGAAGTTGGCAAAGCCTTCGCCGTGGGCCACGGCGATGGGCAGGCGGCTGCCGGCCATGCCCTGCAGGAACAGGCTGGGCGACTCCAGCACTTCCACCATGGACAGGCGCGCCTCGAAGCGGTTGCTCTGGTTCTGCGTGAAACGCGGCCAGTCCTGGGCACCGGGAATGATGTCGGCCAGCTCGGCAAACATCTGGCAGCCGTTGCACACGCCCAGGCCGAAGGTGTCGCTGCGGCCGAAGAACTGCTGGAACTGCGCGGACAGGCTGTCGTTGAAGGTGATGGAGCGCGCCCAGCCGATGCCGGCGCCCAGCGTGTCGCCGTAGCTGAAGCCGCCGCAGGCCACCACGCCGGCGAAGTCCTGCAGCTGCGCGCGGCCGCTTTGCAGGTCGGTCATGTGCACGTCCACGGCGTCGAAGCCGGCCTCGGTGAAGGCGTAGGCCATTTCCACATGGGAGTTCACGCCCTGCTCGCGCAGCACAGCCACGCGGGGCCGCGCGCCCAGGTTCAGGAAGGGTGCGGCCGGGTTCTCGGCCGGGTCGAACGTCAGGTGCAGGTGCATGCCCGGGTCGGCAGGCTCGCCGGCTGCGGCGTGCTCGCTGTCGGCGCAGGCCGGGTTGTCGCGCTGCTGGGCAATCTTCCAGCTGACGGCATCCCAGACCTGATGCAGGTCGCTGAGCGAGGCGCCGAAGACGGACTTGGCATCGCGCCAGACCTGCAGCTCGCCCTTGCCCGCATCGACCTTGGAGGAGGCAGGACGCGTCTTGCCGATGATGTGGCTGCAGGTGGACAGGCCATGCTCGCGCAGGGTCTGCAGCACGGCGGCGCGGTCGGCCGTGCGGATCTGCAGCACGGCGCCCAGCTCTTCGTTGAACAGCGCGCGCAGCGTCATGTCGTCGCGGCGGCCGCTGATCTGGGAGGCCCAGTTCTTGCCTTCGCCCGAGTCCATGCGGCTGTCGCTGATGCCGTCGCCTTCGGTGACCAGCATGTCCACGTTGATGGCCACGCCCACATGGCCGGCAAAGGCCATCTCGGCCACGGTGGCCAGCAGGCCGCCGTCGCCCTTGTCGTGGTAGGCCAGGATCTGGCCCTTGGCGCGCAGGTCGTTGACGGCATCGACCAGGGCAATCAGGTCCTTGGCGTCATCGAGGTCGGGCGTCTCGTTGCCGGTCTGGCCCAGCACCTGGCCCAGGATGGAGCCGCCCATGCGCATCTTGCCGCGGCCCAGGTCCACCAGCACCAGGGTGCTGTCGTCTTCCGAGGCGTCCAGCTGGGGCGTGAGCGTGCCGCGCACATCGTCGATGGAGGCAAAGCCCGTGATGATCAGGCTGACCGGCGAGGTCACCTTCTTGACCTGGCCGCCCTCGTTCCACTGGGTGCGCATGGACAGGCTGTCCTTGCCCACGGGGATCGAGATGTCCAGCTGCGGGCACAGCTCCATGCCCACGGCCTTGACGGTGGCGTAGAGCGCCGCGTCTTCGCCGGGCTCCCCGCAGGCCGCCATCCAGTTGGCCGACATCTTGACCCTGGACAGTTCGATGGGCGCGGCCAGCATGTTGGTGATGGCCTCGGCCACGGCCATGCGGCCCGACGCCGGCGCGTTGATGGCCGCCAGCGGCGTGCGCTCGCCCATGGCCATGGCCTCGCCCTTGAAGCCCTGGAAATCGGCCAGCGTGACGGCCACGTCGGCCACGGGCACCTGCCAGGGGCCGACCATCTGGTCGCGGTGGGTCAGGCCGCCCACGGCGCGGTCGCCGATGGTGATCAGGAAGCGCTTGGAGGCCACGGTGGGGTGGGCCAGCACGTCGATCACGGCCTTTTCCAGGGGCACGCCGGTCAGGTCCATGGGGGGCAGCTCCCGCTGCACGGTGGCCACGTCGCGGTGCATCTTGGGCGGCTTGCCCAGCAGCACGTTCATGGGCATGTCCACGGGGAACTTCTGGTCGCCCGAGGCCACGGCCGTGTCCTCCAGCACCAGCTGGCGCTCCTCGGTGGCCGTGCCGATCACGGCAAACGGGCAGCGCTCGCGCTCGCAGAAGGCCGTGAATTCGGCCAGCGATTCGGGCGCGATGGCCAGTACATAGCGCTCCTGGCTTTCGTTGGACCAGATTTCCTTGGGCGCCAGGCCGGATTCCTCCAGGTTGACGGCGCGCAGATCGAAGCGCGCGCCACGGCCCGCATCGTTGGTCAGCTCGGGGAAGGCATTGGACAGGCCGCCGGCACCCACGTCGTGGATGGCCAGGATGGGGTTCTTGTCACCCTGGGCCCAGCAGTGGTTGATGACTTCCTGGGCGCGGCGCTCGATCTCGGGGTTGCCGCGCTGCACGGAGTCGAAGTCCAGCTCGGCCGCGTTCGTGCCGCTGGCCATGGAGCTGGCAGCGCCGCCGCCCATGCCGATGCGCATGCCGGGGCCGCCCAGCTGGATCAGCAGGGTGCCGGCGGGGAATTCGATCTTGCGCGTCAGCTCGGAGTCGATCACGCCCAGGCCGCCCGCGATCATGATGGGCTTGTGGTAGCCGCGCATCACGGCATCGGCACCCACGCCGACCTGCTGCTCGTACTCGCGGAAATAGCCGGTCAGGTTGGGACGGCCGAACTCGTTGTTGAAGGCCGCGCCACCGAGCGGGCCCTCGATCATGATCTGCAGCGGGCTGGCGATGTGCTCGGGCTTGCCCACTTCGCTGCCCCACAGCTTGGAGACCGTGAAGCCCGACAGGCCGGCCTTGGGCTTGGAGCCGCGGCCCGTGGCGCCCTCGTCGCGGATCTCGCCGCCCGCGCCGGTCGATGCGCCGGGGAAGGGAGAGATGGCCGTGGGGTGGTTGTGCGTCTCCACCTTCATGAGGACGTGGTTGACGGCCTTCTTCTTCTGGTAGCTGGGCGCCTTGATCTTGTCCAGGGCTGCCTCGAAGGTGGCGACGAAGCGCTCGACCTCATGGCCTTCCATGATGGAGGCGTTGTCCGAGTACGCGACCACCGTGTGCTGGGGCGAGACCTGGTGCGTGTGGCGGATCATGCCGAACAGGCTCTTGTCCTGGGCCACGCCGTCAATGGTGAACTGGGCGTTGAAGATCTTGTGGCGGCAGTGCTCGCTGTTGGCCTGCGCGAACATCATCAGCTCCACATCCGTGGGATTGCGCTGCAGGCCCTTGAAGGCGTCGACCAGGTAGTCGATCTCGTCGTCGGCCAGGGCCAGGCCCCATTGGCGGTTGGCAGTCTCCAGCGCCGCGCGGCCGCCGCCCAGCACATCGACGAACTCCATGGGAGCGGCTTCCAGGGCGGAGAACAGCTGCTCGGCCTCGGCGCGCGTGGCGAAGACCGATTCGGTCATGCGGTCGTGCAGCAGGGCCGCGATCTGCGCGGTCTGCTCGGCCGACAGCTCGGGCTTGCCACCGAGCAGGCCGCTCTTGAGGACCACGCGGTACTCGGTGATGCGCTCGACGCGGAAGACTTCAAGGCCGCAGTTGCGCGCGATATCGGTGGCCTTGGAGGCCCAGGGCGAGATCGTGCCCAGGCGCGGGGTGACCACCAGGGCGGTGCCATCGGCCGGGCCTTGCGGGCCTTCGTAGGGATCTCCATAGGTCAAGAGCGCCTGGAGGCGCTCTTGCAATGCGGGCGTGGGTGCGGCGTCCGTGGCCACCAGGTGCACGAAGCGCGCGGCAATGCCGGTGATTTTGGGATGGATGGCGACCAGGTCGGTCAGAAGCTGCTGGGCGCGGAACGAGCTGAGAGCGTTTCCACCCTCGAACTGTGTCAGATGCAAGGTCACGTGGCGGCCTGTTGGGTGAGGAGGCTTGTGAAAAGCGCCCTGCGGCCCCGCCCGGCTGGGGGCAGGCCGCAAGGCGCTGAATCGGTGAGGCCGCCATTTTACCGGGCTGCGCCGTCCCGGTGGCGACAGCCGCCCCTTACCCCTGCACGTCCAAAGGCGCAATGGGATAATTGCGGGCATGAGCATCACCATCAAGAGCGCCGAAGACATCGCAGCCATGCGCGTGGCATGCCGCCTGGCTTCGGAAGTGCTGGACTACATCACCCCCCACATCAAGCCCGGCATCACCACGGCCGAGATCGACCGGCTGGGCGCCGAATGCATGGCGCAGCAGGGCACGGTCTCCGCCACCATCGGCTACCAGCCGCCTGGCTACCCGCCCTATCCCGGGCACCTGTGCACCTCGGTCAACCATGTGGTCTGCCACGGCATCCCCAATGACAAGCCGCTCAAGAAGGGCGACATCGTCAATGTGGATGTCACGGTCATCACCAAGGACGGCTGGTACGGCGACAACAGCCGCATGTTCCTGATCGGCGAGTGCTCCATCGCGGCCAAGCGCCTGTCGGCGCTGACCTTCGACGCCATGTGGCTGGGCATCCAGCAGGTCAGGCCCGGCGCCACGCTGGGCGACATCGGCAACGCCATCCAGACCTTTGCCGAAGGCCACGGCCTGTCGGTGGTGCGCGAGTTCTGCGGCCACGGCATCGGCCAGAAGTTCCACGAAGAGCCGCAGATCCTGCACTATGGCCGCCCCGGCACGGGCACCGTTCTCGAAGAGGGCATGGTCTTCACCGTCGAGCCCATGCTCAACCTGGGCAGGCGCGAGATCAAGGAACTGGGCAAGGACGGCTGGACCATCGTGACCAAGGACCACAGCCTCTCGGCCCAGTGGGAACACACCCTGGTGGTGACCAAGACGGGCTACGAAGTCATGACCCTGTCGGCCGGCTCGCCCGCGCTCCCGCCCTTCGTGACCGCCACGAGCTGCTGAGGCTCGGCATGTTTCTTGCGTGATGCGCAGGCAAAATGGCACTGCGCCCGGGGCACCCGCTCCAGGCGCCTCCCCTGCCCTGGCCGCGCATGAAACAGATCACTGACCACACTCCTTCCAACTCTGCGCCCGCAGCCCCGGATTCGCTGGAGCAGTTGCGCGCGCAGTACGCCCTCGATCGCGGACGCTGGATAGGCTCGCTGCTGGCGCCCACCATGGGCCGGCGCGGCGTGCGCCTGGTGCTGCAGCACCTGAGCGATCTGGCCGACACGCTGCTGCGCGCGCTGTGGCACCGCGCCGGCATGCCTGCCGAGGCCTGCCTGGCCGCCGTGGGAGGCTATGGCCGCGCCCAGTTGTTTCCCTACTCCGACATCGACGTGCTGGTGCTGCTGCCGGCCACCGGCACGGCAGACCCGGAGCTGACCTCGCGCATAGAAAAGTTTATCGGCAGCTGCTGGGACGCGGGCCTGGAGATCGGCTCCAGCGTGCGCACGCTGGCCGAATGCCTGCAAGAGTCCGGGCGCGACCTCACCGTGCAGACCGCCTTGCTGGAGTCGCGCCGCATCTGCGGAAACGAGCCGCTGTTCGGCGAGTTCCAGCAGCGCTACCAGGCACAGATGAATGCGCGCGCCTTTCTGTCCGGCAAGCTGCTGGAAATGCGCCAGCGCCACAACAAGTACGAGAGCACGCCCTACTCGCTGGAGCCCAACTGCAAGGAATCGCCCGGCGGCCTGCGCGATCTGCACACCATGATCTGGCTGGCCCGCGCCGCAGGCCTGGGCCACAGCTGGCAGGCCCTGGCGGAAAAGGGACTGATCACCGATTTCGAGCGCCAGCAGCTCGAAGACAACGAGGCCATGCTCAGCCTGATACGCGCACGCCTGCACGCCGTGGCGGGCCGGCACGAGGACCGCCTGGTCTTCGACCAGCAGACCGCCGTGGCCGAGGCCTTTGGCTACCGCTCCACCTCGGCCGAGGGCCGCAAGCTGGCCATGCGCGCCAGCGAGACGCTGATGCGCCACTACTACTGGGCAGCCAAGGCCGTGACCCAGCTGTGCCAGATCCTGCGGCTGAACATCGAGGAGCGCCTGAACCCGCGCCCCACGCCGCGGATCCGGCTGAACTCGCGCTTCTACGAGAAGGCCGGCACCATCGAAGTGGCCAGCGACGATCTGTACGAGCGCGAGCCGCATGCCATCCTCGAAACCTTCCTGATGTACGAGACCCATGTGGGCCTCACCGACCTGTCGGCACGCACGCTGCGCGCGCTGTACGGCGCGCGTGACCTGATGGATGCGGCCTTCCGGCGCGACCCGGTCAACCGCGCCACGTTCATGAAGATCCTGCAGCAGCCCAGCGGCATCACGCATGCCATGCGGCTGATGAACCAGACCTCGGTGCTGGGGCGCTACCTGTGGCCCTTCCGGCGCATCGTGGGCCAGATGCAGCACGACCTGTTCCACGTCTACACGGTGGACCAGCACATTCTCATGGTGCTGCGCAATGTGCGGCGCTTTTTCATGGCCGAGCATGCGCATGAGTATCCGTTCTGCTCCCAGCTGGCCAGCGGCTGGGACAAGCCCTGGCTGCTGTACGTGGCCGCGCTGTTCCACGACATCGGCAAGGGCCGCGGCGGCGACCACTCCATCATCGGCGCCGTGGAGGCCAAGCGCTTTTGCCGTGCCCACGGCATTGCGCGCGCCGACGCCGAGCTGATCGAGTTCCTCGTGCGCGAGCACCTGACCATGAGCCAGGTCGCGCAAAAGCAGGATCTGTCGGATCCCGAAGTGATCCAGGCCTTTGCCGAGCGCGTGGGCAACGAACGCAACCTCACGGCGCTGTACCTGCTCACCGTGGCCGACATCCGTGGCACCAGCCCCAAGGTGTGGAGCGCCTGGAAGGGCAAGCTGCTGGAGGACACCTATCGCCTGACTCTGCGCGTGATGGGCGGCCGCGCGCCCGACGCGGCCGCCGAGATCGAGGCGCGCCGGCGCGAGGCGCTGGTGCAGCTGGCGCTGACGGCCCAGCCCTTCGAGTCCCACAAGAAGCTCTGGGACACGCTGGGCGTGGACTACTTCATGCGCCATGAGGCGGCCGACATCGCCTGGCACACACGCCACCTGTCGCGCCACGTGGGCACCACCCGCCCCGTGGTGCGTGCGCGCCGCTCACTGGCGGGCGAGGGACTGCAGGTGCTGGTCTACGCACCCGACCAGCCCGATCTGTTCGCGCGCATCTGCGGCTACTTCGACCGCGCAGCGTTTTCCATCCTGGATGCGCGCGTGCACACGGCCCACAACAGCTATGCGCTGGACACCTTCCAGGTGGTGGCGCCCGCCATGCAGGAGCAGTACCGCGAACTGATGCACATGGTCGAGAACGATCTGGTCGCCGCCCTGATGGAGGGCGGACCGCTGCGCGAGCCCTCGCCCCGGCGCCTGTCGCGCCGCGTCAAGAGCTTCCCCTTCGCGCCGCGCGTCACGCTGCGACCCGACGACAAGGCCCAGCACTGGCTGCTGTCCATCTCGGCCACGGACCGCGCCGGCCTGCTCTACACCGTGGCGCGCATCCTGGCCCAGCACCACCTGAGCGTGCAGTTGGCCAAGGTCAGCACGCTGGGCGAGCGCGTGGAGGACAGCTTCCTCATCGAGGGTGCGGAGCTGCAGAACAACCAGCGCCAGCTGCTCATAGAGACCGAGCTTTTGCAGGCCCTGGCAGTCTGAGCCGATTGCGCAAAAAAAGCCCGCCCTGTTGTGCAGGGCGGGCTCGTCGGGTTCATGCGCTGGCAGGCGGGGATGCAGCCATCAGTGCATGGCGGACGCAGGCGCCGACACCGTGGCCACTTGCTTGCCCTCGCGGTCATAGAGCTTGCCATCGACCACCCGGTCGCCATCGGCCAGGGCAGACAGCACAGCCTCGCTGAGCACGCGCTCCGATCCGGCGCCGAACACCGATGGCTCTTCGGGGTTGCCCTGCTTGAAGTGGTTGAAGACCAGGTTCAGCAGCAGCACGGTCACCGCAGTGGAGCTGATGCCCGAATGGAACATGGTGGCGAACCAGTCCGGGAAGTGGTGATAGAAGTCCGGCTTGACCATGGGCAGCACGCCCATGCCGATGGACGCCGCCACGATGATCAGGTTCATGTTGTTGTGATAGTCCACCTTGGCCAGCGTGCGGATGCCGCTGGCTGCCACCGTGCCAAAGAGCACCAGGCCCGCGCCGCCCAGCACCGAGGGCGGCACGCAGGCTACGATGCGCCCCATGATGGGCAGCAGTCCGAAGGCGATCAGGATCAGCCCGCTGAAGGCCACCACATAGCGGCTCTTGATGCCCGTGACCGCGACCAGGCCCACGTTCTGGGCAAAGGCGCTCTGCGTGAACGAACCGAAGAACGGGGCCACCACGCTGGACAGCATGTCGGCACGCAGGCCGTCGGCCAGGCGGCGCGAATCCACGCGCGTGCCCACGATGTCGCCCACGGCCAGGATGTCGGCCGAGGTCTCCACCAAGGTCACCAGGATCACGATGGACATGGAAAGCGTCGCCGCCAGGCTGAAGGTCGGCCAGCCGAAGTGCAGCGGCATGGGCACGGCGAACCACGCACCGCTGCCCACCTCGGAAAAGTCGGACTTGCCGATCATGGCCGCCACCGCCGTGCCGATGACGATGGCCAGCAGGATGGACAGGCGCGAGATCATGGCGTTGCCCAGCTTGCTCAGCGCCAGCACGATGACCAGGGACAGCCCGGCCAGGCCGATGTTGCCCATGCTTCCGTAGTCGGCCGCCTGGGGATTGCCACCCATGGCCCAGTGGGCGGCCACCGGCATCAGCGACAGGCCGATGATGGTGATCACGCAGCCATTGACCAGCGGAGGAAAAAAGCGCGTGAGCTTGGAGAAGATGGGCGCAATGATCAGGCCGAACACCGAGGCAAAGAGCACGGCGCCCAGCACCCCCTGCATGCCGCCGCCCGTATGCAGGATGCTGACCATGGTGGCCACGCCCGAGAAGGACACGCCCTGCACCAGCGGCAGGCGCGAGCCGAAGAACGGAATGCCCAGCGTCTGCAGCAGCGTGGCCAGCCCGCCCATGAAAAGGCAGGCCGTGATCAGCAGGCCCGTGTCGGCCGCCGACATGCCCGCCGCATTGGCCATGACCAGGGGCACGGCCACGATGCCGCCGTACATGGTCAGCACATGCTGCAAACCATAGAGGGTGTTGGCCGTGAGGCCGAGTTGCTCGTCCTCCGGGCGGATGTCTGCGCCCAGGGCCGGCGCATTGCCAGAACTTTTTTCCATCGCTGTCTCCTTGTCCTCTTGTTCACAGAACGCCGGACAAGTACGCGGCAGCCGGATGGCGGCAGGCACGCCCCCGCGCACCCTTTGCCGCCGACCCGATAGGCCGCGCTCTCCTGCATCCTGCATCGCGAAGCCCGGTGGCTGCTTGGCAGCTCTTGGCAGGCGCACGCACACAATCCCCGCCTTCGCGGGAAGTGCCACTGTACGGCGCCAGCATGGAAAAATTGTCTACCGATTTGTATACAAAGATCTGACCGAAGATCCTGGAATTACAGCGGCACGCAAGTCCGCTCAGTCATCCTCGGCAGCGCTGATGCCGGGGAACAGCACATCGGTGAAGCCGAACTGGCGGAAGTCGCGCATGCGCATGGGATAGAGCTTTCCCCAGAGGTGGTCGCACTCATGCTGGACCACCCGCGCATGAAAGCCATCCACCGTGCGATCGATCGCATCGCCAAAGACATCGAAGCCCGTGTAGCGGATACGGCTCCAGCGCGGCACCATGCCACGCATGCCGGGTACGGACAGGCAGCCTTCCCAGTCCATCTGTTCGTCTTCGCCGATGGGCGTGATGACCGGGTTGATGAGCACGGTGCGCGGCACCACCGGTGCATCGGGGTAGCGCGGATTGGGCAGGCCGGAGCCGAACACCACCATCTGCAGGTCCACGCCAATCTGCGGCGCGGCCAGCCCCGCGCCATTGGCGGCATGCATGGTGTCCAGCAGGTCGCTGAGCAGCAGGTGCAGTTCGTCGGTGTCGAATTCGGTCACGGGCTGGGCGACGCGCAGCAGGCGCGGATCACCCATTTTCAATATGGTGCGTACAGTCATGGCAGTGCACGGTGATGCAGGAAATGCGGGTCGCCAAGCATAGCGGGCGCACCGCGCACCTTGACCACACCCACCTGCTTCGCCCCCCGATCACCCCCTCTCGCCCCCCTTGGCCGCCATGGCTACACCGCGCTGGCACAATCGCAGCATGCCCAGCACCGCCAGAGAGTCATCCGCCGCGTCCCCAGAGGACCGTGACACAGGCGCGCAGCAAACACCCGCGGCACAGGCCCGGCAGCCGGATGCCACTGCGCAGGCAGGCATGGCGCAGGCGCAGGCCTTCAATGATGATGATCCCCCTCCCCTGCACCGCATGCCGGCCGCGCCGTTGCGCTGGGCGCTGCAGCTGTTTGCCTGCCTGAGCCTGGCGACGGGCATTGCCGGCATCTTCATTCCAGGATTGCCCACCACGGTGTTCGTGCTCATGGCCGGATGGGCCGCGGCGCGCAGCTCGCATCGCATGCACACCTGGCTGTGGCGCCATCGCCTGTTCGGGCCCATGCTGCGCAATTGGGCGCGAGGTGGCTGCGTGAGCCGGCGCGCCAAATGGAGCGCCAGCGCCATGATGAGCCTGTGCGCCGTCCTCCTGCTGTGGACACGCCCGCCCGCCTGGGTACAGGCCGTGGCGCTGACGTCCATGGGCTGCGTGCTGGTGTGGCTGTGGTTCAGGCCAGAGCCCTGAGAATGAAGGCCTGCGGCAGGCCTGCTGAAAAAAATTCCCCGAGTTTTCTGTGACGTGTTTTTTACGTCATATAATCTAGGTCTTGTTCCTCAATAGCTCAGTTGGTAGAGCGCCGGACTGTTAATCCGTAGGTCCCTGGTTCGAGCCCAGGTTGAGGAGCCAAAGAATTTCAAGACCCTGCAATCGCACAGGGTCTTTGTCGATAGACACGTATTCCTCAATAGCTCAGTTGGTAGAGCGCCGGACTGTTAATCCGTAGGTCCCTGGTTCGAGCCCAGGTTGAGGAGCCAAATTTCAGCGGCCTTGCAATCGCACAGGGCCCAGCACCAACATATTCCTCAATAGCTCAGTTGGTAGAGCGCCGGACTGTTAATCCGTAGGTCCCTGGTTCGAGCCCAGGTTGAGGAGCCAGATAAAAAGCCCGCATGCCAGCGCATGCGGGCTTTTTTGTTTGCTCAGGCTGCGCGCACCATGCCGACAGTCGGCGTGCTCGGCGCTGCGGCAGGGGCGGCCGACTCCACGGTGACAGGCTTGCCGTGCTTGGCATGTGCGCGACGCGCACCGTGCGCAGCGCGCGCTTGCTCCACGCCCTCTTCCCATGCACGCAGCTCTTCTTCCAGCCGCGCAGCCCGCTCCGCATACATGTCCGCAGAGGACTTGTAGTATTCGGCAGCAATGGTGTGCTCCAGCATCGCCATGCGTGCCTCCTGCAGGTAGGCCCGGGTGCGACGGATATAGCGCGGCTCGGCAAGGCTTGCGCCAAAGATTTTGCTGAAAAACATCGCTCATCCTCCTTCGATGTCTTCGCAGCGAAAGCCATGCATCCGCAAGAAGACAAGCCCAGGATAGCCAACCCGGCCTGGCGGCGCTGTCCCCCGGCGGGACAAGGCCGCGTAGGAGGTTCACTTACCCCGGCCAGGCGATGCTCTCGCATCCACGCAACCCTCTTCACCATGGTTTGTGCAAGACTGCGGCTGCAGAGAAGCACGAATCCATTATTTTTCAGTCCGCACCCGATCATGTCCCACCCCCTCCCATGGCTCATTCCCCACCAGGCCTTCCCTCCTGTGGAAACGGCATGGGGCCCCAACGACCCGATTCCGGGCCTGCTGGCCGCAGGCGGCACGCTGGATGCGGCGCACCTGCGCATCGCCTACAGCCAGGGCATTTTTCCCTGGTTCAGCGAAGGCCAGCCCACGCTATGGTGGTCGCCCGATCCACGCATGGTGCTGCAGACATCGCAGTTCCGGCTGCACCGCAGCCTGCGCAAGACATTGCAGCGCTTTCGCTCCACCGCCGGCTGCGAGATCCGCATCGACAGCGCTTTCGAGGCTGTGATGCAGCACTGCGCCCAAACGGTGCGCCGCGATCAGGATGGCACCTGGATCGTGCAGGAAATTCTCGACGCCTATACCGAACTGCACCGCCAGGGTGCAGCCCACAGCGTGGAAACCTGGATCGACGGGCGCCTGGTGGGCGGCCTGTACTGCGTGGCGCTGGGCCGCGCCGTATTCGGCGAGTCCATGTTCGCGCATGCCACAGACGCATCCAAGATCGCACTGTCGGCACTGGTGGCGCTGTGCCGGCACCAAGGCTCCGCGCAAATCGATTGCCAGCAGGCCACGCAGCACCTGGCTTCGCTGGGCGCGCGCGAGATGCCCCGCTCCCAGTTCCTGCGCACCGTGGCAGAGCAAAGCCAGCTGCCGCCCATGCACTGGCAATTCGAAAACGTATACTGGAACGAGTTGCTGCCGCCGTCCGGTGACGCCGGCAGCACATCACCGGCTGCCGCCAGCACACCATGACGCACCCGAACGATCTTCCGCTGCAGGCCCTGCAGTTCTACGCCACAGCCGCCTATCCCTGCAGCTACCTGGATGGCCGGCTGGCGCGTTCGCAAGTGGCCACGCCCAGCCACCTGATCCAGAACAGCGCCTATTCGGAGCTGGTCTCCCTGGGGTTTCGCCGCAGCGGAATGTTCACCTACCGGCCGTATTGCGATGGTTGCCGGGCCTGCGTGCCCATGCGCATCCTGGTCCACGATTTCCGCCCGGACCGCAGCCAGCGCCGCGCCGCCGTGCGCCACGCCGATCTCACGGCATCGATCCAGCGCCTGCATTACTCGAACGAGCATTACCAGCTGTACCTGCGCTACCAGCAAAGCCGTCACAGCGGCGGCGGCATGGACCACGACAGCGTGGACCAGTACACGCAGTTCCTGCTGCAAAGCCGCGTCAACTCACGGCTTGTGGAGTTCCGCGCACCGGCGGCCGACGGCGCAGCCGGCAGGCTGAAGATGGTCTCCATCCTCGATGTGCTGGAAGACGGGCTGTCCGCCGTCTACACCTTCTACGAGCCCGATGACCAGGCCAGCTACGGCACGTTCAACGTGCTGTGGCAGATCGATCAGGCACGCTCCATGAGCCTGCCCTATGTCTATCTGGGCTACTGGATCGCCGACAGCCAGAAGATGAATTACAAGGCGCGCTTTCTTCCCCATGAAGTGCGCGTGGACGAGCGCTGGCAGCGCGTGGATCAGCTGCCACGCTGATATGGCGCCACCGCGCCCTTTTCAGCGACATTTCTTATGCACATGGCCGCTGTTTGCAGGCGGCACATATGCCGCCAAGCCATGCCCGCCGCTAGAATGACCGAATCCCGAAATCCCCTTGCGCCTCATGAAAAAAGACGATAACGCGGCCTCGCCCAAGCCCAGCGTCCAGGTCCTGGAACGCATGTTCACGTTGATCGACGTGTTGGCCTCGCGTGAGGAAGCGGTATCGCTCAAGGAGATCAGCGAGCGCACCGGCCTGCACCCCTCCACCACGCACCGCATTCTCAACGACCTGGCCATCGGCCGCTTTGTCGACCGCCCCGAATCGGGCAGCTACCGGCTGGGCATGCGTTTCCTGGAGCTGGGCAACCTGGTCAAGGCCCGCCTGAGCGTGCGCGAAGCGGCCCTGATTCCCATGCGCCAGCTGCACAAGCAGATCCAGCAGCCGGTCAGCCTCAGCGTGCGCCAGGGCGATGAAATCGTCTATGTGGAACGCGCCTACAGCGAGCGCTCGGGCATGCAGGTGGTGCGCGCCATCGGCGGCCATGCGCCGCTGCACCTCACATCCAATGGCAAGCTGTTTCTGGCGGCCGATGATGCGCAGCAGGTGCGCGCCTACGCCACACGAACCGGCCTTCCCGGCAAGACGCACTTCAGCATCACGCGGCTTGCCGACATGGAAAACGAGCTGGACAAGGTACGCCACCACGGCGTCGCCCGCGACAACGAGGAGCTGGAGCTGGGTGTGCGCTGCATGGCCGCCGGCATCTATGACGACCAGGGCAAGCTGGTGGCCGGCCTGTCCATCTCCGCTCCCGCCGACCGGCTGGACGAAAGCTGGTTGTCCAAGCTCCAGGCCACCGCGCAGGAGATCTCGGGCGCCCTGGGCTTCAATGCGGTCCGCCCTGCAGCCCCGCCCCCCAATCCCTACGCGCGCAGCAGCCACTGATCTGCAAGCAGCCATCCGCAAGCAGCAAGACCGGTCATCAAAAACAACAAAGGCGCCCAGGGCGCCTTTGTTGTTGAGGGGGAGGAAACTCAGCCCTTGACCTTGTGGATCATGGAATCGCCGGCCACCTGCCCCATGGATTCCACCCAGTGGCGTACGCGCTCGGCATCGCCCAGGCGGCTGAACTTTCCGGCGGAGTCCAGGAAGACCATGATGATCTTGCGGCCAGCCACCTGCGCCTGCATGACCAGGCAGCGACCCGCTTCGGAGATGTAGCCGGTCTTTTGCAGGCCGATATCCCAGGTCGGGCTCAGCACCAGGCGGTTGGTGTTGTTGTACTGCAGCGTGCGGCGGCCCACGGCCACTTCATAGCCGGGTGAAGTGGTGTACTCGCGCACCAGTGGATCACTGTGCGCCACATTCACGAGCACGGCCAGATCACGGGCGCTGGACTGGTTGCGGCTGGACAGCCCGGTGGGCTCCACGTAACGGGTATCGGTCATGCCCAGCAGGCGCGCCTTGGCATTCATCTGCTGGACGAAGGCATCCAGGCCACCTGGGAAGGTGCGACCCAGCGCATGGGCAGCACGGTTTTCGCTGGACATCAGGGCCAGGTGCAGCATTTCGGCACGGGTGAGCGTGGTGCCCACGGCCAGGCGCGAACTGCTGCCCTTTTCGGTATCCACATCATCCTGCGTGATGGTGATGGATTCATCCATGGGCAGATGGGCCTGGGAAATCAGCAGACCCGTCATCAGCTTGGTCAGCGAGGCGATGGGCAGCACGGCATGGTCGTTCTTGCTGAGCAGCACTTCGTGGGTGTCCTGGTCCATGACCAGGGCCACGCTGCTCTTGAGATCAAGAGGATCGGCCACTGCATGCAGCCCGGCCATCTGTCCGAACGACAGGCGTGGCTCGTAGGCAACGGCACGAATGGGGCTGGCAGCGCTGCGGGCGGCCACGCGGCTGGGCTGGCGCGCGCTCTTGGCAACGCGCTTGCCCTGAGGAGCCGCCGTGGCGCGCTCCTTCACGGCCTTCTTCTTGACAGGGGCCACGGCCACCTGTTTCTTGGCAACTTTCTTGGCCGGTGCGGCATGCGCGCCCGGGGCAGTGAGAGCACAACTCAGGGCCAGCAACGAGAGAACCTGAGCAAATCGACCGAGGCGGGCACGGCGTAGGGTGGGCATGAGAAATGCTCCAAGCAGCAAGAATTTGTGACTAGACCTTACATTAATCGAAAAAGTCGCACTGTGACAATAACTTGTGCGACTTTTCGATAATTTAAATGAAATTATAAGGCGAGTGCTTACCCCTGCGCAGCCACGACCTCTGCATTGCTGTGTAATTTGTTCAACGCGCTCAGATAGGCCTTGGCCGAGGCCACGACGATGTCCGGGTCCGCGCCCACGCCGTTGACCACGCGCCCGCTGCGCTGCAGGCGAACGGTCACTTCGCCCTGGCTCTCGGTGGAGCCGCTGATGGCGTTGACCGAGTACAGCAGCATCTCGGCACCGCTCTTCACCTCGGACTCGATGGCCTTGAACGAGGCATCGACCGGGCCATTGCCGTCGGACTGGGCCTTGATCTCACGGCCATCGCGGCTGAACACCACCGACGCGTGTGGGCGCTCACCCGTTTCGCTTTGCTGGGCCAGCGAGATGAACTGGAAGGGATCGGCCTGCTGATGCGCATCCTGCTCGGTCACCAGGGCCAGGATGTCCTCGTCGAAGATTTCACTCTTGCGGTCGGCCAGTTCCTTGAAGGCCGCAAAGGCAGTGTTGATCGCGGCCTCGCTGTCGAGTTCCACGCCCAGCTCCTGCAGGCGCTGCTTGAAGGCATTGCGGCCGCTGAGCTTGCCCAGCACGATCTTGTTGGCGCTCCAGCCCACATCCTCGGCACGCATGATTTCGTAGGTGTCGCGCGCCTTGAGCACGCCATCCTGATGGATGCCCGAGGCGTGGGCGAAGGCGTTGGCGCCCACGACGGCCTTGTTGGGCTGCACCACGAAGCCCGTGGTCTGGCTGACCATGCGGCTGGCGGCCACGATGTGCTGGGCGTCGATGTTGACGTCAAGGCCGAAGTAGTCCTTGCGCGTCTTGATGGCCATCACCACCTCCTCGAGCGAGCAGTTGCCCGCGCGTTCGCCCAGGCCGTTGATGGTGCACTCGATCTGGCGCGCCCCGCCAAGCTTGACGCCGGCCAGCGAGTTGGCCACGGCCATGCCCAGGTCGTTGTGGCAATGCACGCTCCAGACGGCCTTGTCGCTGTTGGGCACGCGCTCGCGCAGGTTCTTGATGAAGGCGCCGTACAGCTCCGGAATGGCGTAGCCCACGGTGTCGGGCACGTTGATGGTGGTCGCGCCTTCGGCAATCACCGTCTCGATGACGCGGCACAGAAAGTCCGGGTCGCTGCGGTAGCCGTCTTCGGGGCTGAACTCGATGTCGGCGATCAGGTTGCGCGCAAATCGCACCGACTGGCGCGCCTGCTCCAGCACCTGCTCGGGCGTCATGCGCAGCTTTTTCTCCATGTGCAGCGCACTGGTGGCGATGAAGGTGTGGATGCGCGCGCGGCTGGCGTCCTTGAGGGCCTCGGCCGCACGGGCGATGTCGCGGTCATTGGCACGGGCCAGCGAGCAGATGGTGGAGTCCTTGATGGCGCGCGCAATGGCCTGCACCGACTCGAAGTCGCCATTGGAACTCGCCGCAAAACCGGCCTCGATCACATCGACCTTCAGCCGCTCGAGCTGGCGCGCAATGCGCAGCTTTTCGTCGCGGGTCATGGAGGCACCGGGCGACTGCTCGCCGTCACGCAAGGTGGTGTCGAAAATGATCAATTGGTCGGTCATGGGAGTCTCGTCTTTCTTGTGGATGCGAATCTCCTGCCCACGGGCAGGTGATGAAAAAAGCCGGTGCGCTTGTGGCTGCACCGGCTAGGCAATGGAATTTAAGCGGCAACCGCCTCCTGCACCGTCACCTTCTCGGCAGAGGGCACGCGCTGCAAGCCCGACATGATGGCCCGGAACGAAGCGGAGACGATATTCGCATCAACCCCAACGCCGTAGCACACGTGCAACTCGTCCACGCGCAGTTCCACGTAGGCAATGGCCTTGGCATTGGCACCCTCGCCGATGGCATGCTCGTTGTAGTCCAGCACGCGCACGGCCCGGCCGCTGTGCTCGCTCAGCGCCTGCACGAAGGCATCGATGGGCCCCGTGCCTTGCGCCTCGACCGTGCGCTTGCCGCCGTCAACGGACAGATCGGCCGACAGGCTGACCACGCCGTCGTTCTCGCTGAGGCGGTAATGCGGCGCCTGCACGGATTGCAGGCCGTACTCGCGCTGGAACAGCGCCCACAGGTCGGCCGCGGCCAGCTCCTTGCCGCTGGCGTCCATCTCGCGCTGCACCACCTGGCTGAACTCGATCTGCAGGCGACGCGGCAACTGGAGGCCATACTCGCTTTCAAGCAGATAGGCGATGCCGCCCTTGCCGGACTGGCTGTTGACGCGGATCACGGCCTCGTAGCTGCGACCCAGGTCCTTGGGGTCGATGGGCAGATAGGGCATGTCCCAGATGTCGCCGTCCTTGCGATCGGCGAAGGCCTTCTTGATGGCATCCTGGTGCGAGCCCGAGAACGAGGTGTAGACCAGATCGCCCACATAGGGATGGCGCGGATGCACGGGCAGCTGGTTGCAATGCTCGACCGTGCTGCGGATGCCGTCGATATCGGAGAAATCCAGGCCAGGCGACACGCCCTGGATGTACATGTTCAACGCCACGTTGACCACATCGAGGTTGCCCGTGCGCTCGCCATTGCCGAACAGGCAGCCTTCAAGGCGGTCCGCACCGGCCATCAACGCCAGCTCGGCTGTGGCCGTGCCCGTGCCGCGGTCATTGTGCGGATGCACGGACAGCACGATGGAGTCGCGGCGCTGGATGTGGCGATGCGTCCACTCCACCATGTCGGCGAAGATGTTGGGCGTGGAGTGCTCCACAGTGGTGGGCAGGTTGATGATGCACTTGCGCTCGGGCGTGGGCTGCCATACATCGGTGACCGCATCGATGACGCGCTTGGAAAACTCCAGCTCGGTGTCCGAATACATCTCGGGCGAGTACTGGAAGGTCCACTGCGTCTGGGGATAGCCGGTAGCGATCTCGTTGAACATGCGGGCATTGGTGGTGGCCAGCTCGACGATCTCGTCCTCGCTCATGTTCAATACCACGCGGCGCATCACGGGCGCGGTGGCGTTGTAGAGGTGGACGATGGCCCGGGGCACGCCTTCGAGCGCCTCGAAGGTACGGCGGATGAGGTGCTCACGGGCCTGGGTCAGCACCTGGACGGTCACGTCATCGGGAATGCGGTTTTCCTCGATGAGCTTGCGCATGAAGTCGAACTCGACCTGGGACGCGGAAGGAAAGCCGACCTCGATTTCCTTGAAGCCAATCTTCACCAGTTGCTCGAACATGCGCATCTTGCGATCGATGTCCATGGGCTCGATCAGCGCCTGGTTGCCATCGCGCAGGTCCACGCTGCACCAGACCGGGGCCTGGGTGATCACCGCATCGGGCCAGCGACGGTCTTGCAGGCGGACCGGAGCGAACGGACGGTACTTGGTCGAAGGGTTTTGCAACATGGCTGAAGTGCTTTCTATCGTCTAGGTAAAAACAAGACCCACCTGCTCCAGCGACCCCACAAACGCAAAACGGCCCGTCGCTGGTGCAAACGGGCCGTGAAAGTAGGAATGTACGCGCGCGCTACTGTCTCTGCCCGTGGGACATCAGTAGTAGAGCTAGCGACAGGTATTGCATGCGGGTCACTTTAGCACAGGTTCTCAGGCGCTGTGAAGATGCTGCGGCGCATCATTTGTGCAGGCCGCGCTCTTCAGGCTCATCGGTCGAGGTGCTGATGACGCTGGTGCGCTGGCCCTTGGCCTTGCGCCATGCATAGACGCCGTAGCCCGAGAAACCGTAGAGCAGGAACACGCCGAACAGCACGATGGGCGGATGGATATTGATGATGGCGATGCCCAGGGCGATCAGCACGATGGCCGCAAAGGGCACGCTCTTCTTGAAATGCACGTCCTTGAAGCTGTAGAAAGGCACGTTGGTGACCATGGTCAGGCCCGCGTACAGCGTCAGGAAGAACATGATCCAGGTGATCTGCGTCCAGCTCAGCCAGGCATCCTGGCCGCGCAGCAGGCCCGCCTCGTCCAGCAGCCAGATGAAGCCGGTGACCAGCGCTGCAGCGGCGGGCGAAGGCAGGCCCTGGAACCAGCGCTTGTCCACGGTGCCGGTGTTGACGTTGAAGCGCGCCAGCCGCAGCGCAGCGCAGGCGCAATAGACGAAGGCTGCAATCCAGCCCCAGCGGCCAATGCCCTTGAGCGCCCACTCATAGGCGATCAAGGCGGGAGCGGCGCCGAAGGACACCATGTCTGACAGCGAATCCATCTGCTCCCCGAAAGCGCTCTGCGTATTGGTCATGCGTGCCACACGGCCGTCAAGGCTGTCGAGCACCATGGCGCAGAACACGCCTGCAGCAGCCAGTTCGAAGCGGCCGTTCATGGCCATCACGATGGCGTAGAAGCCACCGAACAGCGCAGCCAGCGTGAACAGGTTGGGCAGGATGTAGATACCCTTGCGGCGCTTGCGCACCACCACGCCTTCGATTTCGTTGGACTCATTGTGGTTTTGCATCAATCCGGCCTCCAGCACAGCGCACGCAAGCGTGAGCGGCTATTAAAACGATAGTATTCTAAGGGAGCGGACAGTGCCGCCCCGAAAGGGTCAGTGTACCTGCGCACCGCCCCCCTTCTCTGCACGAAAAAGGCCACCCGTCGGGGTGGCCTTGTCCTGCACCTTGCGTAGGCCGCATGCGCGACCCATGCAAGATGGAATGCAGCAATCTCAGTTGCGGCTCTGGTCAACCAGCTTGTTCTTGGAGATCCAGGGCATCATGGCGCGCAGCTGGCCGCCCACCTTTTCGATGGCGTGTTCGGCGTTCATGCGGCGGCGGGCCGTCATGCTCGGGTAGTTGGTGCGGCCTTCCTGGATGAACATCTTGGCGTATTCGCCGGTCTGGATGCGCTTGAGGGCAGCACGCATGGCTTCGCGCGACTTGTCGTTGATGACTTCTGTACCCGTCACGTACTCGCCGTATTCGGCGTTGTTCGAGATCGAGTAGTTCATGTTGGCGATGCCGCCTTCGTACATCAGGTCCACGATGAGCTTGAGCTCATGCAGGCACTCGAAGTAGGCCATTTCGGGAGCGTAGCCGGCTTCGGTCAGGGTCTCGAAGCCCATCTTCACCAGTTCCACCGCGCCGCCGCACAGAACGGCCTGCTCGCCGAACAGGTCGGTCTCGGTTTCTTCCTTGAAGTTGGTTTCGATGATGCCGCCCTTGCCGCCACCGTTGGCCATGGCATAGGACAGGGCCAGGTCACGGGCCTTGCCGGACTTGTCCTGGTATACGGCGATCAGCGAAGGCACGCCGCCGCCCTTGAGGTATTCGGAGCGCACGGTGTGGCCAGGGCCCTTGGGGGCGACCATGATCACGTCCAGATCGGCGCGCGGCACAACCTGGTTGTAGTGGATGTTGAAGCCGTGGGCAAAGGCCAGCGTGGCGCCTTGCTTGATGTTGGGGGCCACGTTGTTGTTGTAGACCTCGGGGATGTTCTCATCCGGCAGCAGGATCATGACCAGATCGGCGGCCTTCACGGCGTCGTCGACTTCAGCGACGGTCAGGCCAGCCTTGGCGACCTTGTCCCAGGAAGCGCCGCCCTTGCGCAGGCCGACCACGACCTTCACGCCGCTTTCGTTCAGGTTTTGAGCGTGTGCGTGGCCCTGGCTGCCGTAGCCGATGATGGCAACGGTCTTGCCCTTGATCAGGCTCAGGTCACAGTCCTTGTCGTAGAAAACTTTCATGTTGGCTCCAGGCTTCGTGTGTGTGTAGGGGTTGAAAGGGGAAGGGGACAGGTTTCAGGTGCGTTGCAGCGCATCAAACGCGCAGAATGCGTTCGCCGCGGCCGATGCCGCAGGAGCCGGTACGCACGGTTTCCAGAATGGCCGTGCGGTCCAGCGCCTGCAGGAAGGCGTCGTTCTTGGATTGGTCGCCGGTCAGCTCGACCGTGTAGCTCTTTTCGGTCACGTCGATGATGCGGCCGCGGAAGATGTCGGCCATGCGCTTCATCTCCTCGCGTTCCTTGCCCACGGCGCGGACCTTGACCATCATGAGCTCGCGCTCGGTATAGGAGCCTTCCGTCAGGTCCACGACCTTGACGACCTCGATCAGGCGGTTCAGGTGCTTGGTGATCTGCTCGATCACGTCTTCGGAGCCATTCGTCTGAATGGTCATGCGTGACAGCGATGCGTCTTCCGTGGGAGCCACGGTCAGCGATTCGATGTTGTAGCCGCGGGCCGAGAACAGGCCCACCACGCGCGACAAGGCTCCCGGCTCGTTTTCGAGCAGCACGGCAATGATGTGTTTCATGAAAGAAAGATTCCTCTTTTCGCTGCCCTCCCCCGGCGCCGGTAAACGTCGGGCTTGGCAGGCAATAGATTCGTCAAGGGGTTGCCGCCTTGAGGGCGGCTACTGAAGAAGATGCGGCAGGAACAGGCCCTGGCGAACCCGGCCAAGGGCTCGCTCAGAGGTCGTCAGCTCCCAGCAGCATCTCGGTGATCCCACGGCCGGCCTGCACCATGGGGAACACATTCTCGGTGGGATCGGTGCGGAAGTCCATGAACACCGTCCGATCCTTGAGCTTGCGGGCCTCGCGCAGGGCGGGCTCCACGTCCTCGGGGCGCTCGATCAGCATGCCCACGTGGCCATAGGCCTCGGCCAGCTTCACGAAGTTGGGCAGCGAGTCCATGTAGCTGCTGCTATAGCGGCCCGAGTACTCGATCTCCTGCCACTGGCGCACCATGCCCAGGTAGCGGTTGTTCAGCGACACCACCTTGACCGGCGTGTTGTACTGCAGGCAGGTGGCCAGCTCCTGGATGTTCATCTGGATGGAGCCTTCGCCCGTGATGCAGAACACCTCGGATTCAGGCTTGGCCAGCTTGATGCCCATGGCGTAGGGCAGGCCCACGCCCATGGTGCCCAGGCCGCCGGAGTTGATCCAGCGGCGCGGCTCGTCGAAGCGGTAGTACTGCGCAGCCCACATCTGGTGCTGGCCCACGTCGGACGTGATGTAGGCATCGGCGTCGCGGGTCATGTTCCACAGCGTCTCCACCACGTACTGGGGCTTGATGACCGAGCCGTCGCCACGGCTGTACTGCAGGCAGTCGCGGCTGCGCCAGCCTTCGATGGTCTCCCACCACTGGCCCAGGGCCGCAGCATCGGGACGGGCGCTGGCCTCGCGGATCATGGAGATCAGCTCGGTCAGCACTTCCTTGACGTCGCCCACGATGGGCACGTCCACCTTCACACGCTTGGAGATGGAGGAGGGATCGATGTCGATATGGATGATCTTGCGCTCCACCGACATGAAATGCTTGGGGTTGCCGATCACCCGGTCGTCAAAGCGCGCACCCACGGCCAGCAGCACATCGCAGTTCTGCATGGCGTTGTTGGCTTCGATGGTGCCGTGCATGCCCAGCATGCCGAGGAACTTGCGGTCGCTGGCCGGATAGGCACCCAGGCCCAGCAGCGTATGCGTGACCGGGTAGCCCAGCATGTCCACCAGGGTGCGCAGCTCGTTGCAGGCATTGCCCAGCAGCACGCCGCCACCCGTGTAGATATAAGGACGCTTGGCAGCCAGCAGCAACTGCAGCGCCTTGCGGATCTGGCCGGCATGGCCCTTGCGCACCGGGTTGTAGGAGCGCATCTCCACCTTTTCGGGGTAACCGGTGTAGAGAGCCTTCTTGAAGGACACATCCTTGGGGATGTCCACCACCACGGGGCCGGGGCGGCCGGTGCGCGCGATGTGGAAGGCCTTCTTCATGGTGTCCGCCAGCTCGCGCACATCCTTGACTAGGAAGTTGTGCTTGACGATGGGGCGGGTGATGCCGACGGTGTCGCACTCCTGGAATGCATCGGTGCCGATGTAGGCCGTCGAGGTCTGGCCGCTGATCACGACCAGAGGAATGGAATCGGTGTAGGCGGTGGCAATGCCGGTGACGGCGTTGGTCAGGCCGGGACCCGAGGTCACCAGTGCCACGCCGACTTCACCCGTGGCACGGGCAAAACCGTCTGCCGCATGCACAGCCGCCTGCTCGTGGCGCACCAGCACATGCTGAATGGTGTCTTGCTTGTAGAGGGCGTCGTAGATGTACAGGACCGCACCGCCCGGATAGCCCCAAAGCTGCTTGACGCCTTCGGCCTGCAGGGACTTGACGAGGATCTCGGAGCCCATCAGCTCCTGGGATGCATGGGACTGCGACGCCGCTGCTGCCGCGCTGGAGTACTCGGCTTTGGAAATTTCCATGATCAACCTTTGTGAATTTCTCTAACGAAAAACCTTGGGTGCCCCTTGCCTGAAGCCCTTGTGAGGCCGGTGCGGGACTTAGGACCAACAGACATGGGCGAGTGAGTAAACGCCGGACCGTGACCCGTTTGCCTTTTTGAATTGCAGCAGACATTATCGCACTGCAACAAGCCTGTGCGCCATCGTGCGAAAAAAATTGACACTGCGGTGCGATAATCGGGTCCCGCGTCCGTTCAGCCCCCCTCAACGAGCCCCTCATCCGGGCCTGCGTTCCTTTTGGCAACCGAGCAAGAACTATCCGACTTCCTCAAAAGCGTAGAAAAGCGTGCCTTCAAGCGCAGCTTTTTCCACGTCCGGGACGAGGAGGCGGCGCTGGACATCGTGCAGGACAGCATGCTCAAGCTGGCGCAGCACTATGGCGACAAGCCCATCACCGAGCTGCCCATGCTCTTCCAGCGCATCCTGTCCAACAGCACCCTGGACTGGTTTCGCAGGCAAAAGACGCAGAACGCCCTCTTCACCCGCATGAGCGATCTGGAGGCCTCGGCCGGCGACGATGCGGACTTCGACTGGCTCGAGACCTACGCCGACTCCGCACAGAACGGCGAAACCGCCCGCAGCGCCGAGGATCTGACCGAGCGGGCGCAGATTTTGCAAAGCATTGAAAAAGAGATACAGGAGCTGCCGGCGCGTCAACGCGAAGCATTCCTGATGCGTTATTGGGAAGAGATGGACGTTGCGGAGACCGCTGCCGCGATGGGGTGTTCCGAAGGAAGTGTAAAAACACATTGTTTCCGCGCCATCCAGACATTGAGCAAGGCACTGAAGGCCAAAGGAATCGAGCTATGAAGACTGCGCCCACTCTCACTCTCCACAGCGAAATGGCGGCCGACCGCATCGCACGCCGGATCACCGCGCGCCTGGGTGACGGCGAGGCGTTGCTGCCATACGACATCACCGAGCGGCTGCGCGCTGGGCGCGAGCGCGCCCTGTCCGTTCGCCGGCGCGAACTGCGCGCTGCGCCCGTGCAGGCTGCCAGCGCAACCCAGGCTCAGGGTGGCACCATGACGCTGGGCTCTGGCGACGAAGGCGGCACCTGGTGGCGCGCGCTGATCTCGGCCGTGCCGGTGCTGGCCCTCATCATTGGCCTGGTGGTCGTCAACGTGCAGACCGATCAGATTGGCCTGACCGAGGTTGCCGAGGTCGATACGGCCCTGCTGACCGATGACCTGCCCCCTGCCGCCTATGCCGACCCCGGTTTCATCCAGTACCTGAAGACTTCGGCCACCAACACGGAACGCTGATACCCGCCTTGCCTGCCTGCATGCCCACTGATTCACGCGCCGCGTTCCACCGATCACCCGCCGCCATCCTGGCGGCGGTGCTGTTGATGGCGCTGGCCTGGACCGGCTGGCGCGTCGTGCAACAGGTGCGGCTGGCGCCCAGCACGGTGTCGCCGGCCACCATTGCGGCCTCCAAGACCCTGCATGGCGACGCAGCCACGCGCCAGCGCGCCACGGCCCTGGCCTCAGGCCCACGCTGGGCCGAGCTGACGCCTGCGCAAAGCAGGGTGCTCGAGCCCCTTTCCGAGCGCTGGTCCATGATGGACGCGCTGCAAAAGCGCCGCTGGATGGCATTGGCCGAAGGCTGGGACAAGCTCAGCGAAAAGGAGCAGGAAAAGCTGCGCGACCGCATGCAGACCTGGTCCAGCCTCAGCGCCCAGCAGCGCAGCCAGGCCCGCCTGAATTTCGCCCTGACCAACCGCCTTGCCACGGACAAGCGAGCCCAGTGGGAGGCCTACCAGGCGCTCAGCGACGAAGAAAAACGCCTTCTGGCTGCACGCGCCGCGCCCAAGGTCAAGGGCGCCGCCAACGCCATACAGCCCGTGGCGCCCAAGCGGCTGGCGCGGATTCCTGCGGCCTCGGTGGCACCGGCCACCATTCCGAATCCCCCCAAGATTCCACCAGCCACCATCTACAATCCGCCGCCTCCGGTTCCACCGGTCGCGCCGCCTTCGGCCGTGGAAACCCATCCCGTGCGCCCGCCTGCGCTGGTGGAGACAGCCCCGGTGGAAGTGCCTTCGGCCACACCCATGCCCTTGCCGCCCATGGAACTGCATGACGGCGCCGAGGCCACCCCACAGCCCTCGCACGGCGAAGCAGCCCCTTCGCATTGATGCAGCGCCCCGACACGCCCGCATGACGAACGCCACCTCCCCCGCCTCCACGGCAGCCGGCTCCGCCGCCGATCCACGGATGGCCCCGCGCCTGGCCCGGCGCATGGCCTGCTGGCTATATGAGGGCATGCTGCTGTTCGGCGTGGTCTTCATCGCCGGATATCTGTTTGGCACCTTGTCTCAGACGCGCAACGCCATGGACAACCGCCATGCGCTGCAGGCCTTCATGTTCGTGGTGCTGGGCATCTATTTCGTCTGGTTCTGGTCCAAGGGGCAGACATTGGCCATGAAGACCTGGCACATCCGCCTGGTGGATGCTGCAGGCCAGCCCGTCAGCCAGCCGCGCGCACTGCGGCGCTATGTGCTGAGCTGGATCTGGCTGCTGCCACCGCTGGCGGCCTACTCCACCGGCGTGCCGGCCTTGACCACCTTGGTGCTGCTGGTGCTGTGGGTGGCACTCTGGGCCCTGCTCAGTCGCCTTCATCCGCGCCGCCAGTTCTGGCATGACGCCTTGGCCGGCACACAGCTGATCCACCAGGCCCCGCCGCCCAGGAAAAAACGCTGAGCGGCAAAGGCAGCATCGCATCTCCTACACTCCCCAGCATGCCCGCCGCTTCACCCAAGTCCAACGACAGCACGCCTGTCAATCCCCAGAAAAGCCGCACGGGCCTGAACCGTGTCTGGCACGCTGCGGGTTATTCGCTGTCCGGCCTTCGTGCCGGATGGAATGAGAAAGCCTTCCGCCAGGAGGCGCTGGCCGCCATCGTGCTGATCCCTGCCGCCTTCTGGCTGGGACGCAGCTGGATCGAGGTCTCGCTGCTGGCGGGCACGGTCTTGCTGGTGCTGATCGTGGAATTGCTCAACAGCGGCATCGAGGCCGTGGTCGATCGCATAGGCCCCGAATGGCACGCCCTGTCCAAGCAAGCCAAGGACATGGGCAGCGCCGCCGTGCTACTGGCGCTGCTGCTGTGCACGGGTGTCTGGCTGGCGGCTCTCTATCAACGGTTCATTGCATGACAAATCCCACGTTTTCCATTTGTGTGTATTGCGGCTCGCGCCCCGGCGACCAGCCCGGATTCATCGAGGCCGCCCGCGCCACCGGCCGCTGGATTGGCGAGCACGGCGGCCAGTTGGTCTACGGCGGCGGGCGCAGCGGCCTGATGGGCGAGGTGGCCGAGGCCACGCGGCAGGCCGGTGGCCGCGTCGTGGGAGTGATCCCGCAGGCGCTGGTGGACAAGGAGCTGGCCAACCATGCCTGCGACGAACTGCACATCGTCCAGACCATGCACGAGCGCAAGGCCATGATGGCCGAGCGCAGCGATGCCTTCGTCGCCCTGCCCGGCGGCATAGGCACCTTCGAGGAATTGTTCGAGGTCTGGACCTGGCGCCAGCTGCGCTACCACGACAAGCCCATCGGCCTGCTCAATGTGGACGGCTACTACGACAGCATGCTGCAGTTCCTGCAGACCTGCGTGGGCCATGGCTTCATGGGCGAGTGGCAGATGGGACTGATAGAAAGCGGCAGCGACATCCCCGCACTGCTGCAATCCCTGGTGCAGAACGCCGGCACGGGCCTGGAAACGGCCCCCTTGCGCGCCGTGATCTGAAACGGAAACGGCCACCCGTTCAGGGGTGGCCGCTGGAATCCGGATGTCGAGCCCAGGGCGCCGCGCGCGCCCTGCACTGCTGCCGGGTTCAGATGGCTCCGTCGTCGAGTTCGCCGGTACGGATGCGCACCACGCGCTCCACGGCGGTGACGAAGATCTTCCCGTCACCGATCTTGCCCGTGCGGGCCACGTTGACGATGGCATCCACGCAGCGGTCCACGTCTTCCGTGCGGACCACCACCTCGATCTTCACCTTGGGCAGGAAGTCCACCACGTACTCGGCGCCACGGTAGAGCTCGGTATGGCCCTTCTGGCGACCAAAGCCCTTGACCTCGGTGACGGTCAGGCCGTTGACGCCGCAGTCGGCCAGTGCCTCGCGGACCTCTTCCAGCTTGAACGGCTTGATGATGGCGGTGATCATTTTCATGGGGTGAACTCCTCAGTGCATGCAATACGGGGCAAGACGGCTGGCCAGGAAACCCCGCCGCCTCAGGTGCTTCAAGCGCGAAAGCGGTTGGTGATCGGGTAGCGCCAGTCCTTGCCGAAGCTGCGGCGCGTCAGCCGCGGCCCCACGGGCGCCTGGCGGCGTTTGTATTCGTTGATCTGGATGAGGCGCGTCACTCGCTCCACATCGGCGCCGGCATATCCGTCGGCCACGATGGAGGCGATGCTTTCGTTATTTTCCATGTATCGGCGCACGATGGCGTCGAGCACCTCATAAGCGGGCAGGCTGTCCTGGTCTTTCTGGTCCGGGCGCAGTTCGGCGCTGGGCGGGCGCGTGATGATGCGATCCGGAATGGGGTCCAGCCCCGTGCCGAACGGATCGTTGGCATTGCGCCAGCGCGCCAGCGCAAAAACCTCGGTCTTGAGCACGTCCTTGATCACGGCAAAGCCGCCGGCCATGTCGCCATAGAGCGTGCAGTAGCCGGTGGACATCTCGCTCTTGTTGCCGGTGGTCAGCACCACGGAGCCGAATTTGTTGGACAGGCCCATCAGCAAGGTGCCGCGGATGCGGGCCTGCAGGTTCTCTTCGGTCGTGTCCTCGGCGCGGCCCGCGAAGGCCGGGGCCAGGGCAGCCTTGAAGGCCTCGAACTGGGGCGCGATGGAGATTTCGTCATAGCGCACGCCCACACGCTCGGCCATGTCGCGCGCATCGATCCAGCTGATGTCCGCCGTATAGGGCGAAGGCATCATCACCGTGTGCACCTTGTCCGCGCCCAGCGCATCGACCGCAATCGCCAGCACCAGGGCAGAGTCGATCCCGCCCGACAGGCCCAGCAGCGCGCCGGGGAAACGGTTCTTGCCCACGTAGTCGCGCACGGCCAGCACCAGGGCGGACCACAGCGCCGGCAGGTGCTCCACCGGTGGCTGCACATCGGCGGCCAGCGTCAATTCCTGCGCGCCGGCACGCACTTCCACCAACGGCAGCGCCTCGGCAAAGGCCGCCGCGCGTGCGGCAATGCTGCCGTCGGCGTGCACGGCAAAAGAGCTGCCATCGAAGACAATTTCATCCTGGCCACCGACCAGATGTGCGTAGACCAGGGGCAGGCCGGTCTCACGCGCACGTGCAGCCAGCGTGGCTTCACGTTCGGCCTGCTTGCCCTCATGAAAGGGCGAAGCATTGATCACGGCCAGCAATTGCGCACCCGCCGCGGCAGCCGCGCTTGCCGGCCCGGGATGCCAGGCGTCCTCGCAGATCAGCAAGCCCACGCGAACTGCCTGGACCTCGACCACGCAAGGCGACTGGCCGGCCACAAAGTAGCGCTGCTCGTCGAACACGCCGTAGTTGGGCAGGCATTGCTTGGCGTAGCTGCATTCCACGCGCCCGTCGCGCAGCACGCTGGCTGCATTGCGCAACGCGCCACCAGCGCCGGGGTCGCGCCAGGGATGGCCCAGCACCAGCGCCAGGCCCGGCCATTGCGCGGTCTCCAGCGCCAGCTGCTGCACGGCCTGATCGCAGGCGTCCAGAAAGGCGGGACGCAGATAGAGATCTTCGGCCGCATAGCCGCACAGGGCAAGCTCGGGAGTCAGCAGCAAGCGCGCTCCCGTGGCATAAGCTTCACGGGCTGCGGCAATGATTTTCTGGACATTGCCGGGCAGATCGCCCACGACAAAGTTGAGCTGGGCAGTGCAGATGGAGAGCGTCATGGAATGCAATGGAGCCAACAGGGCCGACAAGGCCACCCCACAGCGCAAGGCGGCAGCGCGCGTCACACGGGCCTGCAAGGAATGGCATGGCTGAAACCGCAATTATCACCCGCGTGCTGGACAGCGTGCAGCAGCTCGATGCCCAGGCCTGGAATGCTCTGCTGGCATCGCAGGCTGCGCCCACCCCCTTCATGCGCCACGAGTACCTGAGCGCGCTGGAATCCAGCGGCAGCGCCGTGCCGCAAACCGGCTGGGCCGCCCGCGTGGTCACGCTCTGGCAGGGCGGCGAGCTGGTCGCCGCCTGCCCGGTCTACGCCAAGGCGCATTCCTATGGCGAGTACGTGTTCGACTTTGCCTGGGCGCGCGCCTACGCCCAGCATGGGCTGGATTACTACCCCAAGGGCGTGCTCGCCGTGCCTTTCACGCCTGTGCCGGGCAGCCGGCTGCTGGCACGCACGCCGCTGCTGCGTGCGGCCCTGGTGCGCGCCGTGCGCGAATGGGCCCAGGCGCAGCAGCTGTCTTCCCTGCATTTGCTGTTCAGCGATGCCGAGGATCTGGCAGCCTGCGACGCCGACGGCTGGATGCAGCGCAGCACCGTGCAGTTCCACTGGAGCAACCAGAACGCCGGGGGCGCGGGCCACCGGGACTTCGACCACTTTCTGTCCACGCTGAACCAGGAAAAGCGCAAGAAGATTCGCCAGGAACGGCGCAAGGTGCACGAGGCCGGCGTGCGCTTTCGAGCAGTGCACGGCCCCGACATGAGCGCCCAGGACTGGGCCTTCTTCTATCGCTGCCACGAACGCACCTATCTGGAACACGGCAACGCCCCGTACCTCCAGCCGGCCTTCTTCGAGGCCATGGCGCACCAGATGCCCGAGAACTGGCTGATGTTCGTCGCCGAGCGCGACGGCCAACCCATGGCCTGCAGCCTGATCGCACTCGATGCGGCAGCCGCACGGCTTTCGGCCGGCAGCTGCGACCGCGACACGCCGCAGATCCCGCAGGGCACGGCCTACGGCCGCTACTGGGGCGCGCTGGAGCGCGTGGACTGCCTGCATTTCGAGGCCTGCTACTACCAGCCTATCGCCTGGTGCATAGAACGCGGGATTGCGCACTTCGAGGGAGGCGCCCAGGGCGAGCACAAGATGGCGCGGGCGCTGCTGCCCGTGGTGACGCCCAGCGCCCACTGGATTGCCCACCCGTCCTTCGCCGACGCCATCTCGCGCTTTCTGGACCGCGAAGGCGAAGGCATGGCCGGCTACCT
The DNA here is from genome assembly GCF_018320755.1 of Delftia sp. PE138. NCBI lineage: Bacteria > Pseudomonadati > Pseudomonadota > Betaproteobacteria > Burkholderiales > Comamonadaceae > Delftia > Delftia sp. PE138. The sequence goes on along the minus strand of NZ_JABEPN010000002.1, from coordinate 465,977 downwards.
GCAGGAGCTGCAGGCGCACAGCCCGCTGCGCCAGGACTGAGGCTCAGAAGGTTTCCCAGTCGTCATCGCCCTGACCGGGCTGGCGCGGAGCCGGCTTGCCTGTTGCTGCGGGCCCAGGGCGTGGCTGGATGGGAGGCGTGGCATCGCGTTCAAGCCGGCGGGCCAGTGTCTCGCCACCCGCTGCAGCACCGCCGCCCCCCAAGGCCGCAGGCCGTGCGGGGCTGGCCGGCGGGTTCGGCCGGACAGGCTGCGCTGCGGCGCGTGGCGCGGCGCCGGCCTGCGCCACCATCCTGTTGGGCACATGCGCATGGCTGTCCATGGCACCGCGCGGCAGCTGGAACACGGCCACGGCCTCGACCAGGTCCTGCGCCTGCTTGCGCAGCGAGGCAGCGGCGGCCGCGCTTTCCTCGACCAGGGCAGCGTTTTGCTGCGTGGTCTGGTCCATTTGCGTGACGGCTTCGCTGACCTGGGCGACGCCGGAACTCTGCTCGGTACTGGCCGCGCTGATCTCGCCCATGATGTCGGTGACCTGGCCGATGGCAGCCACCACTTCGGTCATGGTCGTGCCTGCGCGGTCCACCAGTTGCGAGCCCTGCTCCACACGCTCCACGCTGGCCGTGATCAGCGCCTTGATTTCCTTGGCCGCCTCGGCGCTGCGCTGCGCCAGCGAGCGCACCTCGCCCGCGACCACGGCAAAGCCCCGGCCCTGCTCACCGGCACGCGCAGCCTCCACCGCGGCATTGAGCGCGAGGATGTTGGTCTGAAAGGCAATGCCGTCGATCACGCCGATGATGTCGCCGATGCGCCGGCTGCTGTCGTTGATGCCCTTCATGGTTTCCACGGCCTCGGCCACCACGTCGCCGCCACGGCGCGCAACGCTGGATGCATTGAGCGCCAGCTGATTGGCCTGGCGTGCGTTGTCGGCGTTCTGGCGCACGGTGGAGCCCAGCTCCTCCATGGAGGCTGCCGTCTGCTCCAGGGCACTGGCCTGCTCTTCCGTGCGGCTGGACAGGTCGGCATTGCCCGAGGCAATCTGCGCACTGGCCGAGGCCACGCCTTCGGCGTTCTGGCGCACGCTGCGCACGGTCTGCACCAGGCTCGATTGCATGCGCTGCAGCGCGCCCAGCAGCAGGCCGGTTTCGTCATGGCGGTCGATGTGAATGGTCCCGCCCAGATCGCCATTGGCCACGCGGTCTGCGGCATCGACCGCATGGGCCAGCGGCGTGCGGATGGAGCGCGTCAGCCACAGCCCGGCCAGCACGGCCAGCAGCACGGCGGCCAGCGCCGCCACGCTGAGGACGACGACCGAGCGCCCGTACACGGCCTCGGCGTTGCGGCTTTCCTGCACGGCCGCATCGCTGTTGAGCTTGACCAGCAGGTCCAGCGTGTTCGACGAATCGTTGTAGAGCTTCAGCGACTCGCCGCCCAGCACCGCCTGGGCCTTTTCCTTTTCGCCCTGGCGTGACAGCGCCAGCACCTGCTGGCTCAGTTGCTGGTAGCGCTCGCGTTCCTGGAGCAGTTGGGCGTAGAGCCTTCGCTCTTCGTCGGAGGACAGCAGCGGCTCGTAGGCCTTCTTGCGCTCGGCCAGGCGGCGCTGCAGTTGCTCCAGCTGCTTTTCCGAATCGGTCTTGTAGGCGACATCATCATTGTTGACGTGGCGCACCTCCAGCAAACGGGTACGCACGACATCGGTGCCTATCTGGTTGATCACTTCCACGCTGGGCATGGCATTGCCGGTGATGACTTCCATGCTGGTGCGCATGGAGCGCAGTTGCACCAGGGCCGCGGCCACCACGGCCAGCAGCAGCAGCACCAGCAGGCCGAAGGTGCCCAGCATGCGCGTTGAAATCTTGAGGTTTTTCACATTCATCTCTCTTGTAGAGGTCCCGTCATCTTGTTGCGTCTTGCTCTGTCTCGCGCCATGGGCAGGCTATCAGCCAGGCCCGGCGCGAACCTTGCAGAAACAGGCCAGCCGCACCGGCCGATGGCAGCTGGCAGGCAAGGCTTGGAGAGGGGGAGGACGGGACCCCGCGGGAGCGCGGTCTGCTGGATGGCCGATGGCCGCCAGGCCAGGCGGCCATGAGAACAAGGTAATCATGGGATATCCCTTCGTTCCGAGCGAACGAGGCCAGGAGCGGCCGTTCCTCAATCTGTAAGAATAGGACTACATCTATTTACATTCTGCCAGTATCCAAGCATTGTTCAGGACAAGTTCAGGTACTTGCAGTAGGCAGAAACCTTCACTGGAGGATTTGCGCCACAGCCTCCTGCCACCCGGCGTGAGCAAGCTCAACGCAGCACGCAAAAAGAAAGCGGCCCCATGCAGGGCATGGGGCCGCCAGAGGATGGGGCGCAGCTGCGGGCAAGGCCTCAGAACGCGGCCCACTCCTCGTCGTCGGCGGTTGCGGTCCTGCTGACCTGGGCTGGCGTGGCATGTTTCGCTGGCCGGGCTGCGATGGGCGCCAGGACCGGCGGTGATGCCAAAGGGGCGGCCGCCGTTGCGCGCGGCACCGCCACGGCCGCCTTGGCGGTCTCAGCCACCTCGGGGACCGCTGTCGAGTCTTCCGGCGCCGTGCGAAACACCGATACCGATGCCACCATGGCCCGCGCCTGCTGCTGCAGCGACTGGGCAGCGGCCGCACTTTGCTCGACCAGGGCGGCGTTCTGCTGGGTGGCCTGGTCCATTTGCGTAATGGCATCGCCCACCTGGGCCACGCCCGCGCTCTGCTCGCTGCTGGCGGCGCTGATCTCGCCCATGATGTCGGTCACGCGCCGGATGGCGGCGACGATTTCGGACATGGTCTCGCCGGCCTTGTCCACCAGCTGCGTGCCCTGCTCCACACGCTGCTCGCTGGCCTGGATCAAGGCCTTGATCTCCTTGGCCGCCTCGGCACTGCGCTGGGCCAGCGTGCGCACCTCGCCGGCCACCACGGCAAAGCCCCGGCCCTGCTCGCCAGCGCGGGCCGCCTCCACGGCGGCGTTCAGCGCCAGGATATTGGTCTGGAAGGCAATGCCGTCGATCACGCCGATGATGTCGGCGATCTGGCGGCTGCTGTCGTTGATGCCCTTCATGGTGTCCACCACCTGGGCCACAACCTCGCCGCCACGCGCGGCAATGCCCGAGGCGGAGGCAGCCATCTGGTTGGCCTGGCGCGCGTTGTCCGCGTTCTGGCGCACGGTGGCGCCCAGCTGCTCCATGGAGGCCGCGGTTTCTTCCAGAGCACTGGCCTGGCTTTCGGTGCGCGCCGACAGGTCCGCATTGCCCTGGGCGATCTCGCCAGCGGCCAGCGCCACGCCGTGCGCATTGCCGCGCACATCGCCCACCAGCTCGGCGAGCTTGCGGCGCATGTCCTCCTGTGCGTTGATGAGCTGGCCCATTTCATCCCGGCGCCGGCTGGTGACCGGCTTTTCCAGATGGCCGGCCGCCACATTGCGCGCCACGGCCACGGCCTGGGCCACCGGGCCGGTGACAGCACGCGTGATGGCCCAGCCCACCAGGGCCGCAATCGCCACCACCGCGGCCAGCGTGCCCAGCACCCAGATGCGGGCCAGGTCAAAGCCTGCCTGCGCCTGCTGCCGCGCCTGCTCGCCCGCCTCGCGCTGCAGGGTCAGCAGGCGGCCGGCGCTTTCGGCCAGCTTGCCGAACTGCGCCTCGGACTCGCCGGCGAACATCAACCCCATCTCGTCGGCCATGAAGGCCTGCTCCTCGGTGGTGGAATAGTTGCCGGCGCGCGCACGCTCCAGCAATCGCGCATGCATGGCCAGGAACTGTTGCTTGAAGCCGAGGTAGTCGTCGAAGGCCGCGCGCAAGGCCTGCTGGTCGATCAGCGAACGCAGGGCCGTCTCATGCTCGCCAATGGTCTGCAGCCGGTCCTGCACCTGCTTGGCAAAGCCATCGACCTCGGCCAGGCTGCGCGCGGAGGCAATGCCGGCCTCGTGGCGGCGCAGGCGGTTGTATTCGGATCGCATGGCGCCCGCATGGAACATGCTGGGCAGGGCCACATCCGACAAATGCAATGCGTTGCGGTGCATCTGCGCCAGTTGCAACCAGGCTACCGCCCCCAGAACCGCCGAGAACAGGACCATGATGAGGAATCCCATGCCCAGCTTCGTGCCCATGCGCCAATCTGCCACCTTCATTTGCTCGCTCCCGGGCCGATGTCCCCATCAGCGCCTGATTGATCTGTCCAAACCCTGATCCATGACAAAACAAAAAACGCACCCGGCGCCTAGGCACCGGGTGCGTTTCAAATTGTATCAACTGCGAAGCGGGCATTTACCTCAGCGCAGTTGAGACTCCCTCGACGGGAGTGAAAGGGATCAGCCCTTGTAGTTGGCGATGCCGTCCACGACTTCCTTCTTGGCCTCGTCCACGCCCTTCCAGCCCAGAACCTTGACCCACTTGCCCTTTTCCAGGTCCTTGTAGTGCTCGAAGAAATGCTGGATCTGCTTGAGGGTGATCTCGTGGATGTCTTCCAGCGTGTTGATCTTGTCGTAGGCGGGCAGCAGCTTTTGCGTGGGCACGGCCAGGACCTTGCCATCCACGCCGGACTCGTCTTCCATGAGCAGGATGCCGATGGGGCGGCAGGCCACGACCACGCCCGGGGGCAGCGGGAAGGGCGTCATCACCAGCACGTCCACCGGATCGCCGTCGCCGGACAGCGTCTGGGGCACATAGCCGTAGTTGGCCGGGTAGTGCATGGCCGTGCCCATGAAGCGGTCCACGAAGACGGCGCCGCTTTCCTTGTCCACTTCGTACTTGATGGGATCGGAGTTGGCCGAGATCTCGATCACGACGTTGAAGGATTCAGGAGCGTTCTTGCCCGGTGTGACTTTGTCGAAAGACATGATGGATAAGCAGAGTTGAAACGAAAGAGCCCCCGCAGGGGATAGCAGCGTGATTTTAGGCGCAGGCACACGCCCCCACGGATGGCTCCGCAGGAACGCCCGCCATGCTAAGGGCGCAAGCCTGCGCCAAGCTTGCAGCGCCCGGTCTCAGGCGTGTGCCCCGCCCGCGCGCCGGCGCACGGGGCCGCTGCGCTGCTCCACCGCATGCTGCACTTCGCGGCGCAGGCCCAGTGCAAAGCCCAGCTCGGCCAGCACGAACAGGGGTCCGATGACCAGGCCCAGGATGTCGTCCAGGAAGGCTGGCTTGCGGCCCTCGTAGTAGTGGCCCACGAACTGGATCACCCAGCCCACGGCAAAGATGCCCAGCCCCCATCCCAGCCAAGCCCCCAACGGCAGCATGGCGATGGGCTGTGCCAAGGCCAGCATCAGGGCAAGCACCACAGCCATGGCAATGCCGTAGCGCAGGTCCAGCAAACAGTAGTAGATGCCTGCCGCCAGCGCCGCCAGCAAGGCCAGGCTCAGCGGCAGGGCAGGCAGGCCGTCGCCCAATGGCATCGCCCATTGCAGACGTGCCAGCAGGATCACCACGGCCCACATGATCAGCGGCACGCCAAAGAAGTGCGTGAGGATGTTGCGTGGATCACGGTGATAGTCCGCGTACTGGGACAGTTGGTCGATGAGGGTTTTCATAGGCTGCACCGGCAGTGGATGTTGCGCAACCATGGTGGTGTCATCAAGGATTGGCGTCTGTCATGGATCCGACACAAGCCTCATCGCACACCTCGGGCTTACCCGCACCGGCAGCTCCGGCAGCCACGGCAACTGCCGCCGCCACGCGCGGCGTACGGCGCCGCGCAGTGGCCGGTCCGCCGGGCATGGCCGATCTCTGGGCCACCGTCGAGGCAGGCCGCTGGTTCCACGCCCTGCCGCCAGAGCTGGCCGCGCAGCTCAAGGCACTGGCCCAGCCCCGCACGCTGGCCGCAGGCGACTGGCTGTTTCGCCGGGGCGACCCGCCCTGTGGCCTGTACGCGGTGGCGCGTGGCGCCCTCAGCATCTCGGGCACGGCCGCCTGCGGCGAGCAGGCCCGCACGGCGCTGCTGGCCCTGGTGGAGCCGCCGATGTGGCTGGGAGAGATTGCCCTGTTCGATGGCGCACAACGCACGCACGATGCCCAGGCCGCCACGGCCTGCATCGTGCTTCACGTGCCCCAGGCACCGCTGATGGAGTGGCTGGCCGCCCACCCCGGACACTGGCAAGCGCTAGCGTTACTGCTGACGGACAAGCTGCGCGTGTGCCTGGTGGCGCTGGAAGAGCACACGCTGCTGCCGGCCCCCCAGCGCCTGGCGCGGCGCCTGGTGCGCATGGCCGAAGGCTTTGACCAGTGGCAGCCCGACGGCCAGGGCCGCCAGCGTTGGCGGCGCGAGCTGGATGTATCCCAGGAGCAGCTGGCGCGCATGCTGGGCCTGTCACGCCAGACCACCAACCAGATCCTGCAGGAGCTGCAACTGGCCGGCTGCCTGCAGTTGCGGCGCGGCAAGATGGAGGTGCTGGACCGCCAAGGCCTGCGCGACGCGGGCTGGCCTGCGCAGTAGGCAGGCGCGCTGCAACGCCCGGGACTGGACAAGCGTCCCGGGCGCCCCACAATCGGGCTCCATGCAATACCACCACATCGGCAATGCGTCCGTGCCTACGGAATCGGGACGCACGATCCCCGTGCTGGACCCGTCGGACGGGCAGGCTTTCGACGAGCTCCAACGCGGCTCGCCCCAGGACATCGACCTGGCCGTGCGCTCTGCGCGCGAATGCCAGGACAGCGTCTGGAGCAAGCTCTCGGCCGCCGAACGCGGGCGCCTGCTGATGCGCCTGTCGGGCAGCGTGCTGCAGCATGCCGATGAACTCACGGCCATCGAGCAGCGCGACTGCGGCAAGCCCACGCGCCAGGCCCGCGCCGATGCGCTGGCGCTGGCGCGCTACTTCGAGTTCTATGCAGGCGCCTGCGACAAGCTGCACGGCGAGACCCTGCCCTATCAGCAAGGCTACAGCGCCCTGACCTGGCGCGAGCCCCACGGAGTGACCGGCCATATCGTCCCCTGGAACTACCCCATGCAAATCCTGGGCCGCAGCGTGGGCGCGGCGCTGGCCGCGGGCAATACCTGCGTGGTCAAGCCCTCGGAAGACGCCTGCCTGTCCGTGCTGCGCGTGGCGCGGCTGGCCACCGAGGTCGGCTTTCCGGCAGGCGCCTTCAACGTGGTCACCGGCCTGGGGCACGAGGTGGGCGAGGCCCTGGCGCGCCATCCAGGAGTGGACCACCTGAGCTTCACGGGCAGCCCCGGCGTGGGCACGCTGATCCAGCAGGCTGCGGCCGAACGGCACTGCCCCGTCACGCTGGAGCTGGGCGGCAAGAGTCCGCAGATCGTGTTCGCGGACGCGGACCTGGACGCCGCCGTGCCGGCCATCGTCAACGCCATCGTGCAGAACGCCGGCCAGACCTGCTCGGCAGGCTCGCGCGTGCTGATCGACTCGCTGATCTACGAGCCGCTGCTCGAACGCCTGGGCCAGGCCTTCGAGGCGCTGCGCGTGGGTCCGGCCGCCATGGACCTGGACCTGGGTCCGCTGATCCGCGCCAGCCAGCAGCAGCGTGTCTGGGATTTCCTGTCCGACGCCCAGGTGGCAGGCATTGCCGTGGTGGCGCAGGGCCAGATCGTGGAGCATGCGCCCGACAGCGGCTTCTACCAGGCGCCCACCCTGCTGCGCGACGTGCCACCCGAGCACCGGCTGGCGCAGGAAGAGATCTTCGGCCCCGTGCTCTGCGCCATGCCCTTCCATGACGAGGACCATGCCGTGCAACTGGCCAACGGCACGGCCTACGGCCTGGTGGCCGGCCTGTGGACCCGTGACGGCGCGCGCCAGCTGCGCCTGGCGCGGCGCCTGCGCTGCGGCCAGGTCTTCGTCAACAACTACGGGGCGGGTGGCGGCGTGGAGCTGCCCTTCGGCGGCGTCAAGTCCAGCGGCCATGGCCGCGAAAAGGGCTTCGAGGCGCTCTATGGCTTCACCACGCTGAAGACCGTCGCCATACGGCATGGCTGATCCTGGCGCATGACGGAAAATCGCAAGGTGCCCGGCGCCAGCCGGCCGCACGCGACAGAAAGAAGAATTCCCCATGCCCTTGTCTCCCGTTCCCGACCGCACGCCCCAGCATGAACGCGACGTGCGCTACCGCAGCTACGCCCGCGCCGATGGCCTCTGGGACATCGAAGGCGAGCTGCGCGACAGCAAGACCCATGACATCGAACTGAGCGGCGGCCGCCACATGCCGGCCGGCACGGCCATACACCACATGTGGATACGCACCACGGTCGATGCCCGCCTGGCGGTGCAGGCCATCGAGGTCGTCATGGACTCCCATCCGCTGGGCCACTGCCCCGAGGCCACGCGGGCCCTGCAGAAAATGGTCGGCTGCAGCATGGCGCGCGGATGGCGCAAGGCCATCAACGAGAACCTGGGCGGCGTGGCCAGCTGCACGCATCTGCGCGAGCTGCTGTTCAACATGGCCACGGCAGCCTTCCAGTCCGTGCCCGGCGTCTTTGGCGATGCCGACCCCAGCCAGCCGCCACGCCACCTGGGCCAGTGCCTGGGCTGGGACTTCAATGGCCCCGGCGTGGCGCGCTACTACCCGCAGTTCGTGGGCTGGCAGCCCGGCACAGGCGGCGTGACCCCGACCCCGGCGACCACAGCCACCACCGAAACCCAGGGGGCCTGACCCCCGACCGAGGAGCAAAGCCCGATGCGTGTCCAGGACAAATCCATCATCGTCACAGGCGCCGGCAGCGGCATAGGAGCCGGCATCGCCATGCGGCTGGCCGCCGAAGGCGCGCACATCGTCGTCAACGACATCGACCGCGAGGCCGGCACGCGCGTGGCACAGGCCATCAACGCCGTGGGCGGCCGCGCGCTCTATGTGCAGGCGGACATGACGCAGGGCGAACAGGTCAAGGCCCTGGTGGCCGCCACGCTGCAGGCCCACGGCCGGCTCGATGTCTTCGTCAACAACGCGGGCTGGACGCACCGCAACCGTCCCATGCTCGAAGTCAGCGAGGCCGAGTTCGACCGGGTCTATGCCATCAACGTCAAGAGCATTTATCTCTCGGCCATCCACGGCGTGCCGGCCATGCGCGCCAATCCGCCGATGGCCGATGGCCGCCCCGGCGGCGGCAGCTTCATCAACATCGCCTCCACGGCAGGCCTGCGCCCGCGCCCGGGGCTGACCTGGTACAACGGCTCCAAGGGCGCCGTCATCGTGACCAGCAAGTCCATGGCCGCGGAACTGGGCCCGGAGAACATCCGCGTCAACTGCATCAACCCCGTCTTCAACCCCGACACCGGCCTGGCCGCCGAGTTTGCCGGCGGCCCCGTGGACGAGGAGCGCCGCGCGCGCTTTCGGGCGACGATTCCGCTGGGCCGCTTTTCCACGGCGCTGGACGTGGCCAATGCCGCGCTGTATCTGGCCAGCGACGAGGCGGCCTTCATCAGCGGCACCTGCATCGAGGTGGATGGAGCGCGCTGCGTCTAGACGCAGATCAAGATCTGCAGGCTTGCGCAGAGCCTGGACATAGGCATTCGGGCAAAATCGCGGGCATGGCAGAACGAGTGATCCCCCTGGTCGACGAGCGCGCCCCGACTCGCCCGGCCACCGTGCCAAGACTGCTGCAGGCGCCCACCGGCGATCTGCGTGACAGGCTTGGCCGGCCGCTGCGCGACCTGCGCATCAGCATCACCGACCGCTGCAACTTCCGCTGCAGCTACTGCATGCCCAAGGAAGTCTTCGACAAGAACTACCGCTACCTGCCGCACGGCTCGCTGCTGAGCTTCGAGGAGATCACGCGCACGGCCCGCCTGTTCGTGCAGCATGGCGTGCGCAAGATCCGCCTGACCGGCGGCGAGCCGCTGCTGCGCAAGAACGTGGAAACGCTGGTGGAGCAGCTGTCTGCCCTGCGCACGCCCGACGGCCATCCGCTGGACCTGACGCTGACCACCAACGGCTCGCTGCTGGCGCGCAAGGCCCGGGCGCTCAAGGCAGCCGGCCTGAACCGCGTCACCGTCAGCCTGGACGGGCTGGACGACGCGGTGTTCCGCAGCATGAACGACGTGGACTTTCCGGTCTCCGACGTGCTGGCCGGCATCGAGGCGGCCCAGGCGGCAGGCCTGGGCAACATCAAGGTCAACATGGTGGTCAAGCGCGGCACCAACGAGGACCAGATCCTGCCTATGGCGCGCCACTTCCAGGGTACCGGCGTGACCTTGCGCTTCATCGAATACATGGACGTGGGCGCGACCAACGGCTGGCGCATGAACGAGGTCCTGCCCTCCGACGAAGTCATCGCCCGGCTGCGCGCCGAGCTGCCCCTGGTGCCGCTGCAGGCCAGCAGCCTGGGCGAGACCGCCGTGCGCTGGGGATATGCCGATGCGCAGGGCCTGCACGATCCCTCGCTGGGCGAGGTCGGCGTGATCAGCAGCGTCACCCACGCCTTTTGCGGCGACTGCAACCGTGCGCGCCTGTCCACCGAGGGCCGGCTGTACCTGTGCCTGTTCGCCTCCGAAGGCTGGGACCTGCGCAGCCTGCTGCGCAGCGGCGCCAGCGACGAGGAAGTGGCAGCCGCGCTGGCCCCCATCTGGCAGCAGCGCACCGACCGCTATTCCGAACTGCGCGCCAGCCTGCCGTCCAGCACGGACACGCAGCGCAGGCGCATAGAGATGAGCTACATCGGCGGCTGAGCCCGCGCGGCGCGCGCGGCTCCCTTTCCCCTTCCCCTCGGTTTCTCCATCACAAGCCACACATGCCCGTTTCCTCCCTGCCCGACACCCTGCCCTTGAGCGACATCACGGGCTGCGTGCTGGCAGGCGGGCGCGGCATGCGCATGGGCGGCATCGACAAGGGCCTGCAGCCCTTTCTGGGCCAGCCGCTGGCGGGCCACGCGCTCAGCCGCCTTGCGCCCCAGGTCGGGCATCTGATGCTCAACGCCAATCGCCATACCGAGGCCTATGCGCAACTGGGCGCCCTCTATGGTGCCCCGGTCTGGCCCGATGCCGAACCCGACTACCCCGGCCCGCTGGCCGGCTTTCTGAGCGGCCTCACCCATTGCCAGACACCCTGGCTGGTCTGCGTGCCCTGCGACACGCCGCTGTTCCCCCAGGACCTTGTACAGCGGCTCGCGCAGGCTGCGCTGGCGCAGCAGCCTGCGGCCGACATCGTCGTCGCCCATGGCTGGGAACGCTCGCTTGATACAGATCAATCCAGGCTGCGGGCCCAGCCCGTGTTCTGCCTGATGCGGTCATCGCTGCGTGATAGCCTGCAGTCCTTCATACGTTCGGGCGGCCGCAAGATCGATGCCTGGACGGGCCAGCACCGCTGCGCCACCGCCCTCTTCGATCGCGCGGACGACAGCCCGCTGGCCTTTGCCAACGCCAACACGCAGCAGGAGCTGCAGGCCCTGGCGCAGGCCGCGGCCTGTGTGCCCGTGACGCCGCCGTGACCGGCCTTGCCCCACCGGATTCCGTTCTGATGACCGCCACCTTCCAGCCCGCCTCCGCCCCCATCGCCTCCGCCCAGGACCTGAGCGTTGATCAGGCACTGTCCCAGCTGGCCAGCCTGCTGCAGCCCCTGGGCCCGGTGGCGGATGTGGAAACACTGGCGCTGGCCGACGCGCTGGACCGCATGCTGGCCGAAGACATCGTCTCCCCCATCGACGTGCCCGCACATGACAACGCCGCCATGGATGGCTATGCCTTCGACGGCAGCCAGCTGCAGGCCGGCGCCCCGCTGGTGCTGCGCGTGGTCGGCCAGGCCCTGGCCGGCAAGCCCTGGCATGGCACGGTGCGGGCGGGCGAGTGCATCAAGATCATGACGGGCGCCGTGCTGCCGCCCGGTCTGGACACGGTGATCGCGCACGAACGCACCGAGCCCGCCGATGCGGCCTCGCCCGACCATGTACGCATCCCCGCCGGCAGCGTGCGCACCGGAGACAACCGCCGCAGGCGCGGCGAGGATCTGAGCCAGGGCTGCGTGGCGCTGGCGGCGGGCCAGCGCCTGCATCCGGCGGCCCTGGGCCTGATCGCCAGCCTGGGCCAGTCTCAGGTGCATGTTCGCAGGCGGCTGCGCGTGGCCTATTTCTCCACGGGCGATGAAATCCTGCACCCCGGCACGGCGCTGCGCGAAGGGGCGGTCTACGACAGCAACCGCTTCAGCCTCATCGGCCTGCTGCAGCGCATGGGCGTCAAGGTGCTGGACCTGGGCGTGGTGGCCGACCAGCCCGAAGCCTTGCAGGAGCGCCTGCGCGAAGCCGCCTCCCTGGCCGACGTGGTGCTGACCAGCGGCGGCATCAGTGCGGGCGAGGCCGACCATACGCGCGCCATGCTGCAACGCATGGGCAGCGTTCATTTCTGGCGACTGGCCATGCGGCCCGGCCGGCCGCTGGCCGTGGGGCTGTTGCAACCCGATGCGGGCACGCCATTTGCCGCCAGCCGGCCACCGGCACGCACCACGGTACTGATCGGCCTGCCCGGCAATCCCGTGGCTGCCATGGTGAGCTTTCTGGTCTTTGTACGGCCGGCGCTGCTGCAGCTCATGGGCGCCGCCGCCGTGGACGGTGAATCGGCCGCCCTGCCCCAGGCTGTGGCTGCGCAGGCCCTGTCCAAGCGGCCCGGCCGCACCGAGTACCAGCGCGGCATTCTGTCCAAGGGCGCCGATGGCCGCTGCATGGTGCGCACCACGGGGCCGCAGGGCTCGGGCGTACTCAGTTCCATGGCCGAGGCCGACTGCCTCATCGTGCTCGAACATGAGCGCGCTGCCGTGCAAGCCGGCGAAACCGTGTCCATCCTGCCGCTGCAGGCCTTTCCCTGACAGGAGATTGCCCCATGCCCTTCCAGTCCAAGCACCTGACCGACGCCCCCGATCGCAGCACCGTCGATACGCTGCCCGGCGCTACCTTGCTGGAGTTCGGCACCGCCTGGTGCGGCCACTGCCAGCGCGCGCAACCGCTGATTGCCCAGGCGCTGGATGCCGCCCCGCAGGTGGCCCACATCAAGGTGGAAGACGGCCCCGGCAGGGCCCTGGGACGCAGCTACCGCGTCAAGCTCTGGCCCACCCTGGTCTTTCTGCGTGACGGGCAGGAGGTGCAAAGGCTGGTGCGGCCCCAGCAGGCCCGCGAGATCGAGGACGCGCTGGCCCGCATCACCGCCCAGCCCTGACACTTGCGGCGCAGCCGCTGCCTGTGTATCGCCGACAATGGCCCGCATGCCGTCCCAAAAGAAGCCTGCCGATTCCGCGCCCAAGAAGCCCCGCCGCAACAGCGGCCGCCCGCTGGCCGACGATGCCGTCGGCCGGGACATCATCCTGCAGACCACGGTCAACCTGCTCAAGACCCGCACGCCGGAGCAACTGAGCATTCTGGAAATCGCGGCGGCGGCCGGCGTCACGCGGGCGCTGGTGCGCTACTACTTCAGCAGCCTCAAGGGACTGCTGCAGGAAGTGACGGAGTCCCTGATGCAGGAGCTGCAAAACCGCATGGAAGTGGCGCTCAGGACGCAGGGCACGGTGGAAGAGCGCGTCTACCAGCGCCTGCTGCTGCGGCTGGATTTCATGCGCGAGCACCCGCAGTTCGAGCGGCTGGCGCTGTCCGAGATCTACCACTATGAAAGCGAAGAAGAGCCTCCGCCCTCGGGCACGCCGCTGCAGCGCATCACGCGGCGCGGGCTGGAGCTGACCTCGACCATGCTGATGGACGGAGCGCAGGCCAGCCACCCGGCACAGGTGGACCCGCGCTTCATCCACCTGGCCATCCTCAGCATTTCGGCCTTCCTGCCCACGGCACGGCCGCTGCTGGCCGAACTGTTCGGGGAAGGGCCGCAGGCAGACCAGCAGGTCGAGCACTATCTGCGCTTCATGTCCCACCTGCTGGCCGAGCGCATCAGGCAGGATGCGCCGGCGCAAGACCACCCACCACACCCGGGCCACCACCCGGATTGACTTGCGCCGGCGCCCGCTGCTCCCTCCTTTCGTCCGGTGCGCCGCCCTCAGTCGGACTGTATGCCCAGCTCCTTGACCAGCCGCCCGAAGCGCTCGAAGTCGCTGGCATTGGTCTTGCCCAGGCGCTGCGGCGGGCCGCCCACAGGGACGGTTCCCAGCGTGGCCATGCGTGCCACCACGTCGGGCATCTTGAGGACCTCGTTCAGGTGCGTATTCAGCAGCCTGACCACGTCGGCAGGCATGTTCCTGGGGCCGAACAGGCCATACCAGGCCGTCAGCTCCACGTCCTTGTAGCCCAGCTCGGCCAGCGTGGGCACGTCGGGCGCCAGCGGCGAGCGCTGGGCGTCGGCCACGGCCAGCGCCACGAGCTTGCCGCCGGGCAGGTAGGGCGCGATGGAGCCCAGCGTGCTGTAGGTGAAGGGCACATGGCCGCCCACCACGTCCGTGACCGCAGGCGCCACCCCCTTGTAGGGGATGGACTCGAAGCGGGCGCCCGTGGCGCGCCGGACCATCTCGCCCAGAAAGTGCATGGGCGAGCCATTGCCCGGGGTGGCGTAGCCCAGCGAACGGCCCTGGCTCGCGGATACGGCCTCCTTGAGCGTGCGCACGCCCGCGCCGGGTCCGGCGACAAGGAACAGCGATGTGGAGCCGACCTCGATCACGGGCGTGAATCCGTTGAGCACGTCATATCCGTGGCCTGCGCCCAGCTTGAGCACCAGCTGGGCCATGGCAAAGGTATTGGGCGCCAGCAGCAGCGTATAGCCATCGGCCGGCGCCTTGGCCACATAGCTGCTGCCGATGGTGCCGCTGGCGCCTGCGCGGTTGTCCACAAGCACCGACTGTCCGATGCGGGCCGACAGCTTCTCGCCCAGCAGGCGCGCCAGCGCATCGGTGTCACCGCCTGCGGGATAGGCCACGACGATGGTGACGGGCTTGTGGGGATAGGCCTGCGCCTGGGCAGGACCGGCCAGCAGGGCCATGGCCAGGGCCATGCCTAGGGCAAGCGTTTTGCGTTTCGCTTTCATGGGGTGGGCTTTCATCGTGGGTTTTGTCATTTTCAGCAAAGGCCGGGGCCGGGCTCACGCCTGGCGTATCGCCACACGGTGCATCCGCCGCGCTGCGGGGTGGTAGTCGTTGACCGCGTAATGCTGGGTGGCCAGGTTGTCCCAGATGGCCACCGAGCCCTTGCGCCAGCGAAAGCGCACCTGCCACTCAGGCACCTTGGCCAGGCCGCTGAGCATGGCGATCAGCGCCGCGCTCTCGTCGCTGGTCACGCCCTCGATGTGCGTGGTGTAGAGCGAGTTCACAAAGGCCACGGGCAGGCAGGTCACCGGGTGCACCAGGACCACGGGCTGCTCCAGCGGCGGATGCTTGAGGCGCGTGGCCCGATAGGCCTCGCCCGAGGGATCGCGGCGCATCAGGCTTTGCCTCAGGGCCGGCGCCTCCCAGTTGTGGGTGGCGCGCAGCGTGCGCAGATAGGCCTGCAGCTCGGGCGCCAGCGAGGCGAAGGCCGTGGTCATGCTGGCCCACATGGTGTCGCCGCCCGTGGGCGGCACGTCCACGGCGTAGAGGCAGGCACCGGCGGGCGGCTTGGTCTGCCAGGTCAGGTCGGCATGCCAGATGTCGGTGCCGGTGCGCGTGCCCTGGCTGATCAGCAGCTCGACATGGGGATCGTCCGGGTGCGAGGGAAAGGTGGAGGACACGGGCTCGACCTTGCCGAACACCTGGGCCACGCGCACCTGCTGCGCAGGGTCCAGCGTCTGGTCGCGGAAGAAGATGACCTGGCGCTCGGCCAGCAGCTTGCGCAGCGCGTCCGCATGGTCATGCACCTGCGCCGGGTCCGAGAGATCGATGCCGTATATCTCCGATCCTATGCACGGGGTGATGTGTTCGACTTGCATGAAATTCCTTTTCTCAAAAAAAGCGGGTTGGGGGGTGATCAGGTGGACGCGATGTCCTGCGGCAGCGGCATGGAGCGGAACCGGCGGCCCGTGGCATGGAACATGGCCGTGGCCACGGCAGGCGCCGTGGGACCCAGGGCCACTTCGCCGCAGCCCTGGGGCGGCCGGTCGCTTTCGACCAGGACCACCTCCACGCGGGGCATTTCGGACAGTTGCAGCAGCGGGTAGTCGTGGAAGTTGCTTTGCTGTACCGCGCCCTTGTCGAAGTCCAGCCGGCTCTTGAAGGTGTTGGTCAGCGCAAAGCCGATGCCGCCTTCCACATTGGCCTTGACCAGGCCCGGATTGACCACGCGGCCTGCATCAATGGCGCAGATGGCACGCTCCAGCCGCACGCGGCCTTGCACAACACGCAATTCCATGACCAGTGCGACGAAGGTCTGGAAGCTCTCGCCCCGCCCCGTGTAGACGTTGAAGGTCATGGCGCGGTGCAGGCCTGCCGGCGCGGGCTGCTCCCAGCGCGCGGCGCGCGCCGCCGCATCCAACACGCCCAGCGCCAGCGGCTGGCCGGCCAGCAGGCGGCGCCGGTACTGGTAGTCGTCCACGCCTGCGGTGTGGGCCAGCTCGCTGATGAAGCTTTCCAGGAAGAACACGCTGGACGTGGTGCCCACGCTGCGCAGGTAGCTCAGCGGTATGGGCTGCTGCACGTCCACGGCATCCACCAGCAGGTTGGGCACGCCGTAGATCAGGTCGTAGATGGACTCGACCATGGTCTCGTCCCAGCCGCCGGCATCGGCCATCTTCTTGGGGTTGATGGCCCCGTACAGCGACTGGCCCGAGATGCGCGCATGCAGAGCGGCCGGCATGCCGTCGGCGCCGAGCACGGCGCTCAAGCGCCCCGATGCGCCGGGCCGGTAGTAGGAATGCCGTATGTCGTCCTCGCGCGAGCGGATGACCTTGACGGGCCGGCCCACGGCCTTGGACGCCGCCGCCGCATGCAGGGCGAAGTCGGGCATGTACTTGCGCCCGAAGCTGCCGCCCAGGAACGTGGTGTGCACGATCACCTTGTCTGCAGGCACGCCGCAGGCCTTGCCGAGTTCGCCACGCAGGAAGTCCTGGCCCTGGTACGGCCCCCAGGTCTCGACCTCGCCGTCGCGCACATGCACGGTGGCGGCCAGCGGCTCCATGGTGGCGTGCGTGATGTAGGGCGAGTGGTAGTCGGCCGTGATGGTCTTGCCGGCCGCCAGCACTTCACGCGGCTTGCCCAGGCTGCGGGCCACGACAGCCTTGTCGTTCGACAAGCCTGCGACGAACTGCGCATGGATGCGCTCGCTGTCCACGGCTGCCGCCGCGCCGGCGTCGAATTCGATGTCCAGCGCATCGGCAGCCTGCTTGGCAATCCAGTACGAATCGGCCACCACGACCACGGTGCTGGGCTCGGGGTCGGGCCACTGCGTGGTGCGCACGACGGCATGCACGCCGGGGCGCGCGCGCACCTCTGCCTCGTTGCGGATGCGCACGATGCGCCCCGTCACGCTGGGCGCCATGCGCACGGCGCCGATCAGCATGCCGGGCACCTCGACATCGATGCCGAACACCGCGCTGCCGTCGACCTTGGAAGGCGTATCTACACGGCGCAGGTTGCGGCCGATCAGGCCCTGCTCGGAAGCCGACTTCATGCGCGGCCGCGCGGCCAGGGGCAGCCTGGAGGCATCAGCCACGATCTCGCCATACCCCACGCTGCGGCCCGTCGCGGGGTGCAGCACGCGGCCGGCACGCGTCATGCACTGGGAGGCACGCACACCCAGGCGGCTTGCGCCGGCGCGCAGCAGCACATCGCGCGCCTGGGCGCCGGCCAGGCGCATGCGTTCATAGAAATAGTTCATCGACATCGACGCACCCACGAACTGCTGGAACGGCATCTCGCCCGCATCGTTGCGGTAGGCGTCGCGCCCTGTGACGAAGCGCACGGTCACGCTGGCCCAGTCGGCATCCAGTTCATCGGCCAGCACCTGGGGCAGGCCTGTGTAGATACCCTGGCCGACCTCGCACTGCGAAACGCCGATCACCACCTGGCCCGAAGGCTCGATCCAGACCCAGTCGCCGATGGCTGCTGCCGCCGCCGCACCGGCTGCCGGCGGCGCGGCCTGCGCCAGCGGAATCAGCAGGCTGCCTGCAGCAGGCGCCACCAGCAGCGCAGCGGCGCTCTGGAGCAGGTGCCTGCGCCGCAGCGAGATGGCCGAATCGGCCACGCGGCCTCGTTCATTGCTTGGACGCTGCGGCATGGATGGCCTCCCGGATGCGGTGGTAGGTGGCGCAGCGGCACAGATTGGTCATGGCCTCGTCGATCTGCGCATCGGTGGGCTGCGGATGGGCCTTGAGCAGTGCGGCAGCGGCCATGACCATGCCGGACTGGCAGTAGCCGCACTGCGGCACGTCCTTGTCCATCCAGGCCTTCTGGATGGGGTGGGAGCGGTTGCTGGACAGTCCTTCGATGGTCGTTACCGCCTTGCCGCCCACCGTCGAGACGGGCAGCACGCAGGAACGCACGGGCTCGCCATCGACATGGACCGTGCAGGCCCCGCACATGCTGATGCCGCAGCCGAACTTGGTGCCCGGCAGCTTGAAGTGGTCACGCAGCACCCACAGCAAGGGGGTCTGCCCGTCGCCGTCAAAGGCCACGCTTCGGGAATTGAGGGTGAATTTCATCGTGGGGTCTCCAATGCGCCCGCATCGACCGGGCTGCATGTCTCATGCCTCTCAGAACGAGTGGTGTATGCCTGCCGCAATCACGGTCTGCGTGCGCCCGCTGGCAACGCCCACGGAATTCATCGCCGCCACGCCATCGGAGGCGCGCTGGTGCGTGACCGAGGCATGCAGCTGCGTGCGCTTGGAGAAGGCGTAGCGCGCGCCCAGGTGGACCTGGTTCCACTTCGTCTGCTCGAAACGGCTGAAGGAGTAGCCGGTGTTGATGGTCACCGCCTGGCTGGTCTGCCAGGCCAGGCCCAGGTCGAGCGCGCTCATGTGGCTGGAGGCTGCGCCATACTTGAGCGTGGAGCGCGTCAGCAGCGCGTTGAGCCGTACCGGAAGCGCATCGAGCTGGTAGCCGCCGCCGATGCCCAGCACCTGGAAGGTATCGAGCACCAGCGGCCGGCCCGCCACCAGGTCCTGGCCCAGCGCGTTCGCCAGGCCCGTGCGCCCGGCGATATCGAAGGCACGGCCACGCGCATCGGTGTAGGCCACGGCCAGATTGAGCTTGGCACTGGAATAGCTGCCCATGACGCTGTAGGTACGGTTGGCCTGCGAGCGGCCCGGCACCTCGCCAAATCCATACTGCGCGCCGAACTGCATACCGCCCATGCGCGGCGTCAGGTAGACCACGGAGTTGTCCACGGGGAACTGGCTGGACAGGCCGTCCAGGTTGCCCGGGTGGTACAGATAGAAGTTGTAGAGCTGGTAGCCATTGCCCCATTGGCTCAGCGTGCCGGCCGTGAAATCGACCTGGCGCCCCAGCCGCAGCGTGCCCAGCGAAGCGCTGTCCAGGCCCACCCAGGAAGCCCGGTTGAAGTAGCTGGTGGGCGAGATCGGCGAGCCGATGTCCGTGAGGAATCCGTTTTCCAGCTGGAACGAGGCCTTCAGGCCGCCCCCCAGGTCCTCGGAGCCGCGCAGGCCCCAGAGGTCAGGCTGGGAGATGGCCGAATCCATGCGCGTGAGCCGGCTCCCGCGCACATCGCTGATCCAGGGCATGGTCAGGTCCATGCTGCCGTACAGCGTCACCGAACTCTGGGCCAGCGCCGCTCCCGCGCCGCCCAGCATCGCCAATGCGGCAATTGCTTTGTATTTCATCGCAAGGCTCTTTCATCGTGAGATGGTTTAAAAATTCCACAAGTGGCAATTTCAAACACCACACCACGGAAGATGCCTGGCAGGGCGTGCATTAATTTCCACTTATGGAAATATTAGCTGCACCCATCGAGTCCTGTGTCTGGGGTTTTCATCTACCGCGTTTGAGGTAGTCCTCGGGAAGAGGAGCAAGGGACAGGCATTGCACCTGTCCCGCACAAGGCGTTCAGCGTCCCAGCGCCTGATCCACGCCCATGTTGGCCAGCGCGTCGGCGCGCTCGTTGCCGGGATCGCCCGCATGGCCCTTGACCCAGCGCCAGTCGATGCGGTGCCCGCCCCCCTGCACCAGGGCGTCCAGCCGCTGCCACAGCTCCACGTTCTTGACGGGCTCCTTGGAGGCCGTCTTCCAGCCCTTGGCCTTCCAGCCGTGGATCCACTCGGTGATGCCCTTGAGCACGTACTGGCTGTCGATGTAGAGCACCACGTCGCAGGGCCGCCTGAGCGCAGACAGCGCCTCGATCACGGCCATCATCTCCATGCGATTGTTGGTGGTGTTCAGCTCGCCGCCGAACAGCTCCTTCCTGGCGCTGCCAGCCTCCAGCACCACGCCCCAGCCGCCAGGACCCGGATTGCCCTTGCAGGCACCGTCCGTATAGATAACAACTTGATTCAAAAAAAATCCTTGATATGAATGGCCCGGCCGTCAGGCCGGTTGGAATGCAGATCACCGTCCGGCGCGGCCTGTGCCGGCATGCGACGGGCGACCGGCACCGTGGCGCCCGACACGACCGCGCGGCCGCGCCAGGCAGGCTCCAGCATGCGCGCACCCGGCACACGCTTGACGGCCACCACGCAGTACACACCGCCCAGCATGGGCCAGCCCAGCCGTCCCACGCGGTCCATGAACTGCCAACGGCGCAGCCAGCGATCCGTCTGCACGGCGGGACGATAACAGCCGAATTGCACGGCCTCGATCTCGAAGGCCAGCAATCGCAGCCAGTCGCGCAGCCGCCAGTAACCCACGCCCCAGCCCACATCGGGCAGGTACACGCCACGCTCGGCACGCCGCTGCACGCCCAGCAAACTGGCAGGATTGAGTCCGCACACCACGATGCGGCCTTCAGGCATCAGCACCCTGGCCGCCTCGCGCAGCACGGCATGCGGGTCCGGCGAGGTCTCCAGCGTATGGGGCATCACGACCAGGTCGAGGCTGGCCTCGGGAAATGGCAGCGCGGCGGGATCGGCCAGCAGCGCCACGGGAACCTCCAGCGGGGCGGCGCCGTCCGCTGGCGCTGCATCCTGCGTGGAATCCAGCGCCAGCCAGCGGTGCGGCATGCGGTTGGCACGCAGCCCCTGGAGCATGGGCATGCCCAGCTGCAGGCTGTGATAGCCGAAAATATCGGCCACCGCCTCGTCGCAGCGCTGCTGCTCCCATTCCAGCAGGTAGTGGCCGAGGGCAGATTGCGTCCAGTGATGCATCCCTATAATTTTGCTGCTCATGAACCTGTTGCCCATTCCTGCTTTTTCCGACAACTACATCTGGCTGCTGCATGACGCCGGGCAGGCCCTGGTCGTCGATCCCGGCGATGCAGCGCCCGTGCTCGCCACGTTGCACCGGCTGGGCCTGCAGCTGCAGGGCATTTTAGTCACCCACCACCATGCCGATCATGTCGGTGGCGTGGCCCAGCTGCACCAGGCCACGGGCGCCCAGGTCTGGGGTCCTGCCTACGAGCAGTTGCCCGAACCCGTTCAGCGCGTGCAGGGAGGCGATGCCGTGCAGGCGCTGGGCGGCCCCTGGCAGGTCATCGATGTGCCAGGCCATACCAGCGGCCACATTGCCTTCTACAGCACGGCGGCACAGGCACAGCCCGTGCTGTTTTGCGGCGACACGCTGTTTTCCGGGGGATGCGGCCGCCTGTTCGAGGGCACTGCGCAGCAGATGCAGCAATCGCTGGACGATCTGGCCTCGCTGCCGGGCAATACACTGGTGTGCTGCGCACATGAGTACACAATGTCCAACCTGCGCTTTGCTCAGGCCGTGGAACCAAACAACGAAACCCTGGCTCACTACCAGCGGCATTGTCAGGCGTTGCGCGAGGCCGGTCGGCCCACGCTGCCATCCCTGATGGAGACCGAGCGCTCCATCAATCCCTTTCTGAGAACGCGCGAATCCGCGGTGGCCGCGGCCGCCGCAGGCTTCGACGCACAGGTGAGACAGCAGGACCCTGCCAGCGTGCTGGCCGGCCTGCGCCAATGGAAAAACGTCTTCTGATGAAACTGCTACACACCCTGCTGCTGGGCAGCCTGCTGGTTCTTGCCGGCTGCGCCACCACCAGCGGCCCGGACTTGGCCGGCACGACGGATCCCTCCCCCAGCCCCGCACCCCACTCCCCCATGTATCCCAAAGGGCCGCTGAGCCCGCTGGGCACAGGCAGTGCCAGCAACGGCGACGTGGCCTCGCTGGAGACCACGGGCGACCTGTGGGTACGCATCCGCCAGGGCTTTGCCATGCCCGACCTGGACCAGGATCTGGTCAAGGACCGCGAGCAGTGGTACGCCAGCCGTCCCGACTACATACAGCGCATGACCGAGCGCTCCAGCAAATACCTGTTCCACATCGTCGAGGAACTGGAGCGGCGCAACATGCCCACCGAGCTGGCGCTGCTGCCCTATATCGAGAGTGCCTTCAACCCGCAGGCCGTCTCCACCGCCAAGGCGGCCGGCATGTGGCAGTTCATGCCGGCCACCGGCACCTATTTCGACCTCAAGCAGAACGCCTTCCGCGACGACCGCCGCGACGTGCTGGCCTCCACGCGCGCCGCGCTGGACTACTTGCAAAAGCTCTATGACATGTTCGGCGACTGGCACCTGGCCCTGGCCGCCTACAACTGGGGCGAAGGCAGCGTGGGCCGCGCCATCAAGCGCAACGAGAAGCTGGGGCTGCCCACGGGCTACACCGACCTGCAGATGCCGGCCGAGACCCGCATGTACGTGCCCAAGCTGCAGGCCGTCAAGAACATCGTGGCCAACCCCGATGCGTTCAACACCGAGCTGCCGGTGATCGAAAACCACCCCTACTTCCAGACCGTCACCATCACCCGCGACATCGACGTGGAACTGGTGGCCAAGCTGGCCGACGTATCGACCGAGGACTTCAAGGCGCTGAATCCCAGCTTTCGCAAGCCGGTGATCTTTGCGGCCGGCACGCCGGAGATCCTGCTGCCCTGGGACAACGCCAAGGTGTTTCGCCGCAACATGCAGGCCTTCGACGAAGGCCAGTACGCGAGCTGGACCGTCTGGACCGTGCCCTCCACCATCAGCGTGGCCGAGGCGGCCCAGCGCGTGGGCCTGGGCGAGTCCGACCTGCGCGCCCTCAACAACATTCCGCCGCGCATGCTGATCAAGGCCGGCTCCGCGCTCATGGTGCCGCGCGGCGCCAACGTGCGTGCCGACGTGGCCGGCCACGTGGCCGACAACGGCCAGATCAGCTTTGCCCCCGAGATCATCACGCGCCGCACCACCATCAAGGCACGCAAGCGCGACACGCTGATCAGCGTGGCCAACCGCTACGGCGTCAGCGTGTCCAACCTGGCGGACTGGAATGACCTGAAGTCCTCGGCCACGCTGCATGCAGGCCAGTCGCTGGTGGCCTATCTGCCGGTACGCGCCAGCAGCGGCGGCAACGCCCGCGCAGCCAAGTCCACGGGAACCGCACGCAAGGTGGCCGTTCAGCCGCAAAGCCGCAACGCCAAGACGGCCGTCACCACGGCACAGCGCGGAGGCAAGCCATCCAAGGTGAAAAAGCGCTGAGGAATCCCTCTGGCACCCGCTTCACGGAGCCCGCTTTCGCGGGCTTTTTTGCGTGCGGCCGCCGGGCTCAGGTGTGAAAGCGCTGGCGGGACTGGCGCACGAATTCGTTGGTGTACGAGCGCTCCAGGTCAATGCCGCCGCGCGCCAGCGCAGGGTCGAGCCGGACCAGCGCACGCAGGGCCGTGGCGGGCCCGTCATCGGGCATCATCCCATCGGGCGAAATCGTGGTGCGCATGTGCTCGAAGGCCGACAGATAGGCGCGCCGGGAGCCCAGCAGATAGGGCGCAGGCACGGCCCGCAGCACATCCATGGGCGCGGCAGTCTGCAGCCACTTGAGCGAGCGCACCATGGCGTTGCTGAGCGCCTGGGCCTTGGCCGGGTTCCTGCGCAAGAAGGCCTGTGTCGCATACAGCGTGCCCGAGGGCATGGAGCCGCCGTACAACTGCGCGCTGCTGCGCAGATCACGCAGGTCCCGCACGATGCGCACGGCGCCCTTGTCCTCCAGCACGCTCATCAGCGGGTCCGCATGGCACAGCGCATGCACACGCCCGGTGCGCAGCGCCTCCATGGCATCGGGCCCCGAGCCCACGCCCACCAGTTGCACCGCAGCGGGATCCAGGCCATCGCCCAGCAGCATCAGCTGCATGGCCCGGGCCGTGGATGCGCCCAGCGAGGAAACACCCACGCGCCGCCCGCGCAGATCGGCCAGCGTCTGGTAGCGCGGCATCCAGCGCGCAGCCACGCCCAGCGCGATCTGGGGTGCACGCCCCTGCACGACGAAGGCCCGCAGCTGGCTGCCGCGCTGCTGGGCAAGAAGCGTGTGTTCATAGGCGCCCGCGCAGACATCGGCGGCGCCCGACTCCAGGGCCTGCAGCGACTGCGATCCGCCTGGATAGTCCTCAATGCGCACGGCCAGGCCTTCGGCCTCGAAATAACCCAGCTGCTGCGCAATCACCAGCGGCAGGTAGTACAGCAGGCCCTGGCCGCCCACGGCAATCGTCAGCAGCTCGGCCGAGCCGAGCACAGGGAGCGACCAAAGAGGAGCCAGCCCCAGAAGGCTCAACAAGGTTCGGCGATCAAGCACGTGGGAAGACATGATGGTTATTTTGCTGCAGTGCAACACGATCATGCCCAGAGCCCGCATACGCAGCATCGGTGCTTGCCCGTACGTGAAACACCTCAGGGCCTGTGGTGCAGGCCCTGCGCGGGACGAGGGCGCCGGATGCGGCCGCAGGCCTCAGCGGTAGCCTGCGAAAAACAGCAGCAGATTCACCACCAGGGCCAGGGCCCAGGCCAGACTGCGCAGCGTGGCGCGGTCCATCACATAGAAGGCGATGTAGGCGATGCGCAACACCACGAAGGCCACGGCAAGGCCATCGACCCGCGCAGCTGGCGCGCCCAGTTGCCAGGCAACCAGCAAGGCGCCAATGAAGAACGGCAGGCACTCGAAACTGTTGGCCTGCGCCGCATTCGCCCGCGCCTGGTAGCCGGTCTGCTGGGCGAGCCAGGCGCGGGGGTCGTGGTTGTCGAAGCCGCGCTGCCCCGGCCGGTGCTTCATTCCGGGCGCCTTGGCGATGTAGGCGCAGACCAGCGGCAGCAGGACCACCACCAGCAGGCACCAATGGGCAAGGGAAAAACCGCCGGGCGGCAGGACGACAGAGGTCGGCATACGGGCTCCTGATGAAAAGACAAGGAATGCTGGCCGCCTCCACCACTACCGGCGATCCACCAGCGCATGGGCGATCGTACCCAGGTCCACGTACTCGAGTTCGCTGCCGATGGGCACGCCGCGCGCCAGCCGCGTCACATGGATGCCGCGCGCTTTCAGCGCCTCGCTGATCGCATGGGCCGTGGCCTCGCCCTCGGCCGTGAAACTGGTGGCCAGGATCACCTCCTGCACCTTGCCGTCGCCAGCGCGCTCCAGCAGGGATGACAGATTCAGGTCGCGCGGACCTATGCCGTCGAGCGGCGACAGCCGCCCCATCAGCACGTAGTAGTAGCCGTTGTAGGCCCCCGTGCGTTCCATGGCCCCCATGTCGGCAGGCGCCTCCACCACGCACAGCCGGGCCGAGTCGCGCCCGTCGTCCTGGCAGATGGAGCAGATGCGGCCTTCGGTGAAGGTATGGCAGCGCTCGCAATGGCTTACCGACTCCACGGCCGTGGTCAGGGCACGGGCCAGCTGCCGCGCGCCGTCCTGGTCGCGCTGCAACAGGTGAAAGGCCATGCGCTGCGCAGACTTGATGCCCACGCCCGGGAGCCTGCGCAGGGCTTCGATCAGACCATCGAGCGATTGCACATCCGACATGGCGGCTTCCTTTCAATGAAGAAGATTCTCAGAAAAAAAGCGACCTGCAAGGGCAGATCGCTCGATGGCCGCTCAACGCAATTGAGTGGCTGGGGAAACCGTCACGGCCTCTCCTGGCTGTTCGGCACAACCTCTCGGGGCCAGCCTCAGAAAGGGAACTTCATGCCGCCCGGCAGGCCGGGCATGCCGGCCGTGAGCTTGCCCATCTTTTCGTTGGAGGTTTCTTCTGCCTTGCGCACGGCAGCGTTGAAGGCGGCAGCCACCAGGTCTTCCAGCATGTCCTTGTCTTCGGCCAGCAGGCTGGGGTCGATGGTGATGCGCTTGACGTCGTGCTTGCAGGTCATGACCACCTTCACCAGGCCCGCGCCGGACTCGCCTTCCACCTCGATGTTGCCCAGTTCATCCTGGGCCTTCTTGAGGTTGTCCTGCATGGCCTGGGCTTGCTTCATCAGGCCGGCCAGTTGTCCTTTGTTGAACATGTGAGTTCCTTCTTCTGTAGGGTAAAAACGAAACGCTCTAGAGCGTGTCAGGGCTGAATGGATACGGGCTTGATACTGCCAGGCACGATTTTCGCGCCATGGCTGCGGATCAGGGTCTGCACCAAAGAATGATTCATCACGATGTCTTCGGCAATGCGCTGGCGCTCATGGCTGGCCACCGCATTGCGCCGTGCGGGGCTGTCCACCACGGCGCCCTGCTCGACATGCAGCTGCCGGGCCAGGCCGGAAGCCTCCAGCGCCGCACGCAGGCGCTCGCGCGTGGCGGGCTGGGCCAGCGAGCTGCTTTCCACACGCAGCGTCCAAGTATCGCCCTCGCGCGCCACCAGCTGCGACTGCAGCGCCAGCTGGCGCGCCAGCGCAGTGACGGCCTCGGCCTGCACCAGTTGCTGGACGGCAGCGTGCCAGACATCGCCCTCGGCCGTGCGCTCCACGGTCGGCGCGGGTGGCGCATCCGGGGACTGGCGGCCACGTTCGGGAGCGAAATCCTGCACATCGATCTGAGTGTCGATCTGCGGTTCGGACTGCCGTGCCACGGCAGCGGCAGGCGGCTCCAGGGCCAGATCTCCGTCATCGCTCCAGCGGCCTTCGTCGGCCCAGCCCTCATCGGGCATCCCGGCCCAGGCACCCTCGTCCGGCGCATCGGCATCCTGCACCTGCGGCGCCTCATCGGCAGAAGAGTCTGCGTCTTCCTGCACATCGTCCACGGGCTCATCCACAGGCTCGTCCAGGGGCTCTTGGGCGACACCGGCGGCCGGCTTCAGCTCTGGAGCAGCGGAAGGCCTGGCCTCCTGGACAGGCGCAAGCACAGGTTCCGGCCTGGCAACTGCGGCCACGGCCACGGGCGCCTGAACAGGCGCTGGAGCCGCAACGGCTTGCACCACGGGAGCGACCACGGCGGGCGCAGCGGTCACGGGAGATACGACAGGCGCGACAGGAGCAGGAGGCGCGACCGGGACGGGCATGGCCGCCTTGACTGGGACAGCGGGGGCCTCGGGCACAGCGGGCTGTGCGGGCCGCGTCTGCGCAAAGGGCGCGGGAGATTCAGGCTTCGCCGTGGAGGGGGTCAGCGCTGGAGTTTTTTTTTCAGCCGCGCCCGGGGCGGGCTCTGCAGATTGCGGCTTGAACGCCAGCAGCCGCAGCAGCGCCATGGTCAGCGCCGCGTACTCGTCGGGTGCCAGGCCCAGTTCGGCCCGACCATGCAGGCAGATGCTGTAGAGCAGCTGGGTTTCGTCGCGCGGCATCAGCACCGCAAGGCGGGCGATCTCTGCGGCCTCCGGATCGCTGGCGTCGGCGGCCATCTGCGGCACAGCCTGCGCCACGGCCATGCGCTGCAGCACGGCGCACATTTCCTCCAGCGTGGAGGCTGCAGACAGGCCATTGCGGCGCAGCGCCTCGGAGGTTTCCACCACCACCTGGCCATCGGCCTGGGCGAGTGCCTCGATCAGGCGGAACACATGGCTGCGGTCCACGCTGCCCAGCATCTGGCGCACCATGGACTCCTGCAGCTGGCCGCTGCCAAAGGCAATGGCCTGGTCGGTCAGCGACAGCGCATCGCGCATGGAGCCGCGCGCGGCGCGAGACAGCAGGCGCAGGGCCTGGGGTTCGGAAGCCACGCCTTCCTGGCCAAGCACCTGGCCCAGATGCTCCAGCACGGTCTCGGGCGCCATGGGCCGCAGGTTGAACTGCAGGCAGCGGCTGAGCACGGTCACGGGCACCTTCTGCGGATCGGTGGTGGCCAGCACGAACTTCAGGTACTCGGGTGGCTCTTCCAGCGTCTTGAGCATGGCGTTGAAGGCCGTGTTCGTGAGCATGTGCACTTCGTCGATCATGAAGACCTTGAAGCGTCCCTGCACCGGCTTGTAGACGGCCTGCTCCAGCAGGCTTTGCACCTCGTCCACCCCGCGGTTGGAGGCGGCGTCCAGCTCGGTGTAATCGGGAAAGCGGCCGCTGTCGATTTCGGTACAGGCCGCACAGACGCCGCAGGGCGTTGCCGTGATGCCGCCCTGGCCATCGGCGCCCTGGCAGTTGAGCGACTTGGCCAGAATGCGCGAGACCGTGGTCTTGCCCACGCCGCGCGTGCCGGTGAACAGATAGGCATGGTGCAGGCGCTGCTGCGTCAGGGCATTGGTGAGCGCCTGAACGACATGCTCCTGCCCCACCATTTCGGAGAAATTGCGGGGGCGGTATTTGCGGGCCAGCACAAGATAAGACATCCCGCGATTCTACGGGGCTGAGCACCCTCGCCCGGTGCGCCCCGGGTTTGGCCGGCCTTGTCGCCCGGGCAGCCCGGTGTTTGCCCCTATAATCGGGAGTGACGGGCCTCCTCGCATGGGGAAGCGGCCAACCGGGTCAGGTGGGGAACCAAGCAGCCCTAACCGTGAAACCAGTGCCGAGGGCAAGGCTCGTCACCTTCCATTGAACAGCAGGCCCTGCGGGCGCCTGCCCCGTCCAAGCCCGCAGCGGCCCCTTCTCTCCTCAACGCGTCTCGCCATCCACCTTCAGATAGCGGGCGACGCCCTGTGCCGCGTGCACGCCGCTGGCCATGCATGCCGTCAGCAGGTAGCCACCCGTGGGAGCCTCCCAGTCCAGCATTTCGCCGGCACAGAAAACGCCGGGCGCAGCCACGCACATGCCATTGGCATCCAGCGCCTGCAGCCGCACGCCACCTGCGGTGCTGATGGCCTCATCGATGGGCCGGGCCGCCACCACGGTGATGGGCAGGGCCTTGATGGCCTGGGCCAGCCGCGTGGAATCGGCCACGCCGTCCTTGCCCAGCACCTCATGCAGCACGGCGGCCTTGATGCCGTCCAGGCCCAGGCGCCCCTTCAGATGGCTGGCCAGGCTGCGTGAGCCACGCGGATGGCGCACCTCCGCCAGCACGCGCTCGGGTGTCAACTGGGGCAGCAGGTCGAGATGGACGGTGGCATGCCCGTCGCGCGCAATGGCTTCGCGCAGCGCGGCAGAGACGGCATAGACCAGGCTGCCCTCCACGCCCGTGGTCGTGGCCACGAATTCGCCCTTGCGCGAGAAAACGTTGCCCTGACCATCATCAAAGGACAGCGCCACCGACTTGAAAGGCTGGCCGGCAAAGCGCTCGGTGAAATAGGGGCTCCAGCCGCGCGCAGGCTGGGGGCTGGCCCCCAGCAGCTCGGCCATGAATTCCCTGCGATCGATCTGCCCGCCCGGCGCCGCATCGCCCAGGCCCACATCGAACCCGCAGTTGGAGGGCTTCAACGCAGCGACTTCCACGCCGCGCTGCTCCAGCCAGGGCATCCAGGCGCCATCCGAGCCCAGCCGCGCCCAGCTGCCGCCGCCCAGCGCCAGCACCACGGCCTTCGCGTGCACCTGCAGCCGCCCTTCGGGGGTATCAAAGCCCAGCGCATCGCCATCCCGCCAACCCAGCCAGCGGTGGCGCGTGTGCAGGACCACGCCCTGGGTCTGCAGACGCACCAGCCAGGCACGCAGCAAGGGCGCAGCCTTCATGTCCTTGGGGAATACGCGGCCCGAACTGCCCACAAAGGTTTCCACGCCCAGCTCGCCGGCCCAGGCACGCAGCTGATCCGGGGGCAGCAGCTCCAGCCAGCGCGAGACCTCGGCACTGCGCTCGCCATAGCGGGAGACAAAGGCGGGCAGGTTTTCGGAATGGGTCAGGTTGAGCCCGCCCTTGCCGGCCATGAGGAACTTGCGTCCTGCGGAGGACTTGGCCTCGAACACATGGACAGTCAGCCCCTTGCCGGCCAGCCCTTCGGCCGCCATCAGGCCCGCAGGCCCGGCGCCGATCACCGCCACATCGCAGTCCATCGTGCGCGCCGCCGCGCCGTGTTCAAAAGCATCCATCACATCAGTTCCCATTCCAAGCTCGCATTCAACTTTGCGCTGCCGGCAGACTTATATGCCGGCAGCGCGGGCGCGCAGAATACCCTGCCGCAGGCCGGCCTGCGCGCAGGCGCCACTAATTCCCGATGACCCCGCAACCCTGCTGCCGCCCCGTAAACAGCTATGACAGTCATAGCATCCAGCTACCGCCCATACGGTGCAGCAGGTGATAGGTTTCTGTCACAATCATTTCGCGGTGCGGATTTTCCTGCGCCTTCCTCATTGCGAAAAATCAAGGACATCACCCATGGCCAGCGAACTGATCAAACACATCTCCGACGCAAGCTTTGAAGCTGACGTCTTGCAACCCGGCTCCACGGTGCTGGTCGATTACTGGGCCGAATGGTGCGGTCCCTGCAAGATGATCGCCCCCATCCTCGACGAAGCAGCCCAGACCTACAAGGACAAGCTGTCCATCGCCAAGATGAATGTGGACGAGAACCGCGAGATCCCGGCCAAGTTCGGCATCCGCGGCATCCCCACGCTGATGCTGTTCAAGGACGGCCAGCTGGCTGCCACCAAGGTCGGCGCCCTCAACAAGGCACAGCTGTCTGCTTTCCTGGACCAGCACCTGGCCTGATTCTTCTGACTGCCCCTACACCGGGGCAGCCAAACATGCGGCCCGGCGCTGACCGCTGCACCGCATCGCACTGGCGCACAAACCCTGCGCCAGCGCAAATTTCCCTATGACCTGCGGATTTTTTCCTGTCATAATGCCCTTCATCACCGGCCTTATGCATCGAAGGCCGCGCTGAGACCCTCAGGCAAGCCAGCCCACTTCCACAGTGTTTCGCTTGGCTCAACGCCTCCCCCTGGTTTCTTTCCACTCCGTTCTGGAGTCTCTCCATGCACCTTAATGAACTCAAGGCACTGCACGTGTCTGAAGTCCTGAAGCAGGCCGAAGCGCTTGAGATCGAAAACGTCGGTCGCATGCGCAAGCAAGAGTTGATGTTCGCCATCATCAAAAAGCGCGCCAAGGCCGGGGAACAAGTGTTCGCCGACGGCGTGCTGGAAATCCTGCCGGATGGTTTCGGCTTCCTGCGCAGCCCCGACACCAGCTACACGGCCAGCACCGACGACATCTACATCTCGCCCAGCCAGGTCCGCCGCTTCAACCTGCACACCGGCGACATGATCGAAGGCGAAGTGCGCACACCCAAGGATGGCGAGCGCTACTTTGCCCTGACCAAGCTCGACTCCGTCAATGGCGGCTCGCCCGAGCAGAACAAGCACAAGGTGCTGTTCGAGAATCTGACCCCCCTGTTCCCCACCCAGCAGCTGCGCCTGGAGCGCGAGATCAAGGGCGAGGAGAACATCACCGGCCGCATCATCGACATCATCGCCCCCATCGGCCGCGGCCAGCGCGCGCTGATCGTCGCGCCGCCCAAGAGCGGCAAGACCATGATGATGCAGAGCATCGCCCACGCCATCACGGCCAACCATCCCGACGTTCACCTGATGGTGCTGCTGGTCGATGAGCGCCCCGAGGAAGTGACCGAGATGCAGCGCTCGGTCAAGGGCGAGATCATCGCCTCCACCTTCGACGAGCCCGCCACGCGCCACGTGCACGTGGCCGAGATGGTGATCGAGCGCGCCAAGCGCCTGGTCGAACTCAAGAAGGACGTGGTCATCCTGCTGGACTCCATCACCCGCCTGGCCCGCGCCTACAACAACGTCGTGCCCTCGTCGGGCAAGGTGCTGTCGGGCGGCGTGGACTCCAACGCGCTGCAGCGCCCCAAGCGCTTCTTCGGCGCGGCGCGCAATGTGGAAGAAGGCGGCTCGCTGACCATCATCGCCACGGCCCTGGTCGATACCGGCAGCCGCATGGACGAAGTGATCTTCGAAGAGTTCAAGGGCACGGGCAACAGCGAACTGGCCCTGAACCGCCGCCTCTACGAAAAGCGCGTGTTCCCCGCCATCGAACTCAACAAGAGCGGCACGCGCCGCGAAGAACTGCTGCTGGCTCCCGAGATCCTGCAGAAGACGCGCATCCTGCGCCAGTTCATGTACAACATGGACGAGATCGAGGCCATGGAGCTGATGATCAAGAACATGCGGGCCACCAAGACCAACGTGGACTTCTTCGACATGATGCGCCGCGGCGGCTGATCTCAGAGATCCAGCCCACGGCCCCTCTGCGAACGCCTCGCTCACGCGGGGCGTTTTGCATTCAGCTCACCATACAGCGGCAGCCGTACCCAGGGCGCAAGCCGCACGCTCCCAGTGCATGGGAGCGCCCGCCACCTCCACCGGCGCCCGCAGGCGCCGCGCGGGCCCCCAGGAAGTGGCCTCGACGGCCGCGCCGAAATCCGCACAACGGTCCACCGGCGCCAGCGTGCAGGAGTCCGGATCACCGACGCCCTGGCCCGCCAGGAGATGGGCCGTGCGCGCCAGCGAGGCTTGCACCGTGCTGCCGCCCAGCCCCTGGCTGCGCCGCACCAGCGCCATCACCACGGCGGCCGCCATCAGATAACCCGTTGCATGATCCAACGCCTGCAGCGGCAACGGCGTGGGCCGGTCGCGACCCAGCTGACGCATGCCCGCATCGGCAATGCCGGCGCTCATCTGCACCAGACTGTCGAAACCGCGCCGCTGCTGCCAGGGCCCGCTCCAGCCATAGGCATTGAGCGACACGTCGATGAGCGAAGGATTCACCTGCCGACGCCACGCGGCACCGAATCCCAGGCCTTCCAGCGCGCCGTCCCGGTAGCCATGGACCAGCACATCGGCCCCGGCCAGCAGTTGCTCGAACACGGCACGATGCTGTGGCGCCCGCAGATCCAGCCGGGCACAGCGCTTGCCCAGCGTGACCTCGGGCACCGTGCCGGGCTCCTCCCAGCCCGGCGGATCGATGCGCAATACCTCGGCGCCGTGACCCGCCAGCCATCGCGTGGCAGCGGGGCCGGCCAGAATGCGCGTCAGGTCCAGCACGCGCAGCCCCTGCAGCGGCCGCCTGGCCGATGGCTGCCAGGCACCCGCATGCCGGCTCGATTGCGGATGCGGATGTGGATGCATCTGCCACGCCAGCAAGGGCTCCCGCTGCACTGCGCGACCCTGCGGGTGCGCGGCCCATTCAGACAGCCCGCGCATGGCTGCGGCACAGCCGCCTTGCGCCACAACGGCCGACTCCAGTTCTTGTGCTGCCCAGCGCTCGACCGCGGCAGCCACGGCCTCGCGTTCGGCGGGCGCATCCAGAACGGCCAGTGCCGCTGCACGGTGATGGGGCGCATTGGTATGCAGGCGAATCCAGCCGTCCGCCGTGCGGTAGTCGCCGGCCACGGAATCCCACAGCGCGGGCATCTCCCAGCCCTGCGGATGCAGGCTATGGCCAAACCACAAGGAGGCAAGCCTGCGATCCACCACCACACGCGGCGCTGCAGCGTCGAGCTGCGCGATCAACTCGGATAGGCAAAGGCCTGCCACGCCCAGGCTGGCGGCCGCCAGATCGGAGACCGGGAACACGGAGGCCAAGGAGCCACGACCTCGCTGCTCCAGACGTTGGAGCGCCGCCGGATCACCATCCAGCGCCTCCCAGATCTGGCCGGTGCAATGGTCGAAAGCGCAGGGAAAAGGGAGACGGGACATGGAGCACTCCTGGCAGCTGAAACAAGGCTTGGAACTCGCACCATAGGTTCCTGGTAAATATTGTCAATATTGATTCAATTAATCAACATATGATCGACCCATGCCCGACTACCTGAACTCCACCGAGGCCACCGCGCTGCTGGGCGTGAGCCGTGCCACGCTGTACGCCTATGTCAGCCGAGGCCTGCTGCAGGCCCACGCCGCAGACACGCCGCGCCAAAGCCGCTACCTGCGCGAAGAGGTCGAGCAGCTCGCACGCCAGCGCGGCCAGGGCCGCAAGCCGCGCGAAGTGGCGCAGGCCGCGCTCAGCTGGGGCCTGCCGGTACTGGAGTCCACGATCACATTGATAGAAAAGGGCCGCCTGTACTACCGGGGCGAGGACGCCGTGCACTGGGCGCGAACCCGCACGCTGGAGGAGACAGCCGCCCTCCTGTGGCAATGCCCGACCCAGGCAGCCTTCGCTGCAAACGCCGTGGAGGCCGCGCCTTTGCTGTCCGACCTGCAGCAGCGCATGGCAGGCCAACCGTGCGAAAACACATTGCTGCCCCTGTTCACCGTCGCCAGCGATGACACGGCCACCGCTGCCTGGCAGCAATCACCCGAACGGCTGGCGGCAGGCTGCGGTGCGCTGTTGCGCCTGCTGGCTGCCTGCCTGCTGGGCACCGTGCCGGACAAGGCCGCCATCCATCTGCAATGCGCACGGGCCTGGAAGCTGGATGCGCCAGGCGCGGACCTCGTGCGCATGGCCCTGGTGCTGTGCGCCGACCATGAACTCAACGCATCAGGCTTCACGGCGCGCTGCGTGGCCTCCACGGGCGCAAGCCTGCGCGCTGCCGTGGTGGGAGGCCTTGCCGCTTTGACAGGCGGGCGCCACGGCGGCACGACCGCGCGCGTGGAAGCGCTGTGGGACGAGGTGGGCGAGCAGCAGATCGCCACCCGCCTGCGCCAGCGTCTGGCGCGCGGCGAATCCCTGCCCGGCTTCGGCCACCACCTCTACCCTGATGGCGACGTGCGTGCCGCCCTGCTGCTTGACATGCTGCCGGCGCATGGCCCGGCAACGATGCTGGCCAAGGAGGTGATGGCGCTGACGGGGCAGGCGCCTTCGGTCGATTTCGCGCTGGTGGCCCTGCGACGGCATCTGCAGCTGCCGCCGGGCAGCGCCTTCGGCCTGTTCGCGCTGGGCCGCTGCGCCGGCTGGCTGGCGCAGGCGCTGGAGCAGCGTGCCACCCGGCAAATCATCCGTCCGCGCGCGGCGTACACGGGCCCCAGGCCTGCCGGTTTGGCACGGAACTGAGTACTATGCGATAATGCAGGGCTTTTTCTTGCGGAAAGTACGCTTGATTTGAACCGCTACAAAGGTTGCAGCGGGTCAGGCACGGCTACCGCACTTGCATCAGAAGGAAAGATCATGAAAGAAGGCATCCACCCCAACTACCGCGAAGTGCTGTTCGTGGACCTGTCCAACGGCTTCAAGTTCGTGACCCGCTCCTGCGTGAACACGAAGGAAACCGAAACCTTCGAAGGCAAGGACTACCCCCTGTTCAAGCTGGACACCTCGTCCGAGTCGCACCCCTTCTACACCGGCACGCAAAAGTCGGTGGACAACATGGGCGGCCGTGTGGAGCGCTTCCGCAACCGTTTCGGCAAGAAGTAAATCCTGCTTCTCCGGCCAGAAGGGCAGCACGGGCAACCGCGCTGCCCTTTTGTTTTTCGCAGTCCGGCCAATCCATGCCGGCCAGGCATGCCCCATTCTTTTCGAGGCCCTTGCTTCGCGTATTCTTGCGCCCTCCGTTGCAGAAAGTCCTGTGAGTGAACCAGCCCACCCCTGCCATCGTTGCCCAAAGCGCCGTGCGCCGCCTGCCGCGCTGGTCGCTGCTGCTGCTGTGCCTGGCCTATGTCGTGCCCGGATATGTGGGGCGCAGCCCCTGGCGCATGGCCGACATGGAGGCCTTCGGCTACATGCGGGAGCTGGCCCTGGGCCATACCTCCTGGCTGGCACCGCGCATGGCGGGGCTGCTGCCCGAATCCGAAGGCCTGCTCTCGTACTGGCTCGGTGCGCTGGCCATGCAGGGAGCACCTTCCTGGCTGCACCCGGAGATGGCGGCACGCCTGCCCTTCATCGCCATGCTGGTGATCACGCTGGCGGCCACCTGGTGGGGCGTGTACTACCTGGCGCGCACACCGGGCGCACGCCCCGTGGCCTTTGCCTTTGGCGGTGAGGCCCAGCCTACCGACTATGCGCGCGCCATGGCCGACGGAGGGTTGCTGGCCCTGGTGGCCTGCCTGGGACTGGCCCAGCTCTCCCACGAAACCACCAGCTACATGACCCAGCTGGGCTGCGCGGCCCTGCTGTTCTTTGCCGCCGCCGCCATGCCCTACCACGGCCGCACGGCCACGCTGGCATTGCTGCTGGGCCTGCCCGGCCTGGCACTGAGCGGCGCGCCGACCGTGGCCACGCTGTTCGGCCTGGGCGGTACCGCCATGGCTTTCTTCTCGCGCACCTGGGGCGACGAAGCCACGCCCGCCCCACGCGCATCACGCCTGTGGACCGTGCTGTGGCTGGCGGTGACGATCTTGGCGGCCGCACTGTCCTGGTGGCTGGACCAGTGGGCCTGGCGCGTGGTGGACAGCGGCACTGCCAAGGAATGGCAAAGCCTGGTCAGGCTGCTGCTGTGGTTCAGCTGGCCCGCCTGGCCGCTGGCACTGTGGACGCTGTGGGTCTGGCGTCGCCAGA
The DNA here is from genome assembly GCF_018320755.1 of Delftia sp. PE138. NCBI lineage: Bacteria > Pseudomonadati > Pseudomonadota > Betaproteobacteria > Burkholderiales > Comamonadaceae > Delftia > Delftia sp. PE138. The sequence continues at coordinate 429,556 of NZ_JABEPN010000002.1, read as the reverse complement.
TCGCCACGCCCCGGCGCTATCCCCATCTGGCGCTGCCGCTGTGGTTTGCCATCATTCCGGTGATCGCTTCGTTGAGCACGCTGCCAGCAGACCGCGCCCTGCTGCTGGGCCTGCCCGCCATCGCCACGCTGGCGGCCTTTGCCCTGCCCACGCTGCGCCGCAGCATCAGCGCCCTGATCGACTGGTTCACCCTGCTGTTCTTCAGCGCCGCGGCCATTGCCATCTGGGTGATCTGGCTTTCGCTGCAGACCGGCATTCCCGCCAAGCCCGCCGCCAATGTGGCAAGGCTGGCCCCGCAGTTCACGCCGGAATTCTCGGTGCTGTCCTTCGCCGTGGCGGTGGCCGCCACCCTGGCCTGGTGTGTGCTCGTGGCCTGGCGCACCTCGCGCAACCGTGCGGCCATCTGGAAGAGCCTGGTGCTGCCCGCCAGTGGCGCCACGCTGGCCTGGCTGCTGCTGATGACGCTGTGGCTGCCGCTGATGGACCATGCGCGCAGCTTCGAGCCACAGATGCGCCTGGTACTGGCCGAACTGCCCAGGGACGGCAGCTGCGTTCAAACCTATGGCCTGCCGCGCGCCCACATTGCCGCGCTGCGCTACTACGGTGACATCGATACCCAGCGCCTGAGCATGGCCGGTGCCGCGCGCTGCGACTGGATGGTGGCCGAGGAAGAAACCTGGCTGGATCCTCACAGCGCACGTCTGCAGGCCACCTGGGAGACCGTGGCCCGCGTGGTACGCCCCACCGACCGCAAGGACTTCCTTCTGGTCTTGAAACGCAGGCCTGAGGCGAGGCCCGTCCAGGTCAAGCCATGAACCTGCCAGCGCACGCCCCCCTGAGCGCTGAGCGACGCACCATTGCCCAGCATGCCTTGACCGTGCTGGCCGGGCAGCTGGCCGTGATGGCCTTCGGCGTGACCGACACCATCGTGGCGGGCCGCTATTCAGAAGAGGCGCTGGCGGCGCTGTCCGTGGGATCGGCCATCTTCGTGAGCGTCTACGTCTCGCTGATGGGCATTTTCCAGGCCCTGCTGCCGCTGTGGGCCGAGCACCGCGGCGCCGGACAGCCCCAGGTCATAGGCCGCACGCTGCGGCAGGCCATGTACATGCTGCTGGCGGCCTGCGCCGTGGGCATGGGCGTGCTGCTGTTTCCCGATGCACTGCTGCGCTGGGCCGATGTTCCGCTGCCGCTGCAGGTGCAGGTGCGGGCCTATCTCTCGGTGCTGGCCTGGAGCCTGCCGGCCGCCCTGCTGTTTCGCATCTACAGCACGCTCAACCAGGCGCTGGGCCACCCCTTGCTGGTGACCTGGCTGCAGCTGGTGTCGCTGCTGATCAAGATCCCTTTGTCCATCTGGCTGGCCTTTGGCGGAGCCGGCCTGCCGGCCTTGGGCGCCGAAGGCTGCGCCTGGGCCACGCTGATCGTGAACTACGCCATGGTCGCGCTGGCCTTGTCTTTGATGCGCAGCCAACGCCTGTACGCACCGCTGGCGCTGTGGCAGCGCATGGAGCCGCCGGACTGGCCCCAGCTGGCGCAGTTCGCGCGCCTGGGCATTCCTGCGGGACTGGCGATTCTGGTGGAGGTGACATCGTTCACGCTGATGGCCTTGTTCGTGGCGCGCCAGGGCACGCTGGCCTCGGCCAGCCACCAGATCGCCGCCAACCTTGCGGCGCTGTGCTACATGGTGCCTCTGTCACTGGCCATTGCCACCAGCGCACGGGTCAGCTACTGGCGCGGCGCCGGCGACGAGGTCACGGCGCGGCGCCTGGTCGCCATGGGCTGGCGATTGGCGGCAATGGGCGGGTTGGTGCTGGCCTGTGCACTGTTCCTTTCCCGCGAGGGCCTGGCCCGCATCTACAGCGGCAACCCCGAGGTGGTGGCCATCACCGCCAGCCTGCTGGCCTGGGTGGCTGCCTACCATGTGGCGGACGCCATCCAGACTTTCTGCATCTTCGTGCTGCGCTGCTACCGCATCACCGTGGCGCCGCTGGTCATCTATTGCCTGCTGCTATGGGGTGGCGGTCTGGCCGGCGGATACTGGCTGGCCTATGGCACGGACAGCGTCCTGCCCGCCTGGCTGCACCCGGGCACGCCCGCCCCCTTCTGGGCCGGCAGCGCCTGTGCGCTGCTGGTGACCGCCGTGGTGTTCAGCGCGGTCGTACGCAAGGCCACAAACCGCTGAGCGGGTAGCGGCCATCCGTCAGAGCGCGCTATGCGGCGCGGCTGCCCCGGCTGTCGCTGCTGTCACGGGCCTCGGGCGCAGGAATGCGCACCCGGCTGGCCGGAAAGGTCACCGAAAACTCCGATCCCTGGCCCGGTGCGCTGGTGATGCCCAGCTTGGCACCATGGCGCTGCAGCACATGCTTGACGATGGCCAGGCCCAGGCCCGTGCCGCCGGTATCGCGCGAACGGCTGCGGTCCACGCGGTAAAAGCGTTCCGTCAGGCGTGCCAGGTGCTTGGGCTCGATCCCTGGCCCGGAGTCCTGCACGGCAAAGCGTGCCGATCCATCGGGCAAGGTCTCCCAGGTGACGTCGATGCGCCCGCCTGCCGGTGTGTAGCGCATGGCGTTGGCCAGCAGGTTGGAGAAGGCGCTTTGCAGCTCGGCGCTGGCGCCGGCCACCTCGCCGGCCTGCGCCAGCATCTCGGCCGACGGAAAGCTCAGCGCATGCGGCAGGGATTGCTTGCGTGTCAGCATGGACGACAGGCCGCGCGCCTCGTTTTCGCAGCGCTGCATGAGCTGGGCCACGGGCACCCATTCGTTGCTGCTGGGCAGCGGACTACCCTCCAGGCGCGACAGCGCCAGCAGGTCTTCCACCAGATGCTGCATGCGCTCGGCCTGCTGGGCCATCAGGCCCAGGTAGCGGTTGCGTTCCTCGGGCTCCAGCGGCAGGTTCTGCAGCGTCTCGACAAAGCCCACGAGCACGGTCAGCGGCGTGCGGATTTCATGCGAGACGTTGGCCACGAAGTCACGGCGCATGGCCTCGGCCTGCTCCACCGCGGTCACATCGCGCGCCAGCAGCAGCTTGCGCCCTTCGCCATAGCCGTACAGTTGCACCGACAGCTTGACGGGGCGCGAGGCCGTGCTTTCGCGGCCCTGCATGACCAGATCGCGCGAGAAATCCTGGGTGGCGAAATAGGCGCTGAACTCGGGGTCGCGCACCAGGTTGCCAATGCTTTGCAGCAGGTCGCGTTCGGCATCGAAGCCGAACTGGCGCGCCGCGATCTGGTTGCACCATTCGATGCGGCCGTCGGCATCCAGCAGGACCACGCCGTTGGGACTGGCCTGCAGGGCAGAAAGAATGTCATTGAGCCGCTGGTCGCCCTGCTGCACCTGCTGCACGCTCTGGCGCAGCCAGCGGCGCATGCGCACGCTGGCTTCTCCCCAGATGCCGCTGAGTTCAGGCGCCTCCCGCAGCTCCGACTGGCGCAGCCAGGACAGCAGGCGCATGGCGTTCCAGCTGTCCACCAGCCACCAGATCCAGCCCGCGCACAACGCACCCGCCAGGGCCGCCACGGCCTGTGGCGCCATGCCGGGGCTGGAGGCCGCCATGGCGCCCCACAGCCACCATCCCAGCAATGCGCCCGCGATCTGGGACGCCAACAAGCGAAAACCTCGCCAACCCATACTTGCGCCTTCTTTGCGTTGTATTCGCTGCCTGGGGCAGCGGCGCCCGGGCATGGCCTGCGGGGGCCATGCGTGGATTCATTGGAACGCAGGACCGCCTCAGGCCAGCGCCTGCGCGCTGAGCCGGTAGCCGGCGCCCCGCACCGTTTCGATCAATGCACCGGCCATGCCCAGCGCCTCGCGCAGCCGCTTGACGTGGACGTCCACCGTGCGCTCCTCGATGAAGACGTGATCGCCCCAGACTTTATCCAGCAACTGGGCACGGCTGTGCACACGCTCGGGGTGCTTCATCAGATAGTGCAGCAGCTTGAACTCGGTGGGGCCCACCTTGATCATGTCGCCCTGCCAGCTCACGCGGTGCGCGGCGGCGTCGAGCACCAGCTCGCCGATGCTGACCTTGTCCTGGATCTGCTCGGGCGCGCGGCGCCGCAGCACGGCACGGATGCGCGCCAGCAGCTCCTGGGTCGAGAAGGGCTTGGTGATGTAGTCATCGGCACCCGCATCGAGCCCCGCCACCTTGTCCGGCTCATCGCCGCGCGCCGTGAGCATCAGGATGGGCACGGCCTTGGTGCGGCTGTCGGCGCGCCACTTGCGCGCCAGGGCCAGACCGCTGGCACCGGGCAGCATCCAGTCAAGCAGGATCACGTCGGGCAGCACGGCATCGAGCTCGCGCTGCGCGGTCACGCCGTCCTCGGCCCAGACCGGCTGGAAGCCGTTGTGCCGCAGGTTGACAGCGATCAGCTCCGCGATGGCGGGCTCGTCCTCGACGATAAGGACCATGGGCATCTTCTTCATCCGTTGTTCGCCTCCGGCACTTACAGCACTGCCGACTCGATGGCATCCATGGTCTGGTGGCGGACATCCTTGCCCTCCACCAGATAGATGATCAGCTCGGCCACATTCTTGGAATGGTCACCGATGCGCTCAATGGCCTTGGCCAGGAACAGCAGGTCCAGGCTGGCCGAGATGGTGCGCGGGTCTTCCATCATGTAGGTGATGAGCTTGCGCACGAAGCCGTCGAACTCCTGGTCGATCAGGTCATCTTCCTTGAGGATGGCCACGGCCGCCTTGGTGTCCAGGCGCGCAAAGGCGTCCAGCGTCTTGCGCAGCAGGCCCGAGGCCATCTCGGCCGCAGTGCGCAGGTCGCCCGTGGGCAGGGAGCGTGCGGCGCCGCTTTCGATGATGGACTTGACCATGCGCGCCATCTTGTGCGCTTCGTCGCCCATGCGCTCCAGGTTGGCCGTGGCCTTGGAGAAGGCGATCAGCAGGCGCAGATCGCGCGCCGTGGGCTGGCGCCGGGCAATGATGGACGACAGTTCGTGGTCGATCTCCACTTCCATGGCATTGACGCGCTTTTCTGCGGCATCGACCTGCTCCACGGCCTCGATGCTGAAGCGCGACAGCGCATAGACGGCCTGGCGGATCTGGGACTCGACCAGGCCGCCGAGTTCCATGACGCGCGCCGAGACGCGGTTGAGTTCGCTGTCGAACTGGCTGGAAAGGTGTTTTTCGGTCATCGATGGCTCCTGCTCAGCCGAAGCGGCCGGTGATGTAGTCTTCCGTTTCCTTGCGCTGGGGCTTGAAGAACATCTGCTCGGTGTCTCCGAATTCCACCAGGTCGCCCAGGTACATGTAGGCCGTGTAGTCGCTGCAGCGGGCCGCCTGCTGCATGTTGTGCGTGACGATGACGACGGTGTAGTCGTTCTTCAGTTCGGCAATCAGCTCCTCGATCTTGGCCGTGGAGATCGGATCCAAGGCCGAGCAGGGCTCGTCGAGCAGCAGCACTTCGGGCTTGATGGCAATGCCGCGTGCAATGCACAGGCGCTGCTGCTGGCCGCCGGACAGGCCCGAGCCGCTTTGCTGCAGCTTGTCCTTGACCTCGCCCCACAGGGCCGCCTTGCGCAGTGCCCATTCCACACGGTCGTCCATGTCGGAGGAGCTGAGGTTTTCAAACAGCTTCACGCCGAAGGCGATGTTGTCATAGATGGACATGGGAAACGGCGTGGGCTTCTGGAACACCATGCCGACCTTGGCGCGGATCAGCGCCACGTCCTGCTTGCTGGTCAGCAGGTTCTCGCCGTCCAGCAAGATCTGGCCTTCGGCGCGCTGCTCGGGATACAGCTCGAACATGCGGTTGAAGGTGCGCAGCAGCGTGGACTTGCCGCAGCCCGACGGGCCGATGAAAGCCGTGACCTTCTTTTCGGGAATGTCCAGGTTGATGCCCTTCAAGGCGTGGAACTTGCCGTAGTAGAAGTTCAGGTCGCGCACCGTCAGCTTGGAAGAGGTCAGCGCGCTGGAAGAGGTCGCAGTCATTGCGGAATCCTTGTCCTGGTTGATTGCTTGTTGCTGCATTACTTCTGGCGGGTCAGGAACCGCGCCAGGATATTGAGACCGAGCACCGCCACGGTGATCAGGAACACACCGGCCCAGGCCAGTTGCTGCCAATTCTCGTAAGGGCTCATCGCGAACTTGAAGATGGTCACCGGCAGGCTGGCCATGGGCTTGGACAGGTCGGCATTCCAGAACTGGTTGTTCAGCGCCGTGAACAGCAGCGGGGCGGTCTCGCCGGCAATGCGGGCCACGGCCAGCAGCACGCCGGTGATCACGCCGGCGCGCGCTGCACGCAGCGTCACCATGATGATGACCTTCCACTTGGGCGTGCCCAGCGCGTAGGCGGCTTCGCGCAGGCTGGCAGGCACCAGCACCAGCATGTTCTCGGTGGTGCGGATGACCACGGGAATCACGATCAGCGCCAGCGCCACCACGCCCGCATAGCCGGAAAAGCTCTTGAAGCGCGCCACGACCACGGTGTAGACGAACAGGCCGATCACGATGGACGGCGCCGACAGCAGGATGTCGTTGACGAAGCGTGTGGTATTGGCCAGCCAGCCACGCGCATCGTATTCAGCCAGGTAGACACCGGCCATCACGCCGATGGGCGTGCCCACGAACGTGGCCAGCGCCACCATGATCAGCGAGCCGAAGATGGCGTTGGCAATGCCACCGGCCTCATTGGGCGGAGGCGTCATCTCGCTGAACAGTGCCAGGCTCAGGCCGCCGATGCCAAGGGTGATGGTCTCCCACAGAATCCAGATCAGCCAGAACACGCCGAAGGCCATGGCAGCCAGGGACAGGGTCAGCGCCACCTGGTTTACACGCTTGCGCTGGGCATACTTGGCCTGGCGCACGCGCGACAGCTCGGCGGCATTGATCATCTTGGTGGAGGTGCTGCTCACGAGCGTGCTCCTTCATTCTTTTGCAGGCGGTTGAGCAGGACCTTGGAGCAAGCCAGCACCACGAAGGTGATGAAGAACAGCACCAGACCCAGATAGATCAGCGAAGCCTGGTGCAAGCCCTCGCCCGCTTCGGCGAACTCGTTGGCCAGGGCCGAGGTGATGCTGTTGGCAGCCTCGAAGACCGACAGCGAGTTGAGCTGGTTCATGTTGCCGATCACGAAGGTCACGGCCATGGTCTCGCCCAATGCACGGCCCAGGCCCAGCATCACGCCGCCGAGCACGCCGGTCTTGGTGTAGGGCAGAACCACCTTCCAGACCACTTCCCAGGTCGTGGAACCCAGGCCATAGGCGGACTCCTTGAGCAGGGCCGGAGTGACCTCGAACACATCGCGCATCACGGAGGCGATGAAGGGAATGATCATGATGGCCAGGATGATGCCGGCCGACAGGATGCCGATGCCCACCGGCGGGCCGGACACGAAGGCCTCCAGATAGGGAACGCCCTGGAACAGCTTTTGCAGGGGCTGCTGCACGTAGGTGGACAGCACGGGGCCGAACACCATCAGGCCCCACATGCCGTAGACGATGGAAGGCACGGCGGCCAGCAGCTCCACGGCCGTGCCCAGCGGGCGCTTGAGCCAGGCCGGCGACAGCTCGGTGAGGAACAGCGCGATGCCGAAGCTCACGGGCACCGCAATCAGCAAAGCGATGGCCGAGGTGGCCAGCGTGCCGTAGATCATGACCAGGCCGCCGAATTCGTTGCGAACGGGGTCCCAGACACTGCGGCCGAGGAAACTCAGGCCGTATTCATAGATGGCGGGCCAGGCACCGACCAGCAGCGAGGCCAGGATGGCCAGCAGCAGGCCCAGCGTCAGCAGCGCGGCCAGACGCGCGAGAGCGCCAAACAAGCGATCCGCCACGCGCCCCGACAGCATCGGGGGGCGTAGCGGAGAAGGTGTGCGTCGCTGGGAAGCCTGTGCAGAGGCGGCCAGCGAGTTCGAGGGCGACGTTGTGGACACGTGAGGCGCCTTTATTCGCGGTTTGTGAAGGGATCAGGGGAGCCATGATGCACCTGCCGGCGGTGCGCCATGGTCCCCTTTTCAGGGTTTACTTCAGGGAAATGGCAGTGCCGGAGGTGTCCTTGATCTGGCCCCAGGATTGGAAGATCACGTTCTTGACGGCGTCAGGCATGGGCACGTAGTCCAGGTCGGTGGCGGTCTTGTCGCCGGACTTGTAGGCCCACTCGAAGAACTTCAGCGAGGCAGCGGCCTGTGCAGGCTTGTCCTGGGCCTTGTGCATGATGATGAAGGTGGCCGAGGTGATGGGCCATGCCTCCTTGCCAGGCTGGTTGGTCAGGATCTGGTAGAAGCTCTTGGCCCAGTCGGCACCGGCAGCAGCGGCCTTGAAGGTGGCGTCATCAGGGGACACGAAGGTGCCGCCTGCGGTCTGCAGCTGGGTGTAGGTCAGCTTGTTTTGCTTGACGTAGGCGTACTCGACGTAGCCGATGGAGTTGGGCAGGCGACCCACGAAGGCGGCCACGCCTTCGTTGCCCTTGCCGCCTGCGCCCGTGGGCCAGTTCACGGCCTTGCCTTCGCCAACCTTTTCCTTCCACTCGGCATTGACCTTGGACAAGTAGTTGGTGAAGCCGAAGGTGGTGCCCGAGCCGTCAGCGCGGCGCACGGGAGCGATGGTGGCGTCAGGCAGGTTCACGCCCGGGTTCAGGGCCTTGATGGCCTCGTCATTCCACTTGCTGATCTTGCCCAGGTAGATGTCGCCCAGCACCTGGCCGGTCAGCTTGAGCTGGCCGGGCTGGATGCCCTTGATGTTGACCACGGGCACGATGCCGCCGATCACGGTGGGAAATTGCACCAGCCCCTTCTTGGCCAGTTCTTCATCCTTGAGCGGCTCGTCGGAGGCGCCGAAGTCCACGGTCTTGGCTTCGATCTGCTTGATGCCGGCGCTGGAGCCCACGGACTGGTAGTTGATCTTCACGCCGGTGGCCTTGTTGTAGTCCGCAGCCCACTTGGAGTACAGCGGAGCCGGGAAGCTGGCGCCTGCGCCGGTGGCTTCCTGCTGAGCCAGGGCCTGGCCCACGCCGCCCGCAGACAGAGCACCAGCCACCAGAATGTGAATCACAGACAACTTCATGTACAGACCTCTTAGGGGTTGAAAGATGCGATGGCTGGACTGTAAGAAGGCTTTGTGACATTGATGTGACATGGAAAAAAGGCGTCACAAACAGCAGGACTTCCCATGTAAGAACCCGGTCATCGCGATGTCACAATTCCGTCTTAGTCTTGTGTGTCGCACGAGCAGGCACCAGACAGGTGCAGCCCTGCCCCCCCTCGGACATCGCTGTGCAATCGTGCTCGACGAATCTTGATTGGCGTTTCTTTCATGGCACCAGAATCCCTGCTCGCTGCCGTTGACCTCGGGTCCAACAGCTTTCGCCTCGAAATAGGCCGCGTCGGCAGCCACCAGCGCATAGAGCGCGTGGAATACCTCAAGGAAACCGTGCGCCAGGGCAATGGGCTCAACGAGCGCCATGAACTGACTGACGAAGCCATGCAACGCGGCTGGGACTGCCTGGCACGCTTTGGCGAACGGCTGGCCGGCTTTGCGGCCGACCAGGTCCGCGCCGTGGCCACACAGACCCTGCGCGAGGCCCGCAACCGCGATGTCTTCATCGCGCGAGGCAGCACCCTGCTGGGCTTTCCCATCGAAGTCATCTCGGGCGAGGAAGAGGCCCGGCTGATCTATCGCGGCGTCTCCAGCCTGCTGCCGCCGTCGTCTCAACGGCGTCTGGTGGTGGACATTGGCGGGCGCTCTACCGAAGTCATCATCGGCCAGCATGGCGAAGCGCGCCAGGTGGCCTCCTACCCCATAGGCAGCGTGGCCTGGAGCACGCAGTTCTTTGGCGAGGGCACGCTGTCGCGCGCGCACTTCTCGGCCGCCATCAAGGCGGCGCAGGCGGCACTCACCCAGACCGTATCGGCCTATCCAGCCACCGCATGGGACTGCGCCTATGCATCGTCAGGCACGGCCAACGCCGTGGGAGACATCCTGGCGGCCAACGGCTACTCCGGGCGGCTGATCACGCCCGACAGCCTGCGCTGGCTGCATGAGCAGTTGATGGACGCCGGTCACGTGGACCGCATCCGCCTGGCTGGACTCAAGGAAGACCGGCGAGCCGTCATCGCCGGCGGCCTGAGCATTCTGATGGCCGCCCTGGGCCTGCTGGGCATCGACGAACTGGAGGTTGCACAGGGCGCGCTGCGCCAGGGCGTGCTGCACGATCTGCTGGAACACGAGCCGCCTGCCGATCGCGAAGCCGCCGAGATCGCGGCGCTGCAACAGGACTTCGGCATTGACGCATCCCACGCACTGCGTGTTCGCAAGGTGGCACGCTGGGCCTGGCAGTCGCTGCAGGCGCAGCAGCCGCCCGATGCACTGGCCACGCACGCACTGGACACGGCTGCCAGCCTGCATGAGATCGGCATGCGCATCTCTCTGAGCGCCTACCACCGCCACGGCGCCTACATCACCGAACACTGCAGTGCCGCCACCTGGCCCGTGGAGCTGCGCGAACGCATCACCCAGCTGGTGCTTGGCCACCAGGGCAAGCTGCGCAAGCTCGAGGCTGCCATCGAGGACCGTGCCGTGGCCTGGCCATTGCTGGCGCTGCGCCTGGCCGTGCAGCTGTGCCACGCCCGGCGCGATCCCGATCTGCAGGGCATGCGCCTGCACCGCTCGGACAGCGTCTTTCACCTGACCGTGCCGGAAGGCTGGACCAGGAGCTACCCCCAGTCCGCCCAGTTGCTGCGCACCGAAGCCGTGGCCTGGCAGAAGACGCCCTGGACGCTGCAGTTGCATCTGCACTGAACGCCGAACGTCTCCGGCTGCCGCAGCGACAAGCAAAAAGCCCTGCCAGCGCAATGCGTTGGCGGGGCTTTTCGATTGCACAGGGCAGGCACGCGGCGCCCTGACAGGATATGCGGCTCAGGCCCGAGGGCCGTAACGCTCCATCAAGGCGTTCTGCGCCCCCAGGCCCGTGGTCGGATAGGGTGCGCGCTGGTAGGCGCCATTGGCTTCCAGCGTCCAGGCGTCGCGGTTGTCATGCAGGCTGGCGACAAGACATTCGTCTATCACCTGCTGGCGCAACGCCGGATCGCGCACAGGCCAGGCCAGCTCCACCCGGCGCATCATGTTGCGGTTCATCCAGTCCGCACTGGACAGCAGCAGTTCCTGCTGATTGCCCCAGGCGAAGTAGAAGACGCGCGAATGCTCCAGGAAGCGGCCGATGATGGAGCGCACGCGGATGTTGTCCGTCCAGCCCTTGCGCTGCGGCGGCAGCATGCAGGCGCTGCGCACGATGAGATCGATGCGTGCGCCCTGCTGACCGGCACGCACCAGGGCCTGCATGAGCAGTTCGTCAGTCAGCGCATTCATCTTCAGCACAATCCGCGCCTCTTCGCCGCGCTGTGCGGCCTCGCCCACCTGGGCAATCAGCGCCAGCATGCGATCGTGCAGCTGGAACGGCGCAATCACAAGCTGGTGCAGCTTGGGCAAGCGGTTGTGGCTGGACAGGTGGCTGAACACGGCATCCATGTCGGCCGTGATCTGCGCATCGCAGGTCAGCTGGCTGATGTCCGTGTACAGGCGCGCCGTGCGCACGTTGTAGTTGCCGGTGGACAGGTGGCCGTAGCGCTTGAGCTGACCGCTGCGCTTTTCGCGCCGGGTAATCAGCAGCATCTTGGCGTGCGTCTTCAGGCCCAGCACGCCGTAGACCACCTGGGCGCCCAAGGCCTCCAGCTTTTCGGCGGAGTTGATGTTGGCCTCTTCGTCAAAGCGGGCCTTGAGCTCCAGCACGGCCAGCACTTCCTTGCCGCGGCGAACCGCCTCGGCCAGCAACTGCATGATCTCGGAGTCCGATCCCGTGCGGTAGATGGTCTGCTTGATGGCCAGCACCTCAGGGTCATTGACGGCTTCGCGCAGCAGCTCCAGCACGCCGTCGAAGCTCTCGAAGGGCTGGTGGATCAGCACATCACGCTTGCGGATCTGGGCCATCACCGAGCGGCCCGGCTGCAGCTGGCGCGGCCATGCCGGACGCCAAGGCGGAAACAGCAGCGCGGGGTCATCGACCAGATCCACCAGCTGCGACTGGCGCACCAAGTTCACGGGCCCCTTGACGCGGAACAGTGCCTCGGTCGGCAGGCCGAACTGGCCCAGCAGCAGGTCGGACAGCATGGGCGAGCAGGCAAAGGACACCTCCAGCCTCACCGCCTGGCCGTAGTGGCGATGGTGCAGACCCTGGCGCAAGGCCGTGCGCAGGTCGCTGACGTCTTCCTCATCCACTGCCAGGTCCGAATGGCGCGTGACACGGAATTGCGCAAACTCCGCCACCTCACGCCCCGGGAACAGCTCGACGAGATGGGCGCGCACGATGCTGGAGATGCTCACGAACAGGCGCTGCTTGCCCGCGATCTTCTCGGGCAGGCGCACCAGGCGAGGCAAGACACGCGGCACCTTGACGATGGCCACCTCGTTGGCACGGCCAAAGGCATCGACACCTTTGAGGCGCACGATGAAGTTCAGCGCCTTGTTGGCCACCTGGGGGAATGGATGGGATGGGTCCAGGCCCACGGGCATGAGCAGCGGCTGGACTTCGCGCAGGAAGTACTCGCGCACCCATTTGCGCTGGGCGCTGCTGCGCTCGCCATGGGATACCACGCGTATGCCCTGCCCCGCAAAGGCCGGAATCAGCGACTGGTTGTACAGCGTGTACTGGCGCAATACCAGCTCATGCGCCTTGTCCATCAGCGAGCGGAAGCTCTGCAGGGTGTACAGGCCCTTGGCGTCGCCGGCCTTGGCGGCCGTCACATGCGGGGCGCAACGCACCTCGAACCATTCGTCGAGATTCGAGGAGACGATGCACAGATAGCGCAAACGCTCCAGCAGCGGCACATCTTCACGCACGGCCCAATCCAGCACGCGCTCATTGAAGGCCAGGATGCAATGGTCACGGTCAAGAAACTGTTGCTGCTGCTCTTGCACTTCACCGCTTTCGGCTGTGGCGTGCAGTCCAGTGTATCCGGGGGCGGGAAGCCTTGCAGAAGAAGCAGAGGCAGAAGCCGCAATAGCCTGGCCCTGCAGCTCCGACAAGGCGGTGGAGAGGCTTTTCGCCAGGGGCATCATCGGGACATTCAGGGGTGCAGAGACGGGTATGGGAGCTGTCTGGCGGGCCATGCCCAGCGAAGCCGGCCCTTCGGGCACGGCACGCGCTCCCTGTTCATGTTCTGGTTCGGCAGGTGCGGCAGAGGCGCCACCGGGAATCGGCGTGAATGTCTGGGGCATGGATGCAGGGGCCCGGCCTGGGCAGGACCCGGTAGTCACCCCGCTAGCCGGGGATTCGGGCAGTCTGCCCCGGATTTGTGACATGTTCATGACATGCATTCCTCTGTTCATGACATCTGTCATACAAGCCAAGCCAGGCGCAAGCAACGGCGCAGAAACCGTCACGCAAAGGTCATGACCCAGTCACACCGGCACGAGAGCGACGCGACATCGCCGGGGTGCTAAGCTAGCTGCCTTCCCCTGGATGCCGTTGGCTGCTGCAAACCTGCCGCAGCCGTGCCGTCGTCCGCCTTTCGCGCATGTCCTCTTCCAATCCCCCCGAAAGCCGCCTGGCCGCCATCGACATTGGCTCCAACAGCTGCCTGCTGGCCATGGCCCGCAGCGACGGCGCAAAGGTACAGCTGCTCAGCCATCGCAAGGAAGCCATACGCCTGGGCAGCGCCCTCGACGCCCAGGGCGCCTTGAGCCTGGAGGCCATGCAGCGCGGCTGGGCCTGCCTGGAGCGCTATGCGCAGGTGCTGGGTGATTTGCCCCGCCACCGCGTACGTGCAGTGGCCACGCAGACGCTGAGAGAGGCATCGAATCGCCAGATCTTCCTGGACGAAGGCCAGCGCATTCTGGGCTGCCCCATCGAGGTCATTGACGGCGAGGAGGAAGCACGCCTGATCTATCGCGGCGTCGCCCAGTTGCTGCCGCCCGGCGCCCAGCGGAGGCTGGTGGTGGATATCGGCGGCCGCTCGACCGAGCTGTGCCTGGGTCAGCAGCGGCAAGTACTGCAGGCACGCTCCTTCGCCTTCGGCAGCGTGACCTGGGCCTTGCGTCACTTCCCCGATGGCGAGCTGTCGGCCCAGGCCCTGTCCCAGGCCGAAGCAGCCGTGGCCGACATCATTGCGCCCGAAGCAGGACTTTTCGCTGCCGGGCAATGGAGCCATGCCTATGGCTCCTCGGGCACGGCCGGTGCCATTGTCAAGGTCCTGGCCCATGCGCCCGGGGGCACGGCCGGCTGGATCACGCGGCAGGGACTGGACTGGCTGCATGCGCAGTTGCTGCGCGCAGGCCATGTCGACCGTGTGAACATGGACGGACTCAAGGAAGAGCTGCGCCCCATGATCGGCGGCGGCATGAGCGTGATGCGGGGCATCTTCTCCAGCCTGGGCATCGAGCGCATGCGCGTCACGCACGGCGCCCTGCGCCATGGCGTGCTCTATGAATTGGCCCACAAGCTCGATGCGCAGGCCAAGGGCCGGCAACGACAGTCCACCGGCACCTGAAAACCAAGGCCCTGCCCTCGCCAGGGAACGACAAAATGCTGTTTTGCGCGCAAGTGCTACACTTTGTAAGTTCCCCCTCATCCCTTTACCACCGCCCTACCGCTTCGCCATGTCCGCGCCGACGATTGCGTACGACCCTGTACTCGAACGTCCGTCTTCGATGATGGCGGCGTCGCTGCAGCGCAGCCTGCGCGAGCAGCAGGCACTGCTCGACAATGCCGGCGTGGGCATCGTCTTCATCCGCCAGCGCGTCATCGTCCGATGCAACCAGTGCTATGCCGACATCTTCGGCTACGCGGGCGAGCATGCGCTGGTCGGCATCAACAGCGAGCACCTGCACCCCAGCCGCGACGAGCTGCGCAGCCTGGGGCGCGAGGCCTATCGCACGCTGAGCGCGGGCCTGTCCTTTCGCACGCAGCGCCGCCTGCGCCGCAAGGATGGCAGCCTGTTCTGGGGTGAACTGACGGGCCGGCTTATCAATCCGGGCGATGCACGCGAAGGCTCCATCTGGATCGTCAGCGACATCGACGACCGTCTGCGCGCCCAGCAGGCCCTGAGCCAGGCCCACGAACTGCTGGAGCAGCAGGTGCGCGACCGCACACGCGAACTCAGCGCCACGGTGGAGAACCTGCACCGCGAGATCGCCGACCGCAAGCTGGACCAGGAACGCATCTACTGGATGGCGCACTACGACGCGCTCACCGGCCTGCCCAACCGCACGCTGCTGGCCGAGCGCAGCGCCCGCGCCATCGAGCTGGCCAAGGTCAACGACACGCCACTGGCCGTGATGTTCCTGGACCTGGACCATTTCAAGCATGTCAATGATTCGCTGGGCCATCGCGTGGGCGATGCCCTGCTGGTGGAGATTGCCCGCCGCCTGCGTGCCGTGGTGCGTGACCGCGATACGGTGGCCCGCATCGGCGGCGACGAATTCGTGCTGCTGCTGCCCGGTGCCAATGCCCAGGGTGCGGCCCGCGTGGCAGGCAAGCTGCAGGAGGCGTCGCGCCAGGCCTACCAGATCGACCGCCACGAACTGACCATTGCGCCGTCCATGGGCATCGCGCTGTACCCGCGCGACGGCCACGACATCGACTCGCTGACACAGGCCGCCGACGCGGCCATGTACCACGCCAAGCAGGCCGGCCGCAACACCTACCGCTTCTTCACTCCGCAGATGCAGGCCCAGTCCCTGCGCGCCCTGCAGCTGGAGAACGCCTTGCGGCGGGCGCTGGAGCGCAATCAGCTGTATCTGCACTACCAGCCGCAGATCACCCTGAGCACCGGGCGCGTGCGCAGCGTGGAGGCACTGCTGCGATGGGAGCACCCCGAGCTGGGCTCGGTCTCGCCCGCGGAGTTCATCCCCGTCGCCGAGGACAGCGGCCAGATCCTGCAGATCGGCGAATGGGTGCTGCGCAGCGCCATGCAGCAACTGCAGGCCTGGCGCAATGCGGGGCTGCGGGACCTGAAGGTGGCCGTGAACCTGTCGGCCATCCAGTTCCACCAGCAGCAACTGCCCGAAATCATCAACCGCATCCTGCTCGACAGCGACCTGCCGGCCGATTCTCTGGAGCTGGAGCTGACCGAGGGCGTGGCCATCCATGATCCGCGCCAGGCCACGGCCACCATGGACCGGCTGCGCGAGCATGGCGTGCGCCTGGCCATGGATGACTTCGGCACCGGCTATTCATCCCTGAGCCAGCTCAAGCGCTTTCAGATCTACAAACTCAAGATCGACCAGTCCTTCATCCAGGACCTGGACCACGACAGCAATGACCGCGCCATTGTCAGCGCCATCATCCGTATGGCCCAGGCCCTGGGCATGCAGACCACGGCCGAAGGCGTGGAAACGGAGGCGCAGCTGGAGTTCCTGCGCGAGCAAGGCTGCGATGAAGCCCAGGGCTACCATTTCAGCCGCCCGCTGCCGCCCCAGGCGCTGGAGGCCTTTCTGCGCAGCCAGGGCTGAACGGCTCACCGCGCCACGGTCTGCAGACGCAAAAGCCGAAGCCTGCAGCTTCGGCTTTCCATGGCCGAGAACGTGCCGCCCGCCGCTCAGGGCATGGGTGAATTCTTCGCCACGCTGGCCAGGCGCTCGGCGCAGCGGCTGGCCTGGTCGCCATCGCGTGCCTCCACCATCACGCGCAGCAAAGGCTCGGTGCCGCTGGCGCGGATAAGCACGCGCCCCGTATCGCCCAATTCGGCCTTGACGGCCTCGGTGGCTTCCTCCAGCTGGGTGTTGCGCTTCCAGTCCTGGCCCGGCTGCAACCGCACGTTGAGCAGCACCTGGGGAAACAGCTGCACGGACGACAGCCACTGCGACAGGCTCTTGCCCGAACGCACGCAGGCCTGCAGCACCTGCAGCGCGCTGACCAGGCCATCGCCCGTGGTGTGCTTGTCCAGCGCCAGCAGATGGCCCGAGCCCTCGCCCCCCAGGGTCCAGCCCTGCCGGTGCAGCTCCTCCAGCACATAGCGGTCGCCGACCTTGGCGCGCACAAAGCCCACACCCTGGGACTTCAGCGCCACCTCCACGGCCATATTGGTCATCAGTGTGCCCACGGCACCCGGCACGGCCTCGCCACGCGCCAGCCGATCGGCCGCCATCAGGTACAGCAGTTCGTCGCCGTTGTAGAGCCGGCCAGCCGCATCGACCAGCAGCAGCCGGTCGGCATCACCATCCAGCGCCACACCGAAGTCGGCCTTGTTCGCTCGCACGGCCAGCACCAGGGCCTCGGGATGGGTGGCACCCACGCCTTCGTTGATGTTCAGTCCATCGGGCGCACAGCCAATGGCCACCACATCGGCCCCCAGTTCATGGAAGACCTTGGGGGCGATCTGGTAGGCCGCGCCATGGGCCGCATCGACCACGATCTTCACACCCTTGAGCGTGAGCGCATGGTCGAAGGTGCTCTTGCAGAACTCGATGTAGCGCCCTGGCGCGTCTTCAAGGCGCCGGGCCTTTCCCAGAGCGGCAGAGTCGACCCATACGGGATCTTCGGTCAAGGCCTGCTCGACCTCTTCCTCCCAGGCATCGGGCAGCTTGGTGCCCTGTGCGCTGAAGAACTTGATGCCGTTGTCGTAATAAGGGTTGTGGCTGGCGCTGATGACCACGCCCAGGCTGGCGCGCTGGGCGCGCGTCAGATAGGCCACGCCCGGCGTGGGCAAGGGGCCCAGCAGCATCACGTCCACGCCGGCAGAGTTGAACCCGGACTCCAGCGCGCTCTCCAGCATGTAGCCCGAGATCCGCGTGTCCTTGCCGATCAGCACCATGGGACGGGCTTCCTTGCGCCGCAGCACACGGCCCACGGCATGCGCCAGACGCAGCGCGAAGTCGGGGGTGATGGGCGAACGGCCCACCAGGCCGCGAATTCCATCGGTACCAAAATATGTGCGTGCCATAGTGCTCCTTTGTTGTTCAGTCGTTGTCGTGCATGGTCTGCCAGACCGTCAATGCCGCCACCGTATCGGCCACGTCGTGCACGCGCACCACGCGCGCGCCACGCTCCACCGCCAGCAGTGCCGCCGCCACGCTGGGCACCATGCGCTGGCCCTGTGGACGGCCACTGACCTGCCCGAGCGAGCCCTTGCGCGACCAGCCGGCCAGCAGCGGGAAGTCTAGGCCCAGCAATTCATGCTGGCGTGCAAGCAGGGAAAAATTCTGTGCCACGCTTTTGCCGAAGCCGATGCCATAGTCCCAGACGATGCGCTCCCGCGCCACGCCCCGGGCCAGCAGGGCATCGCTGTGCAACTGCAGGAAATCGCGCACGGCGGGCACGGCATCGCCTTGCATGGGCGTGGTCTGCATGTCCTGCGGCGTGCCATGCATGTGCATGAGACAGATGCCGCAGCTCGGGTGCGCGGCCACCACCTGCTGCGCGCCCGGCTGGCGCAGCGCCCAGATGTCGTTGACGATGTCGGCCCCCAGATCCAGCACGGCCTGCATGACCTCGGGCTTGTAGGTATCGACGGAGACAGGCACGCCCAGTTGCACTGCGCCCTGTACAACAGGCAGCACGCGCCGCAACTCCTCATCCAGCGGAACAGCCGGTGAGCCGGGCCTGGTGGACTCGCCACCAATATCGAGGATGTGCGCGCCCTCACTGACCAGTTGCTCTGCATGCCGCAAGGCCTGCTCCACCGTGTTGTGCCGCCCGCCGTCGGAAAACGAGTCGGGCGTCACATTGACGATGCCCATGACCAGTGGACGCTGAAGGTCTAGAACAAAGCGCGAAGTCTGCCATTGATGCGGCATGGGGTTTCCTGAAGGTAGGCGCCTGCCGGACCGGGTTCATCGCCCGGCCGTTGCGGGCGATTGAGCACATCCTGCAAGCAAAGCAAAAGGGCCCCTCAGGGCCCTTTGCATGGGATTGACCGATTCTGCGGCAAGCAGCTCAGGCCGTGGTGGGCGCAGGGTCGGCATCCACTGCCGGCGTGCCGCCGGACGAGTTGCCACCGTCGGACGACGGCGGGTTGCGCGGCACCCAGTCCTTGGGAGGACGCGGCTCACGGCCGGCCATGATGTCATCGAGCTGCTCGGCATCAATGGTTTCCCAGTCGAGCATGGCCTTGGCCATGGCATGCATCTTGTCGGAGTTGTCCTCGATCAGCTTGCGCGCCAGTCCGTACTGCTCGTCGATGATGCGGCGAACCTCCTGGTCCACCTTCTGCATCGTCTGCTCGCTCATGCTGTTGGTCTTGCTCATCGAGCGGCCCAGGAAAGGCTCGCCTTCCTGCTCCGCATAGACCATGGGACCCAGCGCGTCGGTCATGCCGTAGCGGGTGACCATGTCGCGTGCGATCTGCGTGGCCCGCTCGAAGTCGTTGCTCGCGCCCGTGGTCATCTGGTTCATGAACACTTCTTCGGCAATGCGTCCACCGAACAGCATGGCGATCTGGTTGAGCATGAACTCCTTGTCGTAGGAGTAGCGGTCCTTCTCGGGCAGGCTCATGGTCACGCCCAGCGCACGGCCGCGCGGGATGATGGTGACCTTGTGCACGGGATCGCACTTGGGCAGCAGCTTGCCGATCAGTGCGTGGCCTGCCTCGTGGTAGGCCGTATTGCGGCGCTCTTCCTCGGGCATGACCATGCTCTTGCGCTCGGGGCCCATGATGATCTTGTCCTTGGCCTTCTCGAAATCCTGCATCTCGACGGTGCGCGCATTGCGGCGCGCGGCCATCAGGGCTGCTTCGTTGCAGAGGTTGGCCAGATCGGCACCCGACATGCCGGGCGTGCCGCGGGCGATCACGCCCGGATTCACGTCCTGGCCTACAGGGATCTTGCGCATGTGCACATTGAGGATCTGCTCGCGGCCACGGATGTCGGGCAGCGTCACATACACCTGGCGGTCGAAACGGCCGGGGCGCAGCAGCGCCGCATCCAGGATGTCGGGACGGTTGGTTGCAGCCACGACGATCACGCCGAGGTTGGTCTCAAAACCGTCCATCTCGACCAGCATCTGGTTCAGGGTCTGCTCACGCTCATCGTTACCACCGCCCAGGCCTGCGCCACGCTGGCGGCCCACGGCATCGATTTCATCGATGAAGATGATGCAGGGTGCATTCTTCTTGGCGTTCTCGAACATGTCGCGCACGCGGGCCGCGCCCACGCCGACGAACATTTCCACGAAGTCGGAGCCCGAGATGCTGAAGAACGGGACCTTGGCTTCACCAGCGATGGACTTGGCCAGCAGCGTCTTGCCGGTACCCGGAGGCCCTACCAGCAGCAGGCCGCGCGGAATGCGGCCGCCGAGCTTCTGGAACTTGTTGGGGTCCTTCAGGAAGTCCACGACTTCCTTGACCTCTTCCTTGGCTTCGTCGCAGCCTGCAACGTCGGCAAAGGTCACGGTGTTGTTGTTCTCGTCCAGCATGCGCGCCTTGCTCTTGCCGAAGCTGAAAGCACCGCCCTTGCCGCCGCCCTGCATCTGGCGCATGAAGTACACCCACACGCCGATCAACAGCAGCATGGGCCCCCAGCTGACGAGCAGGGTCATGAGGACCGAGCCTTCTTCGCGGGGCTTGACGTCGAACTTGACGTTGTTGTTGATCAGGTCACCCACGAGCCCGCGATCCAGGTAGGTGGCGGTGGTGCGCACCTTGCGGTCATCGTTGGTCGTGGCCACGATCTCGGTGCCGCCGGGGCTTTCCTGGATGGTGGCGCTCTTGATGCGATTGCTTCGCACCTCTTCCAGGAACTCGGAGTAACCGACATGGGACGCGCCAGCGCCGCCACGGGTGTCAAATTGCTTGAACACCGTAAACAGCACCATGGCGATGACCAGCCAGACGGCAATTTTTGAAAACCACTGATTGTTCAAGCGGGGCTCCAATGGGGGATACAGATAAAACGACTTCCAGCGTGCTCGAAGCGTATTTGCGGTCCATTTTAGGTGTTTCAAGCTGGCTGGTCGCCTATATCCCTCTATAGCAGCCATAGCTTGAATACGGTCTTGACCCGGGTCAGGACAGCGCCGGGCGGCTGCACAGGGCTACTTGAGCCCCATGCCCACCAAAAACGTCTCCGAAGACTTGTCACGCGAGGACTTGGGCTTGATCGGCTTGACCACCTTGAAGGTCTGCCGGAACAGCGCAACCAGGTCATCGTAGGCCCCGCCGTGGAAGAGCTTCACGACCAAGGCGCCTTCAGGTTTCATATGGTGGATGGAAAAATCAACCGCCAGTTCGACCAGCAGCGCAATGCGCGCCGCATCCGTCGTGCCGTTGCCGGACAGATTGGGAGCCATGTCGGAGACCACCACGTCGGCCTTGCCCCCGCCCAGGGCCTCCTGGAGCTGGGCCAGAACCGGCTCCTCGCGGAAATCGCCCTGGATGTACTGCACGCCCTCGATGGGCTCCATGGGCAGCAGATCCAGCGAGATGATGCGGCCGTTGAGCGCGCCGACGGCCGCCCCGTTGGGCGACAGGCAACGGCGCACATACTGGCTCCAAGCCCCGGGTGCGCAGCCCAGGTCCACCACCGTGGCACCCGGCCGGATGAGCTTGAGCTGCTCGTCGATCTCCTTGAGTTTGTAGGCCGCGCGCGCGCGGTAGCCGTCCTTCTGGGCGGCCTTGACGTAAGGATCGTTGACGTGGCTGTTGAGCCAAGCCTTGTTGACCTTCTTGCTTTTTGTTTGGACTTTCATTTCTTCTTCCGACTCGTGGTCGATCGGCATGCTTGCGAGTATGGCCAGGACACCTGTTTCGACCTGGTCTAGCGCCCCCTTGATCAGGGCCTCGTGTTCGACATCATCGCTCAGGCCCGATGCCATGCCTTCGATGAGGATTCGCACAGCCTCTTCCCGCATACCTGCTGCAGCTGCGATTTGTGCGTGCTTCTGATAGCTGCAGGGCCTGCCCTTCTTGAAGCCGCTGATATGGGTCTCGGGTATGCCCAAGAGATGGGCAAGCGCCTTCTGGCTGCCTACAGCACGTGTTGCGGCCTCAATTGTTTCAGCAATAGACACACTTTGCCTCTCTTGCAAAAAAGTTACTAGTCATGGTATCTTTGGCTCTTCGATTACCACAGATGGTCATTGCCATCAAAGGTAATTTTCTCACAGGAGCCGGCATGCCCCCCTCGCACATCGAACGTCCATCCCCTGCCGAACAAACGGCACCGGCTGCTTGCTTGCCGGCTCCGGCCGCTGCCGGGCAGGGGGTGGGCACCTTCCGTCATTCTGCTGAGCGCCACGCATGACCTCGGTTACAGCACAGCGCCTGCAGGGCTTCCGCCGTTTGCACGATTCCATGATGGCTCGCCCCGAGCGGGCAGACGATTTCCGGCTCTATGAGCTGTCTTCGCGCATCCGCGTGGAGGCCCTTGCACTCATGGCCTACAGCACGTTGGACCTCGATTTCCTGGGCTTCCTGAGCCGGGAAAAAGCCGCTGGCCGCACGTACTCGTCGCAGGCTCTGGCAAGGCAGGTTTTTTCTCAGGCGGGCGTGGTAGCACCGCCTGAGAGTCTCATTTCTGAGATTCCGCTGATTTCCGGACAGGGGGCCGAAAGCCATGGCGTATGACACGCTGAAGCTCAAGAGCCCGTCCATGGATTTGCACTTTGTGCGGCTCATCGAACAGCAGTGTGTTCTGCGCAGCGGCGTTGACCTGGCTACGGGCGCGCTGCTCTACGAACTGCACAGCGGCGAGCTTTTGGGCTCTTGGGATTCGCGCATCAGCGTGCGCCCGATGTACGAGGATTGGGTGACGGACGCCAACGGCCGGCCGCGCTTGGCACCCTGCGAGCCCTACATCCTTGTCGAGGGTTCGGTGCACAAAGCCATGCTTGGGCACAACGTCTATGGAGGCCCAAGCAACTTCCAGCGAGCCTGCTCGTTCTTCGTCCATCTCGTGGAGCGCCTGCTCGGCGTGGACCTGCCAGCGTCCAGCCTCTGGACCGTGCACCGGGTGGACGTGGCCCACGTCTACGCGCTGAGCAAGCCTGCGATCAAAGAGTTCTTCGACAGCATCCAGCTGCGCAACTTCCCGCGTCGGCAGAAGAAGGCGGCCAAGTACGACATGGCCGTGTACTTCGCGGGCAAGACCACCACGGTCAAGTTCTATCACAAGGGTTCTGAGTTCTCTGTGCACGACAGGGGGCGCCTGCGCAACTACTTCCGGCAGGTGTTCGCCTACCACTACGGCAAAGCCGACACGGACAACCTCAAGCGGGCCGACCGCAAGCTGGACGCATTGCAGCGCCTGGCCGACCGGCGCCTACGCGTTGAGGTCGAAGTCCATTCCGACAAGTTCCAGTACGACTTTGGGCGTAACCCGCTGGTGAGCGAAGTCACCGACGCCTACCTGGAAGCCATTCACGACAAAGAAGTTGAGCGCCTCCTGCGCGAAGGGAAGCAAGCCATGGACACCGTTCGCACGACCACTGCCGTCATGACGCGGCTTCAGAACATTTACGGTGGCACTGCAGGCCAGCGCCTGTATGGCTTCTGGGCTGCCATGTGCACGCTCAACGAGAACGTCATGCGCGAGCAGTACTCGCGTGCCACGTTCTTTCGCAACCGCAAGTTGCTGGAGGAGGCCGGCGTCTCCTGGCGCTCTTCGGACATCACTGTCACCGCCAATGACAGCCTCATTTTTGACTTCACGCCGCAACGCGTGGACAGGCGTTTCTGCAGTGGCTCGGCCAGGAACAGACCTGAATTCAACATCAGCCGAGAACTGCGGCTTGCCGCTTAAGGGGATCACATGAACGCATCAGCAACACCAGCATCGGCCCACAAGATCGGCGCCAATCAATGCCTCATCGCGGGCCGTATCGAGTCGCTGCGCCGTCACGAGCAGACCCGCTATACCACCATCGTCACCCCTGCACCGGACCCCTACAGCCGCCCGCAGACAGTCCAGGTGCGCAGCCGTGCGGCCCTGGGGCAGCGTGGCGATGACGTCCAGGTCCTTTGCAAGGTCGGAGGCTACACACGCAAGGCGTTCCGGGCCTTGGACAAGGAAACCGGCGAGACAACGATGGTCACGCCGGTGGACCTCACGCTTGACGCGATCGAGAGCTGACCGTCAGGCCGCATGCGGGCCCAAGCGCGAGCTTCCGCGAGCGCATGGGCCCGCAGGCGGATCGAGTGTGTAGCGGTGATCCAGTCGCAGGACGGATCACCGGTGCAGCGCGGTGCTGTGCCGCAATCATTCGAAAGGCTATTTCATATGAAATTCTTCAAGCAGTCCCTCAAGTACGGTGCCGGCGTGGCGCTCCTGGCAGCTGGTGCAGCTCACGCGGCAGTGCCCACCGAGATCAGCGATGCGATCTCCACAATGAAGGCTGACGGCGTGACCGTGGCCACGGCGTTCGTCGTTGCGTCTATCGCCGTCGCTGCCATCAAGTTCCTGCGCAGCGCCAAGTAATGGCCTACCAGGTCGGCGCCACCTGCTACAGCAGCGCTCAACAAGCGCTGTCTGCGATCGCATCGTCACAGGTGGGCGGTGTTGTCGTGCACGGTGGCGCCGCGTACGTGGTCGATGTTGCAGGGATCACCGCTGCATCGATCACGTATCGGCTCACGCCTGTGGCTGGCGGTGGGTCAATCCAGTCTTTGGTGCAGGTCACGCCGCAGCCCTGCGGTTTACTGCAGTGGCAAGACGGTCTCACCCTGGGCTGGGGAGTCGCGGCGGCTTGGATCGTCACAGCCGCAGTTATGCATTTACGCCGGGCAGCTCACCAATGACACCCGAATTCATTGTTGTTTTTGTTGCCGTTGTGGGGATAGCATGGATCGTTTCTCAAAATTGGTAGCGGGTTTGCTATTTTCGTTCTCGGCATCTAGCTATGCAGGATATGCGCAGCTAGCTCCGCCTGTTGGATGGTCTCCCGGTGCGGGATTGTCATCGGGCGCTGGAGGCGCCTTTAATTTTGGTAATGCTGCAAACAGTGCACAATTAGTTAATGGCACGGTACGCACTAGTGCTGCATTAAATGTTGGCGGACGAGCCGTTAGCGTGCCAGCCACCATGCGTTTTGCTGCCAATGCCCCCAAGATTATTTCCGCCGTTCTTTACTTAAATCCAGCCCTCCGGACGATTGGCACAATTGCCGGATGGCTTGGTGCTGCTGCTCTTATCTATGATGTCACAGACGGACTTTGGAAAAAAAACGATCCTGATTTTCCTGTTTCGGATGGATTCGAGTATGGCCGCGACTATCAAGGCGTATTAATAAGAGAGCCCAATCCGGATTTGGCTTGTAAGAAGCTCGGGCCTTTATTTTTCAATAATGTTGTAGGTAGCGGAAATGGGTGGCAGTTGCAGTCTACGTCTGCTCAGGGTCAAACTTGCGTCATTTCCATATACAACCCTAGTCAGAATAGGTGGGATGGTTATCGTATTGATGTTTTCCAGTACCCTGGAAAATGTCCTGCCGGCTCGTATTCAACTCCTGCCGGATGTGTTATGCAGCCCCCACCGAGAACTATTGATCAAGAAGAATTTGAACGTGCGCTTGATGGTCAGCCCATGCCAGAAAAGTTGCCCGAAGTATTTCCGCAACCATTACCCATTGATGTGCCGGAAATACAGCCAATGTTTGTCCCTACGGGCAATCCTGTGCAGAATCCCAATTACGACCCATCGAAGCCATTAAGTCCAGATAATCAGCCATGGAATCAGCCGGGTGTCCGTGTTGTTCCGTCGCCATCTCCCGGAAATCCGTGGCAAGTCGATCTGCAGCCGGTGGACAGGCCTGTGGCTACACCAACTCCTAGTCCCGACCCTAAGCCGGATCCTGACGGCAATCCTGATGACAAGCCAAAGGATAAAGATCCTGGATTGTGTGATCTTTACCCTGAAATCCTTGCTTGCGCAAAGCTTGACGAGCCACCAAGCATTGATTTGCAAAATATAGACAAACCCATTTCGATTACTCCTGATTCTGGCTGGGGATCAGACGACGCTATTTGCCCCGCGCCACGGGTGCTTAATGTACAGGGCCAGCAGATTGCTATCCCATTTGACTTGTTCTGCACATACATGCAAGGCATGCGTCCAATCATCATTGCTATGGCGTGGCTCTCTGCAGCATTTATTTTGATTGGGGCGAGGGAGTCTTCATGAACGGCCTAGGAACTTTTCTTGCTGCGATTGCCGGCACATTGGCGAAGCGCGTTTTAACCGCCTTGGGAATTGGCATCGTCAGCTATGCAGCAATGACCGCTGCCCTTAATGCCGCGCTCGTTGCTGCAAAGAACGCATGGGCAGGCTTGGCAGGCTTTCCGGAAGCCTTGGCGCTTATTCAGATGGCTGGGGTATCCACTGCTGCATCAATCGTCGCTGGTGCTCTCGTCGCCCGCGTAGCTCTGCAGAGTCTCAAGAAATTGGAGCTTGTGAAATGATCACGCTGTTCACGGGCATGCCCGGGGCTGGGAAGACAGCAGCCATGATTGACGTGCTGCGCGATCTTGCAAAAGACCGCCCGCTGTTCGTGCACTTCGACCCTGCCGAGCGCCTGCGGCCTGAGCAGAAACTCCTGCACGAAACCCTCCAGCTACCGCATACAGCAGTCAATGCGGCCACGTGGCATACAGAGGTTCCAGACGGTGGCATTCTGGTCGTTGACGAGGGGCAGGGCTGCTGGCGGCCCCGTGGCCCTGCTGCAAAGGTGCCGGAGGCCATCGCAGCGCTGGAAACTCATCGGCATGCTGGCGTTGACATTTTCATCACGACTCAGGCCCCGCGGCTGATTGATGCAAATGTGCGTGGACTGGTCGGCAGGCATGTCCACATCAGGGATACAGGATGGTTGGGTCGGTGGTGGTACGAGTGGCCGGAGGTCAACGAGTCCTTGGCATGGAAAACTTGCCCTGTCAAAAAGCGCTACAAGCTCCCCAAGTCGGTGTTTGACCTCTATACCAGCGCCTCTGTGCATACGACGCCGGTCCGTATGGCGCCGAAAACGCTCATGCTGATAGCCGTGCTGTTGGCTTGCCTCACTGTGCTGGTGGGCATGATCGTGCGCTCGGTCGGACGGCACACGTCATCAGAGCCTGAGGTCAAGCCGGCACCTGCCCACCACGTGGCCACAGCCCAGCAGGCCCAGGGCGGCCAAGTGCTGCAACCAGAACTACCGGATGAGCGAGTTGACTTCATCCCGCGCCTCAGCGATCGCCCGTGGACAGCCCCCGCCTATGACAATATCCGCCGCGTTGTCAGGCTGCCTGCGATCAGTGGCGCGATCTGTATCAACCATGTGTGCGATTGCTATATGGGTAAAGAGCGCTTGATGGATGTCTCCAGCGAAGCGTGCGCCTATTGGGCCAAGTACCGCCCATTTAATCCCTACGTCGCCGATTCGACCGACGATAGGGGCGAGGGTCGTACACAGTCGATAGGGGGTCAAAAGCCCGCTGACCACGGCGCGAGCGCAGCAGGGGCGCCTGGCGGCGGCGTCTCTTTAGCAAAGCTGCTGTGATGCGGACTCCAGCAAACAGCACAGCACCGCCGAAGAATATCCAGATGGCTTGCATGATCGTCATAACGCCAAGCATATCTCGCGGGGATGGAATGAACTGAGCGCTGGCCGCATTGCGCAGCAGGGCATCGACGTTGTTTTGCCGAGAGGCGGGATCACGAGGTTTGCGGGAGCGAGAGGATTTCCGGAGGAATGCATGGCATTCCGTAGGAAACCGCAGCGCGGAAGCTGGGCACGATCTCTGCACGGATAGCACGGGGGTATCGGGGGCGAAGCCCCTGATGATCACATTGTCCCGCGCGACATACCCGGCGATGTGCTCACGGTCTCCCCAGCGCGCCTGCGCGAGCTTCCAGATTTCGGCCAGGTCGAACACTGTCGCGTCGTTGCATCCACGGCCGCGCCGACTCAGGTCCGCGAAGCACAGCGCTTGAATCCAGCGGGCCGCAAACCGCCGCCCTAAAAGACAACGGCTGTTGCGCGTAGCGCCTCTGTTGCCGCGTGCTGCCCTGGCACACATTGCGCGGGCGCTGTGCCCCGCTCTCCCACTCTCACGGGCCCGCACAGGCAGCGCCTCGCTCCCTAGCATCGATCAAATCGAAACAACGTGGATCAAAGAATGCTCATCGGTTACGCCCGTGTCTCGACACGGGACCAAGAGACACACCTCCAGCTCGATGCACTGCACCGCGCAGGCGTGCAGGAGATCTATCAGGAAAAGGCCAGCTCTGTGAATGCCCGGCCTGAGCTACAGCGCTGTCTTGCTGCGCTACAGCCCGGCGATACCCTCGTTGTCTACAAGATGGACCGCATTGCTCGATCGCTGCTCGATCTGCTGATGATCTTGGACCGCATCAAGGCATCGCAGGCTGCGGTGCGCTCCCTCACCGAACCTCTGGACACCACAGGGCCGCTTGGCGTTTTCATGGTCCAGATCCTCGGCGCAGTGGCCCAGCTCGAACGGGGCATCATCCGTGAGCGAACGGTTGCAGGTCAGGTTGCGGCCGTCAAGCGCGGGCGTGTCTTTGGCAGGCCCAAAAAGCTCGACGATGAGCAGGAGGCGGAAGTTTTACGCATGTTGGCTGATGGATGGACGAAGGCTGCCACGGCAAGGCACTTTGATGTGTCGTTGATCGTCGTGCGCCGGATCGCCGATGAGGCTGCAGGCAAAAAAAACACCGGGCGTTACCCGGTGTTGCGCAAGTTCCTTGATGCTGAGTAGCCGCCGTCGGTGACGGCTTCTAATATTGACTTTCATACTTTTAGTATGGACTTTCATGCTGGATTCTTTCAGCCTCGATAATACGGCCATGCCCCAAATTCAATTGACTCCCGCCGAGCGCCGGGAACACCGCGCCAACGCACACCACCTGGACCCCGTGGTCCTCATCGGGGGTGACGGCCTGACGGCTGCCGTGCAAAAGGAGGTCAACGCCGGCCTTAACGCACATGGCCTGATCAAGGTCCGTGTCTTCAACGACGACCGCGCCGCACGCGAGCAGATGTATCTGCAGCTGTGCGACGAGCTTGGCGCTGCACCCATTCAGCACATCGGCAAGCTGCTCGTGCTCTGGCGCCCCATGCCGGAAAAGGAAAAAGCCATCGACGAGAACCGCATGCCCGGCCCTCGCGATGTCAAGCTGCTCAAGTTCAGCAAGCGCTCCGGCCAGAAGCCCGAGGTCAAGCAGATCCGCGTGCTGGGCAACCAGCGCCTGACGGCAGGTGGCCAGGTCAAGCGCGCCAAGCCCAAGCAGAAGTCGGTCAAGAAGCGTCAGGCAGACTGAGTCCGCCGCATCCATGACCGTAGCATCCCATGCCGCCAGCGTGGCCCAGGCCGCGCAACCGCCCTCCGCCTCCCCCTCTGCGCAGCAGCGCTTCGTGATCTGCATGAAGTGGGGCAAGAAGTACGGTCCGGAGTATGTCAACAGGCTCTACGCCATGGTGCGTCGGCATCTGAAGGGCGATTTTCGCCTTGTCTGCCTGACCGATGACGGCGTGGGGATTCGCGACGAGGTCGAATGCCTGCCGATTCCTCCGCTGAACCTGCCCGCGGGCATTCCGGAGCGTGGTTGGAACAAGCTGGCCACCTTCAGTGCCGACCTGCACGGCCTGCGCGGCACGGCGCTGTTTCTTGACGTGGACGTGGTCATCACCGGGCCGCTGGACGATTTTTTCACCGAGCCCGGCGAGTTCCTGATCATCCACGACTACAAGCGTCCGTGGCGCATCACGGGCAATTCCTCGGTGTACCGCTTCGAGCTGGGTGCCCACCCCGAGGTGCTGGACTACTTCCGCACGCATTTCGAAGAGATACGCCGCAACTTTCGCAATGAGCAGGCCTATCTGTCCGATATGCTGCACAAGCAAGGCAAGCTCAAGTACTGGCCGCAGGCCTGGTGCCCCAGCTTCAAGTACCACTGCATTCCGGCCTGGCCGACGAACTACTGGAAGCCGCCCTTCGTGCCGGAGGGTGCGCGCGTGGTGATCTTCCACGGCGAATGCAACCCGCCCGACGCGTTGGCCGGCCGGCGCAATCGGCGCTTTCGCTATATCCGGCCTGCCACCTGGGTGGCCGAGCACTGGCACGAGTGAGCAGCTCGACCCACAAAAAAACGCCCGCGCTTGTGAACTGACCCCAAGAAGTTGGACGGTTGGAAGCTAGCGGCTCAAGGCCTGAGTTCGGTACTGCACCGGGCTCAGGCCTTTTAGTTTGAGCTTGATGCGTTGGTGGCTGAACGCTTGCGAACTTGTTCAGGTAGAAGAATTCCGATTTCAGCGTACCGAAGAAGCTTTCCATGGCCGCGTTGTCCAGGCAGTTGCCTTTGCGGGACATGCTTTGCGTCAAGCCGTGCTCGTGGAGCTGCTCTCGATAGTGGGACATTTGGTACTGCCACCCCTGGTCGGAGTGCAAGAGTGGCGCATCGCCGCGGGTCTTCAGCTTGCGCAACGCCTTCCTGAGCATGTTCCCTACGAGCGAGTACACAGGGCGCTCCTGCATCTCGTAGGCCACGATCTCCCCGTTGTAGAGGTCCATGATCGGCGACAGGTACAGCTTGTTGCCTCGGACATTGAATTCGGTCACATCGGTCACCCACTTCTCGTTCGGTCGCTCTGCACCGAACTGGCGATCGAGCAAGTTGGGCGATGAGGCGCACTCGCCTCGGTGGGAACGGTACTTCTTTGGCCGAACCAGTGACTTCAGGGCAAGGCTGTTCATCAGCCGCTGCACGGTCTTGTGGTTCACAGCCTGGCCTGCTTGACGAAGCTGGGCAGTGATGCGCCGATAGCCGTAGCGGCCTTTGTGGCTCTCATAGATTGCCCTGATGCTTGTCTTCAAGCTGGCGTATCTGTCGCCAGACCGCAGCACCTTGGCCTGGTAGTAGAACGTGCTGCGCGACAGGCTTGCCGCACTCAGCAGTGCGCGTAACGAATGCTCTGGCCTCAGCTCGAGGACGGCTTGCGCTTTTTGGGCGCAGCCTGCCGGCCTTCCCGAACCAAGGCCTGCACTTTTTTTAGGTAGGCCACCTCCGCACGCAGATACTCGTTTTCTTTGCGCAGCGTCTCCAGTGCGCTGGCATCGTCAGCCTGCGGCGGCAGGTTCTTGGGGGGGTTGGGAGTCGGCATCTTCTTCGGACGGCCCCGAGGCTTGGGTTTGAGTGCCTCGGGACCACCTTCATGATACTGGCTCAGCCACTTCGATACGACACCTGATCCGCCACGCAAATCGAACAACGCGGCCACTTGCGTTTGCGATAACCCCTGCTGCTTCATGCGTTGCAGCACCGAGATCTTGAACTGCGCGCTGTACTCGCTGCGCTTCTTGCGCAACGCGCTCTCGCCGTGCTCCCGGTAGGCGTTGACCCATCCGCGCAGGCAGGAGCGGCTCACACCTTACTGCTGCGCCAGCGTCCTGTAACCGGCCGACCCCGATAAATATTTCTGAACAACTTCGAGCTTCAAGCGCTCATCGTGCTTCGCCATGAAAAACACCCCATAGGTTGGACTGGTGTCCAACTTTTGGGGTGCAGTTCATGCGGCCACTTGCGTTTGCGATAACCCCTGCTGCTTCATGCGTTGCAGCACCGAGATCTTGAACTGCGCGCTGTACTCGCTGCGCTTCTTGCGCAACGCGCTCTCGCCGTGCTCCCGGTAGGCGTTGACCCATCCGCGCAGGCAGGAGCGGCTCACACCTTACTGCTGCGCCAGCGTCCTGTAACCGGCCGACCCCGATAAATATTTCTGAACAACTTCGAGCTTCAAGCGCTCATCGTGCTTCGCCATGAAAAACACCCCATAGGTTGGACTGGTGTCCAACTTTTGGGGTGCAGTTCATGCCGGGCGTTTTTTGTGCAAGAAGCCTTGCAAGGCCTTATCTCAGCCCCAGCGCTGCTGAAGGCGTGCCAGCAAAGGCATGAGTGTGGTGCCGATGCGGATCAGTTTGCGCGGCCCCATGACCAAGGCAGCGGCAGCCGCCACGCCCACGGCCACGGGGTGCAGACGCGCAAACGTTGCGACGCGCTCGATCAGCGGTGCATCCGGGCGCACGTGTGTGGCGGCACGGCTCAGCGCCCGGGCCTGGGCCACGGCCGCCGAGCGCGCCCTGAGGCGCTCGCGCTGCTGGGCAATGCGCTGCATCACCTGCTGCTGCTCCACGGTGGAAGTGGGCCACAGCGCCGCATTGGGGCCCGTGGGCCTGGGCGACGCAACCTCGTCGCGGGACTGGGAAGCATTGGAAGCATTGACCATGGTTACAGCCTCTTCTTCAGCGCCTGCCAGTCCTGGCTCAGCTCGTTGCGGGTGAGGATGAAAGGGCGTGCCAGGCGTCGTACGGCCGCAAGCAACTGCCACAAGGCAATTGCAAGGATAGCCAGCCAGCCGCCAAACAGCAGCCAGGCCACCATCACGCGGTGCTCGGTGTCCCAGAACTGCACCAGCACCGCCACGGACAGCATGAGCATGACCACGACGCTGAGTCCGGCCAGCGCAATCAGCAGCACGACCACGGTCTGCATGCTGCGCTTGTGCTGAACCCATTCAAGCCGAGCCAGGTCGGTACGGTCCTCGGCGGCAATGGCCAGCTCGATCACGGCAGCACGCCAGCGCGCCACCCAGGCATCCAAACCCAGAAGGGAAATCCAGTTCACAGGCATCCTTTTCTGGTCAGGCATGCCGTTGATCAGCGACGGCCCAGCATGAAGCCCAGCAAGGCGCCCACAGCCAGGGCTGCGCCAGCCACACGCCACGGCTCGTCGTGGGCATAGCGATCCGCCGCATAGGCGGCATCCTTGGCTTGGCGGGCCGCTTCCTGCGCGGCGCGCACAGCCGAGTCACGCACATTGGACATGCCGTCATCGATGCGCTGGCGCAGCATGTGGATTTCCGGCACGGCATCCAGCTCCTTGGCAGACAGCAGGCCACGCAGGTCGCTGACCAGTTTTTCAAGATCGGCTTGCGCGGTGGAGACGGTTTCAGTGATCGACTTCGTCATGATGAGCCTTTCTATTGAGGTGAAAACAAATACAGCGGGGAGCAGGCAATCATGTCGCCCGATACCTGTCACGCAACATGGGCAGGCCCTTGTTACATGCAAGCATCTTATCCAATTGTTCCCTGGCTTCCGGGAAGCGAGGGGGCCTGAGCCTTGTCAGACAAGGCCTGCCGTGGCCGTGTGTCGTGGACCGGCAGACCATCAGGCCAGCAACTTCGCCACATGTGCGCCGATGGCCAGGCAGCTGGTCAGCCCCGGCGATTCGATGCCCAGCAACTGCACCACGCCCGCAACGCCATGGACCTGCGGCCCCTGGATCGTGAAGTCTGCCGCCGCCTCGCCAGGACCGCTGATCTTGGGACGGATGCCAGCGTAGCCGGGCACCAGCGCGCCATCGGCCAGGGCCGGCCAGTACCGGCGGATCTCTGCATAGAAGGCGTCGGCGCGCGCTGGATCGACCTGCAGATCGCTTGCGCTTTCCACCCACTGCACATCGGGGCCGAACTTGGCCTGTCCACCCATGTCCAGCGTGAGATGCACGCCCAGACCTGCAGCCTCGGGCACGGGATAGATGAGGCGCGAGAACGGCGCGCGCCCCGACAGCGTGAAATAGTTGCCCTTGGCATAGAAGGCGCGTGGAACCAACTGCTGCGGAAAGCCTTGCAGGCGCGCCGCCAGCAACGGGGCATTCAGGCCTGCCGCATTGACCAGGCTACGCGCCTGCAGTTGCGTGCCGTCGGCGGTGCGCAGCCACACGCCGCCAGACGTGGCGGCGGCCTCCTGCACCTCGGCATGGCAGACCACCATGCCGCCTGCGTTTTCGAGATCGCCCTGCAGAGCCAGCATCAGGCCGTGGCTGTCGATGATGCCGGTGCTGGGCGAATGCAGTGCCGCCACACACTGCAGCGCAGGCTCCAAGGCCCGTGCCTCGGGGCCATCCAGCCAGCGCAGATCATTGACGCCATTGGCCTCGGCCTTGCGCGCAATGGCCTGGAGCTGGCCGCGCTGCGCCTCATCCGTTGCCACGATGAACTTGCCGCAGCGCTGATGGGCAACGCCGCGTTCCTCGCAATAGGCATAGAGACGCTGGCGGCCTTCGACGCAAAACAGGGCCTTCAGCGAACCCTGGGGATAGTAGATGCCGGCATGGATGACCTCGCTGTTGCGCGAACTGGTACCCGTACCAATGGCTTCAGCTGCCTCCAGCACCATGACTTCCCTGCCCTGCAACGCCAGGGCCCTGGCCACGGCCAGCCCCACGACGCCCGCCCCCACCACCACGCAATCGACCTGCTCGCTCATCCTGCCTGCCCTTTCGTCGTTCAGCCACTGATTATCAGACCGCGCCAGATACGAATACGCCGCAGATCACCGGGCTGCACTGGAATATCCAGGACCTGGAACAAATGGGAGCAACCAAAACGGAAAAGCCCTCCTGAACAAGTTTCAGGAGGGCTTGAATGGTGGGTGATACATGGATCGAACATGTGACCCCTGCCGTGTGAAGGCAGTGCTCTACCGCTGAGCTAATCACCCATATGTCGTTACTGCGACAAGACTTAGATTATGTCATAACTTCTAGGACTGATTTTCGAAGCTGCGCCAAATTGTCTTGCCGCCGCTCGATTTATCCATCTGCACCATCACGTCCTCGTGCGCGGCCAGCTCCTGATCATTGGCGCTCACCACGCGTAGCCTGAAGCTGCGCAGATCGACCTGCGCGACCACCAGGCCGCCCTCGGACTGGGCCGGCTCCTCCACCATCAGCAGGGCCTCCTGGCCTCGCGTGAGGTTGATGTAGACATCGGCCAGCAGTTCCGCATCCAGCAAGGCGCCGTGCAGCGTGCGCCCGGAGTTGTCCACTTCCAGGCGGTCGCACAGCGAGTCCAGCGAGTTGCGCTTGCCTGGGAACATTTCCTTGGCCATGACCAGGGTGTCGATGACACCGCTCACGCACTGCCTGATCGGCGGGCGGTTGGCAAGCTCCAGCTCCTTGTTCAGGAATCCCAGATCGAAAGGCGCGTTGTGAATGATGAGTTCAGCGCCTTGCAGATACTCCCAGATCTCATCGACCTTTTGCTCGAAGCGAGGCTTGTCCTTGAGGAACTCGGTGGTGATGCCGTGCACGCGCAGCGCGTCCGGATGGCTGTCGCGCCCCGCATTGAAGTACAGATGCAGGTTGTTGCCGGTCAGCTTGCGGTTGACCATCTCCACGCACCCCAGCTCGATGAGCCGGTCGCCGTTGTCGGCGGACAGGCCCGTGGTTTCCGTGTCGAGAATGATTTGACGCGACATGTGCTGGGTCCTCAGTGGTTTTCCTTGGCGTGGTTGAGCGAGTACTTGGGAATCTCGATGGTCACGTCCTCGCGCGCCAGGATGGCCTGGCAGGACAGGCGGGACTGCGGCTGCAGGCCCCATGCGCGGTCCAGCAGGTCTTCTTCCTCTTCCTCCGCCTCGTTCAACGAGTTGTAGCCTGCCTTGACCACCACGTGGCAGGTGGTGCATGCACAGCTCATGTCGCAGGCGTGCTCGATCTTGATGTTGTTGTCCAGCAGTGCCTCGCAGATGGAGGTGCCGGCAGGCGCCTCGATTTCGGCACCCTGGGGACAGTATTCGGCGTGGGGAAGTATTTTGATAACGGGCATGGCGGATCTGCGTTCGGATCAGAAATCAGGAAAGGGATTGCACGCTCTTGCCGGCCAGGGCCTGCTGGATGCTGCGGTTCATGCGCTCGGCGGCAAAGGACTCCGTGCCCTTGGCCAGCGCCTGTGTTGCGGCCTCGATGACGGCGGCATCCTCGGAGCCCACGCTGGCGCGCAGGGCGTCGACCAGAGCGTCGATGGCTGCACGCTGGTCTGCAGCCAGCACATCGCCATCGGCCTGCAGCGCGCTCTCCGTGGCCATGAGCATGCGGTCGGCATCGACACGCGCCTCCACCAGCGCGCGCACCTGAATGTCCTGCTGGGCCGTGGCAAAGCCGTCCTGCAGCATGCGGGCAACCTCGTCGTCCGAGAGGCCGTACGAGGGCTTGACATGGATATGCGCCTCGACGCCGCTGATCTGCTCCTTGGCACCCACCGACAGCAGGCCGTCGGCATCCACGGTGAAGGTCACGCGGATGCGCGCCGCGCCGGCTGCCATGGGCGGGATGCCGCGCAGTTCGAAACGCGCCAGGCTGCGGCAGTCCGCCACAAGATCGCGCTCACCCTGCACCACATGAATGGCCAGGGCCGTCTGCCCGTCCTTGTAGGTGGTGAAGTCCTGGGCGCGGGCCGTGGGAATGGTCTCGTTGCGCGTGATGATGCGCTCCACCAGGCCGCCCATGGTCTCCACACCCAGCGACAGGGGAATCACATCCAGCAGCAGCATGTCGCCGCTGGAACTGTTGCCCGCGAGTTGATTGGCCTGAATGGCAGCGCCCAACGCCACGACTTCATCGGGATTGAGGTTGACGAGAGGATCGCGGCCAAAGAACTGGGCCACTGCCTCGCGCACCTGGGGCATGCGGGTGGAACCACCGACCAGGACCACGCCCTGCACCTCGTCGCGCGTCAGGCCAGCGTCCTTGAGTGCGCGGCGCACCGCCGCCAGCGAGCGCGCCGTCAGATGGGCCGTGCTCGCATCGAAGTCCCCACGCTTGACATCGAAATGCACAGTGCCGGTGGACAGCTCTGCCGTGAACGTGGCGGCCTGAGCATCCGTCAATGCCTGCTTGCAAAGGCGTGCCGCCATGCGCCAGCGGGCCTTGTCCTCGGCGGTCTGCGGAACCACGCCGGTCTGCTGGGCCACCCACTCAGCCAGTGCCGCATCGTAGTCATCGCCACCCAAGGCCGAGTCCCCCCCCGTGGAGACGACCTCGAACACACCCTGGGACAGGCGCAGGACCGAAATATCGAAAGTGCCGCCACCCAGATCGTAGACGGCGTAAACACCTTCGGAGCCGTTGTCCAGGCCATAGGCAATGGCGGCAGCCGTGGGCTCGTTGATCAGGCGCAGCAGGTTGATGCCGGCGAGCTTGGCCGCATCCTTGGTGGCCTGGCGCTGCGCGTCGTCAAAGTAGGCTGGCACGGTGATGACCGCGCCATGGATGTCGTCGTTGAAGGTGTCCTCGGCGCGAAAGCGCAGCGTGGCCAGGATCTCGGCGCTGACTTCCACGGGGGTCTTCGTGCCATCGATGGTCTCGATCCCGATCACGCCACGACCGGCTTCTTGCTCAGCAAAGCGGTAAGGCAGCTTCTCCGGCGCGTCGATGTCCGCCAGCGTACGGCCCATGAAGCGCTTGGCCGAGGCGATGGTGTTGCCCGCATCGGTGGACAGCGCCGCCTGCGCGGCGTAGCCGATCTCGCGGCGTCCCTGGGGCAGATAGCGCACGACGGAAGGCAGCAGTACCTGGCCCTGATCATCCGGCAGGCATTCGGCCACGCCATTGCGGACTGCGGCGACCAGCGAATGGGTGGTGCCCAGGTCGATACCCACGGCAATGCGTCGCTGGTGGGGATCGGGGGACTGACCGGGTTCGGAAATCTGCAAAAGCGCCATGGAAATACTCGGGGAAATTGCAGGTCCGGGCCGGCCGGCCTGCCTTGTGAATGAGGGACTCTCGTGGGAGGTTCGGGTCGCGGACTATTGTCCCAGTTGATCGCGGCGACGCTCTATGTCCTGCGCAAATCGCGCAACAAACATGAGGGCTCTGACCTGCTGCACGGCCGCCTGGGCATCGTGCAGTTCATCGAGCTGGCGGCCGCATTCGGCCAGCATGCTCTTTCTGGCCCGCGACACTTCGCCGTCCAGCGCATCCAAGGCGGCCTCGTCCTGCGCATCGTCCAGCGCCTCGCGCCATTCCATCTGCTGCATCAAAAAGGCGGTGGGCATGGAGGTGTTGTCCTCGGCACGCACGGGTGCACCCAGCAATTCGCAAAGATAGGCTGCTCGCCTGAGCGGCTCTTTCAGCCGTTGATAGGCCTCGTTGATGCGTACCGACCATTGCATGGCCACACGCTGCGCAGCTGCGCCCTGCGAGGCAAAGCGGTCAGGATGGGCCTCGCGCTGCAACTCCTTCCAGCGCGCGTCAATGGTGCTGCGCTCCTGCGCAAATTGGCGCGGCAGCGCAAACAGCTCGAAATCGTCCGATTGCAGGTTCATGTCGATAAAAAGCCGCCAGCACCGAAGCGATGGCGGCCTCTTGAGGGAGTAGAAAAGTCAGGGCCTGCCGGGCATGCCGCCAGGCCACCAGAGCCTGGCCCCCCGGCAAATGCCGGTCAGATGCGAAAGCTCTCGCCGCAGCCGCAGCGATCGCGCTCGTTGGGGTTGTGGAACTTGAAGCCTTCGTTCAAGCCTTCACGCACGAAGTCCAGTTCCGTGCCATCGATATAGGCCAGGCTCTTGGGGTCGACCAGCACCTTGATGCCGTGGTCCTCGAAGATCACATCCTCGGGCAACTGTTCGTCCACATACTCCAGCTTGTAGGCCAGCCCGGAGCAGCCCGTGGTCTTGACCCCAAGGCGCACGCCGATGCCCTTGCCGCGGCGCGACAGGTAGCGGCTCACATGGCGGGCCGCGGACTCGGTCAGCGAGATCGCCATATCAGGCGGCCACCACCGCAGTGCGCTTGGCACGGTAGTCGTCCACTGCGGCCTTGATGGCGTCTTCGGCCAGGATGGAGCAGTGCACCTTGACGGGAGGCAGGGCCAGTTCTTCGGCGATCTGGCTGTTCTTCAGCGCAGCCGCTTCATCCAGCGTCTTTCCCTTGACCCACTCGGTCACCAGCGAAGACGAGGCGATTGCCGAACCACAGCCATAGGTCTTGAAACGGGCATCTTCAATGACGCCGGTTTCGGGGTTGACCTTGATCTGCAGCTTCATCACGTCGCCACAGGCAGGCGCGCCGACCATGCCGGTGCCCACCGATTCGTCGCTCTTGTCGAACGAACCCACGTTGCGGGGGTTTTCGTAGTGGTCTACCACTTTGTCGGAATAAGCCATGATGTCTACCTCTTCAATACTTGATTCGCGTGCCGGCCGACGCTCAGTGCGCCGCCCACTGGATGGTGCTGAGGTCGATGCCGTCCTTGTACATCTCCCACAGCGGGCTGAGTTCGCGCAGCTTGACCACATTGGTGCGGATGGTGCTGATCGCGTAGTCGATTTCTTCCTCGGTCGTGAAACGGCCGATGGTCATGCGCAGGCTGCTGTGCGCCAGCTCGTCACTGCGGCCGAGGGCACGCAGCACATAGCTGGGCTCCAGGCTGGCCGAGGTGCAAGCAGAGCCCGACGACACTGCCAGCCCCTTGATGCCCATGATGAGCGACTCGCCTTCGACGAAGTTGAAGCTCATGTTCAGGTTCTGAGGCACACGGTGCTCCATGCTGCCGTTGATGAAGACCTGTTCCAGATCCTTCAAACCGTTGAGCAGGCGCTGTTGCAGCGCATAGGCCTTGGCATTGCTCTCGACCATCTCTTCCTTGGCGATGCGGAAAGCCTCGCCCATGCCGACGATCTGGTGCGTGGGCAGCGTACCCGAACGCATGCCACGCTCATGACCACCGCCGTGGATCTGCGCCTCCAGACGCACACGCGGCTTGCGGCGCACGTACAGGGCACCCACGCCCTTGGGGCCGTAGGTCTTGTGCGCGGTCATGCTCATCAGGTCGATCGGCAACTTGGACATGTCGATCTCCACGCGGCCCGTAGCCTGCGCAGCATCCACATGGAACAGGATGCCCTTCTCGCGGCATAGCGCGCCAATCGTGGGAATGTCCTGGATGACGCCGATTTCGTTGTTCACGAAGAGCACGCTCACCAAGATGGTATCGGGACGCAGCGCGGCCTTGAATGCCTCAATGTCGAGCAGACCATCAGGCTGCACGTCCATGTAGGTCACTTCAAACCCCTGGCGCTCGAGTTCACGCATGGTGTCGAGCACGGCCTTGTGCTCGGTCTTGAGCGTGATCAGATGCTTGCCCTTGCCTTGATAGAAGTGAGCCGCACCCTTGATGGCAAGATTGATGGACTCGGTCGCGCCACTGGTCCACACAATTTCACGGGGATCCGCGCCAATCAGATCCGCCACCTGGCCGCGGGCCTTCTCGATGGCCTCTTCGGCCTCCCAGCCCCAGGCATGGCTGCGCGATGCAGCGTTGCCGAAGTGCTCACGCAACCATGGGATCATGGCGTCCACCACGCGAGGGTCCACGGGAGTGGTCGCGCCATAATCGAGATAGATGGGGAAATGCGGGGTCATGTCCATGACTGGCTCTTATCAAAGTTCCGGCTGGCAAAAATCGGGAAGGCGATGAACTCCGGTGAATCCATCCGGGCGGGCAGCACCGCGCCACACAGCCATGCGCAGCGGCGCCCTGCCCTCAGGGTGTCAAAAGTCGATCAGGACTTGGCGAAGGCGTTGCCC
The DNA here is from genome assembly GCF_018320755.1 of Delftia sp. PE138. Lineage (NCBI taxonomy): Bacteria > Pseudomonadati > Pseudomonadota > Betaproteobacteria > Burkholderiales > Comamonadaceae > Delftia > Delftia sp. PE138. The sequence continues at coordinate 389,265 of NZ_JABEPN010000002.1, read as the reverse complement.
AGCGCGAATACCGAGTTCGGTGCATTCACGCGGATGGGCTTGACCACGGGAGCCGTGGAAATCGCACGACGCACTACGGGCTTGTCCTCGATCTGGATGCCCTTGGCCAATTGTTCGTCGACGAGCTTTTGCAGCGTCACGGAATCGAGGAACTCGACCATGCGCTGATTCAATGCCGCCCACAGCTCATGCGTCATGCAGCGGCCAGCTTCGCCCAGACAATTTTCCTTGCCGCCGCATTGGGTGGCGTCAATGGGCTCGTCCACGGAGACGATGATGTCGGCCACGGTGATGTCGCCAGCCTTGCGGGCCAGCGTGTAGCCGCCGCCGGGTCCACGGGTGGACTCGACGAGTTCATGGCGGCGCAGCTTGCCGAACAGCTGTTCGAGATACGACAGGGAAATCTGCTGTCGCTGGCTGATGGCAGCCAGCGTAACAGGGCCATTGTTCTGGCGCAGGGCCAGATCGATCATGGCAGTGACCGCAAAACGGCCTTTGGTGGTGAGACGCATTACGAGCTCCTTCAGTCAGGCTTGTACGTTACAGAAACACCCGCTCCAGCGATTTGACTGGAGTTGGGCACAGTCTCCGCCCTTACTCCGTCCTGTTCAAAAGGTTCAGAGCCCTTCTTTTCATCGAAGTTTTTGTTGTTGTTGAGTGTTGACCCTGAGTGTACCACATTCCCCATCAATTTTGTCGGGTAACAAGAGCCAACAGGCTTCAGACAAGGCACCGCCTCAGGAAACCTGCGCGGAAGAGCCTCCGAACAGTTGCTCCTTGAGCAGTGCCAGCTGATCGCGCACCCGCGCCGCCTGCTCGAACTCCAGGCTGCGCGCATGTTCGAGCATCTGCTTCTCCAGACGCTTGATTTCCTTGGCCACATCTTTTTCGGACATGTCCTCGACACGCGCTCTTTCGAGCTGATTGGCCTCCAGACGTTCCGCTTCCTTGCCGCTTTTTTCGCTGTAGACACCATCAATCAGGTCTTTCACCCGCTTGACAATCTGCTTGGGCTCAATGCCGTTTTCCTCGTTGAACGCCATTTGCCTGGCGCGGCGGCGCTCGGTCTCGCCGATGGCCTTCTTCATCGACTCCGTGATCCTGTCCGCGTAGAGGATGGCCTTGCCGTGCAGGTTGCGTGCTGCGCGGCCGATGGTCTGGATGAGACTTCGCTCGGCGCGAAGAAAGCCTTCCTTGTCGGCATCGAGGATGGCGACCAGCGAGACTTCAGGGATGTCCAAGCCCTCTCGCAGCAGGTTGATGCCCACGAGAACGTCGAAGACGCCCAGACGCAGGTCACGAATGATCTCCACGCGCTCCACCGTCTCCACGTCGGAGTGCAGATAGCGCACCTTGACCCCGTTTTCGCTCAGGTAGTCGGTGAGCTGCTCGGCCATGCGCTTGGTGAGCGTGGTGATGAGAACACGCTCCCCGCGCTCGACGCGCAGGCGGATTTCCTGCAGCACGTCATCCACCTGGTTGGTGGCTGGGCGCACTTCGATTTCGGGGTCGATCAGCCCCGTCGGGCGCACAACCTGGTCCACGATCTGACCTGAGTGGGTTTTTTCGTAGTCTGCCGGCGTGGCCGAGACAAAGATGACCTGGCGCATGCGCCGCTCGAATTCCTCGAATTTCAGCGGCCGGTTGTCCAGCGCCGACGGCAGCCGAAAGCCGTACTCCACGAGCGTGGTCTTGCGCGAGCGATCGCCGCTGTACATGGCGTTGAGCTGACCGATCATCTGGTGGCTCTCGTCCAGGAACATGAGCGCGTCGTTGGGCAGGTAGTCGGTCAATGTGCTGGGGGGCTCGCCCGGGGCTGCGCCGGAGAGGTGGCGCGTGTAGTTCTCGATGCCCTTGCAGTGGCCGACCTCGGTGAGCATTTCAAGGTCGAAGCGCGTGCGCTGCTCCAGGCGCTGGGCCTCGACCAGCTTGCCGTCACCCACCAGTTGCTTGAGCCGCTCGGCCAGTTCCAGCTTGATGGTTTCCACGGCGGCCAGCACCTTGTCGCGCGGCGTGACGTAGTGGCTGCTGGGGTAGACAGTGAAGCGCGGAATGCTCTGGCGCACGCGGCCCGTGAGCGGGTCGAACAGCTGCAGGCTTTCAACCTCGTCGTCGAAAAGTTCGATGCGGATGGCCAGCTCGGAATGCTCGGCGGGGAAGACATCGATGGTGTCGCCGCGCACGCGGAACTTGCCGCGGCTGAAGTCCTGGTCGTTGCGCTGGTACTGCATGCGGATCAACTGCGCGATGACGTCGCGCTGGTTGATGCGGTCGCCGGTACGCAGCGTCATGATCATGCGGTGGTAGCTTTCGGGTTCGCCGATGCCGTAGATGGCCGAGACCGTGGCCACGATGACCACGTCGCGCCGCTCCATGAGACTTTTGGTGCACGAAAGCCGCATCTGCTCGATGTGCTCGTTGATGGCGCTGTCCTTTTCGATGAAAAGGTCGCGCTGGGGCACGTAGGCCTCGGGCTGGTAGTAGTCGTAGTAGCTGACGAAGTACTCGACGGAGTTCTTGGGAAAGAACTCGCGGAACTCGCTGTACAGCTGTGCGGCCAGTGTCTTGTTGGGTGCGAAGACGATGGCCGGACGACCCAGGCGGGCGATCACGTTGGCCATGGTGAAGGTCTTGCCCGAGCCCGTCACGCCCAGCAGGGTCTGAAAGGATTCACCGTCCTGGATGCCCTCGACCAGCTTCTCAATGGCGGCGGGCTGGTCGCCAGCCGGTGGATAGGGCTGGAACAGCTCGAAGGGGGAGTCCGCGAAATGCACGAACTGGCCCGAGGCCGCAGGTGCTGGAGAGGAATCAGAGACTTCGTGCATGACGTGGGTTCGCAAAAGTGGGTATCGGCCGGCGAGATCGCTAGAATTCATGGGTTAACCCGAAAGCCTACCGCAGCTTGGGGCTAGCCGCGTTTTTTCCACCTCCCAAGACATCCCAAGGACGCTTCATGTCTCTGTTTACCGCCGTCGAAATGGCCCCCCGCGACCCCATCCTGGGTCTGAACGAGCAGTTCGCTGCCGACACCAACCCCAGCAAGGTGAATCTGGGCGTGGGCGTGTACTTCGACGACAACGGCAAGTTGCCCCTGCTCGAGTGCGTGCAGGCCGCCGAGAAGGCGATGATGGACAAGCCCACGGCCCGCGGCTACCTGCCCATCGACGGCATCGCTGCCTATGATGCCGCAGTCAAGGGCCTGGTGTTCGGCGCCGAGTCCGACGTCGTCAAGTCCGGCCGCGTGTCCACGGTGCAGGCCATCGGCGGCACCGGCGGCCTGAAGATCGGCGCCGACTTCCTCAAGAAGATCAGCCCCGCTGCCAAGGTGCTGATCTCCGACCCGAGCTGGGAAAACCACAAGGCCATCTTCACGAACGCCGGTTTCGAAGTGGGCACCTATGCCTACTACGACGCCGTCAACCGCAAGGTGAACTTCGAAGGCATGCTGGCCGACCTGAACGCAGCAGCCCCTGGCACCATCGTGGTGCTGCACGCCTGCTGCCACAACCCGACCGGCTACGACATCACGGCCGAGCAGTGGGACCAGGTGATTGCCGCCGTCAAGGCCAAGGGCCTGGTGGCCTTCCTTGACATGGCCTACCAGGGCTTTGGCCACGGCATTGCCGAAGACGGCGCCGTGATCGGCAAGTTCGTGGCCGCCGGCCTGAACATCTTCGTCTCGACCTCGTTCTCCAAGAGCTTCAGCCTGTACGGCGAGCGCGTGGGCGCACTGTCGGTGGTCGCCAACGACAAGGAAGAGGCGGCCCGCGTGCTGAGCCAGCTCAAGATCGTGATCCGCACCAACTATTCCAACCCGCCCACCCATGGTGGCGCCGTGGTGGCGGCCGTGCTGAACAACCCCGAGCTGCGCGCACTGTGGGAAAAGGAACTGGGCGAGATGCGCGTGCGCATCAAGGCCATGCGCCAGAAGCTGGTCGATGGCCTGAAGGCTGCCGGCGTCCAGCAGGACATGAGCTTCATCACCACGCAGATCGGCATGTTCAGCTACTCCGGCCTCAGCAAGGACCAGATGGTGCGCCTGCGCACCGAGTTCGGCGTCTACGGCACGGACACGGGCCGCATGTGCGTGGCCGCGCTCAACAGCAAGAATATCGACTACGTCTGCCAGTCGATCGCCAAGGTGGTCTGACCGCCACTCCAGCCACCTGGCCCTGCGCCGGGTGACAAGGCATGCCGCCAGCGCTCCCTGCCCTGGCGGCATTTTCTTTGTGCGGGCGGTTTTTGCATCCTGGCAGTCCGGTATGCGCCAGGTCTGCGCGGGTACCGGTGCGATCATCCGGGCAGCCGAAACATCGAATGAAGAACGAGACGCTCCATTCCCATGCCAGATCACGCCTGCCTCACTCCCTTCACCGCCTCGCCTGCAGACGGGCTGCCCCTGTCCGGCGTACGCATTCTGAGCCTGGCACTGAACCTGCCGGGTCCCGCCGCCCTGATGCGCTGCGCGGCCATGGGCGCACAGTGCAGCAAGCTGGAGCCGCCCTCTGCGCAGCCAGGGCCTGCCGGCGCGGACCCGATGGCGCTCTACAGCCCGCAGGCCTATTCCGACATGCACCAGGGCATCGCGGTCTGGCAGGCACAGCTCAAGACCGAGGACGGACAGGCCGCGCTGCACAAGGCGCTGGACAGCGCCGATATCCTGCTGACCTCGTTCCGCCCCGCCGCGCTGGCCAAGCTGGGGCTGGACTGGGCTTCATTGCAGCAACGCCATCCGCAGCTGTCGCTGGTGCGCATCGTCGGCAGTGCGGGTGCGCTGGCCGATGTGCCCGGCCACGACCTGACCTATCAGGCGGAGGCCGGCCTGGTGCAGGGCGGCGCCATGCCCCCCAGCCTGTTTGCCGACATGGCCGGTGCGCTGATGGCCAGCGAGGCCGTGCTCAAGGCCTGGCTGCTGCGCCAGCGCAGCGGCCACGGCAACCTCCAGGAAACAGGACTGGCACAGGCCGCGCAATGGCTGGCCCTGCCCTGGCACTGGGGCCTGACCCGGCCCGACGGAGATGTGGGCGGAGCACACGCAGGCTATCGCGTCTATGCCTGCGCCGACGGTTCGGTGGCCGTGGCGGCACTGGAGCCGCATTTCGCGGCACGCCTGTGCGCAGCAGCATCGGTGCCGGGCGATGGCAGCATCGCCTGCATGCGCAACCCGGCCACGCATGCGGCCCTGGAAGCCTTCCTGGCTGCCCTGTCCTGCGCCGAACTGGCAGACCTGGCCGAGCGCCACGACCTGCCCCTGCATCCGCTCGCCGCTCAGCCAGCGGCCTCGCGCCGCTTGTAGGCGAATGCCGAAAGGCAGCATCTGCGCACGGCCTACAAGCCGCCTGGGTCGCGGCTGCCCGCCGAGTATGAACATGCTGCTGCCGACGACCCTCTTTACCGCGATAGCCTGCTCCTCTTAAATCAGAGTTGCGCATACAACCAGACAACCCGAACACATCTGGAAACACCCATAATCGGCTCATCTGGAGGCAGCCCCATGGTTCGAGAACATCCATCGACCGCCCCGCTATCCGGGATGCGTCAGCCACCTAGCCACTCAGCGCCTGGCCTGCAGCGCATCGGCGCCAGCGCCTGAGGCCGCCGCCGGGTCCCCCTTCCGTCCACCGCCTATGCAAAGCCAGCCCCCAGCCCATGTGCCGGTACTGCAGCTGGTGCAGCGCATCTGGCCCCTGGTGCTGGTGGTCGTGGTGCTGGTGGTCATGGCCAGCGGCAGCCTCTACCTTGTGTCTGCGGTGCGCGCCTTCGTGGCCGGAGAAAGCCTGTGGTCCAAGGCACAGAAGGATGCCATCTACGCCCTGAGCCGCTATGTGGACAGCGGCTCGGCGCGCGACCTGGCGCGCTTCGAGCAGGCCATGATCGTTCCTGCAGGCGACTGGCAGGCCCGCATGGCGCTGGACGATGTGCCAGCCAGGGTCAAGGACGCGCGCGCCGGCATTCTGCTGGGAGGCAACCACCCGGACGATGCCGACGCGCTGATCTGGCTGATGCAGACTTTTCGCCATGTCGAACTGCTGGAGGAGCCCTATCGTTACTGGAAGCAGGGCGACCAGTACCTGCAGCAGCTCGACCGGCTGGCGCAGGAGATAGAGCAGCGCCACACCGTGGGAAGCGTGAGCGCCGAGGACGTCATCACCTGGAAGCGCGAGATCGAGCAGATCAACGCCGGCGTCACACCCGCCACCCAGCAGTTCAGCGCCTCGCTGGGCCGCAGCTCCCGGCAGATGGTGATGTGGCTGCAGTGCATTCACCTGATGCTGGGCGTGGCGCTGATCCTGGTGGCGCTCTGGCATACGCGGCGCATGCTGCAGCAGCGCCAGCAGGTGCAAAACGACCTGCTGACCGAAAAGGAAAGGGCCCAGACCACGCTGGCATCGCTGGGCGATGCCGTGATCACCACGGACGCCCAGGGCGTGGTGGACTATGCCAACCCTGCCGCGCTGGGCCTGCTGGGCAGCAGCGAGCAGCAGCTCAAGGGACGGCACCTGGCCAAGGGCCTGCATTTCAACAGCATCGACACCACCCAGACGGCGGAAAGCCTGCTGACCCATCTGCTGTCGGGTCGGCAATTGCGCGAAGAGCACACGCGGTGGCTGCGGCGCCATGACCGCAGCATCGTGCCGGTCAAGCTCATGGGCTCGGCCATCAGCGGCGGCGGGGAGCGCCCGGCAGGTGCGGTGATCGTGCTCAGGGATGTCTCGCGTGAGCAGCAGTATCTGGACCAGCTTTCCTGGCATGCCAGCCATGACGGCCTGACCGGGCTGGAGAACCGCGTGGAATTCGAGCGCCGCCTGCAGCGCCTGCTCAACCAGGGCCAGCACAGGCTGCGGCCCGCAGCCCTGCTGTACATGGATCTGGACCAGTTCAAGCTCATCAACGAGACCTGCGGCCATCCGGCGGGCGATGAAATGCTGTGCGAGGTCAGCCGTCTGCTGCTGCACAACCTGCGCGAGACAGACACCCTGGCCCGCCTGGGCGGCGACGAATTCGGCGTTCTTCTGGAGAACTGTCCGCCCGAGCCCGCGCTGCGCATTGCCGAAAAGCTGCGCCAGGCTGCCGAAGCCCTGCACGTGCACTGGGGCAAGCAGGTGCTGCGCACAGGACTGAGCATTGGACTGGTCCACATCGGCGGCGAGGTCCAGTCGGCCCAGGACCTGCTGCGCATGGCCGACATGGCCTGCTACCGCGCCAAGGAGCGCGGCCGCAACCGCATCTATGTCTACCGCAGCGACGACGGCGAATACACCCGCCACGTCAGCGAGATGGAATGGGTCACGCGCATACGCACGGCGCTGGAGCAGGAGCGCTTTTGCCTGTATGCACAAAGCATTGCACCGCTGCAGCCCGATGGCCAGCGCGGCCTGCATTTCGAGGTGCTGCTGCGGTTGCGCGACGAGCAGGGCCAGATCATCTCGCCAGCCGCGTTCATACCCGCGGCAGAGCGCTACGGCATCATGCCCACCGTCGACCGCTGGGTGATCGCCAGAACGCTGGCCACGCTGGCCGAGCATCCGGCCGCGCTGCGCCATATCGACACCTGCGCCATCAATCTGTCAGGCCCCAGCCTCGACGACGACGGGCTGCTGGACTTTGTGCAGGCGCAGCTGAGCGCGCACGGCATCGCGCCGCAGCTGCTGTGCTTCGAGATCACCGAGACCAGCGCCATCGCCAGTCTGTCCAGCGCCACCCGGCTGATCCAGGCCCTGCGCACGCTGGGCTGCCGTTTTGCGCTGGACGACTTCGGCGTGGGCATGTCCTCGCTGACCTATCTGAAGCAGTTGCCCGTGGACTATCTGAAGATCGACGGCGGCTTTGTGCGCGACATGCTCCAGGACCCCAGCAACCACGCCATGGTGGAGATGATCAACCGCATAGGCCATATCCTGGGCAAGCGCACGGTGGCCGAGTATGTGGAAAGCCGGGAGATCGCCCAGGCCCTGCAGGCCGTGGGCGTGGACTACGCGCAGGGCTTCGCCCTGGCACGGCCCGTGCCGCTGGACACGCAGTACTTCGAAAGCGGTGCCCAGGCCGCCCGCCGCGAATGGCAGGGCACGCTGGCGCCGGCAGTCGGCTGAGGCGCCTCAGCGCGGCTTGCGCCCGCCCGGCGCGGCCTTGCGGCCGGCACCGGCAGCGCCTGCGGAGCCGCCCACGCCAGGGCGCGGTGGCAGGCCCGTGTGCTGGGTCAGCATGCGGCCGGGCTTGGGCTGGCTGGAGCGCAAGCGCACGTCGCCTCCGGGGTCGCGGGCCTGTGCCTGCGCCTTGCCCGGCCCCGCACTCTTGCCACCGGCCTTGTTGAGGGCATAGGCCTTGCCCTGCTGGGAGACCACGGCACGCGCGGCCACGCCCGTTCCCTGGGTGCTGTTCTTGCGGCGCGCGCTCTGGTAGCCGCCATCGACCAGGGGCTGGAAGGTGGGGATCAGGTGCTGCTTGCCGTTGCCGATGAGGTCGGCACGGCCCATGGCCTTCAAGGCCTCGCGCAGCAGCGGCCAGTTGTTGGGGTCGTGGTAGCGCAGGAAGGCCTTGTGCAGGCGACGGCGCTTTTCACCGCGCACGATGTCCACCGACTCCTCGTTCACGTCGCGCATCTGGCGACGCACCTTGGTGAGGGTGTTGCGACCCGAGTGGTACATGGCCGTGGCCGTGGCCATGGGGCTGGGGTAGAAGGTCTGCACCTGGTCGGCGCGAAATCCGTTCTTCTTCAGCCAGATGGCGAGGTTCATCATGTCCTCGTCGCTGGTGCCCGGGTGGGCGGCGATGAAGTAGGGAATCAGGTACTGCTTCTTGCCCGCTTCCTCGCTGAACTGCTCGAACATCTGCTTGAAGCGGTCATAGCTGCCTATGCCCGGCTTCATCATCTTGGTCAGCGGCCCGGATTCGGTGTGCTCGGGCGCGATCTTCAGGTAGCCGCCCACATGGTGCTGCACCAGTTCCTTGACGTACTCGGGCGACTTCACGGCCAAGTCGTAGCGCAGGCCCGAGCCGATCAGGATCTTCTTGATGCCCGGCAGATTGCGCGCGCGGCGGTAGATCTTGACCAGCGGGGCATGGTCGGTGTGCAGGTTCTGGCAGATGCCGGGGAACACGCAGCTGGGCTTGCGGCAGGCGGCCTCGATCTCGGGGCTCTTGCAGCCCAGGCGGTACATGTTGGCCGTGGGGCCGCCCAGGTCGGAGATGGTGCCGGTGAAGCCCTTGACCTTGTCGCGGATGTCCTCGACCTCCTGGATGATGGACTCCTCGGAGCGGCTCTGGATGATGCGGCCTTCATGCTCGGTGATGGAGCAGAAGGTGCAGCCGCCGAAGCAGCCACGCATGATGTTGACCGAGGTGCGGATCATCTCCCAGGCCGGGATCTTGGTCTCGCCCTCATGGCTGCCGTTGGCGTCGGCATAGCTGGGATGGGGGCTTCGCGCATACGGCAGGCCAAAGACCCAGTCCATCTCGGCCGTGGTCAGCGGGATGGGGGGCGGGTTCAGCCACACATCGCGCGCGGTCACGCCTTCGCCGTGGGCCTGGACCAGGGCGCGGGCGTTGCCGGGATTGGTCTCCAGGTGCAGCACGCGGTTGGCGTGGGCGTAGAGGATGGGATCGGCCTTGACCTGCTCGTAGCTGGGCAGGCGCAGCACGGTCTTGTCGCGCGGCGGCTGCTTGCCCTTGCCGCGCAGCGACGGGTTGGGCACGAACTGGATGGTCTGAACGGCGGCGACCGAGGCGCCGTCCGGCTTCGCGTCGGCATCACCCTCTTCCTTGGAGCAGGTCTGGCCCTGGGCCTCGGCCTGCTCGCTGGTGGTCATGTAGGGGTTGATGTGGGGCTCGACCACGCCGGGCTCGTCCACCACGGAGGAATCCAGCTCGAACCAGCCCGCTTCCGACTCGCGGCGGAAGAAGGCCGTGCCGCGCACATCGGTAATGCTTTCCACGGGCTCACGCGCAGCCAGGCGGTGGGCCACCTCGACCAGGGCGCGTTCGGCGTTGCCGTACAGCAGGATGTCGCACTTGCTGTCCACGACGATGGAGCGGCGCACCTTGTCGCTCCAGTAGTCGTAGTGGGCGATGCGGCGCAGGCTGCCCTCGATGCCGCCCAGCACGATGGGCACGTCCTTGTAGGCCTCGCGGCAGCGCTGGCTGTAGACGATGGCCGCGCGGTCAGGGCGCTTGCCGCCCACGTCGCCCGGCGTATAGGCATCGTCGGAGCGGATCTTGCGATCGGCCGTGTAGCGGTTGATCATGGAATCCATGTTGCCCGCCGTCACGCCCCAGAACAGGTTGGGCCGGCCCAGGGCCTTGAAGGCCTCGGCGCTTTGCCAGTCAGGCTGGGCAATGATGCCCACGCGAAAGCCCTGTGCCTCCAGCACCCGGCCGATCACCGACATGCCGAAGCTGGGGTGATCCACATAGGCGTCGCCCGTCACCAGGATCACGTCGCAGCTGTCCCAGCCAAGCTGTTCCATCTCAGCCCGGCTCATCGGCAGGAACGGGGCCGTGCCAAAACGCTTGGCCCAGTAAGGACGATAGCTGGTCAGCGGCTTGGCGGCGCGATGGAAGAAGGAAACGTCAACGGGGGCGTTCATGATGGGCGGTTCGGCTTCTGGGAGCCTGTGCGGAAGGAACCGGCCAGTGTACGTTTCGGCACTCAACCCTGCTGGTCAAGGGTCTTGCTCCAGCCCCCTGATACGGCCTTCCTGCTGCTGCCAGCCCGACCTCTTTGCGGCCTCCTGCGCCAGCCAAGCCTTGGGCGTGTGCCCGGACCAGCGGCGAAATGCCCGTGCAAACACCTTCGGCGAGTCGTAGCCCGCGTTCTCGGCGATGCGGGCCGATGACAGCCCGCCGGCCTCCATCTGCTGGGCGGCCAGCGCCATGCGGTGCGCCGTCAGATAGCCGATGGGCGTGGCACCCACCAGCTCCTTGAAACGCATGCTGAAGCGGGTGCGCGACATGCCGGCCTCGATGGCCAGCGTCTCCACGCTCCAGGCCCGCTGCGGTTCGCGGTGCATGCACACCAGAGCACGCGCAACACAGGCATCGCCCAGGCCCCGCAGCCAGCCTTCACCCACGGCGGCCTCGCGCGCCAGGTGCTCGCGCAGGATGTTGACCAGCAGCAGCTCGCCCATGCGCGCGGCCGACAGGCGCCAGCCCGGGCGCCGCGCCAGCGTCTCCAGCGTGAGCGACTCCATGGTGGTGGCCAGGCAGTCGGCCAGCGGCAGGTCGCTTGCCCGGATGTGGATCAGCGGCGGCAGGATGCGGAATACCGAATGACGGCAGTAGGCGGAAAACCACAACAGGGCCGAAAACATGTCCGTGGCCTCGCCGCCGCCGCCATGGCTGAAGACCAGGGGATTCTCGTCCCGCGGTCCTTCGGCGTGGCGGGCGATCATGCGCGAGAACAGCTCGCTGGCAACGTCCATGTCGGACGCCACCACATGCGCGGCGCCCATGGGCAGCATGACCAAATCGCCGGGGTCGACACGCAGCGCCGGCATGCCCTCCACCTGGATCCAGTAAGGCGCGCCGCGCGCCATGCGGATCATGGCGCCGGTGACGCCCGTGGACTTCAGGCTCCACGGCGCCGTCAGCGCAAAGCGCGCCGTGACGGCGCGCTCCGAGCGGCAAATATCGAGAACTTCACTGAGTACATCCATGGCTCGCGGGACCCTTGTTTTCGGGCCGATGTTAGCCAGTGCCGGCCATGCCACGGCCCGTCGGCACCCCGACAGCGATAGCGGTTTTCCCTGGAGCGCGACTACGCACTAGAGATCCTGCTGCGCCGCCTGCACCAGCTCCGAGAACACGGACGCGCTGCCCAGCCGTTCGGCCGCCAGCAGCGCCAGCTTGACCAGGAACAGCTCAGACCGCTGCGGGCCCGCCGTGTCGATGGCTGTGGCCAGCTGGTCGTAGACAGTTTCCAGGCCGGCGATATCGAGGGTGTGGGGTGATGTCTGTTCTTGGCTCATGCCGGAACTCCTTGCGTGCAGGTGGCGTTGTCGATGGCCGATTGCAGGCGCCGGGCATCCAGCGCCAGCCAGCGCGCGCAGACATGCTGATCGGGCCGCAGCAGATAGGCGGCGCCGGGCGGGTGCCCTGCCGGCACGCCATGGCGTGCACGGCAGCGGCCATCTGCATCGGCCAGGGTCAGATCGGCACCCTGGACCGGCTGCGCGGCCGCCTGGCTGGAGATGGCCACGATGCGCAGGCCCACGCCACGGCCGCGCACCATCCTGGCAACTTCGCACCACTGGGCGGGCACGGGCGTGCCATCGGTGAAATACAGCAGGTCGAATCCACCGCCCAGGTGGTCCAGCAAATAGTCATCGGGCCCCAGGCGCAGGTTCAGCGGCGGTGCGCCATGGCCAGGGCCGGCTTCAAACAGGTGGTTGTCGTCATCCGCGCTGTTGAGCGGCGAGTGCGCGTATTCGTGCGGCCGGGAGGTGCGCCAGTGGTACAGCGGCCGCACGAATTCCTGGGTGAGCGACAGCGACAGCACGGCATCGCGCAGCAGCCGGAAGCCGCGCGAGGGCGGCGCCATGAAGCGCGTGCTCTTGCCGGCCTCTTCGACAATCTCGCGCGCCGCGCCCACGCGCTCGCCGCTGTAGCTGTCCAGCAGCCTCACCGGCGCCACGCCGCGCGCCACCAGGGCCAGCCGCCAGGCCAGGGCCTGGGCATCCTGAAAACCCGTGTTGGCACCGCGCACGCCGAAGATGGGCAGCATGTGGGCCGCATCGCCCGCGAAGATCACGCGGCCGTGCACATAGTCCGGCAAGGTCAGCGCGCGGGCGGAGTAGACCGAACTCCAGTCCATTTCCCAGGGCGTGCCGCCGAAGCCGATCATCTCCAGCTGCGCGTCGATGCGCGCCTTGAGCGATTCGGGCTGCAGCGCCTGCTGCGCGTCCTCGCCCGCAGGCAGTTGGTAGTCCACGCGCCAGATGCCATGCGGCTCGCGGTGCATCAGGATGGTGTTGCCGGGGTTCCAGACCGGGTCGAAGAAGGCCAGGCGCTCCGTGGGCAGTGGCAGGTCGATGCGGATGTCGGCGATCACGAAGCGGCCCTCGTACGACGCCCCCTCCATCACCAGGCCCATGGCCGTGCGTATGCCGGAGCGGGCGCCATCGGCGGCGACCAGCCAGTCGGCCTCCATCGCATACGGGCCTTGCGGCGTGTCCACTTGCAGCCGCGCCTTTGCGGCGGCGCCGTTGCCGACCTGCTCCACCCGGTCCACGCGGTTGCCCCAGCGCAGCTCGATCAGCGGATGGGCCAGCACCGCATCGACCAGGTATTCCTCCAGGTACTGCTGCTGCAGATTGGTCATGGGATGGAAGCGATCGTCCTCGCTGTGCGGCGCCTCCATGCGGAATACGCGCCGCCCCCGGTAGAACGAGTTGCCACAGCGCCAGGGCAAGGCGTTCGCCATGACCCGCTCGGCCACGCCCACCTGCTGCAGGATCTCCATGGAGCGGCGCGTGAAGACGATGGCGCGGCTGCCTTCGGACACCTGCAGTTCGGACTCCAGCAGCACGCAGCGCTGGCCGTGGCGCGCCAGCTCCAGCGCCGTGGTCAGCCCCACAGGGCCCGTGCCGACGATGACGACAGGATGGCGCTGCACCCCTGGATGCTGCGAAGGCAGCCAGGGCTGGTGCACCCGGTACCGGTAGTAGATGGAATGCCGCGGCTGGGCATGGGGCTGGTGCATGGATGTCTCCGTCTTGCGTCTTGCGTCTTGCGTCTTTGTGAGGCCGCAGTGTAGGCAGCCCCCGCTCCGGCAATGTCCCCGGATGGGGACAGACAGGACCCTCCAGCCCCCAGGCTCAGGACAGCGCCTCGGGCTCCATCAGCAAGGCAAACAGCTCGCGCTGCCCCTGCACGCCCAGCTTGCCGCAGACGCGCTTGAGATAGGTCCGGGCACTGGCCACCGTGATGCCCAGGCGCTGCGCCAGCCGCTCGGTGTCCAGCCCCTCGACCACGCAGCGCACCACATCCATATCGCGTTGCGTGAGATGCGCAAAGCGCCGCGCCAGGCGCGCCAGCACTAGGCCCGCCAGATCGTCCTGCAGGGCCTGGCCCGCGTAATGCAGGCGCATGGCCTGCATGACCAGCGGAGCAAAGGCCTCGATGCGTGCAATGGACTGCGGGTCAAAGCCGCCGTGCTCCTCACCCCGGTACAGATTCACCGCCAGCCAGCGTGCGCCGGTCTGCAGGGTCAGCAGCGAAAGCCGCTCCACCAGGCGGGGCAGGTCATAGCAGACACGGCGGTACTCGGGATGGCTCACGTCTGAAGGCCTCTGGCGATGGAGCCAGACGCGCGCTGGCGCCTGGGGATTGCGCTGCTGCCGCGCCAGCTCGGCCTGCATCACGCGCTGCGCGCCGTCCAGTGGATAGAAGCGCTCGCTGTAATCCTGGGAAATCAAAGGCAGTGCGCCTGTGCGTGCCCGGTCCCCGAACCCCACGATGCGCGGCCGAGATCGCCCCTGGAACGAAAAGATCGTGCACTGCGCCAACGGCACATGCCGGCCCAGCAGGTGCAGCAGCTGCCCGGCCACCTCGTCGCTGCTGGCGCTGGAGCGGCCCACCTGCTCCAGCAGCGCCGTCACATCGCCCAGCGGCACAGGCAGGCTGGCATCGCTGGCGCAGGCAGGTGCCAGCAGCCAATGGCTGCGGACGGTGTCATTGCTCATGGGTGCGGGAACAGGCTGTGGCAGGAATGCAAAAAGGCCGGTGCATTGCGCAGCCGGCCTGGGTGAAGATGTTGGAATGATAAATCCAGCGCAGCGAGGCCATTGCCTGCTGCGTTCCTGTCGGCGGTCGTTGGAGCCGCTCAGCCTGGCCGGATGGCCCTTGGCTGCACGGCTGCAGCCATCACCATTCGCCTACGTTGCGAATGCGCTGGTCCAGGTCCAGAGGAAGGCCGCCGCCGGCGGCTTCATGGTCCTGGCCTGCCTGCTCCAACGCCATGGGCGGAGGACTGAAATGATCGCGGCCAAAGGTGTGTTCGGTGAGAACGGGATCGCGGGAAGGTGGGGTGTTCATGGTTGCGCCTCCTTGACAGAAAGCTTACTGCGAATCTTTCACGATTTCTGTAGGACAAACCTGGATGCAACCCGCTGAAGCTGAAATGACACAAGGTACGCATGCTCACAAATGTGTAGCGCTTCGTAATAAAGGCGTAATGAATCCATGCGCCAAACACCGAGCCAGGGGCAATCGGGTAAGCTTGCCGCCCTCCATGCCACAGACACTCCGCGCGCCTGCGCACAGCGAACTCCTCATCAAGAAAAGCCGTTTCATCGGCTGCGTGCAGCCCATGGCCGACCGCGCCAGCGCCCAGGCGGTGGTCGATGCGCTATGGCGCGAGCACCCCGGCGCCGCCCATGTCTGCTGGGCGCTGCTGGCAGGCGGCCAGTCGGCAGCCGTCGATGACGGCGAGCCCAGCGGCACGGCAGGCCGCCCCATGCTGGACGTGCTGCGCCACCAGGACCTGGAAGGCGTGCTAGCCACCGTGGTGCGCTACTTCGGCGGCGTCAAGCTGGGCGCCGGTGGCCTGGTCCGTGCCTACACCGATGCCGTGGCCCAGGCCTTGCTGACCGCCGAAAAGGTGACGCTGCAGCGCATGCAATTGCTGCGCTGCAGTGTCCCTTATGCACTCGAAGGCTTGGTGCGGCGCGAGATCGAGGCGGCAGGCGCCGAATTGCTCCAGGTCGAGCATGGATCGCTGGTGCAGTTCGATCTGCGCCTGCCGCAGTCGCAGGCTGAAGGCTTTGTGAGCCGCCTCAACGAGAGCGGTCAAGGACGCGTGGGCTGGCTGGAAGTCCACCCCAGCGAATGAGATGCGCCGGGCTCAAGCAGTTCAACCGGCCACCAGAAACCGCTGCGCCAGCAGCACCCAATAGGCGGCTCCCACGGCGATGTTGTCGTCGTTGAAGTCATAGCCCGGGTTGTGCACCATGCAGGCGCCTTGCTCGCTTCCCTCGCCATTGCCAATCAGCAGATAGCTGCCTGGCACGCGCTGCAGCATGAAGGCAAAGTCTTCGCTGCCCGGCAAGGGTGGCGCCTGCAGCGTGACATGTTCCGGGCCGAGCAGCTCCAGCGCGATCTGGCGCGCGAAGTCCGTCTCCTTGGGCGTGTTGACCAGCACGGCATAGCCGGGTCGCCAGTCGAGTTGCGCCTGCACGCCGAAGCTCTCGGCCTGCGCACTCACCAGATCGCGAATGCGCTGCTCCAGCAGCCTGCGCACATCGGCATCCAGCGCACGCACGCTCAACTCCAGCACCGCGCTGTGGGCGATCACGTTGTTGGCCTTGCCCGCATGGATGGCGCCCACGGTCACCACCGCCATCTGCAGCGGATCGATGTTGCGCGAGACGATGGTCTGCAAGGCCATGACGATGCTGGCGGCCGCAACGATGGGGTCGGCCGCGCGGTGCGGCATGGCACCATGCCCGCCCACCCCGGTGAGCGTGAGCGTGGCGTAGTCGGAGGACGCCATGGCTGCGCCCTCGCGCAAGGCCAGCCTTCCCTGGGGCAGGCCCGGCATGTTGTGCATGGCAAAGATGGCGTCGCAGGGATGTCGCTCGAAGAGGCCGTCCTCCATCATGCGCAGGGCGCCGCCGCCGCCCTCCTCCGCAGGCTGGAAGATCAGCGTGAGCGTTCCGTCGAAGCCGCCGTGCTCGGCCAGATGCCGGGCCGCTGCCAGCAGCATGGCGGTATGGCCGTCATGGCCGCAGGCATGCATGACCCCGGCATGCGTGCTGGCATGGGCGAATTCATTGGCCTCGGCGATGGGTAGCGCGTCCATGTCGGCGCGCAGGCCCAGGCGCCGGCTGCCGCTGCCGCGCACCAGCCGCCCCACCACGCCCGTGCCGCCCAGGCCGCGTTCCACCTCGTAGCCCCATTGCTCCAGTTGCTGCGCGACCAAGGCGCTGGTGCGGTGTTCCTCGAAGCCGAGCTCGGGGTGCCTGTGGATGTCGCGGCGCAGCTCGACGAAGGCTGCGGCCGAGCCGCGCAAAGTGTCCAGAAGGGTGTTCATGTGCGGCGTCTCACTGGGGTTGCAGGCGGATGGAGCGGGCAATGCTGCGGTAGCGGGCCGTCTCGGCCTCATAGAACTGCGCCGCTTCGGCCAGCGACATGGGCGCCGCGGCCAGTTGGGTCTGCAGGGCCAGTTGCTCGCGCACGCCCGGGTCCTTGAGCATGGCGCCTATCGCCTGGTGCAGCCTTTGCACCACCTCCTGCGGCGTGTCCTTGCGCACCAGGAAGCTGGTCCAAGTCTTGTAGGCGAAGTTTTTCAGCTCCCGGCCCTCACGCACCGTGGGCACATTCTTGAGCAGCTCCGATCGCTGCTCCCCCAGCTGGCCCAGGATCTTGAGCCGGCCCTGCTCGGCCAGCGCGCCCATGGCAGCGCTGTAGACGAGCACAGCGAAATCGACCTGCCCGCTGCCTATGTCCTGCAGCAGCGGCGCATTGCCCTTGTAGGGCGCATGCATGAGTTGTATGCCGGCGTCCTGCTGCACCTTCTCCAGGATCAGGTGGTAGAGCGAGCCAATGCCGACACTGCCGTACGACAGCGGCCGGCTGGCGCTTTTGCGGGCCAGCGCGATCAGCTCATCCACGTTGCCGGCCTCCAGGTCCTTGCGAGCGACGAAGACCATCACGGCCTCGGCCACGGGATGGACCAGGCGGAAATCCTCGGCCTTGAGCCGCACGGCGGCATTGGCCAGCGGCGACAGGATCACCTCGTTGGGCGAGCCCTGGAAGACGTAGTGCCCGTCAGGCGGAGCGGCCAGCACTTTCTGCGCGGCCATGGCGCCGCTCACGCCGCCCAGGTTCTCCACGATGACCTGCTGGCCCAGTGCCTTGGACAGCGGCACGCTGAAGATGCGGGCAATGGCATCCGAAGGGCCGCCGGCCGGATAGGGAACCATCAGGCTCACGGGTCTGGAGGACGGGCTCTGCGCACAGGCCAGGCCCGCGCTCAGCAACAGGCCGGCGCCCGTCAGCCAAACGCGCTGGAACAAAAATCTCATCATGTCTCCTTGGTGGATGGCTCCGGCTCGGTCGGCCGGATACGCGGCATCCTAGGAGCCGGGTCATCGAACGTCCAATGCATTGTTGGCTGCATTAGCATGAGTTTCATGCA
The DNA here is from genome assembly GCF_018320755.1 of Delftia sp. PE138. Classification (NCBI taxonomy): domain Bacteria; kingdom Pseudomonadati; phylum Pseudomonadota; class Betaproteobacteria; order Burkholderiales; family Comamonadaceae; genus Delftia; species Delftia sp. PE138. Next base: position 371,132 of record NZ_JABEPN010000002.1, on the reverse strand, counting down.
GACTTCAGGGCGCGAAAAATCATGACGCTGGTGCAGCTCAGGCATCTCATATCGGTGGCGCAGACCGGCTCCTTCAGCCGCTCGGCCGAGGCCATGCATCTGACACAGCCGGCCCTCAGCCGCAGCGTGCGCGCGCTGGAGCAGGAGCTGGGCATACCCTTGTTCGACCGCATCGGCCGCCACAGCGAACTCACAGCCTTCGGCCGCGAGATGCTGGGACGGGCGCGCGCCCTGGTGGCCGAGGCCGACGCGCTGCGTGACAGGGGGCGCCAATTGCGCGAGGGTGCGGCCGGCACCGTGCGTGTGGGCCTGGGATCGGGCCCCGGCGCAATATTGATGACGCCGTTCCTGCAGCACATGACCGTGCACCACCCCGGCGTGCGAACCGAGGTGGCGCGCGGCAGCACCGATCTGCTGGTGCACTCGCTACGCGAGCGCTTGCTCGACGCCCTGGTCGTGGACCTGCGCGCGCTGCGGCCCGCACCCGACCTTGCGCTGGACGTCGTGCACGAAATGCGCGCCGCCTTCATGTGCCGCACCGACCATCCACTGGCCCGCCTGCAGCGGGATCTGCGCTTCGAGGATGTGCAGCGCTACCCCGTCGCCTCCACACCGCTGAGCGACCAGGTGGCCTGGCTGCTGGTGGAGACCTATGGCGCCACGGCCCACCCGGCGCGGTTCGTCACACTGCAGTGCGAGGAGCTGCCCAGCCTTGTGGACGTTGCGCGCAACAGCGACACCGTGCTGCTGGCCGTGCGCGCCGTCGCCCCGGACCTGGCCGAATTGCCCATGGACCCGCCCATGCGCAGCACCGCCCGCTTCGGGCTGGTCACGCTGCGTCAGCGCAGTGAGGCGCCGACGCTGGCAATCCTGCGAGGGCTGATGGGAAAGTTGATGGCCGACGATGCCCCTGCGCCGGAACGGGCGCCCAGCCACGGCGGAAGGCTGGGCCGCATGGCATTGCCAGACTGATTTGATGCTGGTGATCACCCATCGACTACCCTCAATGCAAAATCGCAAGCCGGGACAACAAGCCATGTCAAATTAAATAGTTTGCACAGCCTGTTTTCAAGGCCTGGCTAATGAAATTTCCCAAAATTATGCCCCTGGCAATGAGCAGCCGTCAGCACTCTACCCCCCATAAAAATACTGCCACAAATATGATAAAAGCCATATACAACTGAACCACCATTCGCATGCAGGCTGCTATTTTCCAAATTTATTAGACCATCTTCCGAAAGATAAATATTCTTCGCATGCAGCGCGGATGAGGACATTAAAACAACAAATACCACAATAGTGGACAATGATTTTTCATATCGAAATCTCATTTCAGCCCCTTTTCTCATCGTTTTCGAATTGATACTGACGACCAGGGAATGCACAGGTTCTGCACAAAAGCACGCGTTGCCTGTAGGTGCCTGGAGCGAAAGCTCTCATCGGCCAGTTCGCTGTGGCAAGCCACCATTGCGATATCGTCCATATTCACCCCAGGCGCATTCATATCCCAAGTATGCTCATACTCCTTTCGCCATCATCAGCAATGGCAGCAGTTCATTTTTATCTGTATTTGCAGCCTTCATGCCCTGCATCATTTCCATCCATTTCAACGACTCGCTCGCTTGCCCCATAATTATCAGGGGCAACATATGATATGAGCCGCCAAAAGCCTGTGCCGCATTGGAGGAGGAAAAATTCTCGAATGAAATGCCGTTCGCTTGCACAGCAGGGACCCAGAGCCCGCACACAACGATTGCCAGTGTGGTTGCAAGTCTTGGATATCGCATCTTCATGGTATTTCCTTTATGCACGTTGTGAGATGAGGCTCCGCCTTCATGGCGTGCACAGGTTCTGCACGAAGGCATGCGAGGCCAATTGCGCGACTTCGCTCCTTCCTGTCATGTAGCAGCCATCCTGGCTCAGTGCCGAGGCCGCACTGTTCTCGCCGCCTGCGAGGGTTCCCTGGTCCACGGTGCCGCCCAAGGGGGTCCAGGTGATGGCGTGCGAACTTCCGTCGGCCAGTTCGCTGTGGCCTGCCACTGTTCCGTTGTCACCGATATCCACCACACGTGCATTCATGCCGCCAGGCAGCGGAGGAATATCGCGGATGACACCGGTCTGGCTGTTCCAGTAATAGGGCATGCTGCGCCCGTCTGCCAACTGGTAGTGCCCAATCACCTCGCCGAGGAGGTTGAGATCGACGCCGCTGTTTCGCGCGGGCGGGGACGATATGGACAACACCTGCGGACTGGAGGACGAGTTGAGCCAGACGACGGTGCGTCCACCCTGGGCACCGAAATCGCAGTAGCCCATGATGCGGGTATTGACGACGGTCTTTGCGCGGCAGAAGACGGCATTGAGAGGCAGGTTCAGGGCCGTGGCCATATAGCCGCCCAGGACTGCGGCAGACCAATAGACAGGACGCGGATGCCCGCTGTTGTCGGGACAGTTGCCCACGATGCCCGGCATGTTGCCGCCCACCACGAAATTGTCCACATCGGACGGCACGCAGTTGGTGCTGTTCAGGCCCAGCAGGCCCGCCGGCAGCGCGCGTGCCGTGGTTTCATTGTTGCGCCACATGACAGGGCGGGCCGTGTTGCTGCCGCTCAGGCTGACGCCTGCCACATAGCCGCCCTGGTTGAATGCCGTGGGCATGCTGCGCACATCGAGCGTCAGCGGCTGCAGTGTCTGCACCGTGGCCGGCGTGGCCGCATTCCAGAACACGCCCACGGACACCGAATTGCCGTCCAGGCAGCTGCCCACCACCTGGCCGCTGTTGGTAATGGCCGCCGCGTTGCAGTTGCGCCCCGGCGACAGGCGCACAAGGTCTGCCGCACTGCCCGGCGCCAGCGACACGAAGCCTGCGGACGAGCCGTCGCTCTCTGCACAGGCGCCCACGACATGGCCGCTGTTGTTGATGTCCAGGCCCACGCATTGCGGACCTGCCGACGTGCCCACGTCCTGCATGGGCAGGGCCTGCGCGGCCGGCAGTGCCAGCAACGCTAGGCACGCAACGGAAAAATTCAAATGCTTTGGCTGAAGGCGCATGAAGGGTTCTCCTGAAAAAGCAAAGAAGTCGTTCATGGAAATCGGGCGCCGAACAGGAAATCCGCATGGGGCTTGGCATATGCGCGCCGGTGCAGACGCTATTTCCGTGATCCGCATCCCGGCTCCACGATAGGCATCGCGGTATGGAGCCGTCCATCCGAGCAGCAATCAAAACAACAAAAACAATCAACAAAATCAAAAGCTTGCAAAAGAATCCCCCATCAATAATTGTCTCATCGGCATCCGGGATTCAGGCCATGCCACAGCGCAGCGCCATATGAATGGGAGCTTTCCATGGCAATCACACACTGCCTGACATCCGACAGCGCATGGCCGAATGGCGCAATTCGCCGCCGTTGGAGTCCGGCAGAACTGCTGGCACTCGAACGCTGGGCCGGCGTCCTGCCCGTGCAGGTGATCTGCCGCCGGCTGGACCGCAGCGAACGCTCCGTTCGCTGCCAGATGCACAGGCGCGGCCTGAGCACCCGGGTCCGCGAAGGCGTCGGGCTGAGGCAGGTCTGCGAGGATCTGCAGCTTTCTGCACGGTCGGTGAGGGCCTTCATCCTCGATGGCCGCCTGCGCCTGCACAGCGCACAGGTGCATGGCGAGATGGTGGCGCAGCTTCATTGGTCCCTGCGCCGCTGGCTGCAAACAGCGCAAAGCCGCTTGTGCCGTGTCAGCCATTTGAGTGTTACCGAGACATCCCTCAGGCGCTTTGCGCGGGAAGCGGATTTCGGCGCATCAGGCAGCCGCACGGGCGCGGCATGGCAACACTGGGCATCCGGCTAGCCCCTGCGCGGCACGGGCCGGGCCCTGGATGTCCAGCAGCGGTTTCGGCCCTTCGCCTACGACTGCCGCGAGCGCCAGCATGCAGACTGGCACGCATGTCCCATGGCAGGCGAGGCAGTCATCTCGACCATCTGTCGGCACTTCAGTCAGCACTCCCGTCGGCACACCTTTCGGCACATCCACCGGCAGCGGAGACCTCCACGGGACCTGGTGCCACAGTCAAAGGAATCAGACAGCATGAAAAACCCACCCACCACCGCCCTCGACGTGATCATCGTCGGTGCCGGCTCGGCCGGACTGTCGGCATTGCGCGAGGTGCGCAAGCACACGGAGCATTTCGCCATCGTCAACGACGGGCCCTGGGGAACGACCTGTGCGCGGGTGGGATGCATGCCGTCCAAGCTCCTGATCGAGGCGGCCAACGCCTTCCATGCACGCCATCACTTCGATACCTTCGGCATACGCGGTGCGAGCGGGCTGCAGCTGGACCTGCCCGCCGTTTTGCGCCGCGTGCGCAAGCTGCGCGACGAGTTCGTGGCAAGCACGATCAAGGCCACGGAGGGCCTGGGCTGGCGGGCCATCGACGGGCGTGCCAGGCTGCTGGCGGCCAATCGGATCGAGGTCAATGGCAAGGTGCTGGCTGCGCGCAAGCTCATCCTCGCTCCAGGCTCCAGCCCCGTGGTGCCGGAGGAATGGAAGCGCTTTGGCAAGCGCATCCTGACCACCGACACCTTGTTCGAACGCAAGACGCTGGGCCCGCGCGTGGCCGTCGTCGGCCTGGGCCCGCTGGGCGTGGAGATTGCACAGGCGCTGGCACGGCTGGGACTGGAGGTCACCGCACTGGGACGCGGCCCGAAGCTTGCCGGCCTGTCCGACCCGAATGTCACCGACGCATTGCGGCATCTGCTTGAGAAAGAGATGGTGGTGATCACCGACCATGAAGTGCAGTTGAGCAAGGGCCCGGACAGCAGCATCGTCGTGCGTGCAGGCGACACCCGCATCGTCGTGGACCACGTGGTGGCCGCCATGGGTCGGCGCCCGCAGCTCGAAGGCCTGGGCCTTGAGACGCTGGGACTTGAGCTGGACGAACACGGCCAGCCGCCCGTAAGCCGCGAGACACTGCAGGTCGGCGAGCTGCCGCTGTTCCTCGCGGGCGATGCCAATGGCGACCGCCCCTTGCTGCATGAGGCCGTGGACGAAGGCCATATTGCCGGCACCAACGCCATGGCAGAGAACGTGGCCTGCTTCGAGCGGCGCACGCCGCTGTCCATCGTCTTCAGCTCGCCCAACGCGGCCGTCGTGGGCCAGCCCATGAAGGCGCTGCTGGGGCAGGACTTCGTGGTGGGCCGCGTGGATTTCGCGCACCAGGGGCGTGCGCGCGCTGCGCAGCACAACGCGGGCCTGCTTCACGTCTATGCGGACCCGGCCAGCGGCCGGCTGCTGGGCGCGGAAATGTGCGCGCCGGCCGGCGAGCATCTGGCCCATCTGCTGGCCCTGGCCGTGCAGCAGCAACTGACCGTGCATGAGTTGCTGCGTGCGCCCATCTATCACCCCGTGCTGGAAGAGGGCCTGCGCACCGCCCTGCGCGACGCGGTGCGCCAGCTGCCCCAGCAGCCGCCTTCCGACCTGGGCAACTGCGATTCTTTGCCCATGGACGATTGATCGCGCGCGGCCCAGGGCCGCACGCGGATCAAGCCTGGGGGGCGCTCTGCGGTGCGCTTACTTCCGACAGCGTCCACCCGCCATTGCCATCGACCGCCAGCGCGTGGGTATGGAAACCCGCCAGCGTGCTGCGGTGGCCCACGCTCACCAGCATGGTCGAGCGCATCTGCTCGCGCAGCAGCGTGTACAGCGCATGCTCCAGGCCCTCGTCCATGGCCGAGGTGGATTCATCGAGAAAGACGATGGCGGGCCGGTTGAACAGCACGCGCGCAAAGGCCAGGCGCTGCTGCTCGCCAATCGACAGGATGCGGGACCAATCCTGGTTGACATCCAGCTTGTCGGCCAGATGGGCCAGGCTGACCTGGCGCAGCGCCTGTTGAAGGCGCTCGTCGTCCTGCGGTGAAGCATCCATCGGATAGGCAATGGCCGTGCGCAGGTCCCCCAGCGGCAGATACGGGCGCTGCGACAGGAACAGCGCCTGGTGGCCGCCCGGGCGGCCCACCGTGCCCTGGGCATGCGGCCACAGGCCGGCAATGGACCGCAGCAAGGTGGTCTTGCCGCTGCCCGAAGGCCCCTTGATCAGCAGCGCCTGGCCGGGAATGAGCTTGAGTTGCAGGCCGCTGAGCAGGTGGTGGCCGTCCGGGCGGCTGACCTGCAGGTCCTCGATGTCCAGGGCGCCGGGCTGCTCTCTGTGGACGACCTGGGGCAGTTCGCGGGTCTGGGCATTGGCATCCAGAAAGCCGCACAGGCGATCCAGCGCGGCGCGGTACTGGGCGAAGGTGTCGTAGGAGGTGCGGAAAAATGACAGCGCATCCTGCACCTGCCCGAAGGCCTGCGAGGTCTGCATCACATCACCGAGCTTGATGGCACCGCTGAAAAAGCGCGGCGCCTGCAGCAGAAAGGGAAAGACCACGGCCACTTGGTTGACGGTGAGGTTGAAGCCGTCGAACTTCAGGCTGCGGTAGACCAGCGCCCAGACATTGGCGATCAACGCCGAAAAGCGCGTCAAAAGCGTGTTGCGCTCGATGGCCGCGCCCTGGTAGAAGGCGATGTTCTCCGCATATTCGCGCACGCGCACCAGGGCGTAGCGGAAGTTGGCGGTCAGCCTCTCGTTCAGGAAGTTCAGCCGGATCAGCGGCTGGCCCAGGCGAAAGGCGATCAGCGTGGCGACGATCACATAGAGGTAGACCGCGAACACCATGGCCCGCGGAACCTCCACGCCCGCCACCGCGATGGGCGCGGACAGCCCCCAGAGAATGCCCGTGAACGCCACCAGCGAGACCACCGCGCTGACGGCACCCAGCGCCAGGGTCAGCGAGTTCGAGACAAAGGTGTTCACATCCAGCTCGATGCGCTGGTCGGGGTTGTCCACCGGCTCGTCCAGGAAGTGGCTGCGATAGTAGGCATCGCCGCGCATCCAGTCGGTGGTCACGCGCTCGTTGAGCCACACCCGCCAGCGGATGCGAAACGCCTGGTTCACATAGAAATTGAACAGCTCGCGCAGGATGTGGACCGTGGCCAGCACCGCAAAGATACCCAGGAAGCGCCAAAAGCCCTTCTGGTCCAGTTCCTGCAGCGCGCTGTAGAAGCCGTTGTACCAGTAGGAAAACAGCACGTTCATGCGCACCGAGACCAGGGCCAGCACCAGCAGCAGCGTGAACACCAGCAGCGGCCACCAGCTGTTTCTGGGGTGCAGGAACGGGCCGGCCAGCTGCCAGAACTGCCGACCCCAGCGGGTGAATCGAACCACCAGCAGCGCCACGGCCGCGAAAGCCACGACGGTGATCACTGAGGCCGCCGCCAGCCAGACCAGGCTTTCCTGCAGCGCCTTGCTCCAATCCATGTCCATGTCGGAGATCCTCGGGTTGTGTGGGTGGAGAGAATCTACTCCTGTTCAGACAGGCCGGCGGGCAGGCCTGGGCGCATGCCGGCAGCAAGCCATCTGCGCTTGCAATGCCCCCATCGCCGTTGCCGATGGGGCCGCTGCCGACAAGGCCGCTGCGCAGGATTAACATTCCGTGCGTGCCGCCCCGGCGGCAGGCACGAAGACAGGACCGGCCCGCGCGGTTCCCCCACGACAACAGCGATGCCCTCCCGGGGCCCTGCCCGGGCGGCTCAGACACAAGCCAGAACATGCCCGCATCGCCGCCCCAGGCCCACCCGCCACACGACCCCGCCGATGTGCCGGCCCGGCGCCCCGCCCCCGTCAATCTGCGCGATCTGTTCTGGTCCTTCACCTGGCTGGCCCTGCAGGGCTTTGGCGGTGTGCTGGCCGTGGTGCAGCGCGAGCTGGTCGAGAAAAAGCGCTGGCTGACCAATGAAGAGTTTGTGGAGGACTGGGCCGTGGCCCAGATCATGCCCGGCCCCAATGTGGTCAACCTGTCCATCACCATTGGCGAGCGCTACTTCGGCTGGCGCGGTGCCGTGGTGGCCGTGTGCGGCATGCTGTGCTTTCCCATGCTGCTGGTGCTGACGCTGACCGTGATCTATTCCCAGCTGGCCGACCACCCCGCCGTGGCCGGCGCGCTGCGCGGCATGGGCGCCGTCGCAGCCGGCCTGGTGGCGGGCATGGGCCTGAAGCTGGCCAGCACGCTGAGCCGCCACCCGCTGGGGCGCTGGTGCAGCGCGGGCCTGGCGCTGGCCTCGTTCATTGCCATGGCGGTGATGCGCATTCCGCTGGCCTGGGTGCTGCTGGTGGTCGGCGGCGCGGGCTGCGTGCTGACCTGGAGAAAGCTCACGCCATGAATGCTGCCCACCAGATTGCACTGAGCCTGCAGCCCGCCGACTGGTTGCAGTTGCTGCTGTATTTCCTGACGCTGTCGCTGATGGCCGTGGGCGGGGCCATTGCCACGGCGCCCGACATGCACCGTTTTCTGGTCGATGGCCATGGCTGGCTCAGTGAGGCGCAGTTCAGCTCCTCCATCGCCATTGCCCAGGCGGCGCCCGGGCCCAATGTGCTGTTCATCGCCCTGCTGGGATGGAACCTGGGCCTGAACGCAGGCGGAGGCACGGGCCTGCTGGCCTGGGCCTTTGGAGCACTGGGCGTGACCATCTGCATGATCGGCATCCTCTTGCCCAGTTCGCTGCTGGCCTGGCAGGCATCGCGCTGGGGCCAGCGCAACAGGAACCGGCGCGGCGTGCGGGCCTTCAAGCAGGGCATGGGCCCTCTGGTCATCGGCCTGCTGCTGGCCACGGGCTGGCTGCTGGGCACGGGCAGCGGCCGCCCCGCCCAGGATTGGCGCCTGTGGCTGCTGACCCTGGTCTGCGCCCTGCTGGTCTGGCGCACGCGCATTCACCTGCTGTGGCTGCTGGGCGCCGGCGCGGCGCTGGGAGCGCTGGGCTGGATCTGAGCGGATGCGCGAGAGGGAGGGGACTGCCCCGGTTGTGCGTCAAAAGGAGCCGCCATGGCGCAAGCCCCTTCCCTCCCCCTGGGCCGCGTCGGGCGGCCTGCCCCTCCGCCTTCAGTCGCCCAACAGCAGCGGCAGCACCTGTGCCGACGGGCCGCGCAGGCATTGGTGGGCCGCGTCATCCAGCTCGGACGGTGCGGGATTGATCACGGCCACATGTGCGCCCGCCCTGCGTGCGATTCGCGCCAGCCCTGCAGCCGGGTACACGGCGCCCGATGTGCCCACCACCAGCAGCACATCGCAGTGCTGCACCGCCGCCTCGGCGGCCTGCCACACGCCCATGGGCAGGGACTCGCCGAACCAGACCACGCCCGGGCGCACCAGGTTGCCGCAGACGGCGCACTGCGGCGGCTCGCCCGGCTTCACCTGGGCCAGATCGCAGCATGCGCGCGGCCTTTCCAGCCATCGGTCCCGCATCAGCTCACCATGCAGGCACAGCACGCCGGGGCTGCCTGCGCGCTGGTGCAGGCCATCGACGTTCTGCGTGACCAGCGTCATGCGGCCCGGGTGGCGCAAGGCCCATTGCGCCAGCGCATGGTGGCCGGCGTTGGGCTGCACCGCAGCCACGGCTTCGCGCCGGTGCGCATACCACTGCCAGACGCGCTGCGGATGCGCGCGAAAGCCTGCCTCGCTGGCCATGTCCTGCGGGTTGAACTGTGCCCAGTAGCTGTTCTTGTCGTCGCGAAAGGTGGGTACGCCGGATTCGGCGCTGACGCCTGCGCCCGTGAGCACCGCGATATGGGCTGCACGCGCGATGCGGTCGCGCAGCTCGCCCTGGCCGGCCAGTTCAGGCTCGGCGGGGGAAGGCGAGGAAAGGGAATGTTCGTCGGGCATCGGGGCGGCGATGGAAAAAAGGCAGGCCATTGTGAGGCAGTGTCGCCCCGCCACGCATCAAATGCCTTTTTCCACCATCTCCAGCAGGCGCAGCGCCAGCGCACGCCGCTGCTCGGCGGTGGCGTGGCGTAGCGGCCCGTCTATCACCAGCAAGGCCATGCCGTGCACCGCGGACCAGGCCAGGAACTCGGCCTGGGGCCGGCGCTCGGCAGGCAGCACGCCGGCCTCGGCCATGCTGTCCAGCGCATAGCCCAGCAGCTCGAACGGGTTCAGTCCCATGGCCGCTGCACGCGTGGTGTCCGGCGGCAGGTCCACGTCGTACTCGACCGAAGCAAAGGCCGTGCGAAACCAGCCGGTCTCCGTCTGGGCAAAGCCCAGATAGCCGCGCCCCACGGCGGCCAGCAGCGCGCGTGAGCGCTGCAGCACATCGGGCAGGGTGCGCGCCTGGGCCATTTCGGCCTCGATGGCTGCGGCCAGTGCGCCCAGGGCCGCAGCGCGCACGGCATCAAACAGCGCCTGGCGGTTGGCAAAGTGACGATAGGCTGCATTGGGCGCCACGCCCGCCCGGCGCGTGGCCTCGCGCAGCACGATCGCCTGGGGACCGCCTTCACGCGCCAGCGCCAGGCCAGCCTCGACCAGGGCCTGGCGCAGGTCGCCGTGGTGATATGACTCACGCCTGACACGTCGCTGCGTCACTGTTTTGCTTCCTTTTTTCTGCGTGGCCACATCACCCGAGAGGGAAGACAGCCCTGCCCCGCCGATTTACAGCTTGACACCGAAGCTGACAGCGCTTGATGTGGACAGCGTCCATTTTAGTCCCTAGCATATGTGAACGGCGTACACACGCCGGGCAGAAATCGATAAAAAGCCGGCATCGAACGGCATGAAACGGTTATCACCGTCACCAAGGAGACAAGCATGGCTTTGCACACCGGCCGCATACAGCCCTGCCTCTGGTTCGACAACCAGGGCGAGCAGGCGGCGCGCTTCTATACCGAAGTCTTTCCCGATTCCCGCATCACGGCTATTGCGCGCTACGGCGAAGCAGGCCACGACATCCACGGCAGGCCGGCGGGCAGCGTGATGACGGTGCAATTCGAGCTGGAAGGCCAGCCCTTTCTGGCGCTCAACGGCGGCCCCATGTTCCGCTTCAACGAGGCCGTCTCGCTGATGGTCAGTTGCGATACACAGGACGAGATAGACCACTACTGGGGCGCCCTGTCCGAGGGCGGCGACCCGGCGGCGCGTCAATGCGGCTGGCTCAAGGACCGCCATGGCCTGTCGTGGCAAATCGTTCCGTCCCAGATGGCCAGCTGGATGGGAGGCCCCGACATGGCCGCCGCCCAGCGCGTGATGCAGGCCCTGCTGGGCATGCAAAAGCTGGACATCGCCGCTCTTGAGCGCGCGCATGACGGCGGCTGAAGCCTCCCCCGCCGTCCCGTTCCTCCACTCCCCTCGCCACCGTCCCTCCCAGGAGCGTTCCATGCAATTCATCCCCTATCTGAACTTCAACGGCAACTGTGCCGAGGCCTTCGCCTTCTACGCCAGGCTGTTCGGCGGCACCATCTTGCACCAGAGCACCTTTGGCGAGACGCCGGGCATGGAGCAGATGCCCGAGGCCGACAAGCGCCTGATCATGCATGCCCACCTGCAGATCAAGGACCAGGCGCTGATGGCCTCGGACGCCACCGACAACTGCGGTGGCGGCGGCTACCAGCAGGCCCAGGGCATGTGGATCTCGATCGGCGTGGACGACGCCACCGAAGGCGGCCGCATCTTCAACGCGCTGGCCGAAGGCGGCAAGGTGACCATGCCCTTCCAGGCCACGTTCTGGTCGCCGGGCTTTGGCATGGTGACGGACCGCTTCAACACACCCTGGATGGTCAACGTCAAGGGCGAGGCCTGAACAAGGCCGGCCGACACATTGCCTCAGTCACCCAAGAAGGAGTCCTCATGAACGCCAATCCCGTCGTCTGGTTCGAGATCCATGTGCAGGACATGGCGCGTGCGCGCCGGTTCTATGAAACCGTCTTCCAGGGCAAGCTGGAGCACCTGCCCGCGCCCGATGGCTCCGACAGCCAGGAGATGCTGTCCTTTCCGATGGACATGACAGGCCCCGGCGCGGGCGGAATGCTGGTGCGGATGGACGGCGCACCTTCCGGCGGCGGCGGCACGCTGGTCTATTTCGGCTGCGAGGACTGCGCCATAGAACAGGGCCGCGTCGAGGCCGCAGGCGGGCGCATCGAGCAGGCCAAATTCTCCATCGGCCCCCACGGCCACTGCGCCGTCGTGGTGGACACCGAGGGCAACCGCATCGGCCTGCACTCCATGCAATGAGGAGCACCATGACAGCACAAGACCTTCCCGAACACGCCAACGACCTGGTGCTCACGCGCCTGTTCGACATCCCCGCCGACAGGCTCTACCGCTGCTGGACCGAGCCGACGCTGATCCAGCAATGGTTTGCACCCAGCCCCTGGAGCGTGGCCCGGGTGGACAACGACGTGCGGCCCGGCGGCCACAGCCTCATCGTCATGCGCAGCCCCGAAGGCCAGGAGATGCCCGGCAGCGGTGTCTACCTGGAAGTCATTCCCAACCGGCGCCTGGTCTTCACCGACGCCTTCACCCAAGGCTGGGTGCCAGCCGAAAAGCCCTTCATGACGGGCATCGTCACCTTCGACCCCGAAGGCAGCCAGACCCGCTATACCGCCCGGGTGCGCCATTGGAATGCCGCCGACCGCGCCCAGCACGAGGCCATGGGCTTTCACAGCGGCTGGGGCCAGTGCGCAGACCAGTTGGCGGAACTCGCAGCCCGGCTCTGACGCCGGTTTTCACCAGGAGAGCACCATGCACTACATCGACGGATTCGTACTGCCCGTTCCCCGGGCCAACCTGCAGGCCTACCGCGAGGTGGCCGAGGCCGCAGGCAAGGTCTGGATGGAATACGGAGCGCTGCAGTACTGGGAATGCGCGGGCGACGACGTGCCCATGGGCAAGCTGACCTCGTTTCCCCAGGCCGTGCAGCTCAAGGAAGGCGAGATCGTGTTCTTTTCATGGATCGTCTATGCCTCGCGCGCGGAGCGCGACCGCATCAATGCCGCCGTCATGAAGGACCCGCGCATTGCCTCCATGGACCCGGCCACCATGCCCTTCGACGCCAAGCGCATGTTCTGGGGCGGCTTCGAGAGCGTGGTGGAGCTGGGCGCCGACGGCGCGCCAGCCTAGATCTGGTCGGCCGGGGCGGCGGATACGGCAGGCGTGGTGCCCAGGCCGCGCTGGCGCAGCGCCTCGTACAGGCACACGCCGCTGGCCACGGACACATTGAGGCTGGAGACGGCGCCCATCATGGGAATGCCGATCAGCTCGTCGCAGGTCTTGCGCGTGAGCTGGCGCATGCCGTCGCCTTCTGCGCCCAGCACCAGGGCCGTGGGGCCCTTGAGGTCCACTTCGTACAGGGTCTTGGACGCATCGTCGCTGGTGCCGATGATCCAGATGTCGCGCTCCTTGAGCTCGTTGAGCGTGCGCGCCAGATTGGTGACCATGAAATAGGGCACGGTCTCGGCCGCGCCGCTGGCCACCTTGGCCACGGTGGCGTTCACGCCCACCGCATGGTCCTTGGGCGCAATCACCGCATGGGCGCCTGCGCCATCGGCCACGCGCAGGCAGGCGCCGAGGTTGTGCGGATCGGTCACGCCGTCCAGCACCAGCAGCAGCGGGTTGCTGACGCCGTCGGCCTCCAGCTGCTCCAGCAGTTCATCCAGCGAATGCACCTGGGCCACCGCCTCCACGCGCGCGGCCACGCCCTGGTGGCCATGGCTGCCGGCGAGCTTGGCCAGGCGTTCACCGTCGGCCTCGATCAGCCGGACGCCGGCCGACTTGGCGCGGTCGAGGAACTGGCGCATGCGCGCATCGCGGCGCGTGGCCTCGTAGTAGACCTCGATGATGGATTGGGGCGCGGTCTTCATGCGCACGCCGACGGCGTGGAAGCCGAAGAGAACTTTGGGGGACGACATGGGGCGCGATTATCCCGCCAATTGGGCGCAGCCCCGGCACCCGCCGGACGAAGCCCGTCTGCACGCAACGGCTCCTGTGGTTTTTACGTAGCCGCTACACTGCGCGGGTTGGCCGCTTTCCAGCGGGCCCCTCTCATTGCGGCATGCACCGAAGCCACGGGCATGCCGCTTTGCATTTTTCATCGCCCTGTTTTTCCATTTCTTTTTCAACCATCATGCTCAAAGCCTTTCTTGCCTGGCTTGCCCGCACCAGCCTGGTGGGCCAGATCGCCATCAGTCTGGTCGCCGGCGGCCTGTTGGCCTGGCTCTGGCCCGAGGCCGCCCAGTCCGTATCCCTGCTGGGGACGCTGTTCATCTCCGCCCTCAAGGCCGTTGCCCCTGTCCTGGTGCTGCTGCTGGTGGTCTCGGCCACCAGCAACCACCGGCCCGGCCACGCCACGCAGATACGGCCCATCCTGTGGCTGTATGTGCTGGGCACCTTTGCCGCGGCCGTGGTGGCCGTGGTGGCCAGCATGGCCTTCCCGTCCACCATCCAGTTCAAGGACGCCGCCCCCGCCCAGGGCGCGCCTGGGCGCATTGGTGAAGTGCTGATGGCCCTGGTGCAAAGCGCCTTCGACAACCCGGTACGCGCGCTGATGAATGCCAACTACATCGGCATCCTTGCCTGGGCAGTGGCCATGGGCCTGGCCCTGCGCCACGCCTCTGAGACCACGCGCGCCGTGATGCATGACCTGGGCCAGGCCATCACCCGCGTGATCCAGGGCGTGATCCGCCTGGCGCCGCTGGGCATCTTCGGCCTGGTGGCGGGCACCTTTGCCCAGTCGGGCCTGGAAAAGCTGCTGGACTATGCCCACCTGCTGGCCGTGCTGCTGGGCTGCATGCTCTTCGTGGCCCTGGTGGTCAATCCGCTCATCGTCTGGACGCAGACGCGCCGCAATCCCTATCCCCTGGTGCTGACCTGCCTGCGCGAGAGCGCGGTCACGGCCTTCTTCACGCGCAGCTCGGCCGCCAACATCCCGGTGAACCTGGCGCTGGCCAAGCGCCTGGGCCTGGATGAGGACACCTACAGCGTCTCCATCCCGCTGGGCGCCACCATCAACATGGCCGGCGCCGCCGTCACCATCAGCGTGCTCTCGCTGGCTGCGGCCCATACCCTGGGCATCCAGGTCGATCTGCTGACCGCCATCTTGCTGTGCGTGGTGTCCGCGGTGTGCGCCTGCGGCGCCTCGGGCGTGGCCGGTGGCTCGCTGCTGCTGATTCCGCTGGCCTGCAGCCTGTTCGGCATCTCCAACGATCTGGCCATGCAGGTGGTGGGCGTGGGCTTTGTGATCGGCGTGATCCAGGACTCGGCCGAAACCGCACTCAACTCCTCCACGGACGTGATCTTCACGGCCGCGGCCTGCGAGGCGGCCGGGCGGCGCGAAGCTGTCGCCGCCTGAGGTCCTGCCACTGGTTGCAGCCGCTTGACCCGGCGGCCGATCAGGCCGCCAGCGCCTGCCCCTCTTCGATGCTGGCGACGCGGCCGGCCTCGATGGTCACGCGCCGCTCGCAGCGCGCGGCGATGGCTCGGTCATGCGTGACCATGACCAACGTGGTGCCGCGCTCACGGTTGAGCGCGAACATCAGCTCCATGATGGTTTCGCCGGTCGCAAAGTCCAGGCTGCCCGTGGGCTCGTCGGCCAGCAGCACGGCGGGCTCGACCACGAAGGCGCGGGCCAGCGCCACACGCTGCTGCTCACCGCCCGACAGCAGCTTGGGATAGTGGCCCAGGCGCTGGCCCAGCCCCACGCGCTCCAGCATTTCGGTGGCGCGGCGGCGGGCGTCGCGGCTGCCGGCCAGCTCCAGCGGCAGCATCACGTTCTCCAGCGCCGTCAGATTGCCCAGCAGCTGGAAGCTCTGGAAGACAAAGCCCAGCTTCTGCGCACGCACGGCAGCGCGCGCATCCTCGTCCAGCGCAAACATGTCCTGGCCCTGCAGCCGCACCGTGCCGCGCGTGGGCGTATCCAGGCCTGCGAGTATGGACAGCAGCGTGCTCTTGCCCGAGCCCGAGGCACCGACGATGGCCACGGTTTCCCTTGCCGCGAAGCGCAGATCGATATCCCTCAGAATATCCAGTGTTCCGGTCGAATCGCTGACCGACTTGAAGACATGCTCGACTTCGATCAGGGGCTGGGCAGTGCTTTGTGACATGGAGGATGGGAAGACGATGCAAGACAAGCTGCGCGCAATGCGCCGACGCCGCCACTTTATCTCGGCCGGCTTGGCCTTCGGTCTGCTGGGTACTTGGACAGCCATGCCCGCCCGGGCTGCAGACGCCGGCCCGTTGCTGGTGCTGGGCGATTCGCTGAGTGCCGAGTACGGTCTGGCCCGCGGAACGGGCTGGGTGGCGCTGCTGCAAAAGCGCCTGCAGGAGAGCCAGAAAAATGTGCCGCTGGTCAACGCCAGCGTGAGCGGCGAGACCACCTCGGGCGGCCGCTCGCGCCTGCCGGCCCTGCTCAAGCAGCACAAGCCGTCGGTGGTGGTGATCGAATTGGGAGGCAACGATGCGCTGCGCGGCTTGCCGCTGCAAAGCACGCAGGGCAATCTGGACGCCATGGTACGCGCGGCCCGTGATGCCGGGGCCAAGGTGCTGCTGGTGGGCATGCAGGTGCCTCCCAACTACGGCAGCGGCTATACGCGCCAGTTCGAGCAGTTGTTCTCCAAGGTGGCGCAAGAGCAGAAGGTACCGCTCGTGCCCTTCCTGCTGGCCGGTATAGGCGATGCGGCCGACTCGGCCCAGTGGTTCCAGGCTGACCGCATCCACCCCACGGCCAAGGCCCAGCCGCGCATGCTGGACAACGTCTGGCCACAGCTCAGCAAACTGCTGCCCTGAGCACAGGGCAGCCAGGCTGTCAGCTGCTGCGGCCTTCCTCGCCGGAATGCGCCGCTGCGGGGGATGCCTGGTCTTCACCCGCCATACCGCCGCCCTCATGGTCGTCGGGTTTTCTTTCGGCCTTGGCCTTCTCCTTTTCAAGCTTCTTCTGCTTCTTGGCCAGTTCGCGCTGGCGTTTTTCATAGGCGTAGTTGGGTGTCGCCACAGGTGGACTCCTCTGTTGTTGCAAGCCCCACTGTAGCCGCAAGACGGGGCCCGGCCGTAAAACCTCAGGATAGGGGGGACGCAGGGTCGGCAGATTCACCCACGCTGCAGCGGTAAGCATGCCAACTGGCGCAGCCCAGCAAAGGCCCCACCAGCAGCAGGCCCACGCCGTGCCACCACAGCGCAGCAGCCACCAGCACGGTGATGATCGCGGCCCATTGCAGCATGACGGCCAGGTTGAGGCCGACCACGCGCATGCTGGTGATGCAGGCCGTCAGCGCATCGCTGCCCCGGTCCAGCATGGCCGGCAGCGCCACCACCATGCTGGCGAACACCAGGGCCGCGAAGGCGCCGCCGACCAGCACGTAGATCGCCAGGAACTCCCAATTCTCCGGCCGTGCCACGGCCTGCAGCATGCCGGCCGTGGTGGGCATGCCGGTATCGAAGAACACGGCAAACACCACCATGGAGGCGCGCGCCCAGAGCATTTCCAGCACCAGCAAAACCATGACCAGCATGCCCATGCTGCCCATTTGCGTGTCCCAGCAGGTCAGCGAGCTGCCAAGCTCCGGCGGCAATCCCCGCTCCAGCCTGCGGCTGGTGTCGTACAGGCCCATGGCCAGGAAGGGGCCGATGAGCAGACAGCCGCTGGCCATGGCCATGCTGTATTCAGGGCTGGCACGGAACACCCAGCCGATGAGCAGGGCCATGGCCCAGAAGCACAGGCCATAGAACAGCGCAACGCCCGGCGCCCGCCGCAGATCGCGCCAGCCCAGCGCCAGCCAGCGCCAGGGATCGGCCATGCGCAGCGGTTGCACCTGCAGCGCGCCAGCCGGGTGGTCGGAAGCTTTCTCGGGAGCGGGGGATGCCTGCATGCCTGGACCTCCTGGATCAGCGAGCCCCAAGTTAGCGCAGCCATGGCCGCGCTGCCATGGCGGAAACTACCGAGGGCCCCCGCCCAGACCGCGCAGGCCCGCACCCCGGTCCGCCCTCAGGCCTGCACCAGCTTGCCCGGCTGGCCGGGCAGCACCTTCCAGGCCGCGTCCCGCACGGTCTGGTACTGGCGGCTGAACACCGTATCCACATAGATCCATTCGGCCTGGCAGGCCTGGGGGGTTGCCGTGACGATCATGTAGCCGCGGCGGGAGGTATCGCAGTACTTGAGCGTGTTGATGAACTGCAGCAGCGCGCCACGCAACTGGGCCGGATCCTGGCCGGGCAGGTAGTCCTCGAAGCCGGGCGAGCTGACGGACGAGGTGGCGAACTCCACACCCACGCCCTGTCCGCTGCGGTCGCGCAGCTCGCTGGCCCAGGCGTTGTGGGTGTCACCGGCCAGCACGACCAGGTTCTTGCCCAGGCTGCGCGCCGTGGCCAGCACGGTCTCGCGAGCCACGGCGTAGCCGTCCCAGGCATCGAGGTTGTAGGGAATGCTGGGCTGGGCCAGGATGGCCTTTTCCGCCGCCGTCAGGCTGGCCGGGTTGGCCTGGGCCTTGGCCAGCAGCGCCGCGTAGGCCGGCAGCGAGACACCGCTGCCGGGGCTGAGGATGTCCATCAGCAAGGGCGCCGGCAGCTCCATGCGCCCCATCAGCACCTGCTGGCCCAGCACCTGCCAGGTGGCCTGCGAGGCCGCCATCTGCTGGCCAAGCCACTGGGTCTGCGTGGCGCCCATGAGCTGGCGTGCGGGATTGGCCATGTCGGAGGAAAAGCGCGCCGCGTCCAGCCCCTGGGCCGTGAAATAGTCGGCGTAGTCCAGCTGTTCGTCGCGGCCGATGACGCGCGTGTCCAGCATGTGCAGCGCCAGCAGGTCGCCGAAGGCGAAGCTGCGGTAGATGATCTCGGGCTGTGCGTTGCGCGTGGGCATCCACTCGTGATAGGCCTTGAGCGCGGCCACCTTGCGCAGCTCGAAGTCGCCTTCGGCGGCCGGCTGGTGGTTCTCGGCGCCGTGCATCCAGGTGTCATTGGAGACTTCGTGGTCGTCCCAGACCGCAATCATGGGCGCTGCCGCATGCAGGGCCTGCAGGTCGGCATCGCTCTTGTACTGGGCATGGCGCTGGCGGTAGTCGGCCAGGCTGACGATTTCGTTGGCCGGCAGGCTCTGGCGCTGCATGGCTTCGGCCTTGCCGTTGGCATAGCCGCCGCGCGCATATTCGTAGATGTAGTCGCCCAGATGCACGGTGGCGTCCAGGTCGCCCTGGCGTGCCGCATGCGCGTAGACATTGAAGTAGCCGGCCGGGTAGTTGGCGCAGGAAAACACGGCCAGCTTGACCTGCTGCACGGCGCCCACGGGCAGGGTTCGCGTGCGGCCCGTGGCGCTGGTCATGCCCTGGCAGCGAAAGCGGTAGTGGTAGCGCGTGGCGGGCCTGAGGCCCGTGGCATCGGCCTTGAAGGTGAAATCCTGGGTGGCGCGCGCCATGGCCTTGCCCGAAGTCACGAGGGTCTTGAAGTCGGCGTCCGATGCCACTTCCCACTCCACCTCGATGTCGCTGGAATGGCCCTGCGGCGGCGTCACGCGGGTCCAGAGGATGACGCGGTCACTCAACGGGTCGCCGCTGGCCACGCCGTGGCGGAACTCGACGGGAATGCGGCTGTCGCCATCCGACCCGCCGCAGCCGGCCAGTGGCAGCGCCAGGGCCGAGGCGCCCATGCCGCGCACGAAATGGCGGCGGCTGGCGACGAGGCCGGATTCGCGGGAGCCGGCTTTCGCCTGCTGCAGGATGTTGGTGATGCTCTCTTTGTGCTTCATGCTGGACCGGGGCCCGAAGGCCTCCGTGGGGTGGTATGAAGCCAGCGAGCATCGGCGGCGCAGGTGACAGGCAGATGTCACCTGCGCCTGGCGCTCAACTATGCAAACGCGGCGGCCAGGGCCTGCTCCAGGTCGGCACGCAGGTCCTGCACCGCTTCCAGGCCGATGGCAAAGCGCACCACGGTGCCGCTGCGCAGCTGGGGCGTGGGGCAGCTGCGCATGGACGACAGCTCATAGGGCACGACCAGGCTGATGGGACCGCCCCAGCTGTAGCCGATCTTGAACAGGCGCAGGCTGTCGCAGAAACGGTCCACGGCCTGCTGGCCGTGGCGCGGATCGATGACCACGCTGAACAGGCCGGCGGCCACGCCCTCGCCGCCTGCGGCTGCGCCACACAGCGCCTTCCAGTTCTCGTGGCCCGGAGCGCCTTCCAGCGCCGGGTGCAGCACCTGGGCCACGGCCGGCTGCTGCTGCAGCCAGCGCGCCAGCTCGCGCGCGGCGCGGTCCTGTGCGTGGTAGCGCAGCGCAATGCTGGGCAGGGAGCGCAGCACGGCCTCGGTGTCGTTGCCGCCCACGCCCAGGCCCAGGCGCATGTGCGCCAGCTTGATGCGCATGTGCAGCGCCTGGTCGCGCGTGATGATGCTGCCCATGAGCACGTCGCCACCGCCGCTGGGGTACTTGGTCAGCGCATGCACGGTGGCATCCACGCCCAGGCTGTGCGTTCCATCGGCCAGCAGATCGAAGGGGTTGAAGGCCAGGCCCGCGCCCCAGGTGTTGTCCAGCACGGTGGTGATGCCCCGCTCTCGGCACAGGCGCACCATGGCGATGAGGTCGGGGAACTCCATGGTCACCGAGCCCGGCGCCTCCAGCCAGACCAGCCGCGTCTTGGGCGTGATTTTGGCTTCGAGGTCGGCAACATCCATGGCGTCATAGCACTGGTGGCGCACGCCGAAATGGGCCAGCTCGCCCTCGCTCAGGGTCTTGTTGGGGCCGTAGGCGTTGTCGGGCAGCAGCATCTCGTCGCCGGTGCGCAGCAGGGCCAGGGAGGTGGTCGCAATCGCAGCCAGGCCGCTGGGTACCAGCAGGCACTGCAGGCCGCCTTCCAGCGCGCTCAGGCGCTCTTCCAGCAAGAAGGTGGTGGGCGTGCCGTGCAGGCCGTAGGTATAGCTGCTCTTGTCCAGCCACTGGCGGCGGCGCATGGCCGCCACGTTCTCGAAGATCACCGTCGAGGCCTTGTGCACGGGCGGCTGCGGCGCAACAAAGCCCTCGGGCGGCTGGTAGGGATGGTGGATGAGATGGGTGCTGATCTGCAGGTCGGGTGTGCTCATGCAGCGCATCTTATGCGCTGGGCTGCAGCGTTCAGGCATAAAAAAACCAGGCGGGGAATCCGCCTGGTTTTCACAAGGGCAACGGAGCCGGTGGCTGCGATCAGCTGGCCTTGATCTCCAGCATGTTGCTGACGTTGTTCACGCCCTTGACGGATTTGGCAATGTCGCCTGCGCGCATCTTGAGTGCTTCGCTGGGGACCGAGCCGGTCAGCGTCACGGCGCCTGCCTTGGTGTCCACGTCGATCTTGAGGGCGGAGATATCGGGCTCCTTGATCAGGTCGGCCTTGATCTGGGCGGTGATGCCGGCGTCGTCGAGTGCGGCGCCTGCCTGGCTCATGGCGTTGTTGGTGGCCGCTTCGGCCTTGGCAGCACCTTCCTCGATCTTGGTACCGGCGCTGCTCATGGCATTGTCGATCTTCTGGCCGGCGCTTTGCGCGGCCTGCTGGGACTGCTGAACCGCAGAGTCGAGCTTCTGGCCCGCAGTGTCTTCGGTCTTGCCGCAGGCGGCAAGGCCGAAGGCCAGGGCAGACACGGCGAGGATCTGGCAGCAGCGTTGGGTGATGAAAGTCATGCGGTTACTCCTTGAATAGTTGTGAGGCGGTCAACACAGGCCTCGACTTTATTGAGGGCCCTGGGACAAACCCATACGACGCCGACGCAAGCGCCTGTAGGACAAGCCCGAACATCCCGGCACTATCCAGTTAGCATGACAATAGCGGCCATGCATTCCCTGGCGCGCTGGTTTCCCTTCCTGGCATGGCCCAAACCTTCGGCAGCCGTGCTGCGCGGGGAGTTCTGGGCAGGTCTCACCGTTGGTCTGATGCTTCTGCCCCAGGGCGTGGCCTATGCCGCCCTTGCGGGCATGCCGCTGATCACGGGCATTTACGCATCCATCGTTCCGGCCCTGGTGGCCGCGCTGTTCAGCGGCTCGCCCCGTCTGGGCGTGGGACCCACGGCCCTGAGCGCGCTGCTGATCGGCGCCTCGCTCACAGGCCTGGCCGAGCCAGGCTCCGCGCACTGGGTGGCGCTGGCCGCATGGATGGCGATTCTGTCGGGCCTGGTGCAGTGGTCGCTGGGGCTGATGCGCGCCGGCTGGCTGCTCAACCTGGTGACCTCGCCCGTGCTCACGGGCTTCACGCAGGCTGCGGCGCTGCTGATCCTGGCCTCGCAGCTGCCCACGCTGCTGGGCCTGCGCTCGACCTGGGGTGCCGTCTGGAACACGCCGTCGCTGCAGCTTTTCGACTGGCAGTCCATCGTCTACGGCATGGCCAGCATTGCCTTGCTCGTGCTCGCCAAGCGCTGGCGTGCGGCCTTTCCCTCGGCCATCTTCATCATCGCGCTGACCGGCGTGATCAGTTGGGCCACGGACTTTGCCGACGACGGCGGCGCCGTGGTCGGCCATCTGCCCGCGGGCCTGCCCAGCTTCCAGCTGCCGGGGCTGCTGAGCTGGGACGAGTTCGGCGCCCTGGTGATGCCGGTGCTGGTGATCTCGCTGGTGAGCTTTCTGGAGACGGCCTCCAGCGCCCAGGTGGAGCACCAGCAGGCCGGCACGCGCTGGAACGAGAACCAGGACCTGGTCGCCCAGGGCCTGTCCAAGATCAGTGCGGGCCTGTTCGGCAGCTTTGCCACCAGCGCCTCGTTCTCGCGCTCGGCCGTGAATCTGCTGGCCGGCGCCAAGACGGGATGGTCCAACGTGTTCTCCATCCTGCTGGTGGTCATCGTGGTGATGTGGTTCATCCCGGCGCTGTACCACGTGCCCAAGGCGGCGCTGGCGGCCATCGTGATCACGGCCGTGGTCAACCTCGTCAAGCCGCGTGTGCTGCTGCAGCTGTTCAAGGTGTCGCGCGTGGAGGGCAGCATTGCCCTGGCCACGCTGCTGCTGACCATCGTCACGGCGCCGCGCATGTACTGGGGCGTGTTCGCGGGCATCGTGCTGAGCCTGGGCTACTTCCTCTACCAGCGCCTGCACCCGCGCATCATCGAGGTGGGCCAGCATCCTGATGGCAGCCTGCGCGACCGCAACCTCTGGCAGTTGCCTCCGCTGGCGCCAGGCCTGCTGGCCCTGCGCATGGATGCCGAGCTGGACTTCGGCTCGGCCTCGGCCCTGGAGCGACGCATCGGCGACGAATGGGCGCTGCGCCCCGAGACGCACCACCTGTGCCTGCTGGCCCAGCCCATCAACCGCATCGACGTGACGGGCGTGGAGACCTTCGTGCGCCTGCAGCTGCTGGTGGCCAAGCGCAGCGGCGTGCTGCACGTGGTGGGCCTGAAGTTGCCGGCCGAGCAGGTGCTGCTGCGCGCCGGCGCCCTGCACCGCGGGCCGCACCTGCGGCTGTACCGCACCGATGCGGAATTCCTCGCCGCGCTGGCCCTGCCGCCCTTCATATCTCGGCCGGGATCAACATCTGTTACCAGCGATGGTGCAAAAGTCGACGCCGGCGCGGCGACAATTGAGCCTACACACTGATACACTTCACCGGCTTTTGATTCAGCCCTCTGTGACTGCCCCCGCCTCCCACCAATCCGTATACCTGCGCGACCTGCGCCTGGCCACAGCCCACGCGCTGGTTACCCACGCTGGCGGGGCGGTCCATTTGCCCACGGATTCGCCGACGCGATACCTGCAGGCGCTGATCGACGAACTGTGTTCGCTGTCGCTGCGCGACCCGCTCACGGGGCTGGCCAACCGCCGCCATTTCCGCACCATTGCCGAGCGCGAGATCGACCGCGTGGCGCGCTCGGGCGAAGCGGCGCTGATGCTGATGCTGGACATCGACCATTTCAAGCAGATCAACGACCAGCACGGCCATATCGTCGGCGACCGGGTTCTGCAGTCGGTGGCCCGAACCCTGACCAGTTGCGTGCGCCCCATGGACACGCTGGCCCGCTACGGAGGCGAGGAGTTCGCCATCGTGCTGCCGGCCTGCCCTGCGACGTTCGGCCTGTCCGTGGCCGAGCGCATACGCAGCGCCATCGAGCGCATGCCGGTGGTCATCTCACCCACGTTGACACTGCAGATCACCATCAGCATCGGCGGCGCCTATGCGCTGCAGTGGATACGCAGCACCACGACCTTGTGGACCGAGCGT
The DNA here is from genome assembly GCF_018320755.1 of Delftia sp. PE138. Classification (NCBI taxonomy): domain Bacteria; kingdom Pseudomonadati; phylum Pseudomonadota; class Betaproteobacteria; order Burkholderiales; family Comamonadaceae; genus Delftia; species Delftia sp. PE138. The sequence continues at coordinate 347,143 of NZ_JABEPN010000002.1, read as the reverse complement.
GCCGACAAACAGTTGTACCTGGCCAAGTCTGCCGGCCGCAACCGCGTGCACATTGAAGAACAACCAGACAGTACGGTAAGCGCGGAGGAAAAAAGCCTGCTTTTCGGACCTTTGTATGCCCCCTCCCCGTTTGACAATGGGCTGAATCCAGTTATTGCAACCGATGTGGACCCCGAAGATGGACTCCGCTGATAGCCCGGTGGTAAGCGACAACGCCATTCCCCACCCCTCCCTGCCCGCTGCCGTTTCGATGAGCGATGCCGTGCGCGCCAAGCCGCGCGGACACATCATCGCCGTGACCAGCGGCAAGGGCGGCGTGGGCAAGACCTTCGTTTCGGCCAACCTGGCCGCAGCGCTGACACGCCATGGCCTCAAGGTCCTGGTGCTCGATGCCGACCTGGGCCTGGCCAACCTGGACGTGGTGCTCAACCTCTACCCCAAGGTCACGCTGCACGATGTGTTCACCGGCCGTTCCACGCTGGAGGAAGCCATCCTGCCCGCCCCCGGCGGCTACTCGGTGCTGCTGGCCGGCTCGGGGATGATCGAGTACTCGCGGCTCACGCCCGAGATCCGCCAGCAGTTCACGCACACCATCGAGACGCTGGCCCCTCGCTACGACATCGTGCTGCTGGACACGGGCGCGGGCATCTCCGACGTGGTGCTGTTCTCGGTGTCCATGGCCACCGAAGTGCTGGTCATCGCCACGCCCGAGCCCACCTCGCTGACCGATGCCTATGCAGCCATCAAGGTGCTTGCCATTCAGCAAAAGCGCCAGCAGATCCGCCTGGCCATCAACCAGGCCGCGCGTCCCGGCGATGGCCGCGCCATCACGGGTCAGCTCCAGCAGGTGCTCAACCGCTTTGTCAGCACGGCCTCCGGCGAGCCATTGCGGCTCACGCACCTGGGCGACATTCCCTCCGACCCGGCCGTGCGCGAGGCCGTGATGCGACGCCAGTTGCTGCTGCAATCCATGCCCGGTGCACCGGCTTCGCTGGCCGTGGCCCAGCTGGCCAATAAAATCAAGGCCCTGCTGGTGTCGGGCGGCTGATCGGGCCGCCCCTCGCCGGCGACCCGATCCAACCTGCGGCCCTTGCCGCCCCCCGCCTGCCTGCCTGTGCCCGATATCCTCAATATTTCCTGCTACAAGTTCACGCCGCTGCCCGACGCAGCGGCGCTGCGCGACACCCTGGCCGAACGCGCCCAGGCCCTTGCGCTCAAGGGCACCATCCTGCTGGCCGAGGAAGGCATCAACTTCTTCCTGGCAGGCCCCGCCCAGGCGGTGCACAGCTTCGTCGATCAGTTGCGCAGCGATGAGCGCTTTGCCGACCTGGCCCCCAAGGAAAGCTGGTCCGACACCGTGCCTTTCCGCAAGATGCTGGTCAAGGTCAAGCGCGAGATCATCCGCATGGACCACCCCACCATCCGCCCGGCAGAGGGCCGCGCGCCTTCTGTCAGCCCCGCCACGCTGCGCCGCTGGCTGCAGCAGGGCCACGATGACGAGGGCCGCGAGGTGGTGACGCTGGATACGCGCAACGATTTCGAGGTCGATGCCGGCGCCTTCAAGGGCACCATCGACTGGCGCATCACCAAGTTCACCGAATTCCCGCCCGCGCTGCGCGCCCACAAGGCCGAACTGGCCGGCAAGACCGTGGTCAGCTACTGCACGGGCGGCATACGCTGCGAGAAGGCCGCCATCCTCATGCAGGACGAAGGCCTGGACCATGTCTATCAGCTCGAGGGCGGCATCCTCAAGTACTTCGAGGAGACCGACGGCGCCTTCTATGACGGCGGCTGCTTCGTCTTCGACGAGCGCCGCGCCGTGGGTGCGGACCTGGCCATCACGCCCTTGGCTCCGGCAGAGCCGCTGGAGCCGATACAGCCGACAAGCCCGCCAGGCAAGGCTTAGGCCTTCAACCGCAGCGCCTGCTGCGCCACGCGCTCGCCGAACAGGCGCGCGGTCTCCAGGTCGCCCGGCAGCATCTCGGCGGCCGAGGCATCCGAGGCCGATTGCGCCATGGCGCCGCTGAAGGCGCCTATCCAGTTGAGGTCGTTGCGCTGCGCGGCGCGCGCGTTGGACGGCAGCATGCCGCTGCCCACCCACAGCCCGCCGTGCTGCATGGCCAGCTGGAACAGATAGTCCAGCGTGGTCTGCTTGTTGCCGTTGACGCTGGCACTGTTGGTGAAGCCGGCGAACAGCTTGTCCTTCCAGGCCTGCACGAACCACGGCTTGGACGAGGCATCGGCAAAGCGCTTGAACTGCCAGCTGGGCCCGCCCATGTAGGTGGGCGAGCCGAAGATGATGGCATCTGCCGCCGCCAGCAGCTCCCAGCCGCCGGCAGGCAGCTGGCCGTCGCTGTCTATGGCCAGCATGCGCGCACCCGCGCCATCGGCCACGGCCTGGGCCATGCGCTGGGTGTGCCCGTAACCCGAGTGGTAGACCACCACGATATCTGCCATACAAGAAATCCTCGGGCGCCGGCCACGGCTCCAGGCCGGCAGGCGCCACATTCATCAATCATCCACGCCAAAAGGCCCCACAGCGCTGCTGCGGGGCCCACTCAGGCCGGTAGCCTAACAAAAATAAAGGAGCTGGCGGCAGTGCGCGGACCACTCAATGGCGCCGTGCATCCACACTCCAGCCACCGGCGCCATGGGCGGCAAAGCCCAGCAGGCCGCCCGTGACGGCGATGTTCTTCCAGAACAGCAGCTGCTGCATCATGGCCGCGTCAGCCGGCACGCTCCAGTAGGCATGGAAGAAGAAGCTGGCCACCAGCGTGAAGAAGGCCAGCGCCAGGGCCGCCCAGCGCGTGCACCAGCCCAGCAGCAGGGCCAGCCCGCCGACGATCTCCACCACCAGGGCCACGGCCACGCCGATCTGCGGCATGGGCATGCCCACCGAGGCCGCATAGCCCACCGTGCCGGCGAAGCCTCCGATTTTCTGAAAGCCCGCAGGCACGAACATCAGCGCGATCAGGATGCGGCCGGCCAGCGCCAGCGGGTTGCTCAGACGGTTCAGCATGATGGTTACTCCTCGTGAATGCTCAGGCTTGCAGATCGAACACCAGGACCTCGGACTGTTCCCCGTCGTGCAGGCGCAGTCGCGGTTCATTCTCCACAAGGGCCGCATCGCCCGTTGTCAGCCGTTGCCCATTGACGCTCAGCGCGCCGCGCACCAGGTGCACATAGGTTTTGCGGCCGGGGGGCAGCTCCATTTCGGCGTGCTCATCGCCGTCGAACAGGCCGGCATAGAGCCGGGCATCGGCATGGACGGTGACCGAGCCATCCGCGCCATCGGGCGAGGCCACCAGGCGCAGGCGGCCGCGCTTTTCCTCGTCGGCAAAGGCTTTCTGCGCATAGCCGGGCGCAATGCCCGTCTCGCTGGGCAGCAGCCAGATCTGCAGGAAATGCGTGGTCTGGCCCGGTGCGTGGTTGTGCTCGCTGTGCACCACGCCCGAGCCGGCGCTCATGCGCTGCACCTCTCCCGGCGAGATGGTCTGCTCATTGCCCATGCTGTCCTTGTGCGAGAGCCGGCCTTCGAGCACGTAGCTGATGATCTCCATGTCCTTGTGGCCATGGGCGCCAAAGCCCGTGCCCGGGGCGATATGGTCTTCATTGATCACGCGCAGGTTGCCAAAGCCCATGTGGCGCGGATCGTGATAGCCCGCAAACGAGAAGCTGTGGTGCGAGCGCAGCCAGCCGTGGTCGGCATGGCCGCGTTCGCGGGATTTGCGCAGGGCGATCATGTGTATGTCCCTTTCAACTGGTCAGATCTTCAAAACTCTTGCGTCGGTGGCTCCACTGTAGAAGCCGCTGTAGCAGGCCAGGCACAGCGGGATTGATGGCATCATTCAAAGCTTTTGAATCCATAACGCCCCATGCCCAGCCCCCGCGACGTGCTCACTCCCGACAGCCTGGCCATGCTCCAGGCGATTGCCGAGGCCGGCAGCTTTGCCGCCGCCGCACGCCAGCTGGGCCTGGTGCCAAGTGCCCTGACCTACCGCGTGCGCCAGATCGAGGATGCGCTGGACGTGCTGCTGTTCGACCGCCGCTCGCGCCACGCCCAGCCCACCGAGGCCGGCCGGGAACTGCTGCGCGAAGGCACCCGGCTGCTGCATGAGATCGACACCGTGGCCCACCGCGTGCGCCGTGTGGCCACGGGCTGGGAGCCGCACCTGACCATCGTGGTGGACGGCGCCGTGGCGCGCACGCCCATGCTGGAACTGGTCGAGGCCTTCTACGCCATGCAGCCGCCCACGCGGCTGAAGCTGCGCGACGGCATCCTCACCGGCACGCTGGAGACGCTGACCTCGGGCCGCGCCGACCTGGCCATCGGCGTGGCCGTCAACTCCAGCAACGTGGCAGGCCTGCAGGCCTGCGAGCTGGGCGAGCTGGACTTCGTCTTTGCCGTGGCGCCACACCATCCGCTGGCCACGGCGCCCGAGCCCATCACCGACGCGACGCTGCTGCAGCACCGCATCATCGCCGTGGCCGATTCAGGCCTGCGCGACAGCGCCAGCATGGGCCTGCTCAGCGGCCAGGACATCTTCACCGTGGACTCCATGCAGGCCAAGATCGAGGCCCAGGTGCGCGGCATAGGCTGCGGCTTCCTGCCCCATTTCATGGCCGACGTCTATGTGCAGGCCGGCCTGCTGGTAACGCGCCAGGTCGCCCGGCCCTCGCGCAATGTGCGCATGCACTACGCATGGTCCTGCCCGCCGCAGCAGGACCCGCCGCGCGCGCTGCAGTGGTGGCTGCAGCAGCTGGAAAGCCCCGCCACGCGCCGCGCTCTCATGGAAAATCATCACCGACATTGAGCTGGCGCACGCCGCCGGGCGGTCTGTGCGGGTGTAGAGTGGTTACAGGTCCCGGCCTGCTCCGCCGCTGCGGCGAAGCAGGCCGGCAAGGACATGCTTCCCGGAATCTGCCACTGCCCGCAAAGGTCTGCTCCATGAACGCTTCCCGCGCCGCCTCCAAGTCCACGGTCAAGAAAAAGGCCACCAAGCCCCCCGAAGCCTCCAAGGCGCGCCCCAAGGCCGGCGCGCGCCGCATCGCCGTGATCGGTGCCGGCATGGCGGGCCTGGCCTGCGCCCGCACGCTGATGCAGGCCGGCCACGATGTCCATGTCTACGAACGGCTGCCCCAGGTGGGCGGGCGCATGCGCTCCGTCAACGCCGCGCATGGCGCCTTCGACATCGGCGCGCAGTATTTCACCGTGCGCGACAAGCGCTTCGAGCTGGCCCTGCAGACCGTGCCCGGCCTGTGCCGCCCCTGGAGCGTGAGCACGCTGCGCGTGCTGGATGCGCAGGGTCGCCAGTCCAGCGCCGCACCCGCACCCACCGAGGCCCATTGGGTGGCCACGCCCGACATGCAGGCCCTGCCCATGGCCTGGGCCGCGCCGCTGTGGGACGCCGACCGCCTGCATCTGGGCCAGCGCGTGACCAAGCTCGAACGCCAGCTCGGCTCGCGCGGCTGGAGCCTGCATGTGGAGACGACCGAGCCGACCACGCAGATCCGCACGGGATTCGATGAAGTGATACTCGCCCTGCCCGCGCCCCAGGCGCGCCAGCTGCTGCAGACCACGCCCCTGGCCCTGTCGCTGGTGCAGGGCATGGCGGCCGTGGAGATGGCACCCTGCTGGGCGCTGACGCTGTCCTATCCCATGGCCACCGAGGCCGGCCTGTCCACCCTGGGCCCACAGTGGAATGCAGCCCGTACCACCCATGAGCGTGCAGTCTGGGTGGCGCGCGAATCGTCCAAGCCGGGACGCTCCCAGAGCGAGCGATGGACCGTGCTGGCCAGCCCCCAATGGTCCCAGGAGCACCGCTCCGACGACGCGCCCCGCGTGCTGGCCAAGATGCAGAAGGCCTTTGGCGAGATCACGCGCATCCGCATCCCCCCCCGCCATGCCAGCGTCTATCTCTGGCCCCATGCCCAGACCCTGTCGCCGCTGGGCAGCAGCCATTTGCGCAACAAGGACGCCGGCCTGGGCCTGTGCGGCGACTGGTGCATTGGCCGCCGTGTCGAGGATGCCTTCGTCTCGGGGCTGGAGATGGCGCTGGCCATGGTTGCGGACTGAGCCGGGGCAGTGTCCGGCTCCCAGGTCATGGCAAGGGGCGGCGCGAGGCTTTAACATCCGGCCCCGATGATTTGCGCCGTCCCTCAGTCCCCCGATCCCGGCATTGCCACCGCGGCCTCCCCCTATGTGGGCCGCTTTGCGCCCTCGCCCACGGGCCTGCTGCACGCAGGCTCCCTGGTGGCAGCGCTGGCCAGCTGGCTGGATGCCCGGGCCCACGGCGGGCGCTGGCTGGTGCGCATCGAGGACATAGATCCCCCGCGCTGCCAGCCCGGTGCCGACATGGCCATCCTGGGCCAGCTCGCCGCCTGCGGCCTGCTGCCCGACGAGGAGCCGGTCTGGCAATCCCGCCGCGGCGCCCTCTACGAGGCCGCTGTGGAGCAGCTCAAGGCCAGCGGCCTGGCCTATCCCTGCGGCTGCACGCGCAAGGACATCGAGGCCGCCTGGGACCGCCTGGGCTGGATCCATGAACGCCATGTGGAGCGCCCCTACCCCGGCACCTGCCGCGGCGGCCTGCATGGCAAGAGCCCCCGCGCCTGGCGCTTTGCGCTGGACCACTTTGCCGGCCGCCACCCCGTGCTGCACTGGCAGGACCGCCGCATGGGCGCCCAGCAACAGGACGTGATCCACAGCGTCGGCGACTTCGTGCTGCGCCGGGCCGATGGCCTGTGGGCCTATCAGCTGGCCGTGGTCGTCGATGACGGCCTGCAGGGCGTCACCCATGTGGTGCGCGGCGCCGACCTCGCCGACAATACGCCCCGCCAGATGCTGCTGCAGCGCGCCCTGGGCCTGCCCGCCCCGCAGTACCTGCATACGCCGCTGGTGCTCATGCCTGACGGCGAGAAACTTTCCAAGCAGCACGGCGCCCCCGCCCTGGACCTGAGCGTCCCCCTGGCCACGCTTCGCACCGCCGCCACCCACCTGGGCCTGCCCCAGCCTTCTCCACAGACCGCATTGGGCGAAGCGCTGCAGTTCTGGGTACGGAGCTGGCGCCATACATACAATTGAGCCCGTGAACCCAATTCCTTCCTCCCACGCCGAGCAGTCCATGGACGGCGACATCCCGAACACCATGCCCGCTGCCTCCGGCACGCCGCATGATTGCCCTTCACCCTCCACGCCTGCGGCCGCGCGTACCGGCCAGCCGCCCGAGGGCGTGGCCCATCCCAAGACCATCAAGAGCTATGTGCGCCGCGCCGGCCGCACCACGACCGGCCAGGCCAAGGCCTTCGAGGAACTGGGCCCGCGCTTCGTGCTCAACTACCAGGCCGCGCCGCTGGACGCCGCAGCCACCTATGGCCGCCAGGGCCGGCTGATCCTGGAGATCGGCTTCGGCATGGGCGAGGCCACGGCACACATTGCGCGCGTGCGCCCGGACGACAACTTCCTTTGCTGCGAGGTGCACGAGCCTGGCGTGGGCGCCCTGCTCAAGCGCATTGGCGAGCAGGACATCACCAACATCCGCATCCTGCAGCACGACGCCGTCGAAGTCATAGACAACATGCTGCCCGAGGCCAGCCTCGACGGCGTGCACATCTTCTTTCCCGATCCCTGGCACAAGAAGAAGCACAACAAGCGCCGCCTGATCCAGGAGCCGCTGGTGGCCAAGCTGGCGCGCCGGCTGCGCCCCGGTGGCTACATCCACTGCGCCACCGACTGGGAACCCTACGCAGTGCAGATGCTGGAAGTGCTGGGCGCCGAGCCACTGCTGGCCAACACGGCACAAGGCTATGCCGCCAAGCCCGACTACCGGCCGCTGACCAAGTTCGAGAACCGCGGCATCCGCCTGGGCCACGGCGTATGGGATCTGGTGTTTGAGCGCCGCTGAGCCGGTCGCGCCCTCCTCCAAGACAAGGCCTCGCATGCAGCCATTGCTACAGAATCTGGTCGAGATGACGGCCCACCGGGACCATCTGCGATTGGAAATCTCGGTGCTGTCCACCTTGTTCAAGCTCAACGGCGTGGTGCAGGTGCGGGCGCTGGAGCTGTTCGCCATGCCTGACGGCAGGCACTGCGTGCGTGCGCGCACCTGGAGCCAGGGCGATGAGGTCATGTCCACCGATGCCGAGGCCCTGTACGACCCGCAGAGCGTGGAGCTGTCCTCCATGCCCTCGCTGCAGCAGGCCCTGCAGCAGCGCGCCCTGGTCGCCTCGGCCGTGCAGCCCGATGGCCGCCATGTGCTGTGGCTGCCGCTGTGGCGCCAGGAGACGGCCTACCACTGCCTGGAGATTGCCCAGTCTACGGCCTTCTCGCCCAGCCGGCTGGATGTGATCCAGGGCATCTTCGGCGTCTATCACAACTACCAGAGCCTGCTGGACTACAGCGAGCGCGACGCGCTGACCGGCCTGCTCAACCGCAAGACCTTCGACGAGCAGTTCCTGCGCCTGTCTCTGCAGGAGCCGCCGGCAGCCATGCCTGGCGTGGCCACGCAAGATGTTCCGGGCCAGTGGCTGGCCGCCATCGACATCGACCATTTCAAGCGCATCAACGACCGCTTCGGCCATCTGTATGGCGACGAGGTGCTGATCCTGGTGGCCAACATCCTGCGCAGCTGCTTCGATGCCAAGGACCGCGTATTCCGCTTCGGCGGAGAGGAGTTCGTGGTGCTGCTGCGCTCGGTCAGCCTGGCCAATGCGCGCAAGGCGCTGGAGCGCCTGCGCCACGATGTGGAGAGCTACGAGTTTCCCCAGGTCGGCCGCATCACCGTGAGCGCGGGATTTGCCGCCATGGGCACCGGCGCGCCCGTGGAGGTTCTGGGGCATGCCGACCAGGCGCTTTACCACGCCAAGGAACATGGCCGCAACCAGACCTGGTACTACGGCGACCTGATCACCCAGGGATTGCTGGCACCCCAGGTGAACAGCAACGACATCGAACTGTTCTGAGCCCGACCTGAGGCCAGGCCGGTCAGGCCGGGTCGGCCACGCGCACGCAGTCGCGCCCGGCGTGCTTAGCCTCGTAGAGCATGGCATCGGCACGCTGCAGCAGTTGCTGCACGCCCTCGCCGCCACGCAATTGGGCCACGCCAAAGCTGGCCGTCAGCATCAGATCCAGCCCGTGGACATGCACGGGCGTGGTGCGCACGGTCTCGCGCAGTTGACCGGCCAGTGCCCCGGCCCGGGCCGCAGCGACACCTGGGATCACGATCAGGAACTCCTCCCCGCCGTAGCGCGCCATCCAGTGCGCCGACGAATCCAGCTCCAGCGCACGCTGGCAGCGCAGCGCCACCTCGCGCAGCGCGGCGTCGCCAGCGGCATGGCCGTGCCTGTCGTTCACCCGCTTGAAGTGGTCCACGTCCACGAACATCACGCTCAGCGCCGCGCCCCGGTCCCGGCTCTGGACGACCTCGGTCGCCAGGCGCTCGTCCATGGCGCGCCGGTTGAGGCAGCCGGTCAGCGCGTCGGTCAGCGACATGCGCTTGACCTCTTCCACCAGCTCCTGCAGTTGCCCGGTGCGCTGGGCCACCAGCAGGTCCAGATGCTCGATGTGGCCGCGCAGGTCATGCTGCAGCTGGGCAAAGCCCTGCACCACCAGATCGATCTCGTCGTGCTGGCCGCGCCGGGTCCGCTCCAGCACCAGTGGCCGCGACAGCTCGTTGGGCTTGAGGCTGGCCGCAAAGCTTGCAATCTGCTGCAGCGGCTGGCGAAGTTCGCGGCGCATCACCCAGGCCACCATCAGGCAGACCAGGGCCGTGAACAGCGCATAGCCCAGCAGCACACGCAGCGTGGAGTCGCGCAGCACCTCCAGGTAGTGGCCCCGGTTTTCCCAGACCTGCAACTCACCCAGCGGCAGGCTGGACTGGCTGTGCCTGGGCGCGGCAATGGCCATGGACACGGCGGGAGCCTGGCCATCCCTGGGCTCGCCGGCCTCGTACATCTCGCCCGTGGAGGTGACGCGCAGCTGCACATGGCCGACCAGGGGCAACCGGCCCAGCCACTGCACCTGCTCGTGCACCAGGGCAGGCTCTATATCCCACAGCGCGGCCGACAGCGAGATCATGCTGTTGGTCACCACCGTCTCCATGGAACGGCGAAACTCCTGCTGCCCCTTGCGGTACTCCCACCAGGCGTGGGCACCGCCGAACACCAGCATGCAGGCCACGGCCAGCAGCATGATGCGCACAATCAGCAAGGAGGCGATCGAACGGAAGCGGGGCATGGAAGGCGCTCAGCGCAGCAGGTGCTTCAACTCGAATCCGTAGCGCCGCAGCCGGGGATTGAGGTGCTTGCTGTAGCTGCGAAAGTCCAGCGGAGCCAGGGGCGCGCTGATCCTGTGCTCGTAGCGGTCGATCTGGGACTTGTCCAGCAAGGCGAACATGGGCCGCACCTGCTCCAGCCCTTCGGTGGCGAAATCGCTGCCGTGCGCATGGTCGTACAGCATGACCAGGGCCCAGGCGCCCGTGAGGAAATGGCCGCCCGCCAACGCGCTCAGCTCGCCCGTGCGCAGCGCCGTCATGGCGGCGGCCGATGAATTGATGGCACTGAAGAAGGCATCGTGCCCGGGCGCTCCCCCGCGCGCGCGCCAGGCCTGCATGGCGCCAAAGGCCATCTCGTCGTTGCCGGCCCATACCAGGCGCACTTCGGGATAGCGCTGGAACAGCACGGCCGCCTGCTGCTCGGCGCGTTCGCGGCGCCATTCGCCAAAGACTTCCTGCTGCAGCACCACGTCACCGGCCTCGGCCGCTGCGCGGCGCATGCCGGCATTGCGCTCCACCGACGAGGGCGTGGAGCGGTCGCCGGCAATGGCCACCATGTGCAGCCGGCCATCGGCCGCACGCGCGTGGCCCGACGCCCGCGCGGCGGCGAACAGGGCCTTGGCCGTGAGGTAGCCGGCCTCTTCGGCGCCCGGCTCCAGGCTGCCCAGCCAGTGGCGATAGCGCTCTCGCGCCACGCCGGTCTGGCCACGCAATGTCTCGGGCACGCCACTGAAGGCCATGAAGCTGTCTATGCCTGCCGCCTCCAGCGTGCGCAGGATTTCGGGCGCCACGCTGTAGTCGTTGGTGAACATCACGTAGCGGGGCCGCTGCGCCTTGGGCAGGGCCGCGATCTGCCGCGCGATCTCGATGGGGCGCAGGTGGTCGCGCTGCGCATAGCGCACCTGCAGCTGCATGCCCAGGCTGCTGGCCGCGTCCTGCATGGCCTCGCTGACCGTGGTCCAGTAGCGCTCGTCGGATCGGCCGGGGTTGATGAAGACCACGCTTTGCGCGGCGGCAGCGGCCGATTGCGCCACCACGCCCATCACGCACGCCATGCGCAGCGCCCACGGCAAGACGCCCCGGTGGAGGAATCCACCGGGGCGTCCCGAAGCGGGAGCAGCAGCAATCATCTGCCGCGCAGCTGGATCAGGCGCGCTCTGCCACCCAGGCCTGCACGGCGGCCAGCGCGGCCGGCAGGCCCGCTGCATCCGTGCCACCGGCCATGGCCATGTCGGGCTTGCCGCCGCCCTTGCCGCCGACCTGGCTGGCCACGAAGTTCACCAGCTCGCCAGCCTTGATGCGCGAGGTCTCGGCCTTGGTCACGCCGGCAGCCAGCTGCACCTTGTCGCCATCGACCGCCGCCAGCACGATGGCGGCGGCGCCCAGCTTGTCCTTGAGCTTGTCCATGGTCTCGCGCAGGGTCTTGGCATCGGCGCCTTCCAGCCTGGCGGCCAGCACCTTGATGCCCTTGACGTCGACGGCCTGACCGGCCAGTTCGTCGCCCTGGCTGGAAGCGAGCTTGCCCTTGAGCGCAGCCACTTCCTTCTCCAGCGCACGGATCTGCTCCAGCGCGCCGCCGATGCGGGTGTTCAGCTCGGCCGTCGGCGCCTTCAGCGCAGCGGCCGCCTGGTCCACCGTGGATTCCAGCGATTGCAGGTAGGCCAGCGCGTTCTCGCCGGTCACCGCCTCGATGCGGCGCACGCCAGCGGCCACGCCGCCTTCGCCCACCACCTTGAACAGGCCGATGTCGCCTGTGCGCTGCACGTGGGTGCCGCCGCACAGCTCGCGGCTGGTGCCGATGTCCAGCACGCGCACGGAGTCGCCGTACTTCTCGCCGAACAGCATCATGGCGCCCGTGGCCTTGGCCGATTCGATGTCCATCACCCGCGCGTCGGTGGGCGTGTTGGCCAGGATCTCGGCGTTCACGCGGCGCTCGATCTCGCGGATCTCGGCAGCGGTCACGGCCTGGTTGTGGGCAAAGTCGAAGCGCGTGCGCTCGGCGTTGACCAGCGAGCCCTTTTGCTGCACGTGGTCGCCCAGCACTTCGCGCAGGGCCTTGTGCATGATGTGCGTGACCGAGTGGTTGCGCATGGTGGCGGCACGCAGCTGCGTGTCCACCTCGGCCTGCACGGCATCGCCCACCTTCAGGCTGCCGGACTCCAGCACGCCATGGTGGCCGAACACATCGGCCTTGATCTTGAGCGTGTCCTCGACCGCGAAGCGCGCGCCTGCGGTGCTGATCACGCCCTGGTCGCCCACCTGGCCGCCGGACTCGGCGTAGAAGGGTGTGGTGTCGAGCACGACCACGCCGCTCTGGCCGGCCTTGAGTTCCTGCACGGCGCAGCCTTCGGCATACAGTGCCACCACCTTGGCGGCCTCGGCCAGCTTCTGGTAGCCGGTGAAGGCATTGGCCTGGCCCGTGTACTCGAGGGCGCGGTCCATCTTGAACTTGCCAGCCGCGCGGGCCTTGTTCTTCTGTTCTTCCATGGCGGCCTGAAAGCCTGCCTCGTCCACGCCCAGGCCACGCTCGCGGCAGACGTCGTTGGTCAGGTCCAGCGGGAAGCCATAGGTGTCGTGCAGCTTGAAGGCCACGTCGCCGGGCAGCACCTTGGCGCCACCGGCCAGCGCCGCATCCAGGATTTCCATGCCGTTGGCCAGGGTCTCGAAGAAGCGTTCTTCCTCGACCTTGAGCACTTCGGTGATGCGCGCTTCCTGCTCGCGGATCTTGGGATAGGCGTCGCCCATCACGGCCACGAGGTCCTTGACCAGCTTGTGGAAGAACGGAGTCTTCTGGCCCAGCTTGTAGCCGTGGCGGATGGCGCGGCGCACGATGCGGCGCTGCACGTAGCCGCGGCCTTCGTTGGACGGGATCACGCCGTCGGCCACCAGGAAGGAGGTGGCGCGGATGTGGTCGGCAATGACCTTGAGCGACGGGGTCTCGAGGTCGGCAATGTGCGTCTCGCGCGCAGCCGCCTTGATCAGTGCCTGGAACAGGTCGATCTCGTAGTTGCTGTGCACATGCTGCAGGATGGCGGCCAGGCGCTCCAGGCCCATGCCGGTATCCACGCAGGGGGCGGGCAGCGGCTTGACGTTGCCCTGCTCGTCCATGTCGAACTGCATGAACACGTTGTTCCAGATCTCGATGAAGCGGTCGCCGTCTTCGTCAGGGCTGCCCGGAGGGCCGCCGGCCACGTGCGCGCCGTGGTCGTAGAAGATTTCCGAGCAGGGGCCGCAGGGGCCGGTGTCGGCCATCATCCAGAAGTTGTCGCTCTTGTAGCGGCCGCCCTTGTTGTCGCCGATGCGGATCACGCGCTCGGGCGGCAGGCCGATTTCCTTGGTCCAGATGTCGTAGGCCTCGTCGTCCTCGGCGTAGACCGTGGCCAGCAGGCGCTCCTTGGGCAGCTTGTAGACCTCGGTCAGCAGTTCCCAGGCCCACTTGAGCGACTCGCGCTTGAAGTAGTCGCCAAAGGACCAGTTGCCCAGCATCTCGAAGAAGGTGTGGTGGCGGGCGGTGTAGCCCACGTTTTCCAGGTCGTTGTGCTTGCCGCCTGCGCGCAGGCAGGTCTGCACCGAGGTGGCACGCGTGTAGGGGCGCTTGTCGGTACCCAGGAACACGTCCTTGAACTGGACCATGCCCGAGTTGGTGAACATCAGCGTCGGGTCGTTGCCGGGCACCAGGGGGCTCGACTCCACGATGGTGTGGCCCTTGGATGCGAAAAAGTCCAGAAAGCTCTTGCGAATGTCGGCAACGGTGAAAGTGGGTGTGCTCATGGTGTCTAGGAGTTCGGAGCGCGCACGCGGGGCGCTGTCCCTGGCGGGAGGGTGTCCCGTCGGGACCAACGCGCATTATAGGTTTGCCCCATCGTCGCGGCAGCGAGCCCCACCCGTCCCTCCATCGCGCACCTGGCCGAAGAAGGCCTCACCCCCCATCTGCCCGCCCTTGAGCGCGATCTCAAGCCCGCCGCTGGCCGGATCGCTGACATGCGCGCGCAACAGCGGCGCGCGACTGGCCGGTCCGCGGCGCCTGCAGCTGTGGGTGGCGCCCCATACGGGCCGCAGGGCCGACATTCTTGCGCTGGAGAAATGGCGGGTGCAGGAGATGGGGGAGATGGCTAGCACAGGCGATCTCGCCGTTCCCTGATCCCGCTCAGACTGCGCGCGATGGGCGCCCTGGATAATCGCCAGCCGGAACCACAGCAAGCACACCATGGCGCAACCACCGACACCCGAGCCTCATTCCGCCGAACCGGCCCAACCAGGCAAAAGCCGCATCGTGCCCTGGCTCATCGGCCTGCCCGTGGCCTTCTTCGCTGTGCTCATGCTGGCTGGCCAGTTGCTGTCCACGCCCGAAGGCGAGGCGCGCTGGGTGGAGCGCGAAACCATCAAGATCTGCCGCAAGGAAACCGCCAGGCCTGAGGCCGAGCGCAAGACGCGGCAGTTTGAATCGGTGCAGGACTGCGACAGGCTCGAATTCGACTTCAAGCAGCGCTACGGTGAAAACCCCTGAGGCGGAGCCGCAACGGAAAATGCCCCCACGCTCCCCTGCTTCGCAAGGTCCGCTGCCCCCAGGGGGCCAGCTTTTTGCCTTGGGGCGGCCCGGCGACAAAAAAGGCCGGCAGAGCCGGCCTTTGGCTTGCGAGGGCCCGTTCAGTCGCGCGTCTCGATGGCCCGGTTGATGCCCAGCGCCGCCAGCGTGCACAGCGCGCCCGACAGCAGATAGATGCCCAGCGCCACCAGTCCGAAGCGCGAGGACACGCCCAGCGCCACCAGCGGGGCAAAGGCCGCGCCGACCAGCCAGGCCATGTCCGAGGACAGGGCCGCGCCCGTATAGCGATAGCGCGAGGGGAAGTTGGCCGTCACCGTGCCTGCCGCCTGCCCGTAGGACAGGCCCAGCAGGATGAAGCCGACGATGATGAACACGTTGTTGCCCGTGGTGCCGCTGCCCAGCAGCCAGGGAGCCACAAAGCTGAAGATGCCGATCAGGCAGGCCATGGTGCCCAGCGTGTTGCGCCGCCCCACCCGGTCGGCCAGCCAGCCCGAAGCCATGATGGCGCCGGCCGCACAGAAGGCGCCAACGATCTGCACGCCCAGCACATGGTTCACCGACTGGTCCGAATACAGCGAGATCCAGGACAGCGGGAAGATGGTCACCAGGTGGAAGAGCGCAAAGCTGGCAAGGGCTGCAAAGGCACCGATGACCACGTTGCGGCCCTCGTCGCGCATCAGCGGCACCACGCCCATGGGCTCCAGCTCGCGCTGCGCCAGCAGCTCGGTGTAGGACTGGCCCACCACCAGGCGCAACCGGGCAAACAGTGCCACCACGTTGATGGCAAAGGCCACGCAGAAGGGATAGCGCCAGCCCCAGCTGAGGAACTCGTCGGCATCCACATGGGCATAGATGAAGGCAAACAGGCCTGCCGCCAGCACAAAGCCCAGCGGCGCACCCAACTGCCCGATCATCGAATACCAGCCCCGCCGGTTCTGGGGCGCCGACATGGCCAGCAGCGACGGCAGGCCATCCCAGGAGCCGCCCAGTGCAATGCCCTGGCCGATGCGCAGCAGCGCCAGCACGATGATGGCGTTCACGCCCGCCTGCTGGTAGCTGGGCAGGAAAGCCATGCCCACCGTACACACGCCCAGCAGGAAGAGCGCCAGCGTCAGCTTGGTCGCCCGGCCCCAGCGCCGCTGCACGGCCATGGACAGCGCCGTGCCCAACGGCCGCGCCACGAAGGCCAGCGCGAAGATGCCGAACGACATCAACGTGCCGTCAAGCTTGGAAAGATAGGGGAACAGCAGTGCCGGGAAGACCAGCACGCAGGCGATGCCGAACACGAAGAAGTCGAAGTACTCCGAGGATCGCCCCAGGATCACGCCGACGGCGATCTCGTTGGGCGTGACATCTTCGTGGGTGTCGGCGCGGGACAGAGATTCCTTGCTTTCGTAGCTTCCGTTGGGGAAGCTTGCAGTTGTGTCGAGGCCGCTCATAGATGGATGCTCCTTGTCTCGTCTCACTGACAGCTCCGTTCTACGCCCTCGCTTGATCTGGCGCAAGGCGGTTTCACCTCGACCGGACTTGGTGTTTTTCCTGCTGCGCGCGGCCGAAAAATGCGGCCTCCGGGCCGCCGGGACCCCGCTGCCTGCCCCGCCAGGTAGCAGAAAGTTCCCGGCTTCTCCTTGACGTTGGACAAAATGTCCAATGGACAAATTTATACTTCGTAATACATTTGCCCGGATCTTGTAATCCGCGTTTCTATGTAAACGCGCTCTTGTTGCGCCCCTAGCATGCTAAAAATCAAGGAACTCCGTGGGCCTGCGTGGCTCACCGCGGCCGCTTTGACAGCCAGTCTCACTGGCTGCAGCAAAGCCGTCGTGCTCAACCCGGCCGGCGATATCGCCGCGCAGCAAGGCAACCTGGTGGTCACGGCCACCTTGCTGATGCTGATCATCATCATCCCGGTGATCATCCTCACGCTGCTGTTCGCCTGGAAATACCGCCAGTCGAACACCGAGGCCCACTACGACCCCGAATGGCACCACTCCACCACGCTGGAGCTGGTGATCTGGTCCGTGCCGCTGATGATCATCATCGCGCTGGGCGCCATCACCTGGATCAGCACCCACAAGCTCGACCCCTACCGCCCGCTGGACCGCGTCTCGGCCTCCAAGCCCTTGAGCACCGATGTCAAGCCGCTGGAAGTGCAGGTCGTGGCCATGGACTGGAAGTGGCTGTTCTTCATCCCTGAAAAGGGCATCGCCACCGTCAACGAGCTGGCCGCTCCCGTGGATCGTCCCATCCACTTCAAGCTGACCGCCACCTCGACGATGAACGCCTTCTACGTGCCTGACCTGGCCGGCATGATCTATGCCATGCCCGGCATGCAGACCGAGCTGAACGCAGTGATCAACAAGACCGGTGTGTTCCACGGCCTGGCATCGCACTACAGCGGCGCCGGCTTCTCGGGCATGACGTTCAAGTTCCACGGCCTCAGCGACGAGGAATTCGAGCAGTGGGTTGCCAAGGCCAAGTCCGAAGGCAAGGCCCTGAACCGCGACACCTACCTGAATCTGGTCAAACCCAGCGAGCGCAACCCGGTCGAGCGCTTCGCCACCGTGGACGAAGGCCTGTACGACAAGGTGCTCAACCGCTGCGTCGAGGAAGGCAAGATGTGCATGCACCACATGATGGCCATCGATGCCGCAGGCGGTGAAGCCTATCTCAAGGCCGTGGGCATGAACCTGCCCCAGGATGTGTGCACGGTGCAAAACGCCGACCGCGTCGTGGCCTTCCTGGACCAGCGCGACGGCTCGGCCGCCAGCGCACAGCAATAAGCAGATAGCGGAAGCGGACGACGGCCAGCCCGCCGCCCGTTCCAAAACGACCTAAGAGACTCGATATGTCTGAACATACCTCCCCGGCACAGGCCCACTGGCTGCTGGGACGCATCACCTGGGACTCCATCCCGATGGCGCATGAGCCCATCGTGCTGGTGACCTTCATCGCCGTGGTGCTCGGCGGCCTCGGCGTGCTGGGCCTTCTCACCAAGTTCCGCCTGTGGGGCCCGCTGTGGCGCGACTGGCTGTGCAGCATCGACCACAAGAAGATCGGCATCATGTACATGATCCTCGGTCTGGTCATGCTGCTGCGCGGCTTCGCAGATGCGCTGATGATGCGCCTGCAGCAGGCCATGGCCTTCGGCGACAACCTGGGCTACCTGCCTCCGCACCACTACGACCAGATCTTCACGGCCCACGGCGTGATCATGATCTTCTTCGTGGCCATGCCCTTCGTGACCGGCCTGATGAACTACCTGGTGCCGCTGCAGATCGGCGCCCGCGACGTGTCCTTCCCGTTCCTGAACAACTTCAGCTTCTGGATGACCACGGGCGGCGCCGTGCTGGTGATGATCTCGCTGTTCCTGGGCGAGTTCTCCACCTCCGGCTGGCTGGCCCTGTCCAACCTGGGGGCGCAGAACCCGGGGGTGGGGCTTGACTACTACATCTGGGGATTGCAGGTGGCCGGTGTCGGCACCACGCTGTCGGGCATCAACCTGATCGTGACCATCATCAAGATGCGCGCACCCGGCATGAACCTGATGAAGATGCCCGTCTTCACCTGGACTGCCCTGTGCACCAACGCGCTGATCGTGGCCTCGTTCCCCATCCTGACAGCAGCCCTGGTGCTGATGTCGCTGGACCGCTACGTCGGCACGAACTTCTTCACGAACGACCTGGGCGGCAACCCCATGCTGTACGTGAACCTGATCTGGATCTGGGGCCACCCCGAGGTCTACATCCTGATCCTGCCGTGCTTCGGCATCTTCTCCGAGATCGTCTCGACCTTCAGCCGCAAGCGCCTGTTCGGCTACACCTCCATGGTGTACGCGACGGTGTGTATCACCATCCTGTCCTACCTGGTGTGGCTGCACCACTTCTTCACCATGGGCTCGGGCGCCAGCGTGAACACGTTCTTCGGCATCACGACGATGATCATTTCGATCCCGACGGGCGCCAAGATCTTCAACTGGCTGTTCACCATGTACCGCGGCCGCATCCGCTTCACCGTGCCGATGCTGTGGACCGTGGGCTTCATGTGCACCTTCGCCATCGGCGGCATGACCGGCGTGCTGCTGGCCGTTCCCCCGGCCGACTTCGTGCTGCACAACAGCCTGTTCCTGATCGCCCACTTCCACAACGTGATCATCGGCGGCGTGGTGTTCGGCGTGTTCGCCGGCATCAACTTCTGGTTCCCCAAGGCCTTCGGCTACAAGCTCGATGAGTTCTGGGGCAAGTGCTCCTTCTGGTTCTGGCTGGTCGGCTTCTGGGTGGCCTTCACGCCGCTGTACGTGCTGGGCCTGATGGGTGTGACGCGCCGCGCCAACCACTTCGAGGACCCCTCGCTGCAGATCTGGTTCATCATCGCCGCCTGCGGCGCAGGCCTGGTGGCCCTGGGCATCGGCAGCTTCCTGATGCAGCTCGTGGTCAGCTACTTCAAGCGCGACCAGCTGCGTGACGAAACCGGCGATCCATGGGAAGGCCGCACGCTGGAGTGGGCCACATCCTCGCCCCCGCCCCAGTACAACTTCGCCTTCACGCCCGTGGTGCATGAGATCGATGCCTGGTGGGATATGAAGAAGCACGGCTACCAGCGTCCGCTGACCGGCTTCAAGCCCGTGCACATGCCCGCCAACACCGGCGCCGGTGTCGTGATCGCTGCGCTGTCCACGGTCTTCGGCTTCGCGATGATCTGGCACATGTGGCCCCTGGCCATCGTGTCCTTCGCCGCCACCGTGCTGGCGTCGATCATCCACACGTTCAACTACAAGCGCGACTACTACATCCCCGCCGCGGAAGTCGCGGCCACGGAAGAACTGCGCACACAACAGCTGGCACGTCATGTCTGATATCCGTTACACCGCAGGCGGCGCTGCCGCCCTGGCCCCGCGTGAGTACCACCTCGCCGAGGAGCCCCATCCCGAAAACGGCACCGCTCTGGGCTTCTGGCTCTACCTGATGAGCGACTGCCTGATCTTTGCAGCGCTGTTCGCCACCTATGGCGTGCTGGGCCGCAACTACGCTGCAGGCCCCACGGGCGCCCAGCTGTTCGACCTGCCCCTGGTGGCGATGAACACGGCCTTCCTGCTGCTGTCGTCCATCACCTTCGGCTTCGCCATGCTGCAAAAGCAGCAGGGCAAGCTGGGCGGCACGCAGATGTGGCTGGCCATCACTGGCCTGTTCGGCCTGTGCTTCCTGGGCCTGGAACTCTATGAGTTCTCCCACCTGCTGCACGAGGGCGCTGGCCCTCAGCGCAGCGCCTTCCTGTCCTCGTTCTTCACGCTGGTGGGCACCCACGGCCTGCACGTGACCTTCGGCCTGATCTGGCTGGTCACGCTGATGATCCAGATCAACAAGCACGGCCTGACGCACGAGAACAACCGCCGCCTGATGTGCCTGTCGATGTTCTGGCACTTCTTGGACGTGGTCTGGATCGGCGTCTTCACTTTTGTTTATCTGATGGGGGTGCTGTAAATGGCTGCACACGACATCCACGCCGGCCACGGTCACCACGACCATCACGGCCATGACGACCACCACCACGATGCCGGCCCGCACAGCACGTTCTCGGGCTACATGTGGGGCTTCGTGCTCTCGATCATCCTGACGGCCATCCCGTTCTGGCTGGTGATGGGCAACATCATCTCGGACCGCTCGACGGCCGTGATGGTGCTCGGCGGCTTCGCCGTGGTGCAGATCCTGGTCCACATGGTCTTCTTCCTGCACATGAACGGCAAGATCGAAGGCGGCTGGACCCTGCTGTCCACCATCTTCACCGTGGTCTTCGTGGCCATCGGCATCGCAGGCACGCTGTGGGTCATGTTCCACATGAACACCAACATGATGCCCCAGCACACCATGCCGGCCGATCCTGCGGCGCAGACGGCACCGGCCGTGGTCACGCCTTGACCGCATCCGGAAACTCCGGGCCCTCCAGCCGCGCAGGCGCATCGCGCCGGCGCGGCCCACTCGCTCAGGCGATGCTCATCTCGGTGGGCATCGCCTTGTTTTTGGGCTTCATCTTCCTGGGCAGCTGGCAGGTGCAGCGCCGCGCCTGGAAGCTGGATCTCATAGAGCGCGTGGAGCAGCGCGTGCACGCCGCACCCGCTGCCCTGCCCCCGCCCGCCGAATGGCCGCAGATCACGGCCGCCGACCATGAATACCGCGCCGTGCAGGCCAGCGGCCAATGGCTGACAGGCAAGACCGTGCTGACCCAGGCCGTGACCGAGCTGGGAGCAGGCTTCTGGGTGCTGACGCCGCTGCAGCTGGACGATGGCAGCCAGGTGCTGGTCAACCGGGGCTTCATCCCCACGGAGCAGCGCGCACGCTGGCAGGCGCAGCCCGGGCAGGCATCCCAGGACCAGGTGACGGTGTCCGGCCTGCTGCGCATCAGCGAGCCGCGCGGCGGTTTTCTGCGCGAGAACGATCCTGCTCAGCAGCGCTGGTTCTCGCGCGATGTGGCGGCCATTGCACAGGCCCAGGGCCTTGGCAAGGCAGCGCCCTATTTCATCGACGCCGGCCTGCCCGGCCAGCCCGTGGCGGACGGCACCTGGCCGCGCCCGGGCATGACCGTGATCCGCTTTCCCAACAGCCACCTGGTCTACGCACTGACCTGGTACGGATTGGCGCTGATGGTGGTCGGTGCCGCCTGGCTGGTCAGGCGCAATGACCGGCAGCCGGCCGGCAAGCCATAGAACCGCCTTGCGCAGGCAATGGGGCCATCGATGACATCGGTGGCCCTTTTTCTTCAGTCCTCTACAAGACCCTGCCGCGCCACGGCTGCCTGCGGTAGCGCACAATCGCCCGCGTGAATTCGCCTTCAGAGTCCCTGTTCCGCGTCGAGCGCACCACCGAACGCCAGAACATGCAGCTGCTGATACAGCTGCGCTGGTTTGCCGTGGTCGGGCAGGTGATCACCATCTCCCTGGTGCACTACGGCTTCGGCATCAACCTGCCGCTGCCGGCCATGGCCCTGGTGCTGATGGCCAGCGTATTCACCAACCTCGGCTACATCTACTGGTACCGCAGCCACCGCCGCCAGATCTCGGCGCGCAACCTGTTCCTGGCCCTGCTGGCCGACGTGCTCGCCCTGGCCATACAGCTGTATTTGAGCGGCGGCGCCAGCAATCCCTTCATCTATCTGTTCCTGCTGCAGGGCATTCTGGGCGCCGTGCTGCTCAGGCCCGTGCACGCCTGGATCATCGTCGCCAGCACATCGCTGTGCACCCTGGTGCTGGCCATCGTGCACTGGCCCCTGCCCATTGGCGCGGCGGGGCCGGACGGGCTGCCCGGCCTGTACGTGAGCGGCATCCTGATCAGCTTCGGGCTGACCACGGTGCTGCTGGTGGTCTTCCTGCGCCGCATCGTCTCCAACCTGCGACGGCGCGACGCGCGGCTGGCCAACATGCGCCAGCGCGCCAGCGAGGAAGAGCACATCGTGCGCATGGGCCTGCTGGCCACGGGCGCGGCGCACGAGCTGGGCACGCCGCTGTCGACCATGTCCGTCATCCTGGGCGACTGGCAGCGCATGCCCGTCATCACGCAAGATCCCGATCTGCTCGCCGACCTGCAGGAGATGCAGCAGCAGCTGCTGCGCTGCAAATCCATCGTCTCCAGCGTGCTCATGTCCGCCGGCGAAACCCGCGCCGACGCGCCCCAGGCCACGACCTTGCATGCCTTCATGGATGGAGTGGTCGCCCAATGGCAGTCACGCCATGCGGTAGAGCGTTTCGACTATGTCCAGGCCGAAGAGGACTTCCCCATTCTTTCGGATACCGCGTTGCAGCAAATGGTTTGCAATGTGCTCGACAATGCCGCCGAGGCATCTCCCGGCCATGTGGCGCTGCACCTGTCCGTGCGCACCGGCATGCTGTGCATCACCGTGCGCGACAAGGGTCCCGGCTTTGCACCTGCCGTGCTGGAGCAGCTGGGCCAGCGCCATATCTCCACCAAGACGGAGCGCCCGGGCCGCGGACTGGGCCTGTTCCTGGTGCTCAACGTGGCGCGCTCGCTGGGCGGACGCGTTCAGGTGAGGAACACCCCGCCCAGGGGCAGCGAGGTGGAGATCCGCCTGCCCCTGTCATCGATTGCCATTGAACCCGGCGCCTGAAGCGGCGCCCACAGGAACCCGAATCGCCCATGGACAGCTCCCGCCTCCTGCTGCTGGTTGAAGACGATGCAACGTTTGCACGCACGCTGACGCGATCGTTCGAGCGGCGCGGCTACCGCGTGCTGCAGGCCGCCAGCGCCGAGGAAGTGCGCGAGCTGCTGCAGACGCATTCGCCGCAATACGCCGTCATGGACCTCAAGCTGGCCGGCAATGCCTCGGGCCTGAGCTGCGTGCAGATGCTGCACCAGCACAACCCCGAGGCGCTGATCGTCGTGCTCACCGGCTATGCCAGCATTGCCACGGCCGTGGAGGCCGTCAAGCTCGGCGCCTGCCACTACCTGGCCAAGCCGTCCAACACCGACGACATCGAGGCCGCCTTCGGCCGCCTCGAAGGCCGCACCGACGTGGAGCTGTCGCGCAACCCCACTTCCATCAAGACACTGGAGTGGGAACACATCCACGAAACCCTGGCCGAGAGCGACTTCAACATCTCCGAGGCCGCACGCCGCCTGGGCATGCACCGGCGCACGCTGGCGCGCAAGCTGGAAAAGCGGCAGATCAAGTAAGACGGCAGGCACCAAGACAAACCGGGCCTCAAGGGCCCGGTTTGTCATTGCGCGGCCATGGCCCTCAGGCCATCAGCCCAGCCAGAGGTAGTGATCGATCAGCAGTGCCAGGAACAGCACGCTCAGATGCACCAGCGAGAAGCGGAAAGTCCTGCGCGACAGCTCGTCCGAGTAATTGCGCCACAGCGCGAAGGCATAGCCGCAAAAGCCCACGCTCAGCACCACGGCCACCACCAGGTACAGCCAGGAGCTCATGCCGTACATGAAGGGCAGCATGCAGGCTGCGAACAGGATCACCGTGTACAGCAGGATCTGCAGCCGCGTGTACTCGCTGCCATGCGTGACGGGCAGCATTGGCAGGCCCGACTGGCGGTAGTCCTCCACGCGGTACAGCGCCAGCGCCCAGAAATGCGGAGGCGTCCACAGGAAGATGATGAGAAACAGGATCAGCGCCTCGGGTCCGACCTGGCCCGTCATCGCGGCCCAGCCCAGCACGGGCGGCATGGCGCCGGAGGCGCCGCCGATCACGATGTTCTGCGGCGTGGCGGGCTTGAGGATCACCGTGTAGATCACGGCATAGCCCACGAAGGTGGCCAGCGTCAGCCACATGGTCAGCGGATTGGTGCACAGCAGCAGCACCAGCGCACCCAGCGTGCACAGGATGGCCGAGAAGGCCAGGGCCTGCTGGCTGGTCAGCTCCCCGCGCGCCGTGGGCCGCCAGGAGGTGCGCTTCATGCGCGCATCGATATGGCGCTCCACCAGGCAGTTGAAGGCCGCTGCGGCGCCCGCCACCAGCCAGATGCCCAGGCAGGCCAGCGCCATGTGCAGCCACTGGTCGGCGTTGGGCCAGCCCGGCACGGCCAGCACCATGCCGATCAGCGCGCAGAACACGATCAGCTGCACCACGCGGGGCTTGGTCAGGGCATAGAACTGCGTCCAGCGTGAGGACTCGACACTCAGGGAAGCTTGTTTACTCATGCAATCTCTCCACGGGCAACCGGCAACCCGGCCCGCAGCGTGCCCGGGCGACTGGCCGCCAGGCACCAAACAATCACGGTCACCAGCGCGGCTGCGCCACCCGTATGCAGCACTGCAGCCACCAGCGGCCAGTCCAGCACCACGTTCGACAGGCCTGTCAGCACCTGCAACACCAAAAACCCAGCCAGCACGCGGCGCTGCGGCGCCAGGGCAGGCGCCTCGCCCAACCGCCACCACAGCCCGGCAAGCGCGGCCACCACCACATAGGCCGCAAGGCGGTGCAGATAGTGGATGGCCGTGAGGCCCGCAAGGCTGATGTTGCTGCCGTCCTGCAGCAGGCCCAGCGGACGCCAGATCTGCAGCGCCTGCGAAAAATCCATGGCCGGCCACCAACTGCCCTGGCAGGTCGGAAAACTGCTGCAGGCCAGCACCGCATAGTTGGTGCTGACCCAGCCACCCAGTGCCACCTGCAGCACCAGCAAGCCCAGGCCCAGCCACAGCAGAGCACGCAGGCCCGGGGAAATCACCGTTGCCTGCTGCTGGCGTGCCTCCCGGCTCAGCCCCACGGCGGGCACGCACAGCAAGGCCAGCAGGCCCGTGCCGCCCAGCAGGTGCAGGGTCACGATGGCCGGAAACAGCTTCATGGTCACGGTCCAGGCGCCAAAGGCACCCTGCAGGCAGACCCAGAACAGCGCCAGCGTGGGCCACCAGGGGCTCATGGCCCCCCGCCGTGCGCCTTCCACGCCTTGGGCGCCACCCGCCCTGCCCTGGCGGCGCGCACGCCGCCAGGCCATGATGGTCATGGCGATGATGAGCACGCCCACGGTGGTGGCCAGATAGCGGTGGACCATCTCTATCCATGCCTTGCCATGCGTCACCGGCCCGGTGGGCATGGCGGCCTGCGCCTCGGCAATCTGCGCGCGGGCGCCCATGGGGCTGGCGCTGCCATAGCAGCCCGGCCAGTCAGGGCAGCCCAGGCCGGAATCGGTCAAGCGCGTAAAGGCGCCGAACAGCACCAGGTCGAAAGTCAGAAACAGCGTCAGCACCGACAGTGCCTGCAGCCGCTTGAGCGAGCCACCGTTGCGGTTGCGCAGCCACACCCAGGCCAAGGGTCCCAGCGCCAGCAACAGGCCCAGCAGCATCAGCTCCAGAACGGGGGCCAGATCGTACAGCGCCTGCTCGTTCACCTCCGCCCTCCGCAGCGCAGCGTCCACCGGACGGAACCGACCCCAGGCAAGCCGCAAGGCAATGCCACAGGCGCATCCGGTTGGCGACAGCAGAACTTCATAAATGAGAGCAATTTGACGAGAAGGCTCAGCCCCATGCGCGAGATTGGATCGCAGGCCGGGCCCACAGAGAATCAGGACATGCACCCAGATACAGGCTGCGGGACGGCGCCCCATGCACAAGGCCCGCCAAGCGGGCCCGGTCGCTGCAACTTTCAGAGCAGCATGTCTTTGATATGAAACAATTCTACTTGCCTGCGCACCACTCAAGCGCCCAAGCGCGCAGTGCCCCTAGACCGCAGCCAGCTTCTTTTGGCCGGCGTGATGCGGCTTGGGCCGGGCGCACACGAATTTGCGCCGGGTGCCACCCGAGGCATCGGTGGCCCGGCTTTGCACAACTGCTCAGATTCGCTCAGATTCAGACGCCCAGCGTTCCTTAGATTGACGCTTTCACTTGGGGACCGGCAACCGCCGGGTGAGGCCATGATTGCAGGACGCTCGTGGACTGTGCTTGATGGGCGCGGACACGAAATCGGGCGTGTCGAAGGCGATGAATTCGTCCGGTGCGGGACCAGGCTCATCTACCGCATCGATGGGCCGGCGCTGTACTCCATGGACGGCTCGGCCAGACTGATGGGCTTTATCGAAGGGACCGAGGTCAGAACCCGGCAGGGGCGGATCTTTCTCAAATTCCTCGCGCATTGAACTGCGCTGCTCTGATCTACGCAGCACCGTGCGCATGCAGCGGCAAGCTTTCGGCCCCCTTCTGCGCCAGCCGATGACAATCTATATCAATTCATTCATAGCCAGTCGCTAAGACGCACAGATAATTGCCGGCATTCGTGTGAATTGTGAGAAGGGACCGGGCCACGTGCCACGCCCTTCGCATGCTGGAGGATTGGCAGATGAGCGCCCCGGAAATGGAGGCCATACAGGAGCGGCTGAAGAAGCTGCGGGCCGACGAGGCGCAGGTAGCCGAGCAGCTGGAACGGCTGCAGACCCAGAAGGCTGCGCTGGAGCACAGGCAGGCCATGATCCAGGGCGCCTTGGAGGTGCTGGAAGAGATGCGGCAGGAGCTGGAGCCATGAACCGCGGCAAGCCCGGTTCGTCCCCGTCCTCGTCACCGCCCGCCACTGCCCTGCCAACAACCCAGGACTGGCTGGAAAGAATTGCAGCCCTGGATGCCACGGAGCCGCCGCCTACCCCACCTCGTCCGCGCAACACCCGCAAAGCAGCGCGCCGCAAGGCGGTCACCATCGTGGCAAGGCTGGTGCTGCTGGTGCTGCTGGCCATCGCCCTGGCCGTGGCGGCGCAATTGATGTGGGTCAAGTAGCTGCCTGCGGTATACCCTCGCATCCTGGCAAAGTCCCCATATTGTTTGCATGCTCACTTGCGCCTAGCATGGAGGCACACTCAACGCAGTGGAGGTG
This sequence comes from Delftia sp. PE138, assembly GCF_018320755.1. NCBI lineage: Bacteria > Pseudomonadati > Pseudomonadota > Betaproteobacteria > Burkholderiales > Comamonadaceae > Delftia > Delftia sp. PE138. The sequence goes on along the minus strand of NZ_JABEPN010000002.1, from coordinate 320,014 downwards.
TCATGGCCGATCCCGAAGAACCGCTGGAAATACGCTCAGAACGCTGGCAGTCGCTGAAGGGGCTGGACATCGCCTCCGTGGATCTGGGCCCCATCTGCGTGGTGCTCTTGCTGACGTTGATCTGCACGGCCGTGATGCTGCTGCTGGCCAAGTCCGGCGCCGAGCAGGTGCGGCAGGCCCAGCCATCGCCCCAGGCCAAAGGCGCTGCTCCCCGACCGCAACCGGCGCAGCCCGTGGCAGAACCCGCCCAGCAACAGACCTGGATACCGGCCTTGCGCACCTGAGCGCGGCAAGGCCGGTCCAGGCCGTAGGTAGCGCGTTCAGACCTTCATCGAACGTGTCGCAATGAAGGTCGGCACGAACTTCTCGATCACAAAACGGGCGTGGGGCTGCCAGTCCTCGTGGAAGCCCGTCAGCACAAGCCCCGCATCCAACTGCCCCCCGATCTGATCGGCCAGCGTATGGCCGAACACCAGGGCCTCGTTGCGCTCGCGCTTGGCCGCAATCGCCTCGGGCGGCAAATCCGTCACATCGGAATACGGCAGGCGCCAGGCGGGCCGCACGAGTCCTTGCTCGCGCAATGCAGGATCACGGTCCTCCACGAAGACCACCGGATTCCAGAAGCTGGACAGAAGACGCCCGCCCGTCGTCAGCACCCGCGCGCATTCACGCCACACGGGCCGCACATCGGGCACGTAGAGGTTGGAGATGGGGTGAAAGATCACATCAAAGCTGGCGTCTGCAAAGACCCCCAGATCGCGCATATCGCCCTGCACGCAGGTCAGCGCAAGGCCTTCGCGCTCGGCCACGTGCCGGTCCTGCGCAAGCTGGCCGGCTGAGGCGTCGAAGACGGTGACCTGGGCGCCCGCCGCAGCAAGAATGGGCGCCTGCTGGCCGCCGCCGCTGGCAAGGCAGAGGATGCGCAGGCCGCGTACATCATCCAGCCAGCCGGCAGGCAAGGGGCCTGGCGTGAGCCGCGCCTGCCAGCTTCCGGCGCGGGCCCGTGCTATTTCGGCGCTGTCGACCGGGCGCGACCAGTCGCAGGACTTGGCAGCCTGCTGGTTCCAGGCGGCCGTGTTGTGGGCAAGGATATCGATGGATTCCGTCATGGGCACTCTTTCAAAAATTCCGAAAGGAGGCCGCACGGCGACGCCGGGTTGCGTTCAGGAAACGCAGAGCAATCAACGAACAGGCAGGAGGTGACGCAGGCGTCCGCCGTCGGCCGGCAAAGGGCTTCGGGGGATTGGTCGGACGAAGGTCCGAAGGCGTCACAGGTTCATGTCAGGCTCGCAATGGTCGCAGGAATGGAAGCAAAAATTCTAGGGTTGCCCGAAGCACGCTGTCAAACAGCTGCGGCGCCTTCCCCACACGGTCATGCAAAAGTCACAACCGTGAGACGGCCTGGCTGTAAGTTGAACCCGCACCCTCGATGGCGCCGGCTTCTGCTGCGCCTTGGCGCGCCCGCTGACGACCGCCTTTTCCAACCCGGCGCCCAATGGATACCGAGGAGCAACACTTTGAAGGAGAGCTATGCGTAGTCCCAAGAAAGGCAGAGAGCCGATCCGGCTCCTGGACCTGGCCCCCGCCGTCTTCTGCATGCAGTGCGAACAGGAAAAGCCCGCCACAGGCGCCCGCCAATTCCATGCGTGGCACGTGTGCAGCGATTGCTCGCAGAAGCTGGCCCGACTCCCCACGGCGCAAGCACCGACGGCGCACCCTGCGCACTGAGGCAAGCGATTCCCCAAAACGACAGCCCGCCAAATGGCGGGCTTTCTCATGCCCTTTCGGGCATGGGCGGGACCATGACAGTGGATCGCGCCTACCAGGGCGCAAACACCATCATCAGCGCCACGGCCACGACGGCTGCGGCGATGTACATGGTCCGCTTGGTGGCGAACCGGTTGCGGGACGACGACGTGGGCACTTGGCCAGGGGTGTTGGGAGGAGGTGTGTTCATGGCCTCAAGCATGGGTGCCGCCCAGGCACGCCCTTGTCGGACAAGCACAGGTCAGGGAATCAGCGCAAGGCAGGACCAGGCCGTCGGCATTGGCCCATGGCCCGGTGGTCTGAAAGACAAATGACGCTGCAATCGCTCGCGTGTGCCTCAATATGGGCGGACTCCGCAGATCAGGTGTGAACCGGTGCCGAGAAATCCCAGGCGTTTGCGGGCATGACCGCGCAAAATGCCCCTGCCAGCGTCGCGTTGTGGTGTTCCACAATTTTCTGCGCTGCAAGCTGGGGGGTGTCGGCACAAGTATGTCCATCCGCAATAAGGACGGCATCAAGGCCCAGATCGCGAGCGACCCGGCAATTGGTGTCCACGCAGTACTGAGTCTTCATGCCGGTGATGACCAGGCCGGTCACGTTGCGTGCTTGAAGCTGCTGCAACAGATCGGTGCCTGCAAAGGCGCTTGGGCGGTGTTTTTCGAACACAACCTCACTGCCGTCCAGTTGCAGTTCGGGTGCGAGTTGGGTCAGTGGGCTGCCTGGGCCAATGGGCGTTCCCACGGGACCGATGTGACGAGCCAGAAAAACTGGCGCTCCCGCACGGCGGGCCTGTGCCATCAAGGTGTTGATGGTGTCCAGCACCTCGGTGCAGCGCCACATGGGTTCAGGGCCTCGGACCAGGCCGACCTGAACATCGAGGACTAACAGAGCAAACATGAGAACAACTCCTTGCGTGGTGCCGGCGACGCAAGGGCAAAAAAAAGGGCCCTGTCCATCGCTGGCGGGCCTGGGAAGTGGTTCAACTGAGACTCACGGCACTTCACACGGTCCGCAGGAAGCGGTCGTGGAGATGGTAGTGGTGAGAGTGCAGTGAACCATGGAGTTCCATTGTAACGAGCGCCTTCGCCTGTCATCTCAGCCCTATGCGGCTTTTTTGCGTTTGTCGCGCCGCAGATCTCGCCCCTGTAGTTCCGGACGCTGTCCAGCTGTTTTCGGGGGATACGTCAGGCAAGAACAAGCCCACTGTTAGGCCTTGTCTGCACCTCGGTGTGCTTCACCTTCTTCGACGTCTCGTCACTTCCCAGGATGACAAGGTGCTGCGTCCTTTGCGAGACCAGTTCATGGAGAACCCTCAGGCGCTGACGGATCCGGGCAGCGACTACGCGGACAACAGCGCCCAGCGTTCGTGATCTCGCCAGCGACCACCGACCTTCATGAATGCGGGCGACAACCCCTCCAACTTGAAACCACAGGACTTCACCAGTGCTATGGCTGCCTTGTTCTCAGGCTGAATGTTGGCTTCCAGCCGATGCAGCTTCGAAGTCCTGAAGACCTGCTTCACGACATGCGCGAGGCCCTCCTTCATCAGGCCCTTCCCTTCGAAGCCCGAGAATGCAAAGAAGTCGATATGGGCAGAGCGGAACGGGTCCATCAGGATGTTCGTGATCTGCACGACCCCGGCAAAACCATCGCTGCGCCACTCCCAGATCACAAATGCCGCACCCGACGGCTCCTGCACGCGAGCCAGGTAGCCCTGGAACTCCTGTGCCGTGCTGGGCGGCGAAACCCATGGAGCGTGCAGTTTGCGGCTCTGTCCGACCGCGTCGATGAACTGCTGCTCCAGATCGGCGGTCAGCGTCGAAACGTAGATATCTGTGCCCATGACTTCCCTTCTCTGTGGAAAGAAAAGTGTAGCCAGCCCAGGAATCCGTCGGAAGCCTGGCAGCGCGCTTGCACCCTACAGCTTTGTCAAGTGCACCATTGAAACGACGAAGCCCGCTTTGAACTGACCCCATGAAGTTGGACGGTTGGAAGTTAGCGGCTCAAGGCCTGATTTCGGTACTGCACCGGACTCAGGCCTTCTAGCATGAGCTTGATGCATTGGTAGTTGCCCAAAGACCACCACCGCGACGATGCCCTGCCCTTCGGCGACTGCCCCTCTCAGAAAGGAAACCTCGAAATGACCGGTCACAAGCCCTTGCGGCAGCAGAAAGGACCGGCATCGTGACCACGAAACCCGAACCCATCGCCACTAACGTCTATGACAAACAGCCGGGCGGAACCTATAGGGCCACCATGCACGTCAGTGGGCTGGCCATCCAGCGCGCTCTGCGACATATCCGTCCGGGGACACGACAGGAGCTTGCGCGGTTCCGCCTGGGACAGCACCCGGCGCCAAAACCCCACATGCTTCCCCCCGGCGGTTTTCCCCTTGGAACACAGCTGGCGTTTGAGAAGGCTACGCCAACAGTTCGGCGCCTCCCTACCGATCTTTCCTGCATCGAGCCCCAGTCCCACGCCTGCCCCAGCTGTGCCCGCAGCTGCTTGGCCGCCGTGGGAGGGTCTCGTCGCTTGTCGAGTACGTCGTAAGCTTGGCCACAGGTCACGTCACGCGGCACTGTCCAGGCAAGCTCTGGTACCTCGCCCAGCATTCGCGCCAGAGCGCTCCGCGCAAGGTGATCGCGGAAACCCTCCAGCAGCGCACGCACCTTAGACGATACGGCAGGACCATGTTTGGCCAGTGCTGCCTTGCGACGGGCAGTGACCGGATCAACTCCTGCGCTACCCCCGCGCTTGTCTCCCTGAACTGAGACAGCCTCTGCAAAGCGCTATCTCGGGCCAGTGCCCGAGCCTCACCTACTTCATCAGGCCAGCAGAGCTGTTTGTAGCAGTAGGCCCGTGTTTTGTGCGATTGGGAGGTGACCTATCGCAATTCATCGCACCCCTTCACGAGCAGGTGCGAGCCTGGCTGAAGCTGCTTTGCAGACCGCGAATCGAATAGCACTAGAATCTCACCCAGAGTCATGGCGCAGGTTCTATTGCCAGCGACGTAGGAGGCAAAAACCTACTCCCGAACCTACGCCAAGGTTGCAGGTGCAGATAGATTTCGCTGGGTGCCAAGTTGAGGTTTTGCGGCAAACGCGCCGTGAAACTCTCAAGAAAACAAGCATCTAGCGAAGAAATGCATGATTCGACAATGGCTCAACCCAGGCGGGCGTCGTTCAATGGCAGGACCTGAGCTTCCCAAGCTCATGACGTGGGTTCGATTCCCATCGCCCGCTCCAGCTTTCCTCGCGCACTCTTCATTTGCGCGCGCGGGCCAATCTCTGGACTGAGGAGCAGGCGCCGCCGCAGCGGCGCCGGGGCGCTATCGCACGCCAGGCGATGAACTGCCCATCTCGACTTTCAGGTCCGGGAAGGAGTTGACCATCTGGACCTTGAAGTCAGGGAAAGAGGTGACGATCTGCCACTCTCCGCAACGGTCTGCGGAGGAGTTCACCACCTTGACCTTGAGGTCCGGGAAAGAGCTGGTTGCCTGGACCTTGATGTCGGGGAAGGACTGCACGAGCTGGACCTTGCCGTAGAGGCGGATGCCTTTGTAGGTGCAGTTTTTCTTGTCGAAGTCTGCGGCGTGAACGAATGCCGGCAGGGCAAGACAGGCAAAGACAAAGCTACAACGCTGCAGAAGATGCATATGCGAAAAGGGAGTGGGTCTTCGGAAACAAGCCAGGCCGTGGCTTGCGGCCGCCCTATTAGAGCATCCTGCATGCAGAAGCCCCTGACGTTTTCGACTGAGCGTCAGCCTGGGGCAAGACCATCCATCCGGCACTCAGGCCATGAGCCCAAGCAGCCAGTCCGCATACTCCACGGTGGCGGGAGTGGTCCCGGAAGGAGGTTTGATGCATGCCGCGCGTGTGGAATTCGCCATGGCGCGTATGTCGCTGGGTGTGTGGCCGAATTTGGCCCGGAATGCGCGGCTGAAGTGGGCCTCACTGGCAAAGCCCAGGCGTGCGGCCACCTCGGCGACACGCAGGCGTCGGTAGGCAGGGTTTGACAGGGCATGGAAGGCCTCTTGCAACCGTCGCTGCTGCACATAGCGCATCACACCCCCCAAAGGTTCGAAAAGGTGGTAGAGCCGGTGACGTGAGATGCCGAAGCACCGGCAAAGCAGCTCGGGCGAGAGGGGAGCGGCCAGGTTTCGTGCGATATGGCGCTTGATACGGTCCAGCATTGCTGCCCGCAATTCAGTCCGAGCCTCGGCCACCGTCCGTAGACTGGGGCGCAGGCAGGCTGCCAGCATCTGGGTAGTGGCATGCACTATGTCGTCAGCCTGCTCCAGGCCGATGGAAGGCAGGCGTCGCTGCAGAGCGCAAAGATGATCTGCCAATAGCCCGGCGAAGATGCTGCTGCCGGTCAACACGGTTCCGTGCAAGCCTGAACTCGATGCACCCATTGCCTGGTCGCCAAGGCTGCGGGGCACGATCAACGAGAGCACATGGGAGTCGTCCGCAACGGTATGCTGGCAGCGAGCCATGTCGAAGAAGACCACATCACCTGCTTGCACCGTCAGCTCGTGACCATCGTCACAGCGCCCTGTGAAGCCGCCTCCCCGGTACCACTGCACCAGATAGTGGTCCAGCCCGTCATGGGCCGCGCGTGCATGTCCGCGCGAGAAGCGCTGTGCACCGAAGCGCAGGTCTCCCAAAAGCAATTGTCCCAAGTGGACTGCATCTACCGAGGCGTGGAAGCCACCGCGCACCGTACCGCGTTCCAGCGGGGTCACATCGAACAGTACAGAGATGCCGCTGCGCCAAGCGTCGAACCTGTCCGCCTCCAGGCACTGCTCGGTGGTGAAGGTGGTGCTCGGCAGGGCTGAGGTCGGAGTCTGCATGTCGAATGATCTGGGCAAAAGAATGCCGTGGTGAAGCCGTCCCTCCGATAGCAGCCAAGGCGTTGCGACACACTCGCCCAGGACGGCTTTCATTTGAGAGCCGCGGCATCGTAACGCAATGTGTGCTGGGGCGAATCGAACTGACGAACGGTAGCCCGTCAAGATGCAACCCAGGCAGTGATGCAGGAAGATGCGCAGAAGTTGGTGCCTCGGCAGGTCCAGCAGCCATTCAGCCTGTGGCGGTGGATAGCGTTCACAGGCCTTGGAGAATCGATGCTTGAGTTTCTCAAGAGTCAAAACGGAGTGTTCCATGACCCCTACCACCGAACAAAAACGTGCCAGCTTCCGGGCCCTGCACCGCCAGGGCTGCTTTGTACTGCCCAATCCATGGGACGCCGGCAGCGCCCGCATGCTGCAGGGCCTGGGCTTCAAGGCGCTGGCCAGCACCAGCTCGGGCCATGCATGGTCGCTGGGCAGGCCCGATGGCGCCATCTCGCGCGACATGACCCTGGCGCATCTGCGCACCCTGGTCGCGGCCACCGACCTGCCCGTGAACGCGGACTTTGAAAGCGGCTTCGGCCTGGGTCCGCAGGAGGTGGCAGAGAGCGTTCGCATGGCCTTGGACACCGGCGTGGCAGGGCTGTCCATCGAGGATTCGACAGGCGATGCGGCCAACCCCTTGCGCAGCATCGAGGACGCCGTGGCCCGGCTGCGCGCCGCCCGCGCTGCCATCGACGAGGCAGGCGGCAGCACCTTGCTGGTCGGGCGTGCGGAGAATTTCTTCGTGGGCCGGCCCGATCTCGACGACACCATTGCCCGGCTCAAGGCCTATGCCGAGGCCGGCGCGGACTGCCTGTACGCACCCGGCATCCGCAGCGCCGAGCAGATCCGTGCCGTGGTGGCGGCCGTGGCACCCAAGCCGGTGAATCTGCTGATCGGAGGGGCCAGCGAATGGAGCCTGCAGGATGCCGAGGCCATGGGCGTGCGCCGCATCAGCGTGGGCGGCGCACTGGCGCGCGCAGCCTGGGGCGGCTTTCTGCATGCGGCGCGCTCCATTGCCGAGACGGGGCGCTTCGACGCGTTCGCCCAGGCCACGCCGGGCGCCGAGCTCAATGGCTTTTTTCAGGGCAAGGACTGATCCGCACCGGCCTGCAGCCGCTGCGCGGTCATGACCCAGACCGCGATATCGAGCAGGGCGGCCGCGCGCTCCACCGGCGCAAGCTGCGGGTCCAGCACGCCGTCCATCTGCCGTGCCAGGGCGGACCAGCCCAGCAGTGCGGCCTGATCGGCCCAGGCCCGGCCTGCGGCCAGCAGCGGTGCGCCGGCACCCACCAGGCCTGCGGCCTGCATATCGGCCAGCCAGACCTGGCCCTGTGCCAGCCAATGGCGCAGCGGCGCCTCGGCGTTTTCGTTCGGTGCCGTGCTCATGGCTGTTTCTCCCTGCTGCCCTGCGCTGGCGGCGGCTTCCAGGCCGTGCTGGGATGGTGCCAGTCCGTACTGTCCCGCCAGCGCACCGATGCCACGGCCATCTGCAATCGCCCGGCCACGAATTCCACGCGGCCAAAGACCTCCTGCAGCACCCGGCCGCACGCCAGCTCCCGGCGCAGGGCCTCGCCCGCCCTGCCCTGCATGCCGTGCAGATCGCCGGCCAGGCATATGACGGGGCCGGAGGTTGGCAGCTGCGGTTGCAGCTCCATCGTCCAGCGCTGCAGCAGCAGGTCAGTCTGCGGCAGGCCGCTGCCGCTCACCTGCCATCGCGCCCAAAGGGGCGGCTGCTGGCGCCAGGGGTCGGCATGCAGCTCCTGCAGATGGCGGCGCAGCAGGACCTGGGGGTCGTCGGCCCCCGGCAAGGGGCCGGCCGCCTGGGCCGCCACCAGCCGGGTGGCATCCCGCGCCGAAAGGCGGCCGTCGTCGCTGACCCAGCCGTCCACCAGCACATGAGGACCTTGCAGCAGCTGCCTTGCCGTGAGGCCGCCCAGGGTTTCCGATTCCAGCGCCTGGGCAGGCTCCCATTGCGGATCAAAGCCCTCAGCGCGCGATGCCGACCAGGTCAGGAACCGGCCGCTGGCCGCATCCTGCAAGTGCACCGAAAAACCGCGCTGCCCTCCGCGCGCCAGCCACAGCTCGGCCGCCACGGCATGCAGACACAGGCCTTGCACGCGCCGGTAGCTGCGCCTATGCACGCCAGCCAGCTCCTGCAGAGGCCGAGGCAGGGGTTGCTGGGCCAGGCCGCGCAGCAGCATCCACAGCGCGGCCAGCAGGGGAGCCACGCGCTCGGCCGCGCCGGCACGGCCCGCGCGCTCGTCGCGCAAGGCGCGCACCAGCAGGTTGAGCACGCTGGCGGGGCGCGGCAGGTCGGCCTGGCGCAGTTCGGTGGACAGTGCCTCGCCCTGGGCGAGGAAGGCCGGGCTCATGCCGGCACGGCCCTGCAGCACCCAGCCGGTCAGCCAGAGCCTCACCTGCGCCAGACGCTGCAGTGCGCCGGCTTCCAGCGCATGCGCAGGCAGCTCGGGCATGGGTGCGCCCGCTGCGCGCCGCGCCTGCAATGCCACCAGGGCGCGGTGCGCGCAGGTGGCGGCCTTGCAGCTGCAACTGGCCGCCGCCAGGCCGCCAGCACGCGGCAGGCGCACGGTCACTTCGTCGGGATTGGAGAGTTCACCGACCAGCGCGGCCGGCGTCTCTTCCAGCACGGCCTCGAAACCCTGTGCCATCCAGCGCAGGGCCTTGCGCTGGGCAGCGCTGCCGAAGGCCCGCGCCACGACCTCGGCATCGCCCTCCAGCCATGGCGCGATAGGGGCCTGTGCTGCCTCATCGGCCGCCCCTCCGCTGGCCAGGCGCGCACGCAGGCCCAGCAGCAAGGCGCACAGATGGTGGCAGGGTCCATACGCCGGGCAGCTGCATTGCAGCGTGGCAAAGCCCGCGCCGGCCAGGGTCTGGACATGGCCTTCGATATCGGCCCGGGCATGGCTGGCATCCAGCTCCCAGGCCGCCGCATCCAATGTCGCCAGGGCCTTTGCGCCGCGCTTGAGCAGGCCCTTGTTGGCCCAGTCGGCAATGGCGTCATCGTCCAGGGTGCGCAGCCATTCCTGCATCATGAGGATCGCCCTGCCTGCATGGCACGGGCCAGCCAGTCCACCAGATGGTCGGGCGTCATGGCGCCGACCTGCGCACCGCGTTCCACCAGTTGCGCAGCCAGGTCCCGGTCGTAGTCGGGATGGGCGCGGCGATCCAGGGCAGCCAGCACCAGCACGCGCGCACCGCTGGCGATCAGCCGCTCGGTCTCGGCGATGACGCGGGCCTCGTCATGGCCTTCGTAGAGATCGGTGATCAGCACGACCACGCTGCGGCGCGGCGCGGCCAGTTGCCCGGCCGCATGCGCCAGGGCGGCACCGATATTCGTGCCTCCGCCCAGTTGCGCGCCCAGCAGCAGTTCTTCGGGCGCATGCAACTGGCTGGTGACGTCGGCCACCTCGTCGGCGAACAGCAGCACATGGGTGCGCAGGGCGCGCACGCGCGCGAAGATGCTGCCCATCACGGCGCTGTGGATGACGGATTCGTACATGGAGCCGCTCTGGTCCACCAGCAGCCACAGGTCCCAGGTCAGGCGCTGCGCCTCGTTCTCCCTGAAGAACAGGCGCTCCAGCACCAGCACCTGCTCCTCGCGCTGGTAGTGGCGCAGGTTGTGACGCAGGGTGCGCGGCCAGTCCAGATCGCTCATCTGCCCCTGGCCCCGGCCACTGCGGCGCCTGCGCCGCCGCCCGAAGGCCGAACGCACGCGCGAGGACAGCCGTGCCTGCAGATCCGCCACCACGCGTGCCACCAGCCGCCGGGCCTCGTCCAGCACCTGCACGGGCAGGCTGGCGCGCACGGCCATCAGCGCGGCCACCAATTCAATGCTGGGCGTGGCCTGGGCCAGTACCTGGGGGTCGCCGAGCAGGCCGTGCAGCCCGTACCGCGACAGCGCATCGCGCTGCAGCGTTTCCACGGCGCTGTGCGGAAACAGGTCGCGCACCTCGCCCAGCCAGTGCACGGCCTGGGGCTCGGGCACGCCGCTGCCGCCCTGGCGGGCGGATAGCCCACCCGTGCCCTGCCAGGCGTCGGTGCCTGCACCGTCGGGCTGCTCGCGCAGGCTGTGCTCGCGCTGGTAGAGATAGTCCAGTGCCGCGTCGCGGCGCGCATCGGCGTCATCGAGCGGCTGCGCCGCAGCCAGGGGCTGGGCCGCCTCGGGCCCGAGGATGAGGCGCCAGCGCCGCAGGGTGGCGGCATCGATTGCCTGTTCCTGCATTGGCGGCTCGTGCATTGGCAGTTTGTGCATTGGCGGATCTTTCCGGCTCATGACAGTCCCCAGGGTTGCAGCAGCCGGCCCACCTGGGCCGCCAAGGCGCGGCTGTGCGCCAGGGCCTTGTCCGATGGCAGGTGCACGCAGGCCAGCGTGATTGCGCCGGGTGGCGTGGCCGCGCCCGACAAACCGGCCAGCCGCCCGGCCAGCTGCCGCAGTTCGGCACGGGTCAGCTGGGCAAAGGCCAGCCGCAAGGCCGGCAGGCCGGCCAGGAAGGCGTCTTCCGGCCAGTGCGCAATGCCGTCGCTGAGCAGGCGCAGCAGCGGCGGATGACTGAGCAGCCAGCCCTTGGCCACGCGCACAAAGCCCTGCAGGTACTCGCCCATGGCGGCAGCATCGACCTGCGCCAGGCCCAGCATGGCGCGCAGGGCGGCATCGGTCTGCGCAATCTGCCAGCGGCCGGCCATGCTCAGGATGCCGGCGGTGGCGCCGCGCACGCGCGCAGGCGTGCTGCCGGCTCCTGCCTCATGCAAGGCGGCACAGGCATCGTGGAACAGGCCGGCGTCGGCCCAGGGCGCGTGGCGGCAGACCATGCCGTGCAGATCGGCCAGGGCATCCAGGGCCTGTGCCTGCTGGGATGCAACGCCCTCGCCCAGCCAGGGCATGCGCAGGCAGGCCTGCGCAAAGCAGCGCCGCAGCAGCGGCAGCAGGCGCGCCAGGCCCACGCCGCCCAGCGCATGGCGGGCCTCGTAGGCCAGGGCCAAGCAGCCGGTGGCGCGGGCCAGGGCCAGGGCGTCGTGGCTGCGCTCCATCCAGGCCTGCACGGTGTCCAGCACCTGCTGGGCAATGCCGTCCAGGCCCATGACCAGCACTTCCAGCACGCGCTGCGCCGGCTCGGTGTCGGCGGTCTGCGACAGCCGCTCCAGCACGCGGTGGACAGCGGCCTCTTGCAGGCTGGAGCCGTGGCGCATGGCCTCGGTGAGTGCCACCGTGGTCTCGACCTGCCAGCCCAGCGTCCAGACCTCGCGCACGCGCGCCAGGCCGGTGCCCGCCACAAAGTCCGGTCCCGCCAGGCATTGCGCATAGGGCACGCCCAGGTAGCGCAGCCGGTGCAGTCCCTGCGAAAGGCGGCGGTGGCGGGCGCTGCGGTAGATGTCCAGCTCCTTGCGCACGGGTGCGGCAGGCCGCACGGGCAGGCGGTGGCGCAGGCAGAAGGCCTGTACATCGACCAGCAGCGGGGCGGCCGGCGCGTTGGGTGGCAGCTGGCCGTAGTCGTCGGCGTCCAGCAGCCATTGACCAGTCTGCTGCCCGGTCTGCTGCCCGGTCTGCTGCACCATAGGCTGCGGACGCAGGGCCTGGGCATGCTCCTTGAACACGGCGCTGTCCAGCGCTTCCAGCAGCTCGGCCCGGCCGCCGTGGCAGGCGCGCAGTGCAGCCAGGCCATGGGCCAGGCGCACGGCCTCTGCCGCGTCGGGCAGGCTGGCGGGCAGGCCCCGGGCACGCAGGCCGTTCACGGTGCGTGCCGCCATCTCGGGCCAGGCCTGGGCATCGGGTTGCGAGGCGCCCTGCTCCAGCGCCTGCCAAACGCCCTGGTAGTAGCCGGGCATGGGCATGCCGGCCGCGTAGCCGCTGGCACGCTCCAGCCGCTGCAGCGTGTAGGGGATGAGATGCACGCCCACATCGATGGGCTGACCGGCCGCAGCCGGACGCTCGGGCGCCGACAGGCCAGCGGTGATCCCAGCCACGATGCCCGCCACATGAAAGCCGCCGCAGACCACCAGGCAGCGCCCGCCTTCGGCCAGGGCCTTGCGGACCTGGGCGGCCATGTGGGCCTCGCGAGCCCTGTCTTCGGCATCAGGGCCCGCGCCGCCCGCTGCCTCGTCCCGCTCGCGCAGCAGCTGGCTGAAGGCCAGCACGCCGGCAAAGTACGCCTGGGGCGAGGCGTCCTCATTGCCCGATTCGTAATGCCGGTCCCACCATTCGTCGAAGTCTCGGCAGCCGCCGGCCTGGATGAGGCCGGCCAGCACGTCGGGCGCGCGCCGCGAGGGTTCGTCGGCCAGCAGGGGTTCGGGCGCGCAGGCGAAGTAGTCCAGCTGCGCGGCCTGGGCCAGCCGCGCCGCATAGGGCAGGTCGATGAAGCGCACATGGCTGCGCAGCCGCACCGCCTCGCGCAGGGCCACCCATTCAGGAGAGAAGGCCGCAAAGGGCACATAGCAGCGGCAGCGCCAGTCGTCCTCCAAAGCGCCATTCGAGCCATTCGTTTCATGTGCGCCATCGCCGCCTGCCACGGTCGCATGCAGGTAGGCCGCCAGCGGTGGACGCGCCTGGGCGTGCTGCAGCGCAGGCAGCAGGGCATCGAGTTCGCCCGGGCCTTCGATCAGCACGTGGGTGGGCTTGAACTCGCGCATCAGCGCGCGCAGGTGATGGGCGCAGCGCGGGCTGTGGTGGCGCACGGGCACCAGGCGCAGCTGCGGCAGCGGCGCCAGCCACGCGGCAGCGTCAGTGCTCACGGCCGCCTGCGACAAAGTCCTGCCAAGCCGGCTGCCCTGCACGCTGGCGTACCACCACGCGCAGGTATTCGGCGAAGCGGCGGCGATCCTCGTCGTCGTCCTTGATCACCGTGCCCAGCAGGTGGCGCGCCAGGTGGGCCGGACCCACGCGCTCCTGCCCGAAGTACCAGCACTGGCAGGCGGCGTTGAAGGCCACGTCGATGGCCTCGGCCGTGGACAGCACGGTGCCCGGCCGCTCCACGGCCGTGCCCTCCACGCTGCCGCTGCGCAGCTCCTGGAAGGCCGTGGCCAGCAGGGCCAGCACATCGGGCGCGACGGTGGTGCCGATGCGCTGCTGCGCCAGTGCGCGGCCCACCTCCTGCCCTATCAATGCGGCCTGCGCGGCCACGCCTTCGAGCGGGCGCATGGTCTCGAAGTTGAAGCGGCGCTTGAGCGCGGCCGACATCTCGTTGACGCCGCGATCGCGCAGGTTGGCCGTGGCAATCACATTGAAGCCCGGCCGTGCCAGCAGCCAGGGCTGCTCGTGCTTGAGTTCGGGAATCTGCAGCAGCCGGTCGGAGAGCACGGGCACCATGCAGTCCTGCACTTCGGTGGAGCAGCGCGTGATCTCCTCGAAGCGCAGCAGCCGCCCTTCGCCCATGGCGCGGTGCAGCGGGCCGGGCACCAGGGCCTCGGGGCCGGGGCCGTCGCGCAGCAGCAGGGCGTAGTTCCAGCCATAGCGGATCTGCTCCTCCACCACGCCGGCACCGCCCTGCACGGTGAGCTTGCTGTCGCCGCTGATGGCGGCGGCCAGCAGCTCGGACAGCAGGGATTTGGCCGTGCCCGGCTCGCCCACCAGCATCAGGCCGCGCTGGCCGGCCAGGGTGACGATGGCGCGCTCGACCAGGGCATCGTTGCCGTGGATCTTGCGGGCGATTTCGGGGCCGCCGCCATCCGGGGCCGGGCCGCCCAGGATGAAGCGCCGAACGGAGCGCGGGCTCAGGCGCCAGCCGTCGGGGCGCGGGCCCTGGTCGGCGGCCTGCAGGGCCGCAAGTTCCTGGGCGTGGGCCATCTCGGCCGGCAGCCGCTGGGCGGCAGGTTCCGGGGCGGGCGCTGCAATGCGTTTGGTGGCCATCAGTCGCTCTCTTTGGTGCTGGCCGATTTGGCGGCGATGGCCGCGAACTGCGCCATCAGCGTGGCCTGCAGCGCGCGCGGCCACTGCTGCGGCTGCAGCCGGGGCCAGCGGCCATCCTCGCCGCGGTGGCTGCTGTCATAGACCACGGCGTGGGCGATGTCCACGCGGTGGTCCAGTTCCATGAACGGCATGTAGCGCCCGTGGTGAAGCTCGATGTACAGCTGCGGGCCCGCCAGGTCCAGCCTGTGCTCGTAGATGCCGGGGCCGTCTTCCACGGGGCCAGGGCGGTAGTTCCACTTGGCCAACAGGCCGGACAGCGCGCCCTGGCGTATCTGCAGCGGGCCGGCAGGGTGCAGGGCATGGTTCTTCCACTGGCTGGCGTCGGGCAGTTGCGCACCCGCGCCCAGCTGGTCGATCAGCGGCTGCAGCTCGTAGTCGGCCAGGCAGGTGCGCCAGGCCTCAACCTCGCCCGCTGCGGCATCGACCGGATGCCAGAGCAGCACCTGCGCATCGTCGGGCAGCTCCACGGCATCGTCTGCGGCATCGAGCAGGGAAAAGTCCTCGGCAATGCGAAAGCTGGCGCCCTGCTCCAGCCGCCAGATCAGGGTGCGGCCCATGATGCGCAGCAGGGGATGCTGCAGGAACAGGCGGCGCCAGCGCGGGACGGACCAGCGCTGTCCCGTCATGAAGGCGGTACCCATGCGCGGCGCCTGCTGCTTGGCGATGGCCTTGACGCCAGCGGCAACGGTCTTGAATTCGGCCTGTGCCGCATTCCACTGAAGGCGCAGCGATTCGTCCTTGAGCGCAGGCAGGGTCTTGGAGGCCTTGCCCTTGTCGCCCACCACGCGCAGGCTCAGGTCGCCCTGCAGCTGCAGGCGGTAGCGCTGCGGGCCCACCTCCAGCACCAGGCCTTCGCCGCCCAGGCCGAAATCGGGCGTCAGCTCGTCATACAGCTCGATCAGGCTCAGGCCGCGCCGCTGGGCGGCTGCCTCCAGCGCGTCATGCGCTGCCGCAATCACCAGGTCCTTGAGCTTGCGCGAGGTGGACAGGGTCTGGACCTGGGACAGCGCGTACAGCGTGTCCAGCGCACCGAGCTGCTCCACGGCGATGATGGCGCGCAGCTTCTTGCTCCAGCCCCAGGCCTTCACGGCGGCCACCAGGGTCTGCACCAGGCGGTCGTCGACATGGCCGTTGGCCAGTCGCAGCGCCCAGCGCGCCTTGGGCTCGCCCTCCAGGGCCACCCAGGCATTGACCAGGTGCAGGGACAGCTGGGCGCGGCTTTCGGCCGGCACATGGGCCAGCAACTGCTCCACCAGCGGCGGCAGCTCTTCCTCGGCCGTGGCCACCAGATGCAGCACGATGCGGGCCGCATGCCCGGACAGCGGCGCGAACAGGGCCAGGGTCTCTGGCTGGTCATAGGCCTTGATGCTGCTGGAAAAGCGCTTGAAGCGCGCCACGCGGGCCTCCAGTGCGTCAAGCGGCACCCTGCCCCCCTCCCCCTGCGCCACGGTCAAAGCACCCGGCACTGGCACACCCAGGGCCAGCAGCCGGCCCTCGACCATGCTTTCGGAGCCCAGGTCCAGGCCCGTGCGCAGCAGCGCCTGCAGCAGCGGTGCGACCCCGGGATCGGGGTGGACCAGCAGGATGTCGCGGCAGGCCAGCTGCATCGCCTTCTCGCGCCGCTGCAGCCAGGCGTTGGACTCGAAGACAGCGCCTACGGCCTGCGCATCCAGCCCTTGCATGAAGCGCGCCACCGCTTCGCGCAGCGCCCGCGAGCTGCTGGCCGCCAGCAGTTCGCCCAGCAGGGGCAGCCGGGCATGCAGCATGGTCGGGTCCAGCTGCGCCAGCAGCGGGGCCAGGCGCACGGTGGGAATCTCGCGCAGATAGTCGGGCTGCTCGGCCAGCATCTGGTTGAGCAGGCCGATGAAGGGCTCGATCCGCGATACCTGCAATATGCAGCGCAGCAGATGGGGCAAAAGCTCCGGGTAGCGTGCCGCCCAGATCTGCCGGGCGACCACCGCATCGAAGTGGTACTTGGGCTGCCATCCTTCGATCCAGGCGATGAAGGGCGCGGCATCCTCCCGCACCAGGCGGTCGAAAATGGGAATGAAGTAATCAACCGGCTCGCGGTCCGCCCTGCCCAGCAGCAGGTTGACCAGCTCCAGCCGCCGCTGGGCATCGGCGCCCAGGTCCCAGCGCAGCGCGATCAGGCCCGGGTCTTCGTTGATGGGCTTGTCGTCGAACCAGTCGGGATGGCGGCGGTAGAAGTCGTACCAGGGCGCGCAGCGCTGCGGGTGCGGAACGTCGCTGTGCCGCGTCAGGTAGACATCGCGGATGTCGGCATAGAGCGCGCCACCGCGCTCGGCCAGCTCCATCAGGTCCTGGTCGTCCAGGCTGCCCAGCAGCAGCTTCCAGTCGGCTCTGTCATACCCGCCACCGGACTGGACGTTCAGCTCTGCGGCCCAGTCCAGCAGCTGCATCACCCGTTCACGGCTGATGCCCGGGTACCAGAGCCAGCCGAACATGTCCAGGATGCGGATTTCACGGTAGTCGTTGTCGCCGTCCGGCGCAGGTGGACGGGCCAGGCTGGCGCGCGCCATCTGCTCGAACTCGGCCGCAAGCTCGGGGCTGTGGCGTGGAATGTCGCCGTCCAGGCTGCCGTCGATCCTGCGCCCGAAGGGGATGGTCTGCCGCGCGAAGGCCAGCCACAGGTCATGGTCATGGGTCCAGGGCAGATCGAAGTTGCCCAGGGCGCGGATGGGGTTGGAATAGTCGTCGAAGGCCTTGCGCGTGAAGGCGCCCACTTCGTCATGCCGGCCCGCGCGCATGCGGCTGGCCAGCACCTGGACCAGTTCGGCGGGTGGCAGCGAGGCGCTCAGTTCCTCGAGCGTGGCCTGGTCGGTGTGTTCTAGGGTCGAAGAGTTCATGGAGTCAGGGGTTCTGGAGGGAGTCAAACCTGGGCTGCAGCCGCTGCGGCTGCCGCGCCCGCAGCGCGCGAGGCCAGGGCCTGGAGCATGGCGCACAGCGATGCCTGCAGCGGTAGCGGCCATTCGGCCGGGGGCAGCAGGCGGTCGGCGGCCATGTCGCGCAGGGCAAAGCCTTCGATGTCGATCTCATGGCCGGGCTCGTAGTACGGCATGGCCGCGCTGTGCAGCAGTTCCACGCGCCAGCGCTGCACGGCAAAGTCCCGCAGGTGCAGGTAGATGCCGGGGCCATCGCACACGGGGCCGGCATGAAAGTGCCATGGCCCTGCCAGGCCGTCCAGCGCCTGCTGCGTGAGCCGTATCGGTGCCAGGGGCTGCAGCAGTTCCTGCTGCCACTGACTGGACAGCGGCAGGTCGGCGGGCGCATCGACCTGCTCGACCAGGGCCTTGAGGCCGTAGTCGGCCAGGCATTCGCGCCACTGCGCACGCTCCTGCTCGGTGGCCTGCGCGGGGTGCCACAGGGCGATGCGGCCCTCGGCCGGCAGTTGCACCGCGTCGCTCTCGGCATCGACCAGGGACAGGTCCTCGGCAATGCGCAGGCTGAACGGCTGGCCGGCTGCGGGCTCCACCCGCCAGACCAGGCCCTGTGCTACCACGCGCAGCAGCGGGTGCTCCAGGAAGAGGCGGCGCCAGGTGTCCAGCGGCCAGTGCCGGCCCAGCATCAGGCAGGACTGCAGGCGCGGCGCCTGCTGCTGCAGCACGGCCTTGATGCCCTTGGACAGCGTCTTGAGCCGCGCGGCGGCCGCCTCCCACTCCGTGCGCAGGCCCTCGTCGGCCAGGGCCGGCAGGCTGCGCACCAGCTTGCCGGCCGGCGTGCGCAGGCGCAGCGACAGGTCGCCCTGCAGCAGCACGTCATAGGTCTGCGCGCCCACCTGCAATTGCACGCCCCGGCCCAGGTCGAAGTCCGGGGTCAGCTCGTCGCCGAGGTCGGCCAGCGCCATGCCGCGCCGCGTGGCGGCCTCGGCCAGCACGGCCTGCGCGGCGGCCAGCACGCTGGGCTTGAGGGTCTTGCCGGTGGCCAGGGCCTGCACGCAGGACAGGGCATAGACCGTGTCGAGCCGGCCCAGCTGCTGCAGCGCGACCACGGCGCGCTCCTTGCGCGTCTTGTGCCAGGCCAGGGCGGCCGAGGACAGCACATCGACGATGCGGTCGTCCGCCGCGCCGGGCAGCAGCTTGAGCACCCAGCGCGATTCGGGCGCGCCATCGGCAGCCACCCAGTGCTGGACCAGGGCCAGCGCCAGCCGCGCACGGTTCTCCGCGCCGGCCTGGGCCAGCAGTTGGCGGGCCAGCGCAGGCAGCTCCTGCGGGCTGGAGGCCGCCAAGTGCAGCAGCGCACGCGCGGCCTGGGCCGACAGGGGCGCGAGCAGGTCCAGCAGCGCCGGCTGGTCCAGCGCGGCAATGGCGGGCGACAGGCGCTGCAGGCTGGCGGCCTGGGCTTCAAGCGCTGCCAGGGAGCCGGCATCGCTGCCCGCTGGCACGGCCTCGCCGCCAGGTGACCCGGCTGCGTCCGCAACCGGGGCTGCGGCACCCAGATCCTTCAGTCGCGCCTGCACCGGGCCTTGCTCGGCCACGTCCAGCAATCCACCGGACAGCAGTGCCGACAGCAGGCTGCCAGACGCCGGATCAGGATGGGCCACCAGCACATCGCGGTAGGCCAGCACCAGGTTCTTGTTGGGCTTGGCCAGCCAGCCGGCGGCCTGGGGCGCATCCACGGGCAAGGCAGACAGCGCCTGTGCCAGCGCCGCACGCAAACCCTTGGAGGCACTGCCGGAGGCGGCCTTGCCCAGTTGCGGCAGCAGCCGCTGCAGCGTGTCCACGCGCAGCGCGGGCAGCAGGTGCGTGAGCGGGCCGGCGGCCAGCCGGGCCAGGTCGCCAGGGCGATCGGCCAGCAGGGTCTCGGCCACCGAGGCGTAGCCGGCGCGGTCGGATTCGTGCTTGCAGCCGTCTGCGCAGGCCGGCAATAGCAGCGGCAGCAGGGCCGGCCACCGGGCTTCCCACAGCCGCTGCGCCACGGCGGGATTGATCGCCAGGTGGCCCAGTTGCTTGAACCAGGCGGCCAGGGGCGCAGCGTCGGTCTGCAGCATGCGCTCCACCAGGGCACGGTCATGCGGCCAGTCATCGTCCGAGGCAAAGCACAAGGCCTTGAACAGGTCCTGGGCCAGCAGGTCGCGGCGCGCGGCATCGGCCGTCTCCCAGCGCGATGCGATCAGCACGGGCTCGGGCAGGCGCAGCTGGTCAAGCACGGCGGGGAATTGCGCAAAAAAATCCCGCCACAGCGCCCAGCGCTGCGCTGCAGGCCGCGTGCGCTGCAGCGGCAGCTGGCGTTGGACGATGTCGCGGCTGAGCTGGCCGCCGCCGTCCTCGATGGCCATGGCCAGCAGTTCGGGCTCGGGCAGCTGGTGCAGCAGGTGCTGCCACTGGCAGTAGTACTGCGCGCCGGGCGCAATGCCGGCCTTTGCGCTCAGTTCCCGCGCCCAGCGCAGCAGGCCGGTGATATCGGCACTGGACATGCCTTCATGGCCCAGCACGCCGAACACCTGCCTGAGCACGAGGTCGTAGCCATCGCGCAGTCTCCAGGGCTGGTGGGTGCGGCTGCCCCAGTCATCCAGCCAGGCGCGGGCCAGTGCCGTCAGCTCTGCGGTCAGCTCGGCACTGCGCCGGGGCACGCCCGGGTTGCCCCCATAGAACTGTCCCAGCGGAAGGCTGATGCGCGCCAGCGCCAGCCACAGCGCGTGGTCACGCTGCCAGGGCGCATGCTCGCCGGGCAGCTGGCGCAACCGCTCCTGGCACAGGCTGCTGCTGTCGCGCAGGAAGTCCGCCACCTCGGCATCACGCCCCTGGGCCAGGCGCTTTGCCAGTTCGGCGGCAAAGGCCGGCATGCCCTCGCGCCCGGCCGGCGCGGCCGTGTGCAGTTCGTACAAAGCCTGCAGGGGAAGCGCTGCTGTCTCGTTGTTGCTCATGGTCTGTGGAGTCTTCGGTGATGGGCGGTCGGCCGGCCAACGTTTCAGGGAGCAAAGGTTCACAAAGACAAGGGCTCAGGCAGCCGCCTTGGCCGCCAGGGCCAGCCACTGGCCTTGCAGCGTGGCCAGCAGCGGCTTGGGCAGCCGCGCCGGGTCGGCGCTGGCCCCGTAACCCTTGCTCAGGTCGTGCACGCGCAGGCCTTCCACGGCCACGGGCAGGCCCAGGTCCAGGTAGGGCGGGAAATAGCCGTGCGACAGCTCCAGGCTCAGCTCCAGCGCGGGCAGGCGCCACACATGCTCGTTGATGCTGGGGCCATCGCCCACGGGGCCGGGCCGGTAGCCGAACTTCTTGAGCATGGCGCCGAGCTGCTCCTGCGCCAGCGTGATCGGCGCGGGCGGCAGCAGCATGCCGTTCCTGAACTGGCCGGGCGCAGGCTGCTCGGCGCAGGCGCCCAGCTGGTCGACCAGGGGCTCCAGCTCATAGTCGGCCATGTAGGCCTGCCAGGCCTCGCGCTCGCCGGGCTGGGCCGTGGCCGGGTGCCAGAGGCTGATGCTGCAGCCTGCCGGCAGGGCCACGGTTTCATCCTCCACATCGACCAGCGAGAAATCCTCGGCCAGGCGGAAGCTGGTGCGCGCCAGGCCCGGCGCATCCTCTGCGCGCCAGATCAGGCTGCGCCCAACGATGCGCAGCAGCGGGTGGGCCACGAACAGCCGCTGCCAGCGATCCAGCGGCCAGCGCTTGCCGCTGACCAGGGCCGCCAGCATGCGCGGCGCCTGCTGCTTGACCACGGTCTTGAGGCTGGTGGCCAGGGTCTTGAGCTGCGCGGTGGCCGCCTCCCATTCGGGCTTGAGCGCCTCGTCCTTGACCGCAGGAATGGTCTTGCTGGCCTTGTTTTTGTCGTTGATGACGCGCAGGCTCAGATCGCCCTGCAGCTCCACGCGGTAGCTCTGCGGCCCGACCGTGACCGTCAGGCCCTGGCCCAGGCCGAAGTCGGGGGTCAGCTCGTCGAAGAGCTCGGGCACGCTCATCTTGCGGCGGGCAGCGGCGGCACGCAGGGCGCTGCGCGCCGTGCGCTGCACCTGGTCCTTGAGCGAGCGCGATTCGGAGATCTCCTGCACGCGCAGCAGAGCGTAGAGGCTGTCCACCTCGCCCAGATGCTCGACAGCGGCGGCCGCGCGCTGCAGGCGCGGGCGGTTCCAGGCCTGGACGGCGGCCACCAGCGCATCGACCACGCGGTCATCGGCATGGCCGGGCAGCAGCCTGAGCGCCCAGCGCTGCTTGGGCTCGCCCTCGCAAGCAATCCATTGCTGCACCAGGGCCAGCGCCAGGCGGGCACGGTTGTCGGCCGGAATGCGCGCCAGCAGCTCGCCGGCCAGCGGCGGCAGGCCGCCTTCGGCAATGGCGGATACGTGCAGCAGCACGCGGGCCGCGTGCTCGGACAGCGGCGCGCACAGCGCCAGCAGCTCGGGCGTGTCGAAGGGCTTGATGGCCGCGCTCAGGCGCTTGATGGAGGCGATCTGGGCTTCCAAGTCCACGCCGCCAGCGGCAGACGCTGGCGATGCGGCATCTGCCCGGCTTTCTTCCGATGCCGAGGCGCCCTGCCCTGTCAGGCCCAATTGGTTCAGCCGCTGCTGCACGCTGCTGGCCGAGGCCGCATCCAGCTTGCCGCCGGCCAGCAACTGCGCCAGCAAGGGACCGACGGCGGGGTCGGGGTGGGCCAGCAGCACGTCGCGGCAGGTCAGCAGCAGGTTCTTGGGCGGCTTGTTCAGCCAGCCGGCATCCACCAAGCTGGCCAGCGGAATATGGGCGGCCAAGCCGGCCATGGCGGCGCGCAGGCCCTTGGCGCTGCTGCCTGCGATGAGCGGGGTCAGGGTGGGCAGCGTGGCCTTCAGGCTGGCGGTGTCGAACGCGGGCAGCACATTGACCAGGTCCTTGACAGGCACCTCGGCCAGATCGGCCGGGCGGCGGGTCACCAGTTCGCGGATCGCGCTGCGGTAGCGGCGCAGCTCGTCCTCGCGGTCGCAGTGCTGGGCAATGGCCGGCAGCAGCAGGGGCAGCAAGGCGGCATCGTCCTGCTTCATGACATGCATGGCCAGCGCCAGGCTGATCCGATAGCCGCCGTTCTCACGCAGCTGCCGGGCAAAGGGCGCGGGATCCTCGGCCACCAGGCGGTCCAGCAGCTGCAGCGCACGGGTACGCTCCCCGCCCTGGGCATGGCCCAATTGGCCCATCAGGGTGCCCGCCAGTTCCTCACGCCGTGGGGCATCTGCGCTGGCCCAGCGCTGCTCTATCAGGTCCGGATCGCCTATGTAGGTCTGGTCATACAGCTCGGGATGCGCGGCAAAGAAGCCCATCCAGGACTTCCAGCCCTGCCCCTTGGGCTGCTTGGGTTGGCGCTCTTCGCGGTAGTGCACTATCACATCAGCGAACAGCTTGCCGCCCACGGCGGCGTAGCGCTGCAGGTCGGCATCGTTCAGCTGGGCGATCAGCCGCTTCCAGGGCGCGTGGTACTCGGTGTCGGGCTTGTACTCACCTTCCTTGCGCAGGGCCAGCGTCCAGTCCAGCGTGGCCGTCACTTCCTCGTAGGGCATGCCTGGATAGCAGAGCCAGGGCACCAGGTTGCCCAGCACCATGCCTATGCCTTTGAAGACCGGCAGATCCGCGCTGCGGGCATGGGCCAGCCATTGCTCGGCCATCACGCGCACTTCGGCGGCCACCTTGGCATTGGTCAGCTTATCGCTGAGCCCTGCCGGCGCATGGCCGCGCGGCACCGTGAGCCGTGCCAGGGCCAGCCAGCGCTCACCGTCATGTGTCCAGGGCGATTCGCTGCTGTTCAGGCGCCCCAGCATGTAAAGGCAGCGCTCCTCGCAATCACGCAGGAAAACCTGCACCTCATCGGCCCGCCCGTCATGAAGCCGGGCATCAAGTTCGGCGGCAAAGGCCTCTTCGCTGAGGCCTTCGTCCAGCCGGTCATAGAGATCGCTCAGGGAAGCTGCGTGAAGATCGGTAGTGCTCATAAAGATGAGGAGATGAACAATGTGGGCAGCCGCAAACCGGGGCCTGCCGGGATGGAGACGGGGGTGGAGCCTGCACGGGATGGACGCAAAGGTTCTTGATCCATTCGGACAGTTCCTCGGAAAACTCACAGATTCATGCCCTGCGTATGTCGTCAGCTTCGGAAAAAACTGTAGCGCCGTCGGCAAGGAATGCGCCATTGTTCAGCGGCACGCGCGCGGCGCGGGCGCCGATCTTGTCAGGTCGCGGACCCGGGCACTTGACAGGCTGTCAAGCAGCCGACTGCCACCGCTGCGGGCCATGGACTGTACTGGGGACTTTTCGCCCAGGCGTACTGCCCGGCCCCGCCATGCCGCCGATACCATGGACCGCGACATGACCCCGGAGACACCCCATGCCCATGCCCCTGTCCCAGACGCACAAGCTCTTTGACGACGACGCCTACCTGGACCGCTGCGAAGCCACCGTGATCGCGGTCAGCCCCGAAGGCATCGAGCTGGATGCCACGGTCTGCTATGCCCGCAGCGGCGGCCAGGCCGGAGACACCGGCACGCTGATCCTGGCAGACGGACGCAGCCTGGCGGTCATCGACACCGTCTATGCCGATGACCGCCAGCGCATCCTGCATGTGCTGCAGACCGATGCGCCGCCCCAGGTCGGCGAGCGCGTGCAGGTAGCCATCGACTGGGACAGGCGCCACCGTCTGATGCGCCTGCACACCTGCCTGCACCTGCTGGGCGTGCTGGTGCCCGTGCCCGTGACGGGCTGCAGCATCTCGCCGGACTCGGCACGCCTGGATTTCGACCTGCCTGAATCCACGCTGGACAAGGCCGATCTGACGGAGCGCCTGAACGCCCTGATCGCCGCCAGCCATGCCGTGAACGTGGACCGCATCACGCCCGAGCAATTGGCCGCCCAGCCCGACCTGGTACGCACCGCAGGCGCCGCGCCCCCGGGCGGCACGGCGACGATCCGCATCATCGACATCCCCGGCCTGGACCGCCAGCCCTGCGGCGGCACGCATGTGCGCAGCACGGCCGAGATCGGCACGGTGGCCGTCACCAAGATCGAGAAGAAAAGCCGCACCAACCGGCGCGTGGTCGTGCAGTTCGCCTGAGGCCTGCAGGACCTGCCTGGCCTGCCTTGGCTGCCGCCCCGTGCCTCAGGACATCCAGGACCTGGGCGCCGAGGGGCCACCCGGCTCACGGGACCCCTCGCCGCCCGGAGCCACCCCTTCGGGCTGGCTGCCGGACTTTCGCATCAGCTGCAGGATCTGATCGAGCTTGTCCTGCTCGACGGCGATCGAGTGCAACCTGAACAGCACGTACGGAATGAGGACGCTGGCACAGGCCATGCCCGCCAGCGCCGTCTGTTGCTGGGAGCTGTCGACGAAGAACGCCGTCAGCAGAAAGATGGCGCCAATGACAGCACCTATGAAAACCATCACTCTCATAAACCCTCTCTATGTGCCGCAATCGTACCCAAATGTGACTGGGGTGAGTAGAGGCATGCGAGCTGTGGGGTTGCCCGTCGCCAAAAGACGACGGACGGCAAGTGATTCCCGGCGACAGCCACCGCGCATACCCTGCCGGCGTGACGCCATACCGCATGCTTGGAGCGCAGGTCTTCGAACTGTTTTGACTTGATTCAAATCAACCCGCCCTCCCCCATCCTGTCTATGCTGGAGGCAGCCATACAAAGCATCCATGGCGACAGACCGCCTGCCGGTCCATGGCCACCGGATGCCAGCCACCTCACCCGCTTTTCAAGGAGAAAACAATGGCAATGCAATGGAAACCCGTCCTCTTGGCCCTCGCAATGACTGCCGTCGCCGCACCTGTGCTGGCCGCCGACTGCGCCGTCGAGATCGAAGGCAATGACGCCATGCAGTTCAACAAGCCCACCATCAGCGTGCCCGCCAGCTGCAAGCAGTTCACGGTCAAGCTCAAGCACGTGGGCAAGTTGCCCAAGACGGCCATGGGCCACAACTGGGTACTGAGCAAGACGGCCGACCTGCAGCCCGTGGCCAATGACGGCATCGCCGCCGGCGCCGCCAAGGACTTCGTGAAGGACAAGGACGCCCGCGTGATCGCCCACACCAAGGTGATCGGCGGCGGCGAGACCGACTCCGTGACCTTCTCCACCGCCGCCCTGAAGGCGGGCGAAGCCTACAGCTACTTTTGCTCCTTCCCCGGCCATTCCGCGCTGATGAAGGGCACGCTGACGCTGGCCAAGTAAGCCGGCGATCTGCCCTGGCCCGGGACCCTGCGCCCCGCGCCCTACCCGGCGGCACTTCGGTGCCGCTTGTCGTTTCCGCCCCTCACATTTGCGGGACCGGGCAAGCCACGCTTGCCTGGCCTGCCGGTCCCTGCAGGTCCCTGCCGATGCATGCCGATCCGTGCCGATCCGTGCCGTTGTGCGCTGCCTCTCAGTGCCGGCTGGCGGTCCTGCCGTGCGGGCGGCCCTGCATTTCCATGCAACCCTTTTGCATCAGGCGCAGCAGCAGCTGGGTCCAGCTGGCGTCGGCCCATTTGGTGCTTTCCAGCACCAGGGACCGTGCCGACTGCAGGCCGTCGCCGGGCTGCAACTCCACGCGGAAACTGCCGCGTTCACGCTGGGACGTGACGGCCACCACGCTGCCCAGCAGGGCGATATCGAGGGAAGGGCGCGGGCCTTGCGGGCCGTCCAGGTCCACGCGCAGCACGCAGCCGGGGCGAAGTTCGTAGGTCCAGCGGTGGTCGGCATGGCCGGCCGCGCCCATGGCGTTCATTTCGGCAAGCCGCTGCTCCTGCGTCATGTCGTAGGGGCTGATGATGGGCGCCTGCTGCTGCGGGTAGCCCTGCACGCCGTCCAGGCAGGCGGCCATGAAGACCACGGCCGCCGCGCATGCCAGCAGTTTCCAGGCGCAGCGCGGGGCCCGTCGTTCAACGCGGTGCATGGGCTGCTCCTGCGTCTTCGTCGCCGGGCACCTGCAGCGACACGTCAACGCGCATGGCCAGCACCTTGTCGATGGCCTTGCCGTCCATGTCCACCACCTCGAAGCGCCAGCCTTCCCATTGCACGGTGTCGGTGACACGCGGCAGCCGGCCCGTGAGCAGCATGACCATGCCGGCCAGCGTGTGGTAGCGGCCGCGCTCTTCCTCGGGCACGGTGGCCAGCTCCAGCCGGTCCTTGAGCTCGGGCACGGGGATGTGGCCGTCCAGCAGCCAGCTGCCGTCCTCGCGCTGCAGCGCCCAGGAGTTGCGCGGATCGCGGGGCTGGAATTCGCCCGTGATGGCCTCCACCAGGTCCTGCAGGGTGACGATGCCCTGGACCTCGCCGTACTCGTCGATCACGAAGGCCATGTGCACGTCGGACAGCCGAAAGCTCTCCAGCAACTCCATGCCGGTGATGGTCTCGGGCACATAGAGCGCGGTCTGCATGGGCTGGTCGGTCAGGCCCTGATCCTTGCCCTGCAGCGCGCGCGACAGCCACTGGCGCGCGTTGAGCACGCCGATGATGGAGTCCATGCCGCCGCGCACCACGGGAAAGCGCGCATGGTCGGACTGCTCGATCACGCGCAGGTTGTCCTCGAATGGCGCATCGGCATCCAGGCAGACCACATCGCTGCGCGGCACCATCAGCGAGCCGATCTGGCGGTCGTCAAGGCGGAACACGTTGCGCACCATGGTGTGCTCGTGCGATTCGATGACGCCGGCCGTCGTGCCTTCGGCCAGCATGGCGTGGATCTCTTCCTCCGTGACGGCGCTGCCGCTGTTTTCCTTGACGCCCAGCAGGCGCAGCAGCGCATGGGTGGACACGGACAGCAGCACCACGAAGGGCTTGGTCAGATGGGCCAGCCAGTTGACTGGGCGTGCGATCAGGCGCGCAAAGGTCTCGGGATAGGTCTGGCCGATGCGCTTGGGCACCAGCTCGCCGACGACGATGGAGAAATAGGTGATCAGCACCACCACCAGCGCCGTGGCCGTGTAGCCGCCATAGGGCGCGGGCACGCCCAGGCGCTGCAGCCACTCGGCCAGGGGAGCGGCCAGCGCGGCCTCGCCGACGATGCCGTTGAGCACGCCGATGGAGGTGATGCCGATCTGGATGGTGGACAGGAAACGCGTGGGGTCGGCCCCCAGCTGGGCGGCTGCGGCGGCGCCGGCGTCCCCCTCGTCTATGAGTTTTTGCAGGCGAGCCTTGCGCGCCGTCACCAGCGCGATCTCGGACATGGCGAAGACGCCATTGAGCAGGATCAGCGCAAAAAGAATGGCAATTTCCATGATGCTTGTTCTGGGAACCGGGAGCCGCCGCTGCGGCAAAAAGGGCCCATGCTGCGCTGGGTCCGGAGAGATTGGAAGCGATAGGCCAGCCCCGCAGACGGGGCATGCCGGACAGGACCCGGCGAACGGCGTGGATGCCGCATGCGCCGACCCGGCGGAGCCAACGGCCCCGGCAGGTCGCAAAGGGGATCAGGCCGCCCGGGGAGGCCGGTCGGGCGGGGCCAGGCTGCGCCACGGTCCTTCGCGAAGGCTGCTGGCGACATGGCGATCGGCCTGCAGCCGAGGGGCATCCACGCCATCGACGGCATGCATGACATCGGGGAGGTCCTGCTGATCGTCCATCAGCGCATGGTCGAAGTCATCGAGCAGGGAGGCCGTGTCCACCAGCGGCGCTGCCGTGCGCTGCACGCTGGCGCAGGCGGCGCCGGCCGGCTCGCAAGCGGCCCCCGGCAGGGCCCGCCATGGCACAAGCCCCAGCGTGGACAAGGCCACGCTGACGACGAAGTGCAGGGAAAAAGCCACGATGAACCATCTGGACATGGTCCGGGGATTTTATCCATGCGCCGCACCCGCGGGCAGGCACCGCGCCTGCCCACCGCTGCCTGCCACTGTCCACGGCTGTTCGCCGTTTCCTACAAGCGGCGCGCCGGCGCCGTGGAAACATGCGCCACGGCCCACTCTCCGCCCTTTGCCATGAAAGCACTCCATACCCTTTTCACCGTCGTGCACGCGCTCATCGCCCTGCTGTTTTCGCTGGCGGCCATCGCCCTGCTGTGGATTGCAGGCCTCAAGGGCTGGAACGCCATGGCGCATGGCGTGGATGGCGATTCGGGGCTGCGCATCGTCGAGGCGCTGGGCATTCTGGCCTCGGGCGTGGTCGCGCTGCAGATCGCCCAGACCATCACCGAAGAGGAGGTCATACGCGAGGCCCATATCAGCGGCCCCACGCGCGTGCGCCGGTTTCTCTCGCGCTTTCTGGTGGTGCTGGTCGTGGCCCTGGCCGTCGAAGCCCTGGTCGCTGCCTTCAAGACGCAGGAAGAGCCGGCCCACCTGCTCTATCCCGCCGCCCTGGTCAGCGCCGTGGGTGTCCTGCTGCTGGGCTGGGGTGCCTTCATCCACCTCAACCGCTCCGCCGAGGAGCTGGAGCCCGAGGCCATGGAACAGGCCAAGGGCGAGGACCACAAGGTGAACAAGGATTGATGGCAGGCAGCTTCCCTTCAGGTTGCCTGCATTCGTGCGAACAGGCCCTAATATGGGTATCAGCCCTTGAAGCAATTCATGGAAGGTGGATGCCGCCCGCCCCGGCCGGCAACGCACAGGAGCCCGCCATGCCCGAATCTCTTGCCCCGACGGCCGCAACGGCCTTGCCCGACGCGCAGCCCTCCTCGCCACGCCAGGAAAAACTGTCCGATGTCAGCGAGACCTTGCGCATTCCACTGGCCGCCCGCGCCCTGGGCGAGCGGCTGTTTCCCGGCATGGCCGTCAGTGACGCCCACGCCTTGGACACCCTGACCCAGCTGGGCGACGACGGCAGCCGGTGGCTGCAGGACCGGCAGAGCATCTACGGCGTGCTGGCGCGCACGCACTGCTTTCGCGCGCTGGCGCAGGACTTCTTGCAGCGCCAGCCGCAGGGCCATGTGGTGAACCTGGGCTGCGGCCTCAGCGACTATTTCCAATGGCTGGACAACGGGCAGATGCACATGACGGATGCGGACCTGGGACCGGTGACCGCGCTGCGCAGGCAGCTGCTGCCCCGGCAATCGGAGCGCCAGGAGATCCGCGAATTCGACCTGGCCGATGCCGACTGGTGGCAGCGGCTGGGACTGCCGGCCGACAGGTCCGGGCCTGCGGTGTTCATGATGGCCGAGGGCGTTTCCATGTACCTGCAGCCAGAGCAGATGCAGGCGCTGTGGACCACGTTTGCGCAACGCAGCCCGCCGGGCTCGGAGCTGGTGTTCGACGCCATGTGCTGGCTGGCGGCCGGGCGCGCAAGCCAGCACCCTTCGGTCCGGCTCACCCAGGCCCAGTTCCATTGGGGCCTGCGCCGCGAGGCCGATCTGGCGCAAGCCCATCCCCGCCTGCAGCTGGTGGCCGCGCACCAGGTGATGGAAGGCTACGGCCCGCCCTACTCGCTGGTGGGGCCGGCATTCCGCTGGACCTTTGGCGTGCACTTCTATGCCATCTACCAGCTGAAGTCGGTCGAGACGGCGGCTTAGGCCGATTGCGCAGCCGCAACGAAAGATGCCCGGTCAAGCCGGGCATCTTTGCTTCAAGGAAGCAGGATCAGCCTGCGTCGGCCGCGCTGGAAGACAGGGCCAGGGCCAGGCCTTGCACCAGGTCTTTCCCGGGCTGCCATTCGCGCACAAAGCGGTTGCGCGGCGGCCGCAGGGCTTCGCGGCCGGCCGAGACGGGCGTGCCCACATACAGCAGGCCGACGAGCCGGTCATGGGGCTCGAATCCCAGGGCCTCGCGCACGCGCGCATCGTGGCTGTTGGCGCCGCTGGCCCAGAAGCCGCCAAAGCCCAGGATGTGCAGGGCGTTGAGCATGTTCATGGCGGCAGCGCCACCAGCCAGCAGTTGCTCGCTCTCTGGCACCTTGTGCTCGGGCTGCAGGTGCACGCCCAGCGCAATGATCAGCGGGGCGGACAAGGCCTTGGCGCGGAATCGCTCGGCGTCGGCCTGCGGGTCGCGCGCCCTGGCGGCCTGCACGAACACCTCGCCCAGCGCATGGCGCGCATCGCCCTGCACCAGCACGAAGCGCCAGGGCCGCAGCTGCCCGTGGTCGGGGGCGCGCAGTGCGGCATCGATGACGGTGTCGATCACGTCTGCGCCCGGCGCCGGGTCCTGCAGCGGCCAGCGCGACTGGCGCGACATCAGCAGGTCCAGGGCGGCGCGCTGCTCGGGGGTCAGGGATCTGTCGTTGGTGCTCATTCGTTGTCCTGCAGCGCAGGCTGTCTTGCCTGCTCGGGCTGTGCCGGTGATTCGGGTGGCAGCCGCGAGCACGCGCTGCAATGGCCGTACAGGGCCAGGCGGTGGTCGGCCAGGCGGTAGCCGTGGGCCTGGGCCACCTGGTGCTGCAGCGCCTCGATGTGGTCGTTGCTGAATTCATCCACGCGTCCGCACTGCAGGCAGATCAGGTGGTCATGGTGCGGCCCCTCGTTGAGCTCGAACACCGCCTTGCCGCTTTCAAAGGTCTGGCGCAGCAGCAGGCCCGCCGCCTCCAGCTGGGACAGCACGCGGTAGATGGTGGCCAGGCCCACTTCGGCACGCCGCTCGGCCAGCAGGCGGAACACGTCCTCGGCATGCAGGTGGCGCGATGCGCTCTGCCTGAAGATTTCCAGCACCTGCATGCGCGGCAGCGTGGCCTTCAGGCCCACGCTGCGCAGTTCGGGTTCGCCACCCGGGCTCAGGGGCATCTTGCTGCGTGTCATGCGGTCGTGTCTCCGTGGCTCAGCGTCATGGCGGGGTTGTCGCCGCCGTCGGCGCCCCGGTGTATGCGGACGATGCGCAGCGCATCGGGCTGCTCCACCAGCACGCAGGTCTTGCCCGTGCGCTGGCAATGGTCCTGCACGCGCCAGTACTCGCCGTGGCTCAGGCAGCCGGTCTGGCAGATCACCAGGTCGGCCTCGCGCAGGCTGGCCTCGAAGGCCTCGGCGTCCTGTTCGGGCTTCCGCGCATGCGCGCCCGCTGCAGGCACGGCGGGCTGCGCCAGGGGCGCGGCCGATTGGCGCTGCCAGCGTGCGCGCTCGCGCAACAGGTCCTGCACGCGCACCAGCAGCGACTCCACGCGCCGCGCCAGCGTGACGCGGCGCGAGAGGCCGGGAATGGCCTTCTCCAGCGCCTCGCGCTCCTCGCGCGCCCACAGCAGCTGGGTTTCCTTGGCCATCAAGGCCGCGCGCTGGCGGATCACCAGCCTTTGCAGCCTCTCTATTTCCTGGGCTTGAAGGCACAGCAGCTCGCTGCTGCGCAATTGGGCGTGGCCGTAGCCACGCAGCAGCACCTGGTGCTCGTGCGCCAGCTGCTGAATGTCGTCCAAGGTCTGGGTCATGGTTTCCTCGGCAAACCTGAGCATCGCGCGGCGGTCGCGCGAAGGCCTGTGCGCATGGCCGCGTGCGGCACGGGCCGGGCTTGCCGGCAAGGCGGTGTGCTGCGGTGCAAGCCGGATGCGTCGGCAAATCAGTGAGAATGATTCTTATTAAATCATGAAATGCCGGCCGTCAAACCGATGACCGTACGCCGTCTGGTGCAAAGGCCGCACCGGCGCAGATGCGCTTGCAGGGCGGCCGTCAGCGCCCTGTCCCTTGCAGCAACGCAGGCCTGCGCCCGGCCTGCCGTTGCCTGTCCGATCCGCTCAAAGACCCTTGAGCAGCCGCCCGTTGACCTCGGTGCCGTACAGCGAGTACGGGTTGTCGTGGAACTGCTTGCGCGTGTCGGCCACGTTGCCGGTGAAGCGCGGGTCCTGGGGGCGCTCCATGCTGTTGATGTAGGTGGCCACGTCCCAGGCCTCCTGGTCATCCAGCGTGGGGTTGCCGTAGGGCATGTTGCCCTTGATGAAGCTGGCGGCCTTGTCCACTTCGTGCGTGCCCGCGCCCCAGTTGTAGGACTGCTTGCCCCACAGCGGCGGGAACACGGTCACGCCGCCTACTTCCTGGCCCTGGCCCTGAGGGCCGTGGCACAGCGCGCACTTGGCCTCGTAGACCTTGGCGCCGCGCTCGAAGCTGGGCTCCTGCACGGCCTTGCCCACCTTGGTGAAGCCCGCGCCGGGCAGCTTCTCGCCCGTGGGCGCCTTCTGCGCCATCCAGTAGGCATAGGCCTCCAGCGCCACGAGGATGTCGTGGCCGTCGTCGGGGGCCTTGCCGTTCATGCTGTACATGAAGCAGCCGCGCACGCGCTCGGCGAAGGTGTCCACGTGGTTGGTCTTCTTGCGGTAGGCCGGGTACAGCGGGTAGGCACCCCACATGGGTGCGGCGCCCTTGAGCCGGCCTGCGTCCAGGTGGCAGTTCACGCAGTTGAGGGTGTTGCCCGAAAAGCCCACGGCGTTGGCCGGCGTGCGCAGGAAGATGGCCTCGCCACGGCGGATCCACTCGCCCATGGGGGTGTCCGGAATGTCGCGGGCACCGGGCGGCGTGAAGGCTGCGCCGTCGGCAGCCCCCTGAACGGGCTGGGCATCGGGCTTTGCGGGGACAGCAGCGGGTGCGGCGGCCACGTTGACCGGCACGTCGGGCCGGGCAGGACGGCTGACGTACATGCCATAGGCGAGTGTGCCCGCCAGACCGGCGAACAGGCAGGCAACGACGATGTATTCGGCGGTGTTGGAACTGCCGGGGGCGGGATTGCGTGGTGTGTCGGACATGATCGGCTCCCGGTCCATCAGGGTTTGGCCGGCGCGGAGGCCGTGGCTGCGGTGGCTGTGCCCGCGCCATGCAGGCGGGCGTAGTAGGACGCCACCGCCTGGATGTCTTCGGGCGTGAGCTTGCGGGCGATCTTGCCCATCAGGCCCAGGGGGCCGGCCTCGCGCTGGCCCTTGTTCCAGGCGGCGACCTGGCTTTGCATGTAGTCGGCCGTCAGGTGGCCGATGGCGGGGAAGTCCGCTCCCACGCCCACGCCGCCAGGGCCATGGCACTGGGCGCAGGCAGGAATGCCGTCGGCCCAGCGGCCACGCTCGACCAGCCAGGCGCCGTCATCGTCCTTGCCCTTGGGCAGCGGGCCGCGCACGGGCTGGATGGGCAGCGGCAGGCTGGCGTAGTAGGCCGAGACGTCGGCACGGTCCTGGGCCGACAGGGCCTTGGCCATGGGCGCCATCACGGGCGCCTGCCGGCTGCCGTCGGCCAGGTGCTGCAGCTGGCGCGCCAGATAGCCGGCGTGCTGGCCGGCCAGGGCCGGAAAGCCCGCCATGCCCTCGCCCTTGGCGCCGTGGCAGGTGGCACAGGCCGCCGCGCCCTGGGGCGTGCCCGCCTGGGCGATCTTCTGGCCAGCGGCAGCGTTGCCTTGCACTGCCGCCTGCGCAGCGGAGGTGTCTTGTGCCCAGGCGCCGCCCATCGGCATGCAGATGCCGACAGCAATGGCGATGCACGACCGGGACAGGGTCTGTTTGTTCATGCGGTTCATCGTGGGAAGAGGCTGTTGCCCTGCCATGCGTGGGCGCCGGCAGGTGCGCGGCAGCGGCGGACAGGGTCAGTTCTGGATACCTGCGGCTGCCCCCGCACGGCGCAATACCTGCGCGGCTGGCCAGCCAGGTCGGCACGATACGCAGCGCAGATTAAGTCGGCGTTAATGCGCCGGCGTCGGTGCGCCGGCGTCGGTGCGCTCTCGTCAGTGCGTCGGCACCAGTGCGCCGGCGCCCGCCGCCAACGGCAGATAAAGGCGTGCGACCAGCCCGCTCGCATCGCCTTCTTCGGGCCTCCACAGGCTGCGCGGCTGCAACAGCAGGCAGCCGCCTGCGCATTCGGCGATGCGCTGCACGATGGGCAGGCCCAGGCCGCTGCCATGCTCCTGGGGACGCTTGCGCCAGAAGCGGCGCGTGGCCTCTTCGCATTCCTCGGCGCTGAGCCCCGGGCCATGGTCGGCCACGGTGAACTCCACATAGCCTGTGCCCGGCTGCTGCGTCGTGCCCGGCATGGCGCCAATGGGCCGCACGGCCAGTTCCACGGCATGCTGCGGCGCATGGCGCAGGGCGTTTTCCAGCAGATTGCGCAGGGCCGAGACCAGCAGGGGCTCGGAGATGGCCAGCGGCCAGGCGCCGTTGCCGGGCTGCTGGTGCGTGTCCAACCATTGGCGCTGCGCCGGCGCCGGTGCTCCGGCGCTCACGGCATTCACCGCCAGTTGCCAGGCCTTGTCCAGCGCCTGCAGCGCATCGGCAGGCGCATCGCCGCAGGCCAGCGCATTGGCGGCACCCGATTCATGCTGCTCCAGCCGCGCCAGCAGCAGCAACTGCTCCAGCGTGTGCTGCAGGTGCTCCACGCCTTCGCCCGCCTGGGCCAGCGAATCGCGGGCCATGGAGCCGGGCGGCGCGGCCAGAAGGCCGGCAGGCATGCCGGGCGCCGCCAGCGCCATCTGCGCCACCTGCACATGGGTCTTGATGGCGGTCAGCGGCGTGCGCAGCTCATGGGCCGCGTCGTCGCTCCAGCGGCGCTCGCGGTCGATGGCCGCGCGCACGCGGTGCAGCAACTGGTTGAGCGTGCCCACCAGCGGCGCCAGCTCGCGCGTCTGCAGGCCCTGGGCCACGGGCGAATCGTCGCCGGGCGGGCGGCGCGCCAGTTCGCGCCGCAGGGCCTCCAGCGGCCTGAGGCCCTGGGTCACGGCCCACCACATCAGCCCCATGCTGGCCAGCAGGGCCAGCACGAAGGGCAGGACGATGGTGTAGGCAAAGCCGTGGATCAGGCCCTCGCGCACATCGATGCGGTCGGCCGTGGCGATGCGCACGCCGTGGTCCTCCAGCACATAGGTGCGCCAGGGCTTGCCCCCCTTGATGATGGTCGAGAAGCCCAGCGGCATGCTCTGCGGGAACACGGGGCTGCCCTCGGTCTTGGCCAGCACCTGCGGCAGGGCCGATTCGGGCCGCACGGGCTGGACCTCGCCGCGCACCAGGCTGACCTCGCAGGCCACGCCGTCGCGCGCGATCACGTTGAGCATGGGGCTCCAGTCCTGCGGCAGCTCCCGGGCAGGCCGGAACTGGTGGACGATGCCTGCCACCATGCGCGCCGAGGCGATCAGCCGGTCATCCAGCACGGTGCGCAGCTCGTTGCGCATGTCCGAGAACATCCAGGCCGCCACCCCGCCCCACAACGTGCACAGCGCCAGGCACAGACATGCCAGCAGGCGCACGCGCAGGCTGCGCATCATGGGTGCAGGCCCAGGCGGTAGCCCTCGCCGCGCACCGTCTCCACCAGTTCATGGCCCAGCTTGCGGCGCAGGTGGTGCACATGCACGTTGACGGCATTGCTCTCCACGTCCTGGCTGTAGCCGTAGAGGCTGTCGCGCAGTTGCTCGGTACTCAGGATGCGGCCCGGCGACTGCAGCAGCGCGCGCAGCAGCGACCACTCGCGGCGCGACAGCTCCACGGTGCGGCCCTGGCGCTGGATATGGCCGGCAGCGGGGTTGATGCGCACCTCGCCCAGCTCGATCCAGTCCACGCTGCGGCCGGCCGCGCGGCGCAGCAGCGCATGCAGGCGCGCCGCCAGTTCGTGCAGGTCAAAGGGCTTGACCAGGTAATCGTCGGCGCCGGTCTGCAGGCCCTCGATGCGCTGTGACACGGCATCGCGCGCCGTCAGCACCAGCACGGGCACCTGCAGGCCCTGGCCGCGCCAGCGCGCCAGCAGCGAGAGGCCATCCTCGTCCGGCAGGCCCAGGTCCAGCACGCAGGCATCGAAATGCGAGGAACGGATGGCCGCATCCGCCTGCCCGGCCGAGGCCACGGTATCCACGCCAAAGCCCTGCAGTTGCAGGCCGGCCCGCACGCCGCTGGCCACCAGCGCGTTGTCTTCCACCAAGAGAACATGCATGTTGTTGTCCGCAGGGCCTGGCGCCAGGCCCCGCCGTCTGTATCCAAGTCGGGAACGAAAAGCGACTGAGCATCGCAGATTTGCCGCGCTGGCGCGGCGGCGTGCCGAATTTCGCAGGCGGGTGCACAAGAATGCGGCCAGGCGGCCCGCTCAGGGCCGGGCCAGCAGCCCGCCCAGCAGCAGGTCCAGCGCCGCCGCGCCGCGCTCCAGCCGCAGGTCGGCGTCCTCGCCCTCGGCAATCCAGAAAGCCGCTTCGGCCAGGCTGCCGTAGATCAGCGATGCCAGCGCCTGCGGATCGGCCCGGGCCACGATGCCCTGCGCCATGAGGTCAGCAATCAATGCCTGCATGGACGCAATGCAGTGGCGCTGCGATTGCGGCAGCGCTCCGCCCAAAGCCGCGCGCGCATCGCGCAGCACGATGCGCTGGATTTCAGGCTCCAGCGCCATTTCCAGGTAGGCCCGGCAGCGGCTGCGAAAGCCCTGCCAGGGATCCCGGGCATGGGCGGTGATGGCCTTCAGGCGTTCATCCACCTCGGCATCGATCTGCTCGACCACGGCCGCCAGCAGGCCCTGCTTGTCGCCGAAATGGTGGTACAGCGCGCCCCGCGTCAGGCCCACCTGCGCGGTGAGATCGTCCATGGAGGCATCGGCGTAGCCCTGCTCTCCAAAGGCCTTGCGGGCCGTGGCCAGCAGCGTGGCGCGGGTTTCTTCCATCTCGGCGCGGGTGCGGCGGACCATGGCCAATCTCCTTACATACGGCATGCATGATTATTTACATACGAAGCGCATGTATATAGGATTCTATTCATACGCAGCGTATGTATTTTCTCTGTCCCGCGACGGCGGTGCAACACCCCCCCACCTGTTTGAAGGGATCTGGACCATGAATTCGTCTTCCTCCACGCGGCCCGAACCCGCCGCGCGCCGCCCGTGGCTGGCCGTGTCCGCCGTGGGCCTGGCCACCTTTTCCGTGGTGACCACGGAAATGCTGCCGGTCGGCCTGCTCACATCCATTGCTGGCAGCCTGGGCACCTCCATGGGCAGGGCCGGCCTGATGATCTCGCTGCCGGCGCTGCTGGCCGCGCTGTTCGCGCCGCTGGTGGTGATGGCGGCGGGCGGCATGGACCGGCGCCGCATCCTGTGCGGACTGCTGGCCCTGCTCGTGCTGGCCAACCTGGCCTCGGCGCTGGCGCCGTCGCTGATCTGGCTGCTGGCCGCGCGCGTCCTGGTGGGCTTTTGCATGGGCGGCATCTGGGCAATCGCGGGCGGGCTGGCGGCACGGCTGGTACCCCAGGCGTCGATGGGCCTGGCAACCTCCATCATCTTTGGCGGCGTGGCGGCGGCCTCGGTGCTGGGCGTGCCGCTGGGCGCGCTGATCGGCGATTTCGCGGGATGGCGCTGGGCATTCGGTGGCATGGCAGGCTTCAGCGCACTGGTGCTGGCGCTGCACATGGCCGTTCTCCCCGCCCTGCCTGCCACAGGCTCGGCCAGCCTGCGCCAATTCAGTCATCAGCTGGCCAACCGCAGGCTGCAGGCCGGGCTGGCACTGACGCTGCTGCTGGTGGCCGGGCATTTCATGGCCTTCACCTTCGTGCGCCCGCTGCTGCTGACGGTGTCCGGGTTCGATGCGCAATGGATGAGCGCGCTGCTGCTGGCTTACGGCATCGCGGGCATTGCGGGCAACTTCCTGGCGGGCATCATCGCGGCGCGCCGCACGGTGCCGAGTCTGGCTGCGATCGCCATGGGCCTGCTGCTGGCGCCTGTGCTGTTCCTGTCCGTGGGCGACTCGCCAACCGGTGGTGGCGCCGTGCTGCTGGTCTGGGGCCTGGCCTACGGCGGCGTATCGGTGGGCCTGATGACCTGGATGATGCAGGCTGCGCCACGCGCCGTGGAAATTGCCACGGCGCTGTACGTTGGCGTCTTCAACATCGGTATTGCGCTGGGCTCATGGGCAGGCGGCCAACTGGTCGATGGCTGGGGGCTGCACGCCACGCTCTGGCTGTCTGGCGGCTTGGCCGCTGCGGCCTTGCTGCTGTCTGCGGCCATGGGATTGGCTGGGCGAAATGGACCGGTCGCAGCCTGATGGCCATGAGGCCGTTAACCCCCCGTTAATTCCCCGCTGCCAGCATCCACGGCCTGTCAGCCTGCATGGCTGAAACTCCTTGCCCATGCATCTCCGGTCATCCCCTCTTCTTTCGTCCTTCCTGCCCTTGCTTGCCGGCCTGCTGCTGGCGCCTTCGCCTGTTCTTGCCGGAGCGGCAGAGCCTGGCGGGCCGTCAGCGCTATCGGCGCTGGGCGCCTGGCTGCACCTGCCTGCCAGCCTGGCGCTGGGGCCGCTGGTCCTGCCGGTGGGCGTGGTGGTGGCCATGCTGGCCTGGCTGCTGGCGCAGTGGCTGGCGCGCAGGAATGAAAGGCGCACAGGCCAGGCCGTGGATGCGCTGCTGTGGCAAAGCACCCTGGCCGGCCTGCTGGCGGCGCGCCTGGCCTATGTCGCGCAGTGGTGGGCCGAGGTCGCGCCGGCCCCCTGGGATTGGAGCGGGATGCCGGCCTTCGCAGGCCGCATCATCGATATCCGCGACGGGGGATGGAACCTGTGGGCCGGCCTGCTGGCCGCGCTGCTGTACATGCTGTGGCGCAGCCGCCGCTCCCCGGTGCTGCGCCGCGCCACAGGGCTGGCGCTGGGCGCGGGGGCGGCCCTGCTGGTGCTGGGCAGCCTGCTGCAGGCGCTGCCCTCCGCAGATGCACCGGCCCTGCCGGCCTTCACCCTGGTCAACGGACAGGCGCAGCCGGTATCGCTGCAGCAGTTGCAGCAGGCCGATGGCAAGCCCATGGTGATCAACCTCTGGGCCACCTGGTGCCCGCCCTGCCGGCGCGAGATGCCGGTGCTGGCCCAGGCCCAGCAGCAGCGGCCCGATGTGCGTTTCATCTGGATCAACCAGGGCGAGTCTGCCGAGGCCGTGATGGGCTACCTGCGGCGCGAGCAGGCGACGGCCCCGCTGCCGCTGGCCCAGGTGCTGTTCGACCCGCAGCAGCAGGCCGGCCGGCACTGGCGCCAGCGGGGCCTGCCTTCCACCTATTTCTATGGCGCCGACGGCCGGCTGTGCGGCATGCGCATGGGCGAGCTGTCGCGCGCCAGCCTGGCCCAGCATCTGAAGGAATGTTCATGAGCGCTTCCCCCCTGTTCCCCCTGCCTGCACTGGCAGGAGCCCTGGCCCTATCGGCAGCCTTGGCCCTGCCGGCTGCGGCGTCCGAGCTGCCATCGGAGGATTTCCTGGCCCAGCAGGGACTGACCCTGGTGGGACCGCTGCCGGCCGTGGGCGGACTCAAGGCCTGGGCCGCCTACCGCGACCGCCAGCCCGTGCCCATCTACCGCATGCCTGACGGCAAGCACTGGGTGCTGGGCACGGTGATCGACGCCCAGGGCCGCGACGTGAACGCCCAGGCCCTGCAGGCCGCCGTGCAAAAGCCCATGGGCGAGCAACTGTGGAGCGATGTGCAGCGCGCCCAGTCCATACCGGATGGCCGCGCCGACGCGCCGCGCACGGTCTATGTGTTCACCGACCCCAACTGCCCCTATTGCAACCAGCTGTGGAACGATGCCCGGCCCTGGGTGGAGAGCGGCCAGGTGCAGTTGCGCCACATTCTGGTGGGCATCCTCAAGCCCAGCAGCGAGGGCAAGGCCGCCGCCATGCTGACCGCGCGCCAGCCAGAGCAGGCCCTGGCCGAGCACGCACGTGCCTAT
Organism: Delftia sp. PE138; assembly: GCF_018320755.1. NCBI lineage: Bacteria > Pseudomonadati > Pseudomonadota > Betaproteobacteria > Burkholderiales > Comamonadaceae > Delftia > Delftia sp. PE138. Next base: position 280,027 of record NZ_JABEPN010000002.1, on the reverse strand, counting down.
GCCAAGGCCGGCCGCGCCAGCGCAGAAGGCGCGGGCGCCACGCCGCTGGCCCCGGTGCCGCAGGCCACGCGGCAGGTGCTGGCCAGCCATGCCTCGCTGATGTCCACCTGGGGCCTGCGTGCCACGCCGGCCCTGGTCTGGAAGGATGACAAGGGAGTGGTGCAGGTACGCACCGGCCTGCCACCGGGCCTGCTGGAAGAGGTCATGGGGCCGCGTGGCAGGAAATGATGAGGACGACCATGAGCACAAGCCGTTGTCCCGCCGATTCAACCGCCTCCAGCGACTGGAGCGACCTGTTCCCCACCCGGCCGGATGCGCCGCCGCTGCGCATCGTGCTGCATGCGCCCACGCCCGGCGCCCTGGCCCGTGCACGCAGCAATCTGGCCAACCTGCGCCAGGACCGGCCCGGTGCCGAAGTCCGCATCGTCATCAACGGCCCGGCCGTCGAGGCACTGCTGGATGCCGCGCCGGGCACGCCGCAGCATCTGGATGCAGAGGCCCTGGCCCATGCGCTGGTCTGCCCGAACACGCTCAGGAAGCTGGGCCGCGAGGCGCCTGCCGGCATGCGCGTGCTGCCGCAGGGCGGCATCGAGTCACTGGCCCTGCTGCAGCAGTCGGCCTGGTGCTACGTGCGCTGCTGAGCGGCCTGCGCCAGCGAGGCCAGGCAGCGCGCCTGCCATTGGTATTCAGGCTCGAACGACTCGCGGTCCGTGACGGCGCCGTGGCCGCCCTCGCCATAGACCATGGCGTAGGCCGCGTAGTCGGCCGCCTGCAGCGCCCGGCCCGCCAGCCCATGGGCCGTGGCATAGGTGGCGGACACGGCGGCATGGCCGCAGCCGTCGAGGGAGCGTGATCCCTGGTGGTGGTTGGCCAGGCTGGCCGCCTCGCGGGCCAGGCGGTCCAGCTCCTGCCGGTCGATCTGGCCGTCCAGGTAGCGGCGAAGGCCTTGTGCGCAGCGGATGACGTCCGGGTCTTCCAGCAGGTGCGCGATGCGGTCCACGCAGGCCTGTGTGAATTGCAGCCTCAGGTGCTCGCCGGCTTCGGCGGCAAGGTCCAGTTCCGAAGCAAGGCTGTTCAGGGCATGGTTCATGGAGAACTCCTTGGCAGTGGCGACACAAGCAGCGTAGACCGGGGCCGCGCACGGAAACAAGAGGGTGATTTCCGATACGCGCCCTGCATTCCCGAGGAATGCAGTCACCCTGTTAACCCCGTCTTAATCCCTGCGCCACACGCTATGGACTGCCTTGGGCGCCTGTCCATGGCAGGCAGTCGGTGGCGCTTTGCAAGCACTCGGCAGGCACTCGGCAGGCACTCGGCAGGCACTCGGCAGGCACTTGGAAAGCCCATTGCTTGACTCACATCAAGCCGCCAAGGCCCTGAATTTCATATATTAAATTCAATATAAAAAGCATATTTTTAATGCTTTATTGAGTTTGAGCGACCACCCTCCGTGGCCGCAGGACGATGAAAGACAGGCCATGCCAAAAACATCCCGCGCCGGCAGCGGCTGCAACGACTGCAGCTGCAAGCCCTCCACTCAGGACATCCCCGCCCCTACCCTCTCCCATGCGCAGCCCGCCGCAGGCAAGCGCGGCTTCCTGCAGGATCTGCTGGCCGCTGCCATGGCGGCCGTGGCCCTGCCCGTGGCGGCGGCCGCGCCCGGCACCCCCGGTTTTCAACCGCCGCGCCGTCCCGGCGAGGCCGGCAGGCGCTACGGCATGCTGGTGGACCTGCGCCGCTGCATAGGCTGCCAGGCCTGCACGGTGAGCTGCTCCATGGAGAACCTGCCGCCGCTGGGCCAGTTCCGCACCACGGTGCTGCAGTACGAGGTGCAGCACGCGGGCAACGAGGACCTGCCGCCGGCCATGCTCAACCTGCCGCGCCTGTGCAACCACTGCGACAACCCGCCCTGCGTGCCGGTCTGCCCGGTGCAGGCCACCTTCCAGCGCAGCGACGGCATCGTGCTGGTGGACAACGAGCGCTGCGTGGGCTGCGGCTACTGCGTGCAGGCCTGCCCCTATGACGCACGCTTCATCAACCACGAGACGCAGACCGCCGACAAGTGCACCTTCTGCGAGCACCGGCTGGAGGCCGGCCTGCTGCCGGCCTGCGTGGAAAGCTGCGTGGGCGGCGCCCGCGTGATCGGCGACCTCAACGACGAGGGCAGCGAGATCCGCCAGCGCATGCGCGAGCACGCCAAGGACCTCAAGGTGCTCAAGCCCGCCATGGGCACGGACCCGCATGTGTACTACCTGGGATTGCCCGACGCCTTCGTCGACGGCGTGGACGGGCAGGCCAGCGTGCGGCTGGTCACTTCCCACTGAACGCAAGGAGCACCCCATGCACATCGTCGAACTCCTGACCCCCGCCTACGAATCGGCCTGGCTGCCCTGGGCCGTGCAGTACTTCTTCCTGGCCGGCATTGCCACGGGCGCCGCCCTGCTGGCCGCCGCCTGCGCCTGGGCGCCGCGCGCCAGCGCCATGGCGCGCCTGCTGCCGGCCGCCGTGCTGGTGCTGGCCGTCAGCGCCATCGCGGCGCCCGTGTCGCTGCTGGCCGACCTGCACCAGCCTGCGCGCTTCTGGCATTTCTATGCGCACTTCACGCCGTGGTCGTGGATGTCGGTGGGCGCGCTGCTGCTGCCTGTCTTCGTGGGACTGGCGCTGGCCTTCGTGCTGGCCTGGTGGCTGGGCCGGCCGCAGTGGCTGCGCTGGCTGGCGCCGCTGCTGGCCGTGTCGGCGCTGACCATCACCGCCTATACCGGCGCCGAGCTGATGGCCGTGCGCTCGCGCCCGCTGTGGAACACGCTGTGGGTGCCGCTGAACCTGGCACTCACGGGCTGGCTGGCCACGGTGGGCTGCATGCTGGTGACGGCGCGCTTTCTGCCCGCCCGCCACCGCCCCGATGCCGGCGCCCTGCAGGCGCTGCGCATGCTGGGCCTGGCGCTGGCGCTGTGCCTGCTGGCCATGGTGGTGGTCTGGGCCGTTGCCGGCTGGCTGGGCCAGGGCCGCTCCTTCCAGGCGGCGCTGCAGCTGTGGCAGCAGTTTCCGGTCTGGCGCCTGAGCATGCTGGGCTCGGCCGTGGCCGGTGCCGCCCTGCTGTGGGCCCTGGTGCGGGGTGGTCAGCGCATGGCCTGCCCGCGCTACACGCTGGCCCTGGGGCTGGGGCTGGCCGCCGCGGCCTGGGCCTTCCGCTGGGCGCTGTTCATGGGCGTGCAAGGCGTGCCCAAGTACGGCGCGGGCCTGTACATCTACCACATGCCGCTGGGCGGCGACGGCCTGCTGGGCATGCTGGGCGTGGCCGGCCTGTGCATTGCACTGGTGACGCTGGCCACCTGGGCGCTGGAGCTGTTTCCCGCGCGCTCGGCCGCGGCCCGCGCCCTCTGACACCGCCGCCCTGACGACCCCTCACCCATTCACGGAGCGCGGCCCGCCACCGGCCGGCCGCGCCACAGAAAGCCTTTCATGACCGACAAGAAGAAACTCCCCCAAGCCCCCGAAGATTCCCTGGATGCCGAGGCCGCCCGCCGCCGCCTGCTGCTGCGCGGCGGACTCACCGCCGGTGGGCTGGCCGCCTTTGCGGCCGGCTACGGCGAGACGCTGGCACGTGGCGCCAAGGGCCTGGTGACAGGCAGCTCGGGCACGCCCACGGCCAGCGCCACGCGCGGCAATTCGCTGACGCCCGAGTTCCGCATCGACCCGGCCACGGGCGCGCTCGCCACCCAGCCCGGCCAGGTGGTCAGCCCGTCCAGCTGCCTGGGCTGCTGGACGCAGTGCGGCGTGCGCGTGCGTGTCGATACCGCCAGCAACCGCATCCTGCGCGTGGCAGGCAACCCCTACCACCCGCTGGCCACCACGCGCCCGGCCGCCATGGAAGAACCCGTGCGCGAGGTCTACGCCAAGCTGGGCAAGGAGCTGGGCCTGGAGGGCCGGGCCACGTCCTGCGCGCGCGGCTCGTCCATGCTGGAGCACCAGAGTGCACCGCACCGCGTGCTCACCCCGCTCAAGCGCGTGGGCCCGCGCGGCAGCGGCCGCTGGCAGAGCATTTCCTTCGAGCAGCTGGTGCAGGAAGTCTGCGAGGGCGGCGATCTGTTCGGCGAAGGCCAGGTCGATGGCCTGCGTGCCATCTGGGACACAAAGACGCCGCTGGACGCCGACAACCCCGAGTTCGGCCCGCGCTCCAACCAGTTGCTGGTGACCGACGCCTCCAACGAAGGCCGCGCCCAGCTGCTGCGCCGCTTTGCGGGGCCGTCCTTCGGCACCGTGAACGTCAGCAACCACGGCGCCTACTGCGGCCAGAGCTTTCGCGTGGGTGCGGCAGCGGCCCTGGGCGACCTGCCCGGCATGCCGCACGGCAAGCCCGACTGGAGCCATGCCAGCTTCGGCCTGTTCATCGGCGCGGCGCCCGCACAGTCCGGCAACCCCTTCCAGCGCCAGGGCCGCGAACTGGCCGAGGCCCGCTCGCGCGAGGACAACCGGTTCCGCTACGTGGTGGTCTCGCCCGTGCTGCCCACCTCGTCCAGCCTGGCTGCGGGCAGCGGCAACCGCTGGCTGGCCGTCAAGCCGGCCAGCGACCTGGCCCTGGCCATGGCGCTGATCCGCGTCATCCTGGACGAGGCGCGCCATGACACGGGCTTTCTCGCCCAGCCCGGCCCGGCCGCCATGCAGGCGGCGGGCGAGGCGTCCTGGAGCAATGCCACGCACCTGCTGGTCAACGAGCCCGGCCACCCGCGCCACGGCAGCTTTCTGCGCGGCGCCGACCTGGGCTGGGCCCTGCCCGCGCCTGCCGAAGACGGCAAGCCGGCCCAGGATGTGTTCGTGGTGCAGCGTGCCGATGGCAGCCTGGCGCCGCACACCCAGGCCGAGCCTGCACAGCTGATGGTGCGCACCCGCGTGGCCGTGCCCGGCCTGAAGGCCGAAGGCGCGGACCAGGCCCCCGAGCTGTCGGTCTGCTCCTCGCTGGCCAAGCTGCATGAGCAGGCCAGCCTCAAGACACTGGACGAATACGCGGCGCTGTGCGGCGTGGCGCGCGGCGAGATCGAGGCGCTGGCGCGCGAGTTCACCAGCCATGGCAAGCGCGCCGTGGCCGATGCGCATGGCGGCACCATGAGCGGCGCGGGCTTCTACACCGCCTACGCCATCAGCATGCTCAACACCCTGGTGGGCAACCTCAACGTGCAGGGCGGCCTGGTGCTGGATGCCGGCCCGTTCGGCCCCTTCGGCCCGGGCCCGCGCTATGACTTCGCCAACTTCGACGGCAAGGTCAAGCCGCGCGGCCTGGCGCTGTCACGCCACCGCCAGCCCTACGAGAAAAGCGCGGAATTCCAGCGCAAGCGCGAGGGCCAGCCCGAGGGCGCGAAGGACTACCCCGCCGCCCAGGCCCCGTGGTACCCGGCCGTGGGCGGCCTGTCCAGCGAGATGCTGGCCAGCGCGCTGGCCGGCTACCCCTATCGCGCCAAGGCCTGGATCAACCACATGAGCAACCCCGTCTACGGCATTGCGGGCTTTCGCAATGCGCTGGTGGACGATCTCAAGGACCCGAAGAAGCTGCCGCTGATCGTCTCCATCGACCCCTTCATCAACGAGACCAGCGCGCTGGCCGATTTCATCGTGCCCGATACCGTGACCTACGAGAGCTGGGGCATCTCGGCGCCCTGGGCCGACGTGGTGGCCAAAAGCTCCACCGTGCGCTGGCCCGTGGTGCAGCCCGCCGTGGCGCGCACGGCAGGCGGCCAGCCCGTGAACGTGGAGAGCTTTCTCTTCGCCGTGGCAGAACGGCTGGGCCTGCCCGGCTTTGGCGAGGCCGCCATCAAGGACGCCCAGGGCCAGCCCCATGCGCTGCGCTCGGCCGAGGACTTCTTCATCCACGCCCTGGCCAACGTGGCCTGGGCAGGCGGCAAGCCCGTGTCGGCGGCCAGCGATGACGACATCGCCATCACCGGCGTGGACAGGCTGGTGCCCGCGCTGCGCCAGCGCCTGAAGGACGATGAATGGCGTCAGGTGGCCATGCTGCTGACGCGCGGCGGGCGCTTCGACCGCATCGAGGACGCCTGGAAGGATGGCCACACCCGCAAGGCCCACGCGCCTGCCCTGCAGGTGTGGAGCGAGGAGCTGGCCCGCATGCGCCACGCCATGACGGGCGAGCGCTACAGCGGCTGCCCCACCTGGTATCCGGCACGGCTGGCCGACGGCAGCGCCATGCGCACGCATTTCGGCGAGCAGCAATGGCCGCTGCTGCTGACCTCGTACAAGTCCAACCTGATGAGTTCCATGTCGATTGCCGTCTCGCGGCTGCGCCAGGTGCATCCGCACAACCCGGTGTCCCTGCACCGCGATGACGCCGAGCGGCTGGGCATCGCCAACGGCGACACGGTGCGCATCCGCACGCCGGGCGGCGCGGTGACGGCCGTGGCCATGGTGCGCGACGGCGTGATGCCGGGCACCGTGGCCATCGAGCACGGCTACGGCCACCGCGAGCTGGGCGCAGGCCGCCACAGCATCGACGGCCAGCCCATGCCGGTGAACGCCGAGCATGCCAATGGCGTGAACCTCAACGACCTGGGCTTTGCCGATCCCACGCGGCCCGGCTGCAAAAACGTGTGGGTGGACTGGGTGTCGGGCGCCGCGGTGCGCCAGGGGCTGCCTGCGCGCATCGAGAAGGTCTGATCAGCGGGCGGGGCTGGCGACAGGTGCAGCGACAGGTGCAGCGACTGGTGCAGCGTCGGCCTGCCAGCCGCCGCCCAGCGCCTGGTACAGCGCAATGGCGTTTTCCAGCTGGCTCTGGCGCAGGCGTATGACTTCCTGCTGGGCCTGGTAGAGATTGCGCTGGGCGTCCAGCTCTTCCAGGTAGCTGGCGTAGCCGGCCTCGTAGCGGTCCTTGGCAAAGCCCAGGGAGCGCTGCAGCACCGCCTCGCGCTCGCTGGCGTGCTGCCACTGCGACTGCAGGCGCCGGGTGCCGACCAGGGCGTTTTCCACATCGGCCAGGGCCTTGATCACCACGCCCCGATAGGCATAGGCGGCCTGGTCGCGCTGGGCGGTCACGGCGTCGAACTGGCCCTGCAGCCGCCCGCCCGTGAACAGCGGCGCCAGCACGCTGCCGCCCAGGGCCCAGACCGTGGCCGGGTGGTATTGCAGGGCATTGACCAGCAGGCTGCCGGCGCTGGCCGTCAGCGAGACCTGGGGCAGGAAGGCGGTGCGCTGCACGGCCAGGCTTTCGTCGGCGGCCGCCAGCTGCAGTTGGGCCCGTGCAATGTCGGGGCGGCGCTGCAGCAAGGCCGAAGGCAGGCCGGCGGCCGGCGCAGGCGGCGGTGCGCCCAACGCAGCGGACTGGCCGTCGGTTGTTGCCATGAGCGCGGCGGCCTGCTCGTCACCCTCGCCGCCGGCCAGCAGCAGGAGCGCCGTGCGCTGGCGCGCCAGCGACAGCTCCAGCTGCTCCACGGCCTGCTGCACGCCCTGCAGCTCGGCCTGGGCCTGGGTGAGCTGCAGCTGCGAGGTGTAGCCGACGCGCGCCTGCTCGTCGGCCAGGCGCAGGGCCTGTTCGCGCGAGCGGGCCGTGGCCTGGGCCACTTGCAACTGCGATTGCAGCGAGCGCAGGCCCACATAGGCCTGGGCCGTGGTGGCGGCCACGGCCAGGGCCACGGCGTCGCGGTCGGCCTCGCTGGCCTGCAGGCGCAGGGCAGCGGCCTTTTCCAGGTGGGCGATGCGGCCCCACAGATCAGGCTCCCAGCTGGCCTGCAGGCCGGGCTGAACCGAGCGCGTGTGCGCCAAGCCCCGCGCGCCCAGGCTGCGGCCCGTGGAGGCGCCGGCCGTGGCCGAGAGCTGGGGCAGGCCCGCAGCACCTGCCACATCCAGGTTGGCCCGCGCCTCATCCACGCGCGACAGGGCCAGCAGCACATCGTTGTTGCGGGACTGGGCCAGTTCCACCCAGCGCGTGAGCAGCGGATCGCCAAAGGCCTGCCACCACGATGCCTGGACGGCGGCGGCAGGCTCCTGCCCTGCCCCGCTCCACTGGGCGGGCATGGCCGGCCGGGCCGCTTCAGGCGCGGTGCTCAGCGGCGGCACGCTGCAGCCGGCCAGCGCGGCAGCGCAGGCGATGGCCATGGCCAGTGCGCGGGCGGTCATGGGCGGGCCTCCGGTTGGGGTGCGGGCTGCCGTGCGGGCTGCCGTGCGGGCTGCTGTGCGGGTTGCCGTGCGGGTTGGGGCTCAGGCTGCGCCGTATCCAGCCGCACCACCACCGACATGCCCGCGCGCAGCCGCGCGGCCAGCTCCTGGTCGGGATCGATTGCAATCTTGACCGGCAGGCGCTGCACGACCTTGGTGAAGTTGCCCGTGGCGTTGTCGGCCTTGAGCACGCTGAATTCCGAGCCCGTGGCCGGCGCGATCTCCAGCACGCGGCCCGTGAGGTGGGCGCCGCCCAGCGCATCGACGCTGAAGCGCACAGCCTGGCCTATGCGCACCTGGGCGGTCTGGGTTTCCTTGAAGTTGGCCACCACCCACAGCGTGTGCGGCACCACATACATGAGCTGGGAGCCGGCCGTGACGTACTGGCCCCGGCGCACGCCGACTTCGCTGACCTGGCCATCGCCTGGCGCATGCACCACGGTGTTGTCCAGGTTGATCTGGGCCTGGCGCAGCTGGGCCTCGGCCATCTGGACCTGGGCTTCGAGCGAGGCGCGGTTCACCGTCGTCGCCTTGATCTTCTGGGCGTTGATCTCGATGTCGGCCTGGGCCTTGGCCACGTTGGTGGCCGCCAGGCGCGCGGTGGCACGCACCTTGTCGCGCTCGTTGAGCGAGACGGAGCCGCGCTCGGACAGCGCCTGCACGCGCTGCAGCTCGGCTGCGGCGCGGTCGGATTCGGCCTGCGCCGCCGCCAGGCCGGCGCGGCTGGCGCCCAGCGTGGCGCGGTTCTGCGCCTGGGTCTGGTCGGCATTGGCCAGCTGTGCGCGGGCATTGGCCAGCTGGGCCTGCGCCTGGGCCTGGGCGGCTTCGTAGGTGCGGGCGTCGATGCGCACCAGGGGCTGGCCGGCCTTGACGTTCTCGTAGTCCTGCACCAGCACCTCGGTCACATAGCCGCTGACCTGGGGCGCGAGCACGGTGACGGCGCCGCGCACATAGGCGTTGTCGGTGCTGACCACGGTGCCCGCGAAGGGGAACAGGTTCCAGGCACGCAGCACCAGCAGCACGCCGGCCAGTGCGACCACCAGCATCACCAGCACGCTGCGCAGCGAGGGCTTGATGAGCTTGGGCGATGGCGATGGCGAGGGTGAAGGCGAGGGCGAAGGCGCCGCAGCGGGAGCCGGCGCAGGCGAGGCAGAGGCGGCCGTGCCGCCATTGGAATTTTCGGAGTCACTCATGTTGTTGTCTTTTCTCTGGGCGAACGGTTTCAGGCGCGGGCGACGGGTTGGGTGGGCGGCTGGCCCGGCGCGTCCTGCGGCGCGGCGGCATCGGTGCCGCGCATGGCCGAGGCATCGGCAGCGGCGGCGCGCATGCGCTCCACGAAGGCGCGCTGGCGTGCGCGGCCGGCCAGGGCCAGCGTCCACAGCAGGTAGAGCACGGCCACGCCGGCCGTGAGGGCGAACACGTCGTTGTAGGCGCGCACATTGGCCTCGCGGCGTGCGGCCTGCGCCAGCTGGGCCGTGCCCTGGGCCGCGCGCAGGGCCGGGTCGGCGATGACGCGGGCCAGGCTTTGCTGCTGCAGGCGCAGGCGGTCGGCCACGATGGGGTCGGTGGGATCGACATCGGCCACGATGGCGGCCGAATACACTTGCTCGCGGTGCATCTGGTAGGTGCTCAGCAGGGCCGAGCCCATGAGCGCGCCCATGGCCTGCGTCATGGAGATGGTGACGATGGCCGTCAGCATGTAGTGCGCGCCGAACTTCAGGCCCTGCACCACGCCGATCAGCATCAGCGGCCCCATGAACAGGCCCGCGCCCACGGCCATGAGGAACTGGCTGCCGAAGAAGTCCTCGGGCCGGGCCAGGCTGGTGCGGCTGTGGTCCAGCCAGGCCGCCAGCGCGAACAGCACGATGGAGCCCACGATCTGCTTGCCCATGTTCTCCAGCCCGAAGGTCAGCGCCGACACGGCAATGCCCGCGATGGTGCCCAGCAGGATGACGATGAACAGCGGCTGCATCTGGTCCACCGTCATGCCCAGCATGCGCTGCATGCCGATCACGCCATAGGTCTGCTCGGTGGTCAGAAAGCGCAGCAGCAGCGCACCGATCACGAAGCGCACCGTGGGCGCCAGCACGAACCAGCGCGTCTGCAGCATGGGATTGCGGCGGTGGTGCTCGATGTACAGCGCCACGCTCAGCAGGACGATGGAGCCGATCAGCATCCAGGCCAGCCAGGGCGTGTCCAGCCACCAGTGGTTGTAGCCCTGCACCAGCACGGCGATCAGCAGGCCCACGCCGGGCACCATGAGGAAGAAGGTCAGGAAGTCCAGCCGCTCGAAGCTGCGGATATGCACGCCCGGCGGCAGCTTGAGCACCACCACGCCCGCGAACGAGATCAGGGCCAGGCCGGCCTCGAACAGGTAGAGGTTGTGCCACTCGCTGTTGAACAGCAGGCCCGGCGACAGGATCCAGGCCAGCGGCGTGGCGATCTGCCCCAGGCCCACGCCGATCACCAGCATCTTGAGCACATGCTTGCGCGGCGCGGCCTGCAGCATGTAGAGCGTGCCCAGCGTGCTGCAGGTGGCGCCCGCCAGGCCGCTGGCCGCGCGCAGCATGAGCAGGCTGGTGTAGCTGCCCAGCACCAGGTGCAGCAGCGTCAGCAGCGCATACAGGCCCAGGCCGATCTCGGCGAACAGCCGCATGCCGAACTGCTGGCGGAACTTGTAGACCAGCAAATTGGCCGTCATGTTGAGCATGACGTAGGCGCCGGTCAGCCAGGCGGCCTCGGAAGACGTCAGCCCCATCTGCCCCTGGATGGTGGGCAGGTTGGCCGTGAACAGTGCATTGCCCAGGCCGCCCGTCAGCGCCACCAGCACGGCGATCAGGCCATAGGCTGCGCGCACGGCCGGCTGGTGCAGCGGCATGGACGGCGAGCCCGGCAGGCTGGGCTTTTCATGCTCTTCCCAGTCCGGCGGGGGCTTGAGGTAGACGACGGGGGGCGACGGGGGCAGCACGGGCCCTGGTGGAGTGGGTGTGGTGGCCATGTCAGGCCTTCAGGCCTTGCCAGACGATCTGCAGCGCCTTGCGCGCCAGTGTGCGCCGCTGCTGCGGCGTCTCGCCGCGCAGCGAGGCGCCCAGCATGCCGAAGACCAGGGACAGCTCGGCCTGCGTCAGCGGCTGGCGGCAATGGCCACAGGCCACGGCCCGGTCCATGGCCGGCCGAAAGATCTGCCACATGGCAACGCGGGCCTGGGCGATGACCTCGTCGCCGCGCTCCACGGTGCGCCAGTAATCGGTGATGGGGGCCGAGACCGCAATGCGCTCGGCCAGGCGCGACAGCAGCTTGTAGAAGGCGTCGTCGTCCTCGGCCATGGCTTCGGCCGCGCTGCGCATGCTGTCCAGCGAACGCTCCAGCAGCGCCAGCATCAGCGCACGCCGGTCAGGAAACTGCCGGTACAGCGTGGCGCGGCCGACCTCGGCGCGCTCGACCACCAGGTCCAGCGGCGCGGTCACGCCATGCTCGGAAAACACGGCATCGGCCGCGTCCAGCAGCTGGGCGCGGCGGATATCGGCACTGGGTCTTTTGGAAGTCATGCGGACAATTATCGGACAAAATTGTCCGTTAAATGTCCGCAGCCGGCCTATCCCATGGCGGGGCCATGGGCAAAAAACCAACGGTTTCCGGCAGCGGCAAGGCCTCTACAGGTCGGTCAGCGGCAGCAGCTGGCGGCGGCTGTCAAAGCGCCGCGACTGGCCGTCCAGAGGATCGGTGAAGGCCAGGCTGCGCGCCAGCAGCTGCAGTGGGCGCGAGTAGTCGCCCTCGGGCAAGTCATGCACTTCGGGATAGAAGCCGTCGCCCCACAGCGGCAGGCCCAGGGCGGCCATGTGCACGCGCAACTGGTGGCGCTTGCCGCTTTCGGGCTCCAGCCGGTAGCGTGCCCAGGGGCCGTGCTGCTCCAGCACCTGCATGTGGGTGCGGGTGTTGGGCGTGCCGGCCACCTCGTGCATGCGAAAGAAATGGCCGCTTTCCTCCATGCGGCTTTCATGCGTGCGCGGGAAAACCACGTCCTCGCGCCAGGGAGCGACGGCCTCGTAGGTCTTGTGGATGGCGCGGTCGCGGAACAGCGCCTGGTAGATGCCGCGCGTGGCGCGCTGCACCGAAAACACCACCAGCCCCGCCGTGTCGCGGTCGATGCGGTGGATGGGCGACAGCTCGGGCAGGTCGAACTCGCGCTTGAGCCGCACCAGCAGCGTCTGCTGCAGGTACTTGCCGGCCGGCACCACGGGCAGGAAATGCGGCTTGTCGGCCACCAGCAGATGCGCGTCGCGGTGGAGGACCTCGGCCTCGAAGGGGATGGGCGGCTCGGACTGCAGCTCGCGGTAGTAGTAGTAGCGCAGGCCCGGCGCAAACGCCGTGCCTGCATGGGCGGCACGACCGTGCTCGTCCACCACTTCTTCCTGCGCCATGCGCCGCAGCCAATCCTCGCGCGCGACGGCCGGCAGGCGCTCGGCCAGAAAATCGATCAGCAACCCGCCGCCCTGGCTGGGCAGCACCACGCAGCTGGGGCTGACGCCGTCGCGCAGAGGAAGAACCTTGGGGTCGTGGGCGTTGTGCATGTGTTTCAGCCCTCAGAGCGCCTGCCGCGCAGCCCATTCATCGGGCGTCACGATCAGGCCGGGAAACTCGTCGCGCAGTGCCAGAAGATCGCCATCACCCGTGATGAGCGCCCGGGCCCGGCCCACATGCGCCAGCACCAGGAACACCTGGTCCTTGTCGTCCCGGCACAGCGGCAATGCAGGCCAGGGCTGCGGCAGTGTGACGACATCGGCCCAGGGCAGGAAATCCTCCAGCAAGGCCTGTTGCTCGGCCGTTGACAGCTTGAACTTCGGATAGGCGAGCACACGCAGCAGTTCGCTGGCCGTTTCCCTGCAGACCAGGGGCTGCAACTGCTGTTGCTGCCAGGCCCGGCGTATCCACGCAAGGCGGCCGGAAGTGAACAGCAATGCCGAGAGCACGACGTTGGTGTCCAGGACGACACGCATCATTTGCGCGCCCAGGAGGTCGCCTCCTGCACATCCTCTTCGGTGATGCCCATCTGCTGCAGCTTGTCGCGGACGGCCTGTGCGCGCTGGACGCGCTGCAGGTGCACGGGCGTGAGCACGATGCGGCCGTTTTCCACGGCCACCTCGAAATACTCGGTGGCCTCCACCTCGGACACCACGGCCTTGGGCAGGGTGATCTGGTTCTTCGACGTCAATTTGGCAAGCATGGCCGGCTCCTGCAAATCAGAGAAAACACGGAAATCTTACTTCCTTACTTCATTCCTCTGCGTCTCACCGGGTTTCTTCACCTGGCGAGGCTGGCCCGCTCAGTCCACTCACGCCGTTCAACCCGCTGTCCGCCGTCACCAGCACGCCCGCCGAAACAATGTAGTCGGCCGCGCTTTCGATGTCGCCGCGCAGCGCCTCCTTGGCGGCGGGCGCATCGCCGCGCCGCAGGGCCTCGACCAGGCGCGCGTGGTGGCCGACCGCCACCTGTTCGCTCACGCGGCGCGAGCCCGAGCGCATGTCGTGGTTGAGGATGGGGCCTATGCGCAGCCACAGCGCCTCGATCATCTGCAGCAGCATGGGCATGCCGGCCGCGCTGTAGACGGCGAAGTGGAAATCCTTGTTGAAGGCGATGAGCCGCGCGCCGTCCGGCGAGGCGCTGGCCATCTCGGCCGCAAAGCGGTCCTGCAGGGCGGCGATGCGTTCCAGCCCGGCGGCCGGCAGTTGCCGGGCCGCCTGCTCCGTGGCCAGGCCTTCGAGGTTGACGCGGATGCGGGTGATCTCGCGGAAGGCGCTTTCCGTCATCAAGGGCACGCGCAGCGCGCGGTTGGGCGTGAGTTCCAGCGCCTGCTCGGCCACGAGCCGGTGCACGGCCTCGCGCACGGGCATGACGCTGACGCCCAGCGCGCTGGCCGTGGTGCGCAGCGAGATCTGCTCGCCCGGAATCATCTGGCCCGTGATCAGCAATTCCCTGAGCTGTGCATAGACATCGCTGCTGAGGGTCTGCCGTTTGAGTGGGGTGACTAGTTCGTTGATGGCCATGGCGGCGATGGTAGCGCGGCGCCGCCGCTGTCATGCCTCATAGGGTATTCACCATATTTGATCTGTGATCACAGATACAAAATCCAAACCCAACCCGAATCCCTTTCACCTTTGTTTGAGTTCCCAAGGAGTTCCCGCATGTGGAAAAACGATCTTCTGGCCGGCCAGCGCGTCCTGGTGACGGCGGGCGCCGCCGGAATCGGCCTGGAAATCAGCCGCGCCTTTGCCGAGGCCGGCGCGCGCGTCATGGTCTGTGACGTGGCCCAGGCCAGCCTGGATGCGCTGGCTGCCGCCCTGCCCGGCGCCAGCGGCCGTCTTGCCGATGTGTCGGATGCCTTGCAGGTGCAGGCCCTGTTCAAGGCCGTGGACAACGAGTTGGGCGGCCTGGACATCCTCGTCAACAACGCCGGGGTGGCCGGCCCCACGGGCGCGGTGGAGACGCTGGAGCTGGCCGACTGGCAGCGCACGCTGGATGTGAACATCACCGGCGCCTTCCTGTGCACGCGGCTGGCCGTGCCCCGGCTTCGGCAATCGGCACGCGAGGGCCGGCAGGCGGCCATCGTCAACCTGTCTTCGGCGGCAGGCCACCTGGGCATGCCGGGCCGCACGGCCTATTCGGCGTCCAAGTGGGCGGTGATCGGCCTGACCAAGTCGCTGGCACTGGAGCTGGGCGCAGACGGCATCCGGGTGAACGCCATCCTGCCGGGCGCCGTGGACGGCCCGCGCATCCGCGATGTGATTGCCGCCAAGGCGCAGGCGCGCGGCCTGCCGCTGGAGGACGTCACGCGCAGCTACACGCACCAGGCCGCGCTGGGCCGCATGGCCACGGCGCGCGACATTGCCAACATGGCCGTGTTTGCCGCCAGCCCGCTGGCCGGCCATGTCACGGGCCAGGAGCTGGCCGTCGATGGCCTGACCCAGGCGCTGAGCTGAGCGCCCTCTCCTCCTCTCCTCCTCTCGCCTTTTTCACCGTTTGCAAGGACCTTCCATGGCCACCCGCACCAAAGCCATCATCACCTGCGCGCCCACGGGCGCCATCCACACGCCCAGCATGTCGCCCCACCTGCCCGTGACGGCCGAGCAGATTGCCCGCGCCGCCATCGATGCCGCCGAGGCCGGCGCCGCCATCGTGCACCTGCATGCCCGTGATCCCCGCGACGGACGCCCTTCGCAGGACCCTGAGCTGTTCCGCCCCTTTCTCAAGGCGATCCGTGCCGAGTGCGATGCCATTGTCAACATCACCACGGGCGGCAGCCCGCACATGACGGTGCCAGAGCGCATGCGGCCCGTGACCGAGTTCCAGCCCGAGCTGGCCTCGCTGAACATGGGCTCGATGAACTTCGGCCTGTTCCCCATGCTGGAGCGCTTCCCGAACCTGGAGCACGGCTGGGAGCGCGAGCACCTGGAAAACAGCCGCAACCTGGTCTTCAAGAACACCTTTGCCGATATCGAAGGCATCCTGCGGCTGGGCCAGGCCCAGGGCACGCGCTTCGAGTTCGAGTGCTACGACATCAGCCACCTGCACAACCTGGCGCATTTCGTGGACCGGGGTCTGGTGCAGGGGCCCGTGTTCGTGCAGTCGGTGTTCGGCATCCTGGGCGGCATCGGCGGCCACCCGGAGGACCTGATGCACATGCGGCGCACGGCCGACCGCCTGCTGGGCAGCAACTACCAGTGGTCCATCCTGGGCGCCGGGCGCAACCAGCTGCCGCTGGCCACCATGGGCGCGGCCATGGGCTCGCATGTGCGCGTGGGGCTGGAAGACTCTCTGTGGATAGGCCCGGGCCAGCTGGCCACCTCCAGCGCCGAGCAGGTGCGCCGCATCCGCACCGTGCTCGAGGCCCTGAATGTCGACGTCGCCACGCCTGACGAGGCGCGCCGGATGCTGGGCCTCAAGGGTGCGGCCAACGTGGCCTTCTGAACCGCCTTCCCGGGCCAGCCCCCATGCCACCGAACAGGAGACTCCCATGCAGATCGATATCGTCGCCGACCTCAAGACCACGCTGGGCGAAGGCCCGCTGTGGGACGTCGGGCAGCAGCGCCTGTACTGGATAGACAGCTTCGACGGCCGCATCTTCCGCTGCACGGCCGACGGGCGGGAACTGCGCGCCTGGGAAGTCGGCCAGAAGATTGGCTCCATGGCACTGCGCCGCGACGGCCGCTCGGCCCTGGTGGCGCTGCACGGCGGCGTGCACACGCTGGACCTGGAAAGCGGCGAGCTGGAGCTGGTCGTCGCCCCCGAGTCCCACCTTCCCGGCAACCGGCTCAACGACGGAAAGGTGGACCGGCAGGGCCGCTTCGTCTTCGGCTCCATGGACACCCTGGAGGAGCAGCCTTCGGCGCGGCTGTACCGGCTGGACACGGACCTGAGCCTGCATGTGCTGGACGAGGGCATCATCTGCTCGAACGGCCCGTGCTGGAGCCCGGACGGCACGACGCTCTATTTCTCGGACACGTGGAGCGGCGAGATCCGGGCCTACGACTACGACACGGCCACGGGCCATGCCAGCGGCCGCCGGACCTTTGCCCCGGTCGACACCAGCGGTGGCGGCGCGGCCGACGGGGCCACGGTCGATGCCGAAGGCTGCCTGTGGCAGGCCCTGGTGTACGCGGGCCAGCTGGTGCGCTACACGCCGGACGGCCGGGTGGACCGGGTGATAGAGATGCCGGTGCGCAAGGTGACCAGCGTGATGTTCGGCGGGCCCGGGCTCGACACGCTGTACGTCACCTCCATGGGCAAGCCGCCGTTGCCGCGTTTCCCGGGCGACGGCCAGTCCCGTGGCGCGCTGTTTGCCGTCAAGGGGCTGGGCGTGCGTGGCCTGCCCGAGCAGCGCTTCGGCGCCTGAGCGCGGAGCCGGGCATGCAGGCCCGGAGCCTTCGCACCGCAACGCCGCCCGCCCCGCGAAGCGGCGCCTTCATCCACACAACAATGAAACGGCACCCACCGCTGGTGCCCGGGAGACCGCCATGGCCCAGGCCCCGCGCGCTTCGCTGCGCCAGATCCACCGCTATTCATGGGTATCCCTGCTGGTCTGCTGGCTGATCTGGGTACTGAATGCCTACGACCGCGAGATCGTGCTGCGGCTGGGGCCGACCATCTCCCGGCACTTCGGCCTGTCGGCCGACGAATGGGGCACGGTGGCCACCATCGTGATGCTGGCCCTGGCCGTGCTGGACATTCCCGGCGCGATCTGGAGCGACCGCTACGGCGCGGGCTGGAAGCGCGCACGCTTTCAGGTGCCCCTGGTGCTGGGCTATACGGCGCTGTCGTTCGCCTCGGGCTTCAAGGCGCTCAGCGGCAGCCTGGCGGGCTTCGTGGCGCTGCGCGTCGGCGTCAACCTGGGCGCCGGCTGGGGCGAGCCCGTGGGCGTGAGCAACACCGCCGAGTGGTGGCCGGTGGAGCGGCGCGGCTTCGCGCTGGGCGCCCACCACACGGGCTATCCGGTGGGCGCCATGCTCAGCGGCCTGGTCGCCGGCTTTGTGCTGTACGCCTTCGGCGAGGAGAACTGGCGCTATGTGTTCTTTGTCGCGCTGGTCGTCGCCATCCCGCTGATGTGGTTCTGGGCGCGCTACTCCACGCCGCAGAAGATGGAACTGCTGTATGCCGACATCGCCGCCCGGGGCATGACCCCGCCGCAGGCCAGCGTGGCGGCGCAGGTGGAAAAAGGCCAGGCCTGGCGCACCCTGCGCAGCACGCTGGCCAACCGCAGCATCGCCCTGACAGCTGGAAACACCCTGCTCACGCAGGTGGTCTACATGGGCATCAACGTGGTGCTGCCCGCCTACCTCTACAACATCATGGGCCTGTCGCTGGCCGAATCGGCAGGCATGAGCGTGGTGTTCACGCTCACCGGCATCCTGGGCCAGCTGGTCTGGCCAGCTCTGTCGGACGTGATCGGGCGCCGTGTCACCCTGGTGATCTGCGGCCTGTGGATGGCCGCCAGCGTGGGCGCCTTCTACTTCGCCGACACCATGGCCCTGGTCGTGGTGATGCAGCTGCTGTTCGGCCTGGTCGCCAATGCGGTCTGGCCCATCTACTACGCGGTGGCCTCGGACTGCGCCCAGCCTGCGGCCACCTCCACGGCCAACGGAATCATCACCACCGCCATGTTCGTGGGCGGCGGCATCGCGCCCGTGCTGATGGGCAGCCTGATCTCCCTGGGCGGCGGCTGGACCAGCCCCGGCGGCTATGCCCTGTGCTTCCTGGTCATGGCCGGCTGCGCGCTGGGCGGCGTGGCCCTGCAGCTGGGCACGCGCGGCAACGCCGCCTCCACCGCCACCGCCTGACTCCGCTTTCATCCACCCATCTTTCCAAGGATTTGCCATGGTCCATCACCCATCGCCCTCCCCTGTTCACGCGCCGCCCGCACGGCCGCAGCCTGCCGCCGGCGACAGGCAGTCGCTGCTCAACGCCCGCATCTTCCGCAGGCTGATGCCGCTGCTGGTGCTGTCCTATGTGATCAGCTTCATAGACCGCACCAATATCGCGCTGGCCAAGTCGCACATCGAGGTGGACCTGGGCATCTCGGCGGCCGCCTACGGCCTGGGCGCGGGGCTGTTCTTCCTGAGCTACGCCCTGCTGGAAGTGCCCAGCAACCTCATCATGCACAGGGTGGGCGCGCGCTTTTGGATCACCCGCATCATGGTGACCTGGGGCCTGCTGTCGGCCGGCATGGCCTTCATCACCGGAGAGACCTCGTTCTACGTGATGCGCGTGCTGCTGGGCGCGGCCGAGGCGGGGCTGTTCCCCGGCGTGATGCTCTACCTGACCTACTGGTTCGGCCGCGAGGAACGGGCCCGCGCCATCGGCTACTTCCTGCTGGGCGTGTGCATTGCCAACATCCTCAGCGGCCCCGTGGGCGGCGCGCTGCTGCAGATGGACGGTTTCCTGGGCTGGCACGGCTGGCAATGGATGTTCGTGATCGAGGGCCTGCCCGCCGTGGCCCTGGCCTGGGTGGTCTGGAAGAAGCTGCCCGACGGCCCGGCCAGCGCGCCCTGGCTGACGGCCGCCGAATCGCGCGAGGTACTGCAACGCCTGCAGGCCGAGCAGGACCAGCAGGCCAGCGCCGGCCAGGTGGGCCACTCGCTCCGGGACTGCCTGCGTGACCGCCAGATCTGGCTGGCCATCCTTGTCTACTTCTGCCACCAGATCAGCATCTATACGGTGATCTTCTTCCTGCCCGGCATCATCGGCACCTACGGCCAACTCTCGCCGCTGCAGATCGGCACGCTCAACTCCGTGCCCTGGATCGCAGCGGCCATCGGTGCGGCCTGGCTGCCGCGCTTTGCCACCCACCCGCAGCGCTGCCGGCGCATGCTGCTGGCGGGCATGGGCACCATGGCTGCAGGCCTGCTGCTGGCGGCGCTGGCGGGCAAGGCCTCGCCCGCGCTGGGGCTGCTGGGCTTCAGCCTCACGGCGCTGATGTTCTTCGTGGTGCAGTCCGTCGTCTTCCTGTTCCCGGCCTCGCGGCTGGCGGGTGCGGGGCTGGCGGGCGGCATTGCCCTGGTCAATACCTGCGGACTGGTGGGCGGCTTCATCGGCCCCACGGTGATGGGGATGATCGAACAGGCCACGGGCAGCACGCGCAACGGCCTGTTCATCATGGCGGGCCTGCTGGTGGTGGCCGCCCTGGCATCCACCCGGCTGCGCCAAGGCCAGGAGACACGGTGATGACAGCGCTTTTGCCACGGCAGGCCGCGCTGTAGGCCAATCTCCTGTATGCGGGCCTGCCGGCTGCCCGCCAGCGCGTCCCGGACCTTGGCAAGCGGTTTTGCGGCGCTAGGATGGACCGAACTCCATTTAGCGGCCCCCTGCGCCATGACCGACACAGCGACCGACAGCTCCCCCACGCCGGCATCCAAGCCCACACCCCGCCCGCCGCGCCGCCGCTGGCTGCGCATCCTCGTGTGGATGGTCTCGGCCCTGGTGCTGCTGCTGGCGCTGGTCGTGGTCCTGATTGCCACCTATGACTGGAACCGCGCCAAGCCCTGGATCAATGAGCGGGTCAGTGAAAGCACCGGCCGGCATTTCGCGATTGAAGGCGACCTGCGGGTGCAATGGAACTGGCCCCAGCCGCTGGACCAGGGCTGGCGTCACTGGATTCCTGGCGTCACTGTCCAGGCCGAGCAGCTGACGCTGGGCCAGCCCGAAGGCTGGGAGGTTGAGCAGGAGCCGGCCAAGGGCAGTGGCGAGCTGCCAGCCCTGCCTGCGCCGCCCGACCAGTTGAACAAGGGCCGCTTGCCCGAGGAGAAAGCCAAGGAACAACCCAGGGGAAAGGCGAAGGACAAGGGCACGGACAAGGACGAAGGCAAGGACAAGGACTCGCAGGCCAGCCCTTCCGCGCCCAGTATCGACAGCGACAGCATCGTCCTGGCCGACGAGAAAATGGCCCCTCCCCCGCGCGACGCCGCCACCATGGCCACAGCAGCCCGCGCCACGGCCAGCCTGCGGCTGTGGCCGCTGCTGGGCCGGCACGTGCTGCTGGACCATCTGCAGCTCGAAGGGCCTGACCTGGTCTTTGCACGGCGCAAGGATGGCAGCAACAACTGGACCTTCAAGCGCCCGGAGCACACAGGGCCGCGCTGGCGTTTTCAGGTAGCGCAATTGAGCCTGCGCGGCGGCCTGGTGGGCTGGAGCGATGGCATGCGCCAGATGGCAGTGCGCGCACGCCTGGACAGCCTTGTACGGCCGCCCAGTCCAGACTTTCCGTATGGCATGCGCGTCGGCCTGACCGGCCGCATCGCCAAGGCCACGGTCGAGGCCCAGGGCCTCATCGGCCCCGTGCTGGACCTGCAAAGCGAGCAGGCACGCTTTCCGGTCAAGCTGTGGGCCCATGCGGGCAGCCTGCGCGCACGGGCCGAGGGCATTCTCGACAATCCCAGGGCACTCAAGGGCATGGACCTGCAGGTGCACCTGCGCGGCTCCAGCATGGCCGACCTGTTCCCACTGACCGGCCTGCTGCTGCCGCGCACACCGCCTTTCGACACCAACGGCCATCTGGTCGGCAGCCTGCAGCCCGGCCGCGCCGAGTGGGACTACGAAAACTTCGAGGGCCGCGTGGGCCAGAGCGATCTGCGCGGCTCGCTGCATTACGCATCCGGCAAGCCCCGGCCCAAGCTCAGCGGCAAGCTGGCATCGCGCAAGCTGCGCCTGGCCGACCTGGGGCCGGTGGTAGGAGCACCGTCCACCAGGCAGGACCAGAAAAGCCGGCAGGCGGCCAGCGGCAAGACCCTGCCCACGCAGCGCTTCGACACCAGCAAGTGGAATGCCATGGATATGGATGTGCACTTCCAGAGTGACCGCATCGAGCGTCCCCAGGCCCTGCCCATCGAGAACTTCAGCGTACATGCCGTCATGGACAACGGTGTGCTGCGCCTGGCGCCGCTGCGCTTCGGCATGGCCAAGGGCAAGCTGGACCTGCAGGCCATGGTGGACAGCGGCGCCAAGCCGCCCAAGGCCAACCTCCAGGGCAAGGTCCAGGGGCTGCAGCTGTCGGCCCTGTTCCCCGAGATCGAATTGATGAAGAAAAGCCTGGGCAGCATGGATGGCGCCATCGCCCTGGAGGGCCGAGGCCAGTCCATGGCCGAATGGCTGGGCACCAGCTCCGGCGACATGCGCCTGTATGTGCGCGACGGGCGCTTCAGCAAGCAACTGCTGGACCTGGCCGCGCTCAACCTGGGCAGCGTGGTGGTGACCAAGCTGTTCGGTGCCGACAAGGAAGTCCAGCTCAACTGCGCCGTGGCCGACCTGTCCGTGCAGAACGGCCTGGCACGCACGCGCAACGTCAAGTTGGCGACGCCGGAGGCGATCGTGGAGGCCACAGGCCAGATCAGCCTGGCGCAGGAGACCATGGATCTGCACATCAAGCCCGAATCGCTGAAGTGGAAGTTCTTCTCGCTGCGCACGCCCCTGTATGTGCGCGGCAGCTTCGCCAACCCCAAGGTGGGCGTGGAGCCCGGCCCGCTGCTGCTGCGTGCGGGCGCGGCCGTGGCCGCCGCCGTGGTGGCACCCGCCGCCCTGGCCCTGGTGCCGCTGACGGTGCCGGCTGCCGAGGAAGATGCGCAATGCCAGCGCCTGCTGGCAGACGCCGGCAAGAAGTAGGAAGGCCTGCCCGGCCTTCAGCTGCAGCGCGCCCTGGGAACGCCACGAACGGCCGTCCCCAGGCGCTGGCCAGCAAGACCATGATCACCGCGCGCCTATGTGAGCCGGGGCTTGGGCCAGCGTGCAGTCTGGCAAGAGTGGCAACGCCGACCGTGCGAGCCATCAGTACCATGAGGGCCACAGCCGTTGCGAACGGCGGCGGCGCACAGCGCATATGACCCGCCCCGCTGTAGCAGGCCATGCATTGCGTATTTCCCCTTAGCCCCATCGCGGCGCAGACCGTTGATTTCGCTTAACCTTCGCCGTTAACCCGCTTTTGCCGTGCCCAGCCCTTCTCCCATGTCCTCCAAAGTCCAGTTCCGCCTGCGCGTATACAACGACAGCACCATTGCCATCGGACCCGGCAAGGTGCAGTTGCTCGAATCCATCGCCGAGGCGGGCTCCATCTCGGCCGCAGCCCGTTCGCTGGGCATGTCCTACCGGCGCGCCTGGGTGCTCGTGGACGAGATGAACCGCGCGCTGCAGACGCCGGCCGTCAACACCAGCGCAGGCGGCGCCCATGGCGGCGGCGCCTCGCTCACGGCCACGGGCGAGGCCATCGTCAGGCATTACCGCTCCATAGAAACCACGTCGCGCATGGCGGCTGCGGCCGATATCGCAGCGCTGACGCGCCTGCTCAATCCCCAGGGCACCGCCAGCGCATGAGCGATGCCGCCGCGCAAGCCATAGGCTGCCGCCCCATCGGCCATGTGCGCAGCCGCTTCACCGATCCGGTGGGCATGCCCATACAGACGGCAGGCGCGGCCGACGAGGCAGGCCGCGTGGAGCTGCTGCCCGAGTTCGAGGCCGGGCTGCGCGACATCGAAGGCTTTGACTACCTGATCCTCATCACCCACCTGCACCAGGCCGTGGAAAAGCTGGAAGTCGTGCCCTTCATGGACGACAGCAGCCACGGCGTGTTCGCCACGCGCGCCCCGGCGCGGCCCAACCGGCTGGGCCTGTCCATCGTGCGCCTGGTGCGGCGCGAAGGACTGCTGCTGCATTTCCTGGGCAACGACATGCTGGACGGCACGCCCGTGCTCGACATCAAGCCCTACGTGCCCAGGCTGGATGTGCGCCAGACCGAGCGCATAGGCTGGTTCGGCAAGCGTATCGACCAGATGCCCGACATCCGCGCCGACGCCCGCATGGCCTGAGCCTGCTTCGGCAGCCGCAGCAACGGCAACAGCCCTCAGTGGAAATTGCGGCTCGCCACGCCGGCGCCGCCCAGGCGGCCCAGCCAGCGGCTCATGTCGCGGGCGCGGTGCACGATGAGATGGCGCACGGCGGGCACCTCCTGGCTGGCCTGCTCTGCAGGCACTGACTCGCCGCAGTCCTTGCCGCCGCCCCAGTCAGAGCTGCTTTGCCAGATGCCCTCGACCGCCAGCAGCCGCGCGTCCAGCAAGGGCTCGCCCCAGCGCGTGACGGTATCGGGCCAGACCACCAGGTTGACCGTGCCCGTCTCGTCCTCCAGCGTGATGAAGACCGTGCCCTTGGCCGTGGGCGGGCGCTGGCGCACGGTGACGATGCCGCAGGCCCGCACGCGCATGCCCGCCAGCGTGTCGCGCAGCTCCAGCGCCGTGCGAAGCCCGTGGCGGCGCAGGCGGTCACGCAGCAGGGCCAGCGGGTGGCGGCGCAGGCTCAGGCCCGTGGCCGCGTAGTCGAACAGGATTTCCTCGCCCTCGGGCGCGGCGGCCAGTTGCACGGGCGCCTCGTGCACGGGCACGCCCGCGAACAGCGGGGGCTGCACCTGCAGGGCCGCCGCATCCCACATCTGCTGGCGGCGGTGGCCTGACAGGCCCTGCAGCGCATCGGCCGCCGCCAGGGCCTGCAGCTCGGCGCGCTGCAGCCGGGCGCGCAGGGCCAGGTCCTCGGTGCTCCTGAACGGCGCCTGCGCGCGGACCTGGGCCACGCGCTCGCCCGAAGTCTTTGGCAGCTGCGCCACCATGCACAGCCCCAGGCGCACGGCCGGCTGCGGCAGCTCGACGCCGGCAATGCGCTCGTGCGGCGCCTCCAGCGTGCAGTCCCAGTCGCTGTGGCGCACATCGACGGGCAGCACGCGCACGCCGTGGCGGCGCGCATCCTGGATCAGTTGCGAGGGGGTGTAGAAGCCCATGGGCTGGGCATTGAGCAAGGCCATGAGGAAACAGGCCGGCTCATGGCGCTTGAGCCAGGCGCTGGCATAGGCCAGCATGGCGAAGCTGTAGGCATGGCTTTCTGGGAAGCCGTATTCGCCGAAGCCCAGCATCTGGCGGAAGATGGCCTGGGCAAATTCGGCGCTGTAGCCGTTGGCCAGCATGCCGTCTATCAACAGACGCTCGAAGCGGTGCACGCCGCCCTTGCGCCGCCAGGCCGCCATGGAGCGGCGCAGCTCGTCGGCATCGCCCGCCGAGAAGTTCGCCGCGATCATGGCGATCTGCATCACCTGCTCCTGAAAAATGGGCACGCCCAGCGTGCGCTTGAGCGCCTTCTCGAGCGCAGGCTTTTCCAGGACCAGCTCGCCGCCCTGCCGCCGACGCTCGCGCGCCTGAAGATAGGGATGGACCATGCCGCCCTGTATGGGGCCGGGCCGCACGATGGCGACCTCGACCACCAGGTCGTAGAACTCGCGCGGCTGCAGCCGGGGCAGCATGCTCATCTGCGCCCGGCTCTCGATCTGGAAGGTGCCCACGGTGTCGGCGCGGCAGATCATGTCGTAGGTGGCCGGGTCGTCCTTGGGAATGTCGGCCAGCTCCCAGCGCGGGCCGCGCAGCGCGGCGCGCGCGTGCAGGCTGCCGCGCAGCACGGTGAGCATGCCCAGGGCCAGCACATCGACCTTGAGCAGCTTCATGGTGTCCAGATCGTCCTTGTCCCACTGGATGACCGAGCGGCCCTCCATGGCGGCCGGCTCCACGGGCACCAGCCGCGTCAGCGGCCCGTCGGTCAGCACAAAGCCGCCCACATGCTGGCTCAGGTGGCGCGGGCTGTCGCGCAGCTGCAAGGCCAGCTCCAGCCACAGCCGCGCACGCTGGGGCGACAGTTGCGGGCAGTCGTAGCCCAGCCGCTCGCGCAGCCGGGCCAGGCGCAGCAGCTTGGAGCGCACCCAGCCCAGGGCGGGGTCATCGGGTTCGGGCTCCGGCTCGGCCGCCTGGTCCTCGGCATCGCTGAACCAGTGGTGCTGCCGGGCCATGGCGTCGATCAGCACCGCATCCACGCCCAGGGCCTTGCCCGCGTCGCGCAGCGCGCCGCGCGTGCGCCAGCAGCTGACCACGGCCGTCAGCGCCGCACGGCCGCGGCCGTATTTTTCGTAGATGTACTGGATGACGGTCTCGCGCCGCGCGTGCTCGAAGTCCACGTCGATATCTGGGGGCTCGCTGCGCTCGCGGCTGATGAAGCGCGCCATCAGCAGCGTGGTCTTGTTCGGGTCCACGGCCGTGATGCCCAGGCAATAGCAGACGGCCGAGTTCGCGGCCGAACCGCGCCCCTGGCACAGGATGCCTTCGCTGCGCGCATAGCGCACGATGTCGTGCACGGTGAGAAAGTACATCTCGTAGCGGCATTCGGCGATCAGCTCCAGCTCATCCTTCAATTGCTTGGCGACCGATTCGGGAATGCCTTGCGGATAGCGCCCCGCCGCTCCCTGCCAGGTATGCCAGGCCAGGGTCTGGCGCGCGTCCATGCCGGGCAGCACGCTTTCCTGCGGATAGTGGTAGCTGATCTCACTGAGCTTGAAATCGCAGCGCGCGGCAATCTGCAAGGTTGCATCCAGCATGGCGCGCGGATAGATGCCGCCCAGCCGCAAGCGCGAGCGCAGATGGCGCTCGGCATTGGGATGCAGCTCGAAGCCGCATTCGGCCACCGTGCAGCCCAGGCGCAGCGCCGTCACCAGGTCCTGCAGCGGCTTGCGCGAGCGCGCATGCATGTGCACGTCGCCGCATGCCACGCAGGACAGGCCCATTAACCCTGCCACGTCCTGCAGGCTTTGCAGCCACAGGCTGTCGTCGGGCGCCAGCAGCAGCTCCACGCCCAGCCAGCAGCCCGGCCCCAGCTGCGCCACGGCGGCCTGCACGGCCTGGGCGATGGCAGGCACATCGCCGGCTGGAAGCAGCGCGCACTGTGGCAGGACGATGCATTCGCAGCCTTCACGCAGCAGATGCCAGGGGCTGTCGGCATCGACCAGGTACCGGCCCTTGTCGGCACGGGCGCGCGCCGCGCTGATGAATTCGCAGAGGTTGCCCCAGCCGTTCAGATCGCGCGCCAGCGCCACCACGCGCAGCGGGCCCCAGGCAAATTCGCTGCCATGGATCAGGGCCATCTCGCAGTCGCGCGCGGCCTCGAAGGCCCGCACGGCGCCGGCCACCGAGCATTCGTCGGTCAGGGCCAGCGCCTGGTAGCCCAGGGCCTTGGCGCGCTGCACCAGTTGGGCCGGCGAAGAGGCGCCGCGCAGAAAGCTGAAGTTCGACAGGCAGTGCAGCTCCGCATAGCCGGGCAGGCCCGGGCCCGATGCCATGCCGGACACCGGCCCGGTGGCCTGGGGCGGGGGCTGCAGCCGCTGCAGCTGCGGGGGCGGCGGCTCCAGCAGGATGTCCTGTTCAGCCATAGATGCCTTGCGCAAACCAGGCGGCGGGCGACAGCAGGGCCGGCATGCCTGGCAGCCGCTCCGATGCAGGCGTGCGCTCGCGGTAGATCCAGACATGGCCGACAGCCGCGTTGCTGGCCACGAAATAGTCACGCACGGCCAGCGCCGCATCGGCCTGCGGCTCTCCCCACCAGCCGGCCTCCAGCCGATAGGGGCCGGCCAGCAATTGCAGCGGCCCCTGCCAGCAGGGGCGGCTGCCCTGCAGGAGCAGCGGCTGGGGCGGATCAAGCAGCCAGGGCGGCAGCAGGCCCTGCCAGGGGTTGGCCGCCTTGCGCGCGTGCGCGGGCCGCCGCGGTGCCTGCGGGGTCTGCAGGGCCTCGCAGGCCGGGGTCCAGCGCTGCATGGCCTCGGGCCGGTGGTCCGATTGCAGCTGCGCCACCCGCACGCCCTGCGCGCCACGGCGGGCCGAGACGCGCTCCACCCATTCATGCCAGGCGATGCCGCTGGCCGCGCCTGCCCCATCTGCCGCGCCTGCCGCCTCGCCCAGCGGCGCCGGACCGGGCGCGGCCGGTGGGAGGCAACTGCCGGCATCGGCCGCGAAAGGCGCGGTGTCCAGCGCCACCAGCTCCAGCATGTCCGCAGGCGCGCGCCAGGGCGTACGGGCCAGGCGTTCGCGCAGCAGGCGCTCCATGTGCTCCAGCGCCTGGGCGGGCCGGGCCGTGCGGATGTCCAGCGCTTCCCAGGCCGGCAGTTGCGTGCCGTCCACGCGCCGCAGATCGTGGTGCCAGCGCAGTTGCAGGCCCAGCACGCCCTGGTGGCGGGCCTGCAGCCAGGCCTGCAGCGCGCGCAGCAGGGGCCGGGCGGCCTGCAGCAGGGCCTGGGCGTCGCTGGCCGGATAGCCCAGGTCGGCGCGCAATGCAAAGTGCTCGGGCAGCTCCAGCCAGTCCAGCGCATGGGGGCTGCTGCCATAGGCCTGGTCCAGCGCCAGCAGGGCCGGCAGCCCGATGCGCCGCGCCAGGCCCGCGCGCGGCAGGGCGCGCAGCTCGCCCCAGCGGCGGCAGCCCATGCGCTCCAGGGCCGGCGCATGGGGTTCGAGCGCGGGCAGGGTCCAGATCGGCAGGGCATCGGCAGGCGGCCAGGGCTGGCGCAGGCCGTCGCCCTGCATGCGCCAGCGCAGACGCGCCAGCGCCTGCCAGGCCGTGGCGGCCCGGGCCCAGACCGGCATCTGCGGGCTGCCTGCCTGCCCTGTGTCAGGCTGCTGTTCACGCAGAGCGCGCAGCAGGCCCAGCAGCATGGACTGGCGGCCGCCCCACAGGCGCTCCACGCTGCCCACCTCCATCAGCGCCACGGCCTGCCCTGCGCCCTGCCAGACGGCCACGCGCGGCGTCCAGCGCAGGGCCCACCAGGCCTGCTGCGCGCAGGCACTGCCTTTGCCATCACTGTCGCCGTTGCCCTGGCCATCGCCCTGCGCGGCATGCAGCGGCCAGGCAATCCAGTGCAGTGCTTGATTCGGCTGTGCCATGGCATCTCATCCCAGGGTGTGCGCTGCCGCCTGCAGGGCGGGCGCCTCGGCGGGCAGCAGTTGCCCGTGTCCATGAAGCCAGCGCTGCGCCTCGCCCGCCTGCCGGGTGCGCCGCAGGGCCTGGGCCTGCAGCACGTCCTGCCAGGCCCAGTGGTGCAGCGGCAGTTTCAAGGGATGCTCCAGCGCAGGCCCCCGGCGCTTGAGCAACTGCACGCGCAGGCAGGCTGGCGTGCCGCCTTCGCCCGGCTCCCCCAACTCTGTCTCCACGCGCAGCCGCAGCGGCGCGGGCGAGGCCACCGTCTGCAGGGCGGCCGAGGCCTCGCGCCACAGCCACAGAATGCGCCCCTGCGCAGCGGCCGCCCATTGCAGCCGGCGCAGCGTGGCCATGGGCAGACCGGCCGGCAGCCAGGCCAGCACGGCCAGCACGTCGCGGCAGCGCAGTGCCTGCTCACAGACCCAGGCCAGCCCTGCCCCATCGCCTGCCGGGTGGGCGCCGGGGTGGGCGCCAGGGTGGGTATCGGCCTCCACGCAGCACAGCCGGTGCGCCGCCACGCCCGCCGCTTCCAGTCCCGGAGCAAAAGGCCTGCAAGGCGGCGCCACCAGCACCACCTGGCCCGCGCTGCGCTGCATCAGGGCCGCCAGGCCCGGCAGCAGCAGCGGCCATTCGGCATGGCCATGGGCGGGCTGCAGCAGCTCGACCATGGCGCCCAGCGGCCAGCCCCCGCCCGGCAATTGCGCATCCAGCAGCGCATGGCCCGAAGGCTGGACCCGCTGCTGCAGCGCCTGCTGCCAGCCATCGCCACGCCACACGCCCTGCAACTGAGGCAGCACACGCGCCGCGCCCGCCAGGGAGGCAGACTGCGCAGGTTGAAAGGCGTGTGTCGTGGTCATGGGGAATTCTCAAGATACTGTACAAATATACAGCACTCTTGATTTCCCCACAGCTCCACGGCCGTAAAAAAGCCGGGCAAGCCCGGCTGCCTCAATGCGCAGTTGTTCCTGCTGCCCCACCCGGCGGCGGCGTGGCGTCGATCTGCATGCAGGCTTCGCACCATTGCGCGACCGCCGTGTCCACGGCGTGGGTGCGGGCGTTGATGGCGGGCCAGCGGCGCAGGCAGGCGTTGACAATGGCCTGCAGCTGCCACAGGGCCTCGCGGCTGAGCAGTGCCAGCTCGCTCATGCCCTGCACGTCGTCCTTGAGGTAGGCCAGCAGGTCGGTCTGCTGGTTCGGGTGCAGGCCGGCCTCGGCCAGCTGCTTTTGCAGGCTGCCGATGCTGGAGTCGATGTAGACGGCCGCCTGGTGGTCGGGCATGGCCTGCCAGCGCTCGGGAAAGGCCTGGCTGAACGTGTCCCACATCTGGAAGGCGGCCGACAGCGCTGCCACGCTGTGCGTGACCTCGGCCTGCAGCGGCGGCAGCGGCGTGCCCGGCGAGATCTCGTCGTAAAGCAGCGGCAGCAGGATGCCGACCAGATCGGCCGGATAGCGGCGGTGGTTCATGCGCAGCATCAGCGACAGGCGCTGGCCGGGCAGGTCCTGGAATTTGTCGAAGAAGGCCGAGACCACCTCGGCCAGCAACAGGATCCGGCCCATTTTGGAGATGGCTTCGCCATGCACGCCGCGCGGATAGCCCGTGCCGTCCATGCGCTCGTGGTGCTCGAGCACGGCCATTTCCACGTCCTGCGAATACGCGCCCGCGCCCCGCATGATGAGCATGCCCGTGACCGAGTGCGCCACCAGGTGCTTGCGCTCGGCGCCCGTGAGCCGGTAGTTGGGGTCGGTCCAGGCCGGGTCCATGTAGAGCATGCCCACATCGTGCAGCAGGGCCGCCGTGGCCAGCGGGCCGCATTCACGCTCGCTCCATTCGCTTTGCAGCGCCAGGTAGACGGCCACCAGCATCATCTGCAGGCTGTGGGCGAACAGCTCGGGGCGCTGCTCGCGCATGACCGTGAGCTTGAAGGCGATCTGCGGCGGCAGCACCATCAGGCGCAGCGGCGCCAGCAGCCGGTCCGTGCCGCCCAGCGACTGCACCAGGCGGCGCATCAGGTCCACGGTTTCGCACTGCACCATGGCCTGGGCCTCGATGGCCAGCACGTCCACGCGGTTGTCCACGCCCAGGTGCTTGTCGATGGGGTCGCGCAGCTTGTGCTTGACCAGGCGCTCGTACATGTTGCTGTCGATGCGCGCGCCCTTGTCCACGAGCTTGACGCCCTTGTCGTTGAAGATGGGCTCGCCGGTCACCACGTTGCAATGCTCGGCCATGTCGGTGACGGCGCGCAGGAAATGCACGCCCTCGTCCTTCCATCCCTGCGCTGTCGGTGGATTGCGCACGGCCGCGACATCCGTCATAGAGGCTCCCATTGGCTCGAAATCTGAAATATAAGCAAAAGAGCCCGCGCAAGGCGGGCTCTTGTCGCGCAGGCCTGCACCAGGCAGGCACTGCACAGCACGGCAACATCAGCGAATCAGCGTCACGCCGGTCTTAGACTGGATGTCCTCGAAGCTCACTTCGGGGGCCAGTTCCACGAGCTTCAGGCCCTGCGGCGTCACGTCCATCACTCCCAGGTCGGTGATGATACGGTCCACCACGCCCACGCCGGTCAAAGGCAGAGTGCAGGCGGGAAGAATTTTGAGGTCGGTCGTGCCGTCCTTCTTCTTTGCCACATGCTCCATGAGCACGATGACGCGCTTGACGCCCGCCACCAGGTCCATGGCGCCGCCCATGCCCTTGACCATCTTGCCGGGGATCATCCAGTTGGCCAGGTCGCCCTTCTCGGACACCTGCATGGCGCCCAGGATGGACAGGTTGATCTTGCCGCCGCGGATCATGGCGAACGACTGGTCGCTGCCGAAGATGGACGAGCCGGCAATCGTCGTCACGGTCTGCTTGCCGGCGTTGATCAGGTCGGCGTCCACGGCATCCTCGGTCGGGAAGGGGCCGATGCCCAGCATGCCGTTCTCGGACTGCAGCCACACTTCCTTGTCACCCGTGTGGTTGGCCACCAGGGTGGGAATGCCGATGCCCAGGTTGACGTAGAAGCCGTCTTCGAGTTCTTGGGCCGCGCGGGCGGCCATCTGGTCTTGGGTCCACGGCATGGTCAGGCTCCTTGTTTTTCTGTGATGGTGCGCTTTTCGATGCGCTTTTCGGGGTTCGGGTTGTGCACGATGCGGTGCACGTAGATGCCGGGCAGGTGGATGTCGTCCGGTGCGATCTCGCCGACCTCGACCACCTCCTCCACTTCCACGATGCAGACCTTGCCGGCCGTGGCGGCGGCAGGGTTGAAGTTGCGCGCCGTCAGGCGGAACTGCAGGTTGCCGCTCTTGTCGGCACGGTGGGCCTTGACCAGGGAGACATCGGGCACGAGCGAGCGCTCCATCACATAGGTCTCGCCGTCGAACTCGCGCAGCTCCTTGCCCTCGGCCACCATGGTGCCCACGCCGGTCTTGGTGAAGAAGGCGGGAATGCCGGCGCCGCCTGCGCGCAGCTTCTCGGCCAGCGTGCCCTGGGGCGTGAATTCCAGCTCCAGCTCGCCGGCCAGGTACTGGCGCTCGAACTCCTTGTTCTCGCCCACATACGACGAGATCATCTTCTTGATCTGGCGCGTCTCCAGCAGCTTGCCCAGGCCAAAGCCGTCCACGCCCGCGTTGTTGGAAATCACCGTCAGGCCCTTGACGCCGCTGTCACGCAGCGCGTCGATCAGGGCCTCGGGAATGCCGCACAGGCCGAAGCCTCCCACAGCCAGCAATTGCCCGTCGGCCACGACGCCCTGGAGCGCCTGCTCCGCAGAGGGGTAGAGCTTTTTCACACATGTCTCCTTCAGATTGGATGCGCTACGATACTACGTACTTGCATAAGTAGTTTTTCGTAAAGATTTGCCCATGGATATAGATTACAGGCTGGCGTTCGAGGCCGCCCCCGTCGGTCTCGTGATCTCGCGCAACCGCACCATGATCGACTGCAACCGCCAGGTCTGCGAGATGTTCGAGGCCTCGCGCGAGGTGCTGATCGGCCAGACCTTCCAGATCCTCTACCCCAGCGCCGACGAGTATGAGCGGCTGGGCGCGCGCATCGCGCCCATTCTCAATGCAAGGGGCTTTTATTCGGACAACCGCATCATGAAGCGCGCCAACGGCGAAACGTTCTGGTGCCATGTCACGGGCCGCACGCTGGACCGCAGCGACCCGCATGCCTCGGGCATCTGGAGCTTCGAGGACCTCAGCGCCCAGCGCCCCGTCAAGGCCGAACTCACGGGGCGCGAGCGCGAGGTGGCCGCCCGCCTGCTGGAAGGCCTGACCTCCAAGGAAATCGGCCGTGCCCTGGCCATCAGCCACCGCACGGTGGAGATCTACCGCGCACGGCTGATGCGCAAGTACGGCGCCTCCACGGCCGCCGATCTGGTCCACAAGCTGGTCTCGGGCTGACAGGGCGACGGCCTACACGGGCCGCATCCGCCCGCGCAACACAATGCCTTGGCAAAAAGCATGCCCGGCACGACGCAGGCGGGGTGCGGTGAAATTTTTTGGCTATGGCGCAGTTGAGATTTGCCAATCGCCAAAGCCTTGCCGCATCCATAGAACGAAACAACAATAAAAGCAATTCGATAGCACGCAGCTATTGATTTTCCAAGCGCCGCGCTGCCTGCGTGCAAGCCGGCGCCGCTACCACCCCTCGATCAAGGAGAGACCATGACCCACAAGCTCACCACCGCCGCAGGTGCCCCGGTTGCCAACAACCAGGACTCGCTCACGGCCGGCCCGCGTGGCCCGATGCTGCTGCAGGACCTGTGGCATCTGGAAAAAATGGCCCACTTCAACCGCGAAGTGATTCCCGAGCGCCGCATGCACGCCAAGGGCTCGGGCGCCTTCGGCACCTTCACCGTGACGGGTGACATCACGCGCTACACCCGCGCCAAGGTGTTCTCCGACATCGGCAAGCAGACCGAAGTGTTCGCGCGCTTTTCCACCGTGGCCGGCGAACGCGGCGCGGCCGACGCCGAGCGCGATATCCGTGGCTTCGCCGTCAAGCTCTATACCGAGGAAGGCAACTGGGACTTGGTGGGCAACAACACGCCGGTGTTCTTCTTCCGCGACCCGCTCAAGTTCCCGGACCTGAACAAGGCCGTCAAGCGCGATCCCTACACCAACCTGCGCTCGCCCGAGAACAACTGGGACTTCTGGACCGGCCTGCCCGAGGCGCTGCACCAGATCACCATCGTCATGAGCGACCGGGGCATTCCGCGCGGCTACCGCCACATGCACGGCTTCGGCTCGCATACCTACAGCTTCATCAACGCCAGCAACGAGCGCCACTGGGTCAAGTTCCACTGGGTCTGCCAGCAGGGCATCGAGAACTTCACCGATTCCGAGGCGGCCTCCGTCGTCGCCTCCGACCGTGAAAGCAGCCAGCGCGACCTGCTCGAGGCCATCGACCGCGGCGAGTTCCCCCGCTGGAAGCTGTGCGTGCAGATCATGCCCGAGCATGAAGCCGAGACCTACCGCTTCCACCCCTTCGACCTGACCAAGGTCTGGAGCAAGAAGGACTACCCGCTGATCGAAGTGGGCGTGATGGAGCTCAACCGCAACCCGCGCAACTACCACGCCGATGTGGAGCAGGCCTCGTTCACGCCGGCCAACCTGGTGCCGGGCATCGGCCCCTCGCCCGACCGCATGCTGCAGTCGCGCCTGTTCTCGTACGGCGATGCCGCGCGCTACCGCCTGGGCGTGAACCACCACCAGATCCCCGTGAACGCGCCGCGCTGCCCCTACCACGCCTACCACCGGGACGGCGCCATGCGCGTGGACGGCAACTACGGCGGCACCATCGCCTACGAGCCCAACACCAAGGGCGAGTGGCAGGAGCAGCCGGCCTTCGCCGAGCCGCCGCTGGCCCTCAACGGCGCGGCCGACCGCTGGAACTACCGCGAGGACGATGCCGACTACTTCACCCAGCCCGGCGACCTGTTCCGCCTGCTCACGCCCGATGCGCAGCAGCGCCTGTTCGAGAACACGGCGCGCAACATCGCCGGCGTGTCCGAGCACATCGTGCAAAAGCACATAGCGCACTGCACCCAGGCTGACCCCGCCTACGGCAAGGGCGTGGCCGATGCCATCGCCCGCCAGAAGGCCGGCACGCTCTGACCGGCTGACGCCCACGGCAAAACGCCCCCGAAACTTCGGGGGCGTTTTTCATGGCACGCCCTGCCCTCAGGCCACGGCCTTGAAGGCGGGAAGCTTGTCGCCCAGCCGCTTGCCCATCTCCGAGCCCAGGGCCTGCAGGCCGCTCATGGGGCGCACCATGACCTCGAATTCCCGGATCAGCCCCTGCTCGTCGAAGCGGATGAAGTCGATTCCCTTGAGGTTCTTGCCACCCACGCTGGCGCTGAACTCCAGCACCACGTCCAGGCCGTCATCGCTGGCCATCTGGCGGTGGTAGGTGAAGTTCTCGAAGACCTGGACCACGGTGGACAGCGCCAGCATCAGCGCGGCTGCCGAGGCATAGGGCGTGTTGGCCATGGGCGAGCGGAACACCGCATCGGGATGGACGATGGTGTGCAGCTCGCCCAGGTCGCTGGCGGCAACCATGCGATGCCACAGCTCCAGGGAGCGGGCGACTGCGGGATGGGCGTTCTTCGGGGGCTGGGACATGCTTGTCTCCTGGTGGTTGAGGTGGAAAACGGAATCGGGCGGCGCCCTCAAAGGCTGGCCGCCAGCGTGGTGCCTTGCACGATGGCGCGCTTGGCGTCGAGTTCGGCCGCCACGTCGGCGCCGCCGATCAGGTGCACGCTGCAGCCCGCCGCGCTCAGGGCCGCATGCAGCTCGCGCTGCGGCTCCTGGCCCGCGCAGAGCACGACGTTGTCCACCTCCAGCAGTTGCGGCTGGCCGTCCACGGTGATGTGCAGCCCGGCGTCGTCGATGCGCTCATAGGCCACGCCCGAGCCCATGGCCACGCTGCGTGCCTTCAGCGAGGTGCGGTGTATCCAGCCCGTGGTCTTGCCCAGTTGGTCGCCCACCTTGGTGGACTTGCGCTGCAGCAGGTGCACGCGGCGCGGCGAGGGCTGGGCCTGCGGCTGCGCCAGGCCGCCGGCCTGGGCGTAGTCCGTGTCTATGCCCCACTCCGCATAGAACTTGCGGGGCGCCACGGCGCCGCTGTCGCCGGCATGGGTCAGGTACTCGGCCACATCGAAGCCGATGCCGCCCGCGCCGATGATGGCCACGCGCTCGCCCACGGGCCTGTCGCCCTGCAGCACGTCCAGATAGCCGAGCACCTTGGGATGGTCCACGCCGTCGATGGCGGGAACGCGCGGCCGTATGCCCGTGGCCAGCACGATCTCGTCATAGCCGCCCTCGATGAGCTGGGCCGCCTCCACGCGGTGGCCCAATTGCAGCGCCACGCCGCCCAGCTCCAGCTGGCGGCGGAAGTAGCGCAGCGTCTCGTGGAACTCCTCCTTGCCGGGCACCTTCTTGGCAATGTTGAACTGCCCGCCGATCTCGCTGGCCGCATCGAACAAGGTCACCGCATGGCCGCGCTGCGCGGCGGTGACGGCAAAGCTCAGGCCCGCCGGGCCGGCGCCCACCACGGCGATGCGCTTGGCGGCGGGCGCGGGCGCAATCACCAGCTCGGTCTCATGGCAGGCGCGCGGGTTGACCAGGCAGGAGGTGATCTTGCCGCCAAAGGTATGGTCCAGGCAGGCCTGGTTGCAGGCAATGCAGGTGTTGATCTCGTCGGCACGGCCCTGGCGTGCCTTGCGCACGAAGTCGCCATCGGCCAGCAGCGGCCGGGCCATGGAGACCATGTCGGCATAGCCCTCGGCCAGCAGGCGCTCGGCCACTTCGGGCGTGTTGATGCGGTTGGAGGTGATCAGCGGGATGCCCACCTGCCCCATCACGCGCTGCGTGACCCAGGCATAGGCGGCGCGCGGCACCTTGGTGGCGATGGTGGGGATGCGCGCCTCGTGCCAGCCTATGCCCGTGTTCAGCAGCGTGGCGCCCGCGGCCTCGATGGCCTGGGCCAGCGCGATCACTTCCTCCAGCGTGGAGCCGCCTTCCACCAGGTCCAGCATGGACAGGCGGTAGATGATGATGAAGTCCCGCCCCACGCGCTGGCGCGTGCGCCGCACGATCTCCACCGCAAAGCGCATGCGGCCCGCGTAGCTGCCGCCCCATTCGTCATCGCGGTGGTTGGTGCGCGCTGCGATGAACTCGTTGATCAGGTAGCCCTCCGAGCCCATGATCTCCACGCCGTCGTAGCCCGCGTGCCGGGCCAGGGCTGCGCAGCGCACGAAGTCCTCGATGGTCTGCTCCACCTCGTCGCCCGTCAGCGCATGCGGCACGAAGGGGTTGATGGGCGCCTGCAGCGCGCTGGGCGCCACCAGCCCGGGCTGGTAGGCGTAGCGGCCGAAGTGCAGGATCTGCATGGCGATCTTGCCGCCCTCGGCATGGACGGCCTGCGTGACGATGCGGTGCTGGTCCGCCTCGTGCTCATTGACCATCATGGCGCCGCCCTTCATGGGCCGGCCGCGCTCATTGGGGGCGATGCCGCCCGTGACGATCAAGCCCACCTCGCCGCGCGCGCGCTCGGCGTAGAAGGCGGCCATGCGCTCGAAACCGTTGGGCGCCTCTTCCAGGCCCACGTGCATGGAGCCCATGAGCACGCGGTTTCTGAGCGTGGTGAAGCCCAGGTCCAGTTCGGCATTCAGGTGGGGGTAGTGGGTCATGCCTGTCTCGCTTTTTTATGCAACTGATTGCATGAATGTAGTCAGCCTCCTTTATTTATGCAACTGGTTGCGCAAAAAATTGCAGAAATGACCGCAGCGCTTGGCCGCGCCTCCATGCAGGCCCGTAAGATGGCGCCCAGCGCCAGTCCCTTTGTTGCCGATGTCCCTGCCACACGCCCTTCTCACCGCCTTGGTCGAGCACCCCTGCTCGGGCTCGGAACTTGCCGAGCGCTTCGACCGCTCCATCGGCTATTTCTGGAATGCCACGCACCAGCAGATCTACCGCGAACTCGCGCGGCTGGAAGAGGCGCAATGGATAGAGGCCCTGCCCGCCGAATCCGGCCGGGGCCGCAAGCGCCAGTACCGCATCCTTCCCACCGGCCGCAAGGAGCTCAAGCGCTGGGTGGCCGAGCAGGAAGACCCCAAGCCGCTGCGCGAGGAATGGATGGTGCGCCTGCGTGCCGAGGCGGTGGTGGGGCCCTGCGGACTGCAGGACGAAGTGCAGCGGCTGCTGGCACTGCACCAGGCGCAGCTGGACGTCTACCAGCGCCTGGAGCAGCGCGACTTCCTGGACAAGCCGCCCACGCGCGAGCGGCGGCTGCAGCACCTGGTGCTCAAGGCCGGCATACAGCAGGAGCAGCTGTGGATAGGCCTGCTGCAGGAAACCCGGGAGATCCTGGACATGCCGGCCAGGCCCTGAGGAGCGGTTGCGACGGCTGAGACGGCCGAGACGGCTGAGAAGGTCTCGACGGCCGCCTCAGCCCTTGTTCAAGCCGTGCAGCACCAGCCCCGGCGCCTCCAGCCGGACACGCAGAATGCGCCCGTGCGTGGAGTCCGTCACATGCAGCGTGCGGCGGTCCGCACCGCCAAAGGCCAGGTTGGTGAGCGAGCTTCCCGGCACGCCACGCAGCACCTGCACGGGCTCGGCACGGTGGTTGAGCACCCACACCAGGCCCAGGCCCGGGTTGGCCACCAGCAGCCGGCCCTGGTCATCCACGGCCAACCCGTCGGGGCCGCTGGGGCCGTAGGAGGTGAAGAACTGCCCCACCTTGGCCACGCTGCCATCGGGCAGCAGGGGCACGCGCCAGACGCAGTTGCCGCGCGTCACGGCCAGGTAGAGCACGCGGCCATCGGGCGACAGCGCCACGCCGTTGGGGCTGGGCACGTTGGCCAGCAGCAGGTCCAGCCGGCCGTCCGGACGCAGGCGGTACAGGCGGCCGCTGGGATCGTGCAGGCCGCTCTGGCCCTGGTCGGTGAAGTAGAGGTTGCCTTCGGCATCGAAGACCAGGTCGTTCACGCCCTTGAAACGCTCGCTGTTGCGCCGCTGCAGATAGGGGCTGACGCGCCCCGTGGCCACCTCCAGGCACATCAGGCCGTTCTTGTAGTCGGTGATCAGCAGCGTGCGCTCGTCAAGGAACTTCATGCCGTTGGGCTCGCCGTCGTACTCGGCCACCAGGGTCCAGGCGCCTTGCGGATCGATGCGGAACACGCGGCCCCAGGGAATGTCGGCCACGTACAGGTTGCCGGCGCCGTCGAACACCGGCCCCTCGAGGAAGGAGTCGGTGACGGCGCCGCCCCGGTTGGCATCGGCCCAGTCGCTGCGCTCGGGGCGGCGCAGGGCGTCGGGCATGGCGGTGAACGATTCGAGTTCGCAGACCTGGGGGGCTTGCAGCAGGAACATGGTGCTTGTCTTTCTCGGGATTTCAGGGGATGGCGCTGAAACCGTACAGGCGCGCTGGATTGTCGACCAGGATGCGGTCCATGGCCTCGTCCGTGCCCGCCCAGGCCTGCAGCAGATCGACCAGATCGGCATCGTCGACGGAGCCCGGCGCCTCGGTGGTGTGCGGCCAGTCGCTGCCCCAGACCAGGCGCTCGGGTGCGGCGCGCACCAGGTCGCGGCCCAGCGGCAGCATGTCGGCATAGGAGGGGCCACCCACCGATGAACGCATATAGGCGCCGGAGAGCTTGACCCAGGTGTTGCCGCCATCGAGCAGCCGGCGCAGCGCGGCATGGGCCGCGCCCTCCATGCCTTCAGCCGGGTCGATGCGGCCCAGGTGGTCCACGACCAGGGGCACGGGCAGCGCGCCCAGCACGGGCTCCAGCGCCACCAGCTGTTCGGGCTGCACGAAGACCTGCACATGCCAGCCCAGCCGTGCGATCCGGTGCGCCAGCGTGACCAGCATGTGGGCCGTGGTCTCGCCCCAGGACTGCGGCGAGACAAAGTTCACGCGCAGCCCGCAGACGCGGTGCGCGGCCAGCCGGTCCAGCTCGGCATCGGCCACATCGTGGGCGACCACGGCCACGCCGCGCGCATCATCGCCCAGGCGCTCCAGCGCATCCAGCGTGCAGGCATTGTCCGTGCCATAGGTCGAGGGCGTGACCACCACGGCGCGCGAGGTGCCCAGGCGCCGCTGCAGTTGACGGTACATGGCCACGTCGGCCTGCGGAGGCGTGCGCGGCCAGTGCGGCGACGGCGCAAAGCGCGCATCGAAGATGTGCATGTGGCTGTCGCAAGCCAGGGGCGGCAGCGTGCGCGCAGGCCTGCTCGTGCCGGCCGAGTGCGGCACGGCCATGGCGATGTCGGTCATGCCCATGCGCTCAGTCCAGCACGATGGCGCCCTTGCGCACCACCTCGCCCCACTTGGCGTCTTCCTTCTGGAGGAAGGCGGCGAACTCGGCCGGCGTCGATGCCATGGGCTGGGCGCCCAGGTCGCTCAGGCGCTGGCGCACCTCGGCTTCCTGCAGCACCTCGGACAGCGCCTGGTGCAGGCGCGCGGCCACGGGCTCGGGCGTGCCCGTGGGCAGGAAGATGCCGTTCCACTCATAGGCCTCGTAGCCGGGAATCACGGTCTCGGACACGGTGGGCACATCGGGCAGGCGCGCCGAGCGCTGGGGCGCCGCCACGGCCAGGGCGCGCAGCTTGCCGCCCGTGACCAGCGGATAGGTGGCCGCCATGGTGCCGAACATGAAGTCCACCTGCCCGCCCATCACATCGGCAATGGCCGGCCCGCCGCTCTTGTAGGGCACATGGACCATGTCCAGCTCCAGCCGCTGGCGGAACAGCTCGGCCGCCAGGCGCTGCACCGTGCCGCTGCCGCCCGAGGCGAAGTTGATCTTGCCCGGCTGCGCCTTGGCCCTGGCCGCCAGGTCGGCCACGCTGCGCACGGGCGAATCGGCCTTCACCACGACCACATTGGGCATGAGCAGCACCAGCGACAGCGGCTGCAGCGCGCTGCGCGCATAGGGCAGCTTGGCAAACAGATGCGGGTTGATGGAAAACGGCGTGGCGTCGTAGAGCACCGTGTAGCCATCGGCGCGCGCCTTGGCCACCTGGCTGGCACCAATCGTGCCGCTGGCCCCGGGCCGGTTGTCCACGATGATGCTGGTGCCCAGCCGCGCGCCCATGCGCGTGGCCAGCAGGCGCGCGGCCGCGTCGGCGCCGCCGCCGGGCGCATAGGGCACGACCAGGGTGATGGGACGCTCGGGAAAGGCGGCCTGGGCCACGGCGGCGGCCAGGGCGCAGGCCGCGATCAGGGTTCTGGCAAGGAATTTCATGGCTTGTCTCCACATTTTTTAGAGGGGGCGGCGGCCGAATCAATCCGCCTTCAGGTTCAGTTCGCGGGCGATCTGCGCATAGGAGGCCGCTTCGCTGGCCACGCGCTGCGCGAAGGCGCTGCCGCAGCTGGACTCGGCATCCATGCCCAGGCCGTGCAGCTTTTCCGCGGCCGATGCACTCTTGGCGAACTCCACGGCCACACGCTCCAGCGCCTGGGCCGCGCCGTCGGGAATGCCGGCCGGCGCGAGCACGCCGTACCAGACATCGGCCGAGTAGTCGCCGCCACCCGCTTCGGCAAAGGTGGGCACCTGGGGCAGCAGGGACGCGCGCCTGGGCGAGGCCACGGCCAGCGCCGTGAGCTTGCCGCTGCGCACCTGGGGCAGCACCGAGCCCAGCGTGGCGAAGGAGCTGTCGAGCTGGCCGCCCATGAGGTCGGTCACCACGGGAGCCGCGCCCTTGTAGGGCACGTGGTTGAGCTTCAGGCTCTTGGCCCGCGCAAACATCTCGGTGGCGAAATGGCCCGAACTGCCCATGCCCGCCGTGCCAGCCGTGACGCTGCCGGGCCGGCTGCGTGCCTGGCCCATGTAATCCTGCAGGTTGCGCGCCGGCATGCCCGGCCCCACGACCAGCACCGTGGGGCTGCTGGCCACCGTGCACAGCGGCCGGAACGAGCGCACCACGTCGAACTTCACGCGGCCCTGGTACAGCGCCGGGATCATGCTGTGGTTGGTGGCGCCGAACAGCAGCGTATAGCCATCGGCCGGCGCGCCAGCCACGGCCTGCGCGGCCAGTATGGTGTTGGCCCCGGGCTTGTTGTCCACCACGAAGGGCTGGCCCAGCGCCTTGCCCGCATGGTCGGCAAAGGCGCGCGCCACCACGTCGGTGGGGCCGCCCGCCGCAAAGCCCACGACCAGCCGCACGGGCTTGGCCGGATAGTCCTTCTGCGCCAGCGCGGGCTGGGCGCCCAGCACGGCCAGCCCCACGGCGGCCAGCAGGCCGCCGCGCAAGGCCAGGCGGCGGACCTCTTGGAAATTCCTCGACATCGCTTGTCTCCTCAAATCACATGCATGCACATGCATGGGCCAAGGGCGCGCACGGCGCCCCTGCCCTGGCTCAGGCGCCGGCCGCCGCAGGCACGCGGGCCAGCACCTCCAGCACATTGCGGGCCGCGCCCACGCCCATGTTCACGTAGGCATCGCCGGTCACGCCGCCGATATGGGGGCTGAGCACGAAGTTCCTTTCGCCCTGGAACGGGTGGCCGGCCACCATGGGCTCCACCGCAAAGCTGTCCAGCCCTGCGGCCGCCACCTGGCCCGAGCGCACGGCGGCCAGCAGCGCGGCCTCGTCGATCAGGCCGCCGCGTGCGGTGTTGACCACGATCACGCCGCGCTTGCAGGCCGCCAGCGTGGAGGCGCCGAGCATGCCCCGGTTTTCCTCGGTCAGCGGGCAGTGCAGCGAAATCGCGTCGGACTCGCGCCAGATGGTTTCCAGGTCCACGGGCTGCACGTAGGCGGGCAGGTTCTTTGCGAAGGGATCGAAGCCGATCACGCGCATGCCCAGCGCATCGGCCATGCGCGCAAAGCGCAGGCCGATGGCGCCCAGCCCCACCAGGCCCACGGTGCGCCCGCCCAGCTCCAGGCTCTTGTGCGTGGCCTTGTCCCAGTGGCCTGCGTGCATGCGGGCGTCCAGCGCCACCACCGACTTGGCGCAGGCCAGCAGCAGCGCGAGTGCCTGCTCGG
The DNA here is from genome assembly GCF_018320755.1 of Delftia sp. PE138. Classification (NCBI taxonomy): domain Bacteria; kingdom Pseudomonadati; phylum Pseudomonadota; class Betaproteobacteria; order Burkholderiales; family Comamonadaceae; genus Delftia; species Delftia sp. PE138. Next base: position 237,599 of record NZ_JABEPN010000002.1, on the reverse strand, counting down.
CCACGGCCGCCGCATTGGCGCCCGCGGCGGCCACCACGGCAATGCCGCGTTCGGCGGCGGCCGCCTTGTCGATGGTGTCCGTGCCGCTGCCGTGCTTGGAGATCACGCGCAGCGAGGGCGCCGCGTCCATCACGGCCGCGCCCACCTTGCCGTAGCGCAAGATGATGGCCACGGGATCATGGGCGCGGCACAGCGCAACCAGGTCCTCTTCGGTGGGCGTCTTGCCCGCATAGACGATGTCGTGCCGGGCCAGCAGGTCCAGGGCCTGTGGCGCCAGATCGGCGCCGGTGACGATGACGGTGCTCACAGCGATTCCCCTTCCTTGAGCACGCCGGCCGCGCGCAGGGCCGCGGGCAGCCACTTCGATGCCGTGTCGCCGCGCGCAATGGCCTCGATGCGGGCGGCCTCGTCGGCCACCTTCTTCACGGCCAGCTCCAGCATGGCGGGTGCCTTGGCGCGCTCGATGACGACCACGCCATCGGCATCGCCCACCACCAGGTCGCCCGGGTGAACTGTCGTGCCACCAGCGCAGATGGCGTGGTTGATGCGGCCCGGCACGAACTTGGTCGGGCCCGCGGGATTGAAGCCTGCGCTGAACACGGGGAAGTCCAGCTCCAGCAGCTCCAGGCGGTCGCGGATGGCGCCGTCCACGATGACGCCGGCCAGGCCCAGCTTCTTGCAGGCGCTGAGCATCAGCGTGCCCATCAGCGCGGCGGTCTGGTCGCCCTTGCCGTCGATGACCAGCACGTCGCCGGGCCGGGCCAGCGCGATGGCGGCGTGGATCATGAGGTTGTCGCCGGGACGCACCTCGACGGTGAAGGCCGGGCCGGCCACTTTCATGCCCTGGTGCACGGGCGCCACGCGCGAATGCATGGTGCCGCGGCGGCCCGCCACGTCGGCCAGGATGGCGGCCTGAAAGCCGGCTGCGCGCTGCACGACTTGGGCGTCCACGCGCTCTATGTCACGGATGATTTCTGGGAGTTGGCTCATGATGGTCCAGTGAGATGAGGTGAAGGAAAACAGAAAGATGTGCGCGCGTCAGTCGGCCTTGATGCCGGCCTCGCGGATGAGTTGGGCCCACTTGGCGGAGTCGGATTTCTGCAGCTCGCCCAATTGCCGGGACGTGCCGCCGACCAGGGTCACGCCCAGCCGCTCGGCCAGTGCCACGACGGCCGGGTCCCTGAGCGCCAGGCCGATCTCCTGGTTCAGCCGCTGCACGATGGCGGCCGGCGTCCTGGCCGGCGCAAAGACGGCCTGCCACTGTTCGACCACGAAGTCGCCGATGCCGGCTTCGGCCATGGTGGGCACATCAGGCAGGGCCTTCAGGCGCGCCGCCGAGGTCACGGCCAGCGCACGCAGCTTGCCGCCCTGCACATGGGGCAGCGCCGCGGCCACGGGGGCGAACATGAACTGCACCTGGCCCGCCAGCGTGTCCTGCAGCGCGGGCGTGTCGCCCTTGTAGGGCGCATGGATGAAGCGCACGCCGCCCTTTCTTTGCAGCAGCTCGCCCTGCATCTGCAAGATGGTTCCGCTGCCGCCCGAGGCAAAGGCCAGCTGGCCCGGCTGCGCCTTGGCGGCGGCCAGCAGATCGGCCACCGACTGGAAGGGCTGGGCCGCGCCCACCACCAGCAAATGGGGAATGGTGCCGATGGTGATGACGGGCTCGAAGCCCGCAATCGGGTCATAGGGCAGCTTGCCCATGAGGTGGGGCGCGATCGCCTGCGGGCCGATGGAGGTGCCCAGCAGCGTGTGGCCGTCCGGCGCCGCCTTGGCCACGTAGGCCGCGCCGATGGTGCCCGTGGCGCCCGCGCGGTTGTCCACGATCACGGTGCTGCCCAGGGCCTTGCCCAGGTGCAGTGCCACCTGGCGGCCCAGCACATCGGTGCTGCCGCCGGGCGGATAGGGCACGACCCAGGTGATGAGCTTGCCTGCCGGCCATGCGGGCTGCGCGTGGACGGCGGCGCTGCACAGCGGCCCCAGCAGGGCGGCGCCCCCTGCGGCCAGCAGGGTGCGGCGCGTGGGATGGAAGGTGTTCATGGTTTGTCTCCTGCTTGTGTGCAATGCAATGGCGGCGCTGCGGTCTCGAAGCCGTACAGCGCCCGCGGGTTGTCCACCAGCACGCGCCGCAGCGTGGCGGCACCGCCGGCATGGGAGGTCCAGTCGGCCAGGCGGTCGATCTGGCGGGCGTCATCAGGCAGGGGCTGCATGCCTGCCGAGGCGCTGACATGCGGCCAGTCGCTGCCCCAGAGCACACGCTCGGGCGCGCAGCGCAGATAGCTGGCGGCCAGGGCGTCCAGCGCCGGGTCTTCGACCGACTGCAGCGCGCTGACGATGTAGCCGCCGGACAACTTGACCCAGGCCCTGCCACCCTCCAGCAGCTCCAGCAGCAGCGCATGGCCCGCATGGCGCCCCGCCTGCTCGGGGGCGATGCGGCCGAAGTGGTCGAACACCAGCGGCACCGGCAATTGCCGCAGCACGCCGGCCAGCGACGCCAGCAGGTCCGGCGCCATCAGCAGTTGCAGATGCCAGCCCAGCGGCGCAATGCGGCGGGCCAGCGGCACCAGCAGCTCGGCCGTGCCCGTCACGCCCAGCGACAGGTTCAGCCGCACGCCGCGCACGCCCAGGCCGTGCAGGCGCTGCAGCTGGTCATCGCTTTCGCTGCCATCGATCACGGCCACGCCCCGCGCCTGCGGGCCGAGGGCGGCCAGCCCGTCCAACATGCAGCGGTTGTCGCTGCCGTAGGTGGACGGCGTGACCAGCACGCAGCGCGAGGTGCCCAGGCGCCGCTGCAGTGCGCGGTAGTCGCCGGCCGAGGCGTCGGGCGGCAGCAGCCGCGCGCCCGGGGCTGCCGGGTAGCGGCCGTCATAGACATGCACATGGCAGTCGCAGGCATCCGGGGGCAGCACGGCACGGGGCCGGGCGCTGCCCTGCGAGAAACGGACGGGCACGGCAAGGCTGTCGCAGTCCATGGCGAGATCTCGATGGAGGAAAGGAAGGGAGGTGGGAGCGAGAAGGAAGCGAAAGGGCTGGCGCCCCTGCCCCGGGCTCAGTCCAGGCTGGCGCCCGAGTCCTTGACGATGCGTGCCCAGCGCGGCACCTCGGCGCGCAGCAGCGCGGCGAACTTCTCGGACGAGCCGCCCAGCACCTCGCCGCCTTCGGAGCGCAGCTTCTCGGCCACCTCGGGCACCAGCAGCGCATCGTTGATGGCCTTGTTCAGCTGCTGCACGATGGCCTGGGGCGTCCCGGCCGGCGCCAGCACCCCGAACCAGGTGACGGCCTCGAAATCCTGGTAGCCGGACTCGGCCAGCGTGGGCGTCTGCGGCAGCTGGGCGGAGCGCTTGAGCGAGGTGACCATCACCGCGCGCAGCTTGCCGTTGCGCACCTGGCCCAGCAGCGTGGGCACGGCGGACATGTAGAAATCGATCTGCCCGCCCACCAGGTCGGTCATGGCCTGGGCTGCGCCCTTGTAGGGCACATGGCGCAGCTTGATGCCGGCCGCGTTCTCGGCCAGTTCGCCGGCCAGGTGCGCCACCGTGCCGTTGCCCGGGTAGCCCAGCGTGAGGCCGTCGGGCTTGGCCTTGGCGGCCTTGACCAGGTCGGCAAAGGTCTTGTAGGGCGAGTTGGCCGGCGCGGCCATGACGATGGGCGCGGAAGCCACCAGCGCCACGGGCACCAGATCCTTCAGCGGGTCATAGGGCAGCTTGGCGTACAGCGAGGGGTTGATGGCCAGGTTGCTGGTCTGGCCCATGACCAGAGTATGGCCGTCCGGCGCGGCCTTGGCCACGGCGTCCACGCCCAGGTTGCCGCCGGCCCCGGGCCGGTTGTCCACCACCACGGTCCACTTGTTGTGGTCCGCCAGCCGCTGGGCCACGGTGCGCGCGATCATGTCCGTGCCGCCACCGGGCGGAAACGGCACGACCAGGCGGATGGGCTTGCGGGGATAGGCGTCCTGGGCCTGGGCAGCGCCCATGGGCACGATGGCGGCAACGCCGACCAGGACGGCAAGAAGGCGTGCGTTGAGGCAACGCGAAAGCGAGGGAATCGGCATGGCGGTTTGTCTCCGTTTGTTGTGTCCAACGCCCGCATGGCTGCGGTGCGTGGGACGAACTTTATGAAAACGTTTCAACCTATACAATGCTGTTTCATACAGCGCAACCAATTGCATGCCTTGCACCATGAACAAGCCCCCCAGCACCCCTTCCCCGGCGCAGCCACCCGATGACAAGGCCAGCGCGGCCAAGGACGGCGGCGTCATCGCCGTCACGCGTGCCTTGCAGCTGCTTGGCGCCTTCGCCCTCGGGGAGTCGCACCTGTCCCTGGCGGAACTGAGCCGGCGCTGCGCGCTGCACAAGACCACGGTGCTGCGGCTGGCGCGCACGCTGGCGCAGTCGGGCTTCATGGTGCAAAGGGACGATGGGGACTGGCGCCTGGGCCCGGCCGCTGGCTGGCTGGGTGCGCGCTACCAGGCGGGCTTCGATGTGCAGAACGTGCTGGAGCCCGCGCTGCGCGCGCTCACGCAGGCCAGCGGCGAGAGCGCGGCCTTCTATGTGCGCGAAGGCAATGTGCGCACCTGCCTCGTGCGCGTGGAAGGGCCGCAGGCCCTGCGCCACCATGCGCGCATGGGCGAGGGGTTGCCGCTGGACCAGGGCTCGCCGGGGCGCGTGATCCTGGCGTTTTCAGGCGAGCCGGGGCCGGTGTACGAGCAGATCCGCCAGCGCGGCTACCACTGGTCCATCGGCGAGCGCGAACAGGGCGTGGCCACGGTGTCGGCGCCGGTGTTCGGCATGCACTGGCGGCTGATGGGGTCGGTGTGCATCTCCGGGCCGGCATCGCGCCTGCCCGAGGCCCGGCTGGAAGCCATGGCGCAGACGGTGGTGGCGGCGGCCAACCAGCTGTCCTATGCGCTGGCGGGCAGCGCCAGCACACAGGCCCCCGTGGTGCGCGCCAGCCAGTGGCATCCCTGAGAACCCCTTCCGGGGCGACGCCCCGAAGGTGGATGGCCGCTTACTGCAGCGCGCCCATGGGCAGGGCGATGGGCTTGCCGTTGAGCGTGACCTGGCCGGCCTGCATCTTGAGCGCGCTGACCAGCTTGTCGCCTTCCAGGCGGGCATAGCCCGTGGCCTGGGCCATGCCCAGCATGCCTTCCACATCCTCGGCCGAGACATCGGGCTTGCCCGATGCCTTGATCAGCGGCTCCAGCCAGGCCTTGGGTAGGCTGGCATTGGCCTGCAGTGCCGAGGTCTTGAGCAGCGCCGGCATCCAGCCGGCCTGGGCGACCTGCTCCTGCGTGGGCGCGCTTTGCACTTCGGCGCCGTACTCCAGGTGGCCGGTCTGGCCCTGGTAGGTGGCCTGCAGCTTCATGGAGTAGGCCGGCAGGGCCGCCACCAGGCGCGGGGCGTTCTGCATCAGCACGCCCATGCCCTGCTCTTCCAGCGATTCCAGTGCCTTGGCCAGGCCCTCCTTGCGGTAGCCCTCGACCATGACGCGCTGGAAGCCGCGCAGCGCCTCGATGTCCAGGCGCTGGATCTTTTCCTCGTAGCCCACGGACTCGAAATCGATGGGGCCGATACGGCCCGTGCCCTTGACCTGGGTGGTCATGCCCAGCGTGGTCTTGTCGGACTCGATGACCGAGCTGCCGTCCACGTTCTTGAGGTCCAGCAGCGTCTTGGCCTCGCCGCCTTCGGCGGGCGTGCTGCTCATGCCGAAGCGGGCGATGCGCACGCTGGCCTTGCCGGGGCCCAGGCCCCACAGGCCGTCGATGACCTTGTTCTCGAAGCTGCTTTCCAGGCCCGTGAGCACGATGCTGGTGCGCTCCACCGGCGCTGCGGCCGGCTGGGCAGCGATGGCCTCGTCGTTGTCGGATTCCTCCTCCTCGCCCTCTTCCTCTTCCACGCCCATGGACTTGTCGCGGCTGGGCAGGCCCAGCAGGGCCACCTCGGGCCAGCGCCAGGTGCCCTTGACGCTGCCACCGCCCAGGGCCGTGTCCAGCACCATTTCCTGCCAGCGCATGGTGACTTCGTTGTCGCCCATCTCGCCTGCAGGCAGCAGCAGGCGCACATCCTGGCCGCCCGTGAAGTGGTGCACGCTGGTCAGCGTGGGAGCGACAGCCTTGGCCAGGGTCTGGCGGCTCTTTTCGTCCAGGCCGTCGAGCGCAAAGCGCGTCTCCGACACCGCTGCCGCCAGGCGGCCACCGGCCAGCGGGCCGTGGCGCACCGTGGTGTCCACCACCAGGCGCACGGGCTTGGGGGCGGCTTCTGCGCCGGCGTCTGCAGCGGCGGGCGCATCGGCCTCGCCAGCCGCAGGCCACTGCAGCACCAGCTTGGCCTGGGACGACAGGAATCCCTTGTGGTATTCGTCGGTCACGACGGCCTTCTCGCCCAGCACCTTGCGCAATTCGGCCACGGCATCCTTGTAGCCGGACTCGGCCCTTTGGCCCGTATACCAGGTGGTTCCTCCATAGGCCACGACGGCCAATGCCACGGCAGCAGCCACTGCGGTTTTCTTGTTGCTCATTGTGAATATCCCGTGATGAATAAGACCCTCCCCCTCGGGCGGGCCGCGCGACTGTATCAGTTCGGCGTTTCACCATGCATCGGCAATGGGCTGCGCATTGGCCCGCCTGCACCTTGTGCGGTGGTCCCCTATGGGCGCAAGGCGTTGCCCAGCCCTTGCCAGGCCTTGTCTCCAGCGGCTTTCAAGGATTGGGACCTGGGCATTGCATGCGGGCAGCAGGCATGCGGTTTTTTCAATTGCTTACCTTTTCCGGACACGATTGGCATACCAATTGAATCCATGGAGAACGCTATGTCTCCCCAGATATGGTGCGAATGCACCTTTGCCCTCTTTGCCCTTTTTTGTCGGCTTGCCTGAATGCAGTCCCGAAAGCCAGCAATGACCGCACTCACCCGGCCTGCAACAGAAATGGCAGGGCCGCGTCCAGCAGTGCATCGGGCGCCTCCTCGGCAATGTAGTGCCCGCAGGCCAGCGGCCGGCCGCGCACATCGTCGGCCACGAGCTGCCACTCGCGCAGCGGATCGAAGCAGCGGTGCACCACGCCCTCCTCGCCCCAGAGCACCAGCAGCGGCATGGACAGCCTGCGCCCCAGCCGGCGGTCCTCGCGGTCATGATTCAGGTCGATGCCGGCCGAGGCGCGGTAGTCCTCGCACATGCCGTGCGCGCTGCCCGGCAGCGCCAGGCAGCGCTGGTACTCGGCCAGCGCCCGGGGATCGAAGGGCGCCAGGCCGGCGCTGCGCCGGCCCATGATCTCGCGCACATAGGCGGCGGGGTCGGCCTCGATCAGGCGCTCGGGCAGCGGCGCGGGCTGGATCAGGAAGAACCAGTGCCAGTAGGCGCGCGCAAAGGCCTCGCCGGTCTGCTCGTACATGGCCAGCGTGGGCGCAATGTCCAGCAGCACCAGACGCTGCACGCTGGCGGGATAGTCCATGGCCAGCCGGTGCGCCACGCGCGCGCCCCGGTCATGCGCCAGCACGCTGAAATGCTCATGGCCCAGCCGCGCCATCAACCGCAGCAGGTCGCGGGCCATGGTGCGCTTGCTGTAGCTCACATGCTCGGGATCGCCGGCCGGGCGCGAGGAGTCGCCATAGCCGCGCAGGTCGGCCAGCACCACGGTGAACTGCTGCGCCAGCCGGGGCGCGACGCGGTGCCAGATGGCGCTGGTCTGCGGGTGGCCGTGCACCAGCAGCAGGGCCGGCCCCTGGCCGCCCACCCAGGCGTTGATCTCCACCCCGTCATCGACCGTGATGCGCTGCTGGCGCAGGCCCGGCATCCATGGATCTGTGTGCATCCCGGAGATTCCTTCTACGTTGTTCATGACTGTCAGCCTGCCATGCTAATCAGTAAACCAGGCTGCATAAATAGCAAAATATTGCATTGATCCATCAGTTCAATTTACGAATCAACCTTCCACCGCATCCACCATGGACGGCTTTTCCGACCTGCGTTTCTTCTCGCTGCTGATCCGCGAAGGCAGCCTGGCCGCTGCGGCCCAGCAGATGGGCGTGACGCCGCCCGCCGTCAGCCGCCGCCTGTCCTTGCTGGAGCGGCGCCTGGGCGTGCGCCTGCTGCAGCGCACGACACGGCGCATCCACCTGACGCCCGAGGGCGAAGCCTACCTGCTGAACGGCGCGCGCATCCTGGCCGACCTGGAGGCGCTGGAGCGCAGCATCTCGGGCACGCGCGCCACGGCGCGCGGCCCGCTGTCCATTGCCTGCACACTGGGCTTTGGCCGCCAGCGGCTGGCGCCCGCGCTGTCGGCCTTTGCGCGCGCCTATCCAGAGGTGCAGGTGCAACTGCAGCTGACGGACAGGCCCGTCAACCTGGTCGAGCAGGGCTTTGACGCCGTGGTGCGCTTTGGCGCCCTGCCCGACTCCGCCCTCACCGCCCGCCTGCTGCTGCCCAACCGCCGCGTGCTGTGCGCCGCGCCCTCCTACCTCAACGCCCATGGCGAGCCACGCCAGCCTGCGGACCTGCAGGCCCACCGCTGCATCGTGATCCGCGAGAGCGACGAAACCTATGGCAGCTGGCGCCTGAGCCGCCGCACGCGCCAGGGCCTGAGCGAGCACAACATCAAGGTCAACGGCGTGATGAGCACCAACGATGGCGCTGCAGCCCTGACCTGGGCACTGGACGGCCACGGCATCCTGCAGCGCTCGCTCTGGGACGTGGCCGCGCCGCTGGCCGCAGGCGCGCTGCGCGAGGTCCTGCCCCAATGGCAGCTGCCTGCGGCCGACATCTACCTGGTGCACGCCACGCGCAGCGAGATGTCGGCCCGGATCCGCGCGCTCACCGGCTTTCTGGGTGACTGGTTTGCACAACGGCCTGAGCCGGAGATGGCGCCCGCCTGAGCCCGGGCGCAATCTGCAACCTCGGCGGCAGGCAGGCTGTCATGCGCGTTCACCCCGCGCAGCGCAGGCCATGCGAACATGGCCCGCAACGACAACCACCACACCCAGGAGACAAGACACATGGCCACCGCCCGCTACCCCCAGCCCGAACTGTCCAGCCTGCCCGAGGACATCCGCACCCGCATCCTTGAAGTGCAGGAAAAGGCCGGTTTCATCCCCAACGTCTTCCTGGCCTTTGCGCGCCGCCCTGCCGAGTGGCGCGCCTTCTTCGCCTACCACGATGCGCTCATGCTCAAGGAAGAAGGCAGCCTGACCAAGGGCGAGCGCGAGATGATCGTCACCACCACCAGCGCGGCCAACCAGTGCCTGTACTGCGTGGTGGCCCACGGCGCCATCCTGCGCATCTACGAAAAGCAGCCCTACGTGGCCGACCAGGTGGCCGTCAACTACCGCAAGGCCGACATCAGCGCCCGCCAGCGCGCCATGCTGGACTTCGCCATGAAGGTCTGCGAACGCAGCCATGAAATCTGCGAGGCCGACTTCGAGGCGCTGTACCCGCATGGCTTCGACGACGAGGACATCTGGGACATCGCCGCCATCACCGCCTTCTTCGGCCTGTCCAACCGCATGGCCAGCTTTGCCGGCATGCAGCCCAATCCCGAGTTCTTCCTCATGGGGCGCGTGCCGCGCGAGAAGAAGTAGGCTGGCCGACATGCGCTCCCTGGCGCGCAGCAGCACCCTCGACCAAACCCCGGCATATCTCCCCCACCTGCCCCACGGCCCCCAGCAGGCGCGGCGTGGGCTCGTTGGCGCAGTTCAGCCGCAGGTGGTTGGGCAGGTCCGAGCGCGATGAGAACAGCGGGCCGGGGCTGACGCCAATGCCCAGCTCCAGCGCGCGGCGGTGCACCTCCAGTGCATTGACCTGGCGCGGCAACTCCACCCACAGCAGAAAGCCCGCGCGCGGGGCCGAGACACGGGTGCCTGCGGGAAAGCTGGCCTCGACCCTGGCCGTGACGGCCTGCACCCCGGCCTGCACGCGGGACTTGAGACGGCGCAGGTGCCGGTCGTAGTCGCCGCTGGCCAGCACCTCGCTCACGGCAGCCTCCAGCAGCGGCGCACCGGCCCAGTCGCCCGCCAGGCGCACCTGCAGCACCTGGGCATGGAAGCGGCCCGCCGCAATCCAGCCCACGCGCCAGCCCGGCGCCAGGGTCTTGGACACGGAGCCGCAATACAGCACGTTGCCGCTGCCGTCGAAGGCCTTGCAGGCCGGCGGGCGCTGGCCGTCGCCTGCAAGGTCGCCATAGACATCGTCTTCGATCAAGGGAATGCCCGCCCGCTCCAGCAGCGCCACCAGGGCCTGCTTGCGCTCCACCGGCATGCTGGCGCCCAGCGGGTTCTGCACGGTGGGCGATGCCAGCACGGCAGCCGGCCGGTGGCGGGCAATGGCCTCGGCCAGCGGCTCCAGCAGCAGGCCTTCGCGGGGATCGGTGGCAATCTCCAGCGCCTTCAGGCCCAGGTCCTCCAGCAGCAGCAGGCTGCCGAAATAGGCGGGCCGCTCTACGGCCACGACATCGCCGGGCTTGCACACGGCGCGCAGGGCCAGCCGCACGGCCTGGGTGGCGCCTGCCGTCAGGACCAGGTCGTCGGGGCCGAAGCGCGCACCCCATTGCGCGGCCCGGGCCGCGATCTGGCCGCGCAGGTCGGCGCGGCCCGGCGGCATGCTGTAGGTCTGCCCGTGAGCGTCCAGGCGGCGCCCGGCGGTCTGCAGCGCGCGCTGCAGCCGGGCCGTGGGCAGCCAGGCCGGATCGGGCAATGCCGCACCCAGCGGGATCAGGCGCGTGTCGGGACTGCTGAACAGCGAGCGGGCCAGGGCCGACAGGGTCACGGGCACGGGGCGCGACGACGGGCGGGACGCCTGCAGCGCCGCGCCGCCGGTTGCCTGCCGCACAAAGTAGCCCGAGCGCGGACGCGCGACGATCAGGCCCTCGGCCTCCAGGCAGCGCAGCGCCTCCAGCGCGGTGGGCAGGCTGACCTGTTCGCGCTCGGCCAGGCTGCGGGCGGAGATCAGCCTGTCGCCGGGGCGCAGTGCGCCGCAGGCCAGCGTCTCGCGCAGGGCCTGGGCAATGCGGCGGTACTGGGGCAAGGGTTCGTTGTTGGTGGGCATGCCAATCTGTACAGGTCAGTTTTCTTGGATTCTGCTTATACAGGCATTGGCTGCCCGGATTTATCGTTGCAGCCATCAAGCAACCCGAGGAAACCCATGCAAGCCAGCAATTTCGATCTCCAGGCCTATTTCCGCCGCATCGGCTTCAGTGCCGGTGACTCCGCCAAGGCCGATACCGCCACCTTGCATGCGCTGATGCGCCACCAGTTGTTCGCGGTGCCTTTCGAGAACCTCGACGTGCAGGCCGGCAAGATCGTCTCTCTGGTGCCCGAAGACATTGCGGGCAAGATCCTCGGCGGCGCCCGGGGCGGCTACTGCTACGAGGTGAACGGCCTGTTCGCCATGGCGCTGCAGGCCCTGGGCATTGCCTACCGCTTTGTGGCGGCGCGGCCCATGTTCTATCCGGCCCGCCGGCCCCGCACCCACATGGCCCTGGTGGCCGAGGTCGAGGGACGGCGCTGGCTGTGCGACCTGGGCTTTGGCAGCTACGGCATACGCGCCCCCATGGCCCTGGACGTGCTGGACACCGAGGTCCGCCAGGACGGCGACACCTTCCACCTGAGCCTGGACGACCAGGGCGAGTACCTGCTGCAGGCCCGCGTGGACGGTGAATGGGCCAACCAGTACGCCTTCAACCTGTCGCCCCAGGAATGGGTGGATTTCGCCCCTGCCAACTACCTGAACTCCACGCACCCGGACGCCATCTTCGTGCAAAAGCGGGTGGTGGTGCTGCACCAGCCGGCCGGCCGCATGATCCTGGTGGGCGACGCGCTCAAGACCATCACGGCCAGCGGCACCGAGACCAAGCAGCTGGCGCCTGATGAAATCCAGCACGCGCTGGGCAGCCTGTTCGGGCTGGCGACCGAGCGCCAGGCAGCTGCCGTGGGCTGACCCTCTAAGCTCGGCGGGTCGAATCCCGCTCGATCAGCTCGAACCCCAGGTCGAACGCCGAGCGCCCGGCACTGTGGCCCTTGCAGCGTGCCAGCACGAGTTCGGCGGCCAGGCGGCCTATGCCCGGCCCGTCCACATGCACGGTGGTCAGCGACGGCAGCAGATGGGCCGCGAAATCGGCATTGCCGAAGCCCGAGACGGCCAGGTCCACGGGCACGCGCAGGCCGCGCGCCTGGGCTTCCACCAAAATGCCGTGGGCCAGCATGTCCGAGCTGCAGACCACGGCCTGCAGATCAGGCTGCTGCGCCAGCAACTGGCCCAGCGCCTGCCGGCCCAGCTCCAGGCTGCCGGGCGCGGACACGGTGACCGTGGGCACCTCGCGGCCCCAGGCTGCAAGAAAGCCCTCGCGCCGCTGCTGGGCCCGGTGGTCGCTGCCCGTGGCCATGCCCACGCGCTGCAGGCCGCGCGAGAGGAAATAGCCGGCCAGCGCGCTGCCCACCTTCAGGTGGGAAAAGCCCACCACCATGTCCAGCGGCCGGTCGCTGAAGTCCCAGGTTTCCACCACGGGAATGCCGGTCCTGCGCAGCCGCTCGCGCGCCTTGCCGGACTGCACCAGGCCCATCATCACAATGCCGTCGGGCTGGCGCCCGATCATGGCGTTGAGCACCTCCTCCTCGCGCTGCTCGTCGTAGAAGGTCTGGCCCAGCAGCAGCTGATAGCCCTCCTGCGCCAGCGTGGCCGTCAATGACTGCACCGTGGGCAGGAACTGCGACACCGACAGCGCGGGCACCACGCCGGCCACCATACGGCTGCGGCGGGACTTGAGCCCGCCGGCCAGCAGGTTGGGGATGTAGCCCGTGGCCTCCACGGCCTGGCGCACGCGCTCGCGCGTCTTCTCCGAAACGATGGAAGGATTGCCCAGGGCGCGCGAGGCCGTGATCAGCGAGACGCCGGCCGCCTCGGCCACGTCGTGCAGCGTGGCGGGCCTGGGGGGTGTGGGTGTGTTCATGGGCAAGCGCGATAGCGGGCTGGTATCGGGGACGGGCCTGAAGATAGCAGACCGCCCTCAACGCACGGGCGCCAGGCCTGCCCTGCATCGCAGAAATCGTGATTGACAGCCAAAATGACAACGATATCATTTTGCTGAAAGCGCAAATCCTTGCATCTACAAAACGGCATCGGCGCTTTTTCATTTCCCCGGAAATGACAACGATGTCATTCACAAATCAGGAGACAAGATGAATCACATTCTTCGTGCCATGGCGCTGGCCCTGGCCGCGCTCACCGCCTTTTCTGCATCGGCCCAGGCCTGGCCCGACAGGCCCGTGACCCTGGTCGTGCCCTTCCCCGCCGGCGGCTCCACCGACCAGGTCGCGCGCGCCGTGGCGCCCAGGCTGGGCGAGAAGCTCAGGCAGTCCTTCGTGGTGGAGAACAAGGCCGGCGCCACGGGCACCATCGGCGCGGCCTTCGTGCAGCGCGCGGCGGCGGACGGGCAGACCTTTCTCGTCACCTCGCTGGGCCCGCTGGTCATCGTGCCCCACCTGATCAAGAACCTGCCCTACGACGCGCTCAAGGACTTCGACCTGATCACCGTGGCCGTGCAGTCGCCCAACGTGCTGGTCGTGCCCGCAAGCTCGCCGCACAACAGCGTGGCCGACGTGGTCGCCCACCTCAAGGCCCATCCGGGCAAGATGAGCTTTGCCTCGGCCGGCCACGGCTCCAGCGACCACCTGACGGCCGAACTGTTCTGGCAGCAAACGGGCACCCAGGGCGTGCACATCCCCTACAAGGGCGGCGCGCCCGCCCATGCCGACCTGATCGGCGGCCAGGTCGATGCCTCGTTCCAGAACATCAATGCCGTGATACAGCACATCCGGGCCGGCAAGATGCGCGCCCTGGCCGTGACCAGCCCGCGCCGCTCGCCCGTGCTGCCGGACCTGCCCACGCTGGCCGAGGCCGGGGTGAAGAACGTGGAGGTCGCCTCCTGGCAGGCCATCGTCGCGCCCAAGGGCCTGCCGCCTGCGCTGCGCGACAAGGCGCATGCGGCCTTTGTCGAGGCGCTCAACGATCCCCGGGTGCGCGAGCAGTTCGTCTCCATCGGCTACGAGATGGTGGCCGGCACGCCCCAGCAGTTCGCCGAGTTCCAGCGCCAGGAATACGCGCGCTGGAAGTCGGTCATCGAGGCCGGAAAGATCAGCATCGACTGATGCCTGCCCCAGTCCTTTTCCCAACCACCGCACTCCCGCAGCCATGACCTCTTCCGCGCTCTCCGAAACCACCAGCCAGGACCGCATCCAGTGGATACGCCTGTCGTCCTGCTACCTCCCCCTGGCCCGGCCCATCAGCGATGCCAAGGTGCTCACGGGCCGCCAAAAGCCCATGACCGAGGTAGCCATGCTGTTCGCCGAGATCCAGACCCGCGACGGCCACCGGGGCCTGGGCCTGAGCTACGCCAAGCGCGCAGGCGGCCCCGGCCAGTTCGCCCATGCCAGCGAGATCGCGCCCTCCCTGCTGGGCGAAGACCCCAGCGACATTGCGCGGCTGTGGACGCGCATGTGCTGGGCCGGCGCCTCCGTGGGCCGCAGCGGGCTGGCCGTGCAGGCCATCGCGGCCTTCGACGTGGCGCTGTACGACATCAAGGCGCGCCGCGCGGGCCTGTCGCTGTCCAAGCTGCTGGGCTCGCAGCGCGAATCCGTGCGCTGCTACAACACCTCGGGAGGCTTTTTGCACACGCCGCTCGATGAACTCAAGCGCAACGCCAGCGCCTCGCTGGAGCGCGGCATTGGCGGCATCAAGCTCAAGGTGGGCCAGCCCGACTGCGCGCTGGACATACGGCGCGTGGAGGCCATGCGCGCCCACCTGGGCGATGCCGCGCCCATCATGGTCGATGCCAACCAGCAATGGGACCGCCCCACGGCCCAGCGCATGTGCCGTGTCTTCGAGGAATTCAACCTGGTCTGGATCGAGGAGCCGCTGGACGCCTACGACCACGAAGGCCACGCCGCGCTGGCCGCGCGCTTCGACACGCCGATTGCCACCGGCGAGATGCTGACCAGCGCCGCCGAGCACGGCGATCTCATACGCCACCGCAGCGCCGACTTCCTCATGCCCGACGCGCCGCGCGTGGGCGGCATCACGCCCTTCCTGCAAATCGCCGCCCAGGCCGAACTGGCCCACCTGAGCCTGGCGCCCCACTTCGCCATGGAACTGCACGTGCACCTGGCCGCCACCTGCGCCAACGAGCCCTGGGTGGAACACTTCGACTGGCTGGAGCCGCTGTTCAACGAACGCCTGGAAATCGCCAATGGCCGCATGCTCGTGCCCACGCGCCCTGGCCTGGGGCTGAGCCTGAGCGAGCAGGCGCGGCGCTGGACGCGCGAAAGCGTGGAGTTCGGGGAGAGGGGCTGAGGGCGGCTGCGAACGGCTGAGGGCCTGGGTACACCCGGTTCCCCAGGCCTTTCACATATATTGATTGGCTAAATGGAGTGGATTGTGGACAGCCAGACCAAGACACCGGCTGCGCATGCCGGGCCGGGCCAGTCGACCATCACAACCTCAACAGACGAAATTTGGGAGCTGACTTGATGCGCGCGGCCTTGCTTCTTTTGGTTCCAGCCATCGCCGGATGCACCCCAGACACGAATCCCGCAGGTGGCGCTCGCACGCAAGTGCAGCGCGACGTTGAAAGCTATGCCATCGCAAGCTGCCTGACCCAACAGACTGAGCCCTATCTCAAGGACCAAGGAGATGCCTGGGCATCCGTTGTCGTGCAGCGCATGCACGGGGATATCGAAGTGCTGGCGGGCATTGCCGAACAGGTGCAGAGGGAGAACACCAAGGGCGCCAACGGCGATATGGCCGTCATGCGCGACGAAACCCGTCCCAGGCAGGGCAAGCCATTGCCCGTGCTGCACTGTGGCGAGGTGATCGACCGGCCCGCCGTGCGCGCTGCGATTCAAAAGGCGATTGCGGCACTGCGCCCGTCCTACGAATCCAGGTAGGCCAAGCCGTTTCCCGAAAATCCGGGTTGGAGGCGGGCAACCAGCCCCTACCCATCCAGCCCGTACTTGCGGATCTTGTCGTGCAGCGTGGTCTTGGGGCTGCCCAGGGCTTCGGCCGTGCGTGCCAGGCTGCCGCCGTGGCGGCGCAGGGCGTCGGCGATGAGGGCGCGCTCGAAGGCCTCGACGGTGGCGGACAGCGGCCGGGGCGCGGTGTCCTGCGCGGTGGTGCCGGCCGGCTGGCCGAAGGGGGGCGAGCCGGCCTCGATGCCCAGCACCGTGCGCTCGGCCACGTTGCGCAGCTCGCGCACGTTGCCGGGCCAGTCATAGCCCAGCAACTGCTGCACGCGCGCGGTGGTCAGCTCGGGCACGGGCCGCTGGTGGCGCGCCGCGCCCTGCAGCGCGAAATGCTCGAACAGCAGCGGCACGTCCTCGCGCCGCTCGCGCAGCGGCGGCAGCGAGACGGTGGCCACGTTCAGGCGGTAGTAGAGGTCGGCGCGGAACAGGCCTTGCCGGCTCAATTCCAGCAGATCCACCTTGGTAGCCGCGATCACGCGGCAGTCGATGGGGATCAGGGTGTTGGAGCCCAGGCGCTCCAGCACGCGTTCCTGCAGCACGCGCAGCAGCTTGATCTGCATGGGCACGGGCATGCTCTCGATCTCGTCCAGGAACAGCGTGCCGCCGCTGGCGTGCTCCAGCTTACCGATGCGCTTCTTGCCCGCGCCGGTATAGGCGCCGGCCTCGCTGCCGAACATTTCGCTGTCGAACAGCGTGTCGGGCAGGCCGCCGCAGTTGACGGCCACGAAGTTGCCATCGCGCCGCGCGCTGGCCTCGTGCAGGCAGCGCGCCACCAGTTCCTTGCCCGTGCCGGTCTCGCCCTGGATCAGCACATCGGCCGCGCTTTGCGCCAGCCCCGTGAGCATCTGGCGCAGCTGGCGCATGTTGGGCGCGCGGCCTATCAGCCGGTGCTCCAGGCTGTCGCGCTGGTCCAGCTGCTGGCGCAGCGCCCGCACTTCCAGCACCAGGCGGCGGCGCTCCAGGGCGCGGCGCACGGCGCCGACCAGGGTTTCGGGGGCGAAGGGTTTCTGGATGAAGTCCTGGGCGCCGTCCTTCATGGCCTGCACGGCCATGGAGATGTCGCCGTGGCCGGTGATCAGCACCACGGGCAGCTCGGCATCCATGGCCACCAGCTCGCGCAGGAAGGCCATGCCGTCCATGCGCGGCAGCCGGATATCGCTGACCACGATGCCCGCGAAGTCGCGCGACAGGCGCCGGCGCGCCTGCTCGGCGCTGCCCACGCTTTCACAGGCGATGCCTTCGAGCTGCAGCGCCTGCTCGCAGCCGAGCACGATGTCGGGGTCATCCTCGATGATCAGGACTTTGAGGGCGTCGGTCATGGTGTGTCGGCAGAGGGTGTGGAGGGAGCCAGGGCCAGGCTCAGCGTGAAGACGGCGCCGCCGCCCGGATGGTTGCTGCCCGTCAGCGTGCCGCCGCATTCACGCACGATGCCGGCCGACAGCGCCAGCCCCAGGCCCAGGCCCACGCCCTCTTCTTTGGTGGTGAAAAACGGCTGGAACAGATGGGCCTGCGCCGCTTCGCTCAGGCCCGGCCCGTGGTCGCGCACGGTGACCTGGGCGCGGCCATCGGCCACGGCGCAGGCCAGCTCCAGGCAGGGCGCGGGCTGGCCGCGCATGGCGTCCAGGGAATTGTTGATCAGGTTGATCAGCACCTGCTCGATGCGGTTGCGGTCGCACCAGGCCACGGCCTCGGGCACGCCGTCATCGCGCAGGATGCGGGCGCCGGTCTCGGCCACGCGCGACTCCAGCACGGCCAGCGCATTGTCCAGGGCACGCGCCAGCGACACGGCCTGGCTGGCGCCGCTGGACTTGCGCGCAAAGTTGCGCAGCTGGCCGGTGATGCGGCCCATGCGGTCGGCCAGCTGCGCCATGCGCTCCAGGTTCACGCGCGTGGTTTCGGTATCGCCGCGCTCCAGAAAGCGCTGGCTGTTGCCGGCCAGGGTGCGCAGCGCCGTCAGCGGCTGGTTGAGTTCATGGGCCACGCCCGTGGACAGCTGGCCTATCACGGCCAGCTTGCCGGCCTGCACCAGTTCGTCCTGGGCGGCGCGCAGCGTGGCCTCGGCGTGGGTGCGCTCGGCCACCTCGGCCTGCAGCGCCTCGTTGGCGGCCGACAGGTCGGCCGTGCGCTGCTCCACCTTGCGCTCGAGCTCGTCGTGCGCGGCCTGCAGCGCCTCGCGCGCGGCCAGCCGGTCGCGCAGGTGGCGGCGGCGCTCGTTGACCATCATGGCCAGCAGCAGCACAAAGGCCGCGCCCACGGCCGCGGCCAGCGCGCGGCTCTGGGCCAGCTGGTCGACCTGCTCCAGGTGCGAGAGCACGGTGATCGTCCAGGGCGTGCCCGGCAGCTGGCGCGACTGGGCCAGGAAGCGGCCGCTGACCGGGTAGACCGAGCCTGGCGATTCCTCGCCATGGCGGGCAATGCGCACCAGACGCGCGCCCTGGCCCAGGTCGCGCAGCACCTGCAGGCCCAGCGGCTCCAGCGCGCGGCGGTTGTACTGGCGCGTGTGGTCGAAGGCGGCGCGCGTGCCCTCGTCCAGCGTGCGCAAGGTGGTGAATTTCCAGTCGGAGACCGTGCCCAGGATGACGACGCCGTTCTCGTCGCCCACCAGCACGGGCGCCTCCACCGTGGACCACGATTGCTCCAGCTGGTCCAGGCTGACCTTGACCACGGCCACGCCCAGCGTGTGGGTGTCGTCGCCCAGGGTGGAGGCCAGGTAGTAGCCGGGCTCGCCGCGCGTGGTGCCAATGCCGAAGAAGCGCGCGCTGCCCGTGGCCATGGCCGTGCGGTAGTAGGGGCGAAAGCTCAGGTCCTCGCCCAGGTAGCTGTCGGAGCGCCGCCAGTTGCTGGAGGCCACGACATGGCCGCGCGCATCGACCAGGTAGGCGGTCAGCGTGCCCGCGCGGTCGTTGAGCTGCTCCAGGTAGGCGTTGACGCGGTTGGTGAGCTGCTCGTCGCCGGGCTCGGCCAGCAGCCTTTGCACATTGCCTTCCAGTGCCAGCACGTCGGGCAGGAAGGCGTACTTGCCGATCTCGCGCTGCAGGCTGGCGCCGTACAGCTCCAGCCGGTGCATGCCCGTGGCACGCAGATCGGCGATGCCCAGCCGCTGCGCCATCAGGTACGCACCCCAGCCGCTCAGCCCGCTCAGGGCAAGCCACAGCAAAAGCAGGATGAGCTGGCGCAGGGGGCGGCGGGCGGGCATGGTGAAGGCACCAATGTTATCAGTGCCCCCCAGCGCCGCCTGGGCCTCAGGCCGAGACAGCGGGCCGCCCTTCCTGGGAGTGCTCCATGGGCAGCAGCGACTCGTCGTCGTCCGTGGTGGCATTCGGATCGACCGCGCCTTCCCACTTGGCCACCACGGCCGTGGCAATGGCATTGCCCAGCACATTGGTCAGCGTGCGGCCCATGTCCAGGAAATGGTCGATGCCCAGGATCAGCAGGATGCCGGCCTCGGGCAGGCCGAACATGGGCAGCACGGCGGCCACCACCACCAGCGAGGCGCGCGGCACGCCGGCAATGCCCTTGCTGGAGACCATCAGCACCAGCAGCATGGTGATCTGGGCCGTCAGTGTCATGTCGATGCCGTAGGCCTGGGCGATGAAGATGGCCAGGAAGGTGGTGTAGACCATGGAGCCATCGAGATTGAACGAGTAGCCCAGCGGCAGCACGAAGCCGATGATGCGCGGCTTGATGCCGAACTTCTCCAGCTGCTCCATCAGCTTGGGATAGGTCGATTCGCTGCTGGCCGTGGAAAAGCCCACCAGCAGCGGGCCGCGGATCAGGTTCAGCAGGCGGAAGATGTCACGGCCCAGCACGACGTAGCCGGCCACGATCAGCAGCACCCACAGCGTGGCCAGGGCCAGGTAGAAGCACAGCATGAACTTGCCGAACACCGACAGCATGCCCAGGCCATGGATGGTGATGGTGCCGGCCACGGCGCCGAACACGCCCACGGGGGCGAAGCGCATCACGTAGTCGGTGACCTTGAGCATGATGTGGACCACTTCGTCCATCAGGCCCACCATGGAACGCGCGGCCTGGTTGTGCAGGTTGCCCAGCGCAATGCCGAAGAACAGCGCGAACACCAGGATCTGCAGCACCTCGTTGGTCGCCATGGCCTCGAAGATGTTCTTGGGGAACACGTGGGCGATGAAGTCCTTGAGGTTCAGCGCCGAGGTCTTGAGGTTCAGCCCTTCGGCCGACGACGGCAGGGCCACGCTCAGGCCATGGCCGGGCTGCAGCACGTTTGCATAGATCAGGCCGATGGCCAGCGAGCAGAAAGAGGCCACGACGAACCAGCCCAGCGCGCGGCCGCCGATGCGGCCCACGGCCTTGGCGTCGCCCATGTTGGCCAGGCCCGACACCAGGGTGGCGAACACCAGGGGCGCGATGATCATCTTGATCATGCGCAGGAAGACATCGGTGAGGATGCCGAAGTAGCTGGCGATTTCCTTGGCGGCCTCGGGCGTGGGCGCGTAGCTGTTGCAGGCATAGCCCACCAGCACGCCGAGGACCATGGCCACGAGCACCATGGTGGTCAAGCGATTGAATTTCATGCGGATTTTTTCGTTGGACGTATTTCGGTCTTGCAAGCGAGCCCGGTCCGCCGCAGCCCCCGGGCCTCTGCCGGATGCCATTGCGAAGACGGGCTTGTCTCCCTGCACACACAACCACGACGCACGTGGCCTGCGCCTGACAGTGCACAGACCGTGCCAGCCGCATCCGGCACCTGCGCCGCGCGCTAACTGCTTGATTCGCCTATATCGACCTTACTTTTATGCATAAGGTGGAACGGAAATCCGAACAATGAAATGCAGGCGCCGTTCGGAAAACCGGATGGCGCGATCTGCGGGCTCCGGCCCTCCCGGGCCATGGCGCAACTGTTTGAACGCCGGCCGGGCCCGGGCAGGACGGCAGCAGCGGCTGATGCTCCGGCGCCTGTAGAGAGGCCCGCTCTCCCAAAGTCCCGCACCGCGTCTTCACCAGGTGCATCAACCCTGCGCCATCCCTGCCTCAACCCTGCGACTGGGGCCCCAGGCGAAAAACGCTCACGGACTGCACAAGGTCATGCGCCTGCTGGCGCAGGCTCGTGGCTGCCGCCGCCATTTCCTCCACCAGGGCCGCGTTTTGCTGCGTCGCCTGGTCCATCTGCGTGACCGCCTCGCCCACTTGTGCCACGCCGCTGCGTTGTTCGGCAGAAGCCGCGCTGATCTCGCCCATGAGGTCGGTGACGCTGCGTATGCTCATCACCACTTCAGCCATGGTGCCCCCCGCGCGGTCGGCCAGCACAGAGCCCTGTTCGACCCGCTCGACGCTGTCGGAGATCAGGGCCTTGATCTCCTTGGCCGCCGCCGCGCTGCGGCCGGCCAGGCTGCGGACCTCGGAGGCCACTACAGCGAAGCCGCGGCCCTGTTCACCGGCACGTGCAGCCTCCACCGCAGCGTTCAGCGCCAGGATGTTGGTCTGGAACGCGATGCCGTCAATGACGTTGATGATGTCGGCGATGCGGCGCGAACTTTCACTGATGCCCTTCATCGTGTCCACGACCTGGGTGACCACCTCGCCCGCCTGCCCGGCCACGCCGCTGGCCTGCTGCGCGAGCGCGTTGGCCTTGCCCGCTCCCTCTGCGTTCTGGGTCACGGTCGCTCCGAGCTGCTCCATCGAGGCCGCCGTCTGCTCAAGCGCGCTGGCCTGGCTTTCGGTTCGCGAGGACAGGTCGGTGTTGCCCTGGGCAATCTGGGTGCTTGCACTCGCCACGGATTCGCTGCCGCTGCGCACGACGGCTACGACCTGCGATAGCGCATCACTCATCTCGCCGAGGCTGCGCAGCAGGGTCCCCACTTCATCGTGGGTGGTGGCCTCCACCCGCTGCGTCAGATCCCCGCATGCCACCGCGCGTGCCACCTGGATGGCCCGGCCGATGGGAACCGTGATGGAGCGCGTGACCCAGGTGCCCAGCAAGGCGGCCAGCACGACGGCCACCAGCGCGCCCCCCAGCTCGAACGCCAGCGTCATTGCCGCCAGCGACTCGGTGCGCGTCAGGCGCTCGGCCATGAGCTGCTCCTCCTCCCGCACCAGGTCCGCCTGCAGTGCGCGCAGCCCATCCATGGCCGCCTTCTCGCGCCCCAGGGAGAACTCGCGAACCAGATCCTCGACCGTCGCCGTGCCGTCCTGAACTTGCCGCCGCAGCGCCTGCAGCGGCTGCACCGCCTGCACGAATTCACGATGGCGCAGCCGGATTCCGTCGAGCCGGCGCTGCTGGGCGGGGTTGTCCTCTGTCAGGCGTACGGCCTCCTGCCAGGAGGCCTCGAACTCCTTGAGCCCTTCATCCCAGGGGGCCAGAAAACGGGAGTCGCCCGACAGGAGATAGCCCCGCGAGGCCGTCTCCATGTTGACCATGCCCGTGAGCATGCGCTGTCCCTGGGACATCACCTTGAAGGTGTGCTCGTTCCATTGCTGGGCCTCCTTGAGCCGGGACTGGCTGCTCACGGCCAGCGCGATGACAAGAAGAAAAATGGCGATGACGCATGCGAAGGCAGCTGCGAGACGGCGGGCCAGTGGCCAGTTGGACAAATTCATGATGATCATCGGTACGGACTGCGTGGCCGGAAAGACTGCACAAGGGCGCGGCGATCACGATGTCAAGCCTCGCCTGCGCCTGGGGCAGTCATCTCCTGGCCGGGATCTACAGAGCACTCGCGCCAGCGGCTGCCGGGTGGCGGCCAGCGGGCCTGTGCTTTGTTTCTCTATGTAATATATTGGACAAAACATATTTTTGTCCTAGACAATTCGCAAAATCCCTCAAAACATTCCGGCCATGGCCGGACGTTTTGTTCCCTTCAGATCAATGACGCCACTTTCTGACCCCCTGCCTTTGGCGCCTGGCCCCGGGCTGCCCATCTCGGCCGTCGAACGCGAGACCGGACTTGCCAAGGACACCCTGCGTGTCTGGGAAAGACGCTACGGCTTTCCAAGGCCTGAACGGGATTCGGCAGGCGATCGCCGCTACCCGGCAGACCAGGTTCGACAACTGACCCTGATCCGGCGGCTCATGGATACGGGGCTGCGCCCCAGCAAGCTGATGGGGGTGGACCTGGACGGCCTGCAGGCGCTGCTGGCCCGCGCCGACACCTCGCCAGCCATGGATTTGTCCAGGACAAATTCAGAGAATGCAGCAGACTCTGAACGCTTCGCACCCATGCTCAACGCCATTGCCGCACATGATCCCGCCCAGCTCAGGCATTGCCTGAGCCTGGCCCAGTCGCGCATGGGCCTGGCCGGTTTCGTGACCACGCTCGTGGCCCCGCTGACCACGGCGGTCGGTGAATTCTGGGCACAGGGGCGTTTTGAAGTGTTCGAAGAGCACCTGTACACCGAGGTGCTCACCGGCGTCTTGAGGCAGGCGATCGCCTCGCTCGTCCCGCCTTCCCCGCCGCCCGCGCCCAAGGTGTTGCTGACCACGCTGCCGCAGGAGATGCATGGACTGGGCCTGCTCATGGTCGAAGCCCTGCTGGCCCTGGAAGGCTGCAACTGCGTATCGCTGGGCACCCAGACGCCCATCGGCGACGTGGCACAGGCCGCGCGGGCGCATCGCGCCGACATCGTGGGGCTGAGCTTCAGCAGCGCCCACAACGGAGCGATGGCGCAGGCTTGCCTGGGCGAGCTGCGCAGCCACCTGCCGCCGGCCATCGAGTTGTGGGCCGGTGGAGCATGCCCGGCGCTTTATTCCAGCCCGGTCACGGGCATCACGCCGGTGCGCCATCTCACGGATCTGCAACCGCTGGTCGCCCGATGGCGGCAGACGACAAGAACATCAAGGACATACGCATGAACTTTCCCGCCCCCCTCCCCGTCTTCATCGCCAGGCGGCGCACCCTGCTGGCAGCGACCCTTGGCGCCGGCCTGCTGGCCAGCGGTTGCGCCAGCATGCGCCCGCCAGGCTCGGTCACGCCCGTCTCACCGTTCGACCTGCAGCGCTACCAGGGCCTGTGGTACGAACTGGCACGGCTGGACCATGGTTTCGAGCGGGGCATGACCGATGTGACCGCCGAGTACACGCCGCAGGCAGACGGCAGCGTGAAGGTGGTGAACCGGGGTTTTTCCGTGCCCCGGGGCCAGTGGCAGCGCGCCGTCGGCAAGGCCTTGTTCACGGGCAAGCCGGACACGGCTTCGCTCAAGGTCTCCTTCTTCGGTCCGTTCTACGGCGGCTACCATGTGGCCGCCCTGGACCCTGACTACCGCTGGGCGCTGGTCCTTGGGCCGGACACGCAGTACTGCTGGATACTGGCCAGGGAGCCGAAACTGCCCCCGCAGACCCTGCAATCCATCGTCGCCAAGGCCGCGGAACTGGGCGTCGATACCGGCGCGCTGATCTGGGTCAGCCATGATCGGCACCAGGAAGCGCGCAGCCAGGAGGCCTTGTGAACAGCCTGCCCCCCGTCGCGGTGATCGGCGCAGGAATGGCGGGTTTGGCCTGCGCACAGTTGCTGGCCGAGGCTGGCTGCCGCGTGGATATCTTCGAGAAAAGCCGAGGCCCATCCGGGCGCATGAGCACACGGCGCGCGCAGGATCCGCAGGGTGCGTGGCAGTGCGATCACGGCGCCCCATCGTTTGCAGCCCAGGACCCGGAGTTTGTGCAGGAAGTGCGCCAGTGGGAGCAGCACGGCGTTGTCGCCGCCTGGCGTCCGCGCGCAGTGCGCCTGCAGGGCACAGACGCGGTCCCCGCAGAGGCAGGCCCCGACCGCTGGGTGGGCGTGCCGCGCATGACCTCTCCCGCAGCGTTTCTTGTCCAGCGGCTTGGACAGCAGGGGCATGGCGTACGGCTGCACCTGCAGGCCACGGTGCAGCATTTGCAGCACGGGCCTGCCCGCTGGACAGTGCACTGTGCCGAACAAGGGCAGATGGGGCCGGAATACTGCGCCCTGGTGCTGGCAGTGCCTGCACCGCAGGCGGCAGCCTTGCTGGAGCCGGTCTCGCCCTATGCTGCGGCACTGGCCGCCAGCGCACGCATGCAGCCTTGCTGGGTGGCCATGCTGCGCACCGACGCCCCCCTGCCGCTGGACTGGGATGCGGCAGAAATCACGGATGGCCCGCTGTGCTGGGTGGCACGCGACAGCGCCAAGCCAGGGCGGCAAGGGCAACAAGGGCAGCAGACCTGGGTACTGCATGCCAGTGCACGGTGGAGCCAGGATCACATCGAATCGGACGCTGAATCCGTGGCCCGGCAACTGCTGCAGGCATTCGAGGCCCTGGCCGGCTCTCTGCCAGGCGGCCTGCGCGTCACTGCCCACCGCTGGCGCTATGCGCTGCCGGCCCCCCACCTGGTCAACCGCTGCTGGTGGGACGCGCCTGCGGGCCTGGGCCTGTGCGGCGACTGGATGTGCGGCGCAGGCGTCGAAGGCGCCTGGCTCAGCGGACGGGCGCTGGCCCGGCGCGCCCTGGCCACGCTGACGCGCTGAACCACAGGAACGCCCGCACCATGCACAAGAAGCCCCACCTGCCCTCCAAGCTGTGTGCGTGCTGCGGTCTTGCGTTCACATGGCGCAAAAAATGGGCACGTGATTGGGACGAGGTCAAATACTGCTCGCAGCGCTGCCGCACCGCGCGACTGCCGCCTGATCCCACTCCCCCATCTGCAGGCCGTCAGCCAAGGCGCTGACCTCCAAGCGGGCCATGCGCCAGCACATCCTGGGAGCCCTGGATTGCCGCAAGGCCGGCCCCATAATGCGCCACCCCATTGCATCAAGGAATTGGCACCTATGTCTTCCGGCGGCTTTCACGTCCACGGCCCACACGATCACGAACTCGAACATGCTGCCCAGGGCGAGCATGGCCACACCGCCCATCACGGCATCGGCGGCGGCAGCCTGACCAACCAGATCGCCATGTGCACGGCAGTCATCGCCACGGTGGGCGCCATCTTCGCGTACATGGGCGGCGCCACCCAGGCCAATGCCGGGCTGTACAAGAACGACGCAGCCATCAAGAAGACCGAAGCGGCCAACCAGTGGGCCTTCTTCCAGGCCAAGAGCACCAAGCAATCGCTGTCCGAGTTCGCGCGTGATCTGGCGACCACGGAGGACAGGCGGGCGGCCTACCAGGCCAAGGTGGAGCGCTACGAAAAGGAAAAGGACGACATCAAGCGCGATGCCGACCGCCTGGAAGCCGAGGCCCGGCAATGGGACGAGAAGTCCGAGATGCAGATGCACCTGCATCACCGCTGGGCGCAGGCCACCACCGCGCTGCAGGTCGCCATTGCCCTTGCAGCCATCGCGCTGCTGACCAAGAAGAAATGGCTGGAATACGCCATGCTCGGCGTGGCAGCGCTGGGCCTTGGCGTGGGCGGGCTGGCCATGCTGCACATCTAGAGCGTGTGGCAAAGCCGCAAAGCCGCATATCCGCCTTGGAAGGCAGCTGTGAAACAGCCCCCCCCGATTCCCCGGCCTTGCCCGCGGCTCAGTCCTCGCTGGGACGGGGGTAGCCTGCCTCTGCCCAGGCTTGCGCAGACGTCCGGGTGAGCTGATGGTCCGGCCTGACTCCCACCTTGGCCAGCTCGCTGCCGTCGGCGGCAGTGGCGGTGAGCGTGGCGCTGGGATTGTCTTCATCGGGCTCGATATCCAGAGAGACGGTCACGCGTGACCCGCCCACCACGATCTGCACATCCTTGTGCAACTGCGCTGCCAGATGCTGCTCATGCCGGCGCATCACCTCGTGCGCCGTCTTCACGAGCGTGTTGAAGGCGGAAACGTCCAGCGGCTTGGGATTTTTCTTGTCGCGGCCCATGGTCCACGGGCCGACCAGGCTTGGCTCCGCCTGGCCGTCCTGGGTCATGGCAACGGCCCAGCCATCGTCGTCTTCATTCTTGATGACGCGGGCCTCCCAGCCGTTGTGATGCCAAAGGCGGTCTTCGAAGATTGAGACGACTTCTTGTTCGAGTTCTGCGGACATGTCCAGACCTTTCCCTTGTGGAAACTATCGAGCCCGAAATTCTACTGTCCATCCATACAGTTCGCGCGCAGGGGTCTATTGCGCAAGCGGCGGCTTCCACGGGGCCATGACACCCGGCAGATACGGTAGCCACGGCAGTCAAAGCAGGCGTGCAGGCTGGTCATCAGCGGCTGACCGAGCTGCGTCAGGTTGCCTCGCTTGCACGTCGCGCTCGCCGCAAATTGCCGCTGGAGCGAAGGGCTTGCGAATGCGATAAGCTTCAAGTCTTATTGAAGGTCAAGGCATCCCTGCCGAGGTCACGTATGAACATTGGCGAACTGAGCAAACGCACAGGCCTGTCCACATCACGCATTCGTTTTTATGAGCAAAGCGGCCTGCTGCAAGCGGCTGAGCGTGGCGCGAATGGCTACCGCAGCTATCCGCCTGAGATGGTGCAGATGCTGGAGCTGATTGCGATGGCGCAAGGCGTGGGCTTCAGCCTGGATGAAATTCGTGCACTCTTGCCGCCCGGCCTGCAAGGCTGGGACCATGAGGCCGTCGTAGGCGCGCTGCGCCAAAAAATTGCCGATATCAAGGCCATGGAGAAAAAGCTGCAAACCAGCAAAAAGCAGTTGCAGGCTTTGTTGTCCGATATTGAAGCGCGGCCAGACAACATGGATTGCCATGACAACGCACGCCGTGTGCTCTCCCATGTACTGGCCCGGCAATCCGAATCCCTGGCCTCTGAAGCAGCGGCTGAAGAAAAAATGGGCAAGCTCATGCGCACCGGACACAAGAAGCGGGCAAGCGCGGCATAGGCCTGCGGCAGTTTGGAACGCGGCCCTAGCGCCTTGCCAGAGCCTGCACCACCTGCTTTGCAGTCGCTTTGGCCGACCCCGGGTTTTGCCCGGTGATGAGGCGGCCCTCGGCCACCACATACGACATAAAAGGCAGCAAGGCTTTCTGATAGCGCGCACCGCGCATCTTCATTTCCTGCTCGGCGTTGTAGGGCATGGACCGGGCCACTCCGGCCAGGATTTCTTCCGTCCATGAAAAACCCGTGACCCGTTTGCCCGCGACCAGCAAAGAGCCGTCGCTGAGCTGCGTATTGAGCAGGCCGCAGTAGCCGTGGCAAACCGATGCAACGATGCCACCTTGCTCCCAGATGCTGCGTGTGATGCGCTGCAGCCCCGCACTATCGGGAAAATCCCACATCACCGCATGCCCTCCGGTGAAGTAGATGGCATCGAAATCGTTCGCATCGATATCGGCAGGTGCCGCAGTGTTCGCCAGCAGGGCCATGCGCGCGGGATCATCGAGCCAGGCTTTGGCCGAAGCATCGAAGTGCGGCCATTGGAGTGCGCGCGGCTCCAGCGGTACGGCGCCACCCAGCGGGCTCACCAGTTGCTGCAGATACCCTTGCGCAGCAAACACATCCCAGGCATGGGTCAGCTCCGACAGCCACAGCCCTGTGGCGTGCGCAGGGTCGTCGTAATGAGCGACATTGGTGACGACATGCAAGATACGTGGCGTACTCATGATGACTCCTGCGCGATGTGCTTGAGGCCCTGTGCATAGCTGGTGACAGCAAAGTCGGGAAAGCGGCGCTTGAACTTGGACGAATCAAACACATTGTCGTGCGCGTAGCGTGGCAGCAGTTCACGCAGTTCGCGCACGGGCTTGGAGACCCAGCCAGCAACCACCATGGCCAGGTGGCTCAGTACCTTGTAGCGCGGCTCAACCCCAAAGGTTGCAGCCGCCAGGTTCACAAAGGCCTGATAGGTCAGCCGCTCGTCCCAGCAAGGCAGATGCCATGTCTGACCATACGCATCTTGCGCATTGCCAATGGCTGCCATGGCGCGGCTTGCATCGGGCGTCCAGATCAGGGTGCGCAGCTTGTCGTCACGCACCGGCACTTTGGCCTTCTGGCCCGCCTTGAGCGGGCCGATCACCAGGGTGTTGGTGATGCTTTGGGTTTTGCCGGGGCCGTAGAACTCTGGCGCGCGGGCAATGGCGACGGGGATATCGCCGCGCTGCATCTCGGCCAGCACCATCTCGGCCATCAAGGCGCGCACGCGCCCCTTGCGGCCCACCGGGGCAAAGGCGGTTTCCTCGGTCTGCCGCTGCGCGGTTTGCGGGTACATGTAGGTGTTGTCGAAGTAGACAAACTTGGCCCCCGCTGCCCGCGTGGCATCGAGCGCGTTGCGCAGCATGGCAGGAAATTGCCCCTCCCATAACTCGGTGTCTGGTGGCAGGCCAGCGGTGAAGTACACGACCTCGCTGCCACGCACGGCCTCCAGGGTTTGCGCGGAATTCATCAGGTCGGCGGACACCAGCTCGTCCGTATCGTTCACCTTGCGCGGCTTGCGGCTGACCAGGCGCAGGTTCTGGGTGTAGTTGCGGTGGAGCTCGCGCGCCAGCTCCACAGCGATCTGGCCATTGGCGCCCAAAATGGTTTGCATATCGATCCTTGCAGCATCTTGTGTGATGAGAGGATAAGGAGCTTAAGCTTCAAGTTGAGTTGAAGGTCAAGTGGCAAAACTGCAGGTCCCTGATATCAGGTCGAAGCCCCCTGCCGACTCGCTGGCTGTCTGAAGAAACCCGGCACTTCCATCATGTCGGGGAGCCTGGAGCCTGGACACTGCGGCCTGCTTTGGTGCACCTGGTGAAGGCCCGGTTCGGGTCGGCAGCGCCTGTGCATGAGCCGCGATGGCGGACTTGCCTCTTTGCGGTTGCTCATCTGTGGTCCGAACTTGTCGGCTTTATCAAGACTGCCACCGCACACCGCCATCAATTGCTGCAATGGGTGCAATGGGTGCAATGAGAGCAATGGCAGCAATGTGTGTACAGCAACTATTTGATGCCATCAGAATGCACCACCACCATTGAAAAGAAGAAGCCATTCTCAATCCAACGATTGAATTGACAACTTCCGATGGACGCCGCTTATTCAATGTGACAGAATGAAACGCCAGCAATGAATGGCCTGAAGACCTCTGATGATGGCAGTGGCAAATATTGCCATGGCGATCGCAATGACAGGGCGAAAAACTGGATGTACCGCTATTGAGATCCAGAAATCAAATCGTGTTGACTTCGCGCATTTCTGAGGGATCGTTTGGTCAATGAACGTCAGAGCGTGCTCTTGTCGCCCGCACCTCATTTGCACTGGAAGCGCACTACGACCATTGTCGCCATTCGGCCAATCATTGAATCCAGCTTCTGGCTTTCGAGCCTTATGCTTCTATGAACATCGCCCCGTAGAAGCCAAAAAACCAAGGGCGATTGACAACGGAGATTTATATGCCTTACAAGAAAAGTCAACAAGTCGGCGGTCAGGGTGGAGACGAATTTTCCGATGATCTGACCCAAGTGGTTCGAATTGTGAGGATTTCGATCAGGCATGGAGCCAGAGTCGATGCCATCCAAACCACATGGCTTCTGACAGACGGAACACAACTCACTGGTGCACGCCATGGTGGCGGGGGCGGCGAAGAAACTGTGATCGAGTTTGGCAGCAACGAGCACATCGTTACGATACAAGGGCGAAGCGGAAGTCGAATTGATTCCCTGACCATTACCACCAACAAGAAGTCCTACGGCCCCTACGGAGGCGACGGAGGGAAACCCTTCGGCCCCATTCCTGCTGAAGCAGCGGGTGGATTCTTTGGTCGTTCCGGCACAAATGTTGACGCGATAGGCGTTTTCATTCCAGCGTAGTGTCAAGCCGGTGATGGTGCCATCGCATCAACAAGGCACCGAAACGGACTGGGATGAAGCCGAGGTTTATTCCAGTCCGCTCATCGGCTCTATGGATTCCTGCTGTCAATCAGGCATCAATCAGCAAAGTCAACGCCCCCGCATCCCCATCAAAACCTCAATCGTCACCGTCGTCGCGTCGTCATCCGGCCTTTTGCGATGCGCGATGCCCAACGCCCTTGACAGTGCCGGCCGCAGGGGCCGCGTGGTGATGCGGGGGTCAGGCTGCGGTGCGCCGGCCTCGTGGGGCAGCAGCGCGGCGCCGTAGCCCGCCGCCACCAGGCTCTTCATTGCGTCGTTGTAGTTCAGCTCGATCCGTGCCTGCGGCCGGGCGCCGCCTGCGGCAAACCATTCGGCAGTCTGGCGCGACAGCCGGGTGCCACGGTCGTTGGCGATCAGCGGACGGGCTGCAAGCCAGGCGGGCGTGATGTGCCGCGGAGGCTTCCAGGCGGCCGGGATGAAGGCCAGCACGGGGTCCTGGCGCCAGGCCTGCACCTGCAGCCCGCGCAGCACGGGCTGCGGCAAGGCAACGATGCCGATGTCCAGGCTGCCGGCAGCCAGGCGCGCCAGGGCCTCCTCGCTGGTCATCACCGCCACTTGCACATCGATCTCGGGATGCCGGGCGGCCAGGGTTTCCAGTGCCTGGGGCAGCAGGTGTGCGAGCGCGCCGGTGGAGGCGCCCAGGCGCACGCGGCCCCCGCGCGTGGCGATCTGGCGCTGCACGGTCTGCAGGAGATCATCGGCCTCGGCCAGGAGCTGGCGCGCCTTGTCTATCAGCAGGCTGCCGGCCGATGTGGCGGTGACGCCGGCCGGTGCGCGGTGCAAAAGACGTGTTCCCAGACGCTCTTCGAGCTGCGCCACATGCAGCGTCACCGTGGGCGGCGCCAGGTGCAGCACCTTGGCGGCGGCGGCGAACGAGCCCAGGTCGGCCACCGTCAGCAGGGTGCGCAGACGGTCCAGATTGATTTCGCGCATGGTGCGGTGTCCCAGGTTGCCAGCAATTCAGGAATCATGAATCCGTAGTTTGTCAGATTCAACTGGCCTGCATGCGGCAGGCGCTGCACCATGCGCTCCACACCCAATCGGAGCAACCCATGACCTCTCTTGTTTTCATCGATGGCGACCAAGGCACCACCGGCCTGCAGGTGCGCGAATGGCTGGCGGATCGGACCGACCTGCGCCTGCTGCAACTGCCGGCCGACCAGCGCAAAAGCACGGCGCACCGGGCCGAGGCGCTCAACGACTGCGACATCGCCTTGCTGTGCCTGCCGGACGAGGCTGCGCGCGAGGCGGTGGCGCTGGTGCGCCGGCCCGGCGTGCGCGTGATCGATGCGAGTTCTGCGCATCGCACCGCGCCGGGCTGGGTCTATGGCCTGCCGGAACTGGAGGCAGGCCAGGCTGAACGCATCGCCCATGCCCGGCGCGTCAGCAATCCCGGCTGCTATCCGACAGGTGCTCTGGCACTGCTCAGGCCCTTGATCGACGCGGGCCTGCTGCCCCCCGACTATCCGCTGGCCATTCACGCGGTATCGGGCTATTCGGGACGGGGCCGCGCAGGGCTGCTGGACCATGAGGGCGCTGCCGCCGCGACTGCCGTGCCCCTGCAGGTCTATGGCCTGGGACTGCACCACAAGCACGTGCCCGAGATCCAGCAGCATGCCGGCCTGGCCCATGCGCCGGTGTTCGTGCCGGCCTATGGCCACTACCGGCAAGGCATCGTGCTGACCATCGCCCTGCATCTGCGGCTGCTGCCCGCCGGTGTGACCGCCCGCAGCCTGCACGCTGCGCTGCAGGCGCGGTACCAGGACCAGCCGTGCATCGAGCTGCAACCCCTGGAGGAGGACGCCGATGCGCAGCGGCTCGATCCGCGTGCGCTCAATGGCAGCAACCGGATGCGGCTCGCGGTGTTCGGACAGCCGCAGGAGCAGCAGGTGCTGCTGACCGCCGTGTTCGACAACCTGGGCAAGGGCGCCGCCGGCGCGGCGGTGCAGAACCTTGATCTGATGCTCGGGCTGCAGCCGATGCTGCAGCCAGGATGCGATGAATCCCTGAGCCTGGTGTGAGCCTGGTGTGAGCCTGGTGTGAGCGTGGAGTGAGTGCGGTGTGAGCTGCCGGCCTGGGGAAGACGGGGCAAGATCCGGGCAATACTGCTTCAAGCCTCGACGCCACAGGCCACCGACAGATAGCTTTTCATGCGCGCGCTGGCCCGTTCCGGGTCCGCCAGCGCACCGCAGGCATCGGCCAGCTCGAACACCTTGGCAAAGTGCACGGCCCCGCGTGCAGACTGCATTGCGCCGGCCATGGAGAAGTGCTTCTGGTGGCCATTGAGCCAGGCCAGGAACACGATGCCTGCCTTGTAATGCCGCGTGGGCGCGCAAAAAATCTCGCGCGACAGCGCCACCGTGGGATCCAGCAGTTCCCGGAAGCGCCCGCTGCGGCCCTGGGCCAGTTCGGCCAGCGCCACGGCCGCCACCGGGGCGATGGGGTCGAAGATGCCCAGCAGGCCGTGGGAGTGGCCGCCCTCACCGGCTGCCGTCCCATCGCCGGCCATGAGTTCGGCGTAGTGGAAATCGTCACCCGTGTACATCTTCACGCCCGCAGGCAGCCTGCGGCGCAGCGCCCTCTCCCATTGCGCATCGAGCAGCGATACCTTGATGCCTTCGACCTTGGGCGCCTTCGCTGCGATCAGCGCGGCGACGGTATCGAGGGCCTGCGCCAGGTCCGTACTGCCCCAGTAGCCGCGCAGCGCAGGGTCGAACATCTCGCCCAGCCAGTGCAGCACCACGGGCTGGTCGGCCGCGTCCAGCAGCCGGTCATAGAGTTGCAGATAGTCCTGCGGGCCGCGCGCGGCCTGGACCAGGGCGCGGCTGGCCATGAGGACCACGGGGCAGCCTTCGGCCTGCACCACGTCCATCTGCTCGCGGTAGGCCCCCTCGACCTGTGCCAGCGTGACGCCGGGTTGCGCCGCCAGCTGGTCGGTGCCCGCGCCGCAGGCCAGCTGGCCGCCCACTGCCCGCGCATGGCGCGCGCTGCGCTGGATGAGTTCGCGTGCCGATGGCCAGTCCAGGCCCATGCCGCGCTGGGCCGTGTCCATGGCTTCGGCGACCTTGAAGCCCAGGCGGTACAGATGCTCGCGGAAGGCCAGCGTTGCCTCCCAATCGATGGCAGGCGGACCATCCCAGGGATGCGTGGCGGCCAACGGGTCGATCACCACATGGGCCGCTGCGTAGACGCTGCGGTTGAAGGCAGGGGCCGGGCCCGCGGGAGCGATGGGACTGGCCTTCATGGCCAGTGGCACGAGACGGCCGTCGCTTCGGGGAAGGAGGATCTGCATGGGGGTCTCCTGCCTCAAGCCCGTCGGCCGAGGATGTGGTCGGCAGCCTTCTCGGCCACCATGATGGTGGGAGCGTTGGTGTTGCACGAGGGGATGAAGGGCATCACGGACGCATCGGCCACGCGCAGCCCCTCCATGCCGATGAGCTGCAGTTGCGGCGTCACCACGCTGTCCGGGTCGTGCTCGGGGCCCATGCGGCAGGTGCCCACGGGATGGTGGTCGGTCTTGGCATGGGCGCAGGCGTAGTCAGACAGTTCGGCATCGCTGTCCCGATGTCCGCCCGGCAATACCTCGCCGTGCACGTAGCGCCGCAGCGCGGGCTGGCACAGCAGCTTGCGCGCAAGGCGCAGGCCCTTGATGGACATGGCCCGGTCATGGGGGTCGGCCCAGTAGTTGGGATCGATCAAGGGCGCCGACGCCGGGTCTGCATCCGCGAGCCGGACCGTGCCACGCGAGCGGGGGCGCAGGTAGGCCGTGTTCAGCGTCACGCCCGCGTTCTCCAGCCCGGTCATTCCGGCTTCTATGCCCGAGCCCAGCCCCAGATGGAACTGGATGTCGGGCGAGCGCGCGAGCGCATCGGGGTCGGCATACCAGAAGCCCCCGGTCTCGAAGAGGCTGGAGGCGGCCGGCCCTTTCTTGAGCAGCAGGTACTGCAGGCCCGCCCAGGCCGCGTGCCAGGGGCGCCGGTATTTGTCGTAGGTGTGGTCGCCCGTGCATTCGGCGATCACGAACAGGTCCAGGTGGTCCTGCAGGTTGGAGCCGACACCAGGGAGGTCATGCACAGGCGCAAGCCCCACGCTGCGCAGATGGTCGGCAGGGCCTATGCCGGAGTGCATCAGCAGCCTGGGCGAGCCTATGGCGCCCGAGCAGACGATGACTTCGCGGCTGGCGTGCACGCTGAAAGGCGTGCGGCTGGTGCCCGAGACCACCTCCACGCCAACCGCGCGCCTGCCCTGCACCAGCACGCGCAGCGCCTGGGTCTGCAGCTGGATGGTCAGATTGGGGCGGCGCATGCGCACCGGATCGATGAAGCCCGTGGCGGCCGACGCACGGCGCGCATTCCACTGCGTGAGCTGGTAGTAGCCCAGGCCCTGCTGCGCGGCGCCGTTGAAGTCAGGGCTGAAGGGCATACCCATTTCCTGGCCGGCCTGGAAGAAGGCCTCGCAGATGGGCAGCGGGCTGACGGGGCAGGACACGCCCAGCGGGCCGCCGTAGCCGTGGTACTCGTTGGCAAAGCGCTGGTTGTTCTCCGACCGCTTGAAGTACGGCAGCACGTCGCGCCAGGACCAGCCCGTGGCGCCGCCCAGGCGCTCCCAGTCGTCATAGTCTGCCGGCACGCCGCGCGTGTACAGCTGGGCGTTGATGGTCGAGCCGCCACCGATGACCTTGGCCTGCGTGTAGCGCAGCACGCGCTGGTTCAGATGCCGCTGCGGCACGGTCTGCCATCCCCAGGAGCCCCGGCCCCGGGTCATGCGCGCAAAGCCCGCAGGCCAGTGGTACAGAAGATGCGAGTCCCAGCCCCCGGCCTCCAGCAGCAGCACGCGCACCGAGGGGTCGGCGCTCAGCCGGTTGGCCAGCACGCAGCCGGCCGAGCCCGCGCCCGTGATGATGTAGTCATAGCTGTCCATGGTCATCCTCCTCACAGCCGCGCGATGGAGAGCGCGCCATCCACATGCAGCACCGACCCCGTCGCAAACGCCAGCCTGCCGCTGGCCAGCGCGCTGGCGGCCTGCGCCACGTCCTCGGGCCGGCCCCAGCGGCCCATGGGCACAAGGCCCGCAGCGATCAGGCCGTCGTACCGATCGGCAGCACCCGCCGTCATGGCCGTGCGGACGATGCCGGGGCGCAGCTCGAACACGCCAATGCCGTGCGCCGCCAGACGCAGCGCGAACAGGCGCGTCAGCATGCCCAGGCCGGCCTTGGACAGGCAGTACTCGCCGCGCTCCACCGACGCCATCTCGCCGCTGACCGAGGACACGGTGACGATGGACCGCGCAGCGCCCGAAGGCGCAGCCAGCATGCGCTGCGCCACGGCCTGCGTGAAAAAGAAGCTGCCGCGCAGGTTGGTGGCCATCACCCGGTCGAAGTCCTCGGCGCGGATGTCCAGCAGATCGCCGCGGCGCGGCGAGCCCATGCCTGCGTTGTTGACCAGGCAGGACGGCACACCGCCCCAGGCGCAGACCGCATCGAGTACACGAGCGTGGTCGTGCACGTCGGCCAGGTCGCCGCGCACACGCAGCGCACGCGCGCCGCAGGCCTGGATCTGCGCGACGCTGGCGCCGTCACTGGCGCCATCGTCCTGCAGCGTGGTGATGGCCACGTCAAAGCCGTCGTGCGCCAGTTGCAGCGCAATGGCGGCGCCTATGCCCTGGCTGCCGCCGGTGACCAGGGCCACGGGGCGCCGTGCCGTCGATTGCGGATTCATGGCAGCAGCTCCTGAAGGTGGTGACGCAGGTGACTGCCCACGCGCAGGGCCTGGGCAGCCACGGTCAGCGCGGGGTTGACTGCGGCCGAGGACGGGAAGAATCCCGCATCGACCACATACAGGTTGTCCAGCTCCCAGGCCTTGCACTGCGGGTCCAGCGCCGAGGTGGCCGGATCACTCCCAAGGCGCACCGTTCCGCACTGGTGCGACACCACCTCGGTGCCGAAGCCGCGCGACAGCACCAGCGGGTAGCCGGTGCCGCGCAGTATCTGGGCGCAGCGCGCCACCCAACGCTGGTGGGCGCGCAGGTTGGTGCGGTGCCAGTGCAGGTCGATGGCTCCGTCTGCGCGCAGCGTGACGCGGCTGCTGGGGTGGGGCAGGTCCTCGCTTTGCGCGTACCAGTCCACACTGCGCTCGGCCAGCGCGCTGCGCAGCCACCTCGGGCTGCCCGGCAGGGCGGCACGCAGCATGCGCTCGCGGATCTTTCCCAGCAGTTGCAGGCTGCCCAGCGGCGGGCCGCCCGCGCCGTCGCCGAAATAGAAGTCGTGCAGCGCCAGCGTCTTGGGAAAGCGCGTGCGGTTGCGCCTGAACGGGTGCCATGCCATCAGGGCCGTGGTGTTGTGCGTCATGTAGTGGCGGCCCACCACGTCGCTGCCATTGGCCAGGCCGCGCGGATGCCACGCATTGGCCGAGCGCAGCAGCAGGGCCGCCGAGTTGATGGCGCCGGCACTGAGCACGAACAGCCCCGCCGTGATGCGGCGCGCCACGCCGCGGTCCACCACCTCCGCCGCGACGACGCGCCGCCCGCCCCCATCGGTGAGCAGGCGCTGAACGCGCACGCCGGTGTGCAGCCGCACATTGCGGTGCGCCAGCGCAGGCCGCAGCAGGCAGGTTTCGGCATCGCCCTTGGCCCCCACCATGCAGGGCACGGCGTCGCAATTGGCGCAGCGCCGGCAGTGCCCGCCCGGTCCCAGGTCGATGGCGCAGGGCATGGGAAACGGCCGCAGGCCCTGGGCACGCAAGCGCTGCTCGATGCGCGAAAGCAGCGGCTCGTGCGGCACCGGGGGATGGGCATAGGCCGTGCTGCGCGGCGGCTCCGTGGGGTCGGCGCCGCCCTGGCCGCGCACGCCGAACAGCTGCTCGGCCAGGGCATACCAGGGTTCGAGATCGGCATAGCGCAGCGGCCAGGCGGGCGAGATGCCCTCCTCATGCTCCACCGCCTCGAAATCGCGCTGCCGAAAGCGCAGCATGGCCGTGCCGTAGAACTTGGTGTGCCCGCCCACGAAATAGAACATGCCGGGCCGAAACGCCCGCCCGCTGGCGTACCAGACCTCGTCGGTCTGGTAGCGTCTTTCGGCGAAGACGGCCTCGATGTCCCAGTTCTGCGCCTCGCGCGGCAGCACCGGGCCGCGCTCCAGCACCCATGCGCTCGCACCGCTGCCCGCCAGTTGCAGGGCCACGGCCGAGCCGCCCACGCCCGAGCCGATGATGAGCACATCGCAGTCCAGCCCGTTGTGCGCCATGGCGGTCATGCGATCAGCGCCTGGGTGGCGGCATCGAAACAGACCAGCCGAGACAGGTCGATCAGCAGGCGTGCCCTGTCCCCGGCGCGCAACGGCGCATCGGGCGGCAGCCGCGCGGTGAACGCATGGCCACCGAGCTCCAGCAGGGCCAGCGTGTCCGATCCGGTGGGCTCCAGCAGTTCGACGCGGGCCTCGGCCAGGCCCTGGCCGGGGGCGGCCGGCACGCCTTCGGGCGCCAGGCCCACGGCCTCGGCACGTATGCCGGCAATGACTTCGCGGCCCGCATGGCCCTGCAGCGCGGTGGCCAGCGGCTGCGGCAGGGGCAGGGGCAGGGATTGGCCGCCGATATCGAGGAAGGGACCGCCCTGCCCCTCACCCGCCCACTCACCCACGCGCGCAGGCAGCAGGTTCATGCGCGGCGACCCCATGAAGCCCGCCACAAAGGTGTTGGCCGGCCGGTTGTAGACCTGCTGCGGCGTGCCCAGCTGCTGCAGCACCCCGCCCTTCATGACGGCGATGCGCGTGGCCAGGGTCATGGCCTCGATCTGGTCGTGCGTGACATAGATGATGGTGGCGCCCAGGCGCTGATGCAGCTTCTTGATCTCGGCGCGCATGTCCACGCGCAGCTGGGCATCGAGGTTGGACAGCGGCTCGTCGAACAGGTAGAGCTGCGGCTCGCGCGCCAGCGCCCGCCCTATGGCCACGCGCTGGCGCTGGCCGCCCGACAGCTGGCGCGGCTTGCGCCCCAGCAGGTGCTCTATCTGCAGCAGCCTGGACACCTCCTGCACCCGCGCAAGGCGCCGCGACTTGTCCA
Source organism: Delftia sp. PE138 (assembly GCF_018320755.1). Taxonomy (NCBI): domain Bacteria; kingdom Pseudomonadati; phylum Pseudomonadota; class Betaproteobacteria; order Burkholderiales; family Comamonadaceae; genus Delftia; species Delftia sp. PE138. Next base: position 198,829 of record NZ_JABEPN010000002.1, on the reverse strand, counting down.
CCTTGCGCATCTCCAGCGGAAAGCCGATGTTGCCCGCCACGGTCATGTTGGGGTACAGCGCATACGACTGGAACACCATGGAGATGTCGCGCTCGGCCGGCGCCGCGTGGGTGATGTCGCGGCCGCCCAGCGCCAGACGGCCGCCGCTGGGCGGCTCCAGGCCCGCGATGATGTTCATCAGCGTGCTCTTGCCACAGCCCGACGGGCCGACGAGGACCAGGAATTCGCCCTCCTGCACGGCAATGCTGATGTCCTGCAGGATGCTGGCCGCGCCGAAGCGCTTGTGGATGCGGTCGAGATCAAGGAATGCCATGGAATGCCTCACTGCAAGATGCTGGGCATCAGCCTTTGACGGCGCCGGCCATCAGCCCGCGCACGAAGAACCGGCCCGACACCAGGTACACGGCCAGCGTCGGCAAGGCCGCGATGAACGCCCCCGCGAAGTGGACGTTGTATTCCTTGACGCCGGTGCTGCTGTTGACCAGGTTGTTCAGCGCCACGGTCAGCGGGTAGGAGCTGAAATCGCTGAACGAGGCGCCGAACAGGAACTCGTTCCAGATGCTGGTGAACTGCCATATCGCGGCCACCACGACGATGGGCAGGCTGTTGGGCAGCAGCACGCGCCACAGCAGCCCGAAGAACCCCGCGCCATCCATGCGCGCCGAGCGCACCAGCTCGGCCGGGAAGGCCGCGTAGTAGTTGCGAAAGAACAGCGTGGTGAAGCCTATGCCGTACACCGTGTTGACGAAGACCAGGCCCTTGAGGCTGCCCGCCAGGCCCAGCGCCCCCAGCATCTTGGCCATGGGGATCAGCACGATCTGGAATGGAATGAAGACCGACAGCAAGATGGCGCCGAACAGCAGGTCCGCCCCCCGGAAACGGAACTGGGTCAGGATGCAGCCGTTGAGCGCGCCCAGGGCCGTGGACAGCAGCACGGATGGCACGGCCACCAGGAAGGAATTGAGGAAGAACGGCCGCAGCCCCGTGGGCTGCACGCCGATCTGCGCCGTGCTCCAGGCGCTGCGCCAGGGCGCCAGCGTCCACTGGCAGGGCAGCGCCAGCAGGTGGCCGCTGCGGATCTCGTCGAGCGGCTTGAACGAATTGGCCAGCATCACATAGACCGGCAGCAGGAAGACCGCCGCCAGCAGGACCAGCGCCGCATACAGCAGCACGCGCCAGGGCTGAAGCCGCCGTGTCACGGACCAGGGTGTGCGCAGCTCAGTCATGGCGACCTCCTGCGCTGCGCATGGCGCCCCAGAGATAGGGCAGGACGATGGCGCCCACGGCCAGCAGCATCAGCACCGAGCTGGCCGCGCCCACGGCCATCTCGTTGCGGGTGAACGAGTACTGGTACATGAACACCGAGGGCAGCCAGGTCGAGCGGCCGGGCCCGCCATTGGTCAGCGCAATCACCAGGTCATAGGACTTGATGGCCATGTGCGCCAGGATCACGAAGGCCGATACGAAAACCGGCCCCAATTGCGGCAGGACGATGCGCCAGTAGACCTGCCAGGTGCGCGCGCCATCGAGCCGCGCCGCATGGATCTGCTCGGAGTCCACCCCGCGCAGGCCCGCCAGGAACAGGGCCATGGCAAAGCCGCTGGTCTGCCACACGGCGGCGATGACCACGCAGTAGATGGCCATGTCGCCGTCCTTGATCCAGCCGAACGCAAAACCCTGCCAGCCCAGCAGGTGCATGGATTTTTCCAGGCCCACGCCGGGGTCGAGCAGCCATTTCCACGCCGTTCCCGTGACGATGAAGGACAGGGCCATGGGGTACAGGAAGATGGAGCGCAGCACGGCCTCGGCGCGGATCTTCTGGTCGATCAGGATGGCCAGTACCAGGCCCAGCGCCATAGCAATGGCGATGTAGAGGCTGGCGAACACCGCGAGGTTTTTCGCCGAGATCTTCCAGTTCTCCAGCCCCAGCAGCCGCGTGTAGGCAGCGGTGCCGGCCCATTCATGGCGCGGCAGCAGGGTCGATGCCGTGAACGACAGATAGACCGTGAACAGAATGCATCCGTACACGCACACCAGCGTGAGCAGCACGCTGGGGCTGAGCAGCAGCCTGGGGAGCCAGCCGGCCTTCATGGCAGGGTCCTCCATCAGTCGGCCAGGGCCGAGGCCAGCTCGGCCACGGCCCTGGCATCGTCGATCTGGCCGTTGAAGTGGCGCGTGACCACGTCATAGATGGCGTTCTTGGCCGATGCGGCCGTCGCATGGCCCAGCGCAATGGAGCCCAGCATGCTGCGCCGGCCATCGGCCTCGGCCACGTCGCGGATGGCCTTTTTGCCGCATTCGTCGAAGGCCGTATCCGCCACGTCCAGGCGCGCAGGCGCCGCACCCTTGACGACATTGAACGCCGACTGAAAGGCCGGCTCCATGATGGCGGCCGCCAGCTTGCGCTGAGCGGCCGCCTTGCCCGCGTCGGACAGCCTGAACATCACGAACTGGTCGGTACTGAAGGCCACCATGCCCTGGGTGCCCGGGAAGCGATAGCAGGCAAAGTCCTTGCCGGGCTGCTTGCCGGCGTTGAGGAACTCGCCCTTGGCCCAGTCGCCCATGATCTGGAAGCCCGCCTTGCCGGCGATGACCATGCCCGAGGCCACGTTCCAGTCGCGCCCCGAAAAATCCTTGTCCACCAGGCTGCGGATCTGCGCCATGCGCTGGAATACCTTGCGCGTGGTCGCCGACCGGATGGTGGCCGGATCGCGCTCGATGAAGGCCTTGCGGTAGTAGTCGGCGCCGCCCGTGGACAGGGCCACGCTGTCGAACACGATGGCCTCCTGCCAGGGCTGGCCGCCATGGGCGATGGCGATGAAACCGGCCTGGCGCACCTTGCGCGCCGCCGCGATGAATTCGTCAAAGCTCGCTGGCTGGGCCGTCACGCCCGCCTGGGCCAGCACCTGCCGGTTGGCCCACAGCCAGTTGGTCGAATGGATGTTGACCGGCGCCGCGATCCAGCGGCCCTGGTAGCGCGAGAATTTCTGCACCTCCTGCGGCACGCTCTTGTCCCAGCCCTCGCGCGCGGCCAGGGCATCCAGGTCGGCGACCACGCCCTGGCCGCCCCAGTCCAGGATGTCGAAGCCCAGCATCTGCACCGCCGTGGGCGGGTTGCCCGAGGTCACGCGGGCGCGCACCGCCGTCATGGCCGCCTCGCCGCCGCCACCGGCCACGGGCATGTCGTTCCAGCGCACGCCCTGCTTTTCCAGCCCGCTCTTGAGCAGGTTCAGCGCGGCGGCCTCGCCGCCAGCGGTCCACCAGTGCAGGACCTCGACGCTCTGCCCGGCCATGGCGGCCGGCGGTGTGGCAAGGGCCATGGCCAGCGCCATGGCAGTCAGTGGCCGCTTCATGCCGTGTCTCCTTCGTGGATGGGCAGATACCAGTGGCTGCGCGCACCCAGGTGCATGTGCAGGGTCTTGGCCTGGGTGTAGTCCTCGGCGGCACGGCGGCCCAGCTCTCGGCCCAGGCCGCTTTGGCGGTAGCCGCCGAAAGGCAGCTCGGCATGGCCTTCGAGGAAGGTATTGACCCAGACCGTGCCGGCCTTGATGCGCCGCGCCGCCGCCAGGCAGGTGCTGAAGTCACGGCTCCAGACGGCGGCCGACAGGCCGTAGAGCGTGGCGTTGGCCAGGTCGATCGCATCGTCCAGGTCCTCGAAGACCAGCACCGCGAGCACGGGCCCGAAGACCTCCTGCCTGGCAACGGCCATGTCCGGCGTCACGCCGGCCAGCACCGTGGGCTCCACATACAGGCCCGGGCGCGCCATGCGGCCGCCGCCCAGCACCACGCGGGCGCCGGCCTGGCGCGCAGCCTCGATGTGGGTAAGGATGACGTCCAGCTGGCGCTGCGTGGTGATGGCGCCCACCTGCACGCCCTGGTCCAGCGGATCGCCCACGCGCACCTGCCGAGCGCGCTCGGCCACGGCGGCCACGAAGCGCTCGGCGATGGCCGCCTGCACCAGCACGCGGCTGCCGCTGTTGCAGCACTGGCCGGCATTGAAGTGCATGCCCAGCACCGTGGCATCGACGGCCGCCTCGAAGTCGCAGTCGGCAAAGACGATCTGGGGGTTCTTGCCACCCAGCTCCAGGGACAGCTTCTTGAGCGTCTGCGCCGATGCTGCGGCCACCTTCCGGCCTGTTTCCGTGGAGCCCGTGAAGGACAGCATGTCGATGTCCGGGTGCGCGGCCAGGACCTCGCCGACAGCGCCACCGCCGCCTGGCAGGATGTTGACGGCACCGGGCGGCAGGCCGGCGTTCATGAGGATCTCGCCCAGCATCAGCGTGGTGGCCGATGTTTCCTCGGCCGGCTTGACCACGGCCGTGCAGCCGGCGGCCAGCGCAAAGGGCAGCTTCTGGCTGACGATGAGCAGGGGAAAGTTCCAGGGCGTGACGATGCCGACCACGCCCAGCGGCTCGCGCAGCACCACGCCCAGCGTCTGCTCGCCCAGCGTGTCATAGCTGTCGCCATGCAGGTTGCGCGCCAGTGCGGCGGCGTAGTGCCACAGGTCGGCCGCCGCGCCCACCTCGTCCAGCGACTGGGCCAGCGGCTTGCCGGTCTCCAGCGTCTCCATCCGCGCCAATTCCTGCCTGCGGTCCAGCAGGCATTCGGCCACGGCACGCAGCACGCTGGCGCGCTGCGCACCCTTCATGCGGGGCCAGGGCCCGTGGTCCGCAGCGCGGCGTGCTGCGGCAATGGCACGCGCGGCATCGGCCCGCCCGGCCCGCGCATGGATGCTGGCCACGGTGCCGTGGGCCGGGGAGCGGCGTTCCAGCGTCGCGCCGTCGGCCGCATCGGCCCAGGCGCCATCGATGAGCAGCCGGCCATGGAACGGGCGCCTGTGGACGAGGCCGGCCATGGCCCCTGCATTCACTGCAGGTGCATGGGCTGGAGGCGGGTTCGCGGCAGTCATGGTGGCGGTCTCCTTGGGTGGTTCAGGGGTGAGGCAAGGGCGGGACGGCGAATCGGCAGGTCGGCAGGTCGGCAGGTCGGCGCAGATTCAGCGGCCCAGGTAGCGCGGCACGCGCTTTTCCTTGAAGCTGAGCAGGCCTTCGGCTGCATCGGCCGTGCTCGCGGCCAGGGCTGCGGCCATGGCTTCCAGCGCGGCGGGTGCGTCTTCGCCAGCGGCGGCATTGATCAGTTGCTTGGTCAGCTGCAGTGCCACGGGCGCCTGGCCTGCCATGTCGTGGGCCAACGCAGCAGCGCGCAGGCCCAGTTCGCTGGCCGGCACCCGTTCATGCACCAGCCCGCAGGCCAGCGCCTGATCGGCGGACAGCCGCACGCCGCCCAGGGCCAGGTACTTCGCGTGGCCGGGGCCGATCAGCCGCACCAGCCGCTGCGAGCCGGACCAGCCGGGACAGGTGGCGATCGATGCCTCTGGCAGCGCGAACTGCGCCGTATCGACGGCGATGCGCACATCGCTGGTGATGGCCAGCTCCAGCCCGCCGCCGAACGCATGGCCGTTGAGCGCCGCAATCACGGGCTGGCGCAGCCGCGCCCACCGGTCGAACACCTGGTGGCCACGGCGCACCCACTGCCGCCACATGTCCAGCGGCTGCAGCGCGGCCCAGGCATGGATGTCGGCGCCCGCGCAAAAGGCCCTGTCGCCACGGCCGGTCAGCACCACGGCACGGATGGCGCCATCGGCCTCGATCTCGCGCGCCATGTGCTCCAGTGCGTCGAGCATGCAGGGGGTCAGCGCGTTCAGCCGTGCGGGCCGGTCTATCGTGACCTGGGCCACGGGGCCCTGGCGCACCAGTTGAACCAGGGTCTCAGCCACGGCGGACCTCCCGGGCCTGCAGGGCCAGGCCAAAGGGCGCATCGTGGAACAGGCGCTCATCCATACGCCGCAGGTCGGGCGCCACCTGCAGCGCCATGCCGGCCTGCTCCAGCACATCGCGCTGCAGGTCCACGCCGGGCGCGATCTCGCGCACGACCAGGCCCTGGTCTTCGAGGTCGATGACGCAGCGCTCGGTCACATAGCGCACCCGCTGCCCGCGCTGGCGCCCGACCAGGCCGCTGAAGCTGATGTGCTCGGCCATGCCGACGAACTTGCGCGTGCCGCCCTCCTCGAGGATGTCCAGCCGCCCGTCTCCCACGCGCAGCCTGGCGCCGGCCGTGAAAAGTCCGCAGAAGACGATGCGCCGCGCATGGGCCGTGATATCCACAAAGCCGCCGCAGCCGGCCGTCAGATAGGGCCTGGCCCCCAGCCGCGAGACATTGACGCTGCCATCGCCATCCACCTGCAGGAAGGACAGCAGCGTCACATCGAAGCCCCCGCCCTGGAAATAGGTGAACTGCTGGGGCGAGGCCACGATGGCATCGGCATTGGCCGCGCAGCCAAAGGCAAAGCCCAGCAGCGGCATGCCGCCGACGGCGCCCTGCTCTATCACCCAGGTCACCTCGCCATGCAGGCCCTCCTCGAGCAGGATGCGCGGCACATTGGCCGCAATGCCAAAGCCCAGGTTGGCGGCATGCCCGTGCGCCAGCTCCATGGCGGCGCGGCGCGCAATCACCTTCTCGGGCCCCCAGGCCTGGGGCTCGAAGCCGGACAGCGGTTGCGCAACCTCCCCGCTGATGGCCGGGTCGTACACCGTCTGCGTGGTCTGCCACTGATCGGCATCGACCACCACATGGTCCACCAGATGGCAGGGGACGCGGACATCGTGCGGCCTCAGGTGGCCGGCCCTGACGATGCGCTTGACCTGGGCGATGACGATGCCGCCGTTGTTGCGTGCGGCCATCGCCTGCTCCAGCGCACCCAGCAGCGCGCCTTCGTGCTCATAGCCCAGGTTGCCGCGCTCATCGGCCGTGGTGGCGCGCAGGACGGTCACGTCGGGCGCCACAGCGGGAAAGAACAGCCAGTCGCGCCCGTCGAAATGCTGCAGGCGCACTACCGGATGGCGGCTGGCCGGCTCGTTCATCGCGCAGCCCTGCTGTGCGGGATCGACAAAGGTGCCCATGCCCGCCTGGGTCAGCACGCCCGGGCGCCGCGCAGCCGCCTCGCGGTGCATGTCGAACAGGATGCCGCTGGGGATGTTGTAGGCCTGGATCTGGTTGTCCACCACCATGCGCCAGATCGCAGGCATGGGCAGCGAGGACGGGCCGCTGGGATACGAGCCGGCCAGGACACGCGACAGCAGCCCGGGCCGGGCCAGATGGTCCATTCCCTTGATGCCGTACATATCGCCGGCCGCAATCGGGTGCAGCGTGGTCAGGTTGCGCGGAGCACCCTCGCGTTCGAAGCGCTCGCCAATGGCGGCCAGCACCTTGTCGGGGCAGCCCAGCCCGCTGGACGAGCTCACGCTGACGATGTCGCCGTCGCGCAGCAAGGCTGCAGCCTGTGCGGCGGTGATGTGCTTGCTCATGCGGCTGCCCCCCATTCCCGTGCAAGGGGATTGGCTATGGGCACGGCCCGGCCCGTGCGGCAGGCCTGGGCCATGGCCACCGCCGCCGCCAGCGAGCGCGCGCCATCCTCGCCGGTGGCGGCAGGCAGGCCTTCGCCACGCAGCGCGGCGCAGAACGTGGCCACCCCATGCGCGTAGAGACCGTGGTGCTCCACGGCAATGGACTGCTCGCCGGCCCCATTGCGCAGCAGCACCTCGCCGCCCGGCCGCTGCGTCATCACATCGCGCCCGATGAGCGAGCCCGAGGTGCCATGGATCTCGATGCCGGTTCCCGCATGCGCCACGGTGAATGCCGCATGCAGTTGCGCCAGCACGCCGTTGTCCAGCCGCAGCACGGCCATCACGCCGTCCGCCACGCCGTTGCGGGACAGCGGTCCTTGCTGCTCCAGCGCCACCGCCTCCACCGGCTCAGCCCCCAGGATGAAGCGCAGCGCATCCACGTCGTGCACGCCGATGTCGAGGATCACGCCACCGGCCTCGGGCCGCTCCAGCCGCCAGCCCTGCACAGAGGGCGGCAGTTCGATGGCGTGGAAGATGCGCGCAAACAGCGGCTGGCCCACGGCGCCATCGCGCACCAGCTCGCGCATCCTGCGGTGCGTTGCCGCGTTGCGCAGGTGGTGGTTGGTGCCCAGCACCACGCCTGCGGCCCGGCATGCCCTCACCATGTCCAGCGCCTGCTGCACGGTCAGCGCCAATGGCTTCTCGCACAGGACATGCTTGCCGGCCGCTGCCGCAGCAAGGGCCTGGGCGTGGCGCAATTCGTTGTCGGAGCTGACGTAGACCACCTGGACTGACGGGTCGGCCAGCATGGCGGGCACCGAGTCGTAGGCGCGGGCAATGCCCTGCTCGGCAGCAAACTGCGCCGCGCGCTTTGCACTGCGGCTGGCGACCGCCGCCACCGTGTGCCCGCGCTGCGCGCGGATGGCACCGATCATGTGATCGGCAGCAATGGTGCTGGCCCCTATCAATCCCCAACCGACCTCGCTCATGGTCTCCCTCCCTGTATTGATGATTTCTATTGGAACGTTCTAATTGATTATTGGAACGTTCCAAAAGAAGATCAAGCACAATCGCGCCGACCCAGGGAAAACACCGAACCATGATGAACAAGCCCCCTTCCGTGCGCGCCGTGACCATCCTTGACGTGGCGGCTGCGGCCCAGGTCTCCAAATCAACGGTGTCGCTGGTGCTCAAGGGCAGCCCCCTGATTCCGGCCGAAACATCGGAGCGCGTGCGTGCAGCGGCAGCGCAGCTCGGCTACGTCTACAACCGCCGCGCCGGAGAGCTGCGGCGCCAGTCGTCCAACATGGTCGGAGTCGTGATCAACGACCTGATGAACCCCTTCTTTGCCGAGGTGCTGGCGGGGCTGGAGCGCAGGCTGGCCGATGCCGGCTTCATCACGCTCATGGCCCACACCAGCGAAAGCCTGGAGCGCCAGCAAAAAGTGCTGACCACCATGCGCGAGCACAACGCGGCAGGCATTGCGCTGTGCCCGGCGCTGGACACGCCGGCCTCGCTGGCGCAGGACCTGCAGTCATGGGGCATTCCCCTGGTGGTCATGATCCGCACGCTGGGCGAGGGAAGCTACGACTTCGCAGGCGCCGACAACGCCCACGGCGTGATGGCGGCCACGCGCCACCTGCTGGCGGCCGGGCATCGCCGCATCGGTTTTCTGGGAGGGCTGGACGGCCTGATGCTGGAGCAGCGCCTGAGCGGCTGCAGGGCCGCCTTTGCCGATGCGGGCCTGGCTTTCGATGAAGACCTGGTTTTCTCCGCCAGCCCCACGCGCACGGGAGGGCATGACGCCATGCGCAGCCTGCTGGCCGCGCAGCCAGCCATCAAGGCGGCCATCTGCTACAACGATCTGGTGGCCTTTGGCGCACTGTCTGCCCTGGACGAAAACGGACTGCGCGCAGGCAAAGACTTCGCGCTCATGGGCTTCGACAACGTGTTCGATGCCGCGCATTCCCATCCCCCCCTGAGCACGGTGGACGTGCGCCCCGCCGAGCTTGGCGAACAGGCTGCCACCTTGCTGCTGGCACGCATGGCCCATCCGGGCCAGCCCCGCCAGCAGTTGTTGGCCAGGCCCAAGCTGGTGCTGCGCCAGTCAGCCTGAAGACCGCGGCGCGGTCGGAACTGGCCCGGATACCGACTGGCTCCACCGCGCTGAGCGGGATGCGCTCTGGCCTGCCGGCTTTTGATGAACCAGGCTCATGGTTTCATGAGATAAGACCACTTTACTTCATCGATTGCCGTCCATAACATCCGCACCTATTGCTTGCCCGCAGTTTTCGGCAAGGGCATGAATCAGGTCGCAGATCACAATGAACCAAGAACTCAGCTTCCATCTCAAGCGCATTCGTTTCGATGAAGACTATCAACCATCGGACAGCACGCGAATTACCACCAACTTTGCCAATCTGGCCCGTGGCGATTGCCGGCAGCAGAACCTGCGCAACACGCTGAGGATGATTGACAACCGCTTCAACGACCTGGCCCACTGGGACAATCCCACGGGAGATCGCTACTCGGTGGAGCTCGAGATCATCTCGGTCGAAATGGGAATTGGCGCCAGAAACGGCCTTGGTGCGTTTCCGTTGATCGAGATATTGAAGACCAGCATCCTCGACAAGAAGAACCACAAGCGCATAGACGGCATCGCAGGGAACAATTTCTCCTCCTACGTGCGCGACTACGATTTCAGCGTTGTGCTTGCGCAGTACAACGCCAACCGATCCGAATTCGGCACCCCCGATGATTTTGGCGACTTGCATGGAAAGCTGTTCAGGCAATTTTCCAGTTCAGGCACCTACAGGCAGCACTTCGACAAGCCGCCCGTCATCTGTATCAGCGTGTCCACCAGCAAGACCTACCAGCGCACCGGAAACCGGCACCCCATACTGGGCATCGAGTATCGGCAGAGCGAGTTCTCCTCGACCGACCGGTATTTCGAGAAGATGGGAATGCAGGTTCGCTTCTTCATGCCTCCAAATGGCGTTGCGCCACTGGCCTTCTACTTTCACGGCGACCTGCTGAACGACTATACGAATATCGAGCTGATCGGCACGATCAGCACCATGGAGACCTTCCAGAAGATTTATCGCCCCGAAATCTACAACGCGAATTCTGCAGCCGGGATGCTCTATCAACCCAGCCTGAAGAATCACGATTACTCGTCGACGCAGATTGTCTATGACCGGGAAGAGCGCAGCCAGTTGGCTGTCAAGCAGGGCAAGTTTGCAGAGCAGCACTTCATCAAGCCGTACAAGAATGTGCTTGAGCAATGGGCTGCCGATTTCGCCCTGTAGCATCCGCCGCCATGCCTGCCATGGCACCCAATCCGTGGCGGGCCGGGAAAACCGTCCCGGAGCACGCCCGCCATACCCCTGTTTGATTTGAAGGAATTCCCAGATGTTCGAAACCTCGATCGCCGGCAGCCTGCCCAAGCCCGCCTGGCTGGCTGAAACCAACAAGCTCTGGCCCCAGTGGAAGGCCGAAGGCGATGCGCTTCGCCAGGCCAAGGCCGATGCAACCCTTCTGTGGATCAAGGCCCAGGAAGACGCAGGCCTGGACATCGTGTGCGACGGCGAGCAGTCACGCCAGCACTTCGTGCACGGCTTCCTGGAGCAGGTCGAGGGCATCGACTTCGAGAACAAGGTGAAGATGGGCATCCGCGACAACCGCTACGACGCGATGGTGCCGCAGGTGGTGTCGGCCCTGCGCCTGAAGGGCCGCGTGCATGCCTTCGAGGCGCAACTGGCACGCGCGCACACCAGGAAGAAGCTGAAGTTCACGCTGCCCGGCCCCATGACCATCGTCGACACCGTGGCGGACCGCTTCTATGGCGACAGGGTGAAGATGGCCTTCGCCTTCGCCGAGCTGCTCAACCAGGAGGCCCTGGCGCTGCAGGCCGACGGCGTGGACATCATCCAGTTCGACGAGCCCGCCTTCAACGTCTACATGAAGGACGCCGCCGACTGGGGCGTGCAGGCGCTGGAACGTGCGGCGCAGGGCCTGACCTGCACGACGGCCGTGCATATCTGCTACGGCTACGGGATCAAGGCCAATACGGACTGGAAAAGCACCCTGGGCGATGAATGGCGCCAGTACGAGACGGTGTTCCCCGCGCTGGCCAAGAGCCGCATCGACCAGGTGAGCCTGGAGTGCATCCACTCCCACGTGCCGCCCGACCTGATGAGGCTGCTGGCCGGCAAGGACGTGATGGTCGGCGTGATCGACGTGGCCAGCGACGTGGTGGAGACCCCCGAAGAGGTGGCCGACACCATCGGCCGGGCGCTGGAGTTCGTGCCGAAGGAGCGGCTGTTCCCCTGCACGAACTGCGGCCTCGCACCCATGGGCCGCGACGTGGCGTGGCGCAAGCTGCAAGCGCTGGCAGAAGGCACGCGGCTGGCAAAGGAGCGGTTGGCCGCTGCGTAAGTCGCGCCCGGCCGCCACGCCGGGCTACCCAGGGCTGCGATGGATCTGCAATGCGGCAGAACAAAATCCCCAGCGCACCCTGCATCAAAGGGCTTGTTCGTCCGGACCGGGCCAGCCCCGCCAGCCATTGCTGGCTACACGTCGGCTGGTACAGCGGGCGAGCCTGAGTCAACCTGGGCCAGCCGTGCCGCCCACCATCTCCCGCACCCAGCCCGGCAGCTCGACGGCCTTCTGCCTGGGAAAGTCCACCCAGATGACGGTGCCGCCACCGGCCGCGCAGATCACGCCGGGTTCGGAGACGCGTTCCATGGTTCCCCAGGTCTCGAAGGTGGTGCGGCCGGGGTCGCTGACGTACATCTTGAGCAGCACTTCGTCGGGATAGGCCAGCTGCTGGTGGAAGTTGCAGAACGCATTGACGATGACCGGCCCCTGCCCGCCCGGCGTAGGCGCCATGCCCGCTTCAACCATCCAGTCGATGCGTGCAGTCTCCAGATAGCGGAAGTACATGGCGTTGTTGACATGGCCCATGGCGTCCATGTCGCCCCAGCGCACTTTGAATCGCATCTCGTGAACCCATTTTTTATATTCTGGAATCTCTATGCGCATGCCTGCAGTCTCCTTGTTGTAGCGCCACCGCAAGGCACCATGCCCCGCAGCCCCCGGTCACTGTGCAGCAGGGCGGATTCCCGCGCTGTCACCTATCAGCAACGGCAGGGTCCAAGCACGTCATAGAATCCACCGCATTGCGGCTTTTGCGCTGCAACCGAACAAACGTTCGGTCTGCCGACCATCCTGTTTTTCAATATCCAAGCGAGACACCCCGATGACGAACGAAGAAATCCTGGCCCAGTACGGGCCGCGCGAAGCCATGGAATACGACGTGGTGGTGGTCGGCGGCGGCCCCGGCGGGCTGGCCACGGCCATCCGCCTCAAGCAGCTGGCGGCCGAAAAAGGCCAGGATGTCTCCGTCGTCGTGCTGGAAAAGGGGTCGGAACCCGGTGCCCACATCCTGTCGGGCGCCATCATGGACCCGCGTGCGCTGACCGAGCTGATCCCTGACTGGAAGGAAAAGGGCGCGCCCCTGACCCAGCCCGTCACCGATGACGCCATGATTTTCCTGGGCGAGAAATCCGCCCTGCGCACGCCCAACTTCCTGCTGCCAGCCTGCTTCCAGAACCATGGCAACTACATCGTTCGCCTGGGCTACGTGGTCAAGTGGCTGGGCGAGCAGGCCGAGGCACTGGGCGTTGAAATCTTCCCGGGCTTTGCCGCTGCCGAAGTGCTCTACAACGAGGACGGTTCGGTCAAGGGCGTGGCCACCGGCAACATGGGCATCGGCAAGGACGGCGAGCCCACGGGCGAGTTCCAGCTGGGCATGGAGCTGCACGCCAAGTACACGATCTTTGCCGAAGGCTCACGCGGCCATCTGGGCAAGCAGATCATCGCCAAGTACCAGCTGGACGCCGGCAAGGACCCGCAAAGCTACGGCCTGGGCATCAAGGAGCTGTGGGAAATCGACCCGGCACGCCACAAGCCCGGCTTCGTGATGCACACGGCCGGCTGGCCCATGGACAGCAAGACCTACGGCGGCGCCTTCCTCTACCACCTGGACGACAACAAGGTCACGCTGGGCTTCATCACGGGCCTGGACTATGCCAACCCCTACCTGAGCCCCTTCGAGGAATTCCAGCGCTGGAAGACCCATCCCAACATCCGCTACTACCTGGAAGGCGACGAGTCCAAGGGCATCAAGCCGGCCAAGCGCCTGGGCTACGGCGCGCGCGCCATCACGGCCGGCGGCCTGCTGTCCCTGCCCAAGTTCGTGTTCCCGGGCGGCGCGCTCGTGGGCTGCGACGCAGGTTTCCTGAACGTCAGCCGCATCAAGGGCAGCCATGCCGCCATCAAGACCGGCATGCTGGCCGCCGAGGCCGCCTATGACGCCATCGTCGCGGGCCGCCAGGGCGACGAGCTGGGCGCCTATGTCCAGGCCTTCGAGAACAGCTGGCTGTACGAAGAGCTGAACAAGTCGCGCAACTTCAAGGCCTGGTTCAAGAAGGGCCTGACCACGGCCACGCTGATGAACGGCATCGAGCAGTTCGTGCTGAAGGGCAACATCCCCTGGACGCTGCACCGCGACAAGCCCGACCACGCCTACCTGAAGCCTGCGGCCGAGTGCAAGCCCATCGACTATCCCAAGCCCGATGGCAAGCTGACCTTCGACCGACTGTCCAGCGTCTTCATCAGCAACACCAACCACGCCGAAGACCAGCCCGCCCACCTGACGCTCAAGGACGCCTCGGTGCCCGTGGCCATCAACCTGGCCAAGTACGCAGGCCCCGAGCAGCGCTACTGCCCGGCCGGCGTCTATGAGTTCGTGGACGATACGGCCCAGGGCGGCAAGCGCCTGCAGATCAACGCCCAGAACTGCGTGCACTGCAAGACCTGCGACATCAAGGACCCCACGCAGAACATCGTCTGGGTCACGCCCGAAGGCGGCGGAGGGCCGAACTACGCGGGCATGTGATCCGCGCGCCACACCGTCCCTTCCCTGAAGCCTGCCCAAGCCTGCTTGTGCAGGCTTTTTCTTTGAGCCTCGTCAAAGCAACATCGGTGCAGAAAGCATAGAAGGCCATCCGAAATGCCATCGCACGCAATAAAAATGCACGGCAAAGCCAAAAACAGGCCCTTGAAGACGCAAACCTGCATCGCCAAACCTGTCCAAGACGCATGAAAAAGTTGCACCTAGGGCATTCCCCGCAGATTTCATGCCAATTTTTAGATACAAACCTATAGGTGAAAACCGGGTCGTCCAAACGCCAAGGCGTACAGGGCGGCTGCAGTAGACTTTGCCGCGAAGCGCCGCGACCGTCCTGTGCGGCCTTCTGCTGAGCAAACAGGAACAACCACAAGCACGTTGGAGATACACGTATGAAGCACTTGTCTTGGGCGCCCCTGGGCGCGCTGGCCCTGGCAATTTCCGCCATTGCGGGCGGCGCCCACGCCGCTGACGAGAAGTCGGTCGCAGTGACCGCCATCGTCGAGCATCCTGCACTCGACGCCGTGCGCGACGGCGTGCAGGCCGCGCTCAAGGAAGCAGGCTACGAAGCCGGCAAGAACCTCAAGTGGCAGTACCAGAGTGCCCAGGGCAACACCGGCACGGCCGCGCAGATCGCTCGCAAGTTCGTGGGCGACAAGCCTGATGCCATCGTCGCCATCGCCACGCCCTCGGCCCAGGCCGTGGTCGCCGCCACCAAGACCGTGCCCGTGGTGTTCTCCGCCGTGACCGACCCCGTGGCCGCCAAGCTGGTGCCCAGCTGGGAGCCTTCCAAGAACAACGTGACCGGCGTGTCCGACCTGCTGGCCCTGGACAAGCAGATGGAGCTGGTCAAGCAGGTCGTGCCCAACGCCAAGCGCGTGGGCATGGTCTACAACCCCGGCGAGGCCAACTCCGCCGTGGTCGTCAAGGAACTCAAGACCCTGCTGCCCAAGCTGGGCATGACCCTGGTGGAAGCCGCCGCTCCCCGCTCCGTGGACGTCAGCAGCGCTGCGCGCAGCCTGGTCGGCAAGGTCGATGTGATCTATACCAACACCGACAACAACGTGGTCTCGGCCTACGAGTCGCTGGTCAAGGTCGGCCAGGACGCCAAGATCCCGCTGGTGGCCTCGGACACCGACTCCGTCAAGCGCGGCGCCGTGGCGGCCCTGGGCATCAACTACCGCGATCTGGGCGAGCAGACCGGCCGCATGGTGGTGCGCATCCTCAAGGGCGAGAAGCCCGGCGACCTCAAGACCGAAGTCAGCACCAAGATGGAGCTGTTCGTGAATCCGGGCGCCGCCGAGAAGCAAGGCGTGAAGCTGTCCGACGCACTGGTCAAGTCGGCCGCCCAGGTGATCAAGTAATACCCGGGGTTTGCCTGCCCGGGACCAACCCGGGCAGTGCGCCCACGGTGGCAGGCGCCATGGCAACATGGCCCTGCCCTTTTTTTAAGTCGTTTTCCGTTCCCACGCGCCTGTCGCTCTTCCTATGTCCCTCTTTTCATTGCTCGGTGCCGTCGAGATCGGCCTGATCTTCAGCCTGGTGGCGCTGGGCGTCTTCATCTCGTTCAGACTGCTGCGCTTTCCCGACCTCACGGTGGACGGCAGCTTTCCGCTGGGCGGCGCCGTCTGCGCCATCCTGATTTCCACGGGCACCAATCCCTGGCTGGCCACGCTGGCCGGCACGGCCGCTGGCGCCGTCGCGGGCCTGATCACGGGCTGGCTCAATGTGCGCCTGAAGATCATGGACCTGCTGGCCTCCATCCTGATGATGATCGGCCTGTATTCGGTCAACCTGCGCATCATGGGCGGCCCCAACGTGCCGCTGATCAACGAGACCACGCTGTTCACCCTGCTGCAGCCCGACAGCGTGGCCGACTATGTGATGCGCCCGCTGATCCTGTTCGTCATCGTCGTGCTGGCCAAGCTGGGCCTGGACTGGTTCTTCGCCACCGAGCGGGGCCTGGCCATCCGCGCCACGGGCTCCAACGCCCGCATGGCACGCTCGCAGGGCGTGAACACCGGCGCCATGATCCTGCTGGGCATGGCGATCTCCAACGGCCTGGTCGGCCTGGCCGGCGCGCTGTTCGTGCAGACCCAGGGCGGCTCGGACATTTCCATGGGCATCGGCACCATCGTCATCGGCCTGGCTGCCGTGATCGTGGGCGAGTCCATCCTGCCCTCGCGCCGTATCGTCTGGGCCACGCTGGCCGTGGTGGTGGGCGCCATCGTGTACCGCTTCTTCATTGCAGCGGCCCTCAACAGCGATTTCATCGGCCTCAAGGCCCAGGATCTGAACCTTGTCACCGCGCTGCTGGTGACCGTCGCCCTGGTGATCCCCCAACTGAAGCGCAAATTTGCGCAAAGGAAATGACACCCCCTGAGCGGCTATGCCGCTTCCCCCTCTCTACTCGCTGCGCGAGGGAGGGGAACGACGCCATCGCTGCGGGGCGGCCCTTGCTCGGCGTCCCTGAGTTTGGACCGCGTCAGTTCAAGCACCACGCCTTGAGCGACTGAACGAAGAAATACCGGAGATTGCACTCATGCTGAGCGCACAACAACTCGAAATCACCTTCAACCCCGGCACGCCCATCGAAACGCGGGCGCTGCGCGGCATGTCGCTGGACATTCCCGACGGCCAGTTCGTCACCGTCATCGGCTCCAACGGCGCCGGCAAGTCCACCTTCCTGAACGCCGTCTCGGGCGACCTGTCCGTGGACAAGGGCCGCATCGAGATCGCCGGCCAGGACATGACGCGCCTGCCCGTGTGGGCACGTTCCGAACGCGTGGCCCGCGTCTTCCAGGACCCCATGGCGGGCACCTGCGAGGACCTGACCATCGAGGAAAACATGGCCCTGGCCCAGCGCCGCGGCACCTTCCGCCGCCTGAGCCGCGCCGTCAAGGCCGAGATGCGCGACAACTTCCGCGAGCGCCTGTCCATCCTGGGCCTGGGCCTGGAAAACCGCCTGACCGACCGCATCGGCCTGCTGTCGGGCGGCCAGCGCCAGGCCGTGAGCCTGCTGATGGCGGCGCTGCAGCCTTCGCGCATCCTGCTGCTGGACGAGCACACCGCCGCGCTCGACCCGCGCACGGCCGACTTCGTGCTGCAGCTGACGGCGCGCATCGTCTCCGAGGCCAAGCTCACCACCATGATGGTCACCCACAGCATGCGCCAGGCGCTGGACGTGGGCGAGCGCACGGTGATGCTGCACCAGGGCCAGGTGGTGCTCGACGTCAGCGGCGAGGAACGCGCCCGCATGGACGTGCCCGACCTGCTGCAAATGTTCGAGAAGGTGCGCGGCGAAAAGCTGGCAGACGACGCGCTGCTGCTGGGCTGAGCTGAACTGGGCTGAAACAGCCCGCATAAGATAAAAGGGCGCTGCGGCGCCCTTTTTCACGGCCCCTGCCCTGGCCTTTTGACTTCAGAAAGCCGATCCCCCATGTCCCATCTCCTTTTCAAGGCCGCAAGTGCCGGTGATGTCGCGGCAATCGATGCCCAGCTGGCCCGCGGCGCAGACATAGATTGGCGCCACAAGGGAACCGGCAGGACGGCACTGATCGAGGCCAGCATCCAGCGGCAGCCGCAGGCCGTGGCCGCCCTGCTGCGCCACGGAGCATCGCTCAACCTGCAATGCAAGGCGCTTGGAAGCACGGCATTGGCCTGGGCGGCGAGCCTGGGCGATGCGGCCATCGCTGCAATGCTGCTCTCGCACAATGCCGACATCGAAATCGCCTCGCCCGAGCTGGGCCGCACGGCACTGATGAGCGCCGCGCAGGCCGGCCATACGGAACTGGTGGCCTTGCTTCTGGAGGCAGGTGCCGATCCCGCACCGCTGGATTTCCGCCAGGAAAACGCCTGGGCGCTGGCCCGGGCCAAGGGACATACGCAGGTCATGGCACTGCTGGAGAGGTCTGGCAGCGCCAGCCCGCCGCCGCCTGTAGCACCGCAGGCTCAGGATTGGCCAGAGACACCACCGGGCACCGAAACGCAGACGCCTGAACGAGTGGTTCGCGCCTACATCCTGGCCATGGAAGCCTGGGAACGCAAAGGCGCCGCCAGGCACGCAGCATCCGCATCCGCGCCTGAGTTCTGGGCAGAGCAACTGGACATCGTGGCCAAGTACTGCACCTCCAAGCCGCGCGCCTACGCCCACAGCTCTTTTGGCACACCCACCCACCACTCCGCGCAAGACCTGCTGCTGTCGGTGACCCAGCAATCCGCATCGAGAATGGAACTCATCGTTCTTCGCGCCAACGAGTCCATGGCATACGAACACCGTTTCTCCGTACATCGCAAGGCGGGACAGTGGCGCATCGACAGCCTGGCGCGCCGCCTGCACGGAACGCAGAAGTGGGAGCGCGACATTCTCTAGCTGGCCGGCCATCCCGGCGACAGCCAACCGCCAGCCCGCTAAACCCACACGTCGTTCAACGCCGTCCTCTCGCCGCCTTCCTCCCCGGTGTTCAGCACACCGCGCGGCTCGATCAGCATGAGGCGGGCTTCCCGCTCGGCGCTGGGCTTGTGCTCCGTGCCTTTGGGGACCACGTAGAGCTCGCCCTGGCGCAGCAGCACATGGCCATCACGGAAGTCGATGCGCAGCTCGCCGTCCAGCACCAGGAAGGCTTCATCCGTTTCGGCATGCGAGTGCCAGATGAACTCGCCCTGCACGCGCACGATCTTGAACTGGTAGTCGTTCATCTCGGCGACGACGCGGGGGCTCCACTGGCCGGTGAAGCGGCTGAATTTGTCGGGGAAGTTGATGGCCTCGTAGGGGCGGTTTTCAACGGGGAACGTCATGGGCAGACCTTATGAAAGCGTGTGAAGCCTCCATGCTAGGAAGCGCCTTCCCTGCGGTCTTGCACGATCGTGCAGCTCAGGCCGCGCCCAGGCGCCTGAGCCAGCGTGCGGGCGGCACGCCATAGGCCATGGCGAACTGGCGCGCCATGTGGCTCTGATCGAAGAAGCCGGCCTGCAGTGCAGCATCGGCCACGCCCTGCCCCGCCAGCAGCAGGCGCCGCACGGTGTCCAGCCGGCGCATGCTCAGGTAGCGGTAGGGGCTGGTGCCGTAGAGCGCGCGGAAATCCCGGCACAGCCGCCAGCGGTCCAGGCCGCTGGCCTGGGACAGCGCCTCCAGGGTTACGCCCTGCTCCAGCGAATCATGGATGCAGGCGCGGGCACGCTCCACGGCCACCAGGTCCGGCAGACGCCTGAGCTTGCGCCGACCGGCCACGGCCTCCAGGGCCAGCGCCAGGTCGTAGAGGGCATCGTCGCGTGCCAGCGGCTCAAGGTCCTCGCCCAGGCATTGCAGCAAGGGCAGCAGCGCAGCCTTGAGCCGGGGATCAGCCGAAAGTCCTCCCTCGACGAAAGGCAAGGGCCTGCCGCCCAGCACCTGCTGGATCAGGGCCGGCTCCACATAGACCATGCGGTAGCGAAAGCCTGCGTCGGTGCCCGCGTGGCCGTCATGCAATTCATCGGGATGCAGCACCATGGCACCGCCCGGCAGGCTGTGCCGCTGTCTGCGGCGGTAGGCAAAGCTTTGCACGCCGGACAGCGTCAGGCCCAGCGCGTAGGTGTCGTGCCTGTGGGGCGCGTAGCCGTGCCCGCCGAAGTAGGCCTCGATGCGCTCCAGGCCTGCGCCCAGCTGCAAATGCCGGACCCAGTCGCTGGAGATGCTCGTTTCTGCCATGTGGGTTGGTGGTGAGGGGTGTGCAAAGCAGCCGCAGATGGTAACTGCGGGCCAGTGACCTCAAGGCGAGCAGGCAGGCTGCTCCGCGCCCGGCACGGCCTGGATTGCCGGTGCGCGGCGCATGGCCGCCGACACCACCCACCCCAGCAGCGCGATCAGCGCGGCACCCCATTCGGCCTGCTGCAGCCCCCGGGCCGTGGCCTCGCGCAGCGCATCGGGCGCCGTGATACCGGCCAGCGGCGCCGTGGCCACCATCACCAGCAAGGCCAGCCCCATTGCTGCGCCCACCTGCTGGGCCGTGGCCGCAATGCCCGAGGCCACGCCCTGCTGCGCAGCCGCCACGCCCTGGCCGGCGACCACCCACATGGCGGTCCAGCACGCGCCCTGGCCCAGGCTGAGCACCACAAAGCCCGGCACCAGCCAGACATAGCTGCCGCCCAGCGGCAGTGCCCAGGCCATGTAGGCCAGGCCGAGGGTGCCTGCGGCCCAGCCGCCCATGAGCACGGTGCGCGGCGTGGAGCGGTGCAGCCAGTGTTCGGCCCAGCGGATGCCCAGCGTGCAGACCGCCGTAGGCAGCAGGAAGGCCAGGCCGGCCTGCAGCGGGCTCCAGCCGAAGATCTGCTGGAAATACAGCGCCAGAAAGTAGTACTGCACGCCAAAGCTGCTCATGAAGATCATGGTCAGCAGCATGGCCGAGCGCAGGCTGGGCACGCGCAGCAGGGACAGCGGCATCAGCGGCGAGGCGATGCGGGCCTCGATGCGCCAGAACAGGACCAGCGCCGCCATGGCCACGGCCAGCGTCCCCAGCGTGGCGGCGCTGGCAAAGCCCCATTCAGGGCCTTGCACCAGGGCCGTCACCAGCAGGCTGCTGCCCACGGTCACGCTCAGGCAACCGGCCAGATCAAAGCCCTGGCCCGGTGCGGCACGCCCGGTACGGGCCGAGGGCGGCAGAAAGCGCAGCGCCGCCATGGCACACGGCCAGGCCACGGGCACCAGCACCCACAGCACCCAGTTCCAGCCCAGCGTCTGCGTGAGCACGCCGCCCAGCAGCGCGCCGGCCGCCAGCCCGCCGGCCGACGCCATGCTCCACACGGCCAGGGCGCGGTTGCGCTCGGGCCCGGCCGCATACAAGGTATTGATCAGCGACAGCGTGGCCGGAAACAGCAACGCCCCTGCCACGCCCTGCCCTGCGCGGCCCAGCACCAGTTGCCAGGGCTGGGAGGCGAAGCCGCCGACCAGCGAGGCCAGGCCGAACAGCGCCATCCCCGCCACATACATGCGCCGCTTGCCCAGCAGGTCCGCACAGCGCCCGCCCAGCAGCAGGCAGCCGCCAAAGGCCACGCTGTAGGCACTGACCACCCATTGCAGGTGGTGCGCATCCATCTGCAGCTGCTGGCCCATGGCGTCGAGCGCGACGAAGACGATGGTGGCATCCAGCGCAATCAGCAACTGGGACAGGGACAGCAGCGCCAGCGCGGCGCGCGGGTGGCGCAGGGCGCCAGCGGGGGAGTCGTTCACAAGCATGGGAGCGATCCTAATTAATGCATTTCTGAAGATAAACATCAGATATTCATTTTTCTTATGCAAAATCGAATCAATCAAACTTGCCATCGCCATGGACCTCAACGCCGTTCAATTGCTCATCAAGGTGGCCGAAAGCCGCAGCTTCACCCAGGCGGCAAGCCTGCTGGGCACCAGCCAGTCCCGCATATCGCGCGCCGTGGCGCAGCTGGAGAAAGACCTGGGCACGCGGCTGCTGCACCGCAATACGCGCAGCGTGTCGCTCACGCCAGACGGCTGCGCGCTGGTGGACCGCTGCGCCCCGCTGATCGCCGGGCTGGAGGAGGCGCGCCAGCTGGTCAGCGACCGGCGCTGCGCGCCCAGCGGCGTGCTGCGCATGACGGCGCCGTCCATGCTGGGCCGCATCGTGCTGGTGCCGCTGCTGGGGCAGTTGCTGCGCGAGCATCCGCAATTGCAGATCGACACCAGCTTCACCGACCGCATGGTGGACATGGTGGAAGAAGGCTTTGACGCGGCCGTGCGCATCGGCCCGCTGGCAGACAGCCGCATGATCGCCCGCGCCCTGCCGCCGCTGCGCTGGGTGACCGTGGCCTCGCCCGCCTACCTGGCGGCGCGCGGCACGCCGCAGACGCTGCAGGAGCTGGCGCAGCACAGCTGCATGGCCGTCTACAACCACTACCTGGGCCGGCGCGTGCCCTGGCAGTTCCTGGCGGGCAACGGCGAGATGCTGGACTGGCCGGCGCCGCAGACCGTGACGTTCGACAGCGGCGATCCGCTGGTGGAAGGCTCGCTGGGCGGCCTGGGCGTGGCCCAGGTCATGGAGTTCGCGGTGCGCGAGCACCTGCAGGCGGGCAGGCTGGTGCGGCTGCTGCCCCAGCACGAAGGCCGCGCCCGCGAGCTGTCCCTGGTCTACCCGCGCACGCGCCAGGCTTCGCCGCGCATCAAGGCACTGGCACAACTGCTGCTGGCGCAGACACAGTGGTGAGGCGGCAGCGGCCAGCCGAGCTGGCGTGGCGCCGCACACACAGTGGGTGCTGATTCAGATCGGCTTATGCGGGTGAAGGGAGATTAAACTGCTGCCTTTCCACGATGGCTGCGTTCTCGGACAATCACGCCTTTTCGTGGTGCATGCACCTTGATGGGGCCGCGACAGCGCGGCTCTTTTGTTTTCACCTGTTTTGCATTCCTGCCCCCGCGCCGGCCAGCGGCCACGCGGGATCTGATCCAACCATCGACACATCCATGGCAGCAGACAACTCCAAGAACGCCGCTCCCACCGCACTCAGGCGCGAACTCAAGGCGCGGCATCTGTCCATGATCGCCATCGGCGGCTCCATCGGCACCGGCCTCTTCGTTGCCTCGGGCGCCACCATCTCGCAGGCCGGCCCCGGCGGCGCCCTGCTGGCCTACATGATCGTGGGCCTGATGGTCTACTTCCTCATGACCAGCCTCGGCGAAATGGCCGCGAACCTGCCCGTCTCGGGCTCGTTCGCCACCTACGGCGCGCGCTATGTGGACGAAGGCTTCGGCTTCGCGCTGGGCTGGAACTACTGGTACAACTGGGCCGTCACCATTGCCGTGGACCTGGTGGCCGCCCAGCTGGTCATGGCCTACTGGTTCCCCGACGGCAACGGCATGCTGTGGAGCTCCCTGTTCCTGGCCATCATGTTCGGCCTCAACGCCATCTCGGTCAAAGGCTTCGGCGAGGCCGAGTACTGGTTCGCCGCCATCAAGGTGACCACCGTCATCCTCTTCATCGGCGTGGGCGTGCTCATGATCCTGGGCATCGTGCGGGGCGGCGCGCCTGAAGGCATCTGGGGCAACTTTGCCCTGTGGAGCCAGGGCGATGCGCCCTTTGCAGGCGGTTTCTCGGCGCTGATCGGCGTGGCCATGATCGTGGGCTTTTCCTTCCAGGGCACGGAGCTGATCGGCATTGCCGCTGGCGAATCCGAGAACCCCGCCAAGAACGTGCCCCGCGCCGTGCGCCAGGTGTTCTGGCGCATTTTGCTGTTCTACGTCCTGGCCATCCTGGTCATCAGCCTGCTGATCCCCTACACCGATCCGCAACTGCTCAAGAACGACCTGGGCGACATCAGCGTCAGCCCCTTCACCCTGGTCTTCGAGCGCGCGGGCCTGCTGTCGGCCGCCGCCGTGATGAACGCCGTGGTGCTGACCTCGGTGCTGTCGGCCGGCAACTCGGGCATGTACGCCTCCACGCGCATGCTCTACACGCTGGCCTGCCAGCGCATGGCGCCGCGCATGTTCTCGTACGTCAACAAGCGCGGCGTGCCCACGATGGCCCTGCTGGCCACCACGGTCGTGGCTGCTCTGTGCTTTCTGACCAACATCTTCAGCCCCCAGCTGGTCTACATCTGGCTGCTGAATCTGTCGGGCATGACGGGCTTCATCGCCTGGCTGGGCATCGCCATCAGCCACTACCGCTTCCGCAAGGGCTACGAGGCCCAGGGCCTGGACCTGAACCGGCTGCCCTACCGTGCATCGTGGTTCCCGTTCGGCCCCATCTTCGCCTTCGTGCTGTGCATGGTGATCACGCTGGGCCAGAACTACGAGGCCTTCATGGCAGACCGCATCGACTGGACCGGCGTGGTCGCCACCTATATCGGCCTGCCGTTGTTCCTGCTGATCTGGGGCGGCTACCGCCTGGTCAAGGGCACGCACATCGTGCAGTACAAGGACATGCAGCTGGGCTCCAACGTCGACTGACGCCCTCCCAGTCCCCATGAAAACAGCCCGCAGATGCGGGCTGTCGTCTTTCAGGCATCGGCCGACCACACGGCCAGCTCGTAGCCGTCCGGATCGGTGAAGTGGAACCTGCGGCCACCCGGGAACGCGAACGCCGCGCGGCTGATCACGGCACCGGCCGCCTGCACGCGGCGCTGCGCCTCGGCCAGATCGTCGGCGTAGAGGATGACCAGCGGGCCGCCGGGCCGCACCTCCTCGCCCGTGGTGAAGCCGCCCGTCAGCCGGCCGTCGCTGAACTCGGTGTAGCTCGGCCCGTAGTCTGTGAAGGTCCAGCCGAAGGCCTCGCCGTAGAACGCCTTGCTGCGTGCGATGTCGGCCACGTTGAATTCGATGTTGTCGATCTGGTGGTTGTTGCCCCTGATGCCCATGTGATGCTCCATTGAATGTCGGTAGGCCGCCATCATCGGCCACGCAGGGGCATGGCATCTTGAACAAAACGGCCAGCCGGGCCGCTCAATCCAGCAGTTGCTGCAGGGCAGCGCGGGGCGTGATGCCGCACAGCGCCCTCACCTCGCGCGACAGATGCGCCTGGTCCGCATAGCCGGCCTCCGCCGCCAGGGCCGCAAGACCTGCCTGCCGGTCAGACCGTGCCAGGGCCAGCAGGCGCTGAAAGCGCAGCACGCGCTCCAGCGTCTTGGGGCCGTAGCCAAACTGCGCGTGGCACAGGCGGCGCAGGCTGCGCTCGGACATGTCCAGCTGCGCGCGCATCGCGGCCAGCACACCGGATTCGTCCCGCCCGGCTGCAGCCGCCACATTGAACAGCTCCATGGCCTGCCGGTCGGGCTCCGGGGCGTCGCGGCCCATTTGCACCAGTCCATGGATGAACACGGCCTGCCCTGCGCCCGGCTGTGCATCGTTGATGCGATGCACCCACTCGCGCGCGCGCGGCCCCAGCAGATCGCCCAGTTCCACCGCCTGCCCCACGATCTCGTCCATGGGCAGGCCCAGCCAGGCGCTGGCCGCACCGGGGCCGAAGCGCGCCCCCCATACCTCGGACCCCGGCACGAGCGCAGGCCGCGCAGCCACCCTGTCAGGCCCCACGGCCAGCAGCTGCCCGCCCTTGCAGACGATGTCCACGCAGCCATCGGGCACCACGAGAAAGCCGCCGGCATAGTCCGGGGCCACGGTGCTGCTCCACAGGCACTGGAAGTGCGGCTGCAAGGCGGGCGGCGGGGAGTGTTCGCGGTAGGGAGCGGGCGGCGGCGCCTGGCCAGAGGGCATGGACTTCAGACCCCCAGCGGCAGGTCCGCCTTCTTCAGCGTGCGCAGCACAAAGCTGGACTGGCTGTGGCGAATGCCCTTGATCTTGTAGAGCTTCTCGCGCAGCAGGCGCTCGTAGTCGCGCGTGTCCTTGACGACGACGCGCAGCAGGTAGTCGTACTCGCCCGAGACCAGGTGCGCCTCCACCACCTCGGGAATGGTCGCCAGCATCTCGCCGAATTTCTCCAGCGTGTTGTCCGAATGGCTGTCCAGCGTGACCTGCACCAGCACCGTATCGCCCAGGCCCAGCGCCAGCGGGTTCAGGCGCACGGTATAGCCCTCGATCACCCCCGCCTCTTCCAGCTTCTTGATGCGCGCCCAGCAGGGCGAGGCGCTCAGGCCCACGGCGGCGCCGATTTCCTGCAGGCTGGCGAGCGCGTTGGCCTGCAGGGCGGAAAGAATCTTTCTGTCGAGGGTATCCATGTCCGGCAATCTACTGCAAAACAGGCAGGCACAGAATAATTTTCTGTAGCAACGCCTGTTTTGAAGAAATAAAGCAGCATTTTCTGGGGCCAAACGCGCACACTTGTCTGCATGGGAGCACGCTTACCGGCGCAGCAAAACCATTCACCCAGCCCCGCCGACTACCGCCAGCGCCCGGATGCGTGATCCCCTCAGGAACCCGTTACAGGCCGCCCCGCTTATCCGCAACGGGGCGGCCTGTTGCATTGGGGCACCCGGCAGGCATCCGCAGACACCCGGCAGCGCTTTCCCGCAACGGCGGCCGGTGCACAATGCCTCCCGCAAACGTGCACGCCCATGCACTGACCCTGACGTCGGGCATGCATGGGCGCTCGCCACATCAACCAATCGGCCCCTTGATCCACACCCAAGACAATCCCACCGAAGGCCGCCGGAGGCACTGGCCAACGGATTCTGCAATGCGATGGCTGGCGCAAGCCCTGGCAGCCGCAGCGCTTCTGGCACTGCTCACCCGCTGGCTGCCCAACCCCCAGGCAGCCCAGGGCATCGCGGTCTTTCCCGGCAGGAGCATGGCGCCGGCCGCCATGCTGCTTTACGCGTACATGGGCTCGGCCCTGGCCATCACGCTGATGAGCCTGATCCTGTGGTGCTGGCTCAGGGAAAGGCTCTACATTCTTTGCGCCGCGCTCCTGGCAGCCGGTTTTGCCTACGCTGCTTTCCGTTACCGGCCCGAAGGCCTGTGGCTGCCCGGCGCCGACCAGCCCCAGCATGCGCTGTCCATCGCCTACTGCAGCTTCTGTGTGGTGGCGACGGTGTTTTTCAGCCAATTGTTCGAGTTCCGTCGCCATTGGATCTGGGCTGCGCACCTCTTCAGCGTGGTGGCCTGGCTGAATGCCATCGCACTGGGCCTGGCACTGTTGGGTGGCTATGCGCAGATCTCGCGTGCCGTGGTGTTCACGGCCCTGGTGTCCACATCGTTCGGCGCCGTCTTCGTGCTGTACCTGCTGGTGGTCCGAAGGCAGTGGCAATACCTGCCGGGCGCGCTGGCGTTTGCCGTGCCATCCGCCCTGGGCATCCTGAACCTGCTGAGAACCCAGGGCCTGCTGCCCGATGTCGCGCTGCCATCGGCCCAGATGCTGTGGTTTGCCGGGCGTGTTTCCGAGGCCATCCTGCTGGGAATGGCGGTGACCAACCGCACGCGGGTGGCGGAGCGCGCCCTGCGCAGTGAGCGGATGCAGGCCCTGTCACGCGCCCAGGCGGCCGAGCGCGAGCTGGAGTCCAAGGTGCTGCAGCGCACCGCACAGCTGCAAACGGCCCAGCAGGCCCTGCAGACGGCCTTGCACAGCGAGCGGGAGATGCGGCTGGAACAGCGCCAGTTCTTCAACATGATCAACCACGAGTTCCGCACCCCGCTCACCATCGTGGACGGCGCCGCGACCGAACTGCAGACGTTCCCGACGACGGATGCGGACTCCCTCATCGAGCAGGCGTCCCAGATACGCAGGGCTTCGCGCCGGCTGATGACCCTGGTGGACACCTGCCTGATCAACGACCGGCTGGACGCGGGCGCGTTCCGGCTGCAACTGGAGCAGACGCCATTGGATGAACTCCTGGAGGAGTCTGCAGAGCTCGTCGGCTGGTCCCGGCGGCATCGCCTGAAACTGGATCTGGAACAAGGCCCGCAGCAATGGCAATGCGACCCTGTCCTGGTGCGCATCGCCATCTCCAACCTTGTCGGCAACGCCATCAAATATGCCAAGGCGGGCGACATCACCCTGGCCGCCCGCTGCGATGCGTCCGGTGACCTGCTGATTTCCGTCAGCGACCAGGGTCCGGGCCTTGCACCCGAAGCGGCAAGACAGGTTTTCGAGCCCTATGAACGCGCAAGCGCCACCCGGCACGTCAACGGGCATGGCCTGGGCCTGTCCGTGGTCAGGCGCATCGCCAGGCTGCACGCAGGCGACGCGTTCTTCCAGCCGGCTGCCGGAGGCGGGGCCTGCTTTGTCATCCGGCTGGGCCGGCTCCTGCCCGGCACGGCAGATGCCTGCCAGGAATGTCCGCCAGCGGCAAGGCCGGCCGCCGTGCCGCCGGGCATGCCCGCCTGACGCGGGCAAGGCCGGGCCTTCGCCGGTGAAGCAGGGCGTGCTCGCGGCGCTCATGGGGCCGCCGCTGCACGGGCCGTCCCGCCCTGCACCACCAGCAGCACGCCACCCAGGATCAAGGCCACGCCGGCCAGGCGCGTCGCATTGACCGGCCGTGCGCCCAGGCCCATCAGGCCGAAGTGGTCCACCAGCACCGAGACCACGATCTGCCCCGCCACCACACAGACCAGGAAGCCGCCTGCGCCCAGCCTGGGCGTGACGGCGGCCGCGCTGGCCACATAGATGGCCCCCAGCACACCGCCTATCCATAACCACCATGGCCCTGCTGCCGCCTGGGCCATGGCCGGAGCGGGCGCGCGCAGCACCCACAGTGCAGGCACCACGACCATGACGCTCACGGCCAGCGAGACCAGCGTGCCCCACAGCGGGTGGCCCAGCAGACGGCCCACCAGGGCATTGCTGGCAGCCTGGAATGGCAGCATGGCCCCCGCCAGCAGCGCCAGGGCCACGGGAGCAAGGGCGGTGAATGTGCTTTTACCTGTCATGCGGCAAGACCTTTCTTCTTCTGTCAATCGATGCCTGCATGCTCTCGCATCCAGCACGTTGATGGAAATCATTTGTATGCACGGTCTATATTCATGGCATGGATGAACTGCGCCGTATCGACCTCAACCTGCTGCTGGCCCTGCACGCCCTGCTGGCCGAAAAACATGTGACGCGCGCGGCCCTGCGGCTGCACAAGAGCCAGCCGGCCATGAGCCATTCGCTGGCGCAGCTGCGCGAGCACCTGGGCGACCCGTTGCTGGTGCGGCGCGGTGGCCGCATGGCGCTGACGGCACGCGCGCAAGGCCTGGTGCAACCGCTGGCGGATGCGCTGGGCAGCCTCAACGGCTTGCTGGCACAGGCGGAGTTCGACCCGGCCCACGCACGCGGACGGCTGCGGCTGGCGCTGTCGGACTACGCATCACGCATCGTGCTGCCGCCGCTGATGCGGCATCTGCGCCAGCACGCACCCGGGCTGGACCTGGCCATCAGCCAGTCCACGCGCGAGGTGATGCTGGCCCAGCTGGCCGATGGCGAACTGGACCTGGCCCTGGGACCCTTCCCCGACGTACCCGACCTGCCCGAGGGCATCGAGGTGCAGGATCTGTTCCAGGAACAGTTCGTGAGCGTGGCCGACCAGGCCGTGCTGCCGGCACGCGGCGGGCTGTCACTGCAGGACTGGCTGCAGCGCCCGCACGTCATGCTGGCCATGCGGCCCGACGCCAGCGAGGAGATCGAACGGGCGCTGGCCGCCCAAGGCCTGAGCCGCCGCGTGGTGCTGGCCCTGCCCCACTGGAGCGCGGCGCTGGAGGTGCTGGCAGGCACCGACCTCGTGCTGACCGTGGGCAGCCGCGCCATCGGTGACCTGCGCCGCCACAAAACGCTGCGCCGCTTCACTCCTCCGCTGGAGCTGCCCGAGTTCGCCTACCAGCAGGCCTGGCATGTGCGCAAGCAGGGGGATGCCATGCATCGGTGGCTGCGCAACTCGATGGCGCAGTGCTGTACTGCGCAGGGGCAAACACAGAAGTAAGTGCAGGCCGCAGCCTCAGGCTGCCACCACCACCCTCAGCAACTGCTTCTGTATCTTCCCGCTGGCCGTCTTGGGCAGGGCCTCGCGGAAGTGGTAGCGGCGCGGGCGCTTGTAGGCGGCCAGGCGGTCGCCGTGGACCAGGAAGGCGTCCAGCGCCTCGGCCGTGGGCGTGGCGCCAGGCTTGGCGACCACGTGGGCGGCGACGATCTGGCCCCAGCGCTCGTCGGCCTCGCCGATGACGGCGACCTCGAGCACATCGGCGTGTTCGACCAGTGCGTCTTCCACTTCGCGGGGATAGACGTTCTCGGCACCCGAATTGATCATGTAGTCGATGCGGTCGCGGATCCAGAGGTAGCCGTCGTCGTCGATGTGGCCCAAGTCGCCCGTGTGGTACCAGCCGTGCGCCAGGGCGCGGGTGTTGGCGTCGGGGCGGTTGAGGTAGCCGGCCATCATGCAGGGGCCGCGCACGAGGATTTCGCCCACCTCGCCGGGCAGGCAGGCCTCGGCCGGGTCGGTGGGGGCGTTGTCTTCGCGCAAGCGGGCCACGATGAGGTCATGGCCCATGGAGGGCAGCCCGGCCGAGCCCGCGTGCGAGAGTTGCTCGCGCGGCAGGAGGATGGACATGCAGGGCCCCATCTCGGTGGTGCCGTAGACCTGGACCAGGTCGCTGCCGACCTTGCGTGTCCATTCGCGGATCAGGTGCGGCGCCATGGAGGCGCCGCCGTACTCCACCAGCCGCAGCGCGGGCGCCTGCTCAGGCGAGGCAATGGGGTCGGCCAGCAGCATGGTGACCATGGTGGGCGCCGCGAAGAAGAAGCTCACGCGCTCTTCGCGGATCAGGCGCCAGGCCTCGGTCACGTCGAAGCGGCGCAGCAGCACCTGGGTGGCACCGGCCTGCAGGCGCGGCAAAAAGCTGGTGTGCAGCTCGGCCGTGTGGTTGAGCGGCGCCATGGCCAGGCCCACGTCGTCGCGCGTGAACTGCATGGTCTGGTGCATGAGGGCGTTGTGCGCCAGCTTGCTGCGGTGCGTATGCAGCACGCCCTTGGGCCGGCCCGTGGTGCCGCTGGTGTACATGAGGATGCAGGGGTCGCTCTCGCGCACATGGGCCTGGGGCGGCGCGCTGCTGCGGCCACTGGCCAGGGCGGACAGGCGCTGCGTGGCCCAGGCCGGCAGCGGGTCGGCCGGGGCATCGTCGGCAAAGATCCAGTGCTCGATGCCCGTGCCAGTGCCGCCACCTTCGGCCTTGAGCAGGGCCTGGGCGCGTGCGGCCACCTCGCCGCCCTCGTGCTCGAACACAAGGGCGCGCGCTGCGCCGTCCTTGAGGATGAAGGCCAGCTCCTGCGCCGCCAGCCGGTAGTTGATGGGATTGAAGATGGCGCCCAGGCGCGCGGCCGCCAGCATGGTGAAAACAAAGGCCGGCGTGTTGTAGAGAAAGGCCGCGACCACGTCGCCATGGCCTATGCCCAGCTCGGCCAGGCCGTGGGCGTGGCGGTTGACTTCGGCATCGAGCTGGGCGTAGGTCCAGGCGCGGCGCTCGCCGCCCTCCCACGCGACCAGGGCTTCCTTGTTCGGCAGGTAACGTGCCGGCCAGGCCAATGTGTCTCCCAGCGTCTGCTGCATGTGCGCTTCTTCCTTCTCGCTCACGAGATTTCATATATCGATGCACCTCAATGTAGGAGATTTTTTAGACAGTTATGCAATTTGCAAATGCATCCATGCAGGCAAGCGCATGGAGTTGCAGTCGGCCCGCGGAAATCCCGAAGCCGCGCGGACGCTGGCCGCAGCTAGAATGCGCCGGTCAGGAGAGAGTGCCCGCCCGGCCGCAACGGTCGCAGGCAGCGGCACCGCCGAAGGCGCAGGGTTCGTCCCGAACGCTCAGGCAAAAGGACTGGCACCGCCTGCCGCCACGGCCGCAGGCGTTCCTAGCTGGAGAGAGATGCAGGGCACGGCGGTGTGCCCCATCCACCGAAGGAGCAAGCCCCACGCATGGAAGGTGCGGGTGAATCTCTCAGGTAAAGCGGACAGCAGGGCAGCACATCCCGGAGGACCGGGATGGCGTTATGCCTTGTTCCTTGCCTGAAAGAGAGCCCTCCTTGTCCGCTGCCTCCACCACCGATCTGCTCAAGACCCCGCTGTTCGACCTGCACCAGGAACTGGGCGCGCGCATGGTGCCGTTTGCCGGCTACTCCATGCCCGTGCAATACCCGCAGGGGCTGATGGCCGAGCATCTGCACACGCGCGAGGCGGCAGGCCTGTTCGATGTCTCGCACATGGGCCAGATCAGCGTGCGCGGTGCCGACGCCGGGGCCGCGCTGGAGTCGCTGATGCCCATGGACGTGCTGGGACTGGGCGAACACCGCCAGCGCTACGGCCTGCTGCTCAATGAGGCGGGCGGCATTCTGGACGACCTGATGTTCGTGCGCCGCGAGGACGACCTGTTCCTGATCGTCAACGGCGCCTGCAAGCACGAAGACCTGGCGCACATCCAGGCCCGCATCGGCCAGCGCTGCGGAATCGAGCCCCAGTTCGACCGGGGCCTGCTGGCGCTGCAGGGCCCGCAGGCCGCAGCCGCGATGGAGCGCCTGCTGCCGGATACGGCCGGCCTGGTGTTCATGACAGGCGGCCACTTCGACTGGGAGGGGGCCGAGCTGTACATCACGCGCAGCGGCTACACCGGCGAGGACGGCTTCGAGATCTCCCTGCCCCCCAGCCACGCCGAGGCCTTTGCCCGTGCCCTGCTGGCCCAGCCCGAAGTCAGGCCCGTGGGCCTGGGCGCGCGCAATTCGCTGCGCCTGGAAGCCGGCCTGTGCCTGTACGGCAACGATCTGGACACGACCACCACCCCGGCCGAGGCCGCCCTGAACTGGGCCGTGCAGAAGGTCCGCCGCATCGGGGGCGAGCGCGAAGGCGGCTTTCCCGGCGCAGCCACCGTGCTGGCCCAGCTGCAGTCGCCCGAGCTGCTCACGCGCAAGCGCGTGGGCCTGGTGGCCCTGGAGCGCGTGCCCGTGCGCGAAGGCACGGAACTGCTGGATGCCGGCGGCCGCAAGGTCGGCCAGGTCACCAGCGGCCTGCTGTCGCCCACGCTGAACCAGCCCGTGGCCCTGGCGTACGTGGAGCCGGGCAGCGCCGCCGTCGGCACCACGCTGCAGGCCATGGTGCGCGGCAAGGCCGTGCCCATGCAGGTGCAGGCCACGCCCTTCGTGGCGCCCCGCTATCACCGCGGTTGAGGACAGCCTGCGCGCTTGGCGTGGATGGAGTTCGGCGGATTCGTTTTTCCTGCCATCGCATGCCGCTACAGTGCGCACTGACCTTTCTCAAACCGCCTTTCACAGGTTTTTTTAGTTTCTATCGGAGCAAGCCATGAGCATCCAGTATTCCAAGGACCACGAGTGGATCAACGCCGCCAACCCTGACGCGGCCATCGTCGGCATCACCCTCCACGCGCAGGATGCGCTGGGCGACGTGGTGTTCGTCGACCTGCCCGCCGTGGGCACCAGCTTCAACCAGGGCGATGTGGCCGGCGTGGTCGAGTCCGTCAAGGCCGCCGCCGATGTCTACATGCCCGTCAGCGGCGAGATCGTCGAAGTCAACGAGGCCCTGCGCGACGACCCCTCCCTGGCCAACAGCGACCCGCTGGGCGAAGGCTGGTTCTTCAAGGTCAAGCTCAGCGACGCAGGCCAGCTGGCCGCGCTGCTTGACGAAGCCGCCTACACGGCCTTTGCCCAGAGCAACTGACGCCACTTTCCGGCCAGGACGGGCGCCAGGGCCCGCCCTGGCGCTTTTCAGCTTTTGAGACAGGTCCCTCCATGCTGATGCCCTCCACCCAGCCCCTTGCCGCCCTCGAGAACGCCACCGAATTCGTGGCCCGCCATATCGGCATCGCGCCCGAAGACGAGGCCCACATGCTCAGCGCCATCGGCGCGGCATCGCGCGATGCGCTGATCGACGCCATCGTCCCGCCCTCCATCCGGCGCCACCAGCCCATGGCGCTGCCGCCAGCGGCCACCGAGGCCCAGGCGCTGGCCGAACTCAAGGCGCTGGCAGGCCGCAACCAGTTGCTCAAAAGCTTCATCGGCCAGGGCTACTACGGCACGCACACGCCCGGCGTCATCCTGCGCAACATTCTCGAGAACCCCGCCTGGTACACGGCCTACACGCCCTACCAGGCCGAGATCTCGCAAGGCCGCATGGAGGCCCTGGTCAACTTCCAGACCATGGTCTGCGACCTGACGGCCATGCCGATTGCCAACGCCTCCATGCTGGACGAGGCCACGGCGGCCGCCGAGGCCATGACGCTGGCCAAGCGCTCCGTCAAAAGCAAGAGCAACCGTTTCGTGGTGGCCGGCGATGCCCACCCCCAGACCATCGAGGTGATACAGACGCGCGCCGCGCCGCTGGGCATCGAGGTGCTGCTGGCCAACTCGCTGGAGGAATGGAACCAGCTGATGGAGGGCGACTACTTCGCCGTGCTGGCCCAGTACCCTGCCACCAGCGGCCGCATCGACGATCTGCGCGCCGACGTGGACAAGGCCCATGGCAAGCAGGCCGCCTTCATCGTGGCCACCGACCTGCTGGCGCTGACCCTGATCACGCCGCCCGGCGAATGGGGAGCCGACATCGTGGTGGGCACCACCCAGCGCTTTGGCATGCCCATGGGCGCCGGCGGCCCGCACGCCGCCTTCATGGCCTGCCGCGACGAGTTCAAGCGCTCCCTGCCCGGCCGCCTGGTCGGTGTGAGCGTGGACGTGCACGGCAAGCCCGCCTACCGCCTGGCACTGCAGACGCGCGAGCAGCACATCCGCCGCGAAAAGGCCACCTCCAACATTTGCACGGCCCAGGTGCTGCCCGCCGTGGTGGCCAGCATGTACGCCGTCTACCACGGCCCCGAGGGCCTGGAGCGCATCGCCCGCCGCGTGGCCTCGTACACGGCCATCCTGGCGCGCGGCC
Source organism: Delftia sp. PE138 (assembly GCF_018320755.1). Lineage (NCBI taxonomy): Bacteria > Pseudomonadati > Pseudomonadota > Betaproteobacteria > Burkholderiales > Comamonadaceae > Delftia > Delftia sp. PE138. Next base: position 164,179 of record NZ_JABEPN010000002.1, on the reverse strand, counting down.
TGGCCGAGCTGGGCGCGCCGCTGCGCGAGGCGCCCAGCTTCGACACGCTGAGCCTGCACACGGGCGCGGCCACCCAGGCCATCGTGGAGCGTGCCGTGTCCCTGGGCGCCAACCTGCGCGTGTATTTCAAGGAATACCTGTGCATCTCGCTGGACGAGACCACCACGCGCGCCGATGTCGAGCTGCTGTGGAAGATCTTCGCCCGGGACGGCCAGGCCCTGCCCAGCTTCACCGCCTTCGAAAAGGGCGTGGAGCCGCTGATTCCCGACGGACTGCGCCGCAGCAGCGCCTTCCTCACGCACCCGGTGTTCAACACCCACCGCTCCGAGACCGCCATGCTGCGCTACATCCGCCAGCTGTCGGACAAGGACCTGGCGCTGGACCGCAGCATGATCCCGCTGGGCTCCTGCACCATGAAGCTCAACGCCACCAGCGAGATGATTCCCATCACCTGGCCCGAATTCGCCCAGGTGCACCCCTTTGCCCCGGCCGACCAGCAGCAGGGCTATGCGGAACTGGACAAGCAGCTGCGCGACTGGCTGTGCCAGGCCACGGGCTACGCCGGCATCAGCCTGCAGCCCAATGCCGGCAGCCAGGGTGAGTACGCGGGCCTGCTGGCCATCAAGGGCTGGCATGCGAGCCGGGGCCAGTCGCACCGCAACGTCTGCCTGATTCCCAGCAGCGCCCACGGCACCAACCCCGCCAGCGCGCAGATGGTGGGCATGCAGGTGGTGGTCACCGCCTGCGACGCCAACGGCAACGTCGACATGGCGGACCTGGCGGCCAAGTGCGAGCAGCACAGTGCCAACCTGGCCTGCATCATGATCACCTACCCCAGCACGCACGGCGTGTTCGAGACCCAGGTCAAGGAGCTGTGCAAGCTGGTGCATGACCACGGCGGCCGCGTCTACGTGGACGGCGCCAACATGAACGCCCTGGTGGGCCTGGCCGCGCCGGGCAGCTTCGGCGGCGATGTCAGCCACCTGAACCTGCACAAGACCTTCTGCATCCCGCACGGCGGCGGCGGCCCGGGCGTGGGCCCCGTCTGCGTGGTCGAGGATCTCGTGCCCTTCCTGCCCGGCCATGCCACCACGGGCCTTGCGGGCGGCACGGGCGCGATCAGTGCCGCGCCGCTGGGCAATGCGGCCGTGCTGCCCATCAGCTGGATGTACATCCGCATGATGGGCGCCCAGGGCCTGACCCTGGCCACCGAGACCGCCATCCTCAGCGCCAACTACATCAGCGCCCGGCTGCGCGACCACTACCCCACGCTGTACGCGGGCGAGCACGGCCATGTGGCGCACGAGTGCATCCTGGACCTGCGCCAGTTCAAGGAAAGCACGGGCGTCATGGCCGAGGACGTGGCCAAGCGCCTGATCGACTACGGCTTCCATGCGCCCACGCTGTCCTTCCCCGTGCCCAACACGCTGATGGTGGAGCCCACCGAAAGCGAAAGCCTGTACGAGCTAGACCGCTTCGTGGACGCCATGATCGCCATCCGCGAGGAAATCCGCGCCATCGAGCAGGGCCGCCTGCCCCAGGACGACAACCCGCTCAAGAACGCGCCGCACACGGCCGAGACCCTGCTGGCTTCGGAATGGACCCACCCGTACAGCCGCGAGGCCGCCGCCTACCCCGTGGCTGCCCTGCGCCAGTCCAAGTACTGGTGTCCCGTGGGCCGGGTGGACAACGTCTACGGCGACCGCAACCTCTACTGCAGCTGCATCCCGGTCGACGCTTACCTGAGCTGAAGCACCTGCCACCCAAAGGGGCGCTTGTGGCGCCCCGGCCGGCGCGCGTACACTGCGGCCCTGCCCGCGCCGGGCCCCGGTCCATCTGCCGGACGCCAGGCGCGGGCGACCAGGATTTGTGCGGCAGATGCCGCTTTCCCCAGCGCCAGCACGCGATGAGCAGCCAAGACCCTTCCGACCAGCCTCGCGACGACGAGCACCTGCCCCTGCATGCCTTGCTGGCGCCCGGCGCCGACCTGCCCCCCGTCGAACGTTTCCCCTCCTTCCAGCCCGAAGACGATCCGCTGCAGGCCCTGGTCGCCGAGCTGCGCAACTACCAGCGCGAGCTGGAGATCCAGAACCGCGTGCTGGACTACAGCCAGGCCGTGGCCGAAAGCGCCTCCGAGCGCTTCGAAGCCCTGTTTGCCAGCATTCCCCTGCCCCTGCTGGTGGTGGACGAGCACGACATGGTGGTGCAGGCCAACGCCATGGCGCACAGCGCCTTCCAGCCCACCGAGCATGACCGGCTGCTGGTCAATTTCGCGCCCTTCGTGCACCCTGACGACGCCGAGCGCGTGCGCGAGACCTTCGTTGCGGCACGCGAGCTGGGCCGCACCGAGGCCCACGAGGTCTGCTTCGACATCACCGAGCAGCACCAGCTGCGCGCCGACCTGCATGTGGCCTGCATCGCCATTCCGCAGCAAAGCGGCCCGCCCATTGCGCAGTACCTGTGCGCCGTGGTCGACCAGGGTCCGCTGCTGGCCGAGCGCCTGGCGCTGCAGCAGCGCAACCACCAGCTGTTCCTGAGCGAGCGGCGGCTCGAATCGGTCATCAACTCGGCCCTGGACGCCATCATCTGCCTGGACCACGAGCAGCGCATCACCGTCTTCAATCCCACGGCTGCCGCCCTGTTTCTGTGTCCGCCGCACGACGCGCTGGGCAGTCCGCTGGAGCGTTTCCTGCCCGATGCGGCCCAGGCCCTGTCCTTTGCGCCACTGACCACGCAGGCCGTGCTGGGCGAGATGACGGCACGCACGGCCAGCGGCCGCGAAATCCCGGTCGAGGTCAGCGTCTCCTTCGAGCACCACAGCGGCGGCGAGACCACCACCGTGTTCGCGCGCGACCTCACCAGCCGCAAGAAGGCCGAGGCACAGCGCAACGAGCTGGAAGACCAGCTGCGCGAATCGCACAAGATGCAGGCCCTGGGCACCATGGCAGGCGGCATTGCCCACGACTTCAACAACATCGTGGGCGCCATCCTGGGCAATGTGGAGCTGGCCAAGGCCGACTGCGGCGGCAATGCCGCAGCCATCGAAAGCCTGCAGGAGATCGAAAAGGCCGGCCGCCGCGCGCGCGACCTGGTGCGCCAGATCCTGACGTTCAGCCGCAATGAACCGCCGCAGCGCAAGCCCGTGCAGGCGCGCGAGGTCATGGGCGACACGGCGCGGCTGCTGCGCGTGACCCTGCCGCCCGCCGTGGAGCTGCAGGTGCACGTGCCGCCGCAGATGCCGCCCATGCTGGCCGACGCCATGCAGGTGGAGCAGGCCCTGTTCAACCTGTGCACCAATGCCATGCACGCCCTGGGCGAGCGGCGCGGCCTGATCCAGATGGATGCCGACCTGGTGCGCCCGGACCAGCGCCTGTGCGAGCGCCTGGGCCTGCCGCCCGTCAGCTATGTGGCGCTGTCGGTGCAGGACAACGGCCCCGGCATGGACGCACGCACGCTGCAGCGCATCTTCGAGCCCTTCTTCACCACCAAGCCCGTGGGCCAGGGAACGGGCCTGGGCCTGCCCGTGGTGCACGGTGTCATGCGCAACCACGGCGGCGCCGTGGACGTGTACAGCATCCCCGGCCAGGGCAGCCGCTTCACGCTGTACTTTCCTCCGGCCGACCCCCTGACGCCGGCCGACTCTGCACCGGCCGAGCCCCTCGCCGCCCAGGCGCTGCCCAGCGCACCCGAGCCCCTGGCGGCCGCGGAAACCCCGACCGGCCCGCAGTTCGCCCTGCTGCCCGACCCGCAGGCCGCGCAGCAGCATGTGATGTACGTGGACGATGACCAGGCCCTGGTCTTTCTGGTGCAGCGCCTGCTGCGCCGGCGCGGCTACCAGGTCAGCGGCTTCACCGATCCGCACGAGGCCATCGAGGCGCTGCGCGCCGCGCCCCAGGACTGCGACCTGCTGGTCACCGACTACAACATGCCCGGCTACAGCGGCATCGACCTGGTGCATGAGGCCCTGTCCATCCAGCCGCAGCTGCCCATCGCGCTGGCCTCGGGCTACATCACCACCGAGATCGAGCAGGCCGCATTGGCTGCAGGCGCCAGGGCCCTGGTCCACAAGCCCAACGACGTGGAAGAGCTGTGCGCCACGGTGCACAGGCTGCTGAATGAGCGGGGAACGGCTTGAACCCTGAGCAACGCGATGGCGGCGCCAGTGCAGGTGACGGCGCAGGCGTCATCTGCCTGCACGAGGATGCCGAACTGCTGGTGCTGGACAAGCCCAGCGGCCTGCTGTGCGTGCCCGGGCGCGGCCCAGACAAGCAGGACTGCCTGAGCGCCCGCGCCCTGCAGCGCTGGCCCGATGCGCTGGTCGTGCACCGGCTGGACCAGGCCACCTCGGGCCTGGTGATCATGGCGCGCAGCCTGGCCAGCCAGCGCCTGCTGAGCGAGGCCTTTGCGCAGCGCCGCGTGCACAAGCGCTATGTGGCCGTGGTGGCAGGCAGCCCCGCCGCGCGGCAAGCCGGCGCATGGCAGAGCATCGACCTGCCGATTGCAGCCGACTGGGAGCGGCGCCCGCTGCGCATCATCGATGCCGTGCAGGGCAAGCCCAGCCAGACCCTGTGGCGCGCCCTGCTAGGCGCGCAAGCCACCGAAGTCCGGGATGCAATCACCACGCGGGTGCAGCTGCAGCCCGTGACGGGACGCACCCACCAGCTGCGCGTGCACATGGCCGCGCTGGGCCATCCCATCCTGGGCGATGCGCTCTATGCCGATGCCGCCGTGCAGGCGCTGTCGCCGCGCCTGCTGCTGCATGCGCAGCTGCTGGAGCTGGCGCATCCCCTGTCTGGCGAGACGCTGCGTTTCGAATCCGCCGCGCCGTTCTGATCCATCGCAGGAACACGCAAATCATCGCCACCGCGTACGTTGCTGCAATGCAACATTCAGCGTACGTGTTTCCCCTTCTTGCAGTTGGTCATATTGACTTCATGAAGCACCGTCAGGGTGCATCGTCGGCATCAGCCGTTTTCTTCGGCCAAAACAGCCCCCGCCCGACGGCGCAGGCCGCGATGGGAGCCTTAGCGAAAAGCCTGTTGCCGCGCCAGCCCCGGGATACCCTGTTGCCATTGGTAACCAGGCGATTAACCTGTGCTTCTTTGCGCGGCTAGCCCCTACAGGAGCCACCGCGTTTTTCAGAACGCTTTACCCAAAGTTGAAGGAAGTACTCATGAGCATTCCGTTCCGCATGCACACCGTCGTCGCCGCCCTGGGTTTGGCTGGCGCCGCCCTGTTCTCCACAGCGCATGCGCAAATCAAGATCGCCATGGTGGTTCCCACCACCGGCCCGCTGACGCAGTATGGCGACATGGTCAAGGAAGGCGTGAACACCGCCGTGGAAATGGCCAATGCGGCCGGCGGCGTCAACGGCAAGAAGATCGAGCTGGTGTCCGTCGATGACGCCTGCGAACCCAAGCAAGGTCCCGTGGCCGCCAACCGCGTGGTCAACGCCAAGATCGGCTACGTGATCGGCCCCGTCTGCTCGGGCGCATCGATTGCCGCAGCCCCGATCTACAACAACGAAGGCGTGGTCGTGGTGACCCCCTCGGCGACGTCCCCCGCCCTGACCGACGGCAAGAACTACCACTTCATCTTCCGCACCATCGGCCGCGATGACCAGCAGGGCCCGGCCGCCGCCAAGTTCATCCTGGAAAAGGCCAAGCCCAAGAAGGTTGCCGTGCTGCACGACAAGCAGTCGTATGGCCAGGGCATTGCATCCTCCGTGCGCGACGACCTGAAGAAGGCCGGCGTGGAAGTGGCCCTGTTCGAAGGCATCAACGCCGGCGACAGCGACTACTCCGCCGTCATCACCAAGCTCAAGAGCGCCGGCGTGGACTTCATCTACTACGGTGGCTACCACCCCGAAATGGGCCTGCTGCTGCGCCAGGCTTCCGAGCAGGGCCTGAAGGTCCGCATGATGGGCCCCGAAGGCGTGGGCAACCCCGAAGTCAACGCCATCGCCGGCAACGCCGTCGAAGGCATGCTGGTGACCCTGCCCGCAGACTTCTCGGCCAACCCCAAGAACGCCGCCGTGGTCAAGGCCTTCAAGGACAAGAAGCGCAATCCTTCGGGCGCCTTCCAGCTGACCGCATTTGCCGCCACGCAAGTGCTGCTGGACAGCATCAAGGCCGTGGGCGACAGCCCCGCCAAGGTGGCTGACCACCTGCACAAGTCCAACTTCGAGACCGTTCTGGGCTCGGTGGGCTGGAACAAGCAGGGCGACCTGAAGTCCTTCGACTTCCAGGTGTTCGAATGGCACAAGGACGGCAGCAAGTCGGTCGCTGCCAAGTAATCCCCCTCCGTCTGACTGACCGGGGCACGCATTCGGCGTGTCCCGGTCGTCTGCATCCTGGCCTTTTAGGCCTTTTCCTGTTTTGGGGCGGCATTACACCATGTCAGAACTCTTACCTCAGCTGATACAGCAGCTGTTCAACGGACTGTCCCTGGGCGCCATCTATGCCCTGATCGCCATCGGCTACACGATGGTCTACGGCATCATCGGGATGATCAACTTCGCCCACGGCGACATCTACATGATCGGGGCCTACATCGGCCTGGTCACGCTGTCGGCCATAGGCACGCAAAGCGGCCTGCCGGTGTGGGCCATCATCGGCCTGATGCTGGTGGTCTCGGTCTTCGTCACCGGCGTCTATGGCCTGGTGGTGGAGCAGGTGGCCTACAAGCCGCTGCGCCGCAGTCCCCGCCTGGTGGCCCTGATCTCGGCCATCGGCATGTCCATCTTCCTGCAGAACTGGGTGGCCCTGGGCCAGGGTGCGCGCGACATGGCCGTGCCCTCGCTGCTGCCGGGCGCGCTGCGCTTCGGTGCCGAAGGCGGCTTCGAGATCTATGTGCCCTACTCGCGCATCCTGATCATCGTGGTGGCCATCGTGCTCATGGTGCTGCTGACGCTGTACATCCGCCACTCGCGCATGGGCCGCGCCTCGCGCGCCTGCGCCCAGGACATGCACATGGCCAGCCTGCTGGGCATCGACACCAACCGCGTGATCTCGTTCACCTTCGTGCTGGGCGCCATGCTGGCGGCCGTGGGCGGGGTGCTGATCGCGCTGGCCGTGGGCAAGCTCAACCCGTTCATCGGCTTTCTGGCCGGCATCAAGGCCTTCACGGCCGCGGTGCTGGGCGGCATCGGCTCCATCCCCGGCGCCATGCTGGGCGGCGTGCTGCTGGGCGTGGCCGAGACCTTTGCGGCAGCCTACATCTCGTCCGAGTACAAGGACATCGTGGCCTTCGGCCTGCTGGTGCTGATCCTGCTGTTCCGCCCCACGGGCCTGCTGGGCAAACCTGAAGTGGAGAAGGTCTGATGAAAACCAAACCCACTTTGAACCTGCGCGACGCCCTGATCGCCACGGTAATGACGGCCGTGGTCGTCACGCCCATCTTCGGCCTGCACCTGGAACGCGCCGGCACCCGCACCATCATCAACCCCGACTGGACGGTGGTGGCCTGGGCCTGCGCCCTGGTCTTCCTGGTGCAGCTGCTGCGCCCGCTGATCGCGGCGAAGATGCCCAAGGTCTCGCTGCCCTCGCTGCCGCAGGCGCGCCCCAGCCACCGCAACGGCCTGATGCTGGCGGCCCTGCTGATCGCCGTGTCCTGGCCCTTCTTTGCGGGCCGCAACGCGGTGGACATCGCCACGCTGGCCATGATCTACGTGATGCTGGGCCTGGGCCTGAACATCGTCGTGGGCTTTGCCGGCCTGCTGGACCTGGGCTTCGTGGGCTTCTACGCCGTGGGCGCCTACACCTATGCGCTGCTCTTCCACTGGGCCGGCTGGTCCTTCTGGGAAGCGCTGCCGCTGGCCGGTGCCGCTGCCGCGATGTTCGGCTTCGTGCTGGGTTTTCCGGTGCTGCGGCTGCGCGGTGACTACCTGGCCATCGTGACCCTGGGCTTTGGCGAGATCATCCGCCTGCTGCTGGTCAACCTGACCAGCATCACGGGCGGGCCGGACGGCATCTCCAGCATCCCCAAGCCCACGGTGCTGGGCCTGGAGATGACGCGCACCCCCTCCACCGAGGGCGGCACGACGTTCCACCAGTTCCTGGGGCTGGAGTTCAGCTCGCTGCACATGGTGATCTTCCTGTACCTGATGGCACTGCTGCTGGCCGTGGTCACGCTGTGGATCTCCAACCGCCTGGTGCGCATGCCCATAGGCCGCGCCTGGGAGGCACTGCGCGAGGACGAGATCGCCTGCCGCTCGCTGGGCCTGAACCCCATGAAGATCAAGCTGTCGGCCTTCACGCTGGGCGCCATGTTCGCAGGCTTCGGCGGCGCCTTCTTCGCGGCGCGCCAAGGCATCGTCAACCCCGAGTCCTTCACCTTCATCGAGTCGGCGCTGATCCTGTCCATCGTGGTGCTGGGCGGCATGGGCTCGCAGCTGGGCGTGATCATCGCGGCCATCTTGCTGACGGTGCTGCCCGAGCTGGCGCGCGAGTTCTCCGAGTACCGCATGCTGATCTTCGGCCTGGTGATGGTGCTGATGATGGTCTGGCGCCCGCAGGGCCTGCTGCCCATGCGCCGTCGCCATGTGGAGGTGCGCTCATGAGGCATGCCGACACCATGATTTTTGGGACAACAGATAGCAGCAAGGGCCGGCAATGAGCGAGTATTTGCTAGAAGTCAAAGACCTGTGCATGCGCTTCGGCGGCCTGCTGGCCGTGGACCACGTGGGCTTCAACGTGCGTCCGCAGGAAGTGTTTGCCATCATCGGCCCCAACGGCGCCGGCAAGACCACGGTGTTCAACTGCATCAGCGGTTTCTACCAACCCAGCAGCGGCTCCATCGCGCTGGACGGCAGCGCCATCGAGGGGCGCAGCAGCCACCACGTGGCCAACCACGGCGTGGTGCGCACCTTCCAGAACGTGCGCCTGTTCAAGTCCATGACGGTGCTGGAAAACCTGCTGGTGGCACAACACCGCCGCTCCGGCGTCAACCTGCTGTCGGGCCTGTTCAACACGGCGGGCTACCGCCGCAGCGAAGAGGAAAAGATCGAGAGCGCCCTGCACTGGCTGGACGTGATGGGCCTGCGCGAGTTCGTCAACCGCGAGGCCGGCAACCTGGCCTACGGCCACCAGCGCCGCCTGGAGATCGCGCGCTGCATGATCACCAAGCCGCGCGTGCTCATGCTTGACGAACCCGCCGCCGGCCTGAACCCGCAGGAGAAAAAGGACCTGCAGGGCCTGATCGACCAGCTGCGCCGCCAGTACGGCATTGCCGTGCTGCTGATCGAGCACGACATGGGCCTGGTCATGGGCGTGTCCGAGCGCATCCTGGTCATGGAGTACGGCAAGCCCATCGCCATGGGCCTGCCGGATGCCATTCGCAACGATGAACGGGTCATCAAGGCCTATCTGGGAGAAGCCTGATGCCTGCCATGCTGCAATTGGAGAACATCTCCACCCACTACGGCGCCATCTGCGCGGTCGACAGCGTCAGCCTGCACGTCAACCAGGGCGAGATCGTCTCGCTGATCGGCTCCAACGGCGCCGGCAAGACCTCGCTGCTGATGACGGTGTGCGGCAACCCGCGCGCCAGCTCGGGCCGCATCTCGTTCGAGGGCGAGGACATCACCCAGCTTCCTTCGCACCACATCATGCGCAAGGGCATTGCGGTCTCGCCAGAAGGGCGGCGCATCTTCTCGGACCTCACGGTCACCGACAACCTGAAGATGGGCGGATTCTTCCTGGACAAGCCGCAGATCGAGGCCGGCATCGAACATGTGTTCGGCCTCTTCCCGCGCCTGCGCGAGCGCGCCCACCAGCGCGCCGGCACCATGTCGGGCGGCGAGCAGCAGATGCTGGCCATCGGCCGCGCGCTGATGAGCAAGCCCCGCCTGCTGCTGCTGGACGAGCCCACGCTGGGCCTGGCGCCGCTGATCATTGCGCAGATCTTCGAGATCATCCAGACCATCCGCGCCGCTGGCGTCACGGTCTTCCTGGTCGAGCAGAACGCCAACCGCGCCCTGCAGATCGCCGACCGCGGCTATGTGCTGGAGACCGGCAAGGTGGTGCTGGAGGACACCGGCGCCAACCTGCTGACCAACGACGCCGTGCGCCGCGCCTACCTGGGCGCCTGACAACGCACAGGCGCCCAGCGCTCCACGGGCCCGCCCTTTGGCGGGCCTTTTTCTTTTCACACGCAGATCGCACAGTGGTCTGGTCCTGCGCGGCCGATTGTGGGGTCTGCGGCCTGGGCGCAGGCGTTATAAAACACGTCCCTGCCTCTCATTGCTCCCCCACGCCCATGAACGCCCCCGCCCCCCAAGACATGCTGCACCCCCTGGCCATCGACGTGGTGTCCGTGCAGTCCCAGGTCGTCTACGGCCGCGTTGGCAACAACGTGGCCATGCCCACGCTGCAGGCCCTGGGACTGGCGGCGGCGGCCGTGCCCACGGTGGTGTTCAGCAATACGCCGCACTATCCCAGCATCCACGGCGGAGCAATTGCCGCCGAGTGGTTTGCGGGCTATCTGCAGGACCTGGGCGCGCGCGGCGCGCTCGGGCAACTGCAGGCCGTGCTGGCCGGCTACCTGGGCGGGCCGGACCAGGCCGGGCTGCTGGCGGACTGGGTGGCGGGCCTGCTGCAGCAGCGCCCCGGCCTGCGCGTGGTGGTGGACCCGGTGATCGGCGACCACGACAGCGGCATCTATGTGGACCCCGCCATGGTCGAGGCCTACCAGCGCCACCTGCTGCCCCTGGCCGACGGACTGACACCCAACCATTTCGAGCTGGAACGGCTGACCGCGCGCCCTGTGCACGGCATGGACGATGTGGTCCAGGCCGCGCGCAGCCTGCTGACCGGCCGCACGCAGTGGGTGGCCGTGACCAGCGCGGCGCCCGAGCTGGGCGGCGAGCATGCACTGCGCATGCGCGTGGCGCTGGTCACGCGCGAGGACGTGCATGTGGTCACCCACGCGCGCGTGGATGCGGTGCCCAAGGGAACGGGCGACTTGTTCAGCGCCGCGCTCACCGGCCACTGGCTGCAGGGCGCCAGCCTGCGCGAGGCGGCCGAGCGCGCCTGCGAACGCATCGTGCAGGCGCTGGAGCGCACGCGGCAGGCGCGCAGCGCCGAGCTGCTGCTGCCCTCGGACCCCGTCGCCGCCAGGGCAATGACCGCGCAGGCAGCACCGGCAACACGGGCACAAGCGATACCATCGCCCGCATGAACAATGCATCGCCTCTTCTTTCCCTGACGATTCTCACGGGCGCTTCGCGCGGCATGGGCCTGGCCATGGCCCGGCAACTGCTCGATGCCGGCCATGAGCTGGTCACGCTGTCGCGCTCCACCAGCGAAGACCTGAACCGGGCCGCCGCCACGGCAGGCGCCCCGCTGCAGCAGTGGAGCGTGGACCTGGGCGAGCCCGAGGCAGCGGCCCGCAGGCTGGGCGAATGGCTCGCCGGGCTGGACGCCACGCGCTACGCCAGCGTCACCCTGATCAACAACGCGGGCGTGATTCCGCAGATCGCGCCGCTGTCGCAGCTGCGGCCCGCCGACATCGCCCAGGCCATGCGCGTGGGACTGGAGGCGCCCATGCTGCTGACGGCCGCCTTCCTGGCCGCCACCGAAGGCTGGACGGCCGTGCCGCGCAAGGTGCTCAACATCTCTTCCGGCCTGGGGCGGCGCGCCATTGCCTCGCAGGCCTCCTACTGCGCGGCCAAGGCCGGCATGGACCATTTCAGCCGCAGCTTGGCGCTGGACGAGGCGCTCAAGCCCCACGGCGCGCGCATCTGCTCGCTGGCGCCCGGCGTCATCGACACCGACATGCAGGTGCAGCTGCGCAGCGCCGATGCCGCAGCCTTTCCCGACGCAGGCAACTTCGCCCAGCTCAAGGAGGGCGGCAAGCTGTCCACGCCCGAGCAGGCCGCCACCCTGGTGCTGGGCTGGCTGCAGCGCGCGGATTTTGGCGAGCAGGTCGTGGCCGACGTGCGCCAGCCCTGAACGTACGGGTCTGGCAGGCCCGATGCAGCAATGAAAACACCGGCAGCAGACAGAAACATATCGCCGTGCTGCCGGAAACAATCCAGCCATTCGCCCTGGAAAATATTCCGCAAGTTTTACCGGTTGCAGGAATCATTTTCCATATCCAGGCCGCGCATTGCCTTGGAAACCGTCATCTGGCAAAGGATGACGTTTTTCGTCTGAGTTTGCCAGTCCTGCTTTTCCAATCCTCCTACAGTGGCATTTATTTCGGCTGGCAAGAATGGGGCACTCAACTCCAGGAAATCCAGCCATGTCCATTGCCTATTCCGATCCCCTGGCAGCGCCAGTGGTCCCTGCGGCCAATACATCCGTCAGCGGTGTTTCATGGGCGGCGATATTCGCGGGCGCCATGGCGGCGGCCTCGCTGTCGCTGCTGCTGTTCATTCTGGGCACGGGCCTGGGCCTGTCGTCTGTCTCGGTATGGACCGGCCAAGGCATGGATGCCGGCGCCCTGGGGTGGACGGCCGTGGCCTGGATCGCCTTCACCCAGCTGGCCTCCGCCGGCGTGGGCGGGTACCTGGCCGGGCGGCTGCGCACCCGCTGGCAAGGCGTGCATACGGACGAGGTCTACTTCCGCGACACGGCCCACGGCTTTCTGTCCTGGGCGCTGGCCACGCTGGCCATGGTGGCCCTGATGGGCGCTGCGGCCGGTGGTGCGGTGTCCGGCGCCTTCAAGGCGGCGCAGACCGTGGCCACCAGCGCCTCCAGCGTGGTGGGTGGCGCGATCGGCGCCGCCGGCGGTGCGGCTGCTGGCGGTGCCGCAGCCATGGCCGGTGCCTCGGGCGCCGATGCCTCGCCCCAGGGCCTGGCCTACTGGACCGGCAGCCTGTTCCGCAATTCCGCGGCAACCTCCGGCAGCACAACGCCTGCCGACATGGCCAGCGCCACGCGGGAGGCCGGCGTGATCTTTGCCCAGTCGCTGCGCACCGGCCAGCTTTCTGCGGCCGATGAGCAATATCTGGCCCAGCTGATTGCGCGCAATTCCGATATTCCGGTGGAAGAAGCGCAAAAGAAAGTGCGAAGCACCTTTGATTCCGTACAGATGCAGATAAAGCAGGCCGAGCAAAAGGCAGAAGAGGCCAAGCAAAAGGCCAAGCAGGCCGCTGAAGAAACGCGAAAGGCCACCGCCCATTCCATGCTCTGGCTGTTTGTTTCCCTGATGCTGGGCGCCTTTGTGGGCAGCCTGTGCGCCACCTGGGGTGGCCGCCAACGCGATGCCATTTGATTTTGCATCGCAGTCAACACCATCCAACCATTCATTGAACGGAGGCCATTCATGCGATCCATACTGCTTTTTCTTCTGGGCGTGCCCATTCCCATCATCATTTTGATTGCACTGATGTTCTGAAGGAGCGCCGCATGCCCGCACCGCGCCGCAGCCACCCGGCCGCGCAGCAGCCGCGGCGGGCTGCTGCGGCCGGCGGGCAGGACAGGGCTGCCGCTTCGCTGGCGGCCTACCGGCAAAAGCGCGACTTCACGCGCACGCCGGAGCCCTCGGCAGAACCTTCCAGCGACGCGATTGCAGGGCAGCCCGGCACGGGTGTCCTGCAATTCGTCATTCAAAAGCACTGGGCCAGCCACCTGCACTACGACTTCCGGCTGGAGCTGGACGGCAGCATGAAAAGCTGGGCCGTGCCCAAGGGCCCCAGCTACGACCCGGCCGACAAGCGCATGGCCGTGCAGGTGGAAGACCACCCCATGGCCTACAACCGCTTCGAAGGCCAGATTCCGCCGGGCCAGTACGGTGCGGGCAAGGTCATCATCTGGGACCGGGGCACCTGGTGGCCACAAGGCGACGCCGCCGAGGGCCTTCGCAAGGGCAAGCTCAAGTTCGAGTTGCGCGGCCACAAGCTGCAGGGCCGCTGGACCCTGGTGCGCATGCGCGGCAAGGACGATGCCAAAAAACCCGCGTGGCTGCTGATCAAGGAGCATGACGGGCTGGAACGCGCCGCCGGCGAATTCAGCGTGGTCGAGGACATGCCCGACAGCGTGGCGGGCCTTCCCCTGGAACCTGCAGCAGCGGCAACGACAGAAACAGAAACAACAACAGCAACAGCGCCAGCGCCAGCACGAAAGCAGCACGCCGGCACCGCGACCATGCCGCAGGAGATCGCCCCCCAGCTGGCGACCTTGGTGGACCGCCCGCCCACGGAGGCCGGGCAATGGATCTTCGAGAGCAAGTTCGACGGCTACCGCCTGCTGGCCCGCATCGACAGCGGTACCGTGCGGCTTGTCACGCGCAACGGCAAGGACTGGACCGCCAGAATGCCTGCCCTGGCCCGCGCCTTGGCGGCCCTGCCCTTGCAAACAGGCTGGATCGACGGCGAGGTGCTGATGCTGGACAGCGACGACCGCCCCGACTTCCAGGCCCTGCAGAACGCCTTCGACGGCGAGCACACCGACCTGCTGGTCTTCTTCGCCTTCGACCTGCTGTGGCACGACGGCCAGGACCTGCGCCAGCAGCCCGTGGAACAGCGCCGCCAGCGGTTGCAGGAGCTGCTGCACAAGGCGCCGTCGGACCGCGTTCGGTTCAGCCAGGCCTTTGACGCCCCGCCCGCCGACCTGATGGCCGCCGCCTGCCGGCTGGGCCTGGAGGGCGTGATCGGCAAGCGGCGCGGCAGCGCCTACGTCTCGCGGCGCAGCATGGACTGGATCAAGCTCAAGTGCGGCCACCGCCAGGAGTTCGTGATCGCCGGCTATACCGATCCCCAGGGCTCGCGCACCGGCCTGGGGGCCCTGGTCCTCGCCGTGCATGGCGAGGACGGGCAGCTGCACGCGGCCGGCAAGGTCGGCACGGGTTTCAACGCACGCACCCTGGCCGACCTGCGCCAGCGCCTGGACGGCCTGGCCACCGGCACATCCCCGCTGGCAGACACCCGGGGCCTTGGCAGCCAGGTGCACTGGGTGCGCCCCACCCTGCTGGCCGAAGTCTCGTTCGCGCAATGGACCGCGGACGGCCGCATCCGCCACGCCGTATTCCAGGGACTGCGCACGGACAAGCCTGCGCGCCGCATCGCAAAAGAGGAGCCACAGCACGTGCCATCGACCGCATCTTCACCCCGCACCGCAACCCGCCACAAAGCCGCCCCGCCCCGCATGGCCAAGGCGGCGCGCCTGCCCGCCACGATCGCCATCACCCATGCCGAGCGTGTCATCGACCCCTCCACCGGCATCACCAAGATGGAGCTGGCGCGCTACTACGCCACGGTGGCCCCCTTCATGATCACCCACCTCAAGGCCCGGCCCGTGGCCATGGTGCGCGCGCCGGAGGGCATCGAGGGCGAGCTGTTCTTCCAGAAACACATGGACCAGACGCCGCTGCAGGGCATTGCCGCCCTGGCGCCCGAACTCGATCCCGGCCATGCGCCGCTGATGGAGGTGGCGCGGCGTGAAGGCCTGGTGGCGGCCGCGCAGATGAACACCATCGAATGGCACACCTGGAATGCCCGCCGGGACCGCATCGACCGGCCCGACCGCATGACCTTCGACCTGGACCCCGGCGAGGGCGTGCCCTGGACGCAGGTGCAGGAAGCGGCCACCTTGCTGCATGTGCTGCTGCAGGAGCTGGAGCTGCCGGCCTTCCTCAAGACCAGCGGCGGCAAGGGCCTGCATGTGGTCGTGCCGATCAAGCGGCTGCTGGACTGGGACACGGTCAAGGCCTTCTCCCAGGCCCTGGTCCAGCACCTGGCCAGCACCGTGCCCCAGCGCTTCGTGGCCAAGAGCGGGCCACGCAACCGCGTGGGAAAAATCTTCGTGGACTACCTGCGCAACGGCTTTGACGCCACCACGGCCTGCGCGTGGACAGCGCGTGCGCGGCCCGGCATGGGCATCTCCGTGCCCGTGGGCTGGAACGAGCTCGACAGGCTCACGGGCGGCGCGCACTGGACCATTCGCTCGGTGGACCAGCGCCTGCGCCTGGGCAACTCGCCCTGGGAGCACTACGGCACGGCGGCCACCAGCCTGGGCCGCGCCATGAAGGCGCTGGGCTTCGAGGCACCGGCCCGCGAAGCGCCGCCAACGAGGAAAGCACAACGATGACCAGGAAAGCCACATCTCCCCGCACGGCCCCGGCCGTCTCCTCGCGCAGCCTGTGGAAGGGGGCCATCAGCTTTGGCCTGGTCCACATCCCGATAGGCCTGTATGCAGCCACGGCCAGCACGGACATCGACTTCGACTGGCTGGACAAGCGCAACATGCAGCCCGTGGGCTACAAGCGCATCAACAAGGTCACGGGCAAGGAGGTGGCCTCGGCCGACATCGTCAAGGGCGTGGAATTCGAAGAAGGCCGCTACGTGGTGCTGAGCGCCGAAGAGATTGCCGCCGCCTTTCCCAAGACCACGCAGACCATAGAGATCGAGGCCTTTGTCGATGCCGACGATATCCCCTTCATCTACCTGGAGCGGCCCTACTACACCGCCCCCCTGCACCGGGGCGGGAAGGTCTACGCACTGCTGCGCGAGGCGCTGCGCAAGAGCAACAAGGTGGGCGTGGCCAAGGTCGTCATCCAGGCCAAGCAGCACCTGGCCATCCTGATCCCCTGCGGCCGGGCGCTGGTGCTGAACCTGCTGCGCTGGGGCGGCGAGATCCGTTCCTTCGAGCAGCTGGACCTGCCGCCGCTGGACGCAAGGGCCGCAGGCATCAAGGCCGCCGAAATGACCATGGCCCTGGCACTGATCAAGGACATGAGCCAGGCCTGGGACGCCGACCAGTTCCGCAACTCCTTCAGCGAGGAAATCCACCAGCTGGTGCAGGCCAAGGCCCATGCGGGCGACGTGCAAAGTGTGCAAAGGCAGCAGGACGCGCCCGCCGCACCCGCCAACGCAGCCGTGCTGGATCTGACCGCCCTGCTCAGGAGCAGCCTGGGCAAGGCAGGCAGCGGGGCCCCCGCCCCCGCGGCCAAGGAAAAAAATACCGGGGCGGCGGCAAAAGCTGCAAAAGCTGCAAAAGCGCCCGCGACCCGGACAACACCCAAGCCCCGAAAGCCAGCGTCCAAGGCGCCTGCAAAACGTTCAACATCCAAATGAAACGGACCATTGCCGTTTTGCATAATCTACAAATGGCATTTCATGATAAAAAATACATGCATTTTTGCCGCAAAAATGGATTCCATGATATTCATAGCAAATTCCAATGATTTACCAAAAGTAATCTTCCGAATTTCCTACACGCCGTGGATTTTTCAGGCAGCACAATGAAATTGCAGTGATGACGGCATCGCTGTTTACTTAAGGAGTATGGAAATGACGCAACAGACCAATAACCCTCAAGGCAACACGGCCAGCAACCAGCAAAACGACAAGAACAAGCAGAACCAGCAGCAGCAACAAAACAATCCGGGGCAGCAGCAGCAAAGCAATCCCAATAATCCCAACTATCAGCAACAGCAGAGCAACCCCCAGCGCAACCAGCCGGGTCAGCAGCAAAAGCAGGACAGCCACCAGCAGCGTTGAGCCGCAGGTTGCATGACCTGAAAAAAGGGTCCTCCGGGCCCTTTTTTTATTTTCCCATTGCGGCAACTGAAAAACATACCGTTGCTCCGCTTGAAATATCCGCGTCAAAAGAACATGGCGTTCATTCCCAAGGAGTGCATCATGGCCAAGAAAGCCCCAGCTGAAAAGAAATCCCCATCCCAATGCCCCGCTGGCCACGGCGGAGAACTCCAGCAGCAGGCCGAAGCCTCTCATCCTGTATTGACGACGCAGCAGGGCATACCGGTTGCGGACAACCAGAATTCATTGAAGCAAGGGCCAAAGGGACCCACGCTGCTGGAAGATTTCATATTGCGCGAGAAAATCACGCATTTCGACCATGAGCGCATTCCGGAGCGGATCGTCCATGCACGCGGCACAGGTGTCCACGGTTATTTCCAGCTGACCGATTCACTGGAGCAGTACACCACCGCCAAGGTGCTGACCGAAACCGGCAAGCAGGTGCCGGTCTTCGTGCGCTTTTCCACCGTGGCCGGCGGCGCAGGCTCGGTGGACACCCCGCGGGACGTGCGCGGCTTCGCCATCAAGTTCTATACCGAAGAGGGCAACTGGGATCTGGTCGGCAACAACATTCCGGTGTTCTTCATCCAGGACGCCATGAAGTTTCCCGACCTGGTCCATGCCGTGAAGATGGAGCCGGACCGGGGCTTTCCACAGGCTGCCACGGCGCACGACACGTTCTGGGACTTCATCTCCCTCATGCCCGAGTCCATGCACATGGTCATGTGGATCATGAGCGACCGCACCATCGCGCGCAGCCTGCGCATGATCGAGGGCTTTGGCGTGCACAGTTTCCGGCTGGTCAATGCGCAAGGCAAAAGCACCTTCGTGAAATTCCACTGGCGGCCCGAGCTGGGCATCCAGTCCACGGTCTGGGACGAGGCCCTGAAGCTGCAGGCCGCAGACAACGACTACCACCGCCGCGACCTGTTCGAGGCCATCGAGGCCGGCGACTACCCGGCCTGGGAGCTGTGCGTGCAGCTGTTCTCGCAGGAACAGGCCGACGCCCTGCCCTATGACCATCTGGACCCCACCAAGATCATTCCGGAAGAGGAAATACCGCTGCGCAAGATCGGCCGCTTCGTGCTGGACCGCTGGCCCGACAACTTCTTTGCCGAGACCGAGCAGGTCGCCTTCTGCCCGGCCAACCTGCCCCCGGGCATCGACTTCAGCAACGATCCGCTGCTGCAGGGCCGCCTTTTCTCCTACCTGGACACCCAGCTGTCGCGACTGGGCGGGCCCAACTTCACGCAGCTGCCCATCAACGCGCCCAAATGCCCGTTTGCCCACGACCAGCGCGACGGCCATATGCAGACCCAGGTGCCCAAGGGCCGCGTGGCCTACGAGCCCTCCAGCCTGCAGGCCGACAGTCCGCGCGCCTCGGCGGCGCGCGGCTTCAGGCACTTTGCCCAGGATGACGGGGACGGCGCCAAGGGCCGCATCCGCCCCGAAAGCTTTGCCGACCACTACAGCCAGGCGCGCATGTTCTACGCCAGCCAGAGCGCGGTGGAGCAGGCCCACATCGCCAGCGCCCTGGTGTTCGAGCTGTCCAAGGTGCAGACGCCGCATGTGCGACTGGCCGTGGTGGGCCACCTGCAGGTGATAGACGCCGACCTGGCAAAGCGCGTGGCCGACGGCCTGGGCCTGCCCCAACTGCCGCCTGCCGCCAAGCCTGCCGTGCCCCCGCAAAAGCTGCCGCCCAGCCCGGCCACGCGCATCATCGACCGCATGAAACCCACACTGCAGGGCCGCTGCGTGGCCATCCTGGTGGATGAAGGCTCCAGCGCCCGGCACATTGCCGCCTTCCACAAGGCCCTGGTGGCGCAAAAGGCCAGTGTGAAGATCATTGCGCCCAAGATCGGCGGCGCCACGCTGGACGACGGCAGCCACCTGCCCGCAGACGGCCAGCTGGCCGGATCGCCCTCGGCGCAGTTCGACGCCGTGGTGTCCATCCTCACGCCCCAGCGCGGCGAAGCCCTGGCCCGGGAAGCGGCCGCCCAGGACTGGTTCCGCGATGCCTTCGGCCACCTCAAGGCCATTGCGGCCTGCAAGGCCACGGGGCACATCCTGCAGACCGCGGGCATCACGCCGGACGAGGGAGTGTTTCCCATCGACACGCCCAAGCCCTTTGTCGAAGGCGCCAAGAAACGCTTCTGGGACCGCGAGCCCACGCTGAGGACGCTGGCCTGAGGCCGCAGGCCACCGGTTTTCGCGAATCATTGCTACCAAATGTCAACGCTTCGGCCCCGTGCAAGGGTCCGGGCATGGCGATTGCTGCAGCGGCTGCATGGCCGCTGCGGCCCGCCACCATCACAGGAGAAACCGTTCCATGATCGCTGCACCACCCACACCGCCTGCCACACCTCCCGTCGCTCCGCCGGTCAATCCGCCGCCGACCGAGCCGCTGGTGCCACCCGTGGGTGATCCTCCGCCGGCTCCGGCGCCTTCGCCCTATTCCGATCCCCCCATCGCACCTCCGCCGCCGCAGGGGTTGCACTGACTGCAGACCTCATCCATGTCAACGACCGCATGCCCGGCTGGCGCCGCGTGCGGCGTGGCAAAGGCTTTTCCTATGTGGACCAGGACGGCAGGCCCGTGCGCGACGCCCAGGCGCTGGAGCGCATCCGCAAATTGGCCATTCCACCGGCCTATGTGGATGTATGGATCTGCCCTGACGCCCGGGGCCACCTGCAGGCCACGGGCCGCGATGCCCGCGGGCGCAAGCAATACCGCTATCACCCGCAGTGGCAGGAGCAGCGCAAGCAGGTCAAGTTCGACCGCATGCGCGAGTTCGGCCGGCATCTGCCCGCCATTCGGCGTGCCGTGGCGCGGGACCTCAGGCCGGGGCGGCCGCAGCTCGAAACCGTGGTGGCCACCATCGTCTGGCTGCTGGACTGCACGGCGCTGCGCGTTGGCAATGACGAGTATTCAGAAGCCAATGGATCCTTCGGCCTGACCACGCTCAGGAACCGCCATGCCCAGGTGCGCGCCGGCGAGCTGACGCTGAGCTTCAAGGGCAAGAGCGGCGTCGCCCAGCAGGCCCGCGTGTCCGACCGGGCCGTGGCCCGCATCGTCAAGCGCTGCCAGGACCTGCCGGGGCAGCGGCTTTTCCAGTTCGTGGACGACGAGGGAGATGTTCACCATGTGCGCTCCGAGCACGTGAACGACTACATCCGCAGGATCTGCAGCCAGGCCGGGGCAGACGAGGCAGACAGACCGGACTTCAGTGCCAAGGACTTCCGTACCTGGCATGCCAGCGTGTACGCGCTGGAGCTGGCCATGGCCGCCGCAGCGTCACCGGCGGGCAGCCGCCATCCGGGCGCGCTCACCTTCACGGACCTGATCGCCGAGGTGGCGCGGCGCCTGGGCAATACCTGTACGGTTTGCCGCAAGTTCTACATCCATCCCCAGGTACTGGCCCTGTGCGAGCAGCCCGGACAATGCCCGCCCGCCGCGACCGCTGCACCCGCACGGCGCACGCGCGGGCTGAGCGCCAAGGAATGCCTGTTCCTGGGCCTGCTGGAGCCCCAGCCCCGGCCCCGCAGGACCCCGCCCCGCCGTGGCCAGGGCGCCAGCCGCCGGCCCGCCTGATCCGCTTGATCCCCTCTTTGCGGCGACGGCGGCGGGGACCGGACCACCCGGCAAGCACTGTGCCTGTGGACTGACACAGATGCATACATCCCAGCCCCTAAACTGCCGGATCATGAATTTTTGTCAAAACAGGCTGCGGCCGGCAGCTCTGGAGGCCATGGAATGAACCACGTGCTGATCGTCGATGACGACGCGGACTCGGCAGCCACCATGCGCGAACTGGTGGGCGTGGACCGCTTTTCGGTCGCCGTGGCCCACACCCTGCGCGATGCGCGCCGCCAGATGGCCATGCAGCCGCCCAGCCTGGTTCTGCTGGACCTGCAGCTGCCCGATGGCAACGGCATGGACCTGTTCGGCGACCGGCAAGTGCCGCAGGACTCGCAGATCGTGCTGGTGACCGGCCATGCCAGCCTGGACTCCTCCATCGAAGCCCTGCGCCGAGGCGCCATGGACTATCTGGTCAAGCCCGTGGGCATAGGCCGGCTCGAGGACATTCTTTCGCGCTTTCTCATCCCCACGCCGGGCCTGTCGGGCGCGGACAGCCGCAACGGCGCAGGCCCGGCCTCCAATCAGATCACGGCACAAGACCATTGCGCACCCGCTGGCAGCTACTGCGCGCAGGAAGGCCGCTTTGGCCGGCTCCTGGGCCAATCGCCTCCCATGCAGCGCCTGTACCAGCAGATGGAGCGCGTGGCGGGCACCTCGGTCACGGTGTTTCTCACGGGAGAGAGCGGCACCGGCAAGGAGGTCGTGGCGCAGACCCTGCACGACTTGAGCCAGCGGCGCAGCCGCCCGTTTCTTGCCGTGAACTGCGGCGCCATTTCGCCGCATCTCATCGAAAGCGAGATCTTCGGCCACGAAAAGGGCAGCTTCACGGGTGCCGACCGCCAGCACCAGGGCTTTTTCGAGCGCGCGGCCACGGGCACGCTGTTCCTGGACGAGATCACGGAAATGCCCATGGAGCTGCAGGTCAAGCTGCTGCGCGTGCTGGAGACCGGCCGCTTCATGCGCGTGGGCTCCACCCAGACGCTGCAGACCGATGTGCGCGTGATCGCCGCCACCAACCGCTGCCCCTTCGAGGCCGTGGCCAGCGGCAGGCTGCGCGAGGACCTGCTGTACCGGCTGAACGTCTTTCCCATCGAGCTGCCGCCGCTGCGCGAGCGCCTGTCCGACGTCCCGCTGCTGGCCCAGCACTTGCTGCAGGCCATCTCGCAGCGAGAGGGGCAGACCAAGCAGTTCACGGCGTCGGCCCTGAGGCAGTTGGCGCAGCACAGCTGGCCCGGCAATGTGCGCGAGCTGCGCAATGCCGTGCAGCGTGCCTACGTCATGGAGCCCGGCCCGCAGGTAGGCACCGAATGGCTGCCCCGCCCACCGGTGGCCATTGCCCAGCCCGCCCCCATGCCGGTGTCATTGCACGCATCCGTGCACACATCCGTGCCTGCACAGCTGGCCGCCAACGCCCCGCAATTGCCGCCCACTGCGCAGGCCGCGCCTGTCGCCGTGCATCCGTTCGCCGACCACGGCGCGGCAGGCGACGCCTACGACCTGCCCGATATGGAGCCGGCCACCATACAGCTGCCCATCGGCATGACCATGGCGCAGGCCGAGCGGCTGCTGATCCAGGCCACGCTCAAGCAGTGCAAGTACCAGAAGGAACGCACGGCCGCCGTGCTCGGCATCAGCCTCAAGACGCTGTACAACCGGCTCAAGGACTATGCGGGCGGCAAAAAGGACAGGACGGACCCCGAACCCGGCTGACACGTGCGCAGACGCGCACAGCACCTGCTGCCGTTGCCTTGCGGGCACGCTGCTTGCCACCCTGCAAGCACCTTTGAGCAACCAAGGACAAGCCCATGGACTCCTCTCCTGCCCGCGCCTACGGTGTCTTCAAGCCCGTGGGCCACATGGTGGTCTCTTTTCCCACGGCTGCGCAGGCCGATGACGGCATGGCGGCGCTGCAGGCGCTGAACCTGCCCGAGCAGGACGTACGGCGCTACACCGACCGGGAAATGCTGGCCCAGATCGACCAAGACCTGCGACAGGCCAGCCCCGTGGCCGCCGTGGGCCAGGAACTCAATCTGGTCAAGGCCCACCAGGCCCTGGCCGAGCGCGGCTACCACTGGCTGGTGGTACGGGTGGACAGCGACGAGGCCGCACGCAACGCCGCCGATGCCCTCAAGGCCGCCGGCGCCGAGCGCGCCCAGCTCTACGGCCGCTTCATCATCGAGGAATTGATAGAACACGCCGCCGATCTGCCCCAGGTCAGCGAGTCGCCCGACCGGGGCCTGGACGCCCAGACACCTTCAGGCCGCGAAGCCGAGCGGGCACAAATCCGCCCCGCGCCGGCCCAGGGCAACGGCACCCCGCGACCGGAGCGCTGAGTCGCTTGCGACGGGCAGGCACGCCGATTGCCATTGATATTCAACTGCAACTTTTGTCAAAGGCGATGCCATGGATTTCCTCATCTGGCTGATGGTGGGCGGGCTGATCGGCTGGATCACCAGCATGGTCACGAACACCCAGGCCCAGCAAGGCATTTTGCTCAACGTGGCAATAGGCGCCATCGGCGCCTTGCTGGGCGGCTGGCTGCTGGCGCCGCTGCTGGCGCCCTCGGCCATGGATGCGCAGGCGCAGGTGCCTGCCACATCCATGTCCATCTTCATTTCCATGGCCAGCGCCGTTGCGCTGCTGGCCATCTTCAACCTGTGCAAACCGCGCATGCGCCACTGAGCCGGCCCGGCCACGGGCCATTGACTTGCAGGAAAGGAGCCTCCATGAGCAAAGATCCCTTCCAGACCAGAAGTACCGCTGGCAGCACCGACCTCTCCCGCAAGGGCAGCGCCGTGTGCAAGAAACCGCTGCGCTCCATTGCCACGGCGCTGGCGGCGGGGCTGCTGATCGCGCGCCTCGCACGCTGACCGGGCTCGGCCCTCCTCTCTTTTTCGACTTTCCTGCTTGCTGACTGCGCGCCCCGGCGCGCAGTCCTGTTTCCAGGACCGCGAATGCCAGCTCAGTCCAGGCTTTGCGCAAGACAATCCTGCGCCGCCATGGGCACGCGCGGCAGGACCAGAGAGACGGCCAGGCCGCCGCTGTCTCCATCGCCGTCGCCTCCCTCGCTGCCGCCCTCGGCCCACGCCACGCCACCGCCAGCCAGGCACAGCCGGCGCGCCAGGGCCAGGCCGCAGGAGGCATCTGCATCGGCGTCGCTCAACCGCACGCCGGGGCGGGATTCCTGCGGCCGCTGCGGCGCCTCGGCGCTGGCTGCGGCCACTACGCCCGCTACGCCCGCTTCGCCCGGACCCACCCCCTCCGGCCCCGGCTCGGTGTCCTGCCAGTGGGCCACGGCCTCGATGCGGATCTCCACCTGCTCGCCCTTGGCGGCCGATGCCGCAAGATGTCCGCCCACGGGATGTGCCGCCATGCGCACGCGGGCGCCATCGGGCAAGGCCTCGCGCACGGACAGGAAAATGCTGATCAGCGCCAGCTCCAGCTCGTCAGGGTCCACATACACGCCCAGGCGCGCGGCCGGCTGGCCCGGCGGGCTGGCCTCGGCGGGCTCAGCCACCTCCAGCGCCACGCGCTTTCCCAGGACCACGGCCAGCGTGCCCCGCACGCCCGGCAACCAGCGGTACAGATCCACCACCAGCGCATGCGTGCTGTGGCGCGGCCCGAAGCGCAGCAGCTGCTGCGTCAACCGGCTGGCCGTGTCCACCGAACGCAGCATGGCCTGTGCAGGCAGGCGCAGGTTCGGGTCCTCCGAACGACGCTCAATCAGATAGGCGCTGTTGCTCAGAACGCCGAGCTGGTTGTTGAACTCATGGGAGAAGCGGCCTGCCAGCCGGCCGACCACCTGCAGGCGCTCGTTCTGGATATGGGCCTCGCCGGCTTCGTTGTCCCGCTCCCCCGGTGCGCCGCCGGCCTGGCTGCGCCGGGCCGGCCTCATCGGGTCCGCCCTGCCACGCAGGGCCAGCCCCGCCAGGCCCAGGCCGGCCAGCGCAAACAACACGATCGCCGCCCAGATCACGCCCCTCAGGAGCGGGGAACACGCCGGATCCAGCGCGGAACAGGGAACCCAGCTCACCCAGGTCCAGCCCTGGGCCGTCCTGCTGAAGAAAACGCGCAGGGTGCCGCCCTGCGCATCGGGCACATCCAGCCAGCCGTGCGCCAGGCTGGAAGCCAGGCGCTCGCTGAAATCAGCGGGCAAGGCAGGCTGACCCGTTGCCGCAGCCGTGCCGGCCGGCACCGCACGGCCCGCGCTGTCCACCAGAAAGCCGGACCATCCCGCCTCCAGCAGCGGTTGGACGGCAGCCAGCGCCTGCTCGGCATTGGCAGCGCGTGGCTCCTGCCTGTCCAGCAGGCGGGCCGCGGCCATGCTGGCGATGCGAACGGCCTGCTCCTGCGCCGCGTGCCCGGATTGATAGGCGCGCAACAGCAGCCAGGACGAGGCGGCCAGCACAAGCACCAGCAAGGCCAGAAGCAACAGGACCCGTCTCAGGCGCATGGACATGGATGGCCCGCGTGCGGCGCCGCGCGCCCCGCCTTGCGGGACTGCATTGAGGGTTCCCGGCGGCGGGACCGTGTGAAAACTGGTGGATTGGTACATGGCAAAGTTTGCAGAAAACCTTGCGCCCGAGCGGAAATTTTTACCGCAGGCGCCTTGAGCGGCCCTGCTGTTGCAAAGCCGATACCCGCAGCGACGGCCGAACCCCGGGCCCCTGTGCCTTCTGCGCAGCAAGTACGCAGCAGGTTTCGTGCCCAAAGTGTATCCAGACGATTCGCCACGCTGATCGGGGCATGAACGTTGCGTCCTTGTGGCCATCGCAACAAGGAGACGAGATGGGTTCCATGCACCTCAAGGCGGACATACGCCAGTCCCAGACGCTTTCCCCGCGCTTGCAGCACGCGGTGCGCATGCTGCAGATGTCCTCGCTGGACTTTGCCGCGATGGTGCGCAGCAAGATGGAGGACAACCCATTCCTGGAAGATGCCGAGCCCGCAGATGACCGCGACCTGTGGGTGGCCGACATGCACCTGGGCGCGCGCCAGGCCGTTGACGCGGAAGGCTCCGCCATGGACACGGCTGCCTGCGAAACCACGCTGGCCATGCACCTGCACGGCCAGCTCAACGTGACGGCCATGACGCCGCGCGACCTGTGCATGGCGCGCGCCATCGTGGAATCGCTGGACGACGACGGCTATCTGCGCACGGACCTGCAGGAGCTGGCCGGCCTGCTGGCGCTCAGCCCGGCGCCCGATGCGCAGGAAATGCTCATCGCCCTGCGACTGGTGCAATCGCTGGATCCGGCGGGCGTGGCCGCGCGCAGCGTGGGCGAATGCCTGTTGCTGCAATGCCCGCAGATGGCCGACGCCACGCTGCGCCAGCTGTCGCAGACCCTGCTGCAGCACCACATGGACGCGCTGGCCGCGCGCGACGTGCCGCGGCTGGCCAAGGCGCTGCAGGTGCCGGCGGCCCAGATCGTGCAGGCCATGAATGCCATACGGCGCCTCAACCCCAGGCCTGGCTGGAGCTTCGGCTCCACGCGCGTGGACTACATCGTTCCCGACGTGATCGTGCGCAGGGGACCGAGCGGCTGGAATGTGCAACTGAACCCCGCCGTCGTGCCGCGCGTGCGACTGAACAGCGTCTACGAGCAGCTGTTCCAGCGCCACCGCTGCACGGGCCAGGCCCAGCTGGCCGACCATCTGCAGGACGCGCGCTGGACCGTGCGCAATGTGGAGCAGCGCTTTTCCACCATCCTGGACGTGGCCCGGGCCATCGTGCGAAAGCAGGAGCTGTTCCTGGAGTTCGGCGCCATGGCCATGAAGCCGCTGGTGCTGCGCGAAATTGCCGAGGAAGTGGGTGTGCACGAATCCACCGTCTCGCGCGTGACCAACAACAAGTACATGGCCACGCCCACGGGCGTGTTCGAGCTCAAGCACTTCTTCTCGCGCCCCATGCTCAGTGCCAGCGGCAGCGCCTGCTCGGCCACGGCCATCCGCGAGCTGATCGGCGACATCATCGCGGCCGAATCCGATGCCCGGCCCCTGTCCGACGTCGATATCGCACGCCAGCTGGGCGCCCAGGGCCTGGTCGTGGCCCGCCGCACCGTCACCAAGTACCGCCAGCTGCTGCGCATAGCGCCGGCCGACCGGCGCAGGCGCCACGGCTGACACGGCACCTGCCGTCGCGGCCGCGGCCTTGCGATGGCCCTTGGCGCCGCTGCCCGTGGCGGTGTGTCCTGCCAAGCCCCACTGCCGTGCAGCGGCTTGTCGCTCCCCCAGGTCCTGCCTTGTCCGACAGTTGCAGGCCGCCGTCCGGCCTAAGGTGAAGGCTCATGGATTGAAGGAGACCGCCATGGACACCCCTCCCCGCAGAGTGCACGCCCCCCTCGAACGCCAGCGCAGCGAGAACAACCACATCCGCGATGGCCGCTGGCCGCTGCGCATCGCCGCCCTCACGGCCGCCGTCGCACTGATCCTGGTGCTGATGTTCAACTTCATGGCACCCAGGGGGCGGCTGGATGCGCCCAGCGCCACCGGAGGGCCAGCGACAGAACCCACCTCCTCTGCCTCGCCGGCCGCACCTGCCGCGCCGTCCATGACGCCGCCGCAGGCCGATCCGGCCACCGCACCCGCCACCACCGCGCCACGCTGAGCCCGCTTGCGCACTTGTATCAACCCTTCCCCTCAGGACAGCAGCAGCCATGAACCACCCCCTGCCCCACGCACCCAATATTCCCCAGGTGCCGACCACGCCCAACGACCCCGTGGCACCCGACGATCCCAACCGCCAGCCCGGCCGCCCGCGCGGACCCGAGCCGATAGATCCGCCCACCACGGCGCCCCCCATAGAATTGCCGCCCGCGCCCGAGCAGGAACAGACCCGCAAGGGAGAGTGACATGCCCCGAGGAGACCAATCCACCGATACCCATGAGCGAAAACGCCAGGCCCGGCACATAGTGCACAGCCACGAATCGCGCGGCGCAGGCCATGAAGAGGCCGAAAGGCGCCTGTGGGCCACCGTGGACAAGGACAGCGGCGGCGGCAGGCAATCGGGCTGCGGCCGGGGCCGGCAAGCAGCGCATTGCGCTGCCCGCAAGAGCGCCCGCAGGCGAGGCGCCGCACCTGCAGCGCAATCCGCCTCGCGATAGCTGCGCCGCCACCGCGGCCCCGGCGCCTGGATCAACGACACAGGCCGGCCCGCGAAGTCGGCAATCCCGTGGGAGAACCCGTGAATTCAGAAGACGGTTTTGGATTCCTGCCGCAGCGCGGCGAAATGGCGGCGCGCGTGCGCGCCCACGACTGGGCGGCCACGCCCCTGGGCACGCCGCAGAGCTGGCCGCAAAGCCTGCGCAACGCCGCCAGCCTGATGCTGGGCTCGCGCTTTCCCATCATCATCTGGTGGGGCGATGACTTCCGGCTGATCTACAACGACGCCTACATTCCCTTCCTGGGCACCAGCAAGCACCCCAAGGCGCTGGGACAGGCCGGCGCGCAATGCTGGAGCGAGATCTGGGACGACATCGGCCCCATGCTGGAGGGCGTGCTGCGCACGGGCCAGGCCACCTGGTCCACCGATGCGCGCTACTTCTTCGACCGCGAGCTGCCGCAGGAAGAGGTCTTCGTCACCTTCACCTACGGCCCCATCCTGGCCGATAACGGCATCACCGTGCAGGGCGTGTTCTGCCCCTGCACCGACACCACCGAGAAAATCGTCAGCCGGCGGCGCCTGGAGACGCTGCACCGCCTGGGCATCCGCACGCTGGACATGCGCAGTGCCAAGGACGCGGGCGAAAAGGTCTGCGCCGTGCTGGATGAAAACCCCTACGACGTGCCCTTCGCCATCATCTACGAGTGCCAGGCCGCCCCGGATGCAGGCAGCGCAGACACCGCTCCCCCGGCCTTCCAGCTGCTGTGCTCCACCGGCATGGACACCGACCTGGCGGCCGACCCCGCGCCCTGGCCGCTGGCCCAGGCCGTGCAATCGGGCCAGCCGGCCAACGTGGACCTGGCGCAGCTGGGCCTGACCCTGCCTGGCGGCCCCTGGCCCGAACCCTCGCGCCTGGCGCGCATCGTGCCCGTTCGCTGGTCGGGCGACGGCCAGGCCTCGGGCGTGCTGGTGCTGGGCGTCAGCCCGCGCCGCCCGCTGGATGCGGAGTACTGCGCCTTCCTCGATATGGTGGCAAGCCACACGGGCGGCGTTGTCGCGCACGCCGTGGCCTATGAGCAGGAAGCGCGGCGCGCCCGGGCCCTGGCCGAGGTGGACCGTGCCAAGACCGTGTTCTTCTCCAACGTCAGCCACGAGCTGCGCACGCCGCTGACGCTGATCCTGGGGCCGCTGGACGACGCCCTGCGCGAGCACGGCGGCCACCTGCCGCCCGATCAGGCGCAGATGGTCCACCGCAACGCGCTGCGCCTGCAAAAGCTGGTCAACGCCCTGCTGGACTTCGCGCGCATCGAGGCTGGGCGCATGCAGGCCAGCTACGAGCCCACGGACCTGGCCCGCGCCACGGCCGAGCTGGCCAGCGTGTTCCGCTCGGCCATGGAGCAGGCGGGCCTGCGGCTGCGCGTGGACTGCCCGCCACTGCAAGGGCCGGTCTACGTGGACCAGGACATGTACGAAAAGATCGTGCTCAACCTGCTGTCCAACGCCTTCAAGTTCACCTTGCAGGGCGAGATCGCCGTGGCGCTGCACGACGCGGGCCCTGCGGTGGAGCTGTCCGTCAGCGACACCGGCTCGGGCATTGCGCCCCAGCACCTGCCCCATCTTTTCCAGCGCTTTCACCGCATTCCGGGCAAGCCCGCCCGCACGCACGAGGGCACGGGCATCGGCCTGGCCCTGGTGCAGGAACTGGTGCGGCTGCATGGCGGCACCATCACGGTCACCAGCACGGAGGGCGAGGGCAGCCGCTTCACCGTGCGGCTGCCCAAGGGCAGCGCGCACTTGCCGGCCGAACAGGTGAACCCCATCGCGTCACCGTCAACCCCGCCGCCGCCGGGGCACGGCGCGGGCGCCCCGGCCGCACGCCAGCTCATGGACGAGACGCGGCAGTGGGTGCCGGGCGAATCGCCCACGCACGTCCCGCACGCCCCGCACGGCATGCCGGCTGGGGCCGAACCGCAAGGCCCCCGGCCGCGCATCGTCTGCGCCGACGACAACGCCGACATGCGCGGCTACATCGGCCAGTTGCTGCGTCCGCTGTACGAGGTGGAAGTGGCCGGCGACGGCCGGGCCGCGCTGGACTGCATCCGGCGCCAGCGGCCCGATCTCGTGATTGCCGACGTGATGATGCCCGTGCTCGACGGCTTCGAGCTGCTGCATGCGCTGCGCAGCGACGAGGCCACGCGCTCCACCCCCGTCATCATGCTGTCCGCGCGTGCAGGCCAGGAGGCCCAGGTCGAAGGCCTGCGCGCAGGCGCGGACGACTACCTGGTCAAGCCCTTTTCGGCGCGCGAGCTGCTGGCGCGCGTCGCCTCGCTGCTGCAGCTCGAGCGCGTGCGCGAGCAGGCCCATGCTGCCCTGCGCGCCAACGAGAAAAGGCTGCGCGCCATCATCGACCAGATGCCGGCGGGCGTGGGCGTGTCCGACATGGGCGGCACCATGGTGCTCAGCAATGCGCTGATGGACCGATTCGTCCCGCGCGCCATCCCGTCCACCCTTGCCGACCGCGTGCAGCGCTGGCGCGGCTGGGACGACAAGGGCCGGCCCATACCGCCCGAGAACTGGCCCGGCAGGCGCGCGCTGCGCGGCGAGGTGGTCATGCCGGGGCTGGAGATGCTGCACACCGACGACGAGGGCCGCGAATGGTGGATGCGCGTCAGCGCCGCTCCGCTGCGCGATGACGGCGGGCAGCTCGTGGGCACCTGCTCCGTCATCCAGGACATCACCGAACTCAAGCGCGCCGAGCAGCACCTCAGGGAGGCCGACCGGCGCAAGGACGAGTTCCTGGCAACCCTGGCCCACGAGCTGCGCAATCCGCTGGCACCCATCAGCCACGGCCTGCAAATCCTCAAGCGCACCGTCCATGGCGACGACAGCGCGCGCCGCAGCCAGGAGATGCTGGAGCGCCAGGTCAACCACATGGTGCGCATGGTGGACGACCTGCTGGAGGTCTCGCGCATCACCACGGGCAAGGTCCAGCTGCGCAAGGAGGTGGTGGACCTGAACAACGTGCTGCAAGGCGTGGCGGCGGCCAGCCATGCGGTCATGGAATCCGGCGGCCACCAGCTTCGGCTGGAGCTGCCCGCCGAGACCCTGCTGCTGCCGGCCGACCCCGTGCGGCTGGCGCAAATGGTCACCAACCTTCTCAACAATGCCGCCAAATACACCGATCCCGGCGGCCACATCGTGCTGGCGGCCTGGGCAGAGGGTGCGCAGGCCGTGATCTCCGTGCGTGACGACGGCATAGGCATCCCCGCCGCGCTGCTGGACAGGATCTTCGACATGTTCATGCAGGTGGACCGCGGCGGCCGCCGGGGCCAGGGGGGCCTGGGCATCGGCCTGACCCTGGTGCGCAGCCTGGTGGAGATGCACGGCGGCAGCGTGCAGGCGCTCAGCGAAGGTCCGGGCCAGGGCAGCGAATTGCGGCTGCGCCTGCCCTTGCCGGCCCATGCACCTGCCGATGCATCCGCCCATGCACCCGCCGATGTGCCCTCCCTGCCCGGACCGGCCGCAGGCGCGCAGTCCGGGGACGCGCCAGCCTTCGGCCGCATCCTGGTGGTCGATGACAACGCGGACGCCGCCGACACCCTGTCCATGCTGCTAGGGCTGCTGGGAGCCGAGGTCGAGATCGCCCGCGACGGCCCCGGCGCGCTGGCCATGCACGACGCCTTCAGGCCCGACGTCGTGCTGCTGGACATCGGCCTGCCCGGCATGGACGGCCTGGAAGTTGCGCGCCGCATCCGCGCCCGTCAGGGCCGCGACCAGGTCCTGCTGATCGCCCTCACGGGCTGGGGGCAGGAGGATGACCTGAGACGATCGCGCGAGGCCGGCATGGACCACCACCTGGTCAAGCCCGTGAGCTTCGACACGCTGGAGCGGTTGCTCAGGAGCCTGCGCACGTCTGCATGAGCACCGCCTTTGCGCGCGACAATCCCCGCTTCGCCCAGCCTGCCTGCGCCGCCTGCGCGGCTCGCGCGCCTGCCGCAGAACTCACCGAGACCCATGACCGCCCTGCCCCCCATCAATGCCGAGCGCCTTTGGCGCCGTGTCCAGACCCTGTCCACCTTCACCCTGCCCGACCGGCCCTGGACCCGCCGCGCCTTCTCGCCCGAGTTCGACCAGGCCCGCGCCTGGCTGCGCGCCGAGTTCGCGGCCGCGGGCATGCAGGTGCATCTGGATGAAGGCGGCAATCTGGTCGGCCGCCTGCCGGCTGCCCAGGCCGCTGCGGGCAGCGCAGAACGCGCCCCCATCTCCACCGGCTCGCACTGCGACACCGTGATGATGGGCGGGCGCTTCGACGGCATCATCGGCGTGCTGGCCGGCATCGAGGTGGCGCACTGCCTGCATGAAAACGGCATCGCCCTGCAGCACCCGTTCGAGGTGATCGACTTCCTGTCCGAAGAACCCAGCGACTACGGCATCTCCTGCATAGGCAGCCGCGCGCTGTCGGGCAAGCTGGACGCCGCCATGCTGGCCGCCCGCAACCCGCAAGGCGAAACCCTGGCCGAAGGCATGCGGCGCATCGGCGCACGGCCCGAGGCGCTGGACCGCCCGCTGCGCAGCGCCGGCGGCACGGCCGCCTTTGTGGAGCTGCACATAGAGCAGGGCCCGGTGCTGGAGCAGCGCGGCCTGCCCATTGGCGTGGTGACGAACATCGTGGGCATACGCCGCGTGGGCTTCACCGTGCACGGCCAGGCCGACCACGCAGGCACCACGCCCATGGACATCCGGCAGGACGCGCTGGTGGGCGCGGCGCGCATCATCGATGCGGCCAACCGCAAGGCCGCTGCGCTCAATGGCCAGCCCCACTATGTGGTGGCCACCGTGGGCCGGCTCTCGCTCACGCCCAATGCCTCCAATGCCGTGCCTGGCCTGGTCGAGATGATGATGGAAGTGCGCAGCGACCACGCCGGCGTGCTGGAGCGCTTCCCCGAGGAACTGCTGGCCGAAGTCCTGCCCGGCCTGGCCGCCCTGCGCGTGCGTGCCGAGATGGCCGACGTGAGCCGCTCCCAGCCCACGGACTGCGCTGGCCTGGTCATGCAGGGCGTGGAGCAGGCCTGCGACAACCTGGGCTACGCCCACATGCGCATGCCCAGCGGCGCCGGCCATGACGCCGTCTACATGGCGCCCACCGGCCCCATGGGCATGATCTTCATCCCCTGCCTCCACGGCCGCAGCCACGCGCCCGAGGAATGGATAGAGCCGTCCCAGCTGCTGGACGGCACCCGGGTGCTGTACGAGACGGTGCGCGTGCTGGACAGGCAGTGGGCGCAGGGCTGAGCGCCTGGCCTGCGGCCAGGCACCAAGGCGGCATAAAATAGCCCGCTTCCCTCTGGAGCAGGCACAAGCTGCTCCTTGGTGGAAGCCCCTGTGGCACAGATTGCGGAAATCCGCCCAAATAGCGGGTTTCCCAATGCAAGATGGCGGAACCACCCTCCCCGATCATCGACAACCCACCGCATGGGCGGCCCGGCACTGCCGGACCGCTGCGAGAAGGTTGCACCGCCCCATCAGACCCTGGAGTTTCTTCTTTCATGTTCCGCCAACTGATCACCTGCACCGCCGTGGCCGCCGCCATGGGCCTGAGCTTTTCCGCAGCCGCCCAAGGTGCGGCTGCCGACTATCCGAACAAGCCCGTGCGCATGATCGTGCCCTTCCCGCCCGGCGGCGGCACCGACATCCTCGCGCGCGTGGTGTCCAACAAGCTCACCGAAGTCAGCAAGTGGACCGTGGTGCCCGACAACCGCGCGGGCGCAGGCGGCACCATCGGCATCACCGAGGCCGCCAAGGCAGCGCCCACGGGCTACGACATGGTCATGGGCCAGAAGGACAACGTGGTCCTGGGCCCCTACCTCTACAAGAACCTGCCCTGGAACCCCGTCAAGGACCTGGTGCCCGTGGCCCACGTGGCCTACACGCCCATCGTGATCGCCACCAGCGTGAACTCGCCCTACAAGACCCTGGCCGACATCGTGGCCGCTGCCAAGCAGCACCCGGGCAAGGTGACCTACGGTTCGCCGGGCAATGGCACCAGCATCCACATCTCGGGCGTGCTGCTGGAGAAGGCGGCGGGCATCCAGCTGGTGCATGTGCCCTACAAGGGCTCCAACCCGGCATTGATGGACGCGCTGGCCGGCAACGTGGACCTGCTGGTGTCCTCCGTGCCCTCGGCCATCGGCCAGATCAAGGCCGGCAAGCTGCGCGCCATCGCCGTCACATCGGCAAAGCGCTCGTCCTCGCTGCCCGACACGCCCACGCTGGCCGAAGCGGGCCTCAAGGGCTTTGACGTGAGCACCTGGTACGGCCTGTTCATGCCCAAGGGCACGCCAACGGCCATCGTGACCAAGGTCAACGCCGAAGTGAACAAGCTGCTGGCCATGCCCGAAGTGCGCGACGCCATCCAGACCCAGGGCGCCGAACCCCAGTCCATGAGCGTGGCCGACTTCGACAAGATGTTCCAGGCCGACTTCAAGCAGTCCAAGCAGATCGTCGAGTCCTCGGGCGCCAAGATCGAGTGACATGCCTGCGGTGCCAGGGCTGCATGCCCGGCACCGCCTGCATTGGCCAACGCCGCATTTCATTGATGCAGATCAGCCTGATCTGCATCAAGGAGCTATGTGACAGTCCCGTGAATACTTCTCTGGAAATCACCGAATTCCTGGAGAACGTCATGGCATTGCTGGTCTGGGTCCCCGAGCTGGACACCGGGATTGCAGAAATCGACCGGCAGCACCGCCGCATCGTCGATTACATCAACAAGCTCTACGAGCTGCGCTCGTCGCCCGACCGTGAGGCCCTGGGTGATGTCATCGGCGAGATGATCGACTACACCGTCTCGCACTTCGTGTTCGAGGAAAGCCTGATCGAGAGCGCCGGCTACATGTTCGCCGGCCCGCACAAGAAGGTGCACGAGCTGTTCACGCGCCGCGTGATCGAGATGCAGACCCGCTTCGATGCGGGCGAGGACGTGGCCGCCGAGCTGCACGGCATGCTCTCTCGCTGGCTGTTCAACCACATCCGCAACGAAGACACCGGCTACGTGGACTCGGCCAAGGCCTATCTGCGCATGGCGCGCGAGTCCAGTCCTGCCGCCGAGAAGGAAAGGCTCAAGAACGAAGTGCTGCAGGAATTGGAACTGCAGCGCAAGAAAAAAGGCTGGCTGGCACGGCTGCTCAATCGCTGATCGCCCTCCCCCTTGCAGCGCAACAACAAAAACGGCTCCCGAGGGAGCCGTTGACGTTTCACCCGGCAAAGGGCCGAGGGCCCGGTGATTACTCGCGCACCACCAGCACCGGCACGCGCACTGCGCCCAGCACGCGCTGGGTCACGCTGCCCAGCATCAGCTTTTCCAGACCACGGCGGCCTTGCGAGCCCATGATGATCAGGTCGGCGCCCGTGCTCTCGAGCACGCGCACGATGCCTTCGTGCACCGCATGGCCTTCGCCGACCACGGTGGTGGCGGTGATGCCGGCCTCGTCGGTGATCTTCTTGACGGCGTCCAGCGTGGTGTTGGCCTCGGCCGTGGCCGCGCTCAGGTACTGCGACTGGCCGTAGGCGAAGTCGGCGCCCACGCCCGTGAACGGATAGGGGTCCACCACGTAGACCGCCGTCAGCGTGCTGCCAAAGGCCTTGGCCAGCTCCACGCCCTTGTGAACCGCCAGCATCGAGCTGTTGGAGCCGTCCACGGGAACCAGGATGTGCTTGAACATGCGTTTTCTCCTTTGTGCTTGGCCGCCGTCAACAATCGGAGGCGGCCGGGTCTATGAACCAAAGTGTGCGCCCATCATGCGCCAGCATCTTGAGCTGCATCAATCCTTGCGGCGACGCGTCAGCTCCGAGCCCTGGAAACCCTGGCGGCGATAGGTCAGCACCAGCGTATCGCGCACGCCGCCCGGCTGCTCGGGCTGGATGGGCGTGGTCTCGTGGATCATGCGGGCATCGTCCAGCAGCATCACCGACCAGGGCTCGGTCAGCGTGAAGCGCTGGCCGCTGGGGCCCGTGGCCTCGAAGATGCGCGTCTCGCCGCCCTTCACGCCCTCGCGCCCGACCAGGATCACGGCCACCAGGTCCACGCCGTCGCGGTGCGCGCCTTCGGGGGTGGGCCGGCCAATGCCGTCCGTGGTGTCGATGCGGAACTGGTGGGACTCGATGAACCAGCGCTCGTGCTGCACATCATCGCCCTGGGCGCAGAACACCTGGTCGGACAGGCCCGCCAGCGCCAGCAGCAGGCGGCTCCAGGTGGCGCTTTGCGCCGTGGCATCGCGCATGGGCTCGAACATGCGCAGCATGCCGCCATGCAGGGCGTTGTACTCCACCGGCTGCCAGTGCGCGCGGTGCTCCACCTGCTGCAGCCCGTCCTGCCCCGCGATGAAGCAGGAATGGCGGCGGCGCCGGTAGCGCCCGCCGTCCTTCAGAAAGGCATCGGGCGGCAGCTGGGCCCAGTCGGCATCGAGCGCATGCAGCTCGGTCAAGGACACGCCCGCCCAGGCCGCGAATTCGTCGGGGCGCAGCACCGCATAGCCTGCGTCGCGCAGCGACTGCGCTGCATTCTGGGGAGCGATATAGGGAGGGGGAAACGTGATGTGCGCCATAACCTGCCAAGCTTACTCCTCGCCCGCACCCGTCCGGGCGAGGCGGCCTGCAAATTTGCGCAATGCTGTGGCGACAGGCGCGCATCAATGCGGGCGCAGCCTCGGCGGCGCCCGGGGCCTCACGCCGGCCCTCACACCAGCGGCAACCCCACATAGTTCTCCGCCAGCGAGGTCGAGCCTGCCCGGGAGTTGACGATGTAGTCCAGCTCCGCCTCCTGCACCTTGGTGTCGAAGCCGCCCGCGTCGGGGAAGCGGTGCATGAGCGAGGTCATCCACCACGAAAAGCGCTCGGCCTTCCAGACGCGGCGCAGGCATTGCTCGGAGTAGCCGTCGATGCCTTCGGGCGCCTTGTCGCGGTAGTACTGCGCGAAGGCGCTGGACAGGTAGCCCACGTCCGAGGCGGCCAGGTTCAGGCCCTTGGCGCCCGTGGGCGGCACGATGTGGGCCGCGTCGCCGGCCAGGAACAGGCGGCCGAAGCGCATGGGCTCGGTCACGAAGCTGCGCAGCGGGGCAATGCTCTTTTCCAGCGAGGGACCGGTCACCAGGCGCTCGCGGGCCTCGGGGTCCAGGCGCAGGCGCAGTTCGTTCCAGAAGGCCTCGTCGCTCCAGTCCTCCACTTTCTCGGTCAGCGGCACCTGCAGGTAGTAGCGGCTGCGCGTGGCGCTGCGCTGGCTGCACAGTGCGAATCCGCGCTCGGTCTGGGCGTAGATCAGTTCGTGCGAGACGGGCGGCGTGTCCGACAGCAGGCCCAGCCAGCCGAAGGGGTAGACCTTCTCGAAGGTGCGCACCTTGTCCTGGGGCACGCTGGCGCGGCAGATGCCGTGAAAGCCGTCGCAGCCGGCGATGAAGTCGCATTGCAGCTCATGGACCTGGCCGTCCTTCTCATAGCGCACGACGGGGCTGTCGCCATCGAAGCCCACGGGCTGCACGTTGGCGGCCTCGTAGACCGTGGTCAGGCCCTCGGCGGCGCGCACTTCCATCAGGTCGCGCGTGACCTCGGTCTGGCCGTAGACCATGACGCGCTTGCCGCCGGTCAGGCCATGCAGGTCGATGCGGTGGCGCTGGCCGCCGAACAGCAGCTCGATGCCGTCGTGCGGCAGGCCTTCGGCGCGCATGCGGGCATCGGCGCCGGCCTGCTCCAGCAGGTCCACGGTGACCTGTTCGAGCACGCCGGCGCGGATGCGTCCCAGCACGTAGTCGGCGCTGCGCTGCTCGATGATGACGTTGTCTATGCCTGCGCGGTACAGCAGCTGGCCGAGAAGCAGGCCGGCAGGGCCTGCGCCGATGATGGCGACTTGGGTACGCATTGATCTGTCTCCGTTGCGTTGTTCGATGTCATGGCCGGTTCATGCCATGGCCTGGTCCCAAGACTAGTTTTGAGGCAGCGCAAAGACGAGGGGCTGGCACATGAGTTGCGCGGTGATCGCGCAATCTGCGCGACAATCGCGCACTACCTGCATGCCCGCCCTCCCCGCCCATGAACCAGCCCTTTCCCATCGACCCCGATGACTTCATCGCCGGACTGGCCAAGGGCCTGGCCGTGCTGGAGAGCTTCGACACCGAGCGCCAGCGCCTGAACGCCACCATGGCGGCCGAGCGCTCGGGCATCACGCGCACGGCCGCGCGCCGCCATCTGCTGACCTTGACGCACCTGGGTTATCTGGAGACGGACGGCAGCCATTTCTGGCTGGCGCCCAAGGTGCTGCGGCTGTCGGGCAGCTACCTGGCCTCGGCGCGGCTGCCGCGCATCGTCCAGCCCGTGCTCTACCGGCTGGCGGCGCAGACCCAGCTGTCGTTTTCCTGCGTGGTGCGCGATGGCCACGAGGTGGTCATCGTCGCGCGCAGCGCCCTGCACGAGCGCGGCCAGCGCCTCATGGCCCACGGCCTGCACCTGGGCAGCCGCCTGCCCGCCCATGCCACCTCCACGGGCCGCGTGCTGCTGGCCGCCCTGCCTGGGGCCGAGCTCAGGCAATGGCTGGCCTCGCACGACCTGCGGCGCCTGACCGCCCACACGGTCACCGACAGCGCAGCGCTGGAAGGCGTGCTGGACGAAGTGCGCCGCCAGGATTTCTGCCTGGCCCTGGAAGAGCATGAGCTGGCCGTGCAAGCCCTGGCCGTGCCGCTGCGCAACATGGAGGGCCGCACGGTGGCCGCGCTCAACATCGTGACCTCGCCCCAGCGCATGGCGCCGGCCGACATGGTGGCCGAGCTGCTGCCGCTGCTGCAGGAGGCGGCGCGGGAGCTGCGGCCGTTGCTCTGAGGCCTGGCTGAACCGCCGCCGTCGCTGCAACCGCTCAGAGCGGCGCGCACACCAGCCGGCTCAGTTCGCGCAGGGCCAGAGAAGTCTTGCGGATCAGCGGCGTGGCCTTTTTCTTGGCCGACTGCGCCAGGCACAGCGTGCTCACCACGTGGGGCGATTCGATGGGAATGCCCACCAGCTCGGCATCGGTCAGGTGGCTGCGCATGGCGCTGTCGGTCAGCGCGGCGTAGCCGTAGCCGCCGCGCACCAGGTCCAGGATGGCCGGCACGCTGGACACTTCCCAGACCACGTTGAGCTTGACCTGGGACAGCGTGGCCTGCGCTTCCATCAGCTTGCGGAAGATCTGGCCGCGCTGCGGCATGATCAACGGAAACTGCGACAGCTCTTCAAAGCGCACGCTGCTGCGCCCGCCCAGCGTGCGCGTCGGGCCGATCAGGCACAGGCGCTCTTCCAGCACGGGCGTGACCTCAATGTGCGGATGCGGCTCGGGCGTATAGACCAGGCCCAGGTCCATGCGACCCGAGGTCAGCCATTCGGCAATGTTCATGGAAAAGCCCTCGACCACGGCCAGCCGGGCCTTGGGCATGTCCTTGCTGAACAGATCGATCAGTGGCAGCGTCAAGCGCCGCGCCAGGCTGGGCGGCAGGCCCACCACGATGCGGCCCACGGGCTCGTCGCGCTGGCTGCCCAGATCCTCCTTGGCCAGCGCCACGCGCTGCATGATGGCGTGGCCGTGCTCCAGCAGGCGGCGGCCCGCGTCGGTCAGGGTCACGCCGCGGCCGGTGCGGATCAGCAGGGTTTCGCGCAGCTCGGTCTCCAGCGCCCGCACCTGGCGGCTCAGTGCGGGCTGGGCCGTCTCCAGCAGCACGGCCGCCTTGCTGAAGCTGCCGGTCTCGGCCACATGCACGAACGTCTCTATCTGCTGCAAATTCATGTTCTCTCGCCTCCTCACTTATGCCATTTTGCTATAGCTGCTAGCGCCAGCCACGGCTAGGTGCTTTGCAACGAACTGACACAATGCGGCGACTGGATGATCCAGCCGCTCCCGCAAGAGAGCGTAAAAACAAGAGCAGCCTGTGCCTTGCCGGCATAGGACCAAGCCACCCAGCAAGCCCAACAGCGACTCGGAGACAAACCATGAAAGACAGCGCCTTCCGCATCAATCGCCGCCAGGCGGGCCTCGCCCTTGGCGCCCTGGCCATGGGCGCCCTGGCACCCGCGCGCGCCCAGTCGGGTGCCGCCGCCAACTGGCCCACCAAGCAGGTGCGCATCATCAACCCCTTCCCCGTGGGCGGCGGGCCGGACGGCACCTCGCGCCTGGTGGCCGACAAGCTGGCGCGCCTGTGGAACCAGCCCGTCATCGTGGAAAACCGCCCGGGGGGCAACGGCTTCATCGCCATCGAGGCCTTCAAGCGGGGCGCCACCGACGGCACGGACATCATCCAGCTGGACAACGTCCACCTGGCCGCCTATCCCCACCTGTTCAAGAAGCTGCCCTACAGCATCGACAAGGACTTCGAAGTCGTCCTGCCGCTGTTTCGCACCTTCTTCTTCGTCTGCGTGCCGGTCAACAGCCCCTACAAGACCGTGGCCGACCTGATTGCCGACGCCAAGGCGCGCCCCGGCAAGCTCAACTACGGCTCGTGGTCCGTGGGCAACCCGGTGCACCTGGGCTCGGCCCTGCTGGAGTCGCTGACGGGCACCAAGATGGAACACGTCATCTACAAGGAAACCAGCCAGCTGTACACCAGCGTGGCCACGGGCGAGCTGGCCTTTGCGCTGGGCTCCTCGGGCACGGCCGGCCCGCTGATGCGCTCGGGCAAGCTGCGCTTCCTGGCCGTGCTGGCGCCCCACCGCCTCAAGGGCTATGAAGACGTGCCCACCGTGGCCGAGTCCGGCGGCCCGGCCGATGCCGTGGTCACCGGCTGGAATGCCTTTGCCGTCTCCAAGTCCACGCCGCCGGCCGTGGTCGAGAAGATCCGCCAGGACACCATGAAGGCCCTGCGCGAGCCCGACATCCAGCCCAAGTTCCAGACCTTCGGCTACGAGAACTACTTCCCCACGCCCGAAGAGTTCAAGGCCTTCATCGTCGAGGAAAACAAGCGCTTTGGCGACGTGATCCGCCGCGCCAAGATCGAGCTGTAAGCCACAGGCCACAGCAGGCCGCAGACGCAAAAAAGCCGCCGCGCCGCAAGGCCGGCGGCTTCTTTCATGCCGTCTTCAGCGCGACAGCCCGCGCGCCGCAATCGGCCACAGCGCGTGCACCGTGCCGCCCTGCAGCACCACCAGCTCGTCGTGCAGGTTGAATGTCGGGTCCACGTGCGAGGGCAGCAGCTGCAGCACGCTGCCCAGGGCGGGCGCCTGGGCGCCAGGCTCCACGCATACCACGCTGTGCTCGTCATTGATGGCCACGCAGCGCAGGCCCGGCGTGCCGTAGACGGCGGGCGGGCCGCATTCGGCCGAGGTGGATTTCAGGCCCGCATCGAGGATGACGCGATCCGGCGCGGGCGTGCTCATCACCGTGGACAGCAGGAACAGGCTGCGGCGAAAGGCCAGCGCCCCGCCCCATTCGTTGGCGCCGTAGTCGCCATCCATGAAGGCATAGGAGCCCGGCTGCAGCTCGGTGTAGACGCCGCTGGCCGCATCGAACTCCACGCTGCCCGTGCCGCCGCCCGTGATGGTGTGGCACGCCAGGCCGTTGTCGCGCAGCAGCTGCGCGCAGGCCGCCGCCCGGCTCGCAGCCTCCTGGCAGGCCTGCGCACGCTCTTCGCGGCTGCGCCGGTGCTGCGCCGCTCCGTGGTAGGCCTGCAGGCCCGCGAAATTCAAGCCCGGCAGATCACGCGCCTGCCGCGCCAGGGCCAGCACGGCCTCGGCACCGGGCACGCCGCAGCGGCCCTGGCCCACGTCCACCTCGACGAGCACGTCGATCTCCACGCCCGCATGCGCCATGGCCTGGGACAGCTGCACCAGGTTGGCCGCGTTGTCCACGCACACGGCCATGCGCGCACTGCGCGCCAGCCGGGCCAGCAGCGCGTGCTTGGCCGGCCCCACGACCTCGTTGCTGATCAGGATGTCGCGCACGCCGGCCGCCACAAAGGGCAGCGCTTCGCTCACCTTCTGGCAGCAGATGCCACGCGCGCCCAGCGCCAGCTGGCGCAGCGCGATCTGGGGGCACTTGTGCGCCTTGGCATGCGGGCGCAGCGCCACGCCATGGCGGTCGGCCCAGTCCTGCATGGTGCGCAGGTTGGCATCGAAGGCCGTCAGGTCCAGCGCCAGGCTGGGTGTGTCGATGCGATCGAGCGGATCGCCGGGCCGTGCGGCAGGCTCCAGTGCCAGACCGCTGGCGTCATCGTGCAAGGGCATGGTGCTGTGCCTCATTCCTGCGGGGGCGCGTACTGGGCGATGACCTCGGCCTCGGTCATGGTCGGCGTCTGGTTGGCGAAGTCGTAGTAGCCGGGCTTTCTGTCGATGTAGATCTGCGTGGCCAACTCAAAGTCCTGCGACTCGAAGGCGCCGGCCGGCACAAAGTACTCGCCCGTGGCGTGCAGCCGGTAGTACAGGTGCGTGCCGCATTGCCTGCAGAAGGCGCGCTCGGCCCATTCGGAGGAGGCATAGGTGCCTATGTGCTCGCCGCCCTCGAACTTCACATCGGGCCCGCAATGCACCGCCAGCATGGGGCCACCGCCCCAGCGCCGGCAGTACCCACAGTGGCAGGCCCCGATTTCCCGGGCCTGGGGAGAGAAAAAGCTGACAGCGCCGCAAAGACAGTGACCGTTCATGGTGCGTGGACCTTTCCGTGGGTTGCGAGTACCTGGGATTATTCACAGGTGTCGCGCATCATAGGGGATGGCGGGCCGCCTGCAAATCGCCGCGCCCTACACTGCGCGCCATGCGACTTTTTCATTTCAGCGAAGACGGGGACATCCGGCAGTTCCAACCCCGCCCGGTCCTGAAGGCGGCCCCCCGCCGCCAGGGACAGGAGTGGCTCAACGGCCCCCTGGTGTGGGCCATCGCACAGACGCATCAGCGGCTGTACCTGTTTCCGCGCGAATGCCCGCGCATCGTCATATGGCCGCACGAGCACAGCACCAGCGAAGACAGGGCGCAATGGCTGAACGACCTGCCCGCCGCAGCACAGGCCGTGGCCTATGTGGAGACCGCCTGGGCCGCGCGCCTGCATGCAGCCCGGATACACCGGTATGAGCTTCCA
This sequence comes from Delftia sp. PE138, assembly GCF_018320755.1. Classification (NCBI taxonomy): domain Bacteria; kingdom Pseudomonadati; phylum Pseudomonadota; class Betaproteobacteria; order Burkholderiales; family Comamonadaceae; genus Delftia; species Delftia sp. PE138. The sequence continues at coordinate 120,882 of NZ_JABEPN010000002.1, read as the reverse complement.
GTCGAGCCGTTCGAAAGCCTGGAGGATGCCGGCATGTACGTGAGCCGGCAGACCGTGCAGCCCCTGCGCCGGGACCTGCTGGTCGATCTGCCGCAAGCAATAGCGGAATGCGGCACCGAGCTGCGCATCGTCGATTCCCTGCAGCCGCTGCGCGGCGTCTGGGACAGCTCGCTGCATGCCAGCGGCATACGGCTGCGCAATGCGGCCAGCTGGGCCTGAGCACCGGACGCCACAGCGATGGCGGCGGCGACGGCAACCATGGGCAAGCACGTAGGCAAAAACAGGCAATTGCATTCGGACGTACGCTATAGTAACGAACGGTATCAAAAGCACGGTCTGCCGTATGACAAATGGACGACTGGATACCCTCCAGGAGGATACCCAACCGAGGCTGAAATGCACGATGCCATCACCAACCCCACGCAAGCTGCGGTGACCCCGGTGGCGCCAGCCCCCCTGGAAATACCCGATTACGAACTGCTGGAAACCTTGGGATCAGGTGGCTACGGCACCGTCTACCGTGCGCGACACCGGCGCACGGGTGCATCGGTGGCCATCAAGGTCGTCAGGCTGCAGGAAGGCGGCCGCCAGGTGGAGCGCTTCCACCGCGAGACCATGCTGTGCGCGTCCCTGCACCATCCGCACATCGTCCAGTTGCTGGACAAGGGCGAGCAAGGCGACTGCGTCTACGGCGTCTTCGAATATGTGCCCGGCGAGACCCTCAAGAGCCTGATCCGCCGCCAGGGCGTGCTGACGGCCGCCGAGGCCGGCCGCCTCATGGCCGAGGTGCTCGATGCGCTGGACTGCGCGCATGCCGCCGGCATCGTGCACCGCGACCTCAAGCCCGACAACGTGATGGTCACCTCCACGGGCGCCGTGCGGCACGCCATGGTGCTGGACTTCGGCATCGGCACCGTGATCCCGCAGTTTGCCGGCCCGCAGGTCTCGCAGCTCACCATGGGCGACGAGTGCCTGGGCACGCCGGCCTACAGCGCCCCCGAGCAGCTGCGCGGCGAGCCGCCCAGCGCCCGCACCGACCTGTATGCCTGGGGGCTGATGTTCCTCGAATGCCTGACGGGCACGCCCGCCGTGCAGGGCGCCTCGGTGGCCGAGATCGTGCACCGCCAGCTCAGCCCGCAGGAAGTGCAGCTGCCGCCGGCCATCTCCACCCACCCCATCGCCGCCCTGCTGCGCAAGGCGCTCAAGAAGAGGCCTGCGGAGCGCAGCGACTCGGCGGCGGCCCTGCTCAGGGACCTCATGCGCGTGCGGCTGGACGATCTGGTGGGCCAGTTGCCCGCCGCCGCCCAGGTGCAGCAGGCGGACCTGACACGCACCGTGGCCACCACGCGCGTTTTCTCGGAAGTGCGGCAGCTGACCGTGCTGTGCTGCAGCGTGTCGCTGTGGCCCGGCAGCGATGCCGACGTCATGGACAGCGCGGCACGCACCGTAGGCCAGCCCTCGCAGGCCCTGAACATCGAGGACATCGAGCTGCTGCAGCGCGAGGAACTCACGCTGTTCTCCGACGTTGCCACCCGGCGCGGAGGCATGCTGGCGGGCACGCTGGGCGACCGCATGCTGGTGCTCTTCGGCTACCCGCACACCAGCGACACCGATGCCCGCCAGGCCGGCATGACGGCGCAGGAGCTGCTGACGCTCAGCCGCAGCCGCGCGGCCGCCATCGAGCAGGTCCACGGACTGCACCTGGGAATCCGCATGGGCCTGCACACCGGCATGGCCGTGGTGGTCGGCGGCGAAGCGCCCTCGGGCCATGCCGTCAACGTGGCCATGCGGCTGGAGGCCATCGCCGATGCGGGCACCCTGCTGGCCAGCGAAAGCAGCCACCGCCTGCTGTCGCGTCATGCGCGCTTCGAGAAGGCCGGCAGCCTGCGCCTGCCCGGCCAGCCTGCGGGCATGCAGACCTATCGCCTGGAGCTGGAGCAGCCAGCCGAGCTACTGCAGGGACCTGTGTCCGATGCAGCCTTGCAGTGCATAGGCCGCGAACCCGAACTGCAGCGCCTGCACGACGCATGGGCGCGGGCCCGCGAAGCCGGGGGCAATGCGCTGTGGATTCGCGGCGAGCCGGGCATCGGCAAATCCTGCCTGGCCGACATGCTGCTCGTCCACGCCAGGACACAGGGCGCGAACACCGTGGTGCTGCAATGCCAGCCCGAGCACCGCAACACCGCGCTGACCCCTTTCCTGGGCCTGATACGGCAGCGGCTGGAGGCGGCCGATCCCCCGCAGGACCACCGCGAGCAGATGCGCGAAGCCCTGCGCGCCGCAGGCTGCGATGCCGAGGCCGCCCTGCCCATTCTGTGCGCCTGGCTCTCGCTGCCCCTGGGCGACTGCGAGCCCAGCCGCATCTCGGCCGTCATGCAAAGGGCGCTGCTGCTGCAGTCCACCGCGCAATGGCTGCTGCACATGTCCGAAGCCGAGCCCTTGCTGCTGGTCGTGGAAGACGTGCACTGGGCCGATCCCACCAGCATCGAACTGCTGGAGCAACTGGTCGCGCGCCTGCCCGGGCGGCGCGTGCTGCTGGTGCTCACGGCGCGTCCGCAGTGGCAACCGCCCGAAGGCCTGCAGGCCGACTGCGTGGACGTGCGGCGGCTGGAAGACGCCCAGGCCACCGAACTGGCCCGCCAGACGCTGGCACCGCGCAGGCTCAGCCCTGCCGTGATCCGCCACGTGGTGGAGCGCACCGACGGCGTGCCGCTGTTCATCCAGGAAATGGCGCGCATGCTGCTGGATGCCCACCTGGTGGAGGAAGACGGCGTCTGGGACTTTCGCCATGCCGAGCTGCCGGCCGCCATTCCGCTCACGCTGCGCGACTCGCTGGTCAGCCGCTTTGACCGCATCGGCCCGCTCAAGCCCCTGCTGCAGCTGGCCGCCACCATGGGCCGGCACTTCGACTTCGACCTGCTGTGCGCCTGCCTGGAACGCCCGCAGGGCGAAGTCGGGCAGGAACTGGCCGCCCTGGGCCAGGCCGGCCTGGTGATTGCCGACGAACGCGCGGGCCCGGGCGCCTACATGTTCCGCCACGCGCTGATCAGGGACACGGCCTACGAATGCATGCTGGTATCGCAGCGCCGGCTGCTGCACCGCGACGTGGCCCTGGCCCTGATGCAGCACCAGCCGCAGCGCGTTGCGGCGGAACCCGCAGGCGTGGCCCAGCACTGGGCGGACGCCGGCGACCACGCCCAGGCCGTGGCCCTGGCCGTGCGGCAGTTGCGCATCACCCAGCTGCGCTCGCTCAACGATGAAACCATTGCCTACGCGCGCCACATCGACGACTGGCTGCAACAGCTCCAGGGCGTGGCCCAGCGCGAGGCGCGGCTGGACGTCAACAGCTACGTGACCCAGGCGCTGATGAACAAGCACGGCTGGGCCCATGCCCAGGTGGTGGAACGCATCGCGCTGTCGCAGGAGCTGCTGGCCGGCCCGGGCGCCAACGCCGTGGCCGACTACAAGCAGGTGCAGCACCTGTGGATGCTGATCACCTACCACCACGTGGCCAGCAACCGCGAGGAAGTGCGCCAGCTCAGCCACCGGCTGCTGGAGCAGGCCGTGCGCCAGCAGGACACGGGCGTGCTGGTGGCCGCCCAGACCTACCTGGGACTGGCCCACTACTCCGACGGCCGATTCGAGCAGGCCGAAGAAGCGCTGACCGACGCCATCACCCGCTACGACCCCGTGGCCCATGCCCACCATGCGGCCGAGTTCGGCTTCGACACGCGCGTCTGGGCCACCTGCGGGCGCGCCCTGGTGCGCTGGTTCGCCGGCTTCGACCAGGCCGCGCTGGCCGATGCGAACGACGCAGTGCGCCTGGCGCACGAGGTCTCGCACATCCCATCCCTGAGCATGGCCCTGCTCTACCAGGCCCTGGTCCACCAGGCACGTGGCGACAAGGAAAGCGCCTTGGCCACCACGGGCGAACTGCTGGACATCACGGCCCGCTACGGCCTGCCTGCGTTCTCGGGCTATGCGGACATCATCCGCTGCTGGGCGCTGGGTGACGGCGCAGGCAGCGCCAGCGCCGAGGGCATTGAACGCGCCAGCGGCACGGCGCAGCTGCTCTGGGACATGGGCTGCCGCTACTGCCAGACCTACTACCGCTCCTTCGTCGCCGAAATGCTGGCGGCCAGCGGGCGCTGGACCGAGGCCCTGGACAAGATCGACGAATGCCTGCGCCTGGCCGACGTGCTGGACGAACGGCTGCACAGCAGCGAGCTGCACCTGAAGAAGGCCCGCTTCCTGCTGGCCATGGGCGCCGACCACGCGGCCGTGCAGGACAGCCTGGCCCAGGCGGCCGGGACTGCGCGCACTGCCGGCAAGTACCGCACCGAAACCGAGGCACTGGCCCTGTCGCAGGCCCTGGCACCCGCCAGGCCGGACGTGGCCGCGCGCCTGAGTGAGCTGGCCGCGCTGCGGCCTGAACTGTCCGTGCACCTGTCCGGGCCCCTGCCCGGCCAGGCGCATTTTTCTTGAACCGAGGATGAAGTCACATGACCACCCAGCTGCAGAATACTGAACCGTTGCTCGCATTCCGCCTTGCCTACCTGCGGGCCATCGCCCGCTCCTGGCAGGATGACGCCTACCGCCGTGACCTGCTGGGGCAGCGCGACATCCAGCCCATGCTGCACCGCGACTTCAACCTGCCGACCCAGTGGCCCCAGGTCGATGTGTCGCTGCGCCTGAGCGACGACCCCACCCAGCGCGCCGAATGGAAGCCCGTGCTCACGGCCGGCTGGATCGGTCCCGACGATGAATTCGTCATCGTCCTGCCCCAGGCGCCCCAGACCCATGCCTCCGAGGCCCTGGCCGCCTACTACCAGCTGTTCCCCAACTTCATGGGCGTGAGCACCTCGTTCGAGGAACCGAACAACGGCATGCTCAGGGCTGCCCTGCCCACGGGCCTGGGCATCCCCGGCGGCGGCCCCGACTCGCTGCTGGCCTTCGGCGGCGTGGTGTTGCGCGCCATCGCCCTGGCCTGGCAGTCGCCCGAGTTCCACGCGGAGCTGACGCGTGACGACGGCAAGGACAAGGCCCCCGTGCTGAGCCAATGGCTGGGCTACAACAACCCGTTCAACTTCCAGGTCCGCTTCGAGACCGAACAGGCCTTCACCTGGGACGCCGCGCGCGGCGAGTGGAACCTGCAGCGCGCAGACGGCACGGCCATCAAGAACGGCATCGTGCTGAACTACCCGGTGGCACCCGCCGAGCAGGACCTGTGGGCCATCGCCCTCACCTCCTACAACAACACCGGTGACGCCTATCCCTTCACCTGCTGATACGGCACCGGCGCAGCTGCAAGGGGCCACGGCCACCTTGCTGCTGACGCTGGCGGCACGTGCCCGCGCTGCAGGTGCGGCAGCTCCCCCGGAGCTGCACGACCTGCCGCCCTTTGCCGATCCCGAGGCGTGCCGCATCGCGGCGGCGCTGCCCCAGGCCAGCGAGGCGCACGCCGCCGACCCCGCCTTTGTGCGCAGCGTGGTGCTGCGCACGCAGCTGTTCGACCGGCTCACCACGCAATTCCTGAGCGCGCATCCGTCCGGCCTGTGCATTGCGCTGGGCGCGGGCCTGTGCACGCGGCGCAGCCGCCTGGCGGCCCTGGCCGGCACCGCACGCTGGCTGAACGTGGACCTGCCCGACGCCATTGCGCTGCGCGATCAATACATGGACGGCGACGAAACCCGCCTTGCCTGCTCCATCCTCGACACCTCCTGGCTGGACGCCGCCGCCCTGCCCGGCAGCCAGCCCGTTCTGGTGCTGCTCGAAGGCGTCTGCCCCTACCTTCCCCAGGCGCCGCTGGAGGCCATGCTGCAGCAGCTGGCCCAGCGTTTTGCCGCGCCCGGCAGCCCGCCGTGCACCGTGGTGCTCGACCATGTGCACCCTGCCCTTGCACGGCTGCCCATGCAGGTGGGCGGCATGCGGCTGCCCGTCGTCTCCGGCTTTGCGGACGGCGCCCAGATGGAGCGCATCCACCCCGCCATCCGCATCAGCCTGCAGGAGCACCTGTATGCCCGGTTCTCGCAGCAGCACCAGCTGTTCGAGACCGCCTTCCACGCCACCACCGGCCAGCACCCGTATGCCGTCGTCCGCCTTGAACTGGGAGCCCCGTCCCTTGCCTGAGCCTGCGGCCCCGGACCTGTTTGCCGACGCCTTCCGCTGGCACGAGAAATTCCTGTCCCCCGTGCAGCAGGGCGACCGCCTTTTGCTGACCAGCGAACGTGACACCCTGGCCCTGGGCTCCGCCGCCGTCCTGGCGCTCAACGCCCCGCTGCAGGCCGGCACCAGCCTCATGCAGCACTGCGCCACAGCGCCCGATGCGCCGCTTGCGCAGATGCTGCACGCCCTGGGCGCCCTGCTGCGCCAGGGCCTGGTCCAGCCGGTGCTGCACAGCGGCTTGAACGGCCACGGTTATCTGCAACCGGATTTCTCGGCCCCGCCCGTGCGCCTGCAGGCATCGGAGCAGATCGACATCGTCCTGCTGACTGCAGCGCTGGACAGCACAGCCGCCTGCCACTGGGCTGCGGCCGTGGCCACGCAGGCACCCGCCCCCACCCCGCTCACCATCGTTTTCTGCGACGACTACCTGGACCCGCGCCTGGGCGCCATCGACGCCGGCCAGCGTGCCGCAGGCCGGCCCTGGCTGCCGGTCCGGCCCGCGGGCGAGCAGGCCATGGCCGGGCCCTTGTTCACGCCCCATGCCGGCACCGCATCGGCCTGCTGGCATTGCCTGGCGCACCGCTGGCAACGCAACCATCCCGCACGCGCCGCGCAAGGCGGCCCGCCGCACGACAGCGGCCGCTGCCCGCCCGTGCGCGCCGGCGCCGACCTCATCGCCACGCGGCTGCAGGCCCTGCTGCCCACGGTGCAGCGCCTGCTGGCGCACACCGATGCGGCGCAAACCGTGTGGACGCTGGAGCCCCCCCAGGCCCACCCCGTGGCCGCCCGCCCGCAATGCCCGCACTGCGGCACACCGGGGCTGATGGCACTGCGCCAACGCGAACCCATTGCGCCAGTTCCCGGCACGCATGCCGCGCGCGCCGACGGCGGCTGGCGCAGCGTGCCGGCCGAGACCACGGTGCAGCGCCTGTCCCGGCACGTCAGCCCGCTGACCGGCGTGATTGCCCGGGTCACGCCGCTGACGGCCGAGACCGACGAAGCGCTCACCGTCTACCGCAGCGAAATCTTCAGAACGCCCGCGCCTGGCAGCGGCTTCCTGGCAGCCCCCCCGACACAGCTGTGCCTGGGCAAGGGCCTGTCGGCCATGCAGGCCCGCGCCAGCGCCATGTGCGAAGCCGTGGAGCGCTACGCCGCCTTCCACCAGGGCGATGAAGCCGTGGTCGTCGCCCCCGCCGCGCAGCTGGATGCGCCCTGCATTCCTCCCACAGCGCTGGCCCGCTTCAGCGACCGGCAGACCGCCCGCTTTGCCGCCGACAGGCCGCCGCATGCCGTGGCCCCCGGCGCCGGCCAGGGCGAACCCCTGTGGTGGGCGCCCGCCTGGTCCCTGACCGCCGATGCGCGCCGCTACCTGCCGCTGGGCTTTTGCCTGGCCCATGCGCCCGCGCAAAGCCAGCACCACGTGGGCTGGACCTCCAACGGCTGCGCCGCAGGCAACACACGGGAAGAGGCCATCCTCCAAGGCTTCATGGAACTGGTGGAACGCGACGCCGCCGCCATCTGGTGGTACGGCCAGATCCGCAGGCCCGCCATCGCGCTGGACGGCATCGCCGCAGCCACGCGCCAGCGCCTGGCGCGCAGCTGCGGCCCGCAATGGTCGTACTGGCTGCTGGACATCACCCATGACTTCGGCATACCGGTCGTGGTCTGCGTGGGCCGCCACGCGGATACCGGCCATTGGGCCGTGGGCTTTGGCTGCAGCCTGGACCGCGCCCTGGCCTGCGAACGCGCCCTCACCGAAATCAGCCAGCTGATCGCGGCGGGCAAGGGCTTTGCCGTGCCGCAGCAGGTGCAGGCCTTTCTGCATCCGCTGGACGGCACCGATGCGCCGCCGCAACAGCCTGCGCAGCAGGCGGACACCGCGCCGCCGGACATTGCCCGGGCCATTGCGCACTGCGTGGACATCGCACGGGGCCTGGGCCTGGAAACCATCGTCTACGACCACTCGCGCCCCGACATCCCTCTGTACACCGTCAAGGTCGTGGTTCCGGGACTGTGCCATATCTGGCCGGAACTGGGCAATCCACGGCTGCGCGACGTGCCCGTGGCCCTGGGCTGGCGCAGCCGGCCGCTGCAGGAATCCGAGTTCAATCCGCAGGCGCTGTACGTTTGACAAACTGAAACGCGCAGCGGGCATGTACTCTCTCGGCTTGGCAACAGGCTGCCGGCTCCGGGCCAATGCGCCCCCAGCCCACCCCCTGTTCACACAAGCCCCAAGGAGAATTCGAGGCGATGGCCCTCTTTCGTAACCAACTCGACGGCAGCATCGTCGTGCTGCGGCCCCTGCATACCTTCGGCCGCCACCCCTCGGTCTGCCAGACCGTCATGAAGGCGCCCGACGTCTCCCAGGTCCACGCCCTGTTCCGCTGGAACCGGCAGACCTGGGAAATCGTGGACCAGAGCCGCAACGGCACCATGCTCAACGGCGTGCGCCTGGTCGCCGGCCGCTGGACCGTACTGACCGTGGGCGCCAGGCTCAGCATGGGCGAAGGCGCAGAAGCGGCCTGGACCGTGCAAGACCTGGGACCGCCCGTCACCTGCCTGAGCCCCGGCCCGGGCCTGCCCCAGGACGCCCCCCTGGCCCTGAACCCGCGCGGCACCCTGCTGCCCGACGCCCAGGAGCCCGAAGCCAACGTCTTCTTCGAAGACGGCCGCTGGCTGCTGGAGTCCGGCGACGGCACCGAGCCCCTGGTGGACGGCGCCATGGTCCACACCTCGGCAGGCAGCTGGGAATTCGTGCAATGCGACGACCTGGAATCCACGCGGGAAAGCAGCTTCGACCCGCATGCGCCCAAGCCGCCGGACGTGTCCTTTCGCTTCCACGTCAGCCAGAACGAGGAGCACGCCAGCCTGACCGTCATGAGCGACGGCAAGCCCATCGCGCTGGGTGAACGCATACACCACTACACCCTGGTCACCCTGGCCCGCGTGCGCCAGCAGGACGCCCACAAGGGCCTGGCCCCCGCAAGCCAGGGCTGGATAGAGCTCGACGCGCTCTCGCGCATGCTGGGCGTGGATTCGTCGTACGTGAACATCCAGATCTTCCGCGCCAAGCACCAGATCCTCAGCGCCCTGCCCGAATGCGCGGCCTTGCCGGCCCTGGTGGAGCGGCGGCGCGGCAGCCTGCGCTTCGGGGACTTTGCGTTCGAGATCGAGGGCGGGGCGCGCAGCGCCTGAACGGCGAACTGCAACGGAGAACGGCAGGCACACGGCGCATCGCTCGCCGTATGTAATCAGCTGTAATTTTCTTGTTGTGCACACGTCAATAAAGTGGGAACCGGTTCCTGCCGCCTGCGGCAAGGACCTCTCACCCTCCTCCCGGACCGGGTTGCCCGAGTCCACTGGCGCACCTGGAAACCGCAAATGAGCATGGACATGCGACGTGTACTGTTGATCCCCGCCAGCGCGCGGCCCGTTGACCCTGGCCTGGCCAGCCTTTCCATGGACGCACAGGTCTGGGAAAACGGCTATCCCCTGGTCGTCGGCAAGGCCCGCCACGGCCTGCTGCAGGACTTCTGGCGGCACTACTACGGCGAATCCGCCGCCATGTTCGTGGCCTCGGACCAGCTGCTGGAACTGCACAACGACATCATGGCCGCCATCCCCGCCTGCGTGGGCGAGATGCCGGTGCTGCGTTTTCTCAACGACCTCGGAAGAATGTGCCTGCAGGCGCATGGGGACGGCAGCGGGCTGCAGGTCATCGGCGACTGACGAAACGGATGACTCCTGGGGTTGCCGCGCATCCCTGTCGCGGCATTGGGGCGCATGCACAATGGCATGCGCCTTTTTTCGTGCCCGCCCGACCATGAGCAACGCCCCGGATAGCCCCCCTCTTGCCCTGACCGGCAGCTGCCTGTGCGGCGCCATCGCCTATGCACTGCGCTCCACGCCCCGGGCCGTCTCGCACTGCCACTGCCGCATCTGCCAGAAGGCTCACGGTGCCGCATTCGCCACCTACGGCAGCGTGCCGGCAAAGGACCTTGTCTTCACCCGGGGCCAGGAGCAATTGCGCTCCTTTGCCTCATCGCCCGGCATCACGCGCTGCTTTTGCCAGCAATGCGGCTCATCGCTGTCATGGCACAGCCGGCATTACGAAGAAGGCGCATGGATCTCCGTCGCACTGGCCACGCTGGATTCGGAGTTTGTCGTGGGCAGGCAGCGGCATGTGAACCGGGGGGCGGGGATGGCGTGGGTGGATGGTGGGACAAGGTGATCGGGCGGATGGGGTCGGCCAAAAGCGGCCGGATGCCAAGGCCTGCCCGGCCGGTCGACCGGTGGACGACTTGTCCAGTGGCGGCCCTGGGGCGGCACCTATGATGCAGGGCGCGCCAGACGAGCCTGTGCTGGTGGTCTTCTCGGACAAGCAGAACCAGGGCAATCCGGACCGGCCCTTCCAGTACTTATGAACGACAACCCAAGCCAGGCACTCGCAGACCAGCTGCAGAGCTCCACAAAAAACGTCGATGTGTTCTTGGCGCTGCAAGCGCTGTCCTGCGCTGCCCCCGCAGTGGCTTTCGAGGCCATCACGACATTCATGAGGTCCGCGCCGGCAAATCAGCTGCCCCTGGCCCGAAATGCGCTGCTGGAGCTGGCGGACCGCGCTCCCGCGCTCCTGGTGAGCGCGACGCTGGACGAAGACGCAAAGGTGGCTGACGCGGCCAGGCAGGCCTTGTTGATCCGTCCCTCCAATGAGGCACTGCCCCTGTACCTGCGCATGGCCAAGTCCAAGAGCGTTGACGAAGCCTGCTCGGGCTGCATGTACCTGGGCCGTATCTCCTCGCCACAGGCCCGGGCGCCTTTGTTCAAGGCCTTGGGTCACCGCAGCGCAGCGGTGCGCGAGTATGCGGCGACATCCATTCACAGCCACGCCGACGAACACTGGATCGCCGACCTGCTGGAGGCCATCCGCACGCTGCGGCGTGAGGAGACCGACAAAAAGAAAGACTTTGGCGAGGTGATCAGCACGCTGTGCATCGCGGTGGTCCAGAAATCCACACACGCCTGCCTGGACCTGCTGATGGAAGGACTCCACGATGCGGACGCCAGAGTCCGCGGGACCTGCATCAGCGCACTGGGGCGCCTGGGCGATACGGCAGCCGTGGTCCCGCTGATCGAGACGTTTGAACACCCGCGCCGCGGGATGCCGCGGGAGCTGAGGACGGCACTGGTCAAGGTGCTTGGCGAGTTGGGCGACGCGCGTGCGATCGCGCCACTGCTGCGTGCCGGAGTGACCGTTGCAGCACCGGCGCTGGGCCCGCTGAAGGCGCAGGAAGCCGTGCCTGAACTGATGGCCGCGCTGGAGCAGGCAAGGACACCGCGCGATGCCGACGAGCTGGCCGAGGTGTTGGCCCAGCTGCAAGGGCCTGGCGAGTCGCAGTGGCCCCGTGCAGGGTTGCGCACGGCGTCGCTGCAGGTACGGCGAGCCGCAGCGCTGCAGCTGGCGCGCACCGCGCCCCAGGAAGCGGCCCAGCATCTGCGCGCCATGCTGCCCCAGCTGTGCGGCGGCGACGCCGTGGGCGTGGCCGAAGCGCTGGCCTTGATGGGCTCAGCAGAGGGTTTCGAAGGCTTCGCGAAGGCATTGGTGGATGACCCCCACCACTGGAATGCCAGCGCCGTGGCGTACGCCTGCCAGAATCTTCGCGGCCCCCAGGTGCAGGCCCTGCTCCTGGGGCTGATGCCCGGCATCCGCAACGAATACCTCCACCACGTCTGCAAAGCGCTGGCAGCGCAAGGGGCTGACGTATTGCCTGCGCTGATCGCTGCAGCCCAGGCAGCCGGCGACAGCGTGCGACACCGCTACGTGATGGCGCTTGCCGAGTTCCGCGACCCCCAGGGGGCCGGTTTGCTGGCGCCTCTGATGGTCCGCCGCAACCCGTTGCGGGACGCCGCCATGCTGTCGCTGTCAGCCACGCCCAGCGCCGAGGCCAGCGCGGCGCTGGCTGCGGCATTGCTGCAAGCCGAATCGCCGGCTGATGCCCGGCTGATCACCGAAACGCTGGCGAAGGCAGCCACGCGCGAGGCGATTCCCGACCTGATACGGGCGCTGCAGGCTGACCTCGCCACCGAAGAGATATTGGAAGCCTTGGGCCGTCTGGGCAGTCTGGGCGACCAGGCGGTTGTGCCTGCACTGATCGATCAACTGAGCAGCCCCAACGCGCGCCGCCGCCAGGCAGCGGCCATGGCGCTGGGGCAGATCGCGGACCCTGCGGCGGGGGCACCGCTTGTCCGCCTGCTGCTGAAAGAGTTTCATCTGGAGGTGGCGCAGGCCGCAATGCAAGCCTGGCTGGCCATGGGCGCGCAAGATGGTGGCGCACTCGATGGGCTGGGCGCGCCGGGCACGCGCGCATTCCTGTTGGCCAGTGCCAGACAGCTGCGCAGGGAACGCTGACACGCACATCCCCGCACGGATTGCGGTGCGCCCGGTCAGGATCTGCCATCGCTGTAGAGCCGGCATTTGGTGCGGCTGCTTGAGGCTGAGAGCTGCCCGGCCCCTTGACGAAGATTCACCGTGCCTTCAGGCAAAATCCAGACGATCGGGAAAGCTTGGCGTCAGGTCTGCCGGGAAGCCCAACTTGAAGAATGGAACAGTATCAATGGCACTGACGAAGAAGGGCGAGTTCTGGTACGGGACAACGTCCGGCGACACCCAAGCCGAGCTGCGCAGCTACAGCGTTGCGAATGGCCATGAGGCCGTCCGGTTTGCCTCGTCCAAATGCGATTGCGGATGCCGGACTTTTGCGCTGCAGACGGATGAAGAAGCCGGCGTGGCCATCCGCACCTGCACCGACTGCGGGCAGGAACACCTGATGGGCGACAGCGCGGAACATGTTGAAGAGGCCACCCCTGAGGCACACGAGTGCGTGTGCGAGAACGAGACGTTCGAACTGATGTCCGGCGTCTCCGTGTACGAAGGCACACACGACGTGCGCTGGTACTACATCGCTTGCCGCTGCGTGGAGTGCAATCTGGTTGGGGTCTTCGCAGACTGGAAGTGTGAAGCGGGTGATGCAGCGGCCTTCCTCGCCAAGGTATGAGCGCGCGGGATCAAGACGCGCTGCCCAAAGATCTGGTCAAGCGGGTTTGCCGGGTGCATGCAGGCGATAGCGCAAAAAGCGAGTCCCCTCGATATCCAGTGCGCCATCTGGCCGAAATCCCAGCTTGAGAATCCCTTTTATTCTGGTTCTTGAAGGTGGCAGCAAAATCGTGATGGAGCTCCGCCCCAAGCCAGTGAATGCACGTTTCACTATCTCTTGATAGATGGCTTTGCCACTTCCCCAGAATTTGGGGTGAAGCACCAAAGCGAGGTCGGCATCACCTTCCTCGTACTGCAAACCGCCCCAGCCGGCAAATTGCTGGTCAATTTCAAACGCCCATGGCCCATAGCCGTATTGCTGCCACTGGGCATCCTTTTGCCGAGCCCATTCATTTGCTTTCGCCAGGTCGAAATTCGCACTTCCAAGCGGCATTTGTCGCAGCACATCTGGATTGTTGTTCAGCGAAACAATGTGAGCCGGATCAACTTCAGTGAGCCGCTTAAATTTCAAATTCATGCCTGTATCTGGTTGTCTATCCATCAAATTCAAAGCCTACCAAAACGGTGGTTGCCGACCGTCTATCTGAGCGTCAACCAAGGGGCAGCAGTCCACAGTGCGGGGTTGCTGCCGCTGCAAGCCAAGGCTTCACTTTCTGATCGGCGGTGCGCAACCACTGCTCGACGCTCGGCAACGCACCGCCACCAGACCCGCTGCCAGCAGCGAAAGCAGTGCCAGCGCCCAGGGGCCGAGCGCGGGGATGGCCTGCGGGGCCAGCAGCACGGGCAGGCCGGGGTCGGTGATCTGGTTGGGCACGGAATCGCTGTCACCCACGCCGCCATCGGCCAGGGTGAAGGTCACGCTCAGGCCGTCGGGTGCAAACTGCGCGCCGGGCAGCGCATACCAGTGCGGCAGCGCGCAGGCAGCGCCGGTGCAGCCCAGCCCGTCGGGGCTGGGGCCGTATTTGTAATAAACGGCCCCCTGCGGCACTGGCGTGGTGAAGTGCACGGTCACCTGTGCATCTGCATTGCCAGCGACACGCCCCAGCACCAGGCCCAGCGGCGCGTGCACCGCACGCACATGGGACGGCAAGGGCGCGGGCAAGGTGGAGGCAAAGGCGGCGCTGCTGATCTCCCAGCCGTTCGCTCCGTCCACCTCCACCGCCCCCAGATTGCCGTTGCCGCCCGCACCCTGCCACGGTGCGCTGCACTGCTGCGCTGCGCCGCCATACTCACCGCTGCACTGCCATTTGTGTTGGCCGCCGGCGGATAGCACGGTCCCTGGCGTACCCGTGGCGCACAGATTCGCGCTGGGCTTGAAGGCCACAGCGCCGTTGGCCGCTGAGCCGCAGGTGGCATCGACCGGGTCGTGGGTGAACGTGGCCGAAACGCTGCGCGGACTGGTCACGTTGGTGAGCTGGCATGCTCCCGTGCCCGCGCAATCGCCCGACCAACTGGTGAAGTGATAGCCCGCATCGGGCGTGGCGGTGCAGCTTGCGGCCTGGCCGTGGGTCACGGGGTTGGGCGTGCAGGTGACCGTGCCGTTGGTGGCGGCGGGGGCGATGCTGATGGGATAGGTGTTCAGCGCGAAGGTGGCACTCACGCTGCGCGGGCTGGTCACGTTGGTGAGCTGGCATGCCCCCGCCCCTGCGCAATCGCCCGACCAACTGGTGAAGTGGTAACCCACATCAGGCGTGGCGGTGCAGCTTGCGCCCTGGCCGTGGGTGACGGGGTTGGGCGTGCAGGTGACCGTGCCGTTGGCCGGGGCGGGGACGATGCCGATGGAATAGGTGTTGAGCACAAATGTGGCACTCACGCTGCGCGGGCTGGTCACGTTGGTGAGCTGGCAGGTGCCCGTGCCCTCGCAATCGCCCGACCAACTGGTGAAGTGATAGCCCGCATCGGGCATGGCGGTGCAGCTTGCGTCCTGGCCGTGGGTCACGGGGTTGGGCGTGCAGGTGACCGTGCCGTTGGTGGTGGCGGGGGCGATGCTGATGGGGTAGGTGTTCAGCGCGAAAGTGGCACCCACGCTGCGCGGGCTGGTCACGTTGGTGAGCTGGCATGCCCCCGTGCCCGTGCAATCGCCCGACCAACTGGTGAAGTGATAGCCCGCATCGGGCGTGGCGGTGCAGCTTGCGTCCTGGCCGTGGGTGACGGGGTTGGGCGTGCAGGTGACCGTGCCGTTGACGGCGGCGGGGGTGGCGATGGAGTGGGTCTTGGGCGTGAAGGTGGCCGAGACGGTGCGCGACGCGGTCACGCTGGTGAAATGGCATGCCCCCGTGCCCGTGCAATCGCCCGACCAACTGGTGAAGTGGTAGCCCGNATCGGGCATGGCGGTGCAGCTTGCNTCCTGGCCGTGGGTGACGGGGTTGGGCGTGCAGGTGACCGTGCCGTTGGCCGGGGCGGGGACGATACCGATGGAATAGGTGTTGAGTACAAATGTGGCACCCACGCTGCGCGGGCTGGTCACGTTGTAGAGAATGCACGCGCTGGCAGTGCCCGCGCAATCGCCCGACCAATGGGTGAAGTGGTAGCCCATCGCGGGCGAGGCGACGCAGATGGTGTCTTGCCCATGGGGCACGGGGTTGGCCGTGCAGTTCACGCTGCCGCCGGTGACGGCAGGGGTGGCGATGGCGTAGGTAATCGGCGCGAAGGTGGCTCCCACGCTGTGCGCGCTGGTCACGTTGGTGAACTGGCATGCACCCGTGCCCGCGCAATCGCCCGTCCAGCCGGTGAACTGAAAGCCCGTTTGCGGCGTGGCAGTGCAGCCAGCGGCCTGGCCGTGGGGCACGGGGTTGGGCGTGCAAGACATGCTCCCGCCCGGGGTGGCAGTGGTAGTGATGGCGTAGGTGATGAGCGTCGTGTTGGCAGAGACGGTGGTGGCCCCGAGAACCACGGGCTGGCAAGCCCCCGTGCCGCTGCAGGCGCCGCCCCAACCGCTGAAGGGGCGGGCGACAGGGTCGTGCACCGTGGCCGTGCAGGTGGCGCTGGAGCCATGGGTCACGGGGTTCGGGGTGCACTGTGCGCTGGAGATGCCCGCATCCGTGTTGACTGTCACCATGTACTGGCGCGGTGCCAGGCAAGCGGCCGTGGTGCCGCCGCTGATGCCCGCGCAATTCCAGCGGAAGGCATCGGACGCGGCAGACTGGTTGGTGGCCGAACCGGCGCTGCACAAGAGGGTTGGCAAGGTGAGCGAAGGCGCAGTGCTGCCACACGCGCCATTGGTGGGCGGCGGGGCGAAGGTGGCGCTGATGGTGCAATTGCCGGTAATGGTCGCAGTGGTGTAGGTGTTGCCCGCAAGCGATCCGCCGCAGCCGCTGACCTGCACCGTATAGCCCGGTGGCGTGGTGAGCGTGAAGCTGGCCTGCTGCCCCGCCGCTACATCGCGCCCCGCCTCGATGCTGCCGCCGCCCGTGGCCTGGGAGGTAACGAGGTAGGCGCGAGGCACGGAGCATTGCGGCGAAGGGTTGCCGCCGTAGCTGCTCTGGCACACCCAGGAGAAGGAGTAGGTTTCACCCATCACGCCGCTGGTCGTGCCCACGCTGCACAGCAAGGCGTCTGGCGGATAACGGCGAGGCGTGGTGCTGCTGGCACTGCCGCACACGCCATCGAGCTGCACGGAGCCGGCCTCGACCGTCATCCCGATGGAGGTCTGCGGCTCGGCCACCCAGGCCGGCTTGTGGCTCGCGCCTGAATACCAGGTCAGCCCGTCGTTGGTGGCCGTGGTGATCTGGCGGCGGATCATGGTCTGGCCGATGCTGCGCACCACCACCCAGGCAAAGTCGCCCGCCGCCACGATGCGGTCGCCCGTGAACACGCGCATGCCCGGCGTGGCCGCGTCGGCGGTGAAGGGGGCGCAGGCCGTCATGTCCACGAACGGCGTGGCGGCGCTGGCGTCGGTTGCGCACACTTGCAGCTCGAACTGGTCGATCTGGGTGAGATTCATCTTCACCTGCGTGATGCGCAGCGACTGGCTGCCAATCGGAATGCGGTTGGCCACCCACAGTTTGGTGTGGTAGCTGGAGTTGTGCTGGATGAGCCACGGGTCATTGGCGGCTGCCAGGTTGTCGAATACCGTGACTGCACCAGCAGACACTGAAGCCGCCGCCGTCAGCAGCAGCATGGCAATTCGAAGGGCAAGGGTTTTCATGGCGATGGGGTGGGTGGGTGAAGCGGTGTTCCACCCAGCCGCGATCGGCCATGAAAAATGCTTTCAGCGCTTGTGTATCAAGCGCTGAAAGCCATGTTGATGCAAGCGTGTGGCACGGGTGGATGCGCACTGCCGGCCATCTTGCGGGCGCGCAGCCCTGGCGGCTTGACTGTGCGTTCGTGCCGCGCTTGACTGGACGTTTCGCAAGCCTCACCCCCCCAAAAAAATGGGCGTTCCCCTCCCCGCCCGCGCTATCATCCGCCCCGGCCCCCTGTCCCGGGGCTGATGCTTCAAAACATCCGTCGTATAGCGGCACAGCCTCTCCGAAAGCGAGGCTTGGTACACCGAATCCATCAGTCAACGCAGATGCGATGGCCTGTGGATTCGACCCGCAATGGAGCACGGAACAATGAACGCCGTTTCTCTCGCCTGCGCGCCGTCTTTTGGCGCAGCCCCTCCCTCATGCCAGGCCTTTGTGCCCGGCCAACTGCGGAGGGACATGGCATGAACCCCGCCCAGCCCTCCCCCACCACGGACAGCCACAGCACCCGGCAGCTGTCCAACGCCCTCACCCAGGTGGACCATCTCGTGCAGCAAGGCTGTGCAGAAATCTCCGCCATCGCCCAGTTGGCCCTGGCATGGCTGGAGACCCCCAAGGGCCATCGCCACCTGGACGTGGTGGCCCGCGCCCTGCAAAGCATCCGCGACAGCGCCGACACGCTGGCCGACTACGCCGGCACCGAGGCCCAGACCATGGGCTGCGGATCTGCCATGGCGCGCACTTCATGGCCCGGCCTGTGTTGATGGTCCGGCCACGGGCTGCGGCGGTCATCCAGGCTCAGGCGCCCTGCGGCAGATAGCTTGGCCGGGCCGCCGTCATGCCGCGCTTGACCTGCTGGGTGAGCTCGTCGGCCAGCACTTCATCGAGCCCGGCCTCCAGTCCGTCCAGCGCGCGGCTGACGATGTCCTCGGGGCTGGACTTCGGTGCGTCAAGCCCGCGCGTGAGGTCGGTATCGACATAGGCCATGTGCAGGCCCAGCACCTGTGTCTTCTGCCCTGCAAGCTCGCTGCGCAGGGCGTTGGTGAGCGACCAGGCGGCCGACTTGCTGGCCGAGTAGGCGGCCAGTTCGCCGCCATTGACCCAGGAGGCCACCGACAGCACATTGAGCAAGGCCCCGCCGCCGTTGGCCTTGAGAACCGGCGCAAAGGCCTGGCTCATGCGCAGCACGGCGAAGAAGTTGGTCTCGAAGATGCGCCTGGCGACCTCTTCGCTGTCGGGCGCCAGAAAGCCGCCGGGCTGCGCGATGCCGGCGTTGTTGATCACCAGCGTGACGTCCGACGCCTGCGCTGCGGCGGCGGCCACGTCCTGCGGGCGGTTCACGTCCAGCTGCAGGGCATGCACGCCGGGCTGGGTGACGGTGGCGGGGTCGCGCGCGCCGGCGTAGACCTTGCGGGCGCCACGGGCAAGCAGCTCGCGCGCGAAAGCCAGGCCGATGCCGCGATTGGCACCGGTGACGAGAACAACAGCGTTTTCAATTTTCATGGAGCACTCCAGGGGTGGGGGGAAACAGATTCAACGGATCTTGATGACGACCTTGCCCTTTGCGTGGCCGGCTTCGGCATAGGCAAGGGCCTCGTTGGTGGATTCGAATGCGAAGACCTTGTCCACGACCGGGCGGATGGCGCCCGCCTCGATGAGGCGGGTGATCTCGCGCAGCTGGCCGCCGTCGGCCTTCATGAAGACAAAGGAGTAGTCGATGCCACGGCTTCGCGCCCGGCGCCTGATGCCGGAGCTGAGCAGCCGCATCACCAGCCGCACGAATGCGTGCGCCGCGATGTTTCTGCCAAACGCGGGATCGGGTGGGCCGGAGATGGAGACCAGCTTGGCGCCGCCCTTGAGCACGCGCAGGGATTTGCCAAGCGTCTTGCCGTCCTGGCTGTTGAGCACCACGTCGTAGTCGTGCAGGACGTCCTCGAAGTCCTGCGTGCGGTAGTCGATGACGACATCCGCGCCCAGGCCCCTGACCAGCTCGAAGTTGGCCGCGCTCGTCGTGGTGGCCACAGCGGCGCCCAGGTGCCGGGCCAGCTGGATGGCGAACGTGCCCACGCCGCCGGAGCCGGCCTGGATGAAGACCTTCTGCCCCCTGGCCAGCCGTGTCGTCTCGACCAGGACCTGCCAGGCCGTCAGGCCCACCAGGGGAATGGAGGCGGCCTCTTCCATCGTGAGCCCCTTGGGCTTGGGCGCCAGCGATGATTCCCTGACCGGCACGAACTCCGCGAACGTGCCGATCCGGAAATCGTCCGTGCGTGCATAGACCTCGTCACCGGGCTTGAACTGCCGCACGCGCGGGCCGGCCTTGACCACCACGCCGGCCACGTCGTGGCCCAGGATCAGGGGCAGGCGATAGGGCAGGATGAGCTTGAATTGCCCGTCTTTGATCTTGGAGTCCAGCTGGTTCACGCCTGCGGCATGGACCTGGACCAGGACTTCGTCTTCACGCAGCTGCGGCTCGGGTACGTCTGCCAGCTGCAAGGCGCGGTTCGCTCCATAGCTTTCCAGAATGAATGCCTTCATGGCTCTCCTTTATATGATGATCATCATATGTAAAGACGAAAAAAATCCAGGCACATGCACTGGGCATGCGCCATCACTGGCTGGCCGGCGCCAGGTGCTTGAGTGCTGCCTCGCGCAGGCTGTCGGACAGGGCCGGATCGTCCACCGCCCGTGCCAGCAGCAGGCTGCCGACCATGGTGGACAAGGTGACGAGCGCGCGCTCGTGGGCACCGGGCTGTCCCCAGTCCGGTGATTGGCGGGCGATGAGATCGACCATTTCCTTGATGTGGCCCGTGGCCACGCGGCGCACCTCCGGCGCCTGGCGCGAGGTCTCGGAGCCCAGGGCCGCCAGGGGGCAGCCCAACTCGGCGCGCTGGACATGTTCCTTGGAAAGATAGGCGGCCAGCATGGCCTGCAGCGCCATGCCGGGCGGTGCCTTGGCCACCACGTCGGCGACGGCGGCGCAGGACTCGGCGCAGGCCTTGCCCGCCGCTTCGGCCAGCATGGCATCGCGCGAGGCGAAATGGGCGTAGAAGGCGCCATGCGTCAGGCCCGCCTCCTTCATGATGTCCGCCACCCCGGTGCCGCCATAGCCGCTGCGGCGGATGGCACGCGCCGCCACGGAGACGATGCGCTCATGCGTGGCCTCCTTGGCGGAAGCCCGGGCGCTGGAATTGGTGTTTCGCATGATGATCATCATACATTGTTTGCGCCATGCACGCGCCGCAGATGGGACATCCGCCCGCAGCCATTGCATGGACAATCCCGGCATGTCTGCTGCTGCTTCACACCACAATCCATCCCGCCCCGTGCTCATTGCCGGCGGCGGCATCGGTGGCATGGCCACTGCCCTCACGCTGCACCAGATCGGCGTGCCCTGCATCGTGTTCGAGTCGGTGGCGCAGTTGCAGCCGCTGGGCGTGGGCATCAACCTGCAGCCGAACGCGGTGCGGGAACTGCATGACCTGGGTTTCGGCAACGATGTGCTGGACACCATCGGCCTGCAGGCCCGGGAATGGGCGCTGGTCGGGCGCAACGGCAACGAGGTGTATGCCGAGCCGCGCGGGCTGCAGGCCGGCTATCGCTGGCCGCAGTACGCGGTGCACCGGGGGCAGCTGCAGATGATGCTGTTCAACGCCGTCAGGCAGCGCCTGGGCGACGACGCCGTGCAGCTGGGCCGGCGCGTGGTGGGCTACCGGCAGGATGCCAAGGGCGTGACCGCCCTCATCGACACCCGCGATGGCCAGCGGCTGGAGGTGCAGGGCTCGCTGCTGGTGGCGGCCGATGGCCTGCACTCGGCCGTGCGCGCGCAGATGCACCCCACGCAGCCGCCCATACAGTGGGGCGGCGCCATCATGTGGCGCGGCACCACGCCCGGGGTGCCGGTGCGCACCGGCGCGTCCTTCGTGGGCGTGGGCTCGCTGCGCCATCGCGTGGTGCTGTACCCCATCACGCCGCCGGACCCCGTCACGGGCCTGGCCACCATCAACTGGATCGCCGAGATCACGGTGGACAACCAGGGCGGCTGGCGGCAGGGCGACTGGAACCGGCGCGTGGCGCTGGAGGAATTCATCCACCACTTCGACGGCTGGGACTACGGCTGGCTGGACGTGCCGGCCATGCTGCGCGGCGCCACGGATGTCTTCGAGTACCCCATGATCGACCGCGACCCCGTGCCCACCTGGGTGGACGGCCGCGTGGCCTTGCTGGGCGATGCGGCGCATGTGATGTACCCGGTGGGCTCCAATGGCGCCAGCCAGGCCATCGTGGACGCGCGCGTGCTGGGTGCGCAGTTCCTTGCCCACGGCGTGGGCCCGCAGGCGCTGCGCGCCTATGACGACAAGCTGTGCAAGGACCTCTCGGCGCTGGTGCTGCGCAACCGGGGGGCCGGCCCCTTCGGCCTGCTGGGGCTGGTGGACGAGCGCTGCGGCGGCGTCTTCGACCATATCGACGAGGTGCTGCCACGCGAGGAGCGCGAGGGCTTCATGGCCCGGTACAAGGCCGCTGCCGGCTTTGCGATCGAGACGCTCAACGCCGCGCCCCCCACCATTGCGCCAGGGCAGCGCGTGGCCGGGGCCTGAGCCCTTGTGCGGCGGCAAGGGCCGCGAGTCGCCATAATCGGCCCTTGCCCCTGGCAGCCATCCCCAGATTTACATCACAGACCCAGCAGGAAGACCCCATGCCGATCCAATCCATTCTGAAATCCACCGTGGTGGCACTGGCGATCGTGGGCAGCGGTTCGCTCTTTGCGCAGGGCGCGCCCCTGAACACAGCGGCGTTCGACGCCCTGATTGCGCAAGGCCCCGTCGCCGACGCCGCGACCATCGCATCGAGCACCTGGGCCAGCAAGATCAAGCAGGCCGGCACGCTGCGCCTGGGCAGCACCCAGACCTCCAATCTGTTTTCCCTGCTCAACGAGAAGGACGGCAAGATCCGCGGCTTCGACGCAGGCCTGGCCCAGCTGCTCACGCGCTACATCCTGGGCGATGCCTCCAAGTACCAGTTCGCGCAGGTCACCTCGTCCACGCGCGAGCAGGTGCTGATCAACAACCAGGCGGACATGGTGATTGCCACCTACTCCATCACCCCTGCCCGTGCCGAGAAGATCTCGTTTGCCGGCCCCTACTACACCTCGCAGGCCGGGGTGCTGGTCAAGGCAAGCAACAAGACCGTGCAGTCGTACAGCGATCTGGGCGGCAAGAAGGTCGCCACGCAGGCCGGCTCCACGGGGCCTGCCATCCTGGCGCAGCACGCGCCCAAGGCGGTCGTGCAGGAGTTCCAGACGCACCAGGAAGCGCTGGACTCCCTGCGCCAGGGCCGCGTGGACGCCTATGTGACCGACTACACCCTGCTGCTCAACACCCTGAGCCTGGGCACCGGCGACGCGCGGCTGGCGGGCGCGCCCTTCGGCACGCAGGATTCCTATGGCATCGGCCTGCCCAAGGGCTCGGACGGCGTGGCCTTCATCAACGCCTTCCTGAAGAAAATCGAAGCCGACGGCACCTGGGCCAAGCTGTGGACCATCTCCATCGGCCAGCGCACCGGCAGCACGGCCGTTCCCACGCCGCCCGCCCTGCCCTGAGCGATGGGTGACGTCTCCAGACTCCTCGCCGACCACGGGCCTGCCTTCTGGCAGGCCCTCTTGCTGACCTGGAAGCTCACCGCGTTCTCGTTCCTGCCCGGCTTCCTGCTGGGCGTGGTCGTCACGGTGCTCAGGTTGCTTCCGCTGCCGCCGCTGCGCTTCGTGCTGACGGGCTACGTCGAGATCTTCCGCAACATCCCCAGCGTGGCGCTGCTGATCTTCATCGTGTTCGCGCTGCCCGATCTCAACGTCGTGATCGACTATGAGCCCAGCGTGGTCCTGGCCCTGGCGCTGGTGTGTTCCGCGTTCACGGCGGACTATCTGCGCGCGGGCATCAACACCATTGCCGGCAGCCAGATCGAGGCCGCGCTCAGCCTGGGCATGCGGCCCATGCAGATCATCTCGGCCGTGGTGCTGCCGCAGGCGCTGCGCTCGGTGGTGCAGCCGATGACGTCGCTGCTCATTGCGCTGATGCTGTCCACCTCGCTGGCATCCCAGGTGCCGCTGGCGGGCCGGGAACTCACCTCGCTCGTGTCCAAGATCGCCAACGACTCCGCTGCCGGCATGGCCGCCTTCGCCGTGGCCGCCGCGATGTACGTGGCCACCGGATTGCTGATCGCCTGGGCGGGCGCCATCCTGGAAAAGAAGCTGCGGATACTGCGATGAGCCGTTCTCTGGAAGACATTCTGTTTGGCGCACCCAGCCCGCAGGCCCGGCGGGTCACGCAGGTGGCCAGCCTGATCGCGGCGGCCCTGCTGCTGGCGCTGGCCGCGGGCATCGCGCTGCGCTTTCATTCGGCAGGCCAGCTCGAGGCCCGGTTCTGGGAATTCTTCGCCTGGCCCACCACCTGGGCCTTTCTGGCCAAGGGCCTGCTCGGCACGCTGGCATCGTCGGCCATGGCCGCCGTGATTGCGCTGGCCCTGGGGCTGGTGCTGCTGGCGGGGCGCCTTGCGCGGCCCCGGCTCGTGCGCTGGCCCAGCGTCGCCGTCATTGAATTCCTGCGCGGCACGCCCACGCTGCTGCTGATCTATGTGTGCTTTCTGGTGCTGCCCGCCGCCGGCATCAAGCTGAGCACCTACTGGATGCTGACCCTGCCCATAGGCCTGAGCACCGCCGCCGTGGTGGCCGAGGTCTACCGCGCGGGCGTGCTTGCCGTGCCACGCGGCCAGACCGATGCCGCGCGAAGCCTGGGACTGACCGAGGTACAGGTCTTCCGGCTCGTCGTCTTCCCCCAGGCGGTGCGCTTCATCGTGCCGGCGCTGGTCGCGCAACTGGTCATCGTGGTCAAGGACACCACCTTCGGCTACATCGTCACCTACGGCGAGCTCATGCAGAACGCCAAGGTGCTCATTGCCAACTACCACGCGCTGGTGCCCGTGTACCTGGTGGTGGCGGTGCTCTACTGCCTTGTGAACTACGCGATATCCAGGGCGAGCAGGCGGCTGAACCGGCCCGTGCACTGAGGCCCGCCAGTGCCTGCCCTCAGGGAAGGCTCAGATCCATGCCGAGCATCCTGGCAAGGCCGAAGGTGAAGGCCAGCACGCACAGCAGCAGCAGCGTGAAGACGGCAGCGATCTTGCCGCCCGCAATGAGCAGCTCGCGCCTGTCCGCCCCCTTCTTCTTGCCTTGGTCGTAATGCCACTTGATGGCGAAGAACATGGCCGTGCCGAACACGAGCGCCTTGAACGTGACGAAGACTACGGGGATCCAATCGATCATTTTGAGAACTTCCAGCCAATGACTTGGCACTGTCCACGGTGGGGAGCCCCCCTCCCGGACATGAGAGGCAGAGCGTCAGCGACGGCCATGCAAGCACGGTGCTGCCACACCTTGTGGCGCATACTACCCAAAAGCAATTTCCATACATGGACCCCAACATCGCTGCTGAAAACCATGCAAGATGACTCTTTGCCAAGCTGGCTGCCGCGCCTGGCCGTGCAGCGCGGCCCCCGTTTTCTGCAGATTGCGGATGCCTTGCAGGCAGCGGTGGCGGACGGATCGCTGAAACCGGGTGACCGCCTGCCTCCGCAGCGCCTGCTGGCAGCGCAGCTGGATGTGGACCTGACGACCATCACCCGCGCCTACGACGAGGCCCGGCGGCGCCACCTGCTGGAGGGACGCGGCGCGCGAGGCACCTATGTCGCGGCGCCGAAGGTCGAATGGAGCTCGGTGCTCGACCTGAGCATGAACACCCCGCCGCCGCCCGAGGGCGTGGACTTCGACGACATGCTCAAACAGGGCTTGTCACAGGTATTGATGAGGGCCGATGCCCAGCTGCTGATGACCTACCACCTGGGCGGGGGCAGCGACTCCGACCGCAAGGCCGCAGCCCAATGGCTGGAGCCGATGTTTGGGAGTCTCGATGACCGGCAGATCGTTGTCTGCCCCGGGGCGCAGGCGGCGATCGCCGCCCTGATTCTTGCGCTGACCGCGCCGGGCGACGTGATCCTGGCGGAGCCCGCCAGCTATCCCGGCCTGCGTGCCGCAGCGGCCCAGTTCGGCCGGCGCATCCTGGCGGTGCAGGCGGACAGGCAGGGGATGGTGCCGGAGATGCTGGAGCAGGCCTGCCGCGAGCACAGGCCGGCGCTGGTCTACCTCAATCCGACACTGCAGAACCCGACCGCCATCACCATGTCGGAAGGCCGGCGCAAGCAGCTGGCCAGCGTGGCCAGGCGCTGCCAGGTGCGCATCGTCGAGGACGACCCCTACTGGCTGCTGGCCGACGCCCCGCCGCCGCCCATTGCCGCATTCGCCCCGCAGCAGGTGTACTACATCTCGACCCTGTCCAAATGCCTGACGCCCGGCCTGCGCGTGGCCTTCGTGCTCATGCGCGACCCGCATGAACGCCAGCGCTTCCTGGTGGCGCTCAGGTCCTTTGCGCTGATGGCCACCCCCGTGACGGCCGCGCTGGCCACGCAGTGGATCCTCGATGGTTCGGCCGGGCAATTGATGGACGGCGTGCGCAAGGAGGCGCGCCTGCGCCACCGGATGGCCAGGGACATCCTGGCGGGGCGGTACAGCGGCGCCGGGGACGGCCTGCATGTATGGCTGGAGCTGCCGGGGTACTGGACTAGCGCCCAGCTGGCACGTGCCGCCGACAGCGAGGGCATCGCCGTCACGCCCGCGCAGGCATTCGCCACCGGCAGCGAATCCGTGAATGCCATCCGCATCTCCCTGGGCAGCATCAAGGACCGTGGACGCCTGCACGCCGGTCTTCAACGGCTGTCCCATCTGCTTGCACGGCTGCCGGAGTCGTTCAGCGCTGCCGTGGTGTAGCCGCGCCGGTCGCGGGAGCGCGGCTTGCGGCCGCAGCCGCAATCGCAGCCGCAATCGCAATCACGAGCGCAGCCACGACCAGCACTGCCGCGACTGCGAACGTGATCCGCATCGCGTGGGCAATGGCCCCGGGATGCACCGCGGCGATGTCGGCCGTCCCTGACGCGAACGCGAACACCATCCCCATCACGGATGCCCCGGTGACGAGCCCAAGGTTGCGCGACAGCCCGAGCATGCCCGACATCACGCCACGCTGGTCCGCAGCGACATCGGCCATGACGGCCGTGTTGTTGGCGGCCTGGAACAGCTGGTAGCCAGGGGTCAGGACGGCGATGGCGGCAACGTAGCCCGCAACACCGAACATCGCCGCAAGCACGGACAGGGCGAATGCGCCCGCCGCCATGGCGATGAGTCCGGCGATGACCATGGGGGCAGCGCCCAGGCGATCGACGACACGGCCGGCCGGGACACCGCTCAGGATGGCGATGAACGGGCCCACCGACATCACGAGCCCGACCGTGGTTTCGTCAAGCCCGAGCCCGCGAGACAGATAGAACGGCCCGACCACCAGCGTCGCCATCATCACCGTCGAGACGAGCGCATTCATGGCCAGGCTCGCGCTGAAGCCCGGATCGCGGAACCGCTCCAATCGGATCAATGGCGATGCGGCTGCCGCCTGGGCCCTCGCGAAGAGCACGACGCCGAAGGCCGCAGCCGACAGCAAAGCCCCGTTGAGCGAACCGAAGCTTGCGCGCCCCAGCGTCATGGCGAGTGCATAGGCCACAAGCGTCAGAGCGAGCAGCAAGGTGCCCAGGTGGTCGAAGCGCGCCCGATCCGCCTGCGCCCCTTGGCGATGCACGGGCAGGTATCGATGCGCGAGAAGGAATGTCAGGACGCCCAGCGGCAGGTTGATGAGGAAGATGGCCCGCCAGCCGGGTCCGGCGATCAGATATCCGCCGAGTGCTGGACCGAGGGTGGTGCCCATCGCGGACATCGTTCCGAGCAGGCCCATCGCGCTACCGGTCCTTGCCTTCGGAACCGTCTCGGCAACCAGCGCCATGGAGAGGGCCATTATGATGGCCGCGCCCAGGCCCTGCACCGCCCGGGCGGCAATCAGCAGCCAGAGAGTGGGAGCCAGGCCGCAAAGGACCGAGGCCAGCGTGAACAGGACGATGCCGGCCAGCAGCAGCCGTCGACGGCCCAGGACATCGCCAAGCCGGCCGGCGCTGACGGTCAGGGCGGTGATGGCCAGCAGATAGGCCAGGACGATCCACTGGACCTGCTGGAAGGACGCGTTGAACGCCTGCGCGAAGGTGGGCAATCCCACGTTGGCGATGCTGGTGCCCAGCGAGGACAGCAGCATGGACAGCGAAAGGCTGGCCAGCACCCACCGGACCGGCGGCCCCTGTTGCGCACCGCCGGCCCCTGCCCCACCTGTTCCGGCACCGATCGGTTTCGACGTGGACTTCATCTTTGGCGACTCCCATATTCAAGTTCTCAGGAGCCTAGTGCCGTGCCTGGCATGGCGGAAGGCGCACTGCTCTCACTTTATTCATGCGTTTGACGCCATGTCACTACCCGCTGTGCTACGGTCAATCCATGCCGAAGCCCGATCTCAACCTGCTTGTCACCCTGGATGTGCTCCTTGCGGAGGGAAACGTTGCGCGCGCGGCCCAGCGGTTGCGGCTGAGCCCGTCGGCAATGAGCCGGGCGCTGGCGCGGCTGCGTGAGACCACCGGCGATCCGCTACTGGTCAGGGCCGGGCGGGGTCTCGTTCCCACACCGCGAGCGCTTGAGCTGCGCGAGCGGGTCAGCCAGCTGGTGCAGGACACGGAAGCTGTTCTGCGCCCTGCCGGGCAGCCCGACCTCGGACAACTGGTGCGCACGTTCACGCTGCGCACCAGCGAAGGCTTCGTGGAGAATTTCGGACCGGACCTCATTGCCCGCGTGGGCCAGCAAGCGCCCGGCGTACGGCTTTGCTTCGTGCAAAAGACCAACAAGGACAGCGGCCCGCTTCGCGACGGGACGGTCGACCTGGAGACCGGCGTTGTCGCAAGCACGATAGGTCCGGAGGTGCGCGCGCAGGCGCTGTTCCGAGACCGTTTCATCGGCGTCGTGCGCCAGGGCCATCCGCTGAGCCAGGGCGAGATCACACCCGCGCGCTATGCGAGCGGCAGGCATATCCTGGTGTCCCGGCGGGGGCAGGAAAAGGGGCCCATTGATGAAGCCTTGAATGCGCTCGGCCTGCAGCGGCAGATCGTTGCGACCGTCGGCGGCTTTTCCACCGCGCTGGCCCTGGCCCGCGCCAGCGACCTGATCGCCAGCGTTCCCGAACGGCACACCGGCAACCTGCGCGCGCAAATGCACAGCTTCCCCCTTCCGGTCTCCATGCCGCAGATCACGGTTTCATTGCTCTGGCATCCCAGGCTGCATGCCGATCCTGCGCACCGCTGGCTGCGCGGGTGCGTACGGGAGATTTGCGCAAAGGCTGATTCGCCATGAGCGCCCGCAGCCAGCGGGCTGCCATCGCCGCTCCCATGCACCCATGCAGATACCCATGCAGATGGGCCAGCCCATCTGCAGACCAAGGCTGACCAGCGCCAGATGCAGCAGGCGCTGGAGGCCGGGATGGTTACATATGCAACAACGGGTTGCACACCTACGTGGACCGTCCCGCGCAGGCCATACCATCGCCGGCCTACAACACAGAAAGGCGCGAGGTTATGCAGGAGAGTTCTCTGGAGTGCTTCCTCTATCACAGTCAGTTGGCACCAGGGGCCGACACCACCTGCATCGCGGGCATCATCAAGACCGCACGCTCGTTCAACGGGTCGGCCGGGATCACGGGCATGCTGGTTTTCGACGGGGAACGTTTCTTTCAGTATGTCGAAGGGCCGGCACGGCAATTGGGTTTGCTGGTGGAGTCCATCTCGCGCGACGAAAGACATATCAACTTCACGCCGATGTTCCCGCAAACGCGCATTGATCAAAGGCGTTTCGCCAAGTGGTCCATGGCCTATGTGATTGTGGAAGATACAGAACATCTGGGCACGATTTCCAAGCTTGAAGGCCCTGGTGCGCTGGCCAAATTGCAGGAGCTGTTGCCGCTGCTGGATGTTCAGTAATTCCTTGGGCCAAAGCGGAGCGGGATTTTCATGATGTGGGTTCACTGAGGCAGGAAATCGATGCTCACCCGTTGGACTACCGAATCCGAGAAAGAGCAACTGCTCGGACTTCAGACCGCTGAAATCCTGGACATGACCGCCAGACGGGAATTTCAGCGCATCACCCAGCTGACCAGCCAGATGTTCATGGTGCCGATTGCCATCATCACGGTTCTGGACGAGCACAGGCAATGGTTCAAGGCGCCCGTAGGTGTGGACATGGACGGCAGCCTGCGCACGGACGCCTTCTGCGACCACACCATCAGAAACGAAGGAATCATGGTGATTCCTGACACGCACCTTGACCGCAGGTTCTCAGGTAATGCGCTGGTAACCGGCCAACCGAACATCAGGTTCTATGCCGGCGTTCCCCTGATCATGAAATCCGGCCATGCCATCGGCAGCCTGTGCATCATCGATACCCGACCCAGAACCTTCTCTGAAGAGCAAGGCCGGCAACTGGCCGCCATGGCTGCGATAGTGCAGGCTCAGATCCAATACCATCACAGCATTGGAAAAGTAGACGAGGTCACGGGCTTGCACAATCGCTCGCAGCTCCAGTCCGACCTGAACAGCCTTTGCATTGTGGCCCCGCAGGAGGCACGCAGCCTGGTATTGATGGAAGCGATCAACCATTGCAGCCTGCTGGAAATGAGCAATGCGCTGGGCTTGAATTATGTCGAGCAGCTCCTGCGTGACATTGCGAAGGCCGTCACGGACATGACGGGACCGCACGCAACCGTGTACCACGTGGGCTTGGCCAGGTTTGCATGGATCATCAGCGCAGGCAGGCAAGAAGATGAAGAGGCCCTGGTCAGGCAATTGCTGAAACACCTGCAAAAGCCCATCACCAGTGCCGATCTCCGGTTCGAACTTCAGCCCCGGGCAGGCGTGGTGCGGTTCCGCCTGACCCAGGCCGAGGTCGATGATGTCATTCGCAAGGCCATGGTGTCCGTGCAGCAGGCTGGCCACAACCATCGGTCACTTCACCGCTATGAGGAGAACGAGGACAGCCGCCAGCGAAGATCCTATCGGCTATTGCGGGACTTTGGGCATGCGCTGGACAAGGGGCAGCTGCGGCTGGTGTACCAGCCCAAATTCGACAACCGCAGTTTCAGCTGCAAGGGGCTGGAGGCGCTCATCCGCTGGAAGCACCCGGAAATGGGGGAAATCCCGCCCAGCGAATTCATCCCCCTGGTGGAAGCCACGCCGTTGATCCATGGCCTGACGCGGTTCGTGATCAAAACGGCGCTGGCGCAGGTTGCGGCCTGGAAAGCGGAAAGTCTCGACCTCCAGGTCTCCATCAATGTCTCGCCGCGCAATCTGGACGAGGTCGATTTTCCGGACTACCTCAACGCCATGTGCAGTCAATATGGCGTTGCCCTGGAAAATATCGTGATCGAGTGCACCGAAAGCGATGTGCTGACAGGCCATGGCACGGTCCAGGCGCTTCAGCACATCAGAAAACTCGGAATCCAGGTCGCACTGGATGATTTTGGTGCCGCCTACTCCAATCTTGCGTCACTCAAGAATCTGCCTGCCGAGATATTGAAGATAGACCGCTCCATGGTCTGCGACGTCGATACCAATGAGCGGGCGCTGGCCGTGCTCAAATCCATCATGACCATGGCCTCGGACCTTGGCTACCGCCTTGTGGCAGAAGGCGTTGACAGCGCCGAAGTCTTCGATCTGCTGGTTTCGCTGGGGTTCGATGAGATACAGGGCTACTATTTCAGCAGGCCCATGGAGGCATCGGAAATCAGGAAGTTCGTCGAAGAGCGCAATCGATACGCACAGGGGAAATGAAGGGCCTTGGCCATGGCATGCCGGGCGCAGGCGCAGGCAATTGGCGGGACGACTGTAGGCAGTCTCCTCACCGTGGCGCTGGATCGGCTGACATGGCTTTGCTTGGTTTTCCGATCTCGCCGCTGCCGGGCTGCACTCCTAATGAGGGCTTCAAATTTTGTTTTCCAGGAGTTCTCTATGACAGGTCTCAAGACGCTGAAGATGGGTTTGATCGCAACCGCGCTGATCGCAGCCACGGCCTCGACCAGCTGGGCACAGCCCGTGGCGGGCACCACCACCTTGGGCGTGACGGCCACCGAAGTCCAGGCCGTGGCCACGGGCTGGAGCCTGAAGAAGTCCGTGCTGGGCAAGAGCGTCTACAACGAGGAAGGCAAGGCCGTGGGCAAGATCGACGACGTGATCGTCGCACCCGACAAGGCGGTCTCCTACGCCATCGTCGGCGCCGGCGGCTTCCTGGGCATGGGCAAGCATGACGTGGCCATTCCGGTGAACCAGTTCCGCGTGGAAAACAACAAGATCACGCTGCCCGGCGCCACCAAGGACGCGCTGAAGGCGCTGCCCAAATTCGAGTACGCCAAGAAGTAAGCCGGGCGCGCGCCCTGCTTCTTTGACAAGCCCTGCGTTGCAGGGCTTTTTCGTGGGCGGCCGTGCAGGACCATATGATCGCGGCGGATCAGATTCATACCAAAAAATATCCGCGAGTCAATGAAAACAATCGTCGCCGTATCCTTGGGAATATCGCTGTGCATTCAGGCATTGCCCTGCCTTGCAGACAACAGCAATGGAAAGCAGCTCTACCTGTCCAGATGCGCCATGTGCCACGGGGCAGACGCCAAGGGTACGGGCCCGCTGGCCAACAAGAGCAATCCACCCACCCCCGACCTGGCGACCGCCGCGTTCAGAAAAAGGCTCCATGACTATCCGGGCGTGATCGTCTCGTCCGTCATTCTTCGCCCCAATGGCGACCTGATTCCCAGGACCTTGCGGGAAAACGGGGTGAAGGTGCCGCCCCATGCCTGGACCGTGAAGGATTTCCGCGACCTCAATGAATACTTCAGTGGCCTGGTTGCGAAGAAGTAGCCCTATATATCGAGTTTCTGCGCGCGCATATGCTCGCGCACCGCATCGACCAGGATGCTGGCCAGCCGGTCCACGGGCGCCGGCGCATCGAGCGTGGCACGGCCCAGGATCAGATCCATGGACGGCAGGGCCGGCAGGCCCAGGGCCTGCGCATCCAGCGGCTTGACGTGCGCGGGCAGGCCGAACGGCGTGCGCACGGACAGGCCCAGGCCTGCAGCCGTGGCGGCCCAGACGGCGGACAGGCTGGCACTGTTGAAGGCATGGCGCCAGGCCATGCCCTTCTTGTCCAGCGCAGCCGTCACGATGTCCCGCAAGGGGCAAGGCGCATCGAGCATGGCCAGGGGCAGCACGTCGTCGTCCTGCGCTGCACCACTGCGCCAGCGTGCCCAGCCAGCGTCGGCCGCGTCCATGGATGCCGGGCCAATCCACTGGAGCGGCAGCCGCATGATGTGCTCCCCATGCACGCACGCGTGGTTCACGCCCGCATCCCATAGCAGGGCCAGGTCGAATTGCCCGAGGGCGATGCGCTCGCGCAGTTCATCGCTGCGGGCCACGCTGGCTTCGATGCGCACATGGGGATGGGCGCGCGCGAACTGCCCCAGCACATGGGGCAGCACGCTTTCGCCCAGGTCCTCCTGCAGGCCCAGGCGCACCAGGCCGCGCAGTTCGCTTCCGCGCACGGCCGCCACGGCGCGGTCGTTGAGTTCGAGCAGGCGCAGCGCGTAGCCGCGCAGGGTTTCTCCGGCCTCCGTCAGCACCAGCCCCCGGCCGGACTTGCGCAGCAAGGGCGTGCCGCATTGGGATTCCAGCTTCTTGAGCTGGGCGCTGACGGCCGAGGTGGAGCGGCCGAGCTTGTCCGCGGCGCGGGCGAAACTGCCCAGTTCGACGCCGGTGCAAAACGTGCGCAGCACATCCAGGTCATAGAGCACACGTGTCATTGCCAAGCCTTCATCGTGCTGAAAAACTGGATTGTAGATACGAAATTATGTGATTTTCAGGATGGTTGGGGCTGACCATACTGCCGGCCATGACCTCTTCTTCCGCCGGCCGCAGCGCCAATCCCAGCCCCTTGGCTTCCCCCCACCCGCCCCGCCACCGATGGAAGGTGCTGGCCGCTGGCGTCATCGCCAACGCCGCGTTTTCCGTGGCTTTCAGCGGCATCCCCATGACGGCCATCCTCATGCGTTCGGGCTACCAGCTGGACACGCAGACGCTGGGCCTGGCGCTGGGGCTGATGGGCCTGGGCATTGCGCTCAGCGAACTGCCCTGGGGCCTGCTGACGGACCGCTGGGGCGACCGGCCGGTGCTGCTGCTGGGCCTGTGCGGCACGGCCTTGGCCCTGGCGGCGATGGCGCTCTGGGCCTCGCCATCGCCGGACCATATCCCTTCGTTCGGCCTGCTGGCCGGCGGGCTGGTGCTGGTGGGCCTGCTGGGCGGCAGCGTCAACGGTGCCAGTGGCCGGGCCGTCATGGGCTGGTTTGCCGAAGGCGAGCGCGGCCTGGCCATGAGCATCCGCCAGACCGCCGTGCCCTTGGGCGGCGCCATTGGCGCCCCCTTGCTGACCGGCCTGGCCACGCATGCAGGCTTTGCCGCCGTCTATGGCGTGCTGGCGGCGCTGTGCCTGGCGGCGGCGGTGTTTGCAGCGCTGTGGATTCAGGAGCCAGCGCATGCACCGGCCTCAGGCAAGGCCGCTGCGCCAGGCCGGGCCGGGCCATCCGCGCCAGGGCCCCTGCGCGATCGGCAAGCCTGGCGCATGGCCGCCGGCATCGGCATCCTGTGCGCCCCGCAGTTCGCCGTGCTCTCGTTCGGAACGGTGTTTCTGCATGACCATGCCCACCTGGGGCTGGGCGTGGCGGCGGCCGTCATGTCGGTCGTGCAGCTCGCCTCCATGGCCCTGCGCATCTGCAGCGGCCGCTGGACCGACAGGCGCCAGAACCGCCCGGCCTTTCTGCGCGCCTGCTGCCAGCTCACCCTGGCGTTGTTCGCGGGCATGGCGGCCCAGAGCTGGAGCAGCCATCCGGGCGCATCGGCAGTGTCGCCCGCCATGGGCCTGGTGCTGATGGTGATGCTGGGCGTGTGCGGTATCTGCGTGTCCGCCTGGCACGGCGTTGCCTACACGCAGCTGGCCGGGCTGGCCGGCGCGGCCCGCGCGGGCACGGCGCTGGGCATGGCCAATACCTCGGTGTTCGCGGTGTGCTTCCTGGTGCCGCTGGCCATTCCGCACTTGCTGTCGGCCCAGGGCTGGGGGCTGGTCTGGGCCTGCGCGGCGGCCTGCGCGGGCTGGGCCATGCATCTGTTTGCACGGGCCGGGGTGGCCGGCAACCCCGGGGCCACGCAGGGGGCGTTATTGAACGAGAATACCGGCTGTCTTCCCACGGCCTCCTCGCACCGACCATGACCATCGCCCACTGGCTTGTTTTCTGCGGCGTCTCGCTGCTGATGTGCTTCACTCCCGGCCCGGCTGTGCTGCTGGCCATCTCCAACTCGGTGGACGTGGGCGCCAGGCGAACGGCCCTGAGTTCGCTGGGCAGCTCGGTGGGCATCTTCGTGGTCTCCGGGCTGGCCATGATCGGCATGGGCACCATTCTCAGCATGTCGGCCCACGCATTTCTGGTCATGAAGGTGGCAGGCGCCATGTACCTGATCTGGCTGGGCGTCAAGCGCTGGCGCAGCAAGGACGCGCTGCTGGGCAGCGACGCCGGCCTGGCGCCTGCCCACCGGCGTGAACGCGGGAACTGGCAGCTGGTGGCGCAGGGCCTGGGCGTGTCGCTGACCAATCCCAAGGCCATCCTGTTCTTCTCCGCGCTGTTCCCGCAATTCGTCATCCCGGGCGAGCCGCTGCTCACGCAGTACCTGGTGCTGACCACCACGTTCGCGGTGTGCGCCCTGATCTCGCACGCCTGCTATGTGCTGCTGATCTCCATGATCAAGGGCCACGTGCTGGCGCACGCCAGGCTGTTCAACCGCATCGTGGGCGGCACCTTCATCGCGCTGGGCCTGGGATTGCTCAGGACGCGGCACAAGCTGGGCTGAGTGCGGGCCAGGGCTTCGCACTGGCCGTTCAACAGCTGTCGGATCAACCCGGCAAGCCCAGCCGCTCGCTCACCACCCGCTTGATCAGCTGCTCTGCAAAGCGCGTGACGCGGGTGGACGGGCGTGCGCGCGGAATGGCCAGCACCAGGCGGTTGCGCACGACGGGCGAGATGATCTGCGCGATCGACAGCTGCGAAGGCGAGGCCGTGCCCTGGATGGCGCTCAGCGGCAGCACGGAGTCGCCCATGCCCCGGGCCACCAGCGAGAGCACGGTGTGCACGGAATCGACCTCGGCCAGCATGTGCAGCGGCACGCCGCGCGGCACGGTGTAGCTCTCCAGCAGCTTGCGCAGCGCGTTGGGGCCGCGCGCCATGACGAGCTTGCGCTGGGACAGCGCCGCCATGCGGACCTTGGCGGGCAGCGCATGCCTGCTGACCAGCACCAGCGGCTCGCGCAGCAGGGTCTCCGTGGTGATCTGCGGCGAGTGCGGGGGATCGAACAGCAGGGCCATGTCCACGCGCCCGGCGATCAGCCATTCGCGCAGGCTGATGCTCAGGTTCTCCTCGATGGAGATGGTGACGTCGGGGTACTGCTGCAAAAAGCCCTGCACCAGGTCTGCGGCGATGGAGCGCGCCACCCAGGGCGGCAGGCCGATGCTGATGCGCCCGCGCGGGCTGCGCAGCCGGTCCTGCATGTCCGATTCGGCCTGCGCGGCCAGCGCAAAGATGCCGGCCGCATGCTGCAGCAGCGCCTGGCCCGGCTCGGTCAGCACCACGCCGCGCCCGGTGCGCTCCAGCAGCCGCTGTCCCAGCTCCCCCTCCAGCAACAGCACCTGTCGGCTGAGGGCCGGTTGCGACAAATGCAGGGCGGCGGCGGCGCGGCTGAAGCTGCCGGCCTCGGCCACCGCAGCGAAATAGCTCAGGCGCGTCAGGTCCATGGTTCTCCTTGGCA
Organism: Delftia sp. PE138; assembly: GCF_018320755.1. Lineage (NCBI taxonomy): Bacteria > Pseudomonadati > Pseudomonadota > Betaproteobacteria > Burkholderiales > Comamonadaceae > Delftia > Delftia sp. PE138. The sequence continues at coordinate 84,573 of NZ_JABEPN010000002.1, read as the reverse complement.
AGGGCTTTCAGCATGCTTTTGGCTGATAGCAGGTATCAGCCAAGTCTATGCCTCATTCGCGGCAAGCCCGCCCACAATCGCCACAAGCCTTCGCTGTCGCTGCCTTGTTGCAAAGCCCCATGCCTGAACTCACCTACGCCCTGTCCCCCTCCAAGCCCGCGCTGCAGCTGCCTGCGGGCGCCTGCGATACCCATGTGCATGTGTTCGGTCCCGGCACCCAGTTTCCCTATGCGGCCGGGCGCAGCTTCACCCCGGCGGACGCGGGCAAGCACACGCTGTTTGCACTGCACCGCCACCTGGGCGTGTCGCGCTGCGTGATCGTGCAGTCCGCCTGCCACGGCCTGGACAACAGTGCGGTGCAGGACGCGATTGCCGCCGGTGGCGGCAACTACCTGGGCGTGGCGCTGGTGGCCGCCGATGTGTCCGATGGCGAGCTGGCGCGGCTGGCGGGTGCGGGGTTCCGAGGCGTGCGCTTCAACTTCATGCGGCACCTGGCCGGCGCCCGCATTGAAGACGTTCTGGCGCTGACCCCGCGCCTGGCCGCGGCCGGCCTGCATCTGCAGGTGCATTTCGAAAGCAGCCTGGTGCATACGGTGGGCCGGCAGTTGCAGGCCAGTGCCGTGCCCGTGGTGATCGACCACATGGGGCGCGTGGATGCGCGCCTGGGCGCAGGGCATGCAGATTTCCAGGCGCTGATGCAGCTGCTGGCCGACCAGCCGCAGTTCCACGTCAAGGTCAGCGGCGTGGACCGCATCGACAGCCAGCCGCCCTATGCCCAGGGCAAGCCGCTGGCGCGCCTGCTGGTGGAGCGCTTTCCCACGCAATGCCTGTGGGGCACGGACTGGCCCCACCCCAACCACACGCATGTGCCCGACGACGGCCTGCTGGTCGATGCTCTGGCCGACATCGCGCCCACGCCAGCGCTGCGGCAGGCCCTGCTGGTGGACAACCCGCAGCGGCTGTACCGGTTCTGAGGACCGCACAAGGCGCCTGTCGCCTGTGGCTCATCGCCGGTCGCCCTGCCCACAGGTACCCATAAAAGGAGACATCCATGACAAGCATCCCTTCCACCCGCCGCAGGCGCTGCCTGTCCACGGCGCTGGCGGCCCTGGCGCCCCTCGCTGCCCTGGTTTGCGCCGCATGGCCCGCGCTTGCGCCCGCGCAGCCGCAGATGACGCGCATCGTCGTGGCCTTTCCGCCGGGCGGCCCGGTGGACTTCGTGGCGCGCACGCTGGCCGAGCAGTTGGGCAAGGAGCTGGGCAGCATCGTCGTGGTCGAGAACAAGGCCGGTGCCAACGGCGCCATTGCGGCCGAATACGTATCGCGCGCACAGCCGGACACGCGCACGCTGTGGCTGACCAGCGTGGGCGCCGTGGCCATCAACCCGGCGCTGTACCCCAAGCTCGGCTACAAGCCGGCCACCGACCTCGCACCGGTGTCGCTGGTGGTCAGCAACGTGGAGATGCTGGTGGTCAACGCCAAGGCACCCTACGGCAACGGCGCGCAGTTCGTGGCAGCCGCACGCCAGGCCCGTACACCGCTGACCATGGCCTCGTCCGGCACGGGCAGCGTGCCGCACCTGGCCATGGAATTGCTCAAAGAGCATGCGGGCATCCAGCTCGCCCACATTCCCTACAAGGGCGCCGCGCCCGCCATCACGGATGTGGTGGCGGGCCATGTCGATGGTTTCTTTGGCGACATTCCCGGGCTGATCGGACAGATCTCCGCCGGCAAGCTCAAGCCCGTTGCCATTGCCGCCAGCCGGCGCCACCCGCGCTTTCCCGAGGTCAGGACCTTTGCCGAGATCGGCATCACCGGCGTGGATTCGGACAACTGGTACGCCCTGTTCGCCCCCAAGGGCACGCCAGCGGCCGAGACCGAAAAAATGAGCCAGGCCGTGCAGCGGGCGCTGAACACGCCCTCGGTCAAAAGCCGCCTGGAAGCCTCTGGCACCGAAGTCGTGGGCAGCACGCCGGCCGAGCTGGCCAGGGCGCTGCAGGCCGACACCCTCAAATGGAGCCGCGTGGTACGCGCCAACGGCATCACCCCCGACTGAAGCGAGCCCCCATGAGAATCCAACCCGTACTCCCCGGAACCCGCCCCGAACTGGCGGCTGTGGAATCGCGCATCCTGGCCGAACGCGGCCGCATTTCCGAGCTGTACCAGGTGCTGCTCAACAGCCCGCCCATCGCCCACGGATGGGAGCAGATGCTGTCGGCCGTACGCAATCGCAGCAGCCTGGATGCAGGGCTGCGCGAGCTGGTCATCCTGCGCGTGGCCGTGCTCAACGGCGCGCCCTATGAATTCAATGCCCATGTGCCCCATGCCCACAAGGCGGGCAAGAGCGATGCGGCCATCGAGGCGACCCGCAGCATCCCCTGCGCCGCGGATGCGCCGTGGACCGAGCAAGAGCACCTTGCCATCCGCCTGACCGATGCCATGACGCGCGACATCACCGTCGCCGACGCGCTGTTCGCCCAGGTGCAGGCCCGCTTCAGCGCGCAGGAGCAGGTGGACCTGGTGGCCACCATCGCGGCCTACAACATGGTCTCGCGCTTTCTCACCGCATTCCATATCGGGCACTGAAGGCATGGCTGATTCCCGCATACCTGCCGACTGCCTGCTGCTGCAATGGACGATGGCAGCGCCCTGCCTGGCAAGCGCCAAGGCACTCGCAAGAAGCGCCTACGGTCCTGCGTTTGGCGACGCCCTCACCCAGGCGGCAGGCCTGGGCGTGCGCCTGACCGTCCAGCGATTCGCCTGGTCGGCCAGCACGGGGCGCATCTACGTCTATGTGGAGCTGCCGGGCCGCATCGGCGTCTCGCGGCCTGCAGTGCTTGCCGTGCAGGCGGCGGCGCAGGCCATGCTGCCGGCCGCATCAAACCTTGCGGCGTCCAGGCTGACGCTGGCCTTCGACCGGCCCGGCGCCTCGCACGGGCAGCAGCGCCATGCCCACTACACGGTGGAGATGGACCCGGCCGAAGGCTGGGCGCCCGAGATCTTTCGCTGGTACGACGAAGAACACATGCCGGGCCTGGCCGCCGTGCAGGGCAACATCCATTCACGCCGCTACCTGAACCACGACGGCGGCCCGCTGTCCCTGGCCTGCTATGACCTGCAAAACCCCGGCGTGCTGGGCTGCCCGGCCTGGCTGCAGGTGCGCGCCACGGCCTGGAGCGACATCACGCGGCCGCATTTCACGCACACCGTGCGCACCATGTTCGCGACCGTGGACGCGGGGGATGGGGCCTGGCCGCCCTATTGAGCGCCCTATTGAGTGCCCTATTGACCGCCCTGCCCGGGAATCAGCAGCAGCTTGCCCACGCTCTGGCCCGACTCCATGCGCCGGTGCGCCTGCGCGGCCTCGGCCAGCGGCCAGGTGCTGTCGATCACGGGGCGGATGGTGCCGGCCGCCAGCGCGGGCAGCCAGCGCTGGGCAAAGCGCCGGACCATGGCCTGCTTGACTTCGGGCGGGCGCGACTTCATCACCGTGCCGAAGATCCTCAGGTGCCTGTACAGCAGCACGTCCATCGGCACGGCCGCCGCCAGCGCGCCGCCCAGCAGGCCCACGCAGACCATGCGCCCGCCCATGGCCATCGAGCGCAGGTTGCGCTCCAGATACGGGGCGCCGATGAAGTCCACCACCACATCCACACCCTGGCCGCCGGTCTGCTCGGCCACCACGGCCTGGAAGTCTTCGCTGCGGTAGTCGATGAACACGTCGGCGCCAAGGCCCAAGACAGCCGCCCGCTTGTCGCCGCTGGCCGTGGCGAACACGCGCGCCCCGGCCGCATGCGCCAGCTGCACCGCCGCCGAGCCCACGCCGCTGCCGGCCGCGTGGATGAGCACGGCTTCGCCAGGCTGCAGTTGGGCCAGGTGGAACAGCGCCTCATGCGCCGTCACGAAGACTTCGGCCACCGCGCCGGCATCCGTCAGCGAAAGGCCCTCGGGCACATGCATGGCCATGCGGTGGTCGATGCGCGACAGCTCGGCATAGGCGCCGCCGCCCACGATGCCCATGACGCGGTCGCCCACGGCGAAGCCCTGCACCTCGGCGCCCACTTGCACCACCGTGCCGGCGATCTCCAGGCCCATGAGGTCGGATTCGCCAAAGTGGGCGCGGCCATAGGCGCCCTTGCGGTGCGAGACATCGGCACGGTTCACGCCGATGGAGGCATTGCGCACCAGAAGGTCATGGGGCCGGACTTCGGGCCGGGCCACGTCGCGGGCCACGAGCACTTCGGGGCCGCCGAAATCGTCGAAAACAATGGCTTGCATGCGGGCGTCGTCATTCATGGCGAAAGAGTGTCCAAAAACAGGTTGAAGAAACGAATGCCCCGAGCTTACGACTGCCGCCAGCCGCTCGAACGCAGCGATTTCGCTCTACAGTGCTGCAAATCTGCATCACGCCAACCGCCATGAACTGGGATGACACCCGCATCTTTCTCGCGCTGACACGCGCCCCTTCCCTGCGCGCGGCCGCACGCATCCTGGGCGTGGACCAGGCCACCGTGGGCCGCCGCCTGAACGCGCTGGAGGCCGAGTTGGGCAGCAAGCTGTTTTTGCGCGCCAGGGATGGCTACCTGCTCACGGCCGCTGGCGAGGCAGCGCTGGGCGCGGCGCGACGCATGGAGGGCGCGGCACTGGACCTGCGCACGCGCATCGAAGGCCTGGACGACAGCCCGGCCGGCCTGGTGCGCGTGACCAGCACCGACTCGATTGCCACCGAATTCCTGCTGCCCGCCATCGAGCGCCTGCAGCAGCGCTGGCCCGGCATCCGCGTGGACCTGGAGGTGTCCACCCAGATGCTCAACCTGGGCCGCCGCCAGGCCGACATCGCGTTTCGCAACGTCCGCCCCGAGGCGCCAGAGCTGGTGGTGCGCCGCGTGGCGGCATGGCCGGTAGGACTGTTTGCGAGTGCCGCCTATGTGGCGCGCTTTGGCGAGCCCGTGGCCGAGGACGAACTGCGCGGCCACCACCTCGTGGTCTACGGTCCCATCCTGGAGCAGCGGCCCGTTCCCACCATGGTGGACGTGCCCGCGCGCCAGGCCAGGATCGCCATGGCCGCCAACTCCAGCCTGCTGGTGCGCAAGGCCGTGGCGGCCGGCATAGGCCTGGGCGAAATGCCCGTGAGCATGGGCGAGCGCGAAGGCCTGCTGCGCATCTGGCCGCAGCGCCAGCGCTCGGACGACTACGAGGTCTGGCAGGTCATGCACCCCGACCTGCAGCGCACGGCCCGGGTGCGCGTCACGGCCGAGTTCCTGGCCCAGGCGCTGGGCGCGGAGCCTGCGTGATGCAGAGCTTGTCCAGGGCGGCGGCAATCACGGCGGCAGGGATGCAGGCATGCAGCGGGAGCCGATGATCGGCAGAACCTGCGCCAGCGCACCGGACAGGCTGCCCGGTGGCCACCGGCTTCGCCTTCAGTCTTGGGAAGCAGGCCTGTGCCTGTCCTTGCGCAGCATCTCCAGATAGAGCGCCTCCACCTTCTCGCGCGCCCAGGGCGTCTTGCGCAGGAACTTCAGGCTGGAGCTGACGCTGGGGTCCAGCGCAAAGCAGCGCACCGGAACCTGCCGCGCAAGCCCGGCCCAGCCGTAGCGGGCCTCCAGGGCAAGGACGATGGCTTCGAGCGTGACGCCGTGCAGCGGATTGCGGGGCTGGGCGGCGGGAGGCGGGGTTTCTTGCATGGCGCGATTTTCGCCCGCCTTTGCAGTGCTGCGGACCGCAGCTTTATTTGTAATTACATGCAACCATGCCGTAAGTTTCTGTAGCATTGTGGCGTTCCTGGCCTTCTGCTGCACTCCCCGACCATGCCCGCCCTGTCCCTTCGCCAGAAACTGCTGGCACCGCTGGTTTTCTGCCTTCTCGCGCTGCTTGCGCTCACCCTCTTCAACGCCTACCAGGCACGCGACAAGGCCTACGAGGCCCGGCAGCAGGCGCTGCGCGACTTCGTCGATGCGGGCGACAGCCTGATTGCGGCGATTGCCGCCGAGGCCAAGGCCGGCAAGCTGACAGAGGAAGAAGCCAAGGCCACCGCCATTGCCCGCGTGGGCCAGTTGCGCTATGCGGGCGGCGCAGGCTACATCACCAGCATCACCACGGATTCCGTGGTGCTGAACAATCCCGCAAGCCCGGGCATCAACGGCAAGAACATGGGCGGCTTCCAGGATGCCAAGGGCAACTACCTGTACCGCAACATTGCCGCCGTGGGCGCGTCGGCCCAGGGCAGCGGCTACCTCACGTACTGGTGGCCCCGCCCCGGCGCCAAGGAGCCCAGCGAGAAGCTGGCCTATGCCAGGCGCTCCACGGCCTGGAACTGGGACCTGATCGCTGGCGACTATGTGGACGACATCCAGCAGGCCTTTGTCGCCACCATCACCAAGTCGGTGGCGGCGCTGGCCGTGCTGGGCGCGCTGCTGTCCCTGATCGCGTGGCTGGCCACGCGCAGCGTGCTCAATGCCATTGGCGGCGAGCCGGCGGTGGCGGCCGAGATTGCCAACCGCATCGCCTCGGGCGACCTGTCGCAGTCGGGGCTGGCGGGCGCAGCCCAGGCCCCCGAAGGCAGCGTGATCGCCGCCGTGCAGCGCATGAGCGAGCAGCTGCGCCAGCTGGTGACACGCATCCATGACACGGCCGGCGTCATCCACCGCTCGGCCGGCGAGATCGCCACGGGCAGCGTGGACCTGTCGCAGCGCACGGAGCGCCAGGCCAGTTCGCTGGAAGAAACCGCCGCCTCCATGGAGCAGCTCACGGCCACCGTGCACCAGAACGCCGAGAACGCCCAGCACGCCAGCCAGATCGCCTCGGGCGCCTGTTCCGTGGCCGAGCGCGGCGGCTCCGTGGTGGACCAGGTGGTGGCCACCATGGGCGAGATCAACAGCTCCTCGCGCCGCGTGGTGGACATCATCGGTGTGATCGACGGCATTGCCTTCCAGACCAATATCCTCGCGCTGAATGCGGCCGTGGAAGCGGCGCGCGCGGGCGAGCACGGGCGCGGCTTTGCCGTGGTGGCGGGCGAGGTGCGCACGCTGGCACAGCGCAGCGCCTCGGCCGCGCGCGAGATCAAGACGCTGATCCAGACCTCGGTGGAAAGCGTGGACGCCGGCGCCACCCTGGTGGACCAGGCCGGCCAGACCATGCGCGAGGTGGTCACCACGGTGCGCAACATCACGGGCATCGTGACCGAAATCGCCTCGGCCAGCCGCGAGCAAAGCAGCGGCATCGAGCAGGTGGGCCATGCCGTGACCGACATGGACCGCGTGACCCAGCAAAACGCCGCCCTGGTCGAGCAGTCCTCGGCTGCCACCCAGGTGCTGCAGGAAGAATCGGAGAAGCTGTCGCGCCTGACGGCTTCGTTCAAACTCTAGAGCCGGCTCTGCCGTCCCTGCCTCCCATTCCCTTTCCCCCTTCTTCCATCCCCATGATCACCTGCTACCTGCGCTACATCATCGACCCGTTCAAGGCCAAGGAATTCGAGCACTACGGCAAGACCTGGATTCCGCTGGTCGAGAAGTTCGGCGGCAAGCACCACGGCTACTTCCTGCCGTCCGAAGGTGCCAACAATGTGGCGCTGGCCATGTTCAGCTTTCCCAGCATGGCGCTGTACGAGGAGTACCGCATCAAGTCCATGCAGGACCCCGAGTGCCAGGCCGCCTTCCGCTACGCGGAGGACACGCGCTGCATCCTCAGCTACGAGCGCAGCTTCATGCGCCCGGTGTTCGGCTGAATCTGCCCGGCGCCACAGCCGCCACCGTCCAAGCGGGCAAGCGGGCAAGCGCTGGCGGCTCGACAAATCCGGCGCCGCGCCTGCACGGGCCTACAGCAGAATGTCCGCCGTGGGGTACTTCCAGAAGTCGCGCAGCAGGTAGCTGATCGGCAGGTTCAGATTCGTGGAGTTGGGTGGAATCGGCTGCAGGAACCACTTCTCGTAGATGGGGTGGATTTCGCGGCTGGTGATGATCCGCTTCATCTCTTCATCGACCAGTTTCTTGAACGCGGTATCGGCCTTCGGCAGCATGATCGCCAGGGGTTCGGTGGACAGGAACTTGCCCACCACCTTCAAGGCACGTGGATCAGGCCGTGCAGCGGCCAGCCCGTTGAGAAGCACGTCATCCATCACGAACGCGTCGGCTTCGCCCTTCTCCACCATCTCCAGGGCCCTCGCGTGATCGGGGGCCTCCACAATGGTGATGCCCATCAGGCGCTGCCTGTTGGCCTGCGTCACCAGGGCCATCGGGCTGGTGCCCTTGGTGGAAACCAGCTTTTTGCCCTTGAGATCCTCCATCGCGTTGATGGTGCTTTCGGCCTTCACGAGCATCCGGGCGCCGGTGATGAAATGGGGAACCGTGAACGCCACGGTCTGGCGCCGCTGCGCGTTGTTCGTGGTCGAGCCGCACTCCATGTCGGCCTTGCCCTGCTCGATCACGGCCATGCGATTGGCGGGCGTGACCATCAGGAACTCCACCTTCATGTCCTTCCTGCCTGTCTGCTTGCGCACCGCCTCGGCCAGGCGAAGGCACAGATCCAGCGCATAACCGACGGGCTTGCCGCTGCGGGTGTCGATGTAGGAGAAGGGAACAGACGATTCCCGGTGCGCAATCACCAGCGCGCCACCGGCCTGGATCTTGTCCAGCACACCGGCTGCAGATACACCGCTCAAGGCCCACAGGCCCAACGCACCCAACGCAATACCCCACTGGCGAAAGATCATCTGAGTCCTTGGCTCGCAAGCGCCGGGCGGCGCCCAGCAGGTTGTGACAGGTTATACACGTATTGTTACCAGGTGCGCAAACCTGGGCTGCTGGCGGTTTCGATGGCAGCTTGGGCACTGGCTTTTCCCCCTCCCCCGTTATGGCAGGATCACCAGCACCAGAATTACCGAGGGAACTCCCATGCTGATCAACTGCGTTGCCTACGAAAACGGGGCCAAGCTGGCGGACATTCCTGTCGCCGACATCAGCAACTACATAGAGCGGCCCGGCTGCTTCGTCTGGGTGGCGCTGGCGGACGCCACGCCGGTCGAACTGGAGGAAATGCGCCAGGAGTTCGGCCTGCACGCCCTGGCCGTGGAGGATGCGCTGCACGGCCACCAGCGGCCCAAGCTGGAGGAGTACGGCAGCTCGCTGTTTGCCGTGATGCACCTGCTGGAGCCCGAGCCCGAGCGGCCCGGCCACTTCAACCATGGCGAGGTCGATGTCTTCGTGGGCTCCAACTACGTGCTGTCGGTGCGCAACCGCAGCAAGCGCGGTTTCCTGGGCGTGCGCGAGCGCTGCGAGAGCGAGCCCGAGCTGCTGCGCCATGGCTCGGGCTTTGTGCTGTATGCGCTGATGGATGCGGTGGTGGACCGCTACTTTCCCATCATCGACGCGCTGGAGGTGGAGCTGGAGCAGATCGAGCAGCAGATCTTCACCAAGGGCGCGGCGCGCGACAACATCAAGCAGCTGTATGAACTCAAGGGCCGCGCCATGGACCTCAAGCACGCCGTGGCCCCCCTGCTGGAAGCCGTGGGCAAGCTCAACGGCGGGCGCGTCCCCCAGATCTGCGTGGGCTCCAGGGACTACTTCCGCGATGTGATGGATCACCTGGGCCGCATCAACGCCCAGATCGACACCATGCGCGACACCGTGGGCACGGCCATCCAGGTGAACCTGTCCATGGTGTCCATCGAGGAAAACGAAGTCACCAAGCGGCTGGCAGCCTGGGCCAGTATCTTCGCCATCTGCACGGCCTTCTTCGGCGTCTGGGGAATGAACTTCGAGAACATGCCCGAACTGAAGTGGCAATACGGCTATCCGGCCGCACTGCTGTTCGTGCTGGGTGTTTGCGGCCTGCTCTACTACAAGTTCCGCAAGGCGGGGTGGCTGTAGGCGGCGGGAAGACGAGCGGTGCCAGGGTATTCACCCAGCCGCACCGTCACAGCCGCGTCACACATCCACGCCACCATCCCAGGCGCCAACTCCTGGACGCCCGGATTCCCCACCATGTACGACGAACTTCTGCCCGACCACCATGATTCGCTGATGCAGCGCATCGAACGCGATCTGCTCGACAGCTACGACGAAGAACTGGAGATGGAGATAGACGACGCCCGCCTGGGCAGCGGTGGAGACGATCTGGACGGTGCCGACACCGTGAGCCGCCAGACCTACTTCCGCGAGCTGCTGCGCCTGCAGGGCGAGCTGGTCAAGCTGCAGGACTGGGTGCAGCACCACAGGAAAAAGGTGGTCATCCTCTTCGAGGGCCGCGATGCGGCCGGCAAGGGCGGCGTGATCAAGCGCATCACCCAGCGCCTGAACCCGCGCGTATGCCGCGTGGCCGCCCTGCCCGCGCCCAACGACCGCGAGCGCACGCAATGGTATTTCCAGCGCTATGTCTCCCACCTGCCTGCGGGTGGCGAGATCGTTCTCTTTGACCGCAGCTGGTACAACCGCGCCGGCGTGGAGCGCGTGATGGGCTTTTGCTCCGACGAGGAGTACGAGGAGTTCTTCCGCTCCGTGCCCGAGTTCGAGAAGATGCTGGTGCGCTCGGGCATCACGCTGGTGAAGTACTGGTTCTCCATCACCGACGAGGAGCAGCACCTGCGCTTTCTGGGCCGCGTGCACGACCCGCTCAAGCAGTGGAAGCTCAGTCCCATGGACTTCGAGAGCCGCCGCCGCTGGGAGGACTACACCAAGGCCAAGGAAGCCATGCTGGAGCGCACCCACATCGCCGAGGCGCCCTGGTGGCTGGTGCAGGCCGTGGACAAGAAGAAGGCCCGGCTCAACTGCATCTCCCACCTGCTGACGCAGCTGCCCTACGAGGAGATAGAGCACCCGGCCATCGTGCTGCCCGAGCGCACGCGCAACCCGGAGTACACGCGCAACCCGGTTCCCCAGCACATGTACGTTCCGGACAAGTACTGACACCCCCTGAGGCGCTTCGCGCCTTCCCCCTCTCTACCCGCTTTGCGGGGGAGGGGGACGACACCCTCGGTGCGGGGGCGGCCCTTCCTTGGTGTCTCTGGCTTCAGCAAGTGCCCATTTCATGCGCACGGCCGACTTTCAGACCTTCTGCGCCTCGCCATCCTCCACGGATGCCTCGGGCCACTCAGAGGACGCGGAGGCCTCGGAGGACTCGGACGCCTCAGGCGTCTCTGGCGCTGGCTCTGCCCCGGCGACTGCAGCCGCCTGCGGCACCTCGGCAACCTCTACAACCTCGGCCGCACGCTTGCGCCGGTCCTGCTCCAGCAGCGCGGTCAGCGCCGCGTGGATGCGCTCCAGCGTGCCGCCCGGGTTGACCCACCAGTCCGTGGACCAGATGCGCAGAATCTGCCAGCCCAGGCCGCGCAGCACCTGCTCGCGCAGCTTGTCGCGGTCGCGTGCCGTGGCCGAGCGGTGGTAGGTGGCGCCGTCGCACTCCACGCCCGCCAGGTAGCTGCCCGCATGGTCCGGGTGCACCACGCCCAGGTCCACGCGGAACGAGGATGCGCCGATCTGCGTGTGCACGCGCCAGCCCTTGCGCTCCAGCGCCTGGGCCACGCTGGCCTCGAAGGGGCTGTCGAAATCGCCCTGGCTGCCATGGTGCGACTCGGCCAGCGCGCGCGGGCCGCGCTCGGCAAATTCCAGGAAGTGCTTGAGATCGCGCACGCCCGCCGCCTGGGTGCGCGACAGGTCCATCTGCTCGCCGCGCAGGCTGGAGAAGATGCGCAGCTCCTGCCGCGCGCGCGTCACCGCCACGTTCAGCCGCCGCTCGCCGCCGTCGCGGTTGAGCGGGCCGAAGTTCATGGACACCGCGCCCGAGATATCGGGCCCGTAGGTGATGGAAAAGTACATGATGTCCCGCTCGTCGCCCTGCACGCTTTCCAGGTTCTTGACGAAGACGGGCTCCAGCAGCGCATCGGAGAAAAACGGCTCCAGCCCCGGGTCCTTGCGGCGCTCTTCGTCCAGCAAATCCTCGATCAGGCTTTGCTGCTCGGAGTTGAAGGTGACCACGCCGATGGTGGCGCCCGACTGCGCAAACCCCGGCGACTTCAGCCGCGCCACCAGGTCGGCCACCAGGGCCTTGGCCTCGGGCTGGTTGATGCGGGCGCCACCTTTTTCATAGCGGCCCTGCACGGCGTGGAAGCTGACGGCGCGGTCATCGGTGACGGGCGAGGGAAAGGTCACCAGCCCGCCGCCGTAGTAGCGGTGGTTGCTGAAGGCGATCAGGCTTTCATGGCGCGAGCGGTAGTGCCACGACAGGTTGCGCGTGGGCAGGCTGGCGCCCAGGCATTCGTCCAGGATGCTTTCCATGTCGCCTTCCACGCCCTGCGTGTCGTCGTCGAAGGTGTCGGAGGTGTCGGCACGGCCGAAGAAGCTGGTGGGCGGCAGCTGCTTGGGGTCGCCCACCATCACCACCTGCCTGGCACGCGCCATGGCGCCGATGGCGTCCCAGACGGGAATCTGCGAGGCCTCGTCGAAGATGACGATGTCGAAGTTGCTGGTCTCGGCGCTCAGGTACTGGGCAATGGACAGCGGGCTCATCAGCAGGCAGGGCGTCAGGCGCAGCACGGCCGACGGGATCTGCTCCAGCAGCTGGCGCAGCGGCAGGTGCTGGCGCTTCTTGGTGATCTCGCGCCGCAGGATGCCCCACTCGCTGTTGCGCTGGATGCTGTCGGCCGACGGCAGGCCCGCGCACAGCCGCGCACGTATCCACTGGCGCGTGACGGAGGTGAATTCATCGTCCAGCGCGCGGAAGTCGGCAATGCGCCGCTCATGCTCGGCAGAGACGAAGCGCTTGAGCACCTCGTCCTCGTCCACGGCCAGCGCCAGCCACCAGCGCGCGTAGTTGACCTCGAAGGCCTGGGGCGCCTGGGCCGGTTCCAGGCTGCCGGACTCGATGGCGTCGGCCAGCGCACCCAGCCCGCCCGCGCGGGCCGCGGCCTGGGCATTGCGCCAGGCGCACCAGGCATGCAGGCCGCCCTGCCCGGCCAGCACGCCGCCCGCCGTGGCCGCCAGTTGCTCGGCGGTGCGCTGGGCCAGGGCACGCTGCTGCGGCTCGCCATGGGCTGCCGCCACACTGAAGGGGTCTATGGCCGCGTGCAGGCCGGCCAGGCTGTCCAGCAACTGCTGGCAGGCCATGCCGATCGCTGCGCCCTCGCCCAGCTCGGCGCTGCGCAAGGCCAGCACCTGGTGCAGCGCCTGGCGTGCCTGGGCCAGCTCGGCCTCCTGCCAGCCCAGCCCGGTCAGCCCTGCCTGCAGCGATCCCTGCAGGCGCAGCGCATGCTCCACGGCTTGCGGGCGCGTGTCCAGGCCGTCCCAGACGCCGGGGCAGCGCAAGCGCAGATCGTCCAGCGCCAGCAGCTGTTCCTCGATGGCGCTGCGGGCCGCCAGCTGCGCATGGGCCTGCTGCAGCGCCGCACCACAGCGGCCCTGGGCCACGGCGGCGTGCGATGCCATCAGGCCGCCGCGCCGCGTCAGTTGCAGGCGCTCGCGCTCGAAGGCCAGCGCGTCCTGCAAGGCCTGGGCATCGGTTTCCAGGCCGCGCCACAGGCCGTGGCTGGCATCGGCCAGCGGCAGGTAGCCATCGAGCTGGCGGTCGATCTGGTACAGGGCCTGCAGGCGCTGCACTTCGGCCGCCCAGCGCTCACCGCCGTGGCCTTCGGCCACGGCCTCCAGTCCATCGAGCGAGAAGGATTTCTGCGCGCGCGCGGCCAGCAGGGCCGCATTGGCCTTCAAGGCGCTGCGCGCATGGTCGGTGCGCGTGCGGTGTCCGGCCCACAGGCCGTCGGCTGCGGCGCCGGGCTGGATCTGGTCCAGTTCCTCGCGCAGGCCCCGGATGCGCACCAGGGCGGCCAGGTCATCGGCCACGCGCGGCTCGCCCGCGCCTTCGATGGTGGCCTCCAGCGCCGCGCGCACCTTGCGCCGGACCAGCCAGGACAGCGGCCACAAGGACTTGCCGGCCCTGGCCCATTCGCGCTGCAGCTGCGAGACATTGAGCTGGCCCACGCCCGCGCCGTACTTGACGGACAGGCCCTGGCGCAGCGCCGCGATCTCGTCGATGCACTGCAGGCCGCGCTCCAGCTCGTCGCCCAGGGCCACGGGCCAGGGCGTGCCCAGCCCGGCCTGCAGGCGCCGGCGCTGCGCCAGCAGGTCCAGCGCCTGGGCCAGGCGCGTCTGCAGCTCGGCCGGCCAGGGCGCCGGAATCTGTGCGGACAGATCACCGTGCTGCGCCAGCAGCTGCAGGCCCGATTGCAGGGATTCGCCAATGCGCGCGCCGTCAGGCAGCACGCAGAAAGCCAGGTTGCGGCCTGCGGCCGCAGGCAGCGCGCGCGCGATCACGCCCAGCGCCGAGCGCGCCTGGCGCCCCAGCGCCGGCCACTCGATGCGCAGCAGCCGGCCCAGCTGCTGCGCCGCCTCGGCAAAGCCCTGGCCTGCATCGTGCAGGGCCTGGGCGGCATCCACCATCTGCTGCTGCCAGCGCACGGACCAGTCGCTGGCCTGCACCGTGGCCAGCGGCCCGTCCTTCAGATGCTGCGCGCCCACGGCCTGGGCATTGGCCTGCAGGCGGCCCGCAGTCTCGCGCAAAAGGGCCAGGCCCGCTTCGTCATGGGCCTGGGGCGTGGGCCAGTGAAATCCCAGGCGCGGCAGCGCCTGGCCACCGGCCACGGCGCCAATGGCGCGGTAGATGGTCCAGCCGTTGGCGTGGCGCCGGTGCAGGCGCTCCACATAGGCCGACAGCTGCTCGCGCAGGCGGCCGAGCTGGCTGGCCTTGGCGGCCCAGGCCTCGGTATCCACCTGGCCATGCGAGTCCCAGGATTTCTGCAACTGGCCCAGCACGTCGAGCTTGCGGCTCTTGTTGGAGTGCAGCTCCAGGCAGAACTCGCCCAGGCCCACTTCGCGCAGGCGGCGGTAGACCACGTCCAGCGCGGCGATTTTCTCGGCCACGAAGAGCACGCGCTTGTCCTCGGCCAGGCATTGCGCGATCAGGTTGGCAATGGTCTGGCTCTTGCCCGTGCCCGGCGGGCCGATGAGCACGAAGTCCTTGCCGCGCGCAGCGGCCATCACGGCCGACAGCTGCGATGAATCGGCCGGCAGCGGGCTGAAGACCTGCTGCGGCGCGAACTCCTGGTCCAGCCGCCGCGTGTCGGGAAAGGCGATCTCCGAGCGATAGGGCTCGCGCGGCGTGTCGATCAGGTGGGCGACCACGGGCGAGCTGCGCAGCTGGTCGGCGCGCTCGGCCAGGTCCTTCCACATCAGGTATTTGGCGAAGGAGAACATGGACAGCACCACGTCCTCGCTGACCTCCCAGCCGCGCACGTCCTTGATCGCCTCGCGCACGCGGGCCCAGATGCCGGTGATGTCCAGCCCGGCCTCGTCGCGCGGCAGGTCGCCTGCAGGCACGCCCAGCTCCAGCTGGAAGTCCTGGCGCAGCATCTCGACCAGCGTGGGGTTGAAGCGCGGCTCGTCCTCATGCGCCTGCAGCGTGAAGCCCGAGCGCGCGCTCTTGCGCTCCAGCGTGACGGGCAGCAGGATCAGCGGCGCGCGCACGCGCACATCGGGCTTGTCGGGCCGGCTCCAGACCAGAAAGCCCAGGGCCACGAACAAGGTGTTGGCGCCGCCTTCCTGCAGCGCGTTGCGCGCGCCGCGAAACAGCTCCACAAAGCGGCTGTCCAGCTCCAGCGGCTCCAGGTCGATGAAGACCTCGCGCCGCTGCAGCGCCTCTTCGGCGTGCGCGCCGCGCAGGTCTTCCAGGCTGCGCGCCTCGTGCAATGGCTGGCTGCGCGGGTCCTTGCCCTGCATGAGCTCGGGGCTGGGCAGCAGCTTGAGCACCTGGCCCCGGGCCAGCGTGTCCTCCAGCGCGGGCGCGGCCACCTGCAGCAGCAGCGATTTCTTGCCAGGCTTGAAGTTGAGCAGCGCATTGCGCAGCGACAGGTCCAGCAGCCGGCGCTGCCAGCGCGCCAGCCTGTCCTTGGGATCGAGTTGGGAGGTGGGCACTTCGCGTGTCTGCGCCTGCGCCAGGAGTTCGGGCGGCGGCTCCACGGTGAGCCGTGGCTCGGCCTGGCCTTCGCCGGCCTCGGGCGCGGCGTCCTGCGGCTGGGCCAGCGCCAGCGGGCGGATGCGCTGCATGCGCGCGCGCCGAACGTCCACCAGCAGCTCGAACTGGTCCTCATGCTCTTCGGCCAGCTGGCGCGCGCCCTGGGCAATGGCCTGGCTGAAGGCCACGGCCTGGCCTTGCGCGGCCAGCGTGGTCTCGAAGACCACCAGCTCCTGCAGCTTGAGCCGCTTGCGCACGGCCGTGATGTCATCGACCACGGCGGTCGAGAATTCCTGCCTGCCCAGCCACAGGCCCACGAAGGCATGGCCGCGCGTGAAAACCAGCAGCGGGTTCAGGTGCGCCTGCTCCAGGCAGGAGGCGAACAGCAGCGTCAGGTCCAGGCAGGTGGCCAGGCCCGCATCCAGCACCTGGGTCGCGCCGCGTATCTTCTGGCCCGCATGCTCGAAGCTGGCCGGCGGCAGCGCGTAGTTGAGTTTCTTCTGGAGCACGGAAGTCCAGATGGCCGAGGCCAGTTCCCAGGCGCGCTGCGGCCCCTGCTCATAGCCGTTGATGGCACCGGACTTGCCCGCCGCCTCCAGCGCCTGCGCCGCGCCCTTGAGGATGCGGTCCACGGCCGGATCATTGGGTTGCACGAAGGCCGCCACCATCTCGGGCAAATGCCCCAGGCCGCCCCACTGGTTGCGTGCCAGCAGTTCCAGCGGGTGTTCGTGCCGGGCCAGCACCGTCTGTGCCGGCTGGCCGCTGCGCAGCTCCAGCCGCAGCACGGCAGGCTCGGCCTCGGTCAGGCGCGAGAGCAAGGCGCCGTCCAGCGCCACATCCAGGTCGGTCAGCGCATAGGTGCTGTGCGCGGCCACCGACTCCAGGCGCCAGGTGCGCGGCTTGATGAAGGCAGGCTCCGAGGCCAGGTGCAGGCTCAGCGCCTGCAGCGGCAGATCGCCCTCGTTGACGATGGCCAGCTCCAGCAGCGCGGGCACGGCGTTCTGGAAGTCGGCGAGATTGAGCTTGGCGACGGTGCCGATGCGCAGCTGTATGGCCGTTTGCGGCGCCTGGGCGGCGGCGGGGGCGGCATCTGCGGGGGAATCTCGGCGGGGGTCTTCTGTCATGCGCGGTAGTCCTTGGCTGGCCAGCAGGCGGCGGGAACTGTCGAAATCCCGTCATATTCCTGGCCCGACGATTGTCCGCTGCGAATGAGGCGCCGTGTCCGAGATGGGCGGTTTTCAGGGGTCACTGTTTGCAAAAAATGAGAGCAGGAAACCGCGCCGAGAGCGCCAATCCGCAGGGCCGGCCATCACTTCATCAATCACTTCATGTACGAGCGCATCACCGACAGCACAAGGTCCACGTCGTCATCACGGGCCTGGCCGCCGGCCGTGCCATCGGCCAGATGGGTGCGCACATGGCCCTCGAGCACCTCGAAGATCATGCCGTTGACGGCGCCGCGCACGGCTGCCAGTTGCTGGAGGATGGCCGCGCAGTCGTGCTCGGCCTCGAGCGCGCGCTCCAGCGCCTGGGCCTGGCCCTGGATGCGGCGGATGCGCGTGAGCAAGCGCTTCTTGTTCTGAATCGTATGTGCCATGAAGGCCATTCTAGGCGCCTGCATATACTGGGGTACAGTATCTGCATGCGCAGCATTCCATCCCTCTCGACCGCTGGCGGCGCCAGCCCCAGGCAGCATTCACACCGTTTCGACGAAGGCAACCCGCTGGGCGAGCGCCGTGCCATGCTGGCTGCGGGGCTGACGGCGGCCATGATGGTCGGGGAGATCGCAGGCGGGTACGGATTCAACTCCATGGCGCTGCTGGCCGATGGCTGGCACATGGGATCGCACGCGCTGGCGCTGGGGCTCTCAGCTGGCGCCTATGCGGCCGCGCGCAGATTGGCGGGCGATACGCGCTTTGCCTTCGGCACCTGGAAGATCGAGGTGCTGGCCGGCTACACCAGCGCCATCTTGCTGCTGCTGGTGGCGGGCGGCATGGCCTGGCAGTCGGTGCAGCGCCTGTTCTCGCCCTCGCCCATCCATTACGAGCAGGCACTGGGCGTGGCCGCACTGGGCCTGCTGGTCAACCTTGTCTGCGCCTGGCTGCTGAAGGGCGGGCACGGGCATCACCACGGTCACGACCACGGACATCACCACGGGCACGGCAGGCATGCGCACGGCGGCCACGCGGGCGACCGCCATCA
Source organism: Delftia sp. PE138 (assembly GCF_018320755.1). Taxonomy (NCBI): domain Bacteria; kingdom Pseudomonadati; phylum Pseudomonadota; class Betaproteobacteria; order Burkholderiales; family Comamonadaceae; genus Delftia; species Delftia sp. PE138. The sequence goes on along the minus strand of NZ_JABEPN010000002.1, from coordinate 66,381 downwards.
CGGCGACCATGGCGACCACAGCGATCTCAACCTGCGCTCGGCCTACCTGCATGTGCTGGCCGATGCCGCCACCTCGGTGATGGCCATCGCCGCCCTGTTCGGCGGCATGGCCTGGGGCCTGGGATGGCTGGACCCGGCCATGGGCCTGGCCGGCGCCGTGCTGGTGGCGGCATGGGCCATGGGCCTGCTGCGCGACAGCAGCCGCGTGCTGCTGGACGCCGAGATGCACGCCCCCGTGGTCAGCGAGGTGCGTGAGGCCATCGCCCAGGCGCCGTTTGCCGCGCAGATCTCCGACCTGCATGTCTGGCGCGTGGGCAAGGCGCGCTACGCCTGCATCGTGGCACTGGACGCGCCCGCAGGCGTGGACCCCGATGCCGTGCGCCAGTTGCTTGGCGTGCATGAGGAACTGGTCCACGTCACGGTGGAGGTCAACCGGCCGCAGCCGGCTGCGACACACTGAGCCTATTGCGCGCCGGCCACCGCAGCCTGGCGCGCACCGGGCTGCTTGAACAGCTTGAAGTACGGCGTGTTCGACGGATTCACCGGGATGTCGAACTTGCGCACCATGGCATAGGTCTGGATCTGGTCGTGCAGCGGCAGGTAGATCAGCTCCTTTTGCACCGTGCTCCAGATGGAGTGGATGGTGGCATCGCGCTTGCGCGCATCGCCCTCGGAGGCCAAGGAGACGATCTGGCTGTCCAGCTCGGCATTGCTGTAGCGCGTGGCATTGGTGTTGCCCCGGCCATTCTTGCCGCGCGTGTGCACCAGGTAGTCGAAGACGTAGGCCGAGTCATAGGTGGGCACGCCCCAGCCGTAGAGGTAGAAATCCGTCTCCTGGTTGTTGATGGCCGCCGTCTGGATGGCCAGCGGCCGGGACGACACGGCCGTCTTCACGCCGATGCGGCCCAAAAAGCCGGCGATGGCCTGGCAGATGGCCTCGTCGTTCAGGTAGCGGTCGTTCGTGCAATGCAGGGTGATGCCGAAGCCGTTGGGATAGCCGGCCTCGGCCAGCAGCTTCCTGGCCTGGGCCAAGTCGGCCTTGCCCACGGCGCCAAAGGATTTCTCGTAGCCATGCACAAAGGGCGGCGCAATGATGTTGGTGGGCACGGACAGGCCGCGCATCACGGCGCGCTGTATGGCCTGCCGGTCTATGGCCAGCTGGAAGGCCTGGCGCACGCGCAGGTCAGCCAGCGGGTTCTTGTCCTTCACATCGGAATGCGACAGCGGGGCGGCGCCCACGTTCAGGCCCAGGAAGATGGTGCGGTTCTCGGCGGCCTGGTTGATGCGAAAGCGCGGGTCGGCGCTCAGGCGCGCAATGTCCTGGATGGGCAGGTCCTGCACGAAGTCCACCTCGCCCGACAGCAGCGCCGCCACGCGCGTGGCCTGGGACTTGATGGGCAGGTAGACCAGTTCGTCGATCTCCAGCGGGAACAGCCCCTTGCCCCAGTAGCCGGGAAACTGCCGCAGCACGGTGCGCGTGTCCTGCTCGCGCGAGGCGATGACGTAGGGCCCCGTGCCGTTGGCGTTGCGCGTGGCGTAGTTCTCTTCCTTGGCCAGCGCGTTCTGCGGCTGCTCGGCACCATGGGCCTTGGCCCAGGCGGCGCTCAGGATCTGGATGTTGATGAGGCTGGCCGGCAGCAGCGGGTTGGGCCCGTTGGTCCTGATGTGCACGGTGAAGGCATCGACCTTGGTCACGTCGGTGATCGAGGTCAGCAGCGAGCGCATGTCCGAGGTGGCCGAGCGCGCGCGGCGCAGCGAGAACAGCACGTCGTCGGCCGTGAACAGGCTGCCGTCATGAAACTTCACGCCCTTGCGCAGCTTGAACTCCCAGACCGAGGGGTCGGCAGTCAGCGCCCAGGACGTGGCCAGGGTGGGCAGCAGCTTGCCATCGGCCGTGCGGATGATCAGCGGCTCGTAGATCTGGTGCAGCAGGTTGTGGTTGGGGCCGTTGTTCAGCGCGTGCGGGTCCAGCGTGGATGCGTCGGTGGAGCGCGCCCAGCGCAGGGTTTCGGCCTGGGCGGGCGGTGCGCACAGCAAGGCTGCGGCCAGGGCGGGGAGCAGTGCGGAAGTTCGCAGGGTGCGCAAGTGGGTGCGCAGCAGGGAAAGGCGAGGCAGGAAGCGTCTTTGGGTCATGAAGTGTCCTGGCAGCCGGAACAAGATCGCAGAAAGGCGGCGGCGGGTGCCGCGCCGGCTGCACCAGACGGCCGATTGTGTGGAGCCACCAGCCCGCCGCAAAGCCCGATTGCGCCTATGCAAATGCGCTGCGCGCAGATGCAAAGCGCTGCGACAGCAGGGCGTACAGCGCGCGCAGGCCCTGGGCTTCGCCGCCCCTGGGCCGGCCGGGGCGCTCCTCCAGATTCCAGGCGAACAGGTCCAGGTGCAGCCAGGGCAGCTCGGGCGGCACAAAGCTCTCCAGGAACAGCGCAGCCGTGATGGCGCCGCCCTGTGGCGTGCTGGCGGCGTTGAGCAGGTCGGCCTGGTCGGAACGGAGCATGCGGCGGTACGGCGCCCACAGGGGCAGGCGCCACAGCGGGTCGGCCTGCGCGCGGCCCTGGGCCAGCAGCGCATCGGCCCAGCCGTCATGGTTGCTGAACAGCGCGGGCAGGTCCGGCCCCAGCGCCGTGCGCGCAGCGCCCGTGAGCGTGGCCAGGTCGATCAGCAGCGCGGGCGGCGTGGGCGCGCTGCGAATGGCGTGGTGCAGCGCATCGGCCAGCAGGAGCCGGCCTTCGGCATCGGTGTTCTCGATCTCCACGCGCCGGCCGTCACCGGCCTCGATGATGTCGCCGGGCCGCAGCGCACCGGCACCCACGGCGTTCTCCACCGCAGGCACCAGCAGCTTCAGGTGGATGGGCAGGCCCGCCTGCATCAGCAGATCGGCCAGGGCCAGGGCGTGTGCGGCGCCGCCCATGTCCTTCTTCATCCAGCGCATGCCTGCGGCGGGCTTGAGGTCCAGCCCGCCGGAGTCAAAGCACACGCCCTTGCCGATGAGCACCACATGGGGCAGCGCGGCATCGCCCCAGGTCAGCTCGGCCACGCGCGGCGCCTGGGCCGCCCGGGACGCCGCCCGACCCACGGCGTGCACCAGGGCAAAGCCTGCGGCGGGCAGCTCGTCGCCCACCCATTGCCGGTAGCGCGCGCCATGGCGCGCGGCCAGGTCGGCCACGGCCTGGGCCAGCTGTTCGGGACCCAGCTGGTTGGCAGGCAGGTTGACCAGCCGCCGCACCTCGCCAATGGCGGCGGCCATTGGCGCGACGGCGGCCTGCTCATCAGGGCTTGCCACCAACTGAGCGAGTGATGGAGCGGTTGCCGCATCCGACTGCCGCGTCTGGCGGGTCGATGGCAATGCGCCCAGTGCCCAGCCCAGGAGCAGATGCGGCCTCTGAGCCTCATCCGCATCGGCGAGCGCATAGGTGCCGGGCGGCAGCGCAGGCGGCAGGCCGGCCAGCTGCCACAGCGGCTGGTCCGGGTCCACGCCGACCAGCACGCCAGCGAGGGCAGTGCCCTCGCCCTGCCCTTCCCTCTGCACTTCGCTCTGCATGCCGGGCAACAGCAGGATGCGGCCCGGCTGCGCATCAAAGCCTGCGGCGCGCGCCCATCGGGCCTGGGCCGGGGACAGTTGCTCCAGCACGGCCGCCAGCGTGGCGGGCGTGGCAAGGTGCAACGCCGTGGCGGGTTGGGATGAAATGGCAAAGGCGCCGGGACGGGAATCGGAATGGACGGTTGCGACGGGGCTGGACATGGCGTGGTCAAAGCGCGCCAGCCTAAAGGCCAGCCCGGCTATCGCAAACAAGCCTGCCGCATATGGATATGCGCATCTGGCGCTTTCCCGATACCGCCGCGCGCGATGCCCTGCTGGCGGGCATCAAGGCCAGCGGCTGGTACGGCTACTTCGACCATGTGAACGCGGCCAGCGGCACGGGTGGCCTGGAAAGCCATCTGAAGGCGCTGGCCGAGGCCTGAGGCGGACGAGCGATGGGTGATGAATGGGTGCTGTATGGATGATGCCGCACCGGCGCTACGGCTGAATCGGGCAGCCCAGACGCTTGAGCGTCTCGTCGATCCATGGCGCGCTGTAGGTACCGGCAGCGATGTCGGCCACCATCCTGGCCTCAACGACCTGCTTCCCGAGTGCTGCATCCAGCAGGGCCTGCGCCTGCGCATGCGGTACGCACAGCAAGCCATCGTCATCGCCAATCATGAGGTCACCGGGCTCGATCACCATGCCATCAATGGCGATAGGCACATTGATTTCGCCCGGGCCGTCCTTGTAGGGTCCGCGGTGCGTGACGCCCGCGGCGAATACCGGGAAGCTGCCAGCATGAATCCATGCCGCGTCGCGGATCGCGCCGTTGATCACGATGCCGCCCAGCTGGCGACGCATGGCGTCTCCCACCATGATTTCTCCGATGAGTGCGTTGGTGAGGTCGCCACCGGCATCCACCACGATCACGTCACCTGGGCTGGCCAGTTGAAGTGCCTTGTGGAGCATGAGGTTGTCGCCCGGGCGGGTCTTGATGGTCAACGCGGGGCCGGCCATGCGCCCGCCGCCGTGCATGGGGCGCAGCCGCGCGCCGCCAGCCGTCATGCGGGCCATGCAGTCGCTGACGTTGGCAACAGGCACGTCGAGATAGCGCCTGGCAATATCGAGGCTGACAGCGCGTTGCCGCTTCAGAATTTGAAGACCGATCATGGTGTGGTGCTCAGAGTGGATGGAATGAAAGCCGTGCCGCTCAATCGAGCGTGGTGCCAGAGCTCTTGACGATGGGTGCCAGGCGTGCGCGGTCGCTGGCGTAGAGCCTGGCCATGTCCTGCGGTGTGCCGGTGATGAGTTCGGCGCCGGAGTCGGCGATCTTCCTGGCCGTGTCGGGTGCGTTCACCACCTTGTTGATGGCTTCGTTGAGCTGCCTGACGATGGCGTCGGAGGTGCCGGCCGGGGCCATCACGCCCCACACGCTGGCCAGCTCCACGCCCTTGATGCCGGATTCGGTGTAGGTCGGCACGTCGGGCAGCAGCTTGGAGCGGCTCGCGGTGGTCACGCCGATGGCGCGCACTTTGCCCGACTGGATGTGCGACAGCAGCGTGGGGATGGAGCCCATGTACATGTCGATGCGCCCGCCCAGCAGGTCGGGCATGGCCTGCGCCATGCCGCGAAACGGCACGTGGGTGAACTTCACATTCGAGCTTTTCTGCCAGGCCTCGCTGATGAGGTGCGAAATGGTGCCGGTGCCCGGCGTGGCAAAGCTCAGGCGCCCGGGTTCCTTCTTCGCCGCCTGGATGATGTCGTCCAGGGACTTGTACGGGGAATCGGCATTCACCACGAGCACGGCCGGGCCGGCTGCGACCAGGGCCACGGCGCGCAGGTCCTTGTCGGGGTTGTAGGTGAGCTTGGAGTACAGCAGCGGGTTGAGCACCACGTTGTCGGTCTGCGCCATCACCAGGGTCAGGCCGTCGGCGGGGGCCTTGGCCACCTGGTCCAGAGCCAGGTTGCCACCGGCACCGGGCTTGTTCTCCACCACGATGGCCCACCCATGGGCCTCGGTGAGCTTGGTGCCGACCAGCCGCGTGAGGTTGTCGGTGCCGCCACCGGCCGGAAAGGGCACGATGAACCTGATGGGTCGCTGCGGATAGGTGCCCTGGGCATGGGCCGGAGCCATGGCGGCAGCGGTCAGTGCCAGCAGGCCGGCGAGGGCCAGGCGGCGTCGGGTCGGGGTCGTCATTGCGGATGTCTCCTTTGGTGGTGTCGGTGGGCGCAGGGATACGTTGATCAGGGGCGGCTGGCGAGCACATGGCTGCCCAGCCAATCGATGGCCTCGTCGGTGGAGGTGCCGGTGAAGGGCTGCACCGCATGCGCCCGGGCCGTGTCGGCGAACAGCGCCTCGACGGCGGTCAAGGCGATGGGCGCCAGGCCGTTGCGGGCCATCTGCTGCCGGGCCTCGGCCACCTCGTTGCGGCGGCGCGCGGAATGCGGGATGTGCGTGCGCACCATGGACTCCATCAGCGTGCGCAGCGGTGTCTCGTCGATGTCCTGCAGCACGGCATGCAGCTGCTCGCGCAGGCCCATCTGCTGGGCCGTCACCAGGCACTCCACGGCCAGCGCCTCGGTCCCCTTGGTGTAGATGCTGCGCAGGAGCTTGAGCGCGGCGGCATCGCCCGGCTGCCCGCCCACCACGCGAACGGAGCCGCCAAGGGGCAAGAACAATTCCTGTACAAAACCGGCCTTGCCACCGGCCACGAGCAGCGGCGTCTTGCTGCCGCCCAGGTTGACCGCGCCGGTGATGGCCACGTCCACGAAGTGCACCGCCCTGCCCTGGGCGACGCGCCGGGCCAGCTCGCCGCATTCGCGCATCTCCTGCGGGTCGGCCGTGGTCATGTCCACATAGACCACGCCATCGCGCAGATGGGGCAGGCAGGCCTCGAACAGGCTGCGCGCCACGGTGCCGAACACGGCGCTCACCACCACGTCGGCCCCGGCCAGCCAGGCGCCGGGCGCGGCATGCACCTGCGCGCCAGCGGCCTGCACGGCGTCGGCCACCGCAGCGTTGGGCTGCAGCTCGCACAGGCCCACCAGGCTGTGCCCCTGCTCCAAAAAGGCCTGCATGTAGCAGGCGCCGACCATTCCACCACCCAGTATTGCGAACTTCATAAAAATACAAATTTAAAACATTCATCGCAGTCTACGGAGTGCATCTCCTTTTTCTTCCTAGAGATTTCCCGTAGAACTTCGAATATTTGTACTTGTTTTGTATTTTTCGGAATGAAGCGAAGCGAAACGGGTCCCTCCGCCGTCACCTAGAATCGGCGCACCACTCCCATCCACTTGGTGCAAACACAGTGCAAAACGTGAAAGACAAGGCGTACGAGGTTCTGCGGCAGCGGCTCATCGGCGGCCACTACCGACCCGGCGAACAGCTCAAGGAGGAGCCCATTGCCCGCGACCTGGGACTGAGCCGCACACCGGTGCGCAATGCGCTGCACCGCCTGGTGGAAGATGGCCTGGCCACCGATGGCGCGGGCCAGGGTATCCGCGTGTCGGAGTGGAGCGACTGGGATGTGGAGGAGACCTTCCAGCTGCGCATGCTGCTGGAGCCGTACGCCTCGTTCCTCGCGGCCACGCGCGGCGGCGAGGGGCTGGCCGATGAGCTGGAGGCCAGCAACCAGCGCATGGAGGCCGGCATTGCCGCTGGCCACGACGGCATTGGCGAGGTGCAGTCAGCCAACCGGGATTTTCACCACGCGCTGATCGAGGCATCGGGCTCGCCGCGCCTCAAGACCATGCTGGCGACGATGATCGACATGCCGATCATCAAGCGGTCGTTCTACATCTACACGCCCGAAGAGCTGGTGCAAAGCCTGCACCACCACTGCGACCTGGTGATCGCCATACGTGCCAGGGATGGGGAGCTGGCACGCCAGGTGATGCAGCTGCACCTGCGCATGTCCTACCACCGGTTCATGAAGCATCGGGGTGAATACCGCGCGGATGCATGAGCGGTGTCATGACCGGGGCTGAACCCTTTGCGCTGCCCCCACCCGGTACAGCCGCGGCAGCCAGACAAAGGCGATGAGGACCAGCACAACGCCCGCCAGCGCCATGGGCAGCACCATCGGCCAGGCACGGTGGCGCATCGTCGGATCGACAAATTGCGCCGCCAGCTGGCCGGTGCAGAAGGCCACGCACATGATCGCGAAGCCCGAACACGACACGGCCCGCCCGGCCAGCTGCGGCGGCAGGCCACCCACCGCGCCCGCCTGGCCGCAAGGCTGGTGCAGGCCATGGCCCAGCGCATACACCGCGTGCCCCAGCAGCAGTGGAAAGGGCGAGGCCGGCGCCAGCACGCAGCCGGCGATCTGGATGCACGGCCCCAGCAGACTGAGCGAAGCGCCCAGCTGCACCGTGCGCACCGGCCCGCGGCGCGACAGCAGGCGCCGGCACCATGTGATGCCGAGGATGTAGACCAGCGAGCCGCCTGCTGGAATCCAGCCGTAGAGCACGGGCGACAGGCCGAACAGGTCGACGTACACCATCGGCGACAGCAGCAAAAAGCAGAAGATGCCGCCGTAGGTGGTTGCGGCCAGCGCCGTCCAGGCGCAAAAGCCGGGGTCGGCGAACACCTGGCGCACACCGCCAGCGGATACGGATACGGGTACGGATGCGATGACCGGGGCAGACTCCGCCGGCGCTTGCCGCGTCTCGCTGAAAGTGCGCCAGCACAGTGCCAGCAAAGCCAGCGAGTAGACGCCCATCGCCACCAGCACCCAGCGCCAGCCGGTGGCCTGGACGCCCCATGCACCGGCAATCGGCGCCACCAGGGCCACCAGCCCCAGGCCCATCAGGCCGCGGGCCATGATGCGCGGCCCTTCATGGGCCGGATACAGGTCGCGCACCGCAGCCCGTGCGCACACCAGGATGGCCGCCATGGCCGCGCCCTGCACGGCGCGCCAGGCCACCAGTGCGTCCGCGCTGCCCGCCAGCGCACAGCCTGCCGCCGCTGCCGTGTAGCAGGCCAAACCCGTCAGCAGAACGGGCCGGCGCCCGAAGCGGTCGGCCAGCGGTCCGCACACCAGCTGGGCGACACCGAAGGCCAGCATGAACACGGTCAGGCTGCTGCTGGCCGAGCCCAGGTCGCGCGCGATCTCGGGCAACGCCGGCAGATAGCCATCGGTGGCGACCGGCTGCGCGGCCAGCAGCAGCGGCAGCAGCAGGAGAAAGGAAACGGAGCGGCGCGGGCCGGGATCAGCGAAGTTCATCTCAATGAAGCCTGGTCACGGCATGCGGCGCGTCGAGCGAGGGAGTTCGAAGGACGATACATGGCCAGTTGCGCGCCATGCATCCTATGCGACGGCGGACAGCACGGCCCGCAGGCCCAGCAGATAGCTGTCCGCGCCGAAGCCGCAGATCTGGCCCCGGACGATGTCGGCAAACACCGAGTGGTGGCGGAAGGGCTCGCGCGCATGGATGTTGCTCATGTGGATCTCCACCACGGGCACGGTGAGCATGGCCAGCGCGTCGCGGATGCCGTAGCTGTAGTGCGTCCAGGCGCCGGCGTTGATGAGCACGCCATCGACGCCGTCCCGAAAGCCCTGGTGGATGCGATCGCACATGGCGCCTTCGCAATTGGTCTGGAAGCTGTCCACCTCGCAGCCCAGTTGGCTGCCCAGGCTGCGCAGCGAGGCGTCGATCTCGGCCAGCGTGACCGTGCCGTATTGGGCGGGGTCGCGCTGGCCGAACATGTTGTGGTTGATGCCGTGCAGCATCAGGATCTTTTTCATGGAGGCTCCGTGGCTTGATGTCATGGATGGAGGATGGCGCGCCGGTGATGTCCGGGTCACGCCGTGGTGTCGATGGCGGCGCCCATGCGGGCAGCCTCTGCAATGGCCTCGGTGATCTGCAGGTTGCGCAGGCCGTCGTGCACGCTGACCAGAGGCTGCGCCAGGCCGCGCGCCACCTGCGCGAAATGCGCCATCTGGCGCACCAGCGGGTCTTCGCGCTCCACGGCGGCCACATCCAGGTCGAATGGCTCATTCCAGGAGCGCTGGCCGGCCGATGCATAGGTCTTCAGCCGCATGCTCGGTATGGCCAGCGAGCCGAAGGTGCCCGCCACCAGGTAGCAGTCTTCGTCCTCATAGCTGGCATAGGCCTTGTTCTCCTGCGAGGTCTGCTCCCAGCTGCGCGCGCTGGCGGCCGTGTCCGAAAGCACAAAGCTGCCCAGCGCACCGCTGGCAAAGCGCAGGTTGATGGCCACCGTGTCTTCCACGGCAAAACCGCGCGTGGCATGCGAGGCGAAGGCCTGCACGGCCACGATGTCGCCGCACAGCATGCGCAGGTTGTGGACCTCGTGGATCATGTTGAGCAGGATGGGGCCGCCACCGGCCTCGCGACGCCAGGAGCCTTCCTCGAAGTAGGCGTCCGGCTTGTAGAACAGGGCCGCACCGGTCACGGCCACCAGGCGGCCCAGCCGCCCCTGGGCGATGAGGGCTGCGGCCCGCGCCATGATCGGGCTGTGGGCGCGGTGGTGGCCCACCAGCAGCCGGGCGCCGCAGCGATCGGCCAGCGCGGCCAGCCGCTGGGCCTCGGCCACGGTGGCGGTCACGGGTTTTTCCAGCAGTATGGGCAGGCGCGCATGCATGCACTGGGCCGCCTGCGGGGCATGCAGGCGGTTGGGCGTGGCCAGCACCACGGCGTCGGGCCGGTCATGGGCGATCAGCTCGCCCAGGTCGCGCCACAGCGGCACCCCGGCCCTTTGGGCAAGCTCCCGGGCTGCGGGCGCCGGGTCCACGATGGCGGACAGGTGGCAATCCGCCTGGGCCCCGATGGCGGCGATATGGGCCTGGCCGATCGCGCCGGCGCCGGCCACGGCAATGCGAAGCGGGTGCAGCTGTGCCATGGCATGCCCCCTCAGAAGCGGTGCAGCACGCCCAGCTGCACGCCCTTGATGGTGCGGCCGTTGACGTCGTCGGCCGATGTGAAGTTGGGCTTCATGCCGCCCGAGGCCGCCAGCCTAAAGCCCGCATTGCGGTCGTTCTTCAACTGCTCGGCCACCGCGTAGAGCATGGTGCGCCTGGACAGGTCGTAGTAGGCCGCGATGGCCCCGCCCGATGCGCCGCGCCCGCTGTCCGAGCCATCCTGTATGCGGCCCCACAGTGCGCCCACGCGCAGCTGCGGCGTCACGCGGTAGTCGGCCGACAGCTGCCAGACGCGGTAGAAGCGGCGCACATCGGCATTCGTGCCCGCCACCAGCCCGCCCACATTGCCCAGCACCGTGCCCGTGTTGTTGCCCGCCGAGCCCGCCGTGCTGTTGTTGGACCGCACAAAGGCCAGCTGGACCTTGCCCTTGCCGTAGTCGTAGTTGGCGTAGAGGTTGTCGTAGCGGACCGCGTCGGTATAGGCCGCGCTCTGCGGCGCACGCGCATACAGCCCGGCATAGCCGACGCGGTAGGGGCCGTTCAGGTAGTCCAGGCCCAGCTGGTAGATGGCCTGGCGCGCTGGAGCACCGGTCTCGGCCATGGCGTAGTGGGCCTCGAACAGGAAGCCGGCCATGCGCGGCGAGGTGTAGGAGATGTCGTTGTCGAAGCGCGAGGGCACGCCGAAGTTGTTGACCATCGATCCCAAGGTGCGCGAGGTGAAGTCGATGTAGTCGCCGCGCCCGAAGATCACCGTGTTCTGCCGGCCCAGCCGCACCTCGCCCCAGCCGCCGCCCAGGCCCACCCAGCTTTGGCGGTCGAAGCCGCGCGTGCTGTCGGCCTGCGTGCCGTTGTCGGCGTTGATGCCCATCTCCAGCTGGAACTTCGCGTACAGGCCACCACCCAGGTCTTCCTGACCGCGAAAGCCCAGGCGGCTGCGCAGCAGGGCGCCGTCCTCCAGCGTGGTCATGGATGCGCCCGAGCTGCTGCGCATGTGGTTGATGTACTGGTCCACGCTGCCGTAGATGGTGACCGAGGACTGGGCCTGGGCGCCCGCGCCCCAGGCGCCCAGCACGGTGGTCAGGGCCAGGATGCGAAGGGCCCCGCGCTGCGGCACTCGCGGTGTCTGGTGCATTTGCTGTTGCATGGTCTTGTCTCCTTCTCTGTGAAAACTGCTTTTTCGGGCGTGGCTGCGCCCTGCCCCGGACGCATCCAGGGCCGGTTGTCTGTCGGCTGGATCAGTAGGAGATGTGGGCGGTGGCGCGCAGCTCGTCGGGCGTGGCGCTGCCGAAGCCGAAGAATTCGAGGTAGGCGGGAATCATCTCGAACAGCATGTCCGTGCCCACCTGGAAGTCGCAGCCCTTGTCGCGCACGGCGCGCAGCAGCGGCGTGAACTCGGACTTCATCACCACCTCGCCCACAAAGGCGGTGGGTGCGATGCGCTGCACATCGAACGGCAGCGGGTCATCGTCCTTCATGCCCAGCGGCGTGGCGTTGACGACCACGTCAAAGCCCCGCGGGTCCCTGGAGCCCGTGCCCACCTTCATCCTCGGGTAGTAGGCAGCGAGCCGCCCTGCCAGGGCCTGCGCGCTCTCGTCCCGCGTATCGAACAGCATCAGCTCGCCCACGCCGGCCGCCGCCAGCGAGGCGGCAATCGCCGAGCCCACGCCACCCGCCCCGGAAATCAGCACCCGCGCGCCCTGCAGCTGCCGCCCCTTGCGCAGCACGCCGCGCACAAAGCCCGCGCCGTCGAACTGGTCGCCCAGCAGCGTGCCGTCCTCGCGCCGCAGCACGGCATTGCAGGCGCCTGCAATGTGCACGGCGGGCGTGACCTCGTGCACCAGGTCCACCACGGACACCTTGTGCGGCATGGTGATCAGCGCGCCGCGCAGGTTGGTGAAACGCATGATGGCGGCAAAGTCGCTGGCGAAATGCGCCGCCTTCACGCCCATGGGCACGACGCAGGCGTCTATGCCCCGGCTGTCGAACCACGGGTTGTAGATCATGGGCGACTTGAAGGTCTCGGTCGGGTCGCCGATGTGCGCGATGAGGGTGGTTTTTCCGGAAATCATTTCCTGGGGCCTTCGGATGCCTTGGGTTGCAGGATTCAGCGGCCGGACTGGGCCAGGGCCTGGTTGCGCAGGCGGTCGTACTCGGCAGCTGCCACGGGCTGCGCACCGGCCTCGCCCAGGTCTTCCATGCGCACGCGGTAGGTCTCGCGGGCGCTCCACGCGGCCAGGGCGGCCACCACGGTGATGCCGAAGGCGATCAGGCCCACGGTCAGCCAGATGTTGTGCGCACCCGGAGGCGCCACGGCCGTGAACAGCGCGGGCAGCATGGCGGTGATGGCCGTGCCCACGTTCTGCGAGATGGCCATGGCCGAGACGCGGGTGCGGGTGGGGAACAGCTCGGGGTAGAAGCTGGGGAACACCGCGTTGTAGCCCTGGTAGACCACGCCCCACATCAGGATGGACATGGCGAAGGCCAGCGGCATGTTGCGTTCGCTGATGGCGTAGAGGTAGCCGATGGCCAGCAGGCCCGACAGCAGCGCGCCGAAGATGATGGGCGGGCGCCGGCCGATGCGGTCGGACAGGTTGCCCACCATGGGGATCACCAGCACCGCGACGATGTTGCCCACCACGGGAATCCACAGGTACATGTCCTTGGCGAAGCCGATGCCATAGGCGGGCTGCACGGCGTAGGCCGCGCCGAAGATGGTGGCCACCACCGGGATCACGTTCATCAGCGCCATGCAGACCACGCGCAGCATGTCGGGCGAATGGTGGCGGAAGGCCTCGACCACGGGCGAGCGCGGACGCGCCTTGCTGCGGCCTGCTGCCGTGAAGGCCGGGGTCTCGTTGACCTCGCGGCGGATGATCCAGCCCGCGATGATGACGACGAAGCTCAGGATGAAGGGAATGCGCCAGCCCCAGCTGTTGAACTGCTCGGGAGGCATGTAGTGCGCCAGCGGCAGGAACACAGCCGCTGCCAGGATCTGGCCGGCCTGCACGCCCTGCAGCGTGAAGCTGGCGAAGAAGCCGCGCCGCCCGAACGGGGCATGCTCCAGGATCATGGAGCTGGCGCCCGAGATCTCGCCGGCCACCGCGAAGCCCTGTATCAGCCGCATCAGCACCAGCAGCGCGGGCGCCCACAGGCCGACCTGGTCATAGGTGGGCAGCAGGCCCACGGCGATGGTGGAAAAGCCCATCAGGAACATGCACCACACCAGCACCTGCTTGCGCCCGTGCGTGTCGCCCAGGTGGCCCAGCACGAAGGCGCCGATGGGCCGCGCCACATAGCCCACGCCATAGGTGGCCAGCGAGGCGATGATGGCAATCGCCGGATCACCCTGCGGAAAGAAGATCTGCGGAAAGATCAGCGCAGCCGCCGTGGCGTAGATGAAGAAGTCGTAGTACTCCAGGGCCGAGCCTATCCAGCCGCTGGTGGCGGCCTTGCGCGGCTGGTGCCCGGTGGGCTGTGTGTGTATCGGGGTTGCGCTCATGTGTTGTCTCCTCCATGTAGAAAAGGCCCCTGCCCGATGCTTGCGGCCAGGCCGGCGGGATGTAAAAAATGTAGTTCCCGCCTATGGATGCGCCCAAGCCAATTTCGAAAGGCATGTGCGCTGATCGCACCGCGCTGTTCGATAATCGCACGCACCCAGGGTTAATACGGAAAAATCAAAACCGTCATGACAACACCTTCCACCCTCGCCCAGCGCGACTGGATTGCCGGACTGGAACGCGGCGTATCGATCATCGAAGCCTTTGACGACGCCCACCCGCGCATGACGGCCGCCGAGGCCGGCCAGCGCACGGGCATGACGCGCACCGCCGCGCGGCGCTACCTGCTGACGCTGCAGCACATGGGCTACGTGGCGGGGGACGGCAAGCTGTTCTGGCTCACGCCGCGCGTGCTGCGGCTGGGGCAGTCGTACCTGGAGTCGGCGCGGCTGCCGCGCATCGTCCAGCCGTTCCTGCAGCGCGTGGCCGCCGGCACCCATGAAACCGCCTACCTGGCGGTGCTGGACGACGACGAGGTGGTCTACATCGCGCGCAACGGACCCAACCGCAACATGAACACCGGCTACGTGCTGGGCGCGCGCGTGCCGGCCCAGGTCACGGCGGCCGGCATGCTGATGCTGTCCATGCGCAGCGACGCCGAGCTGGAGCACTGGCTGGACAACCGCGCGCTGACGGTCTTCACCTCGCACACCATCACCTGCCCCGCCGAAATGCGCCGCGAGCTGGCCTTGATCCGCACCCAGGACTGGGCGCTGTGCGAGCAGCAGCTGAACCTGGACTCGCGCGGCATTGCCGTGCCGCTGCGCGACCGCCACGGCGCGCTGGCCGGCGCCCTCAACATCACCATGCCCATGGGCCGCGAAACCGGCAAGGACGCCGTGGCGCGCGTGCTGCCCATGCTGCGCGAGACGGCGCAGGCCATGCGGGATCTGATCTGATGGTGAACAACACGGCCATGGCGCAACTTCCTGACCTGGACATGCATGGCGGCGACGACCATCTGCTGCAGCATCTGCAGGCACTGGAAGTGCGGCTGCACGATCCGCAGGTGCGATCGGACGCAGGCCAGCTGCAGGCGCTGCTGCATGAAGACTTTCTGGAATTCGGCCGATCGGGCGGCATGCACGACCGGGCCGCCACCGTGGACAGCCTGGCGGCCGCCTTGCCAGCACAGGCCCCTGCCCGGCTGGTGTCAGGCGGCTTTGCGCTGGCGCGCCTGGGACCGGACAGCGCGCTGCTGACCTACCGCTCGGCCAGCGTGGCCGAGGATGGAACGGCCGGCCGGCATACGCTGCGCTCCTCGGTCTGGCTGCGCACGGTGCGGGGCTGGCAGATGCGCTTCCACCAGGGCACGCCCACGGCGCCATTCGACCTGGCCGCATCCATGCCATGAGCGGCCTGCGGCGTGTTCAGACGGTCTCGAACGCGTACTTTTCCGTATCCACCTCGCGCTGCGAGGCCACGGCATAGCGGTCGCCCTGGATGCGCTCGGGCTTGAAGAGGTCGTCCAGTTCGGCCAGCAGGGCCGCATCCAGGCGCACGGCGCCGCCGCGCAGGTCTTCGTGCAGGTGGTCCACGCTGGTGGTGCCCGGCAGGGCAATCACATGCTCGCCCTGGTGCAGCACCCAGGCGATGGCCAGCTCGGCCAGCGTGCAGTCGGCGCGCTCGGCAATGGACTGCATGGGCGCGAGCAGCTGCAGGTTCTTCGCATAGGCCTCGGGCGCAAAGCGCGGCATGGCGGCGCGGATATCGCCCTTGACCAGGCCCTGGACCTCCTGGAGCTTGCCGGTGAGGAAGGCGCGGCCCAGCGGGCTGAAGGCCACGTAGGCAATGCCCAGTTCCTTGCAGGCCTGCAGCGTGCCCAGCTCGGCATTGCGCGACCACAGCGAATACTCGCTTTGCAGCGCGGCGATGGGGAAGGTGGCATGGGCGCGGCGCAGCGCGTCGGCGCCGATCTCGGACAGGCCCAGGGCGCGCACCTTGCCCTCTTCCACCAGGCGCGACATCTCGCCCACCGATTCCTCGATGGGCACGCGGCGGTCCCAGCGGTGCAGGTAGTAGAGGTCGATGACATCGGTGCCCAGGCGCTGCAGGCTGTCTTCGCAATTGCGGCGCAGGGTCCTGGGGTGGCCATCGATCACGCGGCGCACCACGCCGTCATCGCCGCGCACGCCGGCCATGCCGCATTTGCTGGCCAGGGTGATGTGGTTGCGGTGGGACTTGAGCACGGGGCCGACCAGGGATTCATTGGCGCCGAAGCCATACAGCGCCGCCGTATCGAACAGCGTGACACCGGCGTCCAGCGCCGCATGCAGCACGGCCCTGCCCTGCTCGGGCGACGGCGGATGGCCATAGGCGTGGCTGAGGTTCATGCAGCCCAGGCCGACGGCGCTGACGGAGAAGGGACCCAGGTTTCGTGTGGACAGGTTGGTCATGGTGGCTCACAGGGAAAAGAAGAAAGGGAGCGGCCGGCGCTCCCTTGCAGTGCATTCGCACAACGATTTTGCCGTCAAACCGCAGCGCCCCGCACGCCCGTGCGCGCCCAGGCTGGCAGCGGCACGGGCCGGTGCAGCACGTCGTCGTTGAGCCACTGCGCGCTGCGGCGCGCGCGCTCGGCCACGGTGTCCAGCGGCAGTTGCTGGTAGTCGTCGTTGAAGACCTCGAAGCTGTAGTCGCCACGGTAGCCCAGGCGGTCCAGGCGCAGCACCAGGTCGGCCAGGCGCTCGCTGTGCACGCCCTCGCCCGGAAACACGCGAAAGGTGCGCGCCGTGGCCATGCGTTCCTCGAAGGTGGGCGCGTCATGCCACATGAAGTCGGACAGCTGCACCAGGAAGATCTTGTCGCGGTCGATCAGCTCCAGCGCATCCAGCGGCGTCTTGGCGGCCAGGATGTGGAAGGAGTCCAGGCCGATGCCCAGGTTGGACATGTCGGCGCGGCAGACCACGTCCCAGCTGGTGGTGAATTCGTTGACGTTGCGGCCCCAGGACAGGCCCTCGTAGGCGATCTTCACGCCCAGCGGAATGCCGAGCATGGCCAGCTTGCGCAGGTCGCGCGCAATCACGTCGAGGTCGCCCGTGGCATGGCGCGAGGTGGACGAGCAGGCCAGCAGCACGGGGCTGCCGATCTCGGCGCACATCTCCAGCATGGATTTGGCGATGTCCACCTTGTAGTGGTGCAGATGGTCGGACAGGCCCTCGAAGTCGCGCAGCACCTGAAAGCCCGTGGGCCGCAGGCCGCTGGCGCGCACGGCCGCCGCTGCCGCCTTGACGCCGCCGGGGTGGCCGGCCAGGTCGCGCGCGCTGAGCATGACCTGGGTGAAGCCCGCGCGCCGGATGGCGTCGAGCTTGGCCTCCAGTGAGCCATTCAGAGTGATGGTGTCCATGCCATAGCTGTCCAGCAAGCCCATGTTGCCCTCCAGGATCGTTGTGTGTATCGGCGGTTGAATCGGACGGCGGCGCGCCAGGCTTTGCGCTAGGCGTCGCGGTGCACCAGCTCGAACACCACGGTGCCCATGGCGTTGCGCGTGAGCGCGCCGCGGTCATCGGGGTGCAGGCGGCTCGATTCCACGAACTCCACGCCGCGCTGGCGCAAGGCCTGCACGGCAGCAGGCACGTCGGTGGTGCCCAGGCCGATGCGCTGCAGGCGCTCGGGCATGTCGTCCCACTCCAGGCCCGGATCGGGCTCGATGAGCTGCCACAGGAAGCGCTTGCAAGGACTGCGCATGAGCTTGCCCTTGGGCAGGATGCCGAAGCGCTGCGCATCGGGCAGCAGGTGGAAGTCGAACATGCGTTCGAAGTAGGTGATCCAGTCGGCGCTGCGGCCACGCCCTATGTACTGGACCACGCCGAAATAGCCCAGGCCGGCCAGCGCCGGCGGATGGGGATCGGCCCCGGCAACGGGCTTGAAGTCGATGTCATAGATGGAGAACTCCTGCCATCGATCGACAAAGTAGAAGCGGCTGCCACCCGGGCCGTGGATGGCCGGGATGTGCAGCTCCATCGCCTGGGCCTGGCTGGGCGCCGCCCAGGCTCCCAGCTCGATGCAGCGCGTATGCGCCTGCAGGGCATCCTGCACGCGCAGCGCCACGGCCGAGATGACGGGCTGCCCGTCGGACGCGGCATGGGCCAGCACATCGGCGGCGCCCGCATTGACCACCAGGTTCATGTCCCCCTGCCGGTACAGCGTCACCTCGCGCGAGCGGTGCCGCGCCACGGGGCGAAAACCCAGCCCCTCCAGCACCTGGCCCAGGGCCTGGGGCTGGCTGGTCGTGTACTCGATGAACTCTATGCCGTCGATCCCGAGGCGATTGGACGCCTCGGGCACGTCTTCCCGGCTGCTGGAGGAGGAATCGGTCATTGCGGTACTCCGGGTGGAAACATGATCGTCGTGCCACGCCCAAGTGGCATCGCTCTCCTACGATCAAATACGCGTAAAACTGGCGCGGCCCAACTCAGAGACACCGAGGAAGGGCCGCCCCGCACCGAGGGTGTCGTCCCCCTTTCAGGGGGAAGACGCGAAGCGGCTCAGGGGGTGAGCTGTTTTTCCAGGTCGTGCAGGACCTGATAGCAGGGCAGCACCTGAGCCACGCTGGAATTGGGCTCGCGGCCTTCGCGGATGGCGGCGAAGAACTCGCGGTCCTGCAGCTCGATGCCGTTCATGGACACATCGACCTTGGAAACGTCGATCTTCTCTTCCTTGCCGTTGACCAGGTCGTCATAGCGCGCAATGTAGGTGCCGGTGTCGCCGATGTAGCGGAAGAAGGTGCCCAGCGGGCCGTCGTTGTTGAACGACAGGCTCAGCGTGCAGATGGCGCCATTGGCGGCCTTGAGCTGGATGCTCATGTCCATGGCAATGCCCAGTTCCGGGTGGATGGGGCCTTGCACGGCGTTGGCCTTCACGATGGGGCTGCCGGCCTGGTAGGCGAACAGGTCCACGGTGTGGGCAGCGTGGTGCCACAGCAGGTGGTCGGTCCAGCTGCGGGCCTGGCCCAGCGCGTTCATGTTGGTGCGGCGGAAGAAGTAGGTCTGCACATCCATCTGCTGGATGTTGAACTCGCCGGCCGCGATCTTCTTGTGCACCCACTGGTGGCTGGGGTTGAAGCGGCGCGTATGGCCGCACATGGCCACCAGGCCGGTCTGCTTTTGCAGATCGGCCACGGCCTGCGCGTCCTTGAGGCTGTCGGCCAGCGGGATCTCCACCTGCACATGCTTGCCGGCCTTCAGGCATTCGATGGCCTGGGCGGCGTGCATCTGCGTGGGCGTGCACAGGATGACGGCGTCCACCTCGGGCAGGGCCAGGCTGTCGGCCAGCTCGGTGGTCACATGCTGGATGCCGTACTTGTCGGCCACTTCCTGGGTCTTGGCCAGCTCGCGGCCCACCAGGGAGACGACTTCCACGCCGTCGATGTTCTTGATGCCGTCCAGGTGCTTGATGCCGAAGGCACCGGCGCCCGCCAGGGCGACTTTGATGGTCTTGTTGCTCATATGAGTCTCCGTAGAGCCGCCTCAAGGAGGCGAAGGCCCCCTCGGGGGGCAGTGAATACACGCAGTGATGAACGCGGGGGCCTCAGCCGTTCTCCAGGATGAGATGCCCGACAGCGGTGTTCGATGCCGGCACATGGTAGAAGCGGTGGTTGACCTTGGGCAGCGGCGCGGGGCCATCCACATCGGCCATGGCGCCGCGCGCGATCAGCCACATCACCAGCTCGATGCCTTCGGAGCCGGCCTCGCGCACGTAGTCGATATGCGGCATCTTGGCCAGGCCGGCAGGGTTCTCGATCAGCAGGTCCAGGAAGCGGTTGTCCCACTCCTTGTTGATCAGGCCCGCACGCGCGCCCTGCAGCTGGTGGCTCATGCCGCCCGTGCCCCAGATCTGCACGTTCAGGTCTTCGTCGAAGCTTTCCACGGCGCGGCGGATGGCGCGGCCCAGGTTGAAGCAGCGCTGGCCCGACGGCACGGGGTACTGCACCACGTTGACGGCAAACGGAATCACCGGGCAGGGCCAGGCGCCCGTGCGCGCGTCCTGCTCGCCGCACATCAGCGACAGCGGCACGGTCAGGCCGTGGTCCACGTCCATCTTGTTGACGATGGTCAGGTCGAAGTCCTGCTGGATCACCGACTGCGCAATGTGGCTGGCCAGTTCCGGATGGCCGATGACCTTGGGCACGGGGCGCGGGCCCCAGCCTTCGTCGGCGGGCTGGTATTCAGCGGCCGTGCCGATGGCAAACGTCGGGATGAAGTCCAGGCTGAACGCGGTCGCGTGGTCGTTGTAGACCAGGAAGATCACGTCGGGCTTGTTGTCCTTGAGCCATTGGCGCGAGTGCTCGAAGCCCTTGAACAGCGGCTGCCAATAGGGGTCGCCCACCTTGCCCAGGTCCATGGCCGCGCCGATGGCGGGCACATGCGAGGTGTAGACGGATGCGGTGATGCGCGCCATTTCAGTTGCCTTCCTTGTTGTTCTTGTCCACGCTGCCGGCCTTGCCCTGCGGCTGGCGGTGGGCCTGGGCATCGCCCTCCTCGCCCACGCGGCGGTTGCCTTCGGCCGAACGGCCTCCGCTCACCATCATGTTGCGGTATTCCTCTTCCGACATGCCGGTCATGGAGCCGGCCATTTGCTGGAAGCTCTTGCCATCCGTGGCGCCGATCTTGGCCAGGAAGTAGATGTTGCCGCCCGTGCGCATGCACCAGTTCAGATCGCGGGCCAGCACGGCCTGCTTCTGCTCCTCGCTCATGGCCCATTCGTCCAGGTAGGCACGCTCGTCGGCCTTGAAGCGCTCGCGATTCTCGGCCTTCATCAGCGACATGCAGAACTGGTTGAGCCAGTAGCCTTTGCGGGACTGCTCGGCATCGAAAATGATGGTGCCGGGCACGTCCAGATAGGGTTTGTCCAATGCCATGGATATCTCCTTGAATATGTCCGGCACCCAGGCCGGACATGGTCGCCTTCAGGCCTCTTCGGGCCAGTAAAGGCGCATGGGGTTGTCCACCAACAGCTTGCGCTGCAGTTCGGCCGTGGGGGCGATGTGCGGGATGAAATCGACCAGCAGGCCGTCGTCGGGCATGTGGTCCTTCAGATTGGGGTGGGGCCAGTCGGTTCCCCACAGCACGCGGTCGGGGAATTCCTCGACCACGCGGCGGGCGAAGGGCACCACGTCACGGTAGGCATTTTGCTCGCCGTCCAGCGCCTTGGGGCCGGTGACGGACAGGCGCTCGGGGCAGCTGACCTTGCTCCAGACGTTCTGGTGCTCGCGCATGAACTTGAGGAACAGCTCGAACTCGGGCCCGTCCACGGGCTTGCTCACGTCGGGGCGGCCCATGTGGTCCACGACCACGGTGGTGGGCAGGCTGGTGAAGAAATCCCACAGCTCGGGCAGGTCCACGGCCTCGAAGTAGATGACCACATGCCAGCCGAGCTTGGCGATGCGGCCCGCGATCTCCATCAGCTCGTCCTTGGGCGTGAAGTCCACCAGGCGCTTGACGAAGTTGAAGCGCACGCCGCGCACGCCGGCGGCGTGCAGTTCCTGCAGTTCCTCGTCGGTCACGCTGCGGCGCACCGTGGCCACGCCGCGCGCCTTGCCGCCGGCGGCCTTGCAGGCATCGACCATGGCGCGGTTGTCGGCGCCGTGGCAGGTGGCCTGCACGATGACGTTGCGCGCAAAGCCCAGGTGGTCGCGCAGCGCGAACAGCTGCTGCTTGCTGGCATCGCAGGGCGTGTACTTGCGCTCGGGCGCGAACGGGAATTCATCGCCAGGGCCGAAGACGTGGCAGTGGGCATCGACAGCGCCTGCGGGCACCTGGAACTTGGGCTTGGAGGGGCCGGCGTACCAGTCCAGCCAGCCGGGGGTCTTTTCAAAAGCGCTCATGTTCCCTCCTTCAATCGATGTAACGAAGGCCGGCCTTTTCGAGCGGCTCGCGCATCTTGTACATGTCCAGGCCCAGCACGCCGGAAGCCAGCTTGGCGCGCTTTTCGCCCTCGAAGCTCTCGCGCTTTTGCGCGGCAGCCAGGGTTTCGGCGGCCTTGGCGGCGGGCACGCAGACCACGCCGTCATCGTCGGCCACGATCACGTCGCCGGGCGTGACCCACATGCCTGCGCAGACCACGGGGATGTTGACCGAGCCCAGCGTGGCCTTGATCGTGCCCTTGGAGGAGATGGCGCGGCTCCACACGGGGAAGTTCATTTCCTGCAGCGTCTTCACGTCGCGCACGCCGGCGTCGATGATCAGCGCACGCGCGCCGCGCGCCTGGAAGCTGGTGGCCAGCAGGTCGCCGAAGTAGCCGTCCGTGCATTCCGAGGTCACGGCCGCGACCACGATGTCGCCGGGCTGGATCTGCTCTGCGGCCACATGCATCATCCAGTTGTCGCCGGGCTGCAGCAGCACGGTGACGGCCGTGCCCGAGACCTGCTGGCCCGCGTAGATGGGACGCATATAGGGCTTGAGCAGGCCCACGCGGCCCATGGCCTCGTGGACGGTGGCCGAGCCCAGGGCGGCCAGGCCGTCGGCGGCCGCGCGGTCGGCGCGCTGGATGTTGCGGTAAACCACACCGAGTTCGTACATGGTGCTCTCCTTGATCTGTGGTGGCGGCCTGCTTACAGGCCCTTTTGCTTGAGGGCGGCGTCCAGGCGCGGGAACACGCGGCGCGCGTTGCCTTCGTAGACCTGGTAGCGCTCTTCTTCGGTGAGGTTGGCCGTGGCCTCGATGTAGCGCTTGGTGTCGTCGTAGTAGTGGCCCGTGGTCGGATCGATGCCGCGCACGGCGCCGATCATCTCGCTGGCGAACAGGATGTTCTTGACCGGGATCACCTTGGTCAGCAGATCGATGCCCGGCTGGTGGTAGACGCAGGTGTCGAAGAAGATGTTGTTGAGCAGGTGCTCGTCCAGCAGCGGCTTCTTGAGTTCCTGCGCCAGGCCGCGGAAACGGCCCCAGTGGTAGGGCACGGCGCCGCCGCCATGGGGGATCAGGAACTTGAGCGTGGGGAAGTCCTTGAACAGGTCGCTGGTCAGGCACTGCATGAAGGCCGTGGTGTCGGCATTCAGGTAGTGGGCGCCCGTGGTGTGGAAGCACGCGTTGCAGCTGGTGGAGACGTGGACCATGGCCGGGATGTCGTACTCCACCATCTTTTCGTAGATGGGGTACCAGGAGCGGTCCGACAGCGGGGGCGAGGTCCAGTGGCCGCCTGACGGATCGGGGTTCAGGTTGATGCCCACGTTGCCGTACTGCTCCACGCACTTGACCAGCTCGGGAATGCAGGTCTTGGGGTCCACCCCGGGCGACTGCGGCAGCATGGCGGCCGGGATGAAGTGATCGGGGAACAGCTGGCTGACGCGGTAGCACAGCTCGTTGCAGATGGCGGCCCAGGTGCTCGATGTCTCGAAGTCGCCGATGTGGTGCGCCATGAAGCTGGCGCGCGGGCTGAAGATGGTGAGATCGGAGCCGCGCTGCTTCATCAGCTTGAGCTGGTTGGTCTCGATGGTCTCGCGGATCTCGTCGTCGCTGATCTTCAGCTCGCTGGCCCGCGGGGCCTTGGACGGGTCCTTGAGTCCCGCGATCTGCAGGTCGCGCCAGGCGCCCAGGGCCGCGGGCGCGGTGGTGTAGTGGCCGTGTACGTCGATGATCATCGGAGGGTCTCCTGCGTCTTTATGGGGTGGAAATGTGTCAATGAAGGGGTGCGGCAGGCACCGCGCCGCCCTGCGGCTCGGGACTGCTGTACTGCTTGATGATGAGGGCGGCCATGGCGATCACGCCAGGAATGGCCACCACGGCAAAGATCTCGCTGAAGGCCATGTGGCGCGCCGACAGCTCGGCCACCAGGAAAGAGCCCGCGATGCCGCCGAAGCGCCCGATGCCCAGCATCCAGGCCACGCCCGTGGCGCGGCCGCGTGTCGGATAGAAGGCGGCGGCCAGCGCCGGCATGGACGACTGGGCGGTGTTCATGATGGTGCCGGCCAGGAAGACGGCCACCACCAGCCAGCCCAGGTGGCCGGCCGTCTGGCCTATCCACCAGATGGAGGCCGCCGTCAGCGCATAGCCGATGGCGATGATGCGGTTGGCATTGAAGCGGTCCATGAGCCAGCCGAACAGCACGGCGCCCACGCCGCCCAGCGGGAACAGCGCCGCCACCAGGGTGCCGGTCTTGGGGTCCAGGCCCGCTTCCTTGAACAGCACGGGCATCCAGTTCATCAGCGCGTAGAAGATGACCAGGCCCATGAAGTAGGCGATCCACAGCATCACCGAGCCCACGCGGTACTGGCGCGACAGCACCACGCCCATGCCGCTGCCGGCCTGGGCCTCGGGCCTGGCCTCGGTCAGCACGAAACGCTGCACGCCCTGCACGGCATCACCGGCAATGCGCGCCAGCACCTTGCGGATGCGATCGGCCGGGTAGTTGTTGGCCACCATGTGGCGCACGGATTCAGGCAGCAGCACGACCAGGGCCACCAGCAGCAGCAGCGGCGCGGCACCGCCCAGGATGAGCACGCTGCGCCAGCCGAAATGCGGGATCATCCAGGCCGCCAGAAAGCCGCCGAAGGCCGCGCCCAGCGGAAATCCGCAAAACATGGCGTTGGTCAGCGTGGCACGGCGCGAATCAGGGCAGTACTCGCTCATCAGCGTGACGGCATTGGGCATGGCGGCGCCCAGGCCCAGGCCGGTGACGAAGCGCAGCACGGCCAGGGTCCAGATGTCGGGGGAAAAGCCGGAACCCAGGCAGGCCACGGCAAACACCGCGACCGAGCCCACGAGCACGGTCTTGCGGCCCAGGCGGTCGGCCAGCGGGCCCGAGAAGATCGCGCCTGCGGCCAGGCCGAACAGCGCAGCGCTGAGCACGGGCGCCAGCGCGGGCTTGCTCACGCCCCATTCGGTGATCAGCGAGGGCGCGATATAGCCGATGGCCGCCGTATCAAAGCCATCGAGCAGAACGATCAGGAAACACAGCGCAAAGATCACCCACTGGAATCCCGAAAACGGGTGCTCGTTGAGCAGGGTCTGCACATTGACGCCGGTTGCTGCGGCGTCCTTCTGGACGGATGTCATGACTTGTCTCTTCCACTGTCTCTCAGCCTGGCGGATACCGCATCTGCGCGCGCGGCCCGCCCCTTGCACCGCAGAGGCCGGCAAGCCCCTGCGCTGTTTCTTCAGTCCTGCCTGCGGCCGTCCCAGACCGAGCGCGGCACCATGACCTCGCCACGCATCAGCAGGCGCGCCGTGCGCAGCAGGGCCGCCTTGGTCACCACGTCGGGATGGGCCGGGTCGCTGTCCAGCGTGACGCTGAACTCGCCCGTGGGATGCTCCACCGAGACGGTGAGCGGACCCGTGCCCTGCTGCAGCTGTGCCACGCCCTCGCACACGGTGCCCGGCATCTTCACCGCCGTGCCCACGGTGACGGCCGCCAGCACGCCGATGGCGTCATGGCAGACATGGGGGATGAAGCTGCGCGTGGTCAGCGCGCCGCCATGCTGGGGCGGCGCGATCAGCGTCATCTTGGGGTAGTTCTTGGCCGAGACATCGCCCAGGCCCATGGTCTGCGAGATCTGCAGGCGCAGCGCCTCGATGCGGCGCTTGAGGTCGGTGTCGGCGTTGAGCTCGGCCACGGTCTCCTGCCCGGTGGCACCCACATCGGACGCCTTGAAGATCACCAGCGGCATGCCGTTGTCTATGCAGGTGACGTCAAGCGTGAAGGGCTCGAACCCCTCGCCCGTCACCGTGACCGTGTCCCGGGGCTTGCCCGTGGGCAGCAGGCCAGAGCAGACCGAGCCGGCCGTGTCCAGGAAACTGATTTCGATGGGTGCCGAGCTGCCGGGCGCGCCGTCGATGCGGGCCGAGCCTTCGTACTCGACCTGGCCGCCGGGCGTCTGCACCGTGATGTCGGCCGCCATGCCGGTGTTGAGTGTCAGCACGCGGAAGGTGCTGGTCTGGCCACGCGGCTGCACCATGCCGGTCTCCAGCGCAAAGGGAACCACGCCGGCCAGCATGTTGCCGCAGTTGGGCGTGGTGTCCACCGTGTCCTTGTCGGGCTGCAGCTGGGCGAAGAGGAATTCGAGGTCTATGCCCTCCTTGTCGGAGAGGCTGACGATGCCGACCTTGCTGGTCAGCGGATGCGCGCCACCCACGCCGTCGATCTGGCGCCTGTCGGGCGATCCCATGGCCGCCAGCAGCACGCGGTCGCGCGTGGGCAGGTCGGAGGGAAGATCGCTGGCCCGGAAGAAAGGGCCCTTGGAAGTACCGCCCCGCATCAGCAGGCAGGGAATGGCCGTTTGCATGGCTGTCTCTATCAGTATGGGTATGACAGCTATTGTGAGCATGGCGCGGGCCAGGCACTACTGGGCAAGCCCGCTAGCAGCTATAGCAAACCGGCATAGCTCAACGCCAAGCCTGGGCCGCAGGCTGCGACGCCGGGGCGCCGCAACTGCTTGATACAACTTATTGGGGCGCAGTGACGCTCAATCGCGGTCATGGCCCCGGCCGCGATCATGGCCATGCCCGCGGCCGCGGTGGTCGTCGTGGCGGTCATGCCGATCGTGGCGGTCGTGGCGGTCCCAGCGGCGGTCATCGCGGCGGTGCTCCCATTCGCGGTGGCGGCGCTCCTCGCGCCAGCGAGGATCGTGGCGCGGCGGCCCGGCGCGCCAGTGCGGCGGCGGATTGCGCAGGAAGTACACCGGGCGACCGCAGGCACCGTAGCGTGCGCAGTGCTTGCCCCAGTGCTTGGCATGGCCGGGCGGCACCCACATGTAGACCGGCGGCGGGGCCATGGGCGCCGGCGCGATGATGACGGGCCGCTGGTACAGCAGCGGCGGAGGCGGGGCATTGCCTATGTCCACGGTGCCGTAGACACCCGGAGCCAGCTGGCCCGAGACCGAGCCGCTGATATAGGTCTGCGCCTGGGCCGCAAGGGCCGAGCAGGCCAGCGCAAGGGCGGCCGCGGCGCGCAAGGTGGATCGCAAGGTGAGCATGGCCATGTTCTTTTGAAGGGGTGAAACAGGAAAGGCCCCGTTTCTACCAAGCGCCTGGGGCCGCATGGGCCATTGCGCCTGAAAAGGTGTAAGAACCCGTTCAAGCCAGCGCCCGTTCCTGCTCAACGCGCCAGGGCTGCCTGCGGTGTACAGCAGACCGCAATGGTCCGCTTTCTGGCCTGCACGCGCTCAGTCCAGCTTGAGCCGCGAGTCCTTCACCACCTTCTGCCATTTGGCGATCTCGGCGCGGCGGAATGTCTCCAGCTCGGCCGGCGTGGAGCCTATGGGCTCGGCACCTATGCCAGCGAGCCGCTCCACGATGGCAGGCTCGCGCAGCACCTTGGCCAGCACCGTGGACAGCCGGTTCACGATGGCGGGCGGCGTGCCGGCCGGCGCAAAGATGGCGTTCCACTCGTAGGTCTCGTAGCCGGGCACGCCCGACTCGGCAATGGTCGGCAGCTCGGGGGCGGCCTTGGAGCGCTCCAGCCCGCCCACGGCCACCGCGCGCAGCTTGCCGGTCTTCACGTGCTGCCAGGCCGAGCCCATGCTGGCAAACATCAGCGGCACCTGGCCCGACATCACGTCCATCATGGCCGGGCCGCCGCCCTTGTAGGCCACATGGTGCAGCTGCGTCCTGGCCAGCAGGTTGAACAGCTCGCCCGCCAGGTGCTGGGCCGAGCCCGGGCCTGCCGACGCAAAGTACAGATGCCCGCCCGCCTCGGAGCGGCCGGCCTGGATCAGGTCCTGCACGCTCTTGATGGGGGACGATGGCGCCACCACCAGCACATTGGGCACGCGCAGCAGCAGCGAGACCGGCGCGAAGGCCTTGAGCGTATCGAACTGCATGCGCGCGTGGATGGCGGGATTCTGCGCGTGGTTGGAGGCATCGAGCATCAGGGTGTAGCCGTCGGGCTGGGCCTTGGCCACCTGGGCGCCGCCGATCATGCCACCTGCCCCGCCCCGGTTCTCGATCACCACGGGCTGGCCCAGCTCGGCAGACAGACGGGGGCCGATCAGGCGCGCCACCACATCGACGGTGCCGCCCGGCGGATAGGTCACGACCAGGGTGACGGGGCGCTCGGGGTAGTTGGCCGCTGCAGCCGCAACGGCTGGCGCGGCCATGCCGGCAACGGCCGAGATCAGGCCTGCGGCCGCCCACAGGCCGGCGGTGCGTCTGGACAGGGATTTCATGGTGTGTCTCCTTGGGTTTGAATCGGGCTCGGAAATCGGAACAGCTCGACGGCGCTGCGGCCCAGCACGGCCTGCAGCGAGGCGGCATCGTCCAGCGGGTCCAGCCAGTCGTGCATCCAGCGCACGGCCGCCGGATAGCTGGCCTGGCCCGCGTGCTGGGTGTGCGGCCAGTCGCTGCCCCAGAGCAATCGCTCGGCCGCAAAGGCCTGCAGCAACTGCGCGGTGGCCTGCCGCCCCGAGGCGGCGCAGTCGGCGGCGGGCCAGATGCGGTAGGGCGCGGACAGCTTGACCCACACACGGCCGCTGCCGGCCTGTTGCAGCAGATAGCCAAAGCCAGGGTCGCGCACGCCCAGGGCCGGGTCAGGACGCCCGAAGTGGTCGACCACCACGCGGCAGCCGGCCGCCAGCAGGGTGGGCAGCAGGTCAGGCAAGCGCCCGGCCTGCAGGTGCAGCTCCACATGCCAGCCCAGGGTGTTGGCCTGCTCCAGCACGCGGCGCCAACCGGGCGCATTCAGATCGGGCAAAGACAGGCCGATCAGGTTCAGGCGCATGCCCACCACGCCGGCATCGGCCAGGGCCTGCAGTTGTTCATTGCCCGTGCGCTCATCCACCACGGCCACGCCGCGCAGGCGATGCGGCTGGGCGCGCAGCGCCTGGAGCAGGTAGCTGTTGTCCGTGCCCAGAAAGCTGGGCTGCACCAGCACGCCATGGGCCAGGCCGTGCGTGTCCAGGAGGTGCAGATAGGTGCCCAGGGGCGCGTCCTCGTCGGGCGCGTAGCGGCGCGCATCCGGCATGGGCAGGCCACGCTCGAAGACATGGGCGTGGGTATCGACGCTGGACGCAATGGCGAACCTGGGCAGGGCAGACACGGGGAAAAACTCCTTGCGGGTGGCGCGGCACAGGATGCGGCGCAGGGGGTATGCGGCCGGATTCTAGGAAGGGGGGATATATATTTCCATTCTTCAAAATGGATTTATTCATACTGGATCGATATGGAAACCCGGCATCTGCGCTACTTTCTGGCGGTGGTGGACCAGGGCAGCGTCAGCCGCGCAGCCGACTGGCTGGGCATTGCCCAGCCCGCGCTGAGCCAGACCCTGGCCCGCATGGAGAAAGACCTGGGCGTGCAGCTGTTCCAGCGCTCGCGCCAGGGCGCCCTGCCCACGCCGGCCGCCCTGGCCATGCTGGATGACGTGCGCACCAGCGTGGCCCGCATAGATGCCGCCGCCAGCCGCGCGCGCGAGATCGCCAGGGGCAGTGCAGGCCAGCTCACCGTGGGCCTGGTGTCTTCGGCGCTGTTCGGCACCCTGCCCCGCGCCCTGCGCGCGCTGCGGCAGCAGGCGCCCGGCGTGCGCGTCATCCTGCGCGAGATGAGCAATGCCGAGCAGGCCGAGGCCCTGCAGACCGGCGCCATCGACATCGGCCTCATGCACACACCCGTGGCCGTGGGCGGGCGCATGCGCGAGCGCCAGCTGCTGCGCGAGCGCCTGGTGGCCGCCGTGCCCGACGAATTCCAGATCGGCGAGGACGGCCAGGTCAGCCTGGCGCAGATCGCCGAGGCCGGGCTGGTCATGTACCCGCAGGCCCAGCTGCCCGTGCTGCATGCCGGCATCCTCGACGCGCTGCGCAAGGCAGGCCACGAAGCCCATGTGGCGCAGGAGGCCAACCGGACCCTCACCGTGCTGGCCTGCGTGGCCGGCGGCTGCGGCGTGGCACTGCTGCCCAGCTGGATACGCTCCATGGACTTTCGCGGCGTGCGATTTTGCGAAGTGCGCGATGGCCGGTCCCTGCCCAGCCTGGACCTCAGCGCCATCTGGCCCGCACGCTCCACGCCCACGCTGGCCGACCTGTTCGCACACCTGGACCTGGGCAAAGACTGAGTGCGGCCCGCATTGGCGCCGCACCGGTGCAAGAAACGGGATGCGCCCGCGCCTGCGCCGCACTACAAACCGCTTTCCCTCATTCACGGAAAGAAAAGGTGCCAGATGCAGCCATCGTCACAGCAACTCCACGGAAAAGTCGCCCTCATCACGGGCGCCAGCTCAGGCATAGGCCGCGAAGCCGCCAGGCTGTTCGCACGCCACGGCGCCAGGCTGGTGCTCACGGCCCGCCGCCAGCCGGAACTGCAGGCCCTGGTGGCGGAGATAGAGCAGGACGGCGGCCAGGCCATCGCGCTGGCCGGCGACGTGCGGGACGAGCCGCTGGCCCGGGCCCTGGTCGAAACCGCCACGGCGCGCTTTGGCGGCCTGGACATCGCCTTCAACAATGCCGGCATGACGGGCGATCCCTGCGCCCTGCCCGACCTGTCGCTGCAGGCCTGGCAGGAGGCCATCGCCACCAATCTCACCAGCGCCTTTCTGGGCGCCAAGCACCAGATACCAGCCCTGCTGGCACGCGGCGGCGGCTCGCTGATCTTCACCTCCACCTTCGTGGGCTACACGGCGGGCCTGCCCGGCATGGGTGCCTATGCCGCCAGCAAGGCCGGCCTCGTCGGCCTCACCCAGGTCATCGCGGCTGAATACGGCCCCCGCGGCCTGCGGGCCAACGCCCTGCTGCCCGGCGGCACCGACACGCCCATGGGCCGCGCCAGCACCCCCACGCCCGAGGCACGCGCCTTTGTCGAAAACCTGCACGCCCTCAAGCGCCTGGCCACACCGGCGGAGATTGCAGCGGCAGCGCTGTTCCTGGCGTCGGATGCATCCAGCTTCGTCACGGGAACGGCCATGGTGGTCGATGGCGGTGTGTCCATCCAACGGACTTGAAGCAGAGCCCCGCCAAAGCCGTCGCGGCAATGGCGGCCCGCTCGGATCTTCCGGTCGCCTGCGGCGGCGTTATCAGGGGAGTTTTGAAAGTGGCATTCCTGCCCCAGTAATTCCCCTGGAAACGATGCTTGTGCTTTCGCTGTTCATTCCCGCATCGTGGCCAAGGAGCTGGCTGATGTTTTCTGACCACGCAATTCACGACGAAGCAACTGCTCGGCAAATGGTGCCCGGATGCTGAATCGACATGGGGTGACATGAACCATTACGGGATGGCCGCACCTTTCTTCCAGGGAATGGATGATGGACAAACGAGGTGCATTGAGGCAATCTGCTTGAATCGGTAATACACTGCCCATGCAATCCATTGCATCGCGTCTCCAGCAATTACCGTCGGATTCAGGACCTGCGCGAAGTCCCGCACAACCCTTGTTTCAAGCATTCTTCAGACAATAGATCAATTACATCCCATTACAGCATTGTGGACGGCTATGGTATTTAACCTTTGCACAAGGTCCATCGAATGCTCACGACATATACTCGCGCAAAACCGCAAGAATGGAATACCTGTTGTCCGTCCGATGTGATTTTTTCTCTTTGAAGAAAAGAATCGTTGCAGGGATTGCATCCCCATGCTTGCAGGAGCTACAGGCAGGCACAGTTCCATTTCGGCTGTGAGCGTTCGTGAACACTGATTAATCGCGTCGAGATTGTTATAGTAAATAACGGAACTACCATGACTAGACACACTCAGCCCATCGTGGAGCGCTTGTTCAGGCCAATGGAACGCTCGACCCGCCAGCGCAGTTCGATACGCACGGTCATGGAAGAGGCTGGGCGCCCCCTGCTCCCCGCTGAAATCCTGGGCGCAGCGCAGCGCGAGGTGCCGGCCATCGGTCTGGCCACGGTGTACCGCAACATCAAGCAATTGATGGAAGCCGGTGAGGTGCAGGCCGTGGACCTGCCCGGCGAGGCCACGCGCTACGAACTCAGCGGCCGCGCCCATCACCACCATTTCCGCTGCATGAGCTGCAACCGCGTGTTCAACGTGCCCGGTTGCCTTGGCGACATGCAGCGCATCGTGCCCGAAGGCTTTGTGGTGGAGCGCCATGAGATGACGATGTACGGCATCTGCAGCGACTGCCACCAGAACGTGCAGTAGCGGCGGGCCCCGGGCCTCAGGCCCAGGCATCGGCAAGCCGACAGCCATGGCGCAGGCCTTCCCTGCGCCATGGCTGTTTCTTTTTCCCCGGTCCGCTGCCTCAGCGCCTGCCCGGCCGCACGCGGCCTGCGGCAACGCCCCCGGCCAGCAAGGCCAGCGCAGCCACCGCCCAGAGCATCGCCACCTGACCCCAGGTCTGCGGCGCATGGCGCGGACTGGCCGTGAAGACCGGCTGCGCTGCAAAGTCCTTCGCGCCGAATGGACGGTCCTCGAACAGATAGGGATAGAAGAAAGTCCGCAGCCGCGCATGGAAGGCGGCAATGTCGTCCTGGTAAGCCAGCTGCGCCAGCAGGTCGGTGCCGGCCTGGCGGTGCAATGCGGCCTGCACGCCCACGCCGGGCAGCAGCCAGCCCAGGCGCCCGGTCCAGGCCTGGCGCGCCTGCAGGCCTTCCCGATAGGCGGCGAACTGGGGGGCGACGCTTTCATCACCGAGCTGCTGGAAGGCGTAGTACCACTTCCAGTGAAAGCCCGCAGGCAGCGGCGCGGTGTTGCGCCATTCGGGGTGGTTGCGGAAGAAGCGCTCCATGGTCTGCTCGCGCGGCAGGTCCCAGGCACCATGCACGGTCTGGCGCTGGGCCAGCATCAGCTCCACGCCCTGGCTCACGGGCACGGCGCGCGACAGCGCGGCATTGGCCAGCGTGGGCAGCACCAGGGTCAGCACGGCCCAGCAGCCCATGAGGGCCATGGCGTTGGCCACCGAACTGCCGCCCAGCGTGGCGACCACCAGGCACAGCCCGCTCCAGAAGGCCACATAGGCCGTGGCGCTCAGCAGCACGGAGGCGATGGCACCCGCCTGCGCACCGCTGGCCAATGCCCCTGCCAGGGCCGGCAGCGCCAGGCATGCCAGCAACAGCACCGAACGCAGGCCCGCACGGCGCAGCCACAGCCGGCGCCCGCTGCCGGGCATGGCCTGAAGCGTGCCCAGGCGTCCCGATTCGCGCTCGCCCGAGACCAGGTCGTAGAGCAGTGCAATCAGGAACAGCGGCGCCAGGTAGACCAGCACAAAGGCGAAGTCGAAGCGGCCCGCCAGCGCCAGTTCGGGGTTGAAGCTCTCGCCTTCATGCAGCTGCGCCTGCAGCGCCAGGGCACGCACGCGCAGCACATAGGGCGCGGCATCGCGCAGGCCCAGGGCGAGGAAGGCCGTGGACGACGGTGCATCCCAGGTGCTGTGAAAGCCGTAGTAGGCCACCGAGCCCGCATCGCCGGACTGTGCATGCCGACCTGCCTGGGCCGCCATTTCCTGCTGCTGCATTTGGGCCAGACGGTCCAGGGTCTGGCGCTGCGACGAGATCTCGCGCAGGCCCGACAGCACGGCCAGCGTGGACAGCAACAGCAGCAGGGCCAGGGCGCACAGCGCCAGGCGCGAGCGCGTCAGAAGACGCCATTCATGTCGTAGCCAGCTCATCGCACCACCCTCCCCAGACGTTGCGTGGCCACCAGCAAGGCGGCCGCCAGCGCCGCCAGCCATCCCAGCAGCACGCAGGCTGCGGGTGCCGCGCGGCGCAAGGCCGCCAGCGGCGGATCGGGCTCGTGATGGAAGTCGGAGACGCCGCGCCAGTGCTCGTGGCTGATGCGGTTGTCTCGGCTGGAACGGTCACCCGCGTAGCTGAGCTTGTCCACCTGCAGCTGGTTGAGCGCCTGCACCATGCGGTAGCGATGCTGCTCGGCCTGCTCCAGAAAGCGCCGATAGCCTTGCAGGTCGGTGCCGGCCACGGCCATGGACAGGCGGCGCAGCGCAATCAAGGGGCTGACCAGGGCAAAGCCGTCGGCGCTGCGCAGTTGCCGGGCCTGCAGATCGAAGCTGGCCTCGGCATGGCGCCTGAAGAGCTCGCTGGTCAGCCGCTCGCCCTCCATGCCGACCAGGCCCTTGTAGTTGACGGGCAGATCCTCCACACGCGACACGCCGTACTGTGCAAGCACTTTGGCGCGAAAGGCGGCGAAGTAGGGATCGTCGGGATTGTGGCTGTCGCCCAGCGCCGCCAGCTCGCGCGCCGTGGCGATGTCGGTCTCGAAGCGCGTGGGCAATGCCAGGGCCGCGCCCACCAGCTCCGGCGCCAGCCGGGGCACCAGCACCACGCCAATGGCCCAGGCGGCCAGCAGGGCCAGCAAGGCATCGCGCCCGCGCCGCATGAGGGCCGAGACCGCGGTGATGCCCACGGCCCACAGCAGCAGCCACAGCACATGGCCAGCCGCCAGCGCGGCCACCAGGCTGATGGGCACGGGCGTGGCCACCGCCATCCAGGCCAGGGCCAGCAAGGCGGGCAGCAGCACCAGGGCCGCCACGCCCGTGAGCGCCAGCAGCTTGCCGGCCACGAACTGCCGCATGCCCACGCCCTGGGCCAGCAGCACGCGCAAGGTGCCGGCCTCGCGCTCTCGCGCGATGCAGGCATGGCCCACGAAGATCAGCAGCAGCGGTGCCAGCACCTGCAGCACAAAGGCCGGCGTGAGCTGGCCGAAGCGCAGCAGCAGCGACGACTGGCGCACATCGCCGAAGTTGGCGCTGTTCTGGCGGTGGCCTTCGAGAAACAGCGTGTGGCCGGTGTAGGCGTCTATGCCCGCATCGAAGGCCGCCAGCGGATTGAGCGGGCGGAACACGAAATGGCCGTAGTGCACCATGCGGTGCGGATGGCGGTCGGGCTGGGCCTCGAACTCGTGGTCCACCTGCGACTGGTGGCGTTCGCGCTGGGCCTGGGCCGCGCTGCGCTGGTCCCAGGCGGTGAAGGCGGCAGTAGCACCGAGCAGCAGCCACAGCACCATGCCCAGCACGGCCACGCGGTCGCGCAGCAGCAGGCGCCATTCCTCGCGTGCAATGGTCCAGGCCGTGCTCATGCCGCGGCCCCCTGCACGCCTGCGCCTGCGCCTGCGCCTGCGCCTGCGTCTGCGTCTGCGTGTGCGTGTGCGTGTGCGTGTGCGTTTGCGTCTGCACTCGCACCCGTACCTGTACCCGCGTAGTGGCGGTGCAGTGCCCGCACGTCAAAGCGCTCTTCCCCACGGGCCGCCACCTCCTCCACCAGCCTGCCGCCCGCGATGAAGCCCATGCGGTCGGCCACATCGGCAGCCCCCAGCAGGTCGTGCGTGACCATGAGAATGGCCACGCCCTGGCCGCGCAGCTGCGTGATCAGCCGGCTGAATTCGGCCGTGGCCTGCGGGTCCAGGCCCGAAGTGGGTTCGTCCAGCAGCAGTGCCGGCACCTTGCGTGCCAGCGCCAGCGCAATGGCCACCTTCTGCCGCATGCCCTTGGAAAAGCCCGAGACGCGCCGGTCATGCGCGGCCGCATCCAGCCCTGCAGCGGACAAGGCCTGGCCGATGGCATCCCTGCTGGCGGGCTGGCCCGCCAGGTCCAGCAGATAGGCCACGTTCTCGCGCGCGCTCAGGTGCTCGTACAGCGCCACGTTCTCGGGGATATAGGCGATCAGGCCGCGCGCCTGCGCGGCAGCCGTCACCGGGTCCACGCCCTGCACGCGCACCTGGCCGCTGCGCGGCCGCACAAAGCCCAGGAACAGGCTCAGCGTGGTGGTCTTGCCCGCGCCGTTGGCGCCCAGCAGCGCATAGATCTCGCCGGCATGCACGGCCAGGTCCAGGCCCTGGAGGATGGTGCGCTCGCCATAGTCCACCACGGCGCCCAGTGCTTGGAGCACGGGCGAGGAGGCAGAAGTGGGGTTGGAAGAAACAGGAAGGGATGGATGCATGGCGGGGCTCAGAACTTGGCTTGAAGGCCTACGGTGACGGTGCGGGCGGTGCCCGGCGTCACCCACAGCCGGCTGTACGAGCTGGTGTAGTAGGTCTTGTCAAAGAGGTTGTCCACGTCCAGCGTCAGGCGCAGCGTGGGGCTGATGCGCCAGTAGGCCACCAGCTTGGCGGTGGTGTAGCCGGGCAGATCGAAGGCCGCCTTGCCAGCGTCGGCCTCGGCCTGCGTGCGGGCCTGGCCCAGGCGCTTGCCCACGCGGGTGACGCCGCCGCCAATGCCGTAGCGCTGGCCGTTGGAGAAGGCGTTTTCGTAGACCGCCAGCACGCTGCCGTTGACCTTGGGCACGTTGAGCAGGCGCCCGCCCACTTCCAGCGTGTTGTCGCGCGAGATCTCCACGTCGTTGAGCACCAGGCTCGCATTCAGGCGCCAACGCTGCGTGACCTGGCCGGCAAAGTCGAACTCCAGCCCCCGGCTGCGGATCTCGCCGGCCGAGACCGAGTAGCCGGCGTTGCCCGGGTCGGCCGTCAGCACGTTGCGCTTGCGGATGTCGAACAGCGCGGCCGTGGCGCCCATGCGCCGGTCGGCGCTTTCCCACTTGGCGCCCAGCTCCATGGAGCGGCCGGATTCGGGACTGAAGCCCGCGCCGGCCACATCGACGCCCACGTTGGGCCGGAACGAGCGGCCCACGTTGGCATAGAAGGTCCATTGCGGCAGCGGCAGCCAGCTCAGGCCCAGGCGCGGAGAGGTCGAGGTCGGGTCCTGCTGCGTGGTCGCGCCCGTGCGGCGGTTGTGCAGCGACTGGTCATAGCGGTCCATGCGCAGGCCGGCCACCACGCGCCACTGGGGAGAGAGCTTGATGGCGTCCTGCAGGTAGAAGGCCGTGTTGCGCTGGCGCTCGAAGGTATCGGTATTGGCCGTGGGCACGGGCTGCGTGCCGCCGTAGACGGGGTTGTAGATATTGATGGCATAGGGATTGGCCGCCGTGGGGTTGGCGCGCAGCATCACCGTATCCATGTCGAAGCGAAAGCTCTCCAGGCCCAGCAGCAGCTCGTGTTCGACGGTGCCCGTTTTCACCGTGCCCTGCAGCTCGGCCTGCACGGCGATGTCGTCGGACTGGTAGTCGCGGAAACGCCGCTGGCGCGTCAGGTCGCCATTGGCCAGCAGCGCATGGGGTTCGGTGGAAAAGCCGTTGATCGAGGTCTCGCGGTAGGACAGGCCCAGGCGGCTGCGCCACTGCGCGCTCCACTCATGCGAGAGGATGAACTGGTGCGTGCGGTTTTCCACCGTCACATCGCCGTCGCGCGGGTCGCCCAGGAAGCGGCTGCGCGAGATGGCGCCCAGGCGGTCACCCACGGCCACCACGCCACGGTCCAGCGGCGTCTTGTGGCGCAGCAGCTCGCCCGAGTACTCCAGCACCGTATCGCGCCCCAGCTTCCAGGTGAAGGCCGGCGCAATCACCTGGCGGCTGGCGCCCACGAAGTCGCGGAAGCTGTCGCGGTCCTCCACGGCGATGTTGAGCCGGTAGGCAAAGTTCTCGCCAATCGGCCCCGTGCTGTCGAGCGCGCCGCGCCGCAGCCCGTAGCTGCCCGCATAGGCTTCCACGGAATGCGAAGGCGTCCACAGCGGACGCTTGGAGACGACGTTCAGCGTGCCGCCCGGCTCGCTGCTGCCGTAGAGCGCAGCGGCCGTGCCCTTGAGGAACTCGATGCGCTCCACGCCAGCCAGATCACGCGGCGCGTTGAAGCCGCGCCCCGAGGAAAAGCCGTTGAACAAGGTGGCCATGCCCACGTTCTGATCGCCGGGCAGGCCGCGAATGACGATGTTGTCCCACAGGCCGCCAAAGTTGTTCTGGCGCGAGACGCCGCCCACATAGTCCAGCACATCGTCGAGCTTGGTGGCTCCCAGGTCGTCCATGGCCTGGCGCGTGATCACGCGCACCGACTGCGGCAGCTCGCGCAGCGGCAGGTCGGTCTTGGCGCCTGCCGCCTCATCGGTGTGATAGGCGCCCGAGGCCGTGCGGCCCACGACTTCCACGGCAGGCAGCAGGGTCTGCTCCTGGGGCGACGGCGCTGACGGCACGGATGCCGCAGTTTGTTCCTGGCCCTGGGCCAGCACGGGCGTGGA
Organism: Delftia sp. PE138; assembly: GCF_018320755.1. Lineage (NCBI taxonomy): Bacteria > Pseudomonadati > Pseudomonadota > Betaproteobacteria > Burkholderiales > Comamonadaceae > Delftia > Delftia sp. PE138. The sequence continues at coordinate 28,529 of NZ_JABEPN010000002.1, read as the reverse complement.
GAAGAAAGCGGCAGCGCTCAGGGCAAGCGGCAGCGGGCGAAGGCCGGGGAGCGGCTTCGCGAGGATGGAGAAGGCAGTCATGATGAAAACGGGCACGGGCGCATGCCGCCGGCATCAGAAGCCGGCGCGCGCAAACACGGACTTGCCGCCAGCACCAACGGGTGCCGGCGGCAGAGAAGGAGAAAAGTGCTTGCGGATTCAGCGCGGCGGGTCGCGCGATGCAAAGGCCCAGCGGTTCTGCGAGGGGATGGCGCCGCCCACGGTGCGCGGCGGCACCCTCTCAGGCGGTGCGGCCACGGCCAGCGGCAGGCCGAAGTGCGGCAGCCAGGCCGCCGCATGCGGTGCATGGCCCATGCACCAGACGCAGAGGGCTTCCGCGGCTTCCGCCTTTTCACCGGCCGGCGCCTTGTCCTCGCAGCCGTTCAGGCCGGCAAACGCCTGGCCGGGCGCTGCCGCCGCCTGCCGGATATGCGTTGCGCCGTGCAGGGGCATGCCAATGGCCGTGTTGAAGAACACGGCCAGCAATAGCAGGCGCAAAACAAGCAGACGCATAAGACGGCGATCTTACTATTGACAATTCAATATCGTTAACTGTCCGCCGGCATTTTCAGCACGGGCCCCGGAGACAGCGCGGCAATATGGCACAGGCATGTGACAGCCGACTGGCGATTTCCCGCATTGTGCCTATTGATCTGCGGGCCCCACGCCCCGGAAGAACATGTCGCAGATCTGGTCCGCCACCTTCTCCAGCGAGCCCTTGCGGGGGTTGAACCAGGACTGTATGGAGTTGATGCTGCCCAGGATCATGATGCGCGCCAGGTGGATGTCGGCATCGGCCCGCAGGCGGCCTTCGGCGCGCAGGTCTTCGAGCAGGCCGCTCCAGAATTTCTGGTGGCGCTCGCGGCGCTTGATCTGGCGTTCGCGCACCTTGTCAGGCAGCTGGCCCAGCAGGCGGCCGTGGGCCAGGGCGAAGTCCCCATGCTTGATCAGGCCCGCCATCTGGCCCAGCACGGCTGCGCGGAAACGCTGCTCGGCCGTGGCGTCGGCGCCCAGCGCGGCAAGGCGCTCCTGCTGCTGGCTGATGATGCGGTTGCCGCCCTGCTCCATGACCTCGTCCACCAGCTCCTCCTTGGAGGCGAAGTGGTAGTAGATGCTGGCGGCCTCGATCCCGGACTGCTCGGCAATGTTGCGCATGGTGGTGGCAGAGTAGCCCTGCTCACCGAAGGTGCGGGCGGCCAGCTTGAGAAGGGTCTCGCGGGTCTCGTTGCCGTCGTGGGCGCTGGTCTGCCTTCTTGCCATGTCTGCCAGGGTGTGGATCGTTGTAGTGCGGCGATGCTAACAGGCTGTTGGTGGCACGCCAATCAAGCGTTCGGTACGCGCCCGCTGCCTGGCGGGCATGGCCGGGCCGCGAAACTGCGCCTGAAGAATCAGCCCCAAAGGCATTCCCGGGACTGCAATGGCCTGGCAATCAACGGCTCATGAATTTACGCGATATCGGCGGAAGATATTTCAAACCACGGCCAGGAATTCAATCCTCGCAATACAAAAAATCTATCCAGCCAATCGACAAGACAAATGAAACAACGCGTGTTAATCGCAAGATTAAATAGCAGAATCGAATCACATGTAATTTATTTTATAAATCGATAAATAAAATCGATTGATGAAACAAAATCAACACCCGCAACCGGTTCTGAAATGGGAACTTGTACGATCACCTCGTCGCGGCTGCCCTGCAAAAGCATGCCAGCACGCCCTCTCCAGAGGAGGAAGCGCCAACCACAATGCTCTGCAAATGTAACAAAGACGCAACAGCTTTTGTAAAGTGGCGGTTATCAAGATGCTGCTGGATATAATGCGGATCGCCTCGGAATATGCCCAGGCATGAGAAGAAGCTGTCTACACCCCATAGAACGCTCACATCATCAGTATTTATACTTACGGTGATATCTTCATCCCCCACTGCACATGCACCAACCTTGACCATTGCGTAAAGAGTTCCGGGTCGTTGTTCTTGCTGCGCAGTTTTCGACAAATAGCCGCACTTAGAAATTCTTCTATCAAGATGACTACATACCAAGAGCTGATTGCCCAGAAAAAACTGCTCGACCAGCAAATCGACGAGGCCCGCAAGCTGGAGTCCAAAGCGGCTCTGGCATCGGTGCAGGAACTGGTCCGGGAGTTTGGCTTCACGGCACAGCAGGTCTTCCCCTGGAAGCCCGATGGCAAGAAGAGCGCCCCCGCCAAGTACCAGGACCCCGAGTCCGGCAAGACCTGGACCGGCCGCGGCAAGCCGCCGAACTGGATCCTGGGCAAGGACCGCACCCTGTTCGAAATCAAGTGAGTCCCTGCCGCGCGTGGGCCCGCCCGCACGGCGGCGCACATGCGCGGGCACATGCTCAGAGGTGCGTCATGCAGGCACCACCGCCGTGACCTCGATCTCCACCTTGGCCCGGTCTTCCACCAGATCCGCCACCTCCACCGCCGTCATGGCGGGGAAATGCCGCCCGATCAGTTCGCGGTAGTGCTTTCCAATGGCCGGATAGGCCGCCACGTATTCCTGCTTGTCGGTCACATACCAGGTCATGCGCACGATGTGCTCGGGCCTGGCGCCGCCTTCGGCGAGGATGGCGACGATATTGGCCAGCGCCTGCCGCACCTGTCCGGCAAAGTCGTCCGTCTCGAATTGCTGCTGGCCGTTCCAGCCAATCTGCCCGCCGACGAACACCAGCCGGGAGCCGACCGTCATTTCGGTCAGGATGCCATTGGCATAGCCTCGGGGCGCCAGCCAGTCCGGGGGTTGCAGAGTCTTCATTGCTTCATCCTGTTCTCGTTGAATCCGTAAAACCGTCCTGCGGCACCAGATAGGCCTGCAGGCGCTCGCGCAGATCGGCCGGCAGTGGCGTGGCCTTCATGCTGCGCAAATCCATGGTGACGATGGTCATGCGCGCAGACAGCCGTCGCTGGCCGTCCGGCCCCTCGAAACGCACATCGAACTGGAACGATGCCCCGCCGATGCGGCGCACCTCCAATACCTGGCGCAGCGTGTCGTGCCAGCGGCTGGGCGCCGTGAAATCGCATTGCACCGACACCGTGGGCGTGCCCACCTGGCGCTGTACATGCAGGGTGTGGAATGGCAGGCCCATTCCCCTGTCGAACCATTCCTCGACCAGGTCGTTGACCATCTCGAAATAGCGCGGGTAAAAGACGATGCCGGCCGGATCGCAATGGCGAAACAGCACCTGCACCTGGCTGAAGAAGGCGGAGGCCATGGCGCGCGCTCACGGCATCTTGCGCAGCACGAATCGCTGCAGCTTGCCGGTCTCGGTGCGCGGCAGGGCCGGCACGAAGACAATGGCGCGCGGGTACTTGTAGGGCGCAATGCTGGCCTTGACGAAGGCCTGCAGCGTGGCGGCCATGTCGTCGCCGGCCGCAAAGCCGGGCTTGAGCACCACAAAGGCCTTGACCACCTGGCCGCGCTCGTCGTCTGCCGCGCCGATCACGCCGCATTCGGCCACGGCCTCGTGGCGCAGCAGCGCATCCTCCACCTCGGGGCCGGCGATGTTGTAGCCAGCCGAGATGATCATGTCGTCATTGCGCGCCTGGTAGAACAGATAGCCGTCGGCGTCGCGCACAAAGGTGTCGCCGGGCAGGTTCCAGCCGTTTTGCACAAAGCGCTTCTGGCGCTCGTCGGCAAGATACCGGCAGCCGGTCGGCCCCTTGATGGCCAGGCGGCCGGGCGTGCCGTCGGGCACGGGCTGCATGTCGTCATCCACCACCTGGGCCACATAGCCGGGCACGACCTTGCCGATGGCGCCCGCGCGCACCTCCTCGGGCGGGCTGGAGACAAAGACGTGGATCAGCTCGGTGCCGCCGATGCCGTCGATCATCTCGATGCCCGTGGCCTGCTTCCACAGCTGGCGCGTGGCGTCCGGCAGGGCCTCGCCGGCCGAGACGCTTTTCCTGAGTGACGACAGGTCGAAGCGCGCTGCCTGCGCCGCCATCTGCCGGTAGAAGGTGGGTGCGGTGAAGACGATGGTGGCGCGGAAATCCTGCACCAGCTGCAGCAGCCCTTCGGGCGTGAGCTTTTCGGCCAGCACGGTGCTGGCGCCCACGCGCAGCGGAAAGCACAGCAGCCCGCCCAGGCCAAAGGTGAAGGCCAGCGGCGGCGTGCCGCAGAAGATGTCGTCCGGGCCGGGCCGTATCACATGGCGCGGGAACAGGTCGCACATGGCCAGCACGTCGCGGTGGAAATGCATGCAGCCCTTGGGCGCGCCCGTGGTGCCGCTGGTGAAGGCGATCAGGCAGACATCGTCGGCCGCCGTGTCGCAGCAGGCAAAGGTGTCGGGCTTGGCTGCGGCCAGGGCGTCCAGCGCGTCGGCTGCGCCATCGTTGAAATACAGCACGCGCGAGAGGTCCGGGCAATGGTGTTCATGGCCGGGCTGCAGGCACAGCTGCACCTCGTCCTTGAGGCGCACATCGCACAGCACGGCCTGCACCCGGGCCTTGGCGATGATCTGCTGCAGCTCCTTGGCACGCAGCAGCGGCATGGTGGGCACCGTCACCAGCCCGGCCTTGATGGCGGCCAGCCAGGAAGCGGCCATCATGGCGTTGTTGGGGCCGCGCAGCAGCAGCCGGTTGCCGGGCACCAGCTGCAGGTCTTCCACCAGCACATGGGCGATGCGGTTGGTCAGCGCCTGCAGTTCGGCATAGGTCATGGCGGCCTGGTCCGCGCCCTGCCTCCAGCGCAGGGCCACGCGGTGGCCATGGCCGCGCGCCACCATGGCATCGACCAGTTCGGCCGCGCAGTTCAGGCGTTCGGGATAGGCCACGTCCGGCCCGTCGAGCAGGAACTCGGGCCATTGGTCGGGCGGCGGCAGGTTGTCCCGGGCGAAAGTATCGATGTGGGCGGAGGCTTGCATGCGATGTTCCCTGGCTTTGCGTTGAATGGGCAGCCTGCCGCTCAGGCCTTGAGCAGCTCGCGCGCGATGATGAGTTTCTGCACCTCGGTCGCGCCCTCGTAGATGCGCAGCGCGCGGATCTCGCGGTACAGCGTCTCCACCGGCATGCCCGAGACCACGCCCGCCCCGCCGAACATCTGCAGCGCGCGGTCGATCACGGCCTGGGCCGATTCAGTGGCCGTCATCTTGGCCATGGCCGCCTCGCGCGTGGTGCGCGTCTTCTTCACATCGCGCATCCAGGCGGCGCGGTAGGTCAGCAGGGCCGATGCGTCGATGGCCGTGTCCATGTCGCCCAGCGCGGCCTGGGTCAGTTGCAGGTCGCCCAGGGTCTGGCCGAACATGCGGCGCGACTTGGCGCGTGCCAGGCCTTCGTCCAGCGCGCGGCGCGCAAAGCCCAGTGCGGCGGCGGCCACCGAGGCGCGGAAGATGTCCAGCGTCATCATGGCCAGCTTGAAGCCCTGCCCCGGCTCGCCCAGGCGCTGCGACGCGGGTATGCGGCAGTTGTCGAAACGGATGGTGGCCAGCGGGTGCGGCGCGATCAGTTCGATGCGCTCGCCAATGGAGAAACCCGGCGTGTCCGCATCGACCACGAAGGCGCTGATGCCGCGCGCCCCCGGCGCCTCGCCCGTGCGGGCGAACACGCAGTAGAAGTCGGCGATGCCGCCGTTGGAGATCCAGGTCTTGGCGCCATTGAGCACATAGTGGTCGCCTTCGAGCCGCGCCTCGCAGGCCATGGCGGCCACGTCGGAGCCCGCATCGGGCTCGGACAGCGCAAAGGCCGCAATGGCCTCGCCACGCGCCACGCGCGGCAGGTAGCGCTGGCGCAGCGCTTCCGACCCCATGAGCGATATCGCACCGCTGCCCAGGCCCTGCATGGCAAAGGCGAAGTCGGCCAGGCCTTCATGGCGGGCCAGGGTCTCGCGCAGGATGCAGACCGCACGCGAGTCCACCTCGGGCAAGGCCCCGCCCCAGGCGCCGCCGGGGCCGGACGGCACGGCATAGCGCAGCCATCCGGCCTGGCCCAGGGCCTTCACCAGTTGGCGGCAGGCCGCATCGGCATCGTGGTGGTCCACATCGCCCAGGGATTGGGCGCACCAGGCGTCGGCCTCATGCGCCAGCGTGCGGTGGGCGTCGTCGAAGAAAGGCCAGTCCAGCCAGGAGGAATCACGCATTTTCAGTTTCCTTCGAAGACGGGCTTTTGCTTGGCCACGAAGGCCTCGTAGGCGCGGTGGAAATCGCGCGTCTGCATGCAGATGGCCTGGGCCTCGGCTTCGGCCTCGATGGCCTCGTCCACGCCCATGTTCCATTCCTGGTGCAGCAGCTTCTTGGTCACGCCATGGGCAAAGGTGGGGCCGGCGGCAAGCTGGGCGGCCAGCGCATGGGCGGCTTCGCCGATCTGCTCGGGGCTGTGCAATGCATTGAAGAAGCCCCAGGCAGCGCCCTCCTCGGCCGTCATGGCGCGGCCCGTGTACAGCAGCTCGGAGGCGCGGCCCTGGCCGATCATGCGCGGCAGCAGCGTGCAGGCGCCCATGTCGGCACCGGCCAGGCCTACGCGGGTGAAGAGAAACGCCGTGCGCGCGGCTGGCGTGCCCAGGCGCATGTCGGCCGCCAGCGCGACCATGGCGCCCGCGCCCGCGCAGATGCCGTCCACGGCCGCCACGATGGGCTGCGGGCAGGCGCGCATGGCCTTGATCAGGTCGCCCGTCATGCGCGTGAAGTCCAGCAGCTCGGGCATGCTCATCTTGGTGAGCGGGCCGATGATCTCGTGCACATCGCCGCCCGAGCAGAAATTGCCGCCCGCGCCCGTGACCACCACGGCCTTGATGTCGGTGGCATAGACCAGGGCGCGGAACAGGTCGCGCAGCTCGGCATAGGAGCCGAAGGTCAGCGGGTTCTTGCGCTCGGGCCGGTTCAGGGTGATGGTGCCGATCTTGCCGTCGGCCGATACCTGCCACACAAAGGTCCTGGCCTCGTAGCCGGCCAGGGGGCGCTTGTGGTGCTTCATGCTGTGTTCTTCGGGCTGGGTGCTCATGGTGTCTCCATCAAGAATTCAGAAAACGGGGGTGGACCGGGTTCAGCCGGTCATCACCTCGCCGCCATCGACGGCAATGGACTGGCCGTTGACCGAGGCGGACGCCGGCAGGGCCAGCCAGGCCACGGTCTCGGCCACTTCCTCGGGCTGGACCAGGCGGCCCTGCGGGTTGCGTTCGGCCAGCCTGGCACGGGCCTCATCCGCCGTCATGCCGGTCTTGTCCACGATGTTGGCCACGGCGCCGCGCACGATGTCGGTCTCGGTGTAGCCGGGGCAGACGGCGTTCACCGTCACGCCCTTGCCCGCCGTCTCCAGCGCCAGCGAGCGCGTGAGGCCGATCACGCCATGCTTGGCCGCGCAATAGGCGCTGACATAGGCATAGCCGATCAGCCCTGCCGTGCTGGCCACATTGATGATGCGGCCCCAGCGCGCAGCCAGCATGCCCGGCAGCGCGGCCTGCATGCAGTGGAAGGTGCCTGTGAGGTTGACGGCCAGCATCGCCTGCCACAGTGCGGCATCGGTGCGCTCGAACTTCTGGCTGCTGGCCTGGCCCGCGTTGTTGACCAGCACCTGCACGGGGCCGAAGGCCGCCTCGGCCTGCGCGAAGGCCTGGCGCACCGAGGCCTCGTCGGCAATATCCGCCTGCACGGACTGCACCATCTGTGCTGCCGGTGCCGTGCCGCCCAGCTCGCGCACGGCAGCCTCCAGCGCCGCACCATCGCGTCCCAACAGCGTGACCCGCGCGCCGCGCGCCAGCAGCGCCCGCGCGCAGGCCAGGCCTATGCCGCGCGCCCCGCCCGTCACCAGGGCATGGCGCCCTTCAAGAAGATTCAAAGATATGGTCATTTCAATCACCCGTGGCGATGCGAGCCACCCGCAACCTATGAAACCGGCGCGCCACACAGCGAGGGACGCCGAGGAAGGGCCGCCCCGCACCGACGGTGTCGTCCCCCTCCCGCGAAGCGAGAGAGGGGGAAGGCGCGAAGCGACTCAGGGGGTGTAGTTTCATTTCGCGTCCAACTGCGCCATGGCGGCGGCGCGTTCGAAGTTGGTTTCCAACTGGCGCTTGCCGGGCTGGTACTGCGGCGGCCAGTCCACATCGTGGGCGCCCAGGCGTGCGGCCTCGCGCAGCGTCCAGGCGGCATCGGCCAGGTGCGGACGCGCCAGCGCGCACAGGTCGGCCCGGCCCGAGGCGATGATGGCGTTGGCATGGTCGGCCTCGAAGATGGCGCCCACGGCAATGGTCGGTATGCCGGCCTCGTTGCGAACACGGTCGGCAAACGGCGTCTGGTACATGCGGCCGTACACGGGCTTCTGGTCGGGGCTGACCTGGCCCGAGGAGCAGTCGATCATGTCGGCGCCCGCCGCCTTGAAGCGGCGTGCGATCTCCACCGCATCGTCGGGCGTGATGCCGCCCTCCACCCAGTCATGGGCCGAGATGCGCACCGACATGGGCCGGTCCTGCGGCCAGGCTGCACGCACCGCCTCGAACACCTCCAGCGGAAAGCGCAGGCGGTTGTCCAGGCTGCCGCCATATTCGTCGTCGCGCCGGTTGGTCAGCGGCGAGATGAAGCTGGACAGCAGATAGCCGTGGGCGCAGTGCAGCTCCAGCCAGTCAAATCCCGCTGCCGCGGCGCGCCGCGTGGCGGCCACGAAGTCCTCGCGCACGCGGTCCATGTCGGCGCGGGTCATGGCGCGGGGCACTTGCGAGAGCCCCTCCAAGTACGGCAGTGCCGACGCCGACAGCAGCGGCCAGTTGCCCTGCTCCAGCGGATGGTCGATCTGCTGCCAGCCCAGTTGGGTGGAACCCTTGCGGCCCGCATGCCCCAGCTGCATACCAATGTGCGCCCCGCCCTGCGCGTGCACAAAATCGACAATGCGCGCAAAGGCCTGCGCCTGCTCGTCGTTCCACAGCCCGGGGCAGCCGGGCGTGATGCGTGCATCAGGCGAGGTGCAGGTCATCTCCACCATCACCAGGCCCGCGCCGCCCATGGCGCGCGCGCCCAGGTGCACCAGGTGGAAGTCGCCAGGCACGCCGTCGGTGCAGGAATACATGGCCATGGGCGAGACCACGATGCGGTTCTTCAGCCGCAGGCCGCGCGCCTGGTAGGGCGTGAGCATGGGCATGGGCGGGCGGCGGCCTTCGGGCACGGTCTCGCCCGCATGCTCGGCAATCCAGCGCTCGAAGCCCTGCAGCCAGGCGGCATCGCGCAGGCGCAGGTTCTCGTGCGAGATGCGCTGCGAGCGCGTCAGCAGCGAATAGGCGAACTGCTCCGGCTCCAGGCCCGCATAGCGCTCCACGTTCTCGAACCATTCCGTGGAATTGCGCGCCGCGTTCTGGATCTTGAGCACCTCCACGCTGCGCACCTCCTCGTAGTGGCGCAGGCCGGCCTCGATGCCCCCCGCAGACCGCAGGCTGCGCGCCAGCTCGATCGCATCCTCCAGCGCCAGCTTGGTGCCCGAGCCAATCGAGAAATGCGCCGTGTGCGCCGCATCGCCCATCAGCACCACGGGCACGCTGCGCGGGCCGCGCAGCGTGTCCAGCGCATTCCAGTGCACCCAGGTATTGCAGATCACGCGCGGAAAGCGGATCCAGATGGCCGAGCCGCGCAGGTGCGTGGCATTGCTGACCAGGGCATGGCCGTCCAGCCAGGGGGCGAACAGTTTTTCGCAATAGGCAATGCCCTCTTCCTGGCTCATCTGCTCTATGCCGGCGGCCTGCCAGGTCTCCTCGGGCGTCTCCACGATGAAGGTGGACATGCCGTCTTCATAGCGGTAGGCATGGGCCTGGAACCAGCCGTGCTCGGTCTGCACGAAGGCGAAGGTGAAGGCATCGAACACCTTGGTCGTGCCCAGCCACACGAAGCGGCAGCGGCGCTGGTCGATATCGGGCCGAAAGGTATCGGCATAGCGCGTGCGCACCTGGCTGTTGATGCCGTCCGAGGCGATGACCAGGTCTGCGTCGTACTCGCGCGCCATCGCCTGGTCGTCCTGCACGAAGTTCTCGAACACCAGCTTCACGCCCACGTCCTCGCAGCGCGCCTGCAGGATGTTGAGCAGCTTCTTGCGGCCTATGCCGATGAAGCCATGGCCGCTGCTGCGCAGGCTTCGGCCCTTGAAGTGGATGTCGATATCGTCCCAGTGGTTGAAGGCGTCACCAATCGTGCGGGCCGACACCGGATCGGCCTCGCGCAGGTTGTCCATGGTGGCGTCCGAGAACACCACGCCCCAGCCAAAGGTGTCGTAGGGCCGGTTGCGCTCCACCACCGTGACCTCGTTGGCGGGGTCCTGCAGCTTCATCAGCAGGCCGAAGTACAGGCCGGCGGGACCTCCACCGATACAGACGATCTTCATACCGCAAACCCTTTTCTCGACGGGCGGCAGGCGCCCCAGGTTCAGCAACAGTGCCCAATCACTTTAGGCCTGAATAGTTTAGGTTTGAAATATATGGACAAACCGCCACCACGGACATGGGGAGAACACGGATATGCCACCGGCTCCCGTTACGATGCCCGCTCACCAGGAGACACCCGCTTGGAGAAATACCGCTTCAATGTCTTTGGCCGCATCATCGCCATCGAACGGGCAGACGCCCACTGGCGCTGCTTCAACGTGGGCGCGGACGGCAAGCGTGCCCCTGCCCTGCTGGCCATCCCCGCCGACGTGACCCACGCCGAACTGGCCCAGTACCTGTACGACATCTATCACGAGAGCGCAGCCGCATCGGACCAGGACATCTTCGAGATCACCTGACACCCGGCCCGCAGCGCCCCCCGCATTCCCAACCCCCTCTATCCGCCAAGGAGCCCCTCTTGTCCCAGCCAACCGAAGTCCGCGAACTGAAGCCGGGCCTCACCCCCTTCCCCGCCGCCGCCGACATCTTCGTGGCCGACCAGCCCTGGCTGGCAGAGCACCTGCTGCCGCTGATCTCCATCGACCTGGGCCTGATGCGGCCCGAACTGGCCGGCACCGTGGTCCACATGCTGTGCCCCGTCGAGCCCTTCGAGGGCTGCATAGGCGATGAGACCGAAGCCCACCACAACGCCTTCACCGCCCCCAACTGGTTTGCGCTGGAACTGACGCCCGACAACCGCTACCGCTTCCTGGGCAACGAAGGCTTCTTCCAGCGCGCGCCGCAGCACGGCGGCCAGTTCACCAAGGACGCCTACGCCTGCGAGCACACCGACGAAATGCTGGCCAGCCACGCCAAGGCCAGTGCCTACTACGCCGAGCACGGCCGCTTGGCCAGCTACTCGCGCTACGGCAAGGGCGAGCCCGTGGAGCAGGACTACCTGGACAGCCTGGGCGGCGGCATCTGGTACGGCAACTGGACCAGCCACCCGCCCATTCCCCCGGCCTTCCAGCTGGACGAAGCGGAAAACGCCGGCATGGGCGATGAACTGGAAGACGACGGCATCCGCATCACCCGCGACGGCAAGCCCTTCTTCCACGTGGCCAACGTGGCCGGCTACAACTGGTGCGCCACGGGCGCGGACAGCATCCTGCTGTTCTACGAGCCGGAAAGCCGCACGGCGCTGTTCACCTTCGACTGGACCTGAGCCGGCCGAGCAGCGCCGCTCAGACGCGGCCCTGCTCGGGCGTGACGATCAGATGCGCCAGCAGCGGCCGGATGCGATCGTCCTGGTAGTAGCCGCCGTATTCCGTGTAGCGCAGAAAGGCGGCATTGCAATGGTGGCAGCGCCAGAGCGTGCAGCGGTTGTACGGGTGCCAGCCCAGGGCGATGGGGGCATCCGGTGACCACTGGTTCGTGCCCTGTGGGTGATATTCATCGAGCAGTTCCCGCGTCTCCGGCGTGCCCAGCGCACCAACCTGCTGCAGATGCGAAGTCTTGTCCGCCCCCGACAAGGACTCCCAGCCCGGCCTCCACAGCACAGCGCAGTCCGCGCATCGCTGCTGCTCGGCCGCCGCTGCGGCGAAGGCTCTCAATTCGGGTTCGGGAAGGGGGGTTGAAGTTGTCATGAAACGGGGCCTCGGTTTCCATGGATTGTCCGGCAGGTTTGGAGGACGGGCTACCAGTGGAAAACATCTTGCTGTTCCACGAACCTGGAAACGCTACGGTACTCTTCACCACCGACTGGACATCACGATCAGCCATGGCCTTGCCCCGGCTAGTCGGCTGGCAGGCATGCCCGTGTCAATCCAGCGGCTCGGGGCAGCCAGCGGCGTTGCTCCCCTCCAGACAATCGAACGCCCTTTCGGCACAGGCCTCCACTCTCGTCCATTCGCCAACTTGCATGTTGAAGCTTTCCGGCATGTCCGTGCCGTACGCCTCAAAGACGGCATTGATGGCATCCACCAACTGCCCCATCAGTGATGCCTCCTGCTCATCGAGAAGAATTTCACCGATCGCCATACGAGCATCACTGCCAAGATCCGTATCGTCAAAAATGAAATGTATGGCCAAATCAAGATGGTCGTATTGAACGTCTGCAGGAAATTCCTGATTCACCCAGGCTTTCATCTGATACTTCAAATCCTTGAGTTTCCTCAAATATCCGAGCAATTCCATTCTCATTTCAGGATATTTCAAGCGAGGCATCTCAATATCTTCCTATCCTGTTACCCGCCGATTGTGAGTAGCCCTGGAGCTTGTTATGCATTTTATAAAATCAATAAGATTTTACCCCCTTTATTAACTAGATTAACAATTAAATTAATGACAGCATTAAGATGAAAGTAACTTATAATACCCCGTCGGCAGCACCTTCACGATCTCTCCTGTAGATTCCAAATAAATCAAGGCTGATTTAATTGCATCATCAGCATATTGGTTTTTGAAATTAAATCCAATCGATTCAAAATAGAAGAATAATCTATTTGCGCTAAAAAAATCTCCATTCGACAGGAAATAATCATTTATATCAATAACCGCACCTTCATGAGAGAACTCATAACCACATCCATGCTTTTTAAATTCCCACTTATTCATCTCCTCATCAAAAACAAATCCGCTGCGAGGAAGAAATTCTATATTTGATAGCTTCACAAGATCACTATGGGTTCTCATGAAAGAAAGATGTAGAATCTCCTGTTTTTCTACATATTTTTTTATGCCAAAAGCAATATTTTTGATAAGGGAATAATCTACCACAATCAATACCTTGTTCTATTTGAACGAGCAACGGCGGCGTCTTAAGCGTGCCCAAAGCAGCCGCATCGCCTTGTGGATGCCCTGCGGGTTGTATTACTGCAGCGCATTGCTCCAGGGATACAGCTTGGCTGGCCCTCGCCGGTCCGTCAGGGCTATTGGTGTGCCCGAGTGGCCGCAATGGCAGTGGTAGTGGTGGATAGCGCTGTTACCGGCCTGCTGAAATGTTATAGATCGACGTGCACACCCACCTTTGCATAGATGCAATATCAAAAGTCTCGCTTAACTGCATGAGTGCATTAGCCAAGAAAAATCTATGCCACTTGGCACTAGTCTTTATCCCACGGAATATTAAATCATGGTAATATTTTATTTACCAAAACACCCATATTTACCCATCGAATTATTTATCACCATTTCTTCACCAGAAGAAATTATTTCTTTATTTTTTATAAAGAAATAAGTAAAAATTCCGTCATCCATTGATTCTTTGTATTTCATATTATCTTTTATATTATTTGAATATTTCTTCAAATCCTCAATAATAAATAATTTGGGCGTATATGGCGGAAATATGCAAACAAAATCGTAATCTCTATTTATATAATAACTAAAATCATCTTTTTTAAAGAAATACCAACTCAATATTATTGAAATAATAATAATTGCTGTTAATTTAATTTTCATGGAATTTGCCAATCTTGGCTTGTGGTGAGCGCGCCAGAATCTTTATCTATAAACCATAGACTGCCATCATCAAGACTATCTTGGCATTTATTTTCACAGTCATTTTTTGTTTTTGAAGATAGCGAGCAATTTCTGCCTTTTTGATTGTTGTGCAAATCCATTATTTCCTCCTTTTTTGCTTGACCTGCTTTTGTTCCATACTCCTCGTGAGTATCGCCAACAGATTTCGCCTGGTCTACCCCCATCCTTAAGCTCATAATGCAAGACCAATAACAATGACGGAATGCATCGCCCTTTCCATTGTGCAACTCATTTCTTGGAAATTTTCTCTGAGCTGTAGACAGGGCATCTTTATTATCAGATCTTGTACTAAGAGCATCCCATGGCCCGATATTCCATATATGACTCAGCTCTTCCATCAAACCTAGTGGATCTATGCCTTTGTTTGGATTTTTGACATAAATATTCTTATTAACCCCACCTGCCAACCCAATCGGATCCTGATTCACATAACTCCCCAACACCGGATCGTAATACCGATGCCGGTTGTAATACAGCCCCGTTTCCCTGTCATGGTGCTGTCCCGGCAGCCGGATCGCCTGGTGGATGCCTTGCGGGTTGTATTCCTGCAGCACATTGCCCCAGGGGTCCAGCTTGGCCGCCCAGGTGACTAGCCCCCGTTGGTCGGTCAGGGCCATGGGTGTGCCCAGGTGGTCGCAGTGGTAGTGGTGGATGGCGATGCGGGCTTGTTGTTCTTTTTCCTGTTCCTGCAGCTTTGCCTGCATGCCGCTGAGCAGGCGCGTGGTGCTGTCTGCCTGTTCGCCCAGCATGGCCTGGGCGCCGGGCGGCAGGCCGTGGTCCAGGGTGTGGCGCAGGTGGCGGGCCGCGTCTTGCTGCATGTCGCGCGGCATGGCGTCGAGCATGGTTTGCATCAGGGCCAGGGCCGGCGCGTGGTTGGGGTCGTCCGGGTCAGGCAGGCCTGCGGCGATGGCTTGCACCAGCAGGTGGGGCTCGTCTTGGGGGTCGCCGCTGGCCGTGGTGCTCAGGCGCACCAGGGGCGTGAAGCTGCCCGGCTCGTAGATGGTGTGTTCTATGTGGCGGGTGTCGTCGCCATGCTGCAGGCGTTCGGTGTGGATGAGGCGGTCACCGTCCCAGCCGTAGTAGTGGGTGCGGGTGGATTCTGTGGAGTCCGCGCTTTCCACTTGCTGCTTCAGGCGCCTGCCCAGGGCGTCGTAGGTGTAGCGGCTGTGGTGGCGCAACTGCTCGGCGTTGCCCTGGATCTGGCTGTTGCGCACGGCGATGAGCTGGTGTGCTCCGTCGTAGTGCAGTTGCTGCTGGCTGTGGTCTGCATGCATTTGCGCAATGCGGTTGCCGCAGGGGTCGTAGCGCCAGACGCGGTCTTCGGTGAAGCCGATGCGGTTGTCTTCCCAGCGCTGCACGGGGCCTTGCCGCTGGCCTGCGAGGTGGCCTAGGCCCATGAGGTTGAAGTCGGTGCTTTGGCAGCGAGGATGGCGTGCGTATTCAAGCGTTTTTTGTAGGAGCGAGCTGAGGCAATCCTCTGACGGCAAGGGCATATCTCCTGAATCCACTTTACAAATCACTTGCAATCAAAATATTGTATTTCAGGTTTTAAATCAACCCCAAAAGCGTCCACCTCGACTAAACCAATTACAGACAACATCATCTATTTTTATAGCAGTTTTTGGGAATTACAAAGAATCCATTACTCTTGCGCTTGTAATCGGAATTTATAGTTATGAAATTATAGAACCAGAATATATATATATCCTCGTTTTCATTTTCCTTACTCATCTCACCAAGATAAGGGCTTATATTCACATTTCTTTCTACTAAATCTCCTTTTTTCAATCTTATCTCCTTTCCAGATCCATAATCAAAAAAGTCTTGCTTGATATTTTTTGGCTTATCCTTCCGAGCATAAGCATAATACCTAACCCCATAGTCACTTGGAGACCAGGGGGCAGCAAAATCATAAATAACCTTATCCGAATCTGTATTATTTCTTATGGCATGCCTTATATTGATAGATCCATTTTCTCCGCAATCAATGAAATTAACCTCAAGATCCACTTGAGATCTCGCTTGCAATGCGACGAAAATTAACAAGTAGAAAATTAGATAATTTTTCATGGATAATTTCCAGTGTCAACTTTGTTCTTGATTTGCCAGTCAATTATTCTCATCTTTGAGTTATATCTACTTTTGCAACTTGGAATAGTTTCATTTTCCGATTCTTGGCTCAAACATTGAATTTCTTTCTGCATTGCTCGTCTTTCCGAGTCAAGCCTTTTGACGTCATCGGAATTGGTGACAATTACCGATCCGGAATTATTGGCACATATGTTCTTGTTGAAATTCAGCGCATCATTTAAATGAGATTTTTCATGCTCTTCTGTGCATTTTTTTATCCCAGGACATTCTTCAAATTCAAGTTTCTGCACGAATATCTCTGGTGATTTTCCATCGCAAAATATTGTACTAATCCCCGATCCCAAGCTCTGAGGAGATCTCCCAATCGGATCGACTTGCCACTCAAGCCCAAGGGGATCTTGATATTTATTGGGTTTATTATCTGCATATACAGTCTTTATGATCCCCCCTCTAAGACCAATCGGATCCTGATTCACATAACTCCCCACCACCGGATCGTAATACCGATGCCGGTTGTAATACAGCCCCGTTTCCCTGTCATGGTGCTGCCCTGGCAGCCGGATCGCTTGGTGGATGCCTTGCGGGTTGTACTCCTGCAGCACATTGCCCCAAGGGTCCAGCTTGGCCGCCCAGGTGACTAGCCCCCGTTGGTCGGTCAGGGCCATGGGCGTGCCCAGATGGTCGCAGTGGTAGTGGTGGATGGCGATGCGGGCGTGCTGTTCTTTTTCCTGTTTCTGCAGTTGGGTCTGCATGCCGGTGAGCAGGCGGGCCGTGCCCTCGGCCTGTTCGCCCAGCATGGCCTGGGCGCCGGACGGCAGGCCGTGGTCCAGGGTGTGGCGCAGGTGGCGGGCCGCGTCTTGCTGCATGTCGCGCTGCACGGGGCCTTGCCGCTGGCCTGCAAGGTGGCCCAGGCCCATGAGGTTGAAGTCGGTGTGCCGCCAGTGGGCGTGGACCTGGGCGGCCCAGCTGTCCTGGGTGTTCGTCTGGCCCGGTGCACCGGGTGCACCGAGTGCTGGCAGGCGGTTGCCGGCAGGGTCGATCTGCCAGCGGGCGGTGGTCTGGGGGTCCTGGCTGTCGGTGGCCGCTCTGAGGCGCCCGGCGCTGTCGTAGCCGTAGCGCAGCAGTTGTGCGGCCTGGCCCGGGGCGCCGGCCTGTTCGATGGCAACGAGCTGGCCCAGGCTGTCGTAGTGGTAGCGGCGGCCGAGGATCTGGCCTATGAGCTGGCCGCAGTGGAAAGCAATGGATAGGGTTGCCACATGCAAGAAATCCGATGTCTATTGATGGCGGGTCAATGGATTCAAAGGCCACCCGGGACTAGACGGTCTACTGGAACATAATCTGTGAATTAAATTCGCCATGACAGCTTCGCCGTGTCAGGCCAGCAAGAAATAGGGCGATTTTTCAGGAGATTGCTGCATTAGCGATGTCAGGCTGAGTCGATCTTCTGTCTGCAAGTGTACATATCATGTATTCCACTGTGCAAATTACCGGTGATTCAAGTGTCGCATTTCAGGATTGAATTCGCCAAGCCTGCAGTATTTCTTTGCGATTTCATCAATATATTCAGCCGAGTTCAATTTAACCCCAGTGCTTGCCTTCGTCAAATAATAGCTTTCTTCACTGGAATTTATTTCTCCGATCAGATATAAATTCTCCCCAAATCCATCCGATGCGTCCTGAAAAACACACCACCCCGATTTTACTCCTTCAGCACCTTTCTGAAGAACCGACAAGCCTTCATTTGAAGTCTCAATGTTCATTTTCCCTCGAAAATCAACATTTTTTTCTTCTCAAGCTGAAAAAACATATAAAAATAGTTTGTTTCAACGTGAGTATATATTCTTATATTAAATGCCTCTTTTGGCAAAAATCCGGGTATCCAAGATCTATATTTTCCCCCATATTTTTCCAAATCCTCATAAGAAGAGAACGTGCTTTCCTTCTGATTTTCAGCCGTTGAAATCAAAAGAACAAAGCATAGAAATATGACCCCAGAGATCAACATGAAGAATATCTTCATTTTTTGCTTCATTTTTATGTATTTAATATCCTCGACTTCTTAGAACAGCTCTAGTTTTGTTAGCCTCCGCAGGCAACTTAATATCGCAGTGCTCAGAGCAATCTTTATTCTGCGGGCATGAAAGACCATAGTCATTGACGATCAAATCTCCCTTGCTGTCAGCAAGTATTTCATCGAACGACAGTTTGCCAGCCCCATATAAACCAACAGTATTCAACGCAATATCTCTTGCCTCTTTAATGTTTCCTAGTACTTTGGCCCATGTCGTATTTGCAGATTTTGATTTTGAAACCCTGCAAAATGCCATGCAATGAAAGAACTGATCGCCCCCCATCAAATTCATGCTTTTCATATCATTGTGTGTTTGATTCAAAATAGTGGTAGAACCACTATTCATATACCATGGCTCAGGAGTAGCAGGAATACAAGATCCATTCGGGCAGAAAGCATGGGCAAGAGCCTGCCAACCATCGAGCCCCAAGGGGTCTATAAACTCCAGCGGGCGCGCATTTCCATATCGAAATTTATTCATACCCCCCATCAACCCAATCGGATCCTGATTCACATAACTCCCCACCACCGGATCGTAATACCGATGCCGGTTGTAATACAGCCCCGTCTCCTTGTTATGGTGCGGCCCCGGCAGCCGGATCGCCTGGTGCATGCACTGCGGGTTGTATTCCTGCAGCACATTGCCCCAGGGGTCCAGCTTTGCGGCCCAGGCCACTTGGCCGGTCTGGTCCGTCAGGGCCATGGGCGTGCCCAGATGGTCGCAGTTGTAATGATGGATGGCTACGGAGCCCTGTCGCGCTCGCTCCTGCTTTTGCAGTTACTTGCGCATCTCCTGCAGCATTTTTATGGTGTGCTCGTCGTGGATACCCAACATGACCAAGCGATCTGCACGCGTTTTGGCCCCATCTTGTTATAACCCATGGGGCTGAACAATCCACGCATATCGAGACTCACTGTGACTGGTGATCTTTATTTTCAACAATCTCTTTACTTATTAGAAAATCACCGTATGGCCATACGGTTATGGTGGTCGTTCTAATAAAATTGTTATTTCCGTCAGATCTTGAGTGTTTTGATAACTTGAAATAATGAGTTTCTTCCCCCAATGTATTTGAAATACTTATTGATGCAGGGAAAGCAGTTGGTTTAATGTTCGATTCTTTTATCCTAAGTTCGACATTTTGACGAATTAGATAACGATGGCTTTGCCATCCCAGTATATCTTTGATACTCAAATCATAGTCTGGATTTCCCAGTTTATTAAAAATATAAGATAAATTAAATCCCTCTATATCCGATAAATCAATTTTCATTGGTGCCATCAAGAAAGTTAGCAAAGATATTATTTGAAAACCAAGCGTTGCGGCTATTATGTAAAATACTGTCTTCATCATCTTTCTCAATCTTTGCATCTTCTATATATTGGATTGCCTTTAGGCGATGCCCCATTCCATGGCCAACCTGTTGAATGTGATCCGTCTTCTGAGCCTGCGCCAATGGTTGTACTACTCCCTGTCACGACTGCCACATGCCCAGTAGCGTCCCCATATGGATATGCCACCGCAACAATATCACCAGGCTTTGGAGACGTAACAATTTCGAATCCGGGAATCGCTTTTTGTGGATTTGCCCAATCTCCAGCAGTTGCTGGTCCTCTTGGGATAATTCCAAATCTGTAGCGCGAGGGAGATTCGACATCTGCATTTTCTAGCACTTCATGAACAAAGAGATTACATTTATTTCTCTTTGACCCAAAGCCATAATTCGAGGCGTATGAGTATCTTTCTTGATTATTTAATTTCTCCGCTGCTTTCAAAATTCTCTCTGCACACGTTTTTACGGGGGCCAAGTCCAAAGGATCCATGGAAATCATGGGATTTATCGCATATATACTTTTGTTAACCCCTCCGGCCAACCCAATCGGATCCTGATTCACATAACTCCCCACCACCGGATCGTAATACCGATGCCGGTTGTAATACAGCCCCGTCTCCCTGTCATGGTGCTGCCCCAGCAGCCGGATTGCCTGGTGGATGCCTTGCGGGTTGTACTCGTGCAGCACATTGCCCCAAGGGTCCAGCTTTGCCGCCCAGGTGACTAGCCCCCGTTGGTCGGTCAGCGCCATGGGCGTGCCCAGGTAGTCGCAGTGGTAGTGGTGGATGGCGATGCGGGCTTGTTGTTCTTTTTCCTGTTCCTGAAGCTTTGTCTGCATGTCGTAGCAGTGTTTCAGGTTATGTTCTGGAGATAATAATTAGAGTAGCATAGCCAACTCTTGGCCATTACTCTTTTATATCAATCTAATTATCATTACTCAAAGAATGAATGCATTAATCAATAAGATTATATGAACCCCTTGATTTATTAATCAGAATAGTAAAAAATTACCCCAATAGTTGGTTAGCGCTCTCTGCGCTTGCGCCTTCTCCATGTAGCCATCTGGAAGCAAATTAGCTGTATTTACCAAAAACAATGCAACAAGCTTGGATTGCTCGTGACTCAATTTGTTGAATCCAGAATAATCCTGCCGTCGTCTGCCTGCGTTGTAAGTAGCCTTGGATTCATTCAGCCCCAACTCCAACTTATCCATAAAATAAATATAATATTCCAATGCAAAATGTTTTAGATCATAGAAATATAACAAAAAAGACGGAAGGTAATAAATAAAACCGTCGTCATTCAACATTAAAAACTGCACATATTCTTCATATAAATAATCAAGATCAACTTCGGTCCATTTTTTTCCTCGAAATAGTCTAATACCCTTCTCATAGTCAATAGCATCATCTCCGGAGAATGTATTATCAATAAACAATCCGCAATTCGGCAGATCATCAGAAAATTCTTTCTTTAATGCAATGTTGTATCTTTCCCGCAAAGAAGGCTCAAGCTTACTTTCACGTAATCTTTTTGAAATTATATTATTCAAATTCATTTTTATTCCGCCTGCCCTGTGCATTTGCCTATTATGGAATACAATTGATTTATTTGTGTATTATGCCCTTTATCACCACCATTAAAGCATTTTCTTGCAATGTTTATTCGAGCATCAATACATTTCTTGATCTTATCCGCCTTCCCATAATCAATTTCATTTTTCCCGCACGTAAGTCCTTTTGATTTATCGCATGCATCCTTCTTTTCATCGTCAAGTTTGTCATGATCATCTGGCGTGCAATTCCCTCCGTACCCTTGATACGATGAGCGATCACCTATCTGGGCTGCATTATTGTGTGCAATAGATAATTCACTTGCCGTTTTTGATACAGAAGTCGTATTTGAACTTGGCCTGGATGCCATCCAAATAACCCCCAGAACCGCGACACCAATCGCAGCCCCCACTACTGCACCTATTGGTCCACCAACAGAAGCCCCGACTCCTGCCCCTATAGCGACTGTATTCAACCCTGTGGGATCAATTTTTAATGTCGGAGAAGACTCTGAGTACAAAATTTTATTTACACCACCTGTCAATCCAATCGGATCCTGATTGATATAGCTCCCCACCACCGGATCGTAATACCGATGCCGGTTGTAATACAGCCCCGTTTCCCTGTCATGGTGCTGCCCTGGCAGCCGGATCGCTTGGTGGATGCCTCGCGGGTTGTACTCCTGCAGCACATTGCCCCAAGGGTCCAGCTTGGCCGCCCAGGTGACTAGCCCCCGTTGGTCGGTCAGCGCCATGGGCGTGCCCAGATGGTCGCAGTGGTAGTGGTGGATGGCGATGCGGGCGTGCTGTTCTTTTTCCTGTTTCTGCAGTTGGGTCTGCATGCCGGTGAGCAGGCGGGCCGTGCCCTCGGCCTGTTCGCCCAGCATCGCCGGGGCGCCGGGCGGCAGGCCGTGGTCCAGGGTGTGGCGCAGGTGGCGGGCCGCGTCTTGCTGCATGTCGCGCGGCATGGCGTCGAGCATGGTTTGCATCAGGGCCAGGGCCGGCGTGTGGTTGGGGTCGTCCGGGTCGGGCAGGCCTGCGGTGATGGCTTGCACCAGCAGGTGGGGCTCGTCTTGGGGGTCGCCGCTGGCCGTGGTGCTCAGGCGCACCAGGGGCGTGAAGCTGCCGGGTTCGTAGATGGTGTGTTCTATGTGGCGCGTGTCATCGCCATGCTGCAGGCGCTCGGTGTGGATGAGGCGGTCGCCGTCCCAGCCGTAGTAGTGGGTGCGGGTGGGCAGTTCCGTGTCTGCGCTTTGCACTTGCTGCTTGAGCCTGCGGCCCAGGGCGTCGTAGGTGTAGCGGCTGTGGTGGCGCAGTTGCTCGGCGTTGCCCTGGATCTGGCTGCTGCGCACGGCGATGAGTTGGTGTGCTCCGTCGTAGTGCAGTTGCTGCTGGCTGTGGTCTGCATGCATTTGCGCGATGCGGTTGCCGCAGGGGTCGTAGCGCCAGACGCGGTCTTCGNTGAAGCCNATGCGGTTGTCTTCCCAGCGCTGCACGGGGCCTTGCCGCTGGCCTGCAAGGTGGCCCAGGCCCATGAGGTTGAAGTCGGTGTGCCGCCAGTGGGCGTGGACCTGGGCGGCCCAGCTGTCCTGGGTGTTCGTCTGGCCCGGTGCACCGGGTGCACCGAGTGCTGGCAGGCGGTTGCCGGCAGGGTCGATCTGCCAGCGGGCGGTGGTCTGGGGGTCCTGGCTGTCGGTGGCCGCTCTGAGGCGCCCGGCGCTGTCGTAGCCGTAGCGCAGCAGTTGTGCGGCCTGGCNCGGGGCGCCGGCCTGTTCGATGGCAACGAGCTGGCCCAGGCTGTCGTAGTGGTAGCGGCGGCCAAGGATCTGGCCGATGAGGGGCTGGACGAGGTGNTCCCTGCCTTCCNTGCTTTGCAGGCCTGTGGTGCCCAGGGCCGTGAGGCGGCCCATGCTGTCCCATTGGCGTTGCACCTGCAGGGGCACCTTCAGGGGGGGCCTTGCCGCTGGCCTGCAAGGTGGCCCAGGCCCATGAGGTTGAAGTCGGTGTGCCGCCAGTGGGCGTGGACCTGGGCGGCCCAGCTGTCCTGGGTGTTCGTCTGGCCCGGTGCACCGGGTGCACCGAGTGCTGGCAGGCGGTTGCCGGCAGGGTCGATCTGCCAGCGGGCGGTGGTCTGGGGGTCCTGGCTGTCGGTGGCCGCTCTGAGGCGCCCGGCGCTGTCGTAGCCGTAGCGCAGCAGTTGTGCGGCCTGGCNCGGGGCGCCGGCCTGTTCGATGGCAACGAGCTGGCCCAGGCTGTCGTAGTGGTAGCGGCGGCCAAGGATCTGGCCGATGAGGGGCTGGACGAGGTGNTCCCTGCCTTCCNTGCTTTGCAGGCCTGTGGTGCCCAGGGCCGTGAGGCGGCCCATGCTGTCCCATTGGCGTTGCACCTGCAGGGGGTGGTGTGCGTCTGCGTCTGCATCTGCTTCTGCTTCTGCTGCGGGGGTGGGTGGGTGCAGGCTGCGGCGGACTTCGCGGTGCAGGGCGTCGCGTTCGAAGTCGATGAGGCCGGCGCCGTTGAGCTGCAGTCCGTGCACATGGCCTGAGCCGTAGGTGAGCCAGGCGATCTTTCCCAGGCCTTGCAGCTGGCTGTGCTGGCGTGCGCCCAGCGCATCCAGGGTGTGGGCGATGCGGTGTTCGTATTCGATCTGGTCTGCGCCGCCGTCCTTGCCTGGCCGGTACAGCTGCTGCACTTCTGCGGTGATGCGGCCCAGGGCATCGCGTTCCAGTGCTATGCGGCTTTGCAGTTGGATGATGTTCTCTGCGGTGTTCTCGACGGTGTGCTGCCAGACGCTGGCGGCCATGAGACGTCCGGCCGCATCCCATTCGTAGCGGTGGGTCTGGGCCGGCGCATGGGCCGTGGCGGGCAGCTGGCGTTCGACCAATCTGCCGCCTTCGTCCCAGCGGTAGTGGCTGCTGCTTTGCCGTGCAGCGTTGCCGTCCGTGGCTTCCATGAGCTGGCCTGCCGCATCCCAGCGGTAGCGCTGCAGCCGCTGGTCAAACCCTTCTTCCTGCACGAGCCGGTCCAGCGCGTCCCAGGCAAAGCGGCTTTGGGCTCCGTTTTCGTTGACGAGGCGCGTGAGGCGGCCGGCGCTGTCGTATTCGAAGGCCAGGGTGAGGCCGCCATGTGTTCGCTGGACCAGCCTGCCCCAGAGGTCGTAGCGCAGGTGGATGCTGGGGTCGGCGGCCGGTGCAGCAGGGCTTTGTGCCCCCATGAGAGGGGTGAGCGGGGGCTGGGCCGGTTCGATGCGCGTGAGGTGGCCTGCGCTGTCGTAGTGGTAGCGCTCGATCTGGCCGTTGGGCAGTTCGCTGGCCACGATGCGGCCCTGGCCGTCGCGCTGGTGGCATTGGCGCTGGCCCAGGGCGTTGCCCACTTCGATGAGCGCACCCCAGCGGTCGTAGTGGTAGTGCGTGCTGTGGCCCGAGCAGTCGGTGTAGCTGAGCAGTTGGCCCGCGTCGCTCCAGGCCAGCTGTTTGCTGCCGCCCTGGGCGTCTTCGATGCGCCGGGGGCTGTCGCAGGTGAGCGGCGCTTCCTGGGGGTCGGGGTAGTGGTAGCGCTCGGTGCTGCCGTCGGCCTGGGTGATCTGGGTGAGACGGCCCCAGGCGTCGTATTGGTAGCCGGTGGTGGCCCCTGCGGTGTCGGTGGCGCTGAGCAGGCGGCCCGTGGCATCGTCATGCTCCTGCTGGGTGCTGCGCCCGTCGGGCAGTTGCACGCCGATGAGCCGGCCCTGGCCATCACGCCTGAGGTGCACGCTGCGGCCCAGCGGGTCGGTGCGCGAGGCCAGGCGGCCGAAGCTGTCGTAGGCCTGCAGCCAGCGGCTGCCGTCGGCCTTGTGGTGGGCGATGAGGCGCGACAGGCCCGCCGCACCTTCGAAGTAGTAGGTCTCGATGCGATCCAGGCTGTCGCTGACGCGGGTGGCCGCGCGCGGCTGGCCGTCCGGGCCCGGCGGTTGGCTGAGGTAGTCGAAGCGGTAGGACAGCCCTTCCTGGTTGCTGTGTTCGATGACGCGGGCGCCGGGCTGGGCGCTCTCGTAGCGGTAGCGGTGCCAGGGTCCGCTGGCATGGCGGTGGGCGCTGATGCGGTGGTGGTCCCATTCGAATTCGCGCACGAGCTGGCCTGCGCGGTCGTGGACGGTGATGAGATCGCCTGCACTGCTGTAGCCGTAGCGCACGAGCGTGATGGAAGCGATGGGGGTGGACAGGGGATGCAACGGGTCCTGCGTGAGGTCGACCCCGATGAGGCGCCAGCCATCGTCGGCGCCCCACAGTCCGTTCAGGCCCTGCGCGTCCTTGCCGCCGTGGATGCGCTGGTGCAGCAGGCGGTAGCGCCGGCCTGTGCCGTCGCTCAGGGAGACCAGGCGGCCTGCGGGCAGCGGTTCCGGACTGCCGTTGACGTCCGGGGCCGTGGTCTTGCCGTCGCTGTAGTGGTAGAGCTGGCGGCGCCCGAAGCGGTCGATCTGGGCCATGAGGCGCCAGGGGCCATCGACCGACTCACCGGGCGGGGGGCCAAAGCCCCAGAGGGTGTCGCCATCGCCGCTGAAGGCCAGGATGGCCTCGGGATTGCACGCCAGCGCCGCCTCCACATGCGACCAGCGCGGGTTCGCAGCCCAGGGCGCTGTGCCGCCGTCCGGCTCCGGGCTGCCGCCGCGCAGCAGCCAGATGTCTTCGCTGGCACTGTGCAGCTGGCCGCCCGGCGCCAGGGGCTGGTCGAAGGTGATGACGCGGCCGCTGGCGTCCAGCAGCAAGGTGGCCTCTTCCTGCAGGCGGATGCTGAGCTCCTGCAGCAGGTGCCAGCCATGGCCCAGCAGGCCGCAGGCCGCGCCGTGCTCGGGGTTGACGTAGCTGCTGTACTGGCGCTGCCAGGCCACGGGCAGCGCAGCCGATGGCAGGGCGAAGTCCAGGTCTTGTGCGCCCAGCAGGACCTTGGCGCCGAGCTGGGGGTTGACGGGGGAGCTGACGGTGATGCCGCCCGGGCAGACGGAGCAGGCCAGGCCCCCCTGGCTGCCGATGAGCACGGTGCGCGAGCCGGTGACGATCTTGCCCTTGACGACGCTGTCGGTGATGCGGGCTGCGGGTTGGCCACTCATGCGAGGCTGCTCCTGGAGAGATGGGGGAGAACGGGAATGCGGATACGGGGAACGCGGTACGGGCTGTCTGCCTTCAGCAGTTGAGCCGGTCCATGGGCGAGAGAATCTGGATGTCGCCGGGCGTGATGCGGATGGTGCTTTCGCCGCAGGTCAGCAGGATTTCCTGCTGGGCTTCGAGCCGGATCTTGGCGGCGTTGAGCTCAATGCTTTGCCCATCCATGGTGAGCTGGGAGGCCTTGCCTCCACCACCGCCACCGCCACCGGGCGCCGTGATGTTCATGGCCATGCCGCCACCGGCGCCACCTCCCGCGCCACCGCCACCGCCACCTCCGCCACCACCACCCACGGTCAGCGAGTACTGCGAGCCCACTTCGGTGCTTTGCTTGCTGCCGACCTTGACCTGGCGCTCCTGCCCCACGGTGAGGCTCTGGTTCATGCCCACATGGGTCTGCATGGCCACGCCGATGTTTTCCATGTAGTTGACGCCGATGTTCGTCATCTTCATCCCACCCACGTTCTGCATGTAGGCCATGCCTATGGTCTGGGTCTTGAGCAGGCCGACCGTGACGTGCCAGTTCTGGCCTATCTTGTCGGTCTCGGTCTTGCCGATGGTCTTGCTGCGGTTCTTGCCGATGGAGATGTTCTCGTCGATGCCAACGTCTTCATTGCGGTTGTCGCCGATGCTGATCTTCTCGTCGTGGTCCACCCGCTCCGTGCGGTTGTTGTGAACGGTGATGGTCTCGTCGCGGTCCACGGTCTCGGTGCGGTCGCGGTGGATGACGCTGGTCTCGTCCCGGTCGATGGTCTTGCGCCGGTCGTTGCCCACCCATTTGTCCTCGTCGTTCTCGACCTCGGTGAGCTGGTCCTTTTGCGCATGCAGCCACAGCTGTTCGGCGCCCGCCTTGTCCTCGAAGCGGATGGCGTTGGCGTCGCCCGGGCCGTTCTTCATGCCCGCGCCTGCGGCACCGCCCTTGCTCGACCGGGTCTTGATGCCCGATTGCGTGGCGTTGGCCGGCAGCGCCCAGGGCGGCATGTTGGCCGCGTTGTAGACGCAGCCCGTGACGATGGGATAGTCCGGGTCGCCGTTGAGGAAGTCCACCACCACCTCGTGCCCTATGCGCGGGATGGAGATGGCGCCAAAGCCCGGGCCGGCCCAGTTGGTGGCCACGCGGATCCAGCAGCTGGAGTTCTGGTCCTTGCTGCCCAGCCGGTCCCAGTGGAACTGCACCTTGATGCGGCCGTATTCGTCGGTCCAGATTTCTTCTCCGGCCGGACCCACGACGACGGCGGTCTGCGGGCCGGTGGTGCGCGGCTTGGGCGTGGTGCGCGCGGGTGTGTAGGCAAGACTTGTGGGCTGGGCCTGCAACTCGTAGCGCTGGAAGGAGCCGTCTTCGGCGGCGCTGCCCTTGGCGCCCGGGGCCACAGCGCTGACGCGGGGGTTCTCCTTGAGGTGGTAGCTCAGGCCCGTGATCAGGTACTGCCGGTTCTGGTCCCCGCGCGGGTAGTTGTAGAGGCTGAAGGTGTAGCCCGTGGCCAGCGCCCGGTGGCAGGACCAGCCCCGCACCCGGCTGTGGCCCGTGAGGCCTTGCTTCAGGCGCACGCGGATGTAGGCATCTCCATCACCGTACTCCGTGTAGCCGCCCGGCCATTCGTAGGTTTCATGGCCGTCGTGCGCATGGCCCGGTGGATCGCGGCGCATGTGGGACAGTTCGGCCCGGGGCTTTTTGAAGTCGTAGTCGTCGATGTAATGGCGGCCCGGCTTGATTTCCTGCTCCAGCTGCCAGGCGTGGATGTTTTCCTGNTCGCCTGCGGCGGCTTTTTCCGGGGGATAGAAGGGAATGGATTCACCACCGGGCAATGCGCCGTGCGAGGCAATGATGTCGTCGCACAGCACCAGGGTGTGCNGGCCCGATGCGTGCTCGAAGAAATAGTAGATGCCTTCGTGCTCCATCAATCGCGAGACGAAGTCGCAATCGCTTTCGTTGTATTGCACGCAGTAATCCCAACTGCGATAGGCGCGGGTGAGTTTCCTTTGCATTGGATGGCCATAGACGCCCAATACCTGCTCGACGATGTCGGGCACGTTGAGGTTCTGGAAGATGCGAAAGTCGCTCTTGCGCGTGGCCAGCCACAGCCAGGGGCTCAGGCGGGCCTTGTAGGCGTAGTGGCGGTGGTCCTGGCCCTGCATGCCGAAGCGGGTGACGATGCCGTCGATGAAGCGCCTGCCGCCGCCCTGGGTTTCAATTTCTATGGTGGCGTTTTTGCCCAATAGGGCCTTGGGATCGATGCTTTCGTTTTCGCTGAGCATTTCCACATCGAGGCTGAAGAGCTGGCTGATGTTTTCCTGGCCGCGCAATTCACGGAAATGCAGCTCATCGCCCAATGGCGTATGGATGGTGACTCGGCGTGTCATTGTATGAACCGCCCTGGGGGCGGCCTCCCGTCTCTTGGTGAGCGGGGATCATAGACAAGCCTATGGCTATAGAGCAATCAAATGCAGGGTCAGATACATCCTCAGATACATCCT
>NZ_JABEPN010000019.1:0-7296 GCF_018320755.1 Delftia sp. PE138 | reverse complement strand
CCGCTCCTTGACCTGGGATCGCGGCTCGGAAATGGCGGGGCACAAGCGCTTCACGTTGGCGACCGACATCCAGGTCTACTTCTGCGACCCGCACCATCCATGGCAACGGGGCACCAACGAGAACACGAACGGGTTACTCAGGCAGTACCTTCCCAAAGGCCTGGATCTGTCGGGCTACTCACAGGAGAGCTTGGATGCGATTGCAAGGCAGTTGAACCAGCGTCCCAGGAAGACGCTGGGGTTCAGAACACCTGCTGAAATGTTTGATGAGTGTGTTGCGTTGACCGGTTGAATCCACCGTCAGAAGCGGACGTTCGCGATGCGCTATAAGTGACGGCTCCCCGAATGGACCCTATACGCAGAGGTTAGCTCTGAAGCTTGGACGCATCGGCCCCTCTATCCCTCAACGAAAAGAGTGAGGTAGGCGTCAAGCCTATCCGCACGTATTGGAGATCGCTCAATCAGTTGTTGGCAGTGCCCTTCAAGTTCGATGTCGGTAAGCTGGGACTCGCAAAGATCAGTCAACAGCACACGAGCGTCTGCCACCAAGGCAGCCAATCGGTCAAGGGTCAATGCATAGCTGTCGTGCGCGGCAGCGGCAGCAGTTGCTTTGTTTGTCGGATGCACTACAACCCGTAAGCTCACAAATCCGTTGTAGCTCTTATCGAACCACTGTTGTGCGACAAGCAACTGACCATGCTCTTCCTTGGTCAATGGGTTCTTCTCAAGTTTGCGGCTTTTTGCTTCCAGAATGAGCGCAACCTTGTTCGGCAGCAACCACAGAACATCTGGCCCCTCGCCGCCGTCGTCGTGACGTTCTGTCGACAGCCCAATCAATTCACCTAAATCTGCTAAGGCTTGCTCAAATTGATTAGCAGACGCGTTGGAATTCAGCTTTGATACCACCAACTCAAATCGTTGGAGCAGACCACGCCGCATCCGGTATCCCCGCAATTGGGATGCGATAGCCGCGCCCTGGGCCCCAGGAATTGGCAACGGGCGGTACGGAGGCATTACCCGCGGTCGCAACAAGTTGCGATTCAACCCAAAAGCTGCTCGCTGTAATTCATCGCTGCGGTGATCTTGACCCCAATGATTTGCGATGCGGCCGGCCAACTGGAGCAGCCAGCCCCGTGTCTGATCGTCTGGCAATACTTGACCGTTGGCCACTTGATCCAACTTGGCGATCGCCTTGTCGTGATACCCATCCGCCCAATTATTAAAAGCTTTACGTTCTGCCGCGGCGACGTCGAAGCGTTTTGGATCAAGGTCCTCCTGCTTCACATTTTCAGCTAGGGTGGCTGCGTGGTACTCAACCCAATTAGCATCCCGGCGGATGCTCATCTCGATTGTCTTTGCCAAGTCCTCGACGTCATCCACCTCTTTGCTCACCGTAGACCCCATTTCAAGCTGGGCTCGAGTAGCACTAGTGAGTAATTTGAAATTGGCATCTTTGGCTATCCAGCCTGACAGATCTGCCCCGGCAAGCAATACAACGCAATAATCGCCGGCGCCTCGTGCCCCGCGTCCGATGCCTTGTTCAATGCGTTGCGCAAGCATTCGACTAATAGTCGAACCACCATAAAGGGTATTTGCGCGCAGTAATTCATAGTCCGATGTACCCGATGGCAGACCTTCCATAGCTAGTAACCTGCAGGAATCCCCAGGCAAGTCAATACCATCATAACGATTAGCGAAAACGATCGGCCCGCTAGTAGCACGAGCTTGTAACGCCTCAACCTTAGCCTCCACTTGAGCTGAACCCTCAGCGAAATACGCAATATCTTCCCAAGCCTTGGCTGCAAAATTTGATGGCACAAGAACAATCGCACCTAGGTTGCGCTGCGCTATCTGCGTGAGCAATGCCTTCATGACTTCATTAGCATTGAACTTGAACTTCATCAAGCTTGGAATCAGTATCATGCGCTCACTAATCCCAGCCAACGATCGAGACGTCAACGCGCTCCCGACATGTTGCGGGTCGGCATCGAATGTGCGTACGATTTCGCTATCGTCAGCAATCGTGGCGGACATGTATATGCGGCGCGGTGCGTCAGCAAACGTTGGGAAGCTGTTGACCAGCGGGAGCGCTGACGTCACCGTAAAGGTATCGCTGCTGATTAAAGCGTGGCACAGGTGTAAATTGTCACGCAATAATGGCCATGCAAACGGAGTGTCGCTCCCGTCGCCGCGCAATAGTGAGCGCGCCGCATCGATCTGTTCGTGCCAAGCCCAATATGGCACCTCAACAACAATATTGCTAAGTCCGGAGACGGTGTCGTCAAAGGTGCCAAGACGGTCAATATCCCGAAATGCCGGCCGGAATAAAGAGCATAGATCGTTGTATTTATCTTGGTCATTATTGGATGAAACTTCCAGCGTGAAAGATTCCCGCACCACTGAGAAGGCCACATGGGCATCATCGAGAATGACAGCTCCGGCCCTGATTGGCATTCGCCCCCCCTAACGCCGAACTTGCTGAACCCATTAAATAGCGCTTTGTACGACGCGACCATGATGCCTTTGCCGTTAACAAAGTCATCTGCAAGCGGTTGGCCGACAACGTAAGGTACGGCGGTCATCCCAAGCGAGCGCGCCTTCTCTAGTGTTTGGTTAACCAACTGTGTTGTTGGGGCAAGATATAAAACCGGTTCTTTGAGTTCGTTTAAGGTTGATTGCGCCATTAATAGACCAACGAGCGTCTTGCCCCCGCCAGTATGTAACTTTACGATGGTATCGCGCTCGTTTCTGCGCTTGAACCATGCCTCTAACACCTCCGCTTGGCTGGTGTAAAGATCATTGATTCCTTGAGGCTTCGGAAAACGTCTAAAAATTTCAAGCGGATCGATCGGCGCTGCGCGCATCGCCTGCGACCTAAGTTTGTTGAAATCAACCATATTTATCTCTCCTATTTGCATTCACAAGCTTAACGAGTTGGCAATTTTCGCTATTTATCGCGGGTGTGAAAATTTCACAACGAGTGCCGGTAAACTGCCGAAGAAATAACTATTGAATCATTTTTTATTGCTTTTCAGTCAGCTATTTTCAATTTGCATTAAGAAAGCTTATTATCCTTGTCATTGAGCCACTTCATCGGGACAAGCTTGATGCCGTCACGCCAATCTTTCAGGCCCACGACTCCCGATATATCCCCCCAAAGATCGCGCGAAGCGTGGTCAAGAACAATCACCTGAAGTCTTCCTTTGGATTTTAGTACGACTTTATTGAGCACCTCGAAGGCTTTGTGTACCGCAATAATATCCTCGTCCCGCAGTTGTGGCTCCATCTCTTCGTCTCTTGGGCGTTGAACTACGTGCTTCGGGAAATAGACCTGACTGGGCTGGTCCAACACCAAGAATCCAGGCACTGGACTATTTGGCTGGGATAGAAAGAACTGCTGCAACGCCAGTAGCATGGCCAAGTGGTACGAAAGCCAATTAGATCCGCTACCGATTTCTGACAGGTAGTCATCGCGGTTTGCCCCGCGGACCTTAATTGTGAGATCGCTTATCTCGAGAGAAATAGGGTCGTCAGGGTTCTCGACATCCAGAAAAGGCAAGAGACGGCCGGCGTATCCATTGACGGCATTCAGCGCACGGCGCTTCCTCGATTCAACGTCCTGCTCCTTCAACTCCATCTCAAGCTCCTGCACTTTGTCTCGCAGCTTGCCAACCTCTTCAGCCAAGCCACCGTCGCCACCTAAACGACGGTGCAAGTCCAACGCGGACTCAAGATTGCCCACAAAACGCTCGGCTTGCTTGGCTGCAAACTGTCGCTCATTGGCTTCATCTGAGCGGGTTGACAGCGCACGTTTGCGAACTTGCACAGAACGAAGTCGCTCTGTCGTCAATTCAACTTCCTTTTTTACGCGCTGCATTTCACGATCAAAAGCCGCAGGAATCTCATTGTCGATTCCTGCTCCAGCTTCCAGCGCCTTCAATCTGCCAGACAGCACTCTAAGCTTGTTGCGTGCCGATTCGGTATGGCTACCGCACATAGGACAGTCCAAGTTGTCGTCCATGTGTCCGTGGATCCAAGTCGAAAGCTTCAATCGACCCCGCTGCAATGCGATGGCTGTTTCGTATTGAGAACCACTTAAGCTCATGCGATTCATCTCTGCCAGACGATGTCGCAATGTCGTTAACTCACGAGAAACCTCTCGCTCCTCTCGTTCCAAACCATTCAGCTCGCTTAACGCCTCCGAGATGGTCTCGGTGCTGACAGTGATCGTGAGGTCGGTACGGGCGACGACCTCGTCTAGCAACTCGATCATTTGGGCGCGTGTCGATTCCGCCTCTTGTTTTGGCACCAGGCCTAGTTCCAAAGCTTGACTGAATTTCGCGGTAAGGTCTGCCAGCCAGCGGGCGGACAC
The DNA here is from genome assembly GCF_018320755.1 of Delftia sp. PE138. Lineage (NCBI taxonomy): Bacteria > Pseudomonadati > Pseudomonadota > Betaproteobacteria > Burkholderiales > Comamonadaceae > Delftia > Delftia sp. PE138. The sequence continues at coordinate 2,924 of NZ_JABEPN010000019.1, read as the reverse complement.
CTCCTGCGCCTCTTTGAACTCCCGTTCCTTGCGCCGCAACTCTGATCGCGCCCGGCCCAATTCATATTGCTTGGCCATAAGACTTGGGGTGACTGCGCCGAGGACGTACGGGAAGATCTTTCGGAGCTTTTCCCTATGCTCATATGTGTTGGTCTTGAAGAACAAGACATCTGGGTTGGCGATGATGTTCTGGGGCTGGAAGGTAAAGGCTGCCAAATCACGGAAGCTTGGTCGGCCGTCGAAGCCAGTGGCCTCTTCCCCACCGGAAAAATCCAAGTTTGATAGCCCCGAAAGTTCATCAAGTAGGCGTTTTACTGCCTCGGCATTAGTGTTTTTCACAATTCGGTGCGGGACGTCTTCGATGCGATCAGCTTCCAGTAGGAACATGTCATCCGTACTCCGTTGCGCGCCTGGCTCACGGCGCGCAAGGAGTTTTTCGCCCTGCGTTGTCGCAACAACTACGCCGAACCACTCGCAATGCTTTCGGATCGTGTTGACGGGAATGGAGCAAGTGCTAGAACCTAAGCAGTAGTCAATGATTGGAATTACTGCAGACTTTCCAGTGCGCGATGCACCGCTGATTACGTTAACCTTACCCAAATCAAAACGCAGTCGGCGAGGCTTGAAATCCGGATTGCGTGGCCAAAGTACGACGGCGCGAATTTGGAAGAACATTAAAGCCTCACCTTCAAGGTCGTAGTGATTTCATGGAGGGTCAAGGGGCCGAACCAACCTCCGAGTTTTTCCGCGCCACTCATGAGTTGCTTGACTTCATCGGGGAGGCCGCGTGCCGCCGTTTTTGAGAGTGGCAAGGCGCAACCGGACTCAGTCAAATAGATCAACCGGCCAGCCGCTGCCAATTCGATCGAATCCAAGGTAAGCGTTCTCCATCGAAGCGATCGTTCGTGGATTTGCAGCAGTAAATCCTGCTTCGATACCTTGGCATCACCAAACTTTGCGGCGAAGGCCCTCAAGCCCGAGCTTGGCCAGGTACGGTGCAACAGATCCGCGGTGGCTTGGTGCAGCACGATGGGCAGCACCACAAATAGTGTGGGCAACGCCGGCGCATCGCCTGTGGGATGAGTCTTGACATAGGCACAGCAAAAGCGCCAAAGGAGGGCTGCGCCGAGCGCGGGATTCTGAACGTTTTGTGCTTCTACTGAGAGCGTCGTCATGCTGCCTTCTTCGGCCTAAGCTGTAGCTCAAAGTCGGGATGCCAGCCGATCGCTAAGTCATCAGCGAGCCTATGAAGGCAGCCAGGAATGAAATGTCCTGGCGCTTCTTTCTGCTGCACAGGCACTTTGTTATCCATGCAATCGGCGTACAAGGCCAGGCCTTGTTGGTCTGGCCGTTTGTCGCTATGGGCAACCCTGCAGGCTAACCGCTTGTTTCTCCAACTACGCTTTAGCGTCACGTCTAACTCATCAAAGGAGGTCACGTCAACGTCTCCACCGATGGCCCACGCAGTTCGGTCCGCAGCCGCCATCAGATAGTCGCTCACCGCCTCGAGTTTGTCTTCAAAATCAAGCCCGATCAGGTCCAACTGCTGTACGAACAACCTCGGCAGGTGACCCTCAGCCTCTGTGGTGCTCGGCCGCTTAGCGTAAGTCGTGAGCACTGTCTCGCGGTCAACCTTCTGGGCATACGCGGTATACCAAGTGTGAAACTCATCACTCGAAATGATCGCGGGCTTGCCCGCCTCCAACATTTCATCAACACGACGCTTTACAACGCCACTCAAATGGTCGGCAATATCTCTAATCTTGCTGTGCGTGATGGGATGCTTCTTGAGGATGGCCTCGACATCTGCCTGCGGGCTTCCCGAACCACAAGTCAGCTTGAAGTTTTTTATAATCCGCGCCACCAATTGCTGGTCAGCGTTGAAAACGTTGTTGACGTAGGGCGCGATGTTGGGCGCGACGCTTTCACGCAAGTCATAGTCCGGCTCACTTCCCCATAAGGTGGATTTCGCCATCTCAATGCCTGCGTTAGCGGCTTCCAAGGTGCTTGCTCCGGAAAAAGCCTCGACCAACGGTGCTGATACCTGCCGAGAAACGTACATCTCGAACGTGGTCCGATCCGGGTCACAGTCGCCAGCAGCGGCCATGGTTATCCAGTTCGAAAGCGTTTTCCAAAGAGATTTCGCACGATCCGCCACAGGGTTGGCGGTAAGGGCGCTTTTGCTTTGTCCCAGCTTGACTCCCTGAGCATCTTCTTGTGCGACGTCATCAAGGTATTCCATGCTGCAGGCGCTTCCCGGTGGTGCCTGCAGCAAGAGCTGCAGTAGGCGCGTGTACTGAAGCCCAAAGCCGAGTGCTTGTCCAGGAACCTCCGTCTTGCGTTTGCGGGGAGAGCCTCCCCTGCCTACCGATTTCGTCATACAACTCCCACAGGAATTATGGTGACATCATTCTACAAATGTATCTACCAGATTCAATTTGGAGCTCGGAAGGAGGGCTCTGCATGAAGGTTCGGAGGTAACGCTCAGGTTGATGAAGAATATATGATCAAACAGCTGACGACTTTCCCGTACGCTGAGACGTAGTGGGCACCGCGATGCCAAGCGCCTCAAAGGCAGTTCGTCGCAGCCTTGCCTTTCGGTCAGTGGCGGATGGCCGCTTTAAGTGGTGGATTCAACCGGTCAACGCAACACACTCATCAAACATTTCAGCAGGTGTTCTGAACCCCAGCGTCTTCCTGGGACGCTGGTTCAACTGCCTTGCAATCGCATCCAAGCTCTCCTGTGAGTAGCCCGACAGATCCAGGCCTTTGGGAAGGTACTGCCTGAGTAACCCGTTCGTGTTCTCGTTGGTGCCCCGTTGCCATGGATGGTGCGGGTCGCAGAAGTAGACCTGGATGTCGGTCGCCAACGTGAAGCGCTTGTGCCCCGCCATTTCCGAGCCGCGATCCCAGGTCAAGGAGCG
>NZ_JABEPN010000018.1:0-36402 GCF_018320755.1 Delftia sp. PE138 | reverse complement strand
AAGCCCGGCTCCATCAAGCCCCACACCCACTTCACGGCTGAGGTGTACGTGCTGTCCAAGGACGAAGGTGGTCGCCACACTCCGTTCTTCAACAACTACCGTCCCCAGTTCTATTTCCGCACGACCGACGTGACCGGCTCCATCGAGCTGCCCGCCGACAAGGAAATGGTGATGCCTGGCGATAACGTGTCGATCACCGTCAAGCTGATCGCCCCCATCGCCATGGAAGAAGGTCTGCGCTTCGCTATCCGCGAAGGCGGCCGTACCGTGGGCGCTGGCGTGGTTGCCAAGATCATTGCGTAATTCTTAGAAAACTAGGAATACACAATGTCCAAGCAAAAAATCCGCATCCGCCTGAAGGCGTTTGACTACAAGCTGATCGACCAGTCGGCTGCTGAAATCGTTGACACTGCCAAGCGCACCGGCGCCATCGTCAAGGGTCCCGTGCCCCTGCCGACACGCATGAAGCGCTTCGACATCCTGCGCTCGCCGCACGTCAACAAGACCAGCCGCGACCAGTTCGAAATCCGCACTCACCAGCGCCTGATGGACATCGTTGACCCGACTGACAAGACGGTTGACGCTCTGATGAAGCTGGACCTGCCCGCAGGTGTGGACGTCGAGATCAAGCTGCAATAAGTACTTCACAGGCCCCTTGCGGGGCCGTTGAAGGGCTTTGATTTAACGCGAACTTGCTTGAAAAGGCAGTTCGCGTTAAAATTTGGGGCTTCGCCTTTCTTGAGCGAAGTTTTATCAACCTTCTTTCGTGCGCAAGGCCTTGGACATCTGGGGCGGGAGCGCAACGCTGGGCCAATTGCAGTTTCAGCGGCGGAAGTTTTGGAGCAAACAAATGAGTCTGAGCAACTCCCTCGGGTTGCTGGGTCGCAAGGTGGGCATGATGCGTCTGTTCACTGATGATGGGGACGCAGTGCCTGTCACAGTGGTGGATGTGTCGAACAACCGCGTGACTCAGGTCAAAACCCAAGAGAACGATGGCTACGTGGCCCTGCAGGTCACTTTCGGTTCGCGCAAGGCATCTCGCGTGACCAAGCCAGAAGCCGGCCACCTTGCCAAGGCAGGTGTCGAAGCCGGTGAAGTGATGGGTGAATTCCGCGTGACCGAAGAAACCGCTGGCAAGTACGCCGCAGGCTCCGTCCTGCCCGTCGCCGAGCTGTTCTCGGTGGGCCAGAAGGTGGACGTGCAAGGCACTTCCATCGGTAAGGGCTTCGCCGGCACCATCAAGCGTCACAACTTCCGCTCGCAGCGCGCCTCGCACGGCAACAGCCGTTCGCACAATGTTCCCGGCTCCATCTCGATGGCCCAGGATCCAGGTCGCGTGTTCCCGGGCAAGAAGATGACCGGCCACATGGGCGATGAAACCATCACCACCCAAAATCTCGACGTGGTTCGCATTGACGAAGCACGCCAACTGCTCTTGATCAAGGGCGCTGTTCCGGGCTCCAAGGGTGGCTTCGTGACGGTGCGCCCCGCCATCAAGGCCAAAGCTTCCAAGGGAGCGAACTAATGCAGCTCGAACTCCTGAATGAACAAGGCCAGGCCGCATCCAAGTTTGATGCGCCCGAGACTGTTTTCGGCCGTGAATTCAACGAAGACCTCGTCCACCAGATCGTGATCGCCTACCGTGCCAACGCACGCCAGGGCACTCGCGCTCAGAAGGACCGCGAGCAGGTTCGTCACACGACCGCCAAGCCGTTCAAGCAAAAGGGCACCGGCCGTGCTCGTGCCGGTATGTCCTCCTCGCCTCTGTGGCGTGGCGGCGGCCGCATCTTCCCGAATCTGCCTGAAGAAAACTTCACGCAGAAGATCAACAAGAAGATGTACCGCGCCGGCATGGTTGCCATCCTGTCGCAGCTGGCCCGCGAAGGCCGTCTGGCCGTGGTGGACTCGCTCAAGCTCGAAAGCCCCAAGACCAAGGTGCTGGCCGACAAGTTCAAGGCCATGAACCTGGAATCGGTCATGGTGATCGCTGAAGAAGTCGACGAGAACCTGTACCTGGCTTCCCGCAATCTGAAGAACGTGTTCGTGGTCGAGCCGCGCTACGCCGACCCCGTGTCGCTGGTGCACTACAAGAAAGTGCTCGTCACCAAGGGTGCGATCGACAAACTCAAGGAGATGTTCGAATGAGCACGCTCAAGTTTGACGAAGGTCGTCTGATGCAGGTGTTGGTTGCTCCCATCGTGTCCGAAAAGGCCACCATGGTTGCAGAGAAGTCCAACGCCGTGACGTTCAAGGTGCTGCAGAGCGCCACCAAGCATGAAATCAAGGCCGCCGTGGAACTGATGTTCAAGGTGGAAGTTGCTGGTGTCTCCGTGGTGAACATCAAGGGCAAGACCAAGCGCTTTGGCAAGACCACCGGCCGCCGCGACCACGTTCGCAAGGCCTACGTGATGCTCAAGCCCGGTCAAGAGCTGAACCTGTCCGGGGAGGCTGCGTAATCATGGCTGTTATCAAGCTCAAACCGACGACCCCCGGCCAACGCGGCACGGTCAAGGTCACGCGTGACCATCTGCACAAGGGTGCAGGTTTCGCCCCCCTGCTGGAGCCTCAGCACCAGAAGTCGGGCCGTAACAACAACGGTCACATCACCACCCGTCACAAGGGCGGTGGCCACAAGCACCACTATCGCGTGGTGGACTTCAAGCGCACCAAGGACGGCATCCCCGCCAAGGTCGAGCGCATTGAGTACGACCCCAACCGTACGGCCCACATCGCTCTGGTGTGCTATGCCGACGGCGAGCGTCGCTACATCATTGCTCCGCGCAACCTGGAAGTCGGCGCAACGATCGTCAGCGGTTCGGAAGCCCCGATCCGCGTGGGCAACACCCTGCCGATCCGCAACATCCCCGTGGGTTCGACCATCCACTGCATCGAACTGAAGATCGGCGCTGGCGCGCAGATCGCCCGTTCGGCTGGTACGTCGGCTACGCTGCTGGCCCGTGAAGGCATCTACGCCCAAGTGCGTATGCGTTCCGGCGAAGTGCGCAAGGTGCACATCGAATGCCGCGCGACCATCGGTGAAGTCGCCAACGAAGAGCACAGCCTGCGCCGTCTGGGCAAGGCCGGTGTGAAGCGCTGGATGGGTATCCGCCCGACCGTTCGCGGCGTGGTGATGAACCCTGTCGATCACCCGCACGGTGGTGGTGAAGGCAAGACCGGTGAAGGTCGTCACGCTGTTGACCCATGGGGCAACCTGACGAAGGGCTACCGTACCCGTAACAACAAGCGCACGCAGTCGATGATTGTGTCGCGTCGTAAGAAGTAAAGGGTAGCAAATGACTCGTTCTCTTAAAAAGGGTCCGTTTGTTGACCATCACTTGCTGGCAAAGGCCGAGAAGGCCGTCGCCACCAAGGACAAGAAGCCCGTCAAGACCTGGTCGCGTCGCTCCATGGTTCTGCCCGAGTTCATCGGTCTGACCATTGCCGTGCACAACGGCAAGCAGCACGTGCCCGTGTATGTGACTGACCAGATGGTCGGCCACAAGCTCGGCGAATTCGCGCTGACCCGTACCTTCAAGGGTCACCCGGCGGACAAAAAAGCCAAGAAGTAAGGAATAGAACATGTCTGAAACACGTGCTGTTCTCCGTGGCGTCCGCCTGTCTGTGGACAAGGGTCGCCTGGTCGCGGACCTGATCCGCGGCAAGAAAGTGGACCAAGCCCTGAACATCCTGACGTTCACGCAGAAAAAAGCTGCCGTGATCATCAAGAAGGTGCTCGAGTCCGCCATCGCCAACGCCGAGCACAACGACGGCGCCGACATCGACGAACTGAAGGTCAAGACCATCTTCGTCGAACAAGGCACCACGCTCAAGCGCTTCACCGCGCGTGCAAAGGGCCGCGGCAATCGCATCAGCAAGCCCACGTGCCACGTGTACGTGACGGTTGGCAACTGAAAGGCCTGGGAAGAATATGGGACAGAAAATCCATCCTACCGGCTTCCGCCTGGCTGTTAGCCGCAACTGGGCCAGCCGTTGGTACGCAAGCAACCGCGACTTCGCCGGCATGCTGGCCGAAGACATCAAGGTGCGCGAGTTCCTGAAGGCCAAGCTGAAGAACGCCGCCGTGTCGCGCATCCTGATCGAGCGTCCTGCAAAGAACGCCCGCATCACGATCTTCTCGGCACGTCCTGGTGTCGTGATCGGCAAGAAGGGCGAGGACATCGAGAACCTGAAGAAGGAACTCGCAACCCGTCTGGGCGTGCCCGTGGCTGTGAACATCGAAGAAGTGCGCAAGCCTGAAATCGATGCCAAGCTGATCGCCGACTCGATCTGCCAGCAGCTCGAAAAGCGCATCATGTTCCGCCGCGCCATGAAGCGTGCGATGCAAAACGCCATGCGTCTGGGTGCCCAAGGCATCAAGATCATGTCTTCGGGCCGTCTGAACGGTATCGAAATTGCACGCTGCGAGTGGTACCGCGAAGGCCGTGTGCCACTTCACACGCTGCGCGCCGACATCGACTATGGCTTCTCCGAAGCCAAGACGACCTACGGTGTGATCGGTGTGAAGGTCTGGGTCTACAAGGGTGACACGCTGGGTCGTAACGACCTGCCGGCAGCCGAGACCCCCCGCCCCGAAGAAGAGCGTCGTCCTCGCGGCCCCCGTCGCGATGGTCGCGGCGATGGTCGTCGTGACGGTGCTGGCCGTGGTGCCCGCCGCCCCGCAGGCGCTAACGCAGCACCTGCAGACGGCAGCGACAAGCCCGCCGGCGCTGGCGCTGATTCCGTTAAGCGCGTTCGCAAGACTGACGCGCCCGCTACAGCAGCGGACGGTAAAGGAGAATAAAGATGCTGCAACCTGCTCGCCGCAAATACCGCAAGGAGCAAAAGGGTCGCAACACCGGTATTGCAACGCGTGGTAACTCCGTTGCTTTCGGTGACTTCGGCCTGAAGTCCACTGACCGTGGTCGCCTGACGGCACGTCAGATCGAAGCGGCTCGCCGCGCGATCTCGCGTCACGTCAAGCGCGGCGGTCGTATCTGGATCCGCGTGTTCCCGGACAAGCCAATCTCTACCAAGCCCGCAGAAGTGCGTATGGGTAACGGTAAGGGCAACCCCGAGTACTACGTGGCCGAAATCCAGCCCGGCAAGGTGCTCTACGAAATCGTGGGCGTCCCTGAAGAGCTGGCTCGTGAAGCGTTCCGCCTGGCCGCTGCAAAGCTGCCGCTGCGTACGACCTTCGTGTCCCGTCAAATTGGTGCCTAAGGAGAACAACATGACGAAAGCTGCTGAACTCCGCCAAAAAGACGTTGCCGGCCTGGAAGCCGAAGTGAAGTCCCTGCAAAAGGCTCACTTTGGTCTGCGTATGCAAAAGGCCACGCAACAGCTGGGTAACACGAACACGCTGCGTACCACGCGCCGTGACATCGCCCGCGCCAAGACCATCCTTGCTGAAAAGCAAGCCGCCAAGTAATCAGGAAGCCGACATGACGGAAGCTAAAAAATCCCTCAAGCGCACCTTGATTGGCAAGGTGGTCAGCGACAAGCGTGCCAAGACCGTGACGGTCATGGTTGAACGCCGCGTCAAGCACCCGATCTATGACAAGATCATGATCAAGTCCAGCAAGTACCACGCTCACGACGAGCAAGGTGAGTACAAGCTGGGCGACGTGATCGAAATCACGGAAAGCCGCCCGCTGTCCAAGACCAAGAACTGGGTTGCTACCCGCTTGGTGCAAAAGGCTGCTCTGGTGTAAGCCTACCTAGGCCCACCGGCTGCAAAGCCACAGGAAACGACCCACAATGTGGGTCGTTTTTTCGTTTGGGGACCGCCATTTCGGCGGCCCCCGGTTTTGCACCACAAAGGAGATAGAGATGATCAAAGTCGGAGATGCCCTGCCCGCTGCCACCCTGATGGAATACGTGGAAGTCGAAGGCAATGGCTGCAGCATCGGCCCCAACCCCGTGAAGCTGCCCGAAGCCGCTGCAGGCAAGACCATCGCGGTCTTCGCCGTGCCCGGTGCATTCACTCCCACCTGCTCGGCCAAGCATGTGCCCGGCTTCGTGGAGCAGGCCGAAGCCTTCAAGGCTGCCGGCGTGGACGAGATCTGGTGCCTGTCGGTCAACGACGCCTTCGTGATGGGCGCATGGGCCCGCGACCAGAAGACCGATGGCAAGGTGCGCATGCTGGCCGACGGCGACGCCGCATTCGCCAAGGCCACCGGCCTGACGCTGGATCTGAACGGCAAGGGCCTGGGCCTGCGCAGCAACCGCTATTCCATGCTGGTCAAGGACGGCAAGGTCGTCACGCTGAACGTGGAAGGCCCTGGCAAGTTCGAGGTCAGCGACGCGGCCACTTTGCTGGGCCAGGCCAAGGCCTGATCGCGCTGCAGGCCTTCTGGCCTGTGCACCGCGCTATTGCGAAAAAAAAGGCATTGCACCCGGGTGCAATGCCTTTTTGTATTGGGGGCGCTGGTTCAGCCAGGCCGGCCTAGAAGATATCGGCCTTGAGGTAGTGCGCCCCCGCGATGGGGTTGTGATAGTAGGGCGGGATTTCCTCGAAGCCCAGATCGACGTAGAGGGCGCGGGCCGATTCCATGTCGTCCAGCGTGTCCAGCAGCACATGGTCATAGCCGGCCTGGCGCGCCACATCAAGCATGGCTTCGGCCAGCTGCCGACCCAGTCCGAAACCGCGAAAGGCCTTGCGCACGAACAGGCGCCTCATCTCGGCGGCATTGGCGTAGTCGCAGTTGTCCAGGGGTCGCAGGGCGCAGCAGCCGGCCACTGCGCCATCGACCCTGGCCAGCAGGATGTGGCCGCGCGGCGCAGCGTAGTCGCCGGGCAGATCGGCGATCTCGGCCTCGAAATCTTGAAATTGCAGATCGACATCCAGGCTTGCAGCGTACTCCCGGAAGATCTGGCGGACTTCGTCCCAGTCTTCCGCGGGATTCGGCGCCAGCAAGGCGACAGCAGGCTTGTCCACGGGCACTCAGCTAAAACGACGGAAAGCGCAGTGTAGCGGCAAGCGGCCCACCTCTGGCTGCGCCGTCAGAAAGCGCCACCAAGCTGCTGTACCCACCATGCCGCAGCGCCTGCCCCGAAGGCCAGGGCCAAGGCCAGCCAACGGCTGCCTGCCGTGTCGCGTGAGGCGGGTACTGGCGCGGACAACTGTTTGTCCCCGGTCACCATGGCTCGCACCAGGCCGCGCCCGCGCCAAGCATAGAACACGATGGCCAGAAGATGCAGGGCCACCAGTGCGTACAGCAAATACTGTCCCCAATGCGCGTGATAGGCCGTGGCCTGCGCCACCGTGCCGCCCGATGCGAAGCGGCTCAGCGGCCCGGAGAACGCAATCTCGTCATCGCTGAGCAATCCGCTGCCTACCTGGGCGATCAGCACCGCCAGCATGGCCAGCACGGACAGAGCGCCCAACGGGCTGTGGCCTGCGCTGTCGCTCTCCGCTCCTTGTCCGCGCAGATGGCGCAGCAGGGCGGAAGGTGCATGGATGAAGCTGGCAAAGCGCGACCAGCGGCCACCCACCAGGCCCCACAACAGGCGAAACAGCAGCAAGGCCAGCATGACATGGCCCAGCAGCAGATGCCAGTTCATGGCATTGCCGCCCAGTTTGGCCGTCACGACCAGGGCAATCACGGTTGCGGCCAGCAGCCAGTGAAACAGCCGGGTGGGCAGGTCCCAGATGCGGACCTTGTGCTTGGCGGCGCCTTGTGCGGTCGGTTCTTGTGCCATGGCATGAGCGTGTGGGTGGGAATGAGTGCATTGTGCCGACCTGCATTCCGGAGCCGGCAGTCAATGCACCCTGGCTGCGGTCAATCAAAGCTGCGCCCGCAAGGCGTCACTGCCATACTGACCGGCAGATTTCCCCACACTCGAAAAGGAAAACCACGATGAAGAAAGTTTCTGCATGGGCGCTGGCCGCCCTGGTGGCCGCTACCGCGCTGCCGGCTTCCGCCCAGTTTGCCAAGTCCGAGGACGCCATCAAGTACCGCCAGGGCGCGCTGGCCGTGCTGGGCCAGCACTTCGGTCGCCTGGGTGCGATGGCGAACGGAAAGATCCCCTTCGATGCCAAGGCGGCCCAGGAAAACGCCGAGGTGGTGGCCTTCATGGCCAAGCTGCCCTGGGCAGGTTTCGGCGCAGGCACGGAGGGTGGAAAGGCCAAGCCTGAAATCTGGAAGGAGCAGGCCAAGTTCCAGGATCTGTCGGAGAAGATGCAGGCCGAGACTGTCAAGCTCGCTGCTGCGGCCAAGTCCGGCAACCTGGACCAGCTCAAGGCGGCCTTCGGCCCGGCCGCTGCCAGCTGCAAGGCCTGCCACGACAGCTTCCGCAGCCGCTGATCGGCATGCAGATGCAAAAAAACCGGCGTGATGCCGGTTTTTTTCTGGGCTTGCCTGCGCCGTATCAGGCTTCGGCCAGCAGTTTCTCGATCAGCCGGTGCAACTCGGCGAAGTCAGGCGCTCCCACATAGCGCTTCACGATGTCGCCGCGCTTGTTGACGATGTAGGTGGTGGGCGTCAGCTGCACATCACCCCAGGCGCGGGCCACGGCGCCGGTGTTGTCCAGCGCCACCTTGAACGGCAGCTTGCGCGAATCGGCGAAGTTCACCACATAGCTGGGCGGGTCGTAGCTCATGGCCACGGCCAGGGTCTCGAAGCCCTGGCCCTGGAATTTCCGGTGGGTGGCGACGATCTCCGGCATCTCGGCCACGCAGGTGGTGCAGCTGGTGGCCCAGAAATTGACCAGCGTCACCTTGCCCTTGAAATCGGCCGTGGTCTGCTTGCTGCCATCCAGCAGCACGAAGGTCGATTGCGGCGCCGCCGTCTGGCCTGCGCCCGAATACACCCATGCGCCCATTCCGGCGGCTGCGGCGATCACCACGCCTGCGATCCAATGTTTGCTTGCCATAGCGACGATTGTGCCCAAAGTTGTGCCCGTAGGCCTGCACGCATGCCGTGCACCGCGTTTCGATGCGCGGCAAGGGCAAAAGTTCGGGTCTCGGTCAAGCGGGCCGTGTCGATAATGCCGGCATGACATTGATGGAAAGCTTTTTGATCCCCATGGCAAGGCTCCGCGCTCCTGCCATGCGGCTTGCTGCCGCTGTGCTGGTGTTGACGCCCTTGGCCGCATGCAGTCCCCGGCTGGATTGGCGGCAGGTTGCGGTCGAGGGCACGCCACTGCGTGTGCTTTTGCCTTGCGATCCGCAATCGGCCACCCGGCCGGTGGAACTGGGCCAGGGCATGGGCACGGTGCAGATGTCCATGATGGGATGCGACGCCGATGCGTCCACCTACGCGGTTTCCCACTTCCTGGTCAGCGAGCCCTCCAGGGCCGCCGAGATGCTGTCGTACTGGCAGGCGGCCGTGCTCGGTCAGATGAATCCGGGTGCGCCGGGACAGGCGCCGGCCGGCGCCAAGCAATTGCGCTCCAAGGAAGATGGCTCCTTCGTGCCTGCAGGCGCCTTGAATCTGCCGCAGTCGCTGCGCACCACGTTTGAAGGCGTGGGTCCCCAGGGCTGGAAGCTCACGGCCCATGGCGTGTGGTTTGCACGAATGGAGCCGGCGGGCGCGCGCCTCTACCATGCCGTGATCTACAGCGACAAGCCGCGCACAGACGAGGCCAACAACTTCTTCGCCAGCCTGCAACTGCAGTAGCAACAGGTTTGGAGCCACGGATGCGGGAGGCAACTGTGGCATGGAGCGCAGCGCAGGCGCGCCGTTTGCCCTGCATGCGCCTTCGCACGCCATAATCGACTCCGAACCCTGTGACTTCATGACCACGCGCATCCTTTTGTTCACCCACGCACCTTTGGCCCAGGCACTGCGCGAATGCGCCCTGCATGTGTTCGCCGACAGTGCCGAGGACGTCCTTGCCCTGGATGTGCCCGCTCAGGAGCCGCCCGAGGCCACCCTGATGCGTGCCGAGCAGTTGCTTGAAGACCATGGCGGCCTGCTGGGGCTGCCCACGCTGGTGCTGACCGACCTCTTTGGTGCGACGCCCTGCAACGTGGCGCAGCGCCTTGTGGCGCAACTGCCTGCCGGGCGGCTGGTGGCCGGAGTGAACTTGCCCATGCTGCTGCGCTCCATAGGCTATCGCCACGAGGCGCTGGAAGCCGTGGCCGAGCGTGCCTTGGCGGGAGGCAGCCATGGGGTGATGCAGGTGGGCGTGAACACGCCTCAGAACCAGAGTCCGCGACCATCCAATGATCAAGACCCCTATCACCATCAGCAATAAACTGGGCCTGCACGCCCGCGCCTCCGCCAAGCTCACCAAGCTTGCAGGCAGCTTTCCCTGCGAAGTCTGGATGAGCAAGGGCGAGCGGCGCATCAATGCCAAGAGCATCATGGGCGTGATGATGCTGGCTGCCGGCATGGGCTCCGAGGTGCTGCTGGAGACCGACGGAGCACAGGAGCAGGAAGCCATGGATGCGCTGACCGCCCTGATCAACGACAAGTTTGGCGAAGGCCAGTAATGTGCCTTTGCGGCGCTGGCAGGCGGTGAGCGCAACAGAGCAACACGCGCTGGAACTGGACGATGCCGCATTGCGACGGTCCGGGGCCTGCGCAGCAGCAGGCAAAGGACAGGCGCAATGACGTTTGCAATCCACGGACTGGCCGTGTCACGGGGTATCGCCATAGGGCGTGCGGTGGTGGTGGCCTCCAGCCGCATGGAGGTGGTGCACTACTTCATCCGGCCCGACCAGGTGGACGCGGAAATCGACCGTGCCCGCAGTGCGCGCAATGCCGTCATCGACGAGCTGCGCCGCCTGCAGGATGAAATGCCCAAGGATGCGCCGGGCGAGCTCGATGCCTTGCTCGACGTCCACCTGCTGCTTTTGCAGGACGAGGCCCTGGCCGCCGCCATCAAGCACTGGATATCCGATCGCCTCTACAACGCCGAATGGGCGCTGACCACGCAGCTGGAGGTCGTCTCGCGCCAGTTCGACGAGATGGAGGACGAATACCTGCGCGAGCGCAAGGCGGACCTCGAGCAGGTGGTCGAGCGCATCCTGCGCCATATGAAGGGCATGGCCAGCCCCGTGCCCGCACCGGCCGAGCTGTTGGCAGTCGAGGCAACGGGGGAGGGCACGCCGCCGCAGCAGCCGCTGCTGCTCGATGGCGCCACCGAGGCGCCGCTGGTTCTGGTGGCGCAGGACCTGTCGCCAGTGGACATGCTGCAGTTCAAGAGCCGGTTGTTTGCCGGCTTCATCACGGCCGTGGGTGGCCGCACTTCGCACACGGCCATCGTGGCGCGCAGCATGGACATTCCTGCCGTGGTCGGCGCCCGGGCTGCGGGGCAACTGATCCGCCAGGACGACTGGATCATCATCGACGGCAATGCAGGGGTCGTCATCGTCGATCCCTCACCCATCATCCTGGCCGAATATGGCTTTCGCCAGCGCCAGAACGAGCTCGAGCGCGAGCGCCTCTCGCGCCTGCGCCACACGCCTGCGCTGACGCTGGACGGAGAGCGTATCGAGCTGCTGGCCAACATCGAGCAGCCCGGCGACGGGCCTGCGGCCGTGCATGCGGGCGCGGTGGGCGTGGGGCTGTTCCGCACGGAATTCCTGTTCATGGGGCGTGGCGGCAACCTGCCCGGCGAGGAAGAGCAATACCGGGCCTACCGCGAAGCCGTGGATGGAATGCAGGGCATGCCCGTGACCATTCGCACGCTGGACGTGGGCGCCGACAAGCCGCTGGACAAGGCCCAGCCCAAGGACTACTACCTGAACCCCGCGCTGGGTCTGCGCGCCATCCGCTGGAGCCTGGCCGATCCGGCCATGTTCCGCACCCAGCTGCGCGCCATCCTGCGTGCTGCCGCGCATGGGCAGATCCATCTGCTGTTCCCCATGCTGGCCCACCAAAGCGAGATCGAGCAGACCCTGGCCCATGTGAGGTTGGCGCAAAGCGAGCTTGACGCGCGCGGCGTGGCGCACGGCCCGGTCAAGCTGGGCGCCATGATCGAGGTGCCTGCGGCAGCGCTGATCGTGCGCACCTTCCTGCGCTATTTCGACTTCCTGTCCATCGGCACCAACGACCTGATCCAGTACACGCTGGCCATCGACCGCGCCGACGAGACCGTGGCCCATCTCTACGATCCCCTGCATCCCGCCGTGCTCAAGCTGGTGGCGGATGTGATCGCCGAAGGACGGGCGCAAGGCAAGAGCGTCTGTGTCTGCGGGGAGACCGCCGGCGATGTGGCCATGACGCGCCTGCTGCTGGGCCTGGGCCTGCGCAGCTTTTCCATGCATCCGGCGCAGATCCTGGTCGTCAAGCAGGAAATCTTGCGTGCCGACACACGCAAGCTAGCCGCCTGGGCGCAGGAAGTCCTTCGTTCGGACAGCCCGGCAGCGCTGCTGAGCCCATGACTTCGGTCGAGTGAAGGCGCGAGGCAAAAAAATCACAACTTCAGTTGCGATTGATTCTCATTCGATGTTATGATCCGCTCCAATGCAGCAAGAAGCTCTCTGGTGGGGAATTCGAGCTGCAAGCTTTTTCAGTTTCATCGTGGGGCGACTCGCCAGGCCTGTTCAGCCTGCAGCAAGTCGGTTTGCCAGCCAGCGGTCTGCCGGTTAGCCAGGCTTTTTTTCTACGTGGAACGGGAAAGCACGATTGCATTCAATTCAAGCAGGGCATGCACGTTGGCCCTGCTTTTTTATTGCCTTCAACTGCGTCGGCATCAGTTGTGTTCCGGCTCAGGATGGCCTCGCACGACAAAGCGCCGCGAAAACCCCAGGGGGCGCGTGACGGCGCGCGGATCGCCAAGAAATGGCAGCCGGAATCCAGGTTCCTGCAGGATTTCGACACTCCAGTCCGTATTTCCCATGAATCGAAATCGCACCAGCGATCGTTCGTCCGATGGCAGCAACGAGAAGCTGCCCGTGGAATACATGCTGCCTATCACGGCCTTGTCGAGTGCCTGCAAATTCTCGTCGAGCAGCGTGATCCGCAGCATCTCCTCCATGGGCGTGTCATCGGTGGTGAACAGAAGGTAGAGGTCGTTCCATTGAAAGGCTGCCTCGAGAATGGTGCCGTCCACCAGAATGGGCGTTGCATTCCCGTTGAGCACCAGGCGGCTTTGCGGTACCTGCCCTGCAGGATGGGATGCGGCGGGCTGCAGTGACAACTGCCGGTCGGAGAGGATGCGCATCTGTTGTCCTGAAGTTTCACCAGAGGAATTCGACGCCTATGGCAGCCAGTGCCCCGCCGACAAATGCGCCGATCACCACGCAGGCAGGTGCCCCGGGCCCGCAGGCCAGCCCGGCCAGGGCACCACCTGCCATGCCTCCACCGATCCCGGCACCTGTGACGGCCAATTCCTTGCCGGCGGCCTCCACCTTGTTGTCTGCGTTGGCGATGGTGTAGACCGATACCGCAATGGAGAAGACCAGGAGGCCGCGTCCTGCCCGGGAGAGCGTGCGCATTCTCTGGGTGATGGCGGCATTGGACTTGCCGGCGGATTTGACGATTTCGCCATACACGGCGTTTTGCTGGGCCGCCGTGAGGCGATCGAACCGCACGTTGGGGCCGTGCAATTGCTGGGCCTTGCGGGCAATCAGCTCATTGAGCGTCTTGCCCTCGCTCTTGATGCGTTGCGCCATGGCTCTGCCCACGGGGGTGCTGCGGCCTCGGATGATCTCCATGATGACATTGCGGGCCTCCTGGGCCTGTTGTGCAGCCTGTCCCCAGGTGATGCGGCCGCTCGTGGCCTGCAACTGAAGCTCGTTGGCCATGGCCTGAATCTGTCGGGCATAGGCCAGGCGTGCAGATGAGTCCAGCGAGAGATGCACCCCGGCATTGGCAACCTCTGCTTTCAGTGCCTGTATGGCGGCATCGAATGCTGCACGGTCCTTTTGCTCGTCATTGGCCATATGCATTTATCCCTTTGTCAATGGATCGGCGCCCGAACGCCCGAAATCCTGGATTTCATGTCGTTGAGCCGCATTCCTGGGTCGTTTGGATTTTTTTGAATGCAGAAAGCATTCGGAAAATCGGCATCATAAAGAGATCGGGAAATTCATCAACCGAGATGCCGGTGACACATGGCATCGATTGTTTGTTGCTGAATGTGTATTCAGGTCAAAACCGGCGCCTGAATGCCATGCCTCCAGACATGAAAAAGGGGATGGCCTGCAAAGGCCATCCCCGAAGTGCGTGAAGAAGGCCGCCCTGCAGGCAGGCGGCCATCGCCGGCTCAGACGCCGGCGGCGTGTGCCTGCTGGTCCGCGTGGTAGCTCGAGCGCACCATGGCGCCCACGGCTGCATGCGTGAAGCCCATCTTGTACGCCTCTTCCTCGAACATCTTGAAGGTGTCGGGGTGCACGTAGCGACGCACCGGCAGGTGGCTGTTGCTGGGTGCCAGGTATTGGCCGATGGTCAGCATGTCGATGTCATGCGCACGCATGTCGCGCATGACCTGCAGGATTTCCTCATCGGTCTCGCCCAGGCCGACCATGATGCCGCTCTTGGTCGGAACCTTGGGGTGCAAGGCCTTGAACTTCTTGAGCAGGTTCAGCGAGAACTGGTAGTCCGAGCCGGGACGCGCTTCCTTGTACAGGCGCGGTGCGGTCTCCAGGTTGTGGTTCATCACATCGGGAGGCGCGGCCTTGAGGATTTCCAGCGCACGGTCGTCGCGGCCACGGAAGTCGGGCACCAGGATCTCGATCTGGGTCAGCGGCGAGAGCTCGCGGATGTTCTTGATGCACTCGACGAAGTGGCCCGAGCCGCCATCGCGCAGGTCGTCGCGATCCACGCTGGTGATGACCACGTATTTCAGCCGCAGCTCGGCAATCGTCTTGGCGAGGTTGAGCGGTTCGTTGGTGTCCAGCGGGTCGGGACGGCCGTGACCCACATCGCAGAACGGGCAGCGGCGCGTGCACTTGTCGCCCATGATCATGAAGGTGGCCGTGCCCTTGCCAAAGCACTCGCCGATGTTGGGGCAGGAGGCTTCCTCGCAGACCGTGTGCAGCTTGTTGGCGCGCAGGATGTCCTTGATCTCGTAGAAGCGCGTGGTGGGGCTGCCCGCCTTGACGCGGATCCACTCGGGCTTCTTGAGTGCTTCGCCATGCTCGACCTTGATCGGGATGCGCGAAAGCTTCGCTGCCGCCTTCTGCTTGGCCAGCGGGTTGTACTCGGCTTGTGACTGCGCTTCGCGCACGACGGTGTTGGTGGTCATGGTTCTGGATTCAGGGGGCTAGGCGGCGCTGCAACTGTCGTCCCAGCACGCGCGCGGCTTCGTCCCAGGTTGTCTGAACGCCGATTGTAGAAAGGTCCACCGTTTGCAGCCCTGCGTAGCCGCAAGGGTTGATCCGGCCGTAGGGTTCCAGGTCCATGGCGGCGTTCAATGCAACGCCGTGATAGGTGCAATGCCGGCTGACCTTGATGCCCAGGGCTGCAATCTTGCCCAGCCCCGAAAAATCGGGTTGGGGCGCGGGCGAGCCGGGCGCGCGCAGTTGCGGGCGCTGGGGCAGCATGGCATGGCTGCGAGGGTCGTCGAGGCGCACGTAGATGCCGGGGGCGCCTTCCACGCGGTGGCCGGTGATGCCGAAATGCTCCAGCGTGCGGATGACCGCATCCTCGATGCGGAACACGTATTCCTTGACGAAGTAGCCCAGGCGCTGCAGGTCCAGCAAGGGATAGGCGACCACCTGGCCCGGGCCGTGGTAGGTGACCTGTCCGCCGCGGTTGGTGGCCACCACGGGAATGTCGCCAGGGCTCAGCAAGTGGTCACTTTTGCCGGCGAGGCCTTGTGTGAAATGTGCGGAGTGCTCGCATATCCACAGCTCGTCGCGCGTGCCGGCATCGCGTTGGCTGGTGAAGGCCTGCATGGCCTGCACCGTGGCCTCGTAGTCCGTGCGGCCCAGCAGGCGCAGGTCCAATGACTGCGACTGCTGCGCGTCAAGGGTGCTCACAGCACCACTTTCACCAGCGGATGCGAGGTGAAGGCGCGGTACAGATCGTCGAGTTGTTCGCGGCTGGTCGCCGTCACCGTGACGGTGACGCCCAGGTATTTGCCGCTGCTGCTGGGGCGCAATTCAATGGTGCTGACGTCAAAGGCAGGGTCGAAGCGTTGGGCGATCTGGGTGATCTCGTGCACCAGATGCTCGGCCTTGACGCCCATGACCTTGATGGGGAACTGCGACGGGTACTCGATCAGCGAATCCTTGCGAGGGTCCGCGCCCGGCTCGGTGGCTGGGCTGGGGGTAGGGGTGGAGGCGTCGGTCATAGGTGAATCAAGGTTAATCGCTTGGCGTTGGAGGCGATTGTGCGCTATCGTTCGCGGCCATGTCGCAGCCCGGGGCTGCCGCGTCGTCCGCCACGAGAACTCCACACACAACAAACAAGTGGCCTGCGGCGCGAGGCTGGCGCTGTTGGCCGGCTGCCACACAGCCCGGTCGCCGCCTCCGTTTTGGGCATGCCCGTAACAACCCCTATCGTTCGGCAGGGGTTTTTACTTATAATCAGAGGCTTTGTGAAAAAGTCTTGTCTGGTCTGCGGCCTTAGAGAATTCAATGAAAAACTACGCCGCCGACACAGACGCTGACAGGGAACTTGAGGGCGAGGATTCCGACTTCAAGCCCCTGACCTCCGAGGAAGCTCAGGAGTGGCGCACGCGAAACCCGCAGATGTCTGTGTGGCGTTTCGTAGTGGTCCAGGCGGTGGTGGGCGTGCTGGTGGTACTGGTCGCATGGCTGGTGACGGGGCGCGCCGAAGTCGGATGGTCGGCTGCCTACGGTGCCTTGTCGGTGGTATTGCCGGCAGCGCTGTTTGCGCGTGCCGTCGTACGAAAGAGGCCGGGCGGCGCTGCAGCCGCCATGGTGGGAATTTTTGGCTGGGAACTGGTGAAGCTGGTGCTGTGCATTGCCATGCTGGCGGCTGCACCCAAGCTGGTCCCGGGGCTGAGTTGGCTGGCGCTGCTGGCGGGCTTGGTAGTCGTCATGAAAACGTATTGGGTCGCGCTGATAGTGCGATCCAGTGTCCGAAAAACCGATTGATATTTGAAGAGAAGTTGACCGATGGCCGCAGACGCGCACGCACCTACTGCAAGTGAATACATCGTTCACCACCTGCAGCACCTCCAGAACATCAAGCAAAAGTCGATCATCGACTTTTCGGTCATCAACCTGGACTCGATCGTCGTCAGCGCCACGCTGGGCGTGCTGAGCCTGTTCGTGCTGTGGCTTGCCGCGCGCAAGGCCACATCGGGCGTTCCGGGGCGCTTCCAGGCGGCTGTAGAGCTGCTGGTCGAGATGGTGGACAACCAGGCCAAGGCCAACATCCACAACGCGCAAAGCCGCAAGTTCATCGCTCCCCTGGCACTGACCGTGTTCGTGTGGATCTTCATGATGAACGCCATGGACATGCTGCCGGTGGACCTGCTGCCGGTGCTGTGGCAGGGCTTCCAGGGTGACTCGCACGCCTACCTGCGCGTTGTTCCCACGGCTGACCTCTCGACCACGCTGGGCCTGTCCTCGGCCGTGCTGATCCTGTGCTTCTTCTACAGCATCAAGATCAAGGGCATGGGCGGCTGGGCCCACGAACTGGTGACTGCCCCGTTCGGCACCAGCAAGAATCCCGTGTTTGCACTGATCCTGGGTGTCGTGAACCTGGCCATGCAAATCATTGAATATGTCGCCAAGACGGTTTCGCATGGCATGCGACTGTTCGGCAACATGTACGCTGGTGAGTTGGTGTTCTGTCTGATCGCTCTGATGGGCGGTGCGGCTGCCATGTCGCTTTCCGGTGTGTTGCTCCCCTTGGGGCACATCATTGCAGGCTCTATCTGGGCGATCTTCCACATTCTGATCATCACCCTGCAGGCCTTCATTTTCATGATGCTGACGCTGATCTATCTCGGCCAGGCGCATGAAGCCCACTGACCATTTCCTTTCCCTCTCAACCTTTCTCTTTCTTTAATCTCAGGAGTCATCATGGAAAACATTCTCGGTCTCGTCGCTCTGGCTTGTGGTCTGATCGTTGGTCTGGGCGCTATCGGCGCTTCGATCGGTATCGCCCTGATGGGTGGCAAGTTCCTGGAATCGTCGGCACGTCAGCCTGAGCTGATCAACGAACTGCAAACCAAGATGTTCATCTTGGCCGGTCTGATCGACGCTGCCTTCCTGATCGGTGTGGCCATCGCTCTGCTGTTCGCTTTCGCCAACCCCTTCGTCCTGGCCTAAGCTCCGATCAACGCCCTAGATAGAAAGGTGTTGCCGTGAGTATCAACGCGACCCTGTTCGTCCAGGCCATCGTTTTCCTGATCCTGGTGCTGTTCACGATGAAGTTCGTGTGGCCCCCGATCGCGAAGGCGCTGGATGAACGAGCTCTGAAAATCGCCGATGGCCTCGCTGCTGCCGACAAGGCCAAGACCGACCTGGCCGCTGCCAACAAGCGCGTCGAGCAGGAACTGGCCCAGACGCGCAACGAAACGGCATCGCGGCTTGCGGACGCCGAACGCCGTGCCCAGGCCATCATCGAAGAAGCCAAGGCCCGTGCCTCCGAAGAAGGCAACAAGATTGTTGCTGCTGCCCGCGCCGAGGCCGAGCAGCAGACAATCCAGGCCCGTGAAGCCCTGCGCGAGCAAGTGGCTGCGCTGGCCGTCAAGGGCGCCGAGCAGATCCTGCGCAAGGAAGTGGATGCCGGCGTCCATGCCGACCTGCTGAACCGCCTGAAGACCGAGCTGTAAGGAAGAGCAAACATGGCAGAACTCGCCACCATTGCCCGTCCTTACGCAGATGCCCTGTTCAAGGCCAGCACCCAGCAGGGTGCTGACCTGTCCGGCACTGTTGCCTGGGCGGAGGAATTGGCGGCGATTGCCGCCAATCCGCAATTGCGCCAGCTGGCCGACGACCCCAAGGTGACCGACGAACAACTGTTCGACGTCATCAGCGGCGTGGCCGGCTCGGCATTGCCCGATGCCGCACGCAACTTTCTGCGCGTCATCATTGAAAACGGCCGACTGCAAGCCCTGCCAGAAGTGGCGGCCCAGTTTCGCAGCCTCGTGAACCGCGCCGGTGGCTCGTCCGACGCCGTGGTTCAAAGCGCATTCCCCATAGATGCTGCCGCACTGGCCGCACTCGGGACTTCGCTGGAGAAGCGTTTCGGCCGAAAGCTGAACCTGTCGGTGCAGCAAGATCAGTCCCTGATCGGTGGCATCCGCGTCGTGGTGGGTGATGAAGTTCTTGACACCTCCGTCAAGGCCCGCCTGGAACAAATGAAAGCGGCCCTCATTGCGTAACAACGCGACTGAGGTCTCGGCTAACCAAAGCTAAAGAAGGAAAGAGTCATGCAACTCAATCCCGCAGAAATTTCTGAACTGATCAAGAGCCGCATCGAGGGTCTGGCTGGCAGCAGCGACATCCGTAACGAAGGCACCGTGGTTTCGGTGACCGACGGTATCGTGCGCGTGCACGGCCTGTCGGACGTGATGCAAGGCGAAATGCTGGAATTCCCCGCAGGCAAGGACGGCCAGCCCTCCTTCGGCCTGGCGCTGAACCTCGAGCGCGACTCCGTCGGCGCCGTGATTCTGGGCGAGTACGAGCACATCTCCGAAGGCGACACCGTCAAGTGCACGGGCCGCATTCTGGAAGTGCCCGTCGGCCCCGAACTCATCGGCCGCGTGGTCAACGCCCTGGGTCAGCCCATCGACGGCAAGGGCCCGATCAACGCCAAGATGACGGACGTGATCGAGAAGGTCGCTCCCGGCGTGATCGCACGCCAGTCCGTGGACCAGCCCCTGCAGACCGGCATCAAGTCCATCGACTCGATGGTGCCCGTCGGCCGTGGCCAGCGCGAACTGATCATCGGCGACCGCCAGACCGGCAAGACCGCCGTGGCCATCGACGCCATCATCAACCAGAAGGGTCAGGGCGTTACCTGCATCTACGTTGCGATCGGCCAGAAGGCTTCCTCGATCAAGAACGTGGTGCGTGCCCTGGAGCAGGCCGGCGCGATGGAATACACCATCGTCGTGGCTGCCACCGCTTCCGAATCCGCTGCCATGCAGTACGTGTCGGCCTACTCGGGCTGCACGATGGGCGAGTACTTCCGCGACCGCGGCGAAGACGCGCTGATCGTCTATGACGACCTGTCCAAGCAGGCCGTAGCCTACCGCCAGGTTTCGCTGCTGCTGCGCCGTCCCCCGGGCCGCGAAGCCTTCCCCGGCGACGTGTTCTATCTCCACAGCCGCCTGCTCGAGCGCGCAGCCCGCGTGAATGCCGACTATGTCGAAGCCTTCACCAAGGGTGAAGTCAAGGGCAAGACGGGTTCGCTGACGGCTCTGCCCATCATCGAAACCCAGGCGGGTGACGTGTCGGCCTTCGTGCCCACTAACGTGATCTCGATCACGGACGGCCAGATCTTCCTGGAAACCAGCCTGTTCAACGCCGGTATCCGCCCCGCCATCAACGCCGGTATCTCGGTGTCGCGCGTCGGTGGTGCTGCACAGACCAAGCTGGTCAAGGGCCAGTCCGGCGGTATCCGTACCGACCTGGCGCAATACCGTGAGCTGGCTGCCTTCGCGCAGTTCGCCTCCGACCTGGACGAAGCCACCCGCAAGCAGCTCGACCGCGGTGCCCGCGTGACCGAACTGCTCAAGCAGGCCCAGTACAGCCCCCTGTCCACCGCCCTGATGGGCGCTTCGCTGTTCGCAGTGAACAAGGGCTACATGGACGACATCCAGGTCAAGCAAGTGCTGGCTTTCGAGTCTGGTCTGCACCAGTTCCTGAAGACCAGCCACGGCGCCCTGATCGACAAGCTGAACGCTTCCAAGGCCATGGACAAGGATTCCGAAGCCGAATTGAACGCCGCCATCGTTGCGTTCAAGAAGTCGTTCGCTTAAACCGGACGAGGAGCCATCATGGCAGCAGGTAAGGAAATTCGCGGCAAGATCAAATCGGTGGAAAACACCAAGAAGATCACCAAAGCCATGGAAATGGTGGCCGCATCCAAGATGCGCAAGGCGCAGGAACGGATGCTGGCTGCACGCCCGTACAGCGAAAAGATCCGCAACATTGCAGTCCATCTTGGCCAAGCCAACCCCGAGTACGTGCACCCGTTCATGCAAGTGAACGGTGATGCCAAGACTGCCGGCGTCATCGTTGTGACGACGGACAAGGGGTTGTGCGGCGGCATGAACACCAACGTGTTGCGTGCTGTCACGGCCAAGCTGCGGGAGCTGCAGGATCAAGGCGTGTCGGCAGAAGCGGTGGCCATTGGCAACAAGGGTCTGGGCTTTCTGAACCGTGTCGGCGCCAAGGTGGTTTCGCACGCGACGGGTCTGGGCGATACGCCCCATCTGGAAAAGCTGATCGGCCCTGTGAAGGTGCTGCTCGATGCGTACGCAGCGGGCAAGCTGAGCGCGGTGTACCTGAGCTACACCAAGTTCATCAACACCATGAAGCAGGAATCGGTGGTGGAGCAGTTGCTGCCCCTGTCGTCCGAGAGCATGCAGGCCGAGAAGACGTCTGGCCATAGCTGGGACTACATCTACGAACCCGATGCGCAGTCCGTGATCGACGAGCTGCTCGTGCGTTACGCAGAGTCCCTGGTCTACCAAGCGGTTGCAGAAAACATGGCGTCCGAGCAATCGGCGCGCATGGTGGCCATGAAGGCCGCGACCGACAACGCCGGCAACGTCATCAGCGAGTTGAAGCTCGTCTACAACAAGACGCGTCAGGCAGCCATCACGACCGAACTGTCGGAAATCGTGGCTGGCGCCGCTGCGGTGTAAACGGCTTTAACAGACAAACTAATTGGAGCAAAAAATGGCTCAAGTGCAAGGCAAGATTGTTCAATGTATTGGCGCTGTGGTGGACGTCGAGTTCCCCCGCAACGCAATGCCCAAGGTGTTCGATGCCCTGAAGCTCGACGGCTCGGCCCTGACGCTGGAAGTGCAGCAACTGCTGGGTGACGGCGTTGTGCGTACCATCGCCCTGGGCTCGTCCGACGGTCTGCGTCGTGGCCTGATGGTGTCCAACACCGGCAACCCCATCACCGTGCCCGTGGGCAAGGCGACGCTGGGTCGCATCATGGACGTGCTGGGCAACCCCATCGACGAACGCGGTCCCGTGGATCAGGCCCTGACGGCCCCCATCCACCGCAAGGCACCGGCTTATGACGAGCTGTCGCCTTCGCAGGAACTGCTGGAAACCGGCATCAAGGTGATCGACCTGATCTCTCCCTTCGCCAAGGGCGGCAAGGTGGGTCTGTTCGGTGGCGCCGGCGTGGGCAAGACCGTGAACATGATGGAACTCATCAACAACATCGCCAAGGGCCACGGTGGTCTGTCGGTGTTTGCCGGTGTGGGTGAACGTACCCGTGAAGGCAATGACTTCTATCACGAAATGTCGGACGCCGGCGTGGTCAACCAGGAGTCGCTGAACGACTCCAAGGTCGCCATGGTCTACGGCCAGATGAACGAACCCCCGGGCAACCGTCTGCGCGTGGCGCTGACCGGCCTGACCATGGCCGAAGCCTTCCGTGACGAAGGCAAGGACGTGCTGTTCTTCGTGGACAACATCTACCGCTACACGCTGGCCGGTACCGAAGTGTCCGCTCTGCTGGGCCGCATGCCTTCCGCCGTGGGCTACCAGCCCACGCTGGCCGAGGAAATGGGCCGCCTGCAAGAGCGCATCACCTCGACCAAGG
The DNA here is from genome assembly GCF_018320755.1 of Delftia sp. PE138. Classification (NCBI taxonomy): domain Bacteria; kingdom Pseudomonadati; phylum Pseudomonadota; class Betaproteobacteria; order Burkholderiales; family Comamonadaceae; genus Delftia; species Delftia sp. PE138. The sequence goes on along the minus strand of NZ_JABEPN010000018.1, from coordinate 13,789 downwards.
TCGGTTCGATCACTTCCATCCAGGCCGTTTACGTGCCTGCCGATGACTTGACCGACCCCTCGCCTGCCACGACGTTCGCCCACTTGGACTCCACCGTGGTGCTGTCGCGTGACATCGCTTCGCTGGGTATCTACCCCGCTGTCGACCCGCTGGACTCCACCAGCCGCCAGCTGGACCCCCAGGTCGTGGGTGAAGAGCACTACAAGGTGGCCCGCGAAGTGCAGGGCACGCTGCAGCGCTACAAGGAACTGCGCGACATCATCGCCATTCTGGGCATGGACGAGCTGGCTCCCGAAGACAAGCTGACCGTGGCCCGCGCCCGCAAGATCCAGCGTTTCCTGTCGCAGCCTTTCCACGTGGCCGAAGTGTTCACTGGCGCTCCCGGCAAGTACGTGTCGCTGGCTGAAACCATCCGTGGTTTCAAGATGATCTGCGCCGGCGAGTGCGATCACCTGCCCGAGCAGGCCTTCTACATGGTTGGCACCATCGACGAAGCCTTCGAGAAGGCCAAGAAGCTGGCGGCTTGAGCCTGCGGCACCCCCTGAGCGACTGCGTCGCCTCCCCCTCTCTACCCGCTTTGCGGGGGAGGGGGACGACACCCTCGCCGAGGGGCGGCCCTTGCTCGGTGTCCCCGATCTGGGCCCTGCCGGTTCCAAGTTCCAGTCCTACCTTTTCTGAGGAGCAAAGATGAACACCATCCACGTTGATGTGGTCAGTGCCGAAGAGTCCATCTTCTCCGGTGAAGCGCGCTTTGTCGCCCTGCCCGGTGAATCCGGCGAACTGGGCATTTTTCCCCGCCACACTCCGCTGATCACGCGCATCAAGCCCGGCTCGGTGCGTATCGAGATGGCTGACGGCAGCGAAGAGTTCGTCTTCGTGGCCGGCGGCATCCTGGAAGTGCAGCCCAACTGCGTGACCGTGCTGTCCGACACCGCCATCCGCGGTGCCGACCTGGACGCCGAGAAGGCCGAGAAGGCCAAGCTCGAAGCCGAGGAAGCGCTGAAGAACGCCAAGAGCGAAGTCGATCTGGCGCGTGCCCAGTCCGAGCTGGCCGTCATGGCCGCCCAGATCGCGGCCCTGCGCAAGTTCCGCCAAAAGCGCTGAGCCCTCCCGGGACCAGCCGCAAAAAAGCCGCCCTCGGGCGGCTTTTTTCATGGTGCGAAGGCATCTCAGTCGCCGCAGCGGGCCTGGTAGACGTAGGTCACTGCGTTGTCCTTGGGGTCGACCGTGCGCGACTTGTGCGTCACGGCCTTGGCTGGCACGGGGCACAGCGCGCGGATCTGCTGCTCGCATCGCTTGGGGTCGTCCTCGCGCAGCTTGCAGCTGAGCACATAGTCGTACTCTTGCGAGTCATCGAGGACGGGGCTTGCGCAGGCGCTCAGGGCCAGCACGGCGGCCAGCAGGCCCAGGCGGGCCAGGGTGTTCTTCATGGTGTGGATGCTCCTTGATGAAATGGCGTGACGCTATCACAGCCTCCGTGCCCGCGATAGCTCGATGAAGGGGGGCGCTCGGTCTGAGGGCCGTTTTGCCTCAGTGCCGCTGTATCACGACGGTATCGGGAAGATTGTCGCCACCTTCGTGCACAGGCTGCAACGGGTCACGCGGGAAGTTGGTTTCCAGCAGCAGGCTCACGCGCTCCAGGGCTGCTGTCATGCCCATGGCATAGTGGCCGCCCTGGAAAGCGGCCTGCATGTCACTGATCAGCGTCTGCCACTGCTGCGCAGGCAGGGTGCGCGCCAGGGCGCGGTCGGCGACGATCTCGATGGCGTGGTCGGCCAGCAGCAGATAGATCAGGGCGCCGTTGTTGTGCTCGGTATCCCAGACGCGCAGCTTGCCGAACAGCGTGATGGCGCGCTCGCGCGGCGTGGCATCGCGCCAGATGTAGCTGGGCGGCAGGCCGGGCTCGACGCAGATACGGATCTGTCCTGTATGGCGCTGCTCGCTCATGGTGATCAGGCGCTCCAGCTCCGCCAGGGTCTCGGGTGGGAGTGCACGCCGCAGCTGCCCTTCGGCCCAATGGTGGCGCAGCAGCCGGACCAGACGCTGAACAAAGCCTGTGATTGCAGCCGCCATCTCACCAACTCCCCGAGGCGCCGCCGCCCCCAAAACTGCCGCCTCCCCCGGAGCTGAAGCCTCCGCCGCCACTGCTTCGTCCGCCGCCTCCGCCAAAACCACCGCCATAGCCACCCCCTCCGCCCCATCCACCGCCACCCCTGCCGGAGCGGCCGCTGCCCAGCAAGGTGAACAGCAGAGCGACGATGCCCGCTCCGCCTGCCACCAGCAGACTGGTGGTCACCACATAGGCGGCAATGCCGGCGCCTGTGCCTGCCAGCACCGAGGCCAGGGGCCGGCCCAGCATCGAGCGCAGGATGGGACCCGCGATGACCACACCGAAAAAGAAGAACAGCATCAGGTCTTCCATGTCGAAGCCACGGTCCGGGCTTTTGGAGGAAGGGGCATTGGGGGAGGGGGCCGGCAGCTGCTCGCCCGCAATGCGTGCCGCCACTTGGTCCAGCGCAGCGGCAATGCCGCCTGCATAGTCGCCCTGGCGAAAGCGCGGGGTCATCTGCTGGTCGATGATGCGAGCGGCCGCCAGGTCGGGGATGGCGCCTTCCAGCGCGCGGGCCACTTCCAGCCGCATGCGCCTGTCGTTCTTGGCAATCACCATCAACAGCCCGTCGCCCACGTCGCGGCGGCCTATCTTCCAGTCGCTGGCCACGCGCCAGGCATAGGCGGCGATGTCCTCGGGCGCCGTGGTGGCCACCATCAGCACAACGACCTGCGAGCCCGACTTCTGTTCAATGCTGCGCAGCCTGTCTTCAATGGCCCGTGCCTCGTCGGGTGACAGCGTGCCCGTCTGGTCGATGAGCCGGGCCGTCAGCGGGGGGACGGGTTGCGGAGCCTGCGCCAGCGCGCTGCCTGGCAGCAACAACGCTGCCAGGAGCAGGGCGCAAAGCATGCGCCAGAGCGGCGCCAGGGATGTGGTCACGGTTTACTTGTTGCCGAAGTCCACCGTGGGCGGGCGAGAGATTTCGGCCTCGTTCTGCACGCTGAAGGTGGGCTTGGGCTCATAGCTGAAGACCTTGGCTGTCAGATTGGTCGGAAAGCTGCGCGCCAGCACGTTGTAGGACTGCACGGCCTGGATGTACTGGTTGCGCGCCACGGTGATGCGGTTCTCCGTGCCCTCCAGCGTGACGCGCAGGTCACGGAAGCCCTGATTGGCCTGCAACTGGGGGTAGCGCTCGGCCACCACCATCAGCCGGGACAGCGCACTGGACAGCTCACCCTGCGCCTGCTGGAACTTGTTGAAAGCCTCGGGGTTGTTGACCAGCTCGGGCGTGGCCTGGATGGAGGTGGCCTTGGCGCGCGCCTCCACCACCTTGGTCAGGGTCTCCTGCTCGAAATTGGCCTCGCCCTTGACCGAGGCCACGATGTTGGGCACCAGGTCGGCACGGCGCTGGTACTGGTTGAGCACCTCGCTCCAGGCCGACTTGGTCTGTTCGTCAAGGCGCTGGAAATCGTTGTAGCCGCAGCCGGTCAGTACCAGAACGGTGGCAAGTGTGGCGAGTAGACGTTTCATGAGATGACAACCTGAAAGCGACAATGGAAGACAGTATCGTGCACGATGCTGCGCATCGCTGGCGATTGTGCTGCGCACCCGGCCCGCCGCCCTGTAGGGCAAAGGCCATTCGCAGCGACTGGGACAAGGACTGCAAACGGGCTCTATGCATCAATTCAACGCGGCGCGCTGGCTGCCCGGTGGCCACGCGCAGACCATCTGGCCGGCGCTGTTCGCGCACCGTCGGCCGGCCGGCCATGCGGCACCCCGGTGGCGGTGGGAGCGCTGGGATACCCCGGATGGCGACTTCATCGATGTCGCCTTCGGCAGTGCTCCCACCCCGCCTGCCGATGCGCCATGGCTGGTGCTTTTCCATGGCCTTGAAGGCTCGGCGAACAGCCACTATGCCCAGGCCATGGCCTGTGTGGCCGAACAGCGTGGCTGGCACATGGCCGTGCCGCACTTTCGCGGCTGCAGCGGCGAGGTCAACCGGGCGCCGCGCGCCTATCACTCGGGCGATGTGCAGGAGGTGGACTGGATACTGCGCCGCCTGCGCGAGCGGTCTTCTCGCCCGCTGCATGCGGTCGGTGTCTCCCTGGGCGGCAATGCGCTGGCACGCTGGGCGGGCGTGCAGGCGGACAAGGCTGCCGAGGTGGTGCAGGCCCTGGCGGCGGTGAGTGCGCCGCTGGACCTGGCCGCCGGGGGAACGGCGCTGGGGAAAGGGCTGAACCGCTGGATCTACACGCGCATGTTCCTGCGCACCCTGGTGCCCAAGGCGCTGCTCAAGTGGGCGCAGTTTCCCGGTCTCTTCGATCGTGATGCCGTGTTGCGTGCACGTGATCTGAGAGAGTTTGACGATGCGTTCACTGCGCCGGTCCACGGCTTTCGTGATGCGCAGGACTATTGGCATCGGGCGGCGGCCAGACCGCTGCTGGGCAGCATTGCCGTGCCTGCACTGCTGCTCAATGCGCTGGACGATCCCTTTGTCCCTTCGTACAGCCTGCCGGCGCCAGGCGAAGTCGGCCCGCGGGTTACGCTGTGGCATCCGCCGCACGGCGGTCATGTGGGTTTTGCACAGGGGCGTTGGCCGGGACATGTACTGGCCATGCCGCAGGCCGTCACGCAGTGGCTGGCACACAGCGAAAAAGGATGAATGCAATGGACGATATCGTGAAGCAGGCCATGGCCAAATGGCCCCATGTGCCTGCCTGCAGCGGCTGGCTGGGACTGGACGAGCGCGGGCGCTGGTATCTGCGCGATGAACAGGCCCAGGCCAGCGGCGCTTTCGACAGCGGAATCCCGGGAGCCAAGGGCGCGGAGGTGCGCAACGAAAAGCTGGCGGACTTCATCGCCCGCAACTACCTGGCCGAGCCCGATGGTCGATGGTTCTTCCAGAACGGTCCCCAGCGCGTGTATGTGGAGCTGGAGAATGCTCCCTGGATATGGCGGTTGCGCTGGGATGGCGAGGGCCTGCAGATGCACAGCCATACAGGAGCCGAACTGGATGCCGGGGCCATCACCGAAGCGCTGATGGACGAGACGGGGCGCCTGTACCTGGCGACGCCTTCCGGCCTGGGCCTGGTCCATACGCAGGACATGATCGATGCCGCGGCTGCGCTGGAGGCGGGCGCGTTGCCGGCCTGTGCAGAGGTGCGGGCCGAGGCGTTGCCGCAGCGCTACGGTTTCGTGCGCAGTCCTGCGCGGGCATGAAAAAACCGGCCGAAGCCGGTTGGTTCCAGAAGTCCCGCGTGTTGCTCAATTGGCGGGGGCTGCTGCGCCTTCTGCCGCGGCGCCTTCTGCGGCAGGGGCCTTGGGTTCTTCGAACTTGCCGCCCGCTGCGTTGGCCATGTAGACCACGCCGCGTGCAATTTCGGTGTCGTTGAAGTCGCCGCCACCCTGAGGGGCCATGGCGCCCTTGCCCTTGAGTGCCGAGTGCACCAGGCCTTCCAGTCCCTGTGCAAGGCGAGGGCCCCAGGCCGCAGCATCCTCGAACTTGGGTGCTCCTGCAGCGCCCGTGGCGTGGCAAGCGGCGCACTGGCCCTTGTAGACCTCTTCGCCCGCGCGCAGGGGGCGGTTGGCATCACGGATCTCCACAAGGCCGATCTTCTGCAGGCGCTGAGCCTTGGCCATTTCGGTCTGAGAAGCGCCGGCACCGGACTTGTCGGCCGAACTCACGTACTGCACGAGGCCGATGATCACGAACACCGGAACCACGAACGAGAAAAACACCGCTATCAGCAGTTGCCTGGGATTCTTGATCGGGCCCGTATGGGCTTCTTCGGTGTGGGTTGCGCTCATGAAGTCCTCTTGTGTTGTGGGGGCGTGAGTCAACAACAAATTATATCGACGGCCCTCTTGCAGACACTGCGCGCAGACCCGGGTTGACCTGGGACGCACATATGCCATGAGATGGATCAAGCAATTGGCAAATGCTTGCCGCACTGAATGACAAAGAGGCGTTCACCTTGCGGTGAACGCCTCTTTGCGGTTGGCGCGGCAGATGCGGTTATTGCTGCGCGGGAGTTTGCGTGGTTGCAGCCGCTGTCGCCGTCCTGTCGGTCCAGCCGCCGCCCAGAGCCTTGTACAGCTCGATCTGATTGAGCAGTTGCGCCAGGCGCACGCTCACGGTGGATTGCTCCAGCGCGAACAGGGTGCGCTGTGCGTCCAGCAGGTCCAGGTAGCTGGCCACGCCGTTGCTGTAGCGCAGGTCGGACAGCTTCAGGCGTGCCTGCTCGGCTTCGAGCTGGGCGCGCTGGGCCATGATCTGGTCACGCAGCGTGCCTTGGCTGTCCAGTGCGTCGGAGACTTCGCGGAAGGCGCTCTGGATGGACTTCTCGTACTGCGCAATGGCGACTTCGCGATCGACCTTGGCCGCAGCCAGATTGGCCGAGTTGCGGCCCGCATCGAAGATGGGCAGCAGGGCCGAGGGCGCCAGGGTGAAACCCCAGCTGCCGCTCTTGAACAGGCCCGACAACTCGTTGCTGGCCGTGCCGAACTGCCCGGTCAGCGTGATGCGCGGGAAGAAGGCCGCACGCGCCGCGCCGATGTTGGCATTGGCGCTGATCAGTTGCTGCTCGGCCTGGCGGATGTCGGGGCGCTGCGTGAGCAGGTCAGACGGCAGGCCGGCCGGCACTGCAGGCAGGTCGGCCGTGTCGCGCAGGCCCTGGCTGGAGCCCAGGCTGGCGACCACGTCTGCAGGCAGCGCCTGGCCCAGCAGCAGCACTAGGGCGTTCTCGTCCAGGGCACGCTGGCGCTGCTGCTGCGCCAGGGTGGCGCGCGCAGCTTCGGTCAGCGAGACGGCCTGGCGGTAGTCCAGCTCGGAGGCCACGCCCGTGTCGAAGCGCAGCTTGGTCAGCTTGATCGACTCTTCGCGGGTCTGCAGCGTGTCGCGCGAGATCTTCAGCAACTGCTCGTCGGCCAGCAGCGTGTACCAGCCGCTGGCCACGGCGGCCACCAGGCTGGTCTGCGCGGCGCGGCGCGCTTCCTCGGTGGCCAGGTACTGGGCCAGGGCCGCTTCCTTCAGGCTGCCGATGCGCCCGAAGAAGTCCAGCTCCCAGGAGGTCACGGCCAGGCCGACCTGGTAGCTGTTGACGTACTTGGTGCCGGAGCCCGTGGTATTCGGGGCGCGGCTGGCGTTGACGCCTGCACCGACCGTCGGGAACTGGTCGGCGCGCGTGATCCGGTACTGCGCCTGGGCGCGCTCGATATTGAGCGCGGCCACGCGCAGGTCGCGGTTGTTGTCCAGCGCGGTGCGCACCAGTTGCTGCAGGCGTGCGTCCTGGAAGAAATCCTGCCAGGGCAGCTGTGCGGCAGCCGTTCCGCCTTCTGCCGCAGCAGTGGCGTTCGCGCGGGTGTATTGGGCCGCGACCGGAGCGGCAGGGCGCTCGTAGGTGGGGATGAGCGAGCATCCCGCCAGGAGCACGGCGGTGGCGATGGCCACCGGGGTACTGCGATTAATCATGGCTCAAGGCCTCCTTGCCGGCCGGTGTGGACGGCGGGTTGTGCGTTTTGATCTTGCCCTTGAACAGCTTGCGCACCACGACGAAGAAGGTGGGCACGAACAGCACGGCCAGCACGGTGCCGGTGATCATGCCGCCGAGCACGCCGGTGCCGATGGCACGCTGGCTGGCGGAGCTGGCGCCGGAGGCGATCACCAGAGGCACCACGCCCAGGCCGAAGGCCAGCGAGGTCATGATGATGGGCCGGAACCGCAGGTGTGCGGCTTCCAGCGCGGCCTCGATCAGGCCCTTGCCTTCGGCCTGCAGGTCCTTGGCGAACTCCACGATCAGGATGGCGTTCTTTGCCGACAGGCCGATCACCGTCACCAGTCCGATCTGGAAGTACACGTCGTTGGAATAGTTGCGCAGCAAGGTGGCAAGCACCACGCCCAGCAGACCCAGCGGCACGACCAGAATCACCGACAGCGGAATCGACCAGCTCTCGTACAGAGCGGCCAGGCACAGGAACACGGCCAGGATGGCGAAGGCGTACAGGAAGATGGCTTGCGAGCCCGCCAGCTTTTCCTCACGCGACTGGCCGGTCCACTCGAAGCCGAAGCCTTCGGGCAGCTTGGCAGCCAGCTTTTCCATCTCGTCCATGGCATCGCCCGAGCTGAAGCCCGGAGCAGCCGAGCCTTCGATGCGCACGGCCGGGTAGCCGTTGTAGCGCACCGTCTGCTGCGCGCCCTTGACCCACTTGGTGGTCGCGAACGTGGACAGCGGCACCGGATCGCCCTTGGCATTGCGCGCGTTCAGGCGCAGCAGATCGTCGGGCTGCATGCGGGCCGGAGCGTCGGCCTGCACGATCACGCGCTGCAGACGACCCTGGTTGGGGAAGTCATTGACGTAGGACGAGCCCAGTGCCGTGGACAGCGCCGCATTGATCGAGGTGAAGTCCACGCCCAGTGCGTTGGCCTTGTCGCGGTCGATCTCGATGCGCAGCTGCGGCGCGTCTTCCAGGCCGTCGGGACGCACGCCGGCCAGCACCTTGCTCTGCCCGGCCATGCCCAGCAGCATGTTGCGCGCATTGATCAGCGCATCGTGGCCGTGGCCGGCACGATCCTGCAGGCGGAACGAGAAGCCCACGGCATTGCCCAGTTCGGGAATGGGCGGCGGGTTCACGGCGAACACGAAGGCGTCGCGTATGCCCGCCGTCATGCCCATGATGCGGCCCGTCATGGCATCCACCGTGGAGTCCGCTCCCTTGCGTTCGGACCAGTCCTTGAGCGGCACGAAGGCGAGGGCGGCGTTCTGGCCCTGGCCGGAGAAGCTGAAGCCCAGCACGCTGACCATGTTGGCCACTTCGGGCTGCGGCAGCACGGCCTCCTCGACCTGCTTCATGACTTCCAGCGTGCGCTCCTTGGCGGCGCCAGGAGGCAGTTGCACGTTGACGATGAAGTAGCCCTGGTCCTCGGTCGGCAGGAACGAGGTCGGCAGGCCACGGAACACCACCACGGCACCGGCGATCACGGCCAGGTACACGCCGATCATCAGCACCGAGCGCTTGAGCAGGCGGGCCACCCAGCCTTCATAGGACTTGGCCGAGCGTGCGAACGTGCGGTTGAACCAGCCGAAGAAGCCTTTCTTCTCGTGGTTGTGGCCGGCCTCCACGGGCTTGAGCAGCGTTGCGCACAGAGCCGGTGTCAGCGTCAGCGCCATGAAGGCCGAGAAGCTGATGGAGGCGACCATCACGATGGAGAACTGCCGGTAGATATTGCCGGTGGACCCCGCGAAGAAAGCCAGCGGTATGAACACCGCGATCAGCACCAGCGTAATGCCCACGATGGCGCCCGAGATCTGGCCCATGGCCTTGATCGCGGCCTCGCGCGGCGGCAGGCCTTCCTCGCTCATGATGCGCTCGACGTTCTCCACCACCACGATGGCGTCGTCCACCACGATGCCGATGACTAGCACCATGCCGAACATGGCCAGCACGTTGATCGAGAAGCCCACGGCCTGCATGACCGCGAAGGTGCCCAGCAGTGCAATGGGCACCACGATGGTCGGGATCAGCGTGTAGCGCCAGTTCTGCAGGAACAGGTACATCACCAGGAACACCAGCACGATGGCTTCCAGCAGCGTGTGGGCCACCTTCTCGATGGAGATGCTCACGAATTTGGAGCTGTCGTAGGGAATGGAGTAATTCACGCCCTTGGGGAAGAACTTCTTCAGTTCCTCCATGCGTGCATGCACGGCCTTGGCCGTGGCCAGCGCATTGCCGCTGGGCGTCAGCTGCACGCCGATACCCACGGCATCCTTGCCGTTCAGGCGGGCGGAGGTCGCGTAGGCCTGGCCGCCGATCTCGATGGTGGCCACGTCCTTGAGTCGCACGGTGGAGCCATCGGCATTGGCGCGCAGCACGATGTTCTCGAACTGGCTGATCGAAGACAGCTGGCCCATCACCGTCACCGTGGCGGCGATCTTCTGGCCCGTGATGTTGGGCAGGTCGCCGATGGCGCCGCTGGCCACCTGGGCGTTCTGGCTGCGGATGGCGGCTGTCACGTCCTCGGCCGAGAGCTTGTAGCCCTGCAGCTTGGCGGGATCGAACCAGATGCGCATCGCCTTTTCCGTGCCGAACAGCTGTGCCTGGCCCACGCCTGCCACACGCTGGATTTCGGGAACGATGTTGCGCGAGGCATAGTCGCCCAGGGCCACCGTGTCATAGGCCTTGGCGTCCTCGGACGACAGCATGATGAACAGCAGGAAGTTGGACGACGCCTTGTCCACGCGAACGCCCTGCTGCGTCACCGACGCAGGCAGGCGCGGCGTGGCGCGCGAGAGGCGGTTTTGCACGTCCACCTGCGCCAGGTCCACGTTGGTGCCGGCCTCGAAGCTGATGGTGATGCTGCCCGTGCCGTCGGCCTGGGCCACAGACTCCATGTAGACCAGGCCGGGCGAGCCGTTCATCTCGCGCTCGATCACGGACAGCACGCTGTCTTCGAGCACCTTCGCGGACGCGCCTGGATAGGCCGTGTTGATGACGATGGCCGGAGGAGCCACCTTGGGGTATTGAGCGATCGGAAGCTTGGTCAGCGCGATACCACCGAGGACGATGATGAACAGCGCGACGACCCATGCAAAGATCGGTCTGTCGATAAAGAACTTGGCCATTGCTGAGCCCCTTGATTACTTCTTGTCTGCCTGGTCCGCAGGCTTGGCATCGGCTGCGGCTTGCGGGGCTGGCGCTGCCGTGCCGGCCGGCTTCTGGGCGCCTGCGGCCTCGGGCTGCCACGGTACGGGCTTGACCGGCGTGCCGGGTGGCAGCATCTGCAGCTTCTGGAAGCCGTCGACCATCACCTTCTCGCCCGCCTGCAGGCCTTCGCTGACCAGCCACTGGTTGTTCTGGGCCGTGGTCACCTTCACTTGGCGCTTGGTGATCTTGCCGTCGTCGCTGACCACGCTCACGGTGTCGCCGGTCTCGGTGCGCGTCACCGCCTGCTGGGGCACGGCAATGGCGTTGGACGCCTGGGCCTGCTCCATGCGCACGCGCACATACATGCCGGGCAGCAGCAATCCCTTGGGATTGGGCACCTCGGCACGCAGCGTGACCTGGCCGGTGGAGCTGTCCACGGTCAGGTCGGTGAACAGCAGCTTGCCCTTGAGTTCGTAGGCCGTGCCATCGTCCAGGCGCACCTCGACGCTGGCGGCTTCGGCGCCATCGGCCCTCTTGAGCTTGCCCTGCTCCATCGCGCGGCGCAGCCGGAAGGCTTCGCTGGACGACTGGGTGAAATTCACATAGACCGGATTGATCTGCTGGACCACGGCCAGCGGGGTCGCCTCGCCCTGGCCGACCAGCGCGCCTTCGGTCACCAGAGACTGGCCGATGCGGCCAGAAATGGGGGCGGTGACGCTGGTATAGCCAAGATTGATCTCGGCGGTCCGCACGGAGGCCTTGCCGGCCGCGACGTCAGCCTGGGCCTGCTTGTAGGCAGCCTCTGCATTGACGAAGTCCTGCTTGCTGATCGCGTTGGCGGCAACCAGCGGGCGGTAGCGTTCCAGTTGCGCCAGTGCCTGGGCCTGGTTGGCCTCGGCACGGGCCTGCGTGGCCTTGGCACTTTGCAGCGTCGCCTGGTAGGGCGCCGGATCGATGCGGTACAGCACCTGGCCGGCCTTCACGTCGCTGCCTTCCTTGAACAGGCGCTCCTGCACGATGCCGGCGCTACGGGCCCGGATCTGGGCCACGCGGCGCGCGTCCACGCGGCCGGGCAACTCGGTCACAAGTCCCACATCGGCGGGGGTGGCCACCACCACACCTACAGGGACGGCGGGCATCTGCTGCTGTGCGGCAGCTTGTTCTTCGGGCTTTTTCCCGCAGGCGGCCATGGCCATTGCGGCGGTGACGGCCAGGGCCACGGTGGTGAGGCGCAGACTGTTGTAAGGGGACGGAGCGGCTGACACATTGCTGCGTGTGCTGGGCATGATGGGTCCTTGTGCTGAATCAAATAACGATGTTGACGTTCCGGTCAGCGCTATCCGGAACGCCCGTGTCCACGGGCAAGTCGCGGATTATACATACATACATGAATGTATAATGACCGCAGTTGCTGCAAGGCGGCGCGAAGCATGGCGTAGCGTGGCATGGCCGGGCTCAACGATGGAAGGAAATACATCTTGGCACGACGAACGAAAGAAGATGCGTTTGCAACGCGCAACAGTCTGCTGGACGCTGCGGAGCAAGTGTTCTACGAGCAGGGTGTCGCCCGGGCCTCGCTCAACGAGATTGCCCAGCGAGCCGGCGCCACGCGCGGTGCGGTCTACTGGCATTTCAAGGACAAGCTGGATCTCTTCTATGCCATGCTGGATCGCGTCACGCTCCCGCTGGAGCAGGCCGCTCAGGGCGACTGCGAAGATGACTCCGAATGCGATGCGCTGGAATATGTGCGGCGCCTGATGGCGGTGGTCTTCGGGCGCATTGCGGATGACGACAGCACGCGGCGCGTCTTCGAGATCCTGTTGCTCAAGGTGGAGTACGTGGGCGAACTCATGCCGGTGCAGGAGCGCAATCGCGCGGCACTGGACTCCTTTTCGTCCCGGCTGGAGTTGGCGCTGTGTGCCGCCGCCGAAAGCCATGCAGTCACCATGCCCATGTCGGCGCACCAGGCATCGATCGCACTGTGTGCCATGTTTGACGGGCTGCTGCAGAGCTGGCTGCTGGGGCGGGCTTTTGATCTCAAGCAAGTGGGTGCCCAGGCGGTGGATGTCTGCCTGCGCGGGCTGGGCTTCACGGTTTCGGAGGCTCCTGCCCAATGAGCGGGCGGGGCCGCGGGGCTTGTACGCGGTAGTGCAAAGTCATGCGACAATCATTGGCTTGTGCAGGGCAGCGATGCCTTGAGCGGCTGTAGCTCAGTGGATAGAGTATTGGCCTCCGAAGCCAAGGGTCGTGGGTTCGATCCCCGCCAGCCGCGCCACATTTTTCTTGGATCGCCTCGGTGGCCTGAGAAAAAAATGCACTGAATTTTTTCAGACGAAAAAAACGGTGCTAGAATTCAAATCTCTTCGGAGGGGTGCCCGAGTGGCTAAAGGGGGCAGACTGTAAATCTGTTGGCTTACGCCTACACTGGTTCGAATCCAGTCCCCTCCACCAGTAATGGTGAAGAAGAGAAGTCATCTGAAAAGGTGGCAGCGTGCAGTCAATCTGTGCGGGAGTAGTTCAATGGTAGAACCCTAGCCTTCCAAGCTAATGACGCGGGTTCGATTCCCGTCTCCCGCTCCAGTTTGCAAGCAAAGTTTTTTGAGGTTGCTTCGGCGGCTTCAAGGCCCATGTGGCTCAGTGGTAGAGCACTCCCTTGGTAAGGGAGAGGTCGGCAGTTCGATCCTGCCCATGGGCACCATTCTCTCTGGTGCGCTCGCTAGATGGGGTTGCGCCAAATCCTGTTGTAGTGATTTAGATTTTTTTCGGAGTCGGAAAAATGGCTAAAGAAAAATTCGAGCGTACCAAGCCCCACGTCAACGTGGGCACCATCGGTCACGTGGACCACGGCAAGACGACCCTGACGGCTGCCATCGCCACCGTTCTGTCCAAGAAGTTCGGCGGCGAAGCCAAGGCTTACGACCAGATCGACGCAGCACCTGAAGAAAAGGCCCGCGGCATCACGATCAACACCGCCCACGTCGAGTACGAAACGGCCAACCGCCACTACGCTCACGTTGACTGCCCCGGCCACGCCGACTACGTCAAGAACATGATCACCGGCGCTGCTCAGATGGACGGCGCTATCCTGGTGTGCTCGGC
>NZ_JABEPN010000017.1:0-41238 GCF_018320755.1 Delftia sp. PE138 | reverse complement strand
TTCCGATGTATTACTCACCCGTTCGCCACTCGTCAGCGTCCGAAGACCTGTTACCGTTCGACTTGCATGTGTAAGGCATGCCGCCAGCGTTCAATCTGAGCCAGGATCAAACTCTACAGTTCGATCTTGAATTTAAAGTCTTTCGACTAACTCATAAAAACGGAATTGAAGTGAACTTCACTTCTATTCTCATGAGCGTTTTTTGGCTTCAAAGAGCCGAGTTCCAAAGAACTTGGCTGTTCGCCTCAAACGCCCACGCTTATCGGCTGTATATTTTTAAGGATCGAAGCGAAGAATTTCTTCCTTGCTTCTGACTTGCTGCGATCAGCGAAGCCTTGAATTCTAGCACAGTTTTTAGCGTCGTTGCAATCAAATTTCTTCGATTTTCTCAACACCAGCGATCTGCATCGCTCTCTTCAGCAGAGCCTTGCATTGTAGCACGTTTTTTCGTGCTGTCTACAAGACTTTTCTGACTCATCGCTGTCTGCAAGGCAGTGTGGCGACGAGGGATCGAACTATAGCATGGGTTTTTACCGATGGCGTGAAATTCGTGAACTTCCCTTCAAGTTGCCAAAGCAACCGAGACCACGCCCTTCGCCATCGGCCCGTAGCCTGCCCTAGCGGGCAGGCTACGGGCGTGAGGCCTTGCCGCCTGTGCCAGGAATCGGGCCCGCATAGATAATGCGCGCACGATGGCATTGATTACTTTGTTAGACGCCCAACTGGCGTTCGGGCATGTGGCGCTTCTCGACCACGCCCAGTTTTCCCTGGAGAGCGGCGAACGTGTGGGCCTGATCGGTCGCAACGGCGCAGGGAAGTCCTCTTTGTTGAAGATTCTTGGCGGACTGGCCAAGGCCGATGACGGCCAGGTCCAGACGCAGTCCGGTATCCGCATTACTTATGTGGCGCAGGAGCCGGTGCTTGTGCCCGAGCAGACAATCTTCGAGTCGGCATCCGCCGGCATAGCCGAGGTGATTGCCGTGCGCGACCGCTACCTGGCTGGCGCCGAGGGCGAGGATCTCGATGCGCTGCAGTCCCAGATCGAGGCCTATGACGCCTGGAACTGGGAGCAGCGCGTGGAGGAGACTCTGCAGCGGCTGCACCTCGATCCCGAAGCCGTGGTGGGCACCCTGTCCGGCGGGATGAAGAAGCGCGTGGCACTGGCCCAGGCCCTGGTGGCGAGACCCGATGTACTGCTGCTGGATGAGCCGACCAACCACCTGGATCTTGACGCCATCGAGTGGCTGGAAGAGTTGCTACTGAACTTCAAGGGCAGCGTAGTGACCATTACGCACGATCGATCCTTCCTGGATCGGGTTTCCACGCGCATCGTGGAGCTGGATCGTGGAACGCTGCGCTCGTATCCCGGCAATTTCGTCCAGTACCAGCAGACCAAGGAGGATCAGCTGGCCCAGGAGGCCGTGATCAATGCCAAGGCCGACAAGCTGCTGGCCCAGGAAGAGGTCTGGATCCGCAAGGGCGTGGAAGCCCGCCGCACGCGCAGCCAGAGCCGCATCGGCCGGCTTGAGCAGTTGCGGGCCAACCGCGCTGCCCGCCGCGAGGTGCTGGGTGGCGTGAAGATGGACATTGCGTCGGGCCGAGGCGACGGCTACCAGGGCAAGATCGTGGCCGAGCTGACGGATGTGGCCAAGTCCTTTGGCGACAAGAACATCGTCTCCCACTTCACCGCCACCATTTTGCGCGGAGACAAGGTGGGCCTGATCGGACCCAACGGCGCAGGCAAGACGACGCTGCTCAAGATGATTCTGGGCGAACTGGCACCTGACAGCGGCCAGGTGCGGCTGGGGGCGAATCTGCAGGTGGCGTACTTCGACCAGATGCGTCACCAGATCGACATGGATGCCACGCTGGAGGACTTCATCAGCCCCGGCAGCGAGTGGATCGAGATCGGCAGCCAGAAGAAGCACGTGAAGAGCTATCTGTCGGATTTCCTGTTCTCTCCGGCGCGCGCCCATTCCCCCGTTCGCTCGCTGTCTGGCGGGGAGCGCAACCGCCTGCTGCTGGCCCGGCTGTTTGCCCGGCCCGCGAATGTGCTGGTGCTGGACGAGCCGACCAACGATCTCGATATCGAGACGCTGGAAATGCTGGAAGACCTGCTGCAGAACTACGACGGCACCGTTTTTCTGGTCAGCCATGACCGCAGTTTCCTGGACAACGTGGTCACCAGCACCATCGCCTGGGAAGGCCCGGGCCAATGGCGCGAATATGAAGGCGGCGTGCAGGACTGGCTGGATCAGTCCCGCCGCAGCCGCGATCTGGCCGAGGCCGCGCAGCCCAAGCCATCCAAGGAAGAGGCCAAGCCCGTTGCGGCACGCAGCGACGGCAAGCCCAAGCGCAAGCTCAGCTACAAGGAGCAGCGTGAGCTCGATCAGTTGCCCGAAAGCATTGCAGCGCTGGAGGCAGAGCAGAAGTCCATTCGGGAAGCCTTGGCCGATGGTTCGCTGTATGCCAGCGACAATTCCCGCGCCGTTCAGTTGCATCAGCGCGATGGCGAGATCGATGAGCAGCTGATGGAGGCGCTGGAGCGCTGGAGCGCACTGTCGGAGTGAGCTTTCTTCGGACGAAAAAAAAGAGCGCATGGCGCTCTTTTTTCATGGGTGCCGCCAGGACCGGCCGTTGCACTCAAATGCGGTGGTGAACCTGGTCCGAACCTATGCGCAGCTTGCCCAGCAAGGCGGAGGCGATCTGGTTGAGGGGCAGCACCTCGTCGGCCGCACCATGGGCGATGGCCTCGCGCGGCATGCCGAAGACGATGCAGCTGGCTTCGTCCTGCACGAAGTTGTAGCTGCCCGCATCGCGCATTTCACGCATGGCGACCGCGCCATCGGCCCCCATGCCGGTGAGCATGATGCCGTAGGCGTTGCGGCCCGCACAGGCCGCCACCGACTTGAAAAGCACCTCGACCGAAGGCTTGTGGCGATTCACGGGCGGGCTGTCATCCACCACGGCGACATAGTTGGCACCGCTGCGCTGCACGGAGAAATGCTTGCCGCCCGGTGCGATGTAGGCGTGGCCGGGCAGCAGCCGCTCGCCCTGCTGTGCTTCCTTCACGGTCATCTGGCACAGGCTGTTGAGCCGGGCCGCGAAGCTGGTGGTGAAGCCCGGCGGCATGTGCTGGGTGATGACGATGGCCGGGCAGTCGGCCGGCAGATGGGTGAGCACTTCACGGATGGCCTCCGTGCCGCCGGTGGAGGCACCGATGGCAATCAGCTTTTCCGTGGACAGCCGCCCCAGCAGCGACGCCGGTGCAGCCTGGCGCGGCGCGCTCATGCCAGCCGAGGCGGAGACCGGCGCCACCGCGCTGCCGGTGGCGGGAGCCGCACTGCGCGGAGCGACCGGCAGGCGCCGGACCTGGGCCACGGCAGCAACGCGGATCTTGTCCACGATCTGCGCGGCCAGCTCCTGCAGGCCGTTGGACACGCCCACGCGCGGCTTGGCCACGAAGTCGATGGCGCCCAGCTCCAGCGCGCGCATGGTGACCTCGGCGCCGCGTTCGGTCAGCGTGGAGATCATGACCACCGGCATGGGGCGCAGCCGCATGAGCCGGCCCAGGAAGTCGATGCCATCCATGCGGGGCATTTCCACATCGAGCGTGATCACGTCGGGATTCATCTCGCGGATCATTTCGCGTGCGATCAGCGGATCGTTGGCCGAGCCGATGCATTCCATGTCGTGCTGGCGATTGATGATCTCGGACAGCAGACTGCGCACCAGCGCAGAGTCGTCCACCACGATCACCCTGATTTTCCTGTCCATTCCTTTGAACCTTCCTCAAAACAGGTCGACCGAGCCGCCTGCCGTATTGCGTGCCACGACGGCTGCATTGCCGCGCGTGAATTCCTGCTGTACCAGCTCCTCCGGATGGGCATGTGCCAGGCGCTTGACCATGGCCTTGCCGCTGGCGGGGAAGAACACCACCTTGCGCGGGTAGATGTCCAGCACATCCTCCGAGACGATGGGGATGCGTTCGGTCTGCAGGTACTGCGTGACGAAGGCGGTATTGCGTTCGCCCACGTTCATGGTGGTGAAGTTGTGCATCACCTGGCCGCCGCCGAAGATCTTGGCCTGCAAAGACTCGCGCCGTGCGCCGAGCTTGAGCATTTCGTTGATCAGCAATTCCATGGCGTACGAGCCGTAGCGGCCCGACGCATCGGCGGAGTCGCCGTCGGGCAGCATGAAATGGTTCATGCCGCCCACGCGCATGGTGCGGTCCCAGATGCAGGCCGAGATGCACGAGCCCAGCACGGTGACCAGGATCACGTCCTCGTTGGAGACGAAGTATTCGCCCGGCAGCACCTTGACGGCGTTGTGCTGGAAATGCGGGTCGTAGTAGAAGAACGACGCCTCGCCGGGGTAGCGCTGCTGGCGCTTGAGCTGCTCCAGCGAGGAGCGCGGCACCGGGTCGCCCGGCGCCGGGTAGTCCGCAGCGGTATAGCTGTTGATGCGCGGCGTGCGGCGGCGCTCCGAAGGCGGCGGGGGCGGTGCGAAGGCGGAGCGGTCTCCGATCATGGGAAGACCCCCTTGTGTGCGGCAGGACCTGCGTCAGCGGCGCTCATAGACCGTCTTCCCCTTGAGCGTGAACAGATCGCGCGAGTCGCTGAAGTTCTCGGCATGTCCGACGAACAGCAGGCCCCCGGGCTTCATGACGCGGTGGATGCGCTCCAGCACGCGGCGCTGCGTGGCCGCATCGAAGTAGATCATCACGTTGCGGCAGAAGACCACGTCGAAGGGATCGCGGAACGGCCAATCGTCACGGATCAGATTGACGTTGAGAAACTCCACCAGGCGGCGCAGCTCGGGCTTGACGCGCACCAGGCCCGCATTGCCGGCCTTGCCCCGCAGGAAGAAGCGGTGCAGGCGCTCGGCGCTCATGCCCTTGATGCTTTCGGCGCGATAGACACCGGCCGACGCCGTGTCCAGCACACGCGAGTCGATGTCGCTGGCCTGCAACTGGAAGCTGGGCGTGGCGCCCAGCACTTCCAGGGCCGTCATGACGATGGAGTAAGGCTCTTCCCCGGTCGAGGCCGCGTTGCACCAGACCTTCCAGGCCGTGCCGGCCGGCTTGCTGCGCAGATGCTGGGCAAAGATCTCGAAATGGTGCTGCTCTCGAAAGAACGCGGTGAGATTGGTGGTCAGCGCGTTCACGAACTCCTGCCACTCCACGCCATCGGACTGGGACTCCAGCCAGTCCAGGTAGGTGGCAAAGCTGTCGTAGCCCGTCTCGCGCAGGCGCCGCGACAGGCGGCTGTAGACCATGGCGTGCTTGCCATCGTGCAGGCTGATGCCGGCACGCTGGTAGATCAGCGCCTGCACGCGGGCGAAGTCCCGCGACGACCATTCGAATTCGCGCCCCTGGGCCAGGGGCCCGTTGGCTGCCCCGTCGTCGGCGACGGGGCGCGCGGCCAGTGCCGCATTGGAAGAACCGGATCGCATGAGGGCGCTCAGTGCAAGAACGGGTCTCAGTCGGCCGAAGCGACCAGGCCCATGTCCACGTTGTTCATGAGCTTTTCGATGTCCAGCAGGATGAGCATGCGCTCGCCCACCGAACCCAGGCCCAGGATGCAGCCGCTGTCGATGGCGCTTTCGATGTCCGGCGCGGGGCGCACGGCTTCGGGAGCCAGCTCCATCACGTCGCTGACCGAGTCCACCACGATGCCCACCACGCGGTTGCGCAGGTTCAGGATGATGACGACGGTGAAGCTGTTGTATTCGACCTGGGAGCAGTTGAACTTCAGGCGCATGTCCACGATGGGCACGATGGTGCCGCGCAGATTCACCACGCCCTTGATGAACTCCGGCGCATTGGCGATGCGCGTGGGCGGCTCGTAGCCGCGGATTTCCTGCACCTTCAGAATGTCGATGCCGTATTCCTCCTGGTCCAGGCGGAAGGTCAGGTACTCGCGCGCGCCGGTGGCGACGCCTGCAGTCTTAGCGATCACGCTCATTGCTCAGCTCCTCAACTGTCGGGCCCGCGCCGTGGTGGCGAAAGCCATGGTTTTTGGCGGCGCGCAGGCTCTGCCTGCGGCTCCGTCGTTTGTCGTCAGGTATCCCTGTCCCATTCAGTGGCGCGCGCGGCGCACCAGCGCACCCGTGTCCAGAATCAGCGCCACCGTGCCATCGCCCAGGATGGTGGCGCCCGAAACGTTGGGCACCTTGCGATAGTTCGATTCCAGGTTCTTGACCACCACCTGGTGCTGGCCCAGCAGCTCGTCGACCAGCAGGGCCACGCGGCTGCCGTCGGACTCGACCACCACCATGATGTTGCTGGACTGGCTGGTGTCGCTGCGCGGCACACGGAAGGTCTTTTCCAGCGCGAACACGGGCATGTACTCGTCACGCACCTTGACCAGTTGCGTGCCGTTGGCCACGGTGTTGACGTCCTCTTCCTTGACCAGGAAGGACTCGACCACCGAGGACAGCGGCAGGATGTAGACCTCGTCGCTGACGCCCACCGACATGCCGTCCATGATGGCCAGGGTCAGCGGCAGGCGAACGGCCACGCGCATGCCCTTGCCCTGGTTGGACTCGATCTCCACCGAGCCGCCCAGCGCCGCGATGTTGCGCTTGACCACGTCCATGCCCACGCCGCGCCCGGACACGTCGGTCACCACATCGGCCGTGGAGAAGCCCGGCGCGAAGATCAGCTGCCAGACATCCTGATCGGGCATGCTGTCCGAGACATCCATGCCGCGCTCGCGGGCCTTCTTGAGAATCTTCTCGCGGTTCATGCCGCGGCCGTCGTCGCGCACCTCGATGACGATGGAGCCGCCCTGATGGGAGGCTGCCAGCGTCAGCGTGCCATGCTCGGACTTGCCAGCGGCCAGGCGCTCCTCGGGCATTTCGATGCCGTGGTCCACGCTGTTGCGCACCAGATGGGTCAGCGGGTCGGTGATCTTCTCGACCAGGCCCTTGTCCAGTTCGGTGGCTTCGCCCAGAGTGATCAGGTCGATCTTCTTGCCCAGCTTGCCGGCCAGGTCGCGCAGCATGCGCGGGAAGCGGCTGAACACGGTGGACATGGGAATCATGCGGATGGACATCACCGATTCCTGCAGGTCGCGCGTATTGCGGTCCAGATCGGCCAGGCCCGCCAGCAGTTGCTGGTAGGCCGATGCATCCAGCCCGTGGCTGTTTTGCGCCAGCATGGCCTGGGTGATGACCAGCTCGCCCACCAGGTTGATGAGCTGATCGACCTTGGCCACCGACACACGGATGCTGGTCGACTCCATCTGCGCCTGCTGCGCCTGGGCAGCCGTCTTGGCAGCAGGCTTGGCCGCGGCACCGGCCGGCTGGATGGCCAGCGCGCCGTCGGCCTGGGGCATGCCGGGTGCACCGTTGAAGAAGCCGTAGGCCTCTTCGGCGGGCGGAATGGCGGCCGAGGCCAGGGCGGCGTCGGGATCGTGCGCGGCATGCTCTTCGGCGACGGGGGCTTCGGCCACCTGCACCGCTTCGGTTGCAGGAGCGGCCCCGGCCGCCTCATCGGCTGCCGTGATGCGAACCTGCTCCTTGGCCACGTGGAAGGCGAACAGATCGAGCAGGTCGTCGTCGGTGGACGAGGTCTGCACGGCAAAGAGGCGGCTTTGCGGCTGATCGCAGGCCAGGTCCTCGATGCGGCCCAGGCCGGGAATGTCGCGGAACAGTTCCTTGATGGCCTCGGCCATCTCCAGACGCTCCAGCGGACCGATCAGGATGTGCAGCGAACGGCCGCCACTGGCGGGTGCCGTTCCCACGGCGCCGCCCGATACGGGCGCGGCAGGCGCGGGCGCCTCGACCGGCGCTGCCACGGGAGCAGGCGCCGGTGCCGGTGCAGCGGCCGGGGCGGCTGTTGCAGGCACGGCACTGCGGCCTTCTGCCAGCATCTCGATGCGCGCCACCAGATCCGTGGTGGACAGGGCCTCGCCCTCGTTGCCGGCCTGGTGGCGTGCCAGCAGGCTGCGGCTGGCATCGGCCGACTCCAGCAGCACGTCGACCATTTCCGGAATCGGTGTGATCTCATGCCGGCGCAGCCGGTCGAGCAGCGACTCCATGCGGTGCGTCAGCTCGGTCACATCGGCAAAGCCGAAGGTGGCCGCGCCGCCCTTGATCGAGTGCGCGCAACGGAAAATGCCGTTGAGCTCCTCGTCGTTGGCCGCCGACAGATCCAGATTCAGCAGCATCTGCTCCATCTGGTCGAGGTTCTCGGCCGCTTCTTCGAAGAAGATTTGATAGAACTGGCTCAGGTCGAAGTCTGCGCCCGCTCCTGCCCCATCCTGGTGTAGATCCGCCATCTTTGGTCCTGCTGTTTCCTGTTGCCCGTACTTATCGGCTCAACGCATTACTTTCTGAATGACTTCGATCAAACGGTTCGGATCGAAGGGCTTGACCAGCCAGCCCGTGGCGCCCGCAGCGCGTCCGGCCTGCTTCATCTGGTCGCTGGATTCGGTGGTGAGAATGAGAATGGGCGTGTTCTGGAACTTCGGGTTTTCGCGCAGCTTGCGCGTCAGGCCGATGCCATCGAGGCGCGGCATGTTCTGGTCGGCCAGCACCAGATCGACTTGTTCGAGCTGGGCCTTTTCGAGCGCATCCACGCCGTCCACGGCCTCCACGACGCGAAATCCCGCTCCTGCGAGGGTGAACGCCACCATCTTTCGCATCGAGGGGGAATCATCAACAGCCAGAATCGATCGCATGTATAGCTCCAACAGACGGGCAATAAAAGGTGGATGGGTGCATGGTCAGCGGTCAGAACAGTTCGACCGAGCCGGCATCCATCTCGCTTTGCGTGACGGGATTGGGCCGGTCGGGTATCGCCGGCAGGCCCAGGGAATCGTCCTCTCCCTCGTCCACACCCATGGTGGCTGCGGCCAACTGGAACGCGCAGCCTTGCAAAATCTTCGTAATATGGGCGATCAGTTGGGAGGACATGTCGTGAAACTGCAACTCGGTCACCGCCAGCCTCAACGTGGACCGGGCGGCATCGAGCTGGGGCAAGGCGGCTAGCGCCTCGCCGGCCAGCTGGCCATGGGTCTCGTCGAAACGGTCCAGCAGGTTCTGCGTTGCGTGATTGAGAAGGCCTTCCAGGCGCTGCAGATCGCGCATCGCCACCAGCAAGGCATCCTGCAGGTCTGCGGCCACCATGACGGGCATGGGGACGGCAGGCTCGCCCGAAGGCTTGTGCATTGACTGCATTGTTACTCCACCACCAGCGTTTCAGCCCAACGTGCGCCGTGCCTTGCAGCACGGCCAACCCTTGTCAATCGTTCACGGGAATGCCGCGCATCCCTTGGTGTACACGACCATTTGCATTTATGTTCCAAAATGTATCTCATGATAGCGCCCCCGGGGATGCCAGACCACCGCACAAGCCCTTGCGCATACTGCACATTGAGGATTCGGCCGCTGACCAGGCGCTGGCGCGGCTGAGCCTGCTGCGCGGCGGGCTGGTCTGCGAGATTGTCGTGGTCGACACGCTCGATGATGCCGCAGCTGCGCTGCACAACCAGGCATTCGACCTCATCCTGGCCGACTACCACCTGCCCGGCTTCACGGCGCTGGATGCCTGGGAGCTGGTTCGCCGCCAGCCCGGGCATCCGCCCTTCGTGCTGCTGTCCGGCGCCATCGGCGAGTCGGCCGCCGTGGATGTGATGCGCGAGGGCATCAGCGACTATCTGCTCAAGGACCACATCACGCGCCTGCCCCATGTGGTCTCGCATGCGCTGGAAGTGCACGAGGCCCGCCTGGCACGCCGGCGCGCGGCGGCCGAACTGGCGGCGTCCGAGCGGCGCCTGGCCGACCTGACCGAGCACCTGCAGACCTCCACCGAGCGCGAGCGCGCCAGCATCGCCCGCGAGATCCACGATGACATCGGCGGCTCGCTGACCTCGGTGAAGTTCGACGTGGCCTGGATCGCGCGCAATGCGCCCGAGGGCGGGCTGCGCGAGCATGCGCTGGCTGCGCTGGAGATGCTGGAGCACGCGCTGGGCGCCAGCCAGCGCATCATGATGAACCTGCGCCCGCCCGTGCTGGACCAGGGACTGGTGGCCGCCGTCCAGTGGCTGGCCGAGAATTTCGAGCGCCGCACGGGCGTGCCCACCCGTGTGCGCAGCAGCCGCGAAAGCATGGACATCGCGCCCGACATCCAGGTCGTGGCCTACCGCACGGCCCAGGAGGCGCTGACCAACGTCGGCAAATATGCCCAGGCGCGCCATGTGGACATCGATCTCTCCGACCGCGAAGGTTTTCTCACGCTGGAGGTGACGGACGACGGCGTGGGCCTGGCCGACGGCGCCCGCGACAAGCCCGAATCCTTCGGCCTGCGCGGTCTGGGCGAGCGCGCGCGCACCGTTCGGGGCTGGCTGGATGTCAGCAGTCAAGCCGGACGCGGAACCTCGGTCATCGTCTCCATTCCGCTGGACGATGGCGGCGCTTGCCCTAATATCCCGGGCAATGAATGCTGAACGCCATGGCGGCGTGACCCTTTTTCCAGGAGGCCGACTTTGATCCACGTGGTGCTGTGCGACGACCATGCGGTGCTGCGCCGGGGCATCCGCGACACCCTGGCCGAGGCAGTGGACATCAGCGTCACCGCAGAAGCAGGCAGCTATGCCGAGCTGCGTGAGCAGCTGCGCACCGCCGCCTGCGACGTGCTGCTGCTGGACATCAACATGCCCGGCCGCAGCGGCCTGGAGGCCCTGGCCAGCGTGCGCGAGACCCATCCGCTGATCAAGGTGCTCATGGTCTCCATGTACCCCGAGGACCAGTACGCGCTGCGCTGCCTCAAGGCGGGCGCCCAGGGATATGCCAACAAGGCGGGCGATCCGATGCTGCTGATCGAGGCCGTGCGCACGGTGGCCACGGGCCGCAAGTACCTGACGTCCGAAGTGGCCCAGATGCTGGCCGACAGCCTGGCCCAGCCCGCACCCCAGGTGCCGCATGAAAGCCTGTCCGAGCGCGAGCTGCAGACGCTGATCAAGATCGCGGCCGGGCAGCGGCTGACCGACATTGCCACCGAGCTGATGCTCAGCCCCAAGACCGTCAGCGTCTACCGGGCGCGCGTGCTGGAAAAACTGCAGATGAGCAGCAACGCCGAACTCACGGCCTACGCCATCCACAACCAGCTGATCTGAGGCTTTTGCGGCCGCCAGAGCGGAAAATCTGTTGTTTTTCACAACTGCTTACATTGAGGTGCCAAACACCGCGATGCCGCGCTGCAGCAAGGCGACCAGGGGCTGCTCGAGCAGCGGCAGCGTGGCCATCAATCCCGTCAGGCCCACGGTGAGCGTGACCGGGAAGCCCACGGCATAGATGTTCATCTGCGGTGCCACGCGCGAAATGATGCCCAGCACCAGGTTCACGAACAGCAGCATGGCGACCATGGGCAGGGCGATCCAGAAGGCGCTGGCAAAGACCGCCGCCCCCATCTCGTGCAGCCGCATCTGGTTGATGGCCTGCAGGAAGCTGCCGTCCACAGGAAACGCCTCGTAACTCTTGAGCACGGCCATCAGCACCAGCAGGTGTCCGTTGATGACGATGAACAGCAGCGTGGAAATCTGGACCATGAAGCGCGCCACGGCGCTGAGCTGGGCATTGGTCGTGGGATCGAAGAAGCTGGCGAAGTTCAGGCCCATCTGCAGGCCGACCACCTCGCCAGCCACCTCCACGGCGGCAAACACCAGGCGCACGGCAAAGCCCACGGCCAGTCCCACGCCGACCTGCTGTATCAGCGTCCCCAGCGCCTGCGGCGAGTTGATGCCGATCACGGGCTGATCGCCCAGCACGGGCTGCGCGCACACCGCGACCAGGAAGGCCAGGCCGATCTTCAGCCGCATGGGAATGACGCGCTGCGAGAACACGGGAGCCACGGAAAACATGGCCAGCACGCGCAGAAACGGCCAGAGAACTGGCGACAGCCAGGCCACCAGTTGGGCTTCGCTGAAGGTGATCACGGCGGCGTTTCCTGCGCGCGGCGAAGGGCTCAGCCCACCGCCTGCGGAATGGTCTCTATGGTGCGGCGGATGAAATCCACCAGCGTGCTCAGCATCCACGGACCGGCAATGGCAAACACCAGCACGGCGGAGATGAGCTTGGGCACGAAGGCCAGCGTGGCCTCATGCACCTGGGTCACCGCCTGGAAGACACTGACGGCCAGGCCCACGGCCAGCACCACGCCCAGCACGGGCATGGAGATCATGAGCAGCAAGGTCAGTGCCTCGCGGCCGAAGGTGAGCACGTATTGGGAGGTCATGGAAGGATTTCCAATAAAACGGGACTAGACGGCGAAGCTGGCCGCCAGCGATCCGATGAGCAGGTTCCAGCCATCGGCCAGCACGAAGAGCATGAGCTTGAACGGCAGGGCCACCAGCACGGGCGACAGCATCATCATGCCCAGCGACATCAGGATCGAGGACACGACCATGTCGATGACCAGGAAGGGGATGAAGATCATGAAGCCGATCTGGAACGCCGTCTTCAGCTCGCTGGTCACGAAGGCCGGCACCAGCACGCGCAGCGGCGCGGTCTCTGCGGTGACGCCGGCTTCGAGCTTGGCCAGGCGCGCGAACAGCGCAAAGTCCGACTGGCGCGTCTGCTTGAGCATGAAGTCGCGCATGGGCGCCTCGGCCTTTTCAATGGCCTGCTCGAAGGTCGCGGCATTCGTGGTGTAGGGCACATAGGCCTCCTGGTACACGCGGTCCAGGGTGGGTCCCATGACGAACAGCGTCAGGAACAGCGACAGGCCGATGATCACCTGGTTGGGCGGCGCCGACTGCGTGCCCAGCGCCTGGCGCATCAGCGACAGCACGATGACGATGCGGGTGAAGCCCGTCATCATCAAAAGGATGGCCGGCAGGAACGACAGCGCCGTGAAGAACAGCAGGGTCTGGATGGGCACCGAAAAACTGGTGCCACCGCTGCCCTGGCCGATGACCAGCGGCAGGCTGGCGGGCGCGCCCTGCGCCCAGGAGGCCAGGGGCGTGGCGCAGCACAGCGCCAGCGCTGCGGCGCCGGCGGCCTGGCTCAGCGTGCGCGCCGGGCGCTTGCAGGAATATTCAGACATTCGCACCGTCCGCAGGCAGGCTGCGCGCTTGCGCCATCGCAGCCGAAAAATCAGCAGGGGCCGGGGCCTGCAGCACATGCAGGCACTGGATGCTTTGCGCCGTGACGCCCAGCACCAGCCGCACGGTCTGCGCGCCCTCGCCCACTTCTACCGTCACCACCCGCTGCTGCGGGCCCACGCCCACGGCGCCCAGCACCCGCGACTGCAGGCCGGCTGCGCCACGCAGCGCAGCCGTGCGCTGCTGAAAGCGGCGCAGCAGCCAGGGCAGAGCAGCCATGGCCGTGACCAGGGCCACGACCGTGAGCAGGGTCGGCCACAGCGGGCCCATGCCGGCGCTCTCAGCCACGGCTGACCCGGCGCAGGCGCTCGGACGGCGTGACCACGTCGGTCAGGCGGATACCGAACTTGTCGTTGACCACCACCACCTCGCCCTGGGCGATCAGGTAGCCGTTGACCAGCACGTCCATGGGCTCGCCGGCCAGTGCGTCGAGTTCGACCACCGAGCCCTGGGCCAGCTGCAGGATGTACTTGATCGGCACCTTGGTGCGGCCCAGTTCCACCGACAGCTGCACCGGGATGTCCAGCACCATGTTGATGTCGTTGACCGGCACGTCGCCGCCACCGGCGTAGGGGCGCACGGGCTCGCCCGTCAGCGGGCCGCCCTGTTCCGCCTCCAGCTTGGCGTCGCGCTCGCGCTGCTCGTCCAATGCCTCTGCCCATCCCGAGAACGGATCGTCGCCAGCGGGCTTTTGCGTGTCTTCAGTTGCCATTGTTTTCTCCCATCCAGCCAGCATCGGCACCGCGCAGGCAGTGCTCGACACGGATTGCATACTTGTCGTTGTGAGTGCCGTACTGGCACTCGAAAATCGGAACGCCGCCGATGGAGGCGCGGATCAGCGGCTCGCGGTCGAGTTCGATGAAATCGCCGGGGCGCATGGCCAGCAGCTGCTCCACCGTGGCGTCGGCGCGCGCCAATTCGGCCACCAGGGTCACCTCGGCGGCCTGGATTTCGCGCTTGAGCACCTTGACCCAGCGGCGGTCCACTTCAATGGAGTCGCCCTGCGTGGAGGAGTACAGGACATCACGGATGGGCTCCAGCGTCGCATAGGGCATGCAGATGTGGATGGAGCCCGAGATGTCGCCGATCTCCAGCTGGAAGGCCGTGGACACGACGATTTCGCTGGGGGTGGCAATGTTGGCGAACTGCGGCTGCATCTCCGAGCGCTGGTAGCCCAGCTCCAGCGGATAGATGCCGTGCCAGGCCTTCTTGTATTCCTCGCAGATCACGTTGACCAGGCGGTTGATCACGCGCTGCTCGGTGTGCGAGAAATCCCGCCCTTCGATGCGCGTCTGCAGCCGGCCCGTGCCGCCGTACAGCGTGTCGATGACGCCGAACACCAGCGAGGGATCGCAGACCACCAGGCCGCTGCCGCGCAGCGGGCGGATGGCGACGATGTTGAAGTTGGTGGGCACCACCAGCTCGCGCAGGAAGGCGCTGTAGCGCTGCACCGACACCGTGCCCACCGACACCTCGGGGCTGCGGCGGATGAAGTTGAACAGGCCGATGCGGAAGTTGCGGGCAAAGCGCTCGTTGACGATCTCCATCGTCGGCATGCGCCCGCGCACGATGCGCTCCTGGCTGGAGATGTCGTACTGGCGGATGATGCCCGCCTCGACCTCCTCGGTCGTGGATTTCTGGCTCTCGCCGGTCACGCCCTCCAAAAGGGCATCGACTTCTTCCTGGGAGAGAAACGAATCGCTCATGGCGCCTTGCCTCCCCGGTTACTGAATGATGAAGCTGGAGAACAGCACGCGGCGCACGGGGTTCTTGCCAGGGGAGCGGCGGCGCTCGCCATCTTCGTCCTCTGCATCCTCGTCGCGGCTGCGCTTCTTGGCCTTGGCCTGGTTGCCGTAGCCCAGCGGTGCGGACACTTCGTTGAGCACGTCGGCAGCCAGGCGTTCCTTGCCGTCGCGCTCCAGCAACTCCTCGGCCGTGCGCTGGGACACCAGCATCAGGATGCCGTTGCGGATGCTGGGCAGGTACTGCTTGACCGTAGTGGCCGTCTTCTCGTCGGCCAGCTCCAGCGTGATGCCGATCTGCACGAAGCGGTCGCCGCCCGGGTCGGACAGATTGACCACCAGGCTGTCCAGCGGCAGGAAGGTGGGAACCGTGACGGCCGCCTTGCTGGAGCCGCCCTCCTCCTCATCGGCATTGCTGTGCCGCTTGGACAGCAGGATGAAGGCAGCGGCCGCGCCTATGGCCAGGACGGCGATGATGACGATCAGCACGATCAGCTTCTTGCCCTTGGCCGGGGCGGGAGCTGCATTGTTGGCGGCATTGGGTGTGGCAGACACTGGAATTCCTCTGGGTGAGCGGGACCGCCACGCGCTCGCGCATCATGCGCGGCGCCATGACGCAGCAGGCCCATGGCAGGAATTATTCGGCGATTGGACCTCGGGCCATGGCCTGAATAAGCGCATGAAACCCCGGTTTCTCGCTGGCTTGATGGCCCCCAAACGCCACAGGCCGGGCAGCTTGTCGCCACCCGGCCTGTTCTGAAAACCCGGAAAACGGCGCATGCGCCGCCCCGCAAGAAGCGCAGGAAGAATCAGACGAACAGATCCACCCCGCCTGCCGCCGCGCGGCCACCAGCCTGTGCGGCACCATTGCCGCCCGTGACGCCGGCGGCATCGACCATGGCGCTCACGCGGCCCTGGCGCGCCTGGGCATCCGCGCCCTGGCGGCCCCCCGCCTCGCCATTGCCGGACTGGCCACCCGCGTCCACGCTGACGCCGGCCAGTTGCAGGCCCTGGGCCTGCAGCAGCTCGCGCAGCTGGTCGGCACCGTTGCCCAGCCATTCGCGCGCCTGGGATTCGCTGGCGCCAAAGCGCACATGGGCCTCGTTGCCCTGCAGGCTGACCTGCACCTGGATGGCCTTGCCCTCATGCTCGACAGACAGCGAGGCGTTCTGGCTCTTGTTGTGCACCCAGAAGGCCACCTGCTCGGACACCTGCTGCTCGCGCTCGGTGGAGTTGCCCGGCTGTGCCTGGGCATCGGGCTGGGCCAAGGCTGCGCCATTGTGTCCGGCGGCCTGCTGTCCCAGGGACTGGCCGGCGTGGGCCGCGCCCACGGCGGCTGCAACCCCATGCAATCCGTTGGCGGCAGACTCTGTGGAGCCGGTGCCACCTTCGCGGGCCCGCTCGAACAGGCCGCGCCATTCCGCGGGCCGCACCGCCGCCATGCCGTTGAGCGCAATGCCCGACGCCAGGGCCGCGTCCTGCCGCACGCCGGGCGCCAGCGCCTGGGGTGTGTGCTCATGCGTGGCCTGGGCTGCAGATGCCGTGCGCGCTGCGGCGGCCGTCAGCGCCGTATCGGACTGCACGGCGGCCAGCACATCGGCCGCCTGTGTCTGTGCCTGGGCGCCCTGGCGCGCAGCGGTATCGGCGGGCGTGCCGGCTGCAGCGGCATCCACTGCGCCAGCCAGCGCCGCCGTGTTGGCGTTCGCGGCCAGCGCCGCGCCTGCGGCATCGCCCGCTGCAGGTTGCGGCGCCATGAAGGCGGCATGCGCCACCACGCCCTGCTCCTGGCGCAAGGCCAGCATGGCGGCACTGCCCCGGCCAGACAACCAGTCGCCCGCCACGCCCTGCAGCATGTCGCGGTCGCCCTTGCCATCGAGGTGGGCGGTCTGCCCGACCAGGCTGAGCCAGGGCGCCTGGCCGTTGGCGGCCAGCAGCATGGCATCGGCCTGCGCGGAAGTGGCCATATCGGCCGTCTCCGCCTGGGGCTGCAGCGGCAATTGCGTCTGCAGCAGCCCCTGCGCCAGGCCGGACAGGTCAGCCGGATCCTTCAGGCTGCCCTGAATTGCACCCTTGAGGCTGGCCAGTGCGCCGGCCCCCTCATCGCCGAGGACCTGGCCCAGGTCCGGCAGTCCGCCAATGCCATCCATGGCGGCCAGCAGCGAGGAAAAGCCTGCGGCCTGCTCATTGGACGGCGGCTGCGCCGCGCGCGCGGAACGCACGCCCTCCATGGTGCGCTGCATGGCGCTGCGCGCGTCGGCGCGCTGTTCGATCTGGTTGGTGGACATGCGTCAAGCCTCCTGGAATGTCAGCCCGAAGCTGCGGCGGAAAAACTGGATGGCCGCACGTTCGTCGGTTTCCTTTTGCTCGCGGCGCATCTGGCCCAGCGCCAGGTCGCGGCGGCGCACCTCGACCACCTTGCGCAGGCTGCTGACCCGCAGCTCGCAGGCCATCAAGGCCTTTTGCGCGGCCTCCAGGCGGATGGCCAGGTCGGCCAACACCCGTGTCTGCAGGCCGATGGCGTGCTGCAGGCGGTCCATGAACTGGTATTGGTGGAACATGACTTCGGGCTGCACGGACTGGTTCTGCTGCACGCCCCAACGTGCCTGCATTTCCTGCACGTAGTGCTGCAGCTGGTCCATCTGCGCCTGCGCCGCCTGCTGCGAGCGCTGACGCTCCTGCACCGCCTGGCGCGCCTCGTCACGCTTGCGCGACGCGGCATCGATGGCCACCATCAAGGCATTCAAGGACGACATACCGGGTTTTCCTCCCTGTGTTCGCTGTTGCGTTATCTCAGTGCCGCGTCACCGCATCACTGACCACCGAGCGCGGCGGCCATGCCCGAGATGCTCTCGTCCATGGAAGCCGACTCGAACATGCTTTGCTGCAGAAAGGCCGCCATGGCCGGCTGCAGCCGTATCGCCTCGTCCATCTGCGGGTCCGAGCCCGCCATGTAGGCTCCGACCTGGACCAGGTCCCGGCCCTTCTGGTAGCGCGAATAGACAGCGCGAAAGCGCCGCGCCAGCTCGAAGTGCTCGCGCGAGGCCACGTTGTGCATCACGCGCGAGGCCGATTGCTCGATGTCGATGGCCGGGTAGTGGCCCGACTCGGCCAGCGCCCGCGACAGCACGACGTGGCCGTCCAGAATGGCGCGCGCCGCGTCGGCAATCGGGTCCTGCTGGTCGTCGCCTTCGGACAGCACGGTGTAGAAGGCCGTGATCGAGCCCACGCCGTTGAGGCCGTTGCCGCTGCGCTCGACCAGGGCCGGCAGCTTGGCAAAGCACGACGGCGGATAGCCCTTGGTGGCCGGTGGCTCGCCAATGGCCAGCGCGATCTCGCGCTGGGCCATGGCATAGCGGGTGAGCGAGTCCATGAGCAGCAGCACATGCTGGCCCTTGTCGCGGAAATGCTCGGCAATGGCCGTGGCGTAGGCGGCACCCTGCATGCGCAGCAGCGGCGGCGCATCGGCCGGCGCGGCCACCACCACGGCGCGGCTGCGGTCCTGTGCGCCGAGGATGTCCTCGACGAACTCCTTGACCTCCCGGCCGCGTTCACCGATCAGGCCGACGACGATCACGTCCGCCTGGGTGTAGCGCGCCATCATGCCCAGCAGCACGGACTTGCCCACGCCCGAGCCTGCGAACAGGCCCAGCCGCTGGCCCCGGCCCACGGTGAGCAGGGCGTTGAGCGAGCGCACGCCGGTGTCCAGCGTCTCGCGCACCGGGTCGCGGTCCATGGCGTTGATGGGGTTGCGGTCCAGCAGATCGGCCGTGACGTCGGCCAGCGGCCCGCCATGGTCCAGCGGCTGCCCCTGCGAATCCACGACACGGCCCAGCAGGCCGCTGCCGATGGGCAGGCGCAACACGCCGGCCGCCATGGACACGGGCTCTTCAGGACCGTCGCCAAAGCGCAGCGGGGCGACAAAGGGTTCGGCCGGCGTCACGATGGCGCCGCTGGACAGCCCCTGGATGTCGCCCGCAGGCATCAGGAACGCACGCTCGCCGGCAAAGCCGACGACTTCGGCCAGCACCGGGTCCTGGCCTGCCTGGCGTATCCAGCATTGCGAGCCCACCGGCACCTGCAGGCCCGTGGCCTCCAGCACCAGGCCGGTCAGGCGCGTGAGCGTGCCGTGGGTTTCCAGCGGAATGTCGCTGTGCAGGCGGGCGCGGGCATTGGACAGCAGCTGCTGCCAGGGCTTGCCGGCATCGGCCAGGGAGGCATCAACCGGCATCGCGTTCTCCGTCATACCAGGTGGAGACCAAGCCCAGCGCGGCCACGGCGCGGCGCCAGCGCTTGTCCATGCCGGCATCGACCTGGGCACCGCCCGATTCCACGCGCACATCGCCCTGGGCCACGCCAGCGTCGCTGATCCACTGCACCTTGGACTGGGCGCCATGCTCGGCGCGCAGCGCCTCGTCCAGCACGGCGAAGTCGGCAGGGTTCAGGCGCACGGTGGCGGCGCGGCCGTCGGAGGCCAGCATGTCCAGCGCCTCGCGCACCACGGGCAGCAGGGCCTGGGGCTGGCTGCGCAGCTCCTGGCGGACCACCTGGCGCGCGATGTCGCAGGCCAGGTTCAGCAATTCCTGCGCCGCATCCGCCTGCAGCTGCTTGAAGCCGGCGTCCAGGCCGGACAGCAGCGCGTCCACGCGCTGCGCCGTCTCTCGGCCCGTGCCGGAGACATAGTCATCCATGTGCTGCTGCCACTGCTGCCGGGCTTCCTGACGGCCTTGCTCCAGGCCCTCGGCATGGCCTTCGGCGCGTGCCTGCTCCAGCAATTCATGCAGCCGCTCCTCGTCCACGGCGGGGGTGGATGCCGCCGTGCCTGGCGCGTCGGCGTCGACATCCAGCACCATGGAATCGGCGTCCAGCCGGGGCGCATCGGAGCGCCCGGGCAGCGACAGGCTGTGGAAGCCGGACGAGGAAGCGGGTGTGCGCGCCATGCCGGCGCCACCGGGTGCAGCCTGTGCATCGGGGGCGCCCTGAATGTTCGGCAGGCCGGGCAGGCTTTGCAGCCCGCCCATGTGGTCCACGGCACCAAAGCGCCACTGCACCACCTGGCGCTCGTCAATCTCCTCGGAGGGAATGAAGCGCGAATTCATCCCACTAGACATAGCTGTCCTCCGCGCCGCTGCCGATGGTGATCTGGCCTTCTTCGGCCAGACGGCGCACCACCTTCAGGATTTCCTTTTGCTGCGCTTCCACTTCGGACAGGCGCATCGGGCCGCGGCCTTCCAGGTCCTCGCGCAGCGACTCGGCCGCACGCATGGACATGTTGGCCAGGATCTTGTCGCGCACTTCCATCGAACCGCCCTTGAGCGCGATGATCAGCGTCTCGGACACCACTTCGCGCAGCACCAGCTGCACCGAGCGATCGTCCAGTTTGACCAGGTCGTCGAACACGAACATCTTGTCCATGATCTTCTGGGCCAGGTCCGGGTCGTAGTTGCGGATGGTGTCCAGCACGGCCACGTCGGCATTGCCGCCGAGGTTGTTGATCATCTCGGCCGCCGTCTTGACGCCGCCCAGCGAGGTCTTGCGGATCTTGTCGCCACCGGCCAACACCTGGAACAGCACTTCGTTGAGGTCCTTGAGCGCGGTCGGCTGAATGCCTTCCAGCGTGGCCACGCGCAGCATGACTTCGCTGCGAAAGCGTTCGGGCAGCTGCATCAGCACGGCAGCAGCCTGCTC
Organism: Delftia sp. PE138; assembly: GCF_018320755.1. Classification (NCBI taxonomy): domain Bacteria; kingdom Pseudomonadati; phylum Pseudomonadota; class Betaproteobacteria; order Burkholderiales; family Comamonadaceae; genus Delftia; species Delftia sp. PE138. The sequence continues at coordinate 20,702 of NZ_JABEPN010000017.1, read as the reverse complement.
GTGCTCCAGGTGCACCAGGATGGCAGCCACGATCTGCGGATGCTCGCCGCGCAGCAGTTCGGCCACCGACAGCGGGTCCATCCACTTCAGGCTTTCGATGCCGGAGACATCGCCGCCCTGCAGGATGCGGTCGATCAGCAGCGCGGCCTTGTCGTCGCCCAGGGCGCGCTTGAGCACCGAGCGCACATAGCCGCTGGCGTCGTCCACCAGCAGGCTTTGCGCGGCCGCGTCATCGGCAAAGCGGTTGATGACGAAGTCCACCTTCTCGCGCGAGACGCCGCGCATGTGCGCAATGGTCTCGCCGAGCTTTTGCACTTCCTTGGGTGTGAGGTGCTTGAACACCTCGGCCGCTTCCTCCTCGCCCAGGGAGACCAGCAAGATGGCGGCGTCGTTCAGGCCTCGTTCGTCCATATCTCAGCAATCCGTGTTTGGCAGGCTCAGGTGGCCTCGCCGTTGATCCAGGTCTTGACGATGTTGGCCACCGCGATCGGGTTCTGCTTGGCCAGTTGGCGCGCCTGCTCCAGGCGCACCTGCTCCTGTGTGGGAGACAGATCGACAGCGGGTCCGGCCAGCGCCGGACGGTCCAGTTGCTCGCCCTCGATGGCATTGAGCTGACCGCCCACGGCAGCCGTCTTGCGGCCCTTGAGCATGGGTCGCACCAGGCCCAGCAGCAAGATGGCGCCGAACAGGGCCAGGCCGATGGGCACGCCCAGGCTGCGGGCCATGTCCAGCACTTCGGGCTGGCGCCACAGCGGCACCTCGGCCGGCGCTTCGTCCTGCACAAAGGGTGTGCTGACCAGGTTGACGGAGTCACCGCGCTCGGCGCTGTAGCCCACGGTCTCGCGCACCAGGGTCAGCAGTTGCGCCTGCTGCGCCGCCGTCAGGCCGCGCGCTGCGGCGGCAACGGTGGCGGCATCGGTGGCGCCACCGGCTGCATTCGGCGCAGCGGCCGCCACCAGGGGCGCATTGATGACCACGGCGGCCGTCAGGCGCTTGATGCTGCCCGTGCTGCCGCGTGTGTGGCGCACGGTCTTGTCCACTTCGTAGTTGGTGATGGACTCGCGCTTGCTGGCAGAGCGCACGGCGTTCTGTCCATCGGCCGCCTGGGGTGCGGGATTGGCGCCATTGACCGGCGCGGACGCGTTCTGGGGCGGCTGGTTGCTGGTGGCGCCGGGGATGCCGGTGGGCTGGGGCGGCTTTTGCTCGCCCGTGCTCTCCACCACCTGCTGGCTGCGCACCACGCCCGCGTCGGAGGACTGGTTGGGGCGGTGCTGCTCCGAGGTCGATTCGGTCTGGCTGAAATCCATCTCGGCCGAGACCTGGGCCTTCACATTGTTCTTGCCGACCACAGGCTCCAGGATATCCAGGATGCGGCGCACGTACTGCTGCTCGATCTGCTGGGTGTAGTTCAGCTGCTGCATGTCCACGGCGTTGGCGTTGCCGTCGGGCGACTGCGACAGCAGCTTGCCCGAATCGTCGAGGATGCTCACGGCCGTGGGCGCCATCTCGGGCACGCTGGAGGCCACCAGGTGCACGATGCCCGCGATCTGCGTGCGGTCCAGCACGCGGCCGGGGTACAGGCTCAGCAGCACCGAGGCCGAAGGCTTTTGCTGCTCGCGGAAAAAGCCGTTCTGATTGGGCAGGGCCAGATGCACGCGTGCGCTTTGCACGGCGGCCAGGGCCTGGATGGAGCGCGTCAGCTCGCCTTCGAGGCCGCGCTGGAAATTCAGGCGTTCCTGGAACTGGGTGATGCCGAACTTGCTGTTTTCCATCAGCTCGAAGCCCGTCACCGAACCCTTGGGCAGGCCCTGGGTGGCCAGCTTCAGGCGCACATCGTGCACGCGGTCGGACGGGATGAGGATGGCGCCGCCGCCTTCCGTGTAGCGGTATGGCACGTTCATCTGCGACAGCTGGGCGACGATGGCGCCACCATCCTTGTCGCTCAGATTGGAGAACAGCACCTTGTAGTCCGGCTGGCGGTAGAACATGGCCGCCGCCCCCACGGCGACAACCAGCAGCACGGCGATCGCGCCCCAACGCAGGCGCTGGCCACGGTCCATGGCCGTCCAGCGCTGCTGCAGGGCAGGCTGGGGGACGGGAGTGGCTTGGGGGACAGGGATTTCAGCGACAGCAGACATCTTGGTTCCAGGTGTTCGAGCCCTGCACACACAGGACCCTAGCGTGCTGTCGATTATTCGAAGTCCGCCGCTTCACATTCGCCCGATAAGCGCGCCGTTTGACCTTCTATTTGCCCGGATGCGAAAACCCTGCCGACCTACGATCTCGTCATCTTGCTAACTCCGATGGAATGTGTCATGGACCTTCGCATCCCCAGTACCACCTCTCCCCTGTACGGCACCCAGCTCCCCAAAGGCGTGGGCGCAGGCGACGCATCGACCAAAGTGGCGGCTGGCGGCTTCAGCCAGGCCCTTCAAGGCGCGCTGCAGTCCGTCAGTTCAGCCCAGAACCACTCCAGCCAGCTGCAGCGTGAAGTGCAGCTGGAGAACCCGGCCGTCAGCCTCGAAGAAACCATGATCGCCATGCAAAAGGCACAGATCGGCTTCCAGGCCACGATGCAGGTGCGCAACCGGCTCGTGCAGGCCTATACCGACGTGATGAACATGCAGGTCTGAGGACGTCCGGCCCCGGCCGGACCCTCTTTGCCCACCCAAACCGCAGACCGCAGACCGCAGACCGAACAGCATTTGCGCGCACCATCGCATGGCTGCGTCTTTCCGGCACGCGCAGGATCCGGCCTTCTTCAAGGCGTTGTTCCGCTTTCGCCGAACCGGGCCTTTGCCCACCCTCCCCATTCCTGGCCGCCCGTCACCGCACGGCCCAAAGCCCCCCGTCTTTTTCAGCAAGCGTGACCTCCTCCCGCGCATGGAGGGTCGCCTGCCGATGCGCAGCCCTGCCTGCACCGGCCGGCAGGCGCGTCACGCCGACGCCACCCCGGAAAAGACAAAACCCTCGGGCACGCGTGCCGGAGGGTTGATCAGGACAGGAAAAAAGGAAGACGGAGGCTGCTTCAGCTGGCCGAGTGGTAGATGCGCGCCTTGCCCGGTCCGGCGTGAGGGTTTCCATACAGGTCACGTCCATACGTGGCCTGGTCCGAAGCCTGGGGAATCAGCGCCGCCGCCTGGTGCTGGGCCACCACCGCCATGCGCGCCAGCTGGTCGCGCTGCATGGCCATCTGCTCGCCCAGAGCCTGGGCGCGCTCGCGCAGCTCCTGCGTCCAGTCGGCCGAGCTGAAGCGGCGGGCCAGTTCGGAAAACGCCGCCATGGCATCGCGCAGCCGGGTACTGGACTGCTCCAGCGCGACCGCATCCTTCGATTGCAGCGAGGCGGACACCATCCGGACCACCGCGTCCAGGGAATCGAGCATCTCGCTGAGAGTCATGGGACAGGCCTTGCTGAAAAAAGAAAGCGCGTGCTCGCGCCGGAAGGAAAAAACCGAGAAAGAACCGAACCCGCGCTCAGACGCGCGAGTGCGAGAGGAACTCCTCGGAGTTGGCCAGCAGCTTGTCGGCCACGGCGTCGGCGTTCACGCGGAAGGTGCCGTTGGCAATGGCTTCGCGGATTTCCTTGACGCGGTTGGCATCGAAGTCGGCGGTGGCACGACCAGTTTGGTCCAGTGCGCGGGCCGAGTTCGAGAACGACACGGGAACACCGGCCGCCTTGGCAGGCTGGGCCTGTGCGGAGGATTCCTCGCTGGCAATGGCGCTGGCTGTCTTGGGCTGCTTGGCGGCGGCCTGGGAGGCAGCGGCGGGCAGTTCCGGTTTTTGACCTATCTTCATCTTGATTCTCCAATCGCCCTGGCGGCGTAAGGCGCTGTGCCTAGCTTTCGACTGCCTGGAACAAAACTTGAGGTTTTTTTACTGCACCAGCACCACGCCCTCGGGATTCACCACCCCGGAGATGAGCCGGCCATTATCCATGCGAACCCGCACGGTCTGGCCTTCGCCGGCGGCAGACATGGCCTTGCCCGACGATGTGACGGAAAAACCACCACCATTGACCAGAACACGCACTTCGGCACCCACCGCGAACAGCGCCGGCGTACGCAGCATGTTCTGGCGCAGTGCCTGGCCTGCGGCCAGCGGGCGGGAAGCCACCAGGCCCACCCAGTCCTGCTGGTTGGCGTAGACGGCGGCCGAATCCTCGGCCCAGTCCACCTCGGCCTGGACGGCGTCGTCGGCCGACAGCGGGCGGCCCGAAGGCACGCCGTTTTGCAGCACCCAGGCAGGCCCCCAGGCCTTGACCGTGATGGGCAGGAACACATTCCAGGCCACGGCGCCCTGCAGGCAGCGCAGGCCCAGGCGGGTACGGCCCCACAGGCGCGAGCCTGCGGGCAAATAGGGCTCGACCTTGGCGCAGGCGGCCAGGCGCAGGCGGGGATCGAGCTGGCCCATCTGCACTTCCATGCGCAGGGGCAGGGCGCCCGCACCGGCCATGCCCTGCTGCAGGGCCTCGTCGGCAAAGCGCTGGCCGATCTGGCTGAGCTGGGCCGCGCCATCGGGCGCGTTCTGCGCGAACGCGCTGCCTGCCAGCGATGCTCCAGCGGCGAGCGCAGCGCATGCGGCGGCGCGGGCGAAGGCTCGGGCGGCGGAAGGCGGATGGGCGGTGCTGAAGTTCGACATGGCTGGGGCTCCTGACTTGCTCCGGCACCCCGTCAGGATGGGCGGGATACATGGAGCGATGCCAGCAAATATAGGGCGGGCGCCGTTTTCCGAAGCGCCGAACTGCGCAGGCAAACGCGCTTTCTTTGCGCTTTAGCGTTCGGGCCCGATTTCCATAATCGACGCATGCCGCAGTCCGTGGGCTGCCGCCATTTCGTCAACCGATCACCGCAAATCCCAGAGGGCGAGGCCGACATGCTCGACAAGATGACTGAACGACTGGACTTCCAGAGCAAGGCGCTGGTGCTGCGCGCCGAGCGCCAGCGTGCAATCGCCAGCAACATCGCCAATGCCGACACCCCGGGCTATGTGGCACGCGACTTCAATTTCCGCGAGGCGCTGACGGCCGTCACCTCCGGCCCCTCGCCCATGACGCTGGCCAGCGTCAGCCAGGGCGGCCACATTCCGCTGCCTGCCGCCGCCTCGGGGCAGAGCGCGCAAAGCCATCTCGGCTACTCGGTGCAGGCCCAGACCAACATGGACAACAACACCGTGGACCTGGACCGCGAACGCGCCAACTTCGTCGACAACGCCGTGCGCTACGAAGCCACGCTGCGCTTTCTGAACGGCCAGGCCAAGACCATGCTGTCGGCCATCCAGGGCCAGTAAGCCGGCGCCACAGATCACAGGAGCTTTCCCATGTCCATGTTCTCCATCTTCAGCATCTCCGGCAGTGCCGTCAGCGCCCAGTCCCAGCGCCTGAACGTCGTGGCCTCGAACCTGGCCAACGTCGATGCCGTGGCCGGCCCCGACGGCAAGGCCTACCAGGCACGCCAGGTGGTCTTCCAGACCGTGCCCATGGGCGAGGAAGGCTCCTCGGGCGTGCGCGTCAGCGCCATCAGCCAGGACAACACGCCGGGCCGCCGCATCCACGATCCCCAGCACCCGCTGGCCGATGCCGAAGGCTATGTGACGCATTCCAACGTCAGCGCCGTGGACGAGATGGTCAACATGATCTCGGCCTCGCGCTCCTACCAGAACAACGTCGAGGTCATGAACACGACCAAGTCGCTGCTGCTCAAAACCCTGCAGATGGGCCAGTGAGCCCCGTCCGCACCACATTCCAGGAGCCACTCCCATGATCTATGGCGCAGGCAGCGTCGCCAGCACGGCCGACCTCAACAGCAAGAACACCACGAGCAATTCGAACACCGACCCCGCAGCAGCGCAGGACCGCTTCCTGAAGCTGCTGGTCGCGCAGTTGAACAACCAGGATCCCATGAATCCCATGGACAACGCGCAGATGACCTCGCAGATGGCGCAGATCAACACCGTCACCGGCATCCAGCAGTTGAACAAGACCATGGAAAGCATGGCCGGCCAGTTCACGGCCATGCAGGTGCTGCAGGGCACGCAGATGATCGGCCGCACCGTGCTGACCGAGGGCAACACCCTGGGCGTGGGCAAGGAAAAGTCCTATACGGCGGCCTTCGACCTCGAAGGCCCGGCCGCCGATGTCAAGGTGCAGATCACCACGGCCGGCGGCGAGCTGGTGGACACCGTCGAGCTGGGCAGCGGCACCGCGGGCCGCAACTACTTCACCTGGGACGGCAGCAAGTACACGGGCGATGCCAGCCAGCTGCGCTACACGGTGCAGGCCACGAATGCCGACAAGGCCGTGGCCTCGACCACGCTGTCGCCCCACGCGGTGCTTGCCACGGGCACCACCGACGGCAAGCTGACGCTGGAGCTGGACGACGGCACCAACGTCGCCTACACCTCCGTCAAGGCCGTGTACTGAACGCCGCACCAAACACCCCAAACCATCGCAGGAGCACACCATGGGATTCCAACAAGGCCTCTCGGGTCTGAACGCCGCCAGCAAGAACCTGGACGTGATCGGCCACAACATCGCCAACGCCAACACCACGGGCTTCAAGTCCTCGCGCGCCGAGTTCGCCGAGGCCGTGGCCAGCGCCGTCGGCTCGGCCAGCGGCCAGACCAGCGGCATCGGTGTCAACGTGGCCGCCGTGACCCAGCAGTTCCGCCAGGGCCCGATCACGACCACGGGCAACAACCTGGACGTGGCCATCAACGGCAACGGCTTCTTCGTGGTGCGCCAGCCCGATGGCAGCACGGCCTATACGCGCGCCGGCAGCTTCGGCCTGGACAAGCAGGGCAACCTCAAGACCGTGCAGGGCGACAACGTCATGGGCTACCCCGTGGACGCCACCACGGGCAAGGTGCTGGCCGGCGGCCAGCCCGTGCCCATGGTCTTCCCGTCGGGCCAGCCGATTGCGGCCAAGACCACGACCAAGATCAATGTGGAGCTGAACCTCGATGCGCGCGCCACGCCCGCGGCAGGCAACCCCACAGCCACGCCTCCCGTTGCCGCCACGCCGCGCGCCACCTATGGCACCTCGATCAACGTCTATGACAGCCAGGGCGTGCCCACGCCGGTGCAGCTGTACTTCGAGAAGGACGCAGCATCCAATACCTGGAACGTCTTCACACAGTTGGACAACCCCACAGCGACGCCTCCGGTGGTGGCCACACCAATCGCCAAGATCGCCTTCGATGCCAACGGGAAATTTGTGTCGGCCACGCCCAACACGCCCCTGCAGATCCCAAGCAACAATCCCAATGCCCCGGCGCCCGGCACCATCAACGGCACGGCCGGCGTGACGCTGGACTTCTCCAGCGTGACCCAGTTCGGCACCAAGTTCGCGGTCAGCAGCCTCAAGCAGGACGGCTACACCTCGGGCGCGCTCACCGGCATCAACATCGGCAACGATGGCGCCATCGTGGCCACCTACTCCAACGGCGTGACGCGCACCGAGGGCCAGCTGGCCCTGGCCGCCTTCACCAACACCCAGGGCCTGGGCGCCGTGGGTGACAACAAGTGGGTGGAAACCTCGGATTCGGGCCCGGCGCTCAACGGCACGGCCCAGTCCGGCACCTTCGGCTCGCTGCGTTCGGGCGCGCTGGAGGACTCCAACGTGGACCTGACCGCCGAGCTGGTGAACATGATGACCGCGCAGCGCGCCTACCAGGCCAATGCCCAGACCATCAAGACCCAGGACCAGGTCTTCTCGACCCTGGTGAACCTGCGCTGATAGCCAAGAACTGAGTCAGGAGAGCCGGCATGGACCGCATCATCTACACCTCCATGACGGGCGCCAACGCAGCGGCGCAGCGTCAGTCCGTGCTGGCCCACAACCTGGCCAATGCCGGCACCAATGGCTTTCGGGCCGAAATGTCCACCTTCCGCTCCGTGCCCCTGCAGGGCAGCGGCGCGGGCACGCGCGTGTTCGCGCTGGAGGCAACCTCCGGCTACGTGGACACGCCCGGCCCCACCCAGCGCACGGGCCGCGCACTGGACGCCATGGCCATGGGCCGCGCCTGGTTCGCCGTCCAGGGCCTGGACGGCCAGGAAGCCTACACACGCAACGGCGTGTTCGAGGTTTCCCCCGAGGGCCAGCTGGTCAACAGCAACGGCCAGGCCGTGCTGTCGGACGGCGGCGGCCCCATCGACATTCCGCCCGAGTCCACGATTTCCCTGGGCTCCGACGGCACGCTGACCGCCAAGACCGGCAACCAGCTGCCCGTGGCCGTGGGCCGCGTCAAGCTGGCCACGCCGGCCGAGGACGCTGCGCTGGTGCGCGGCAACGACGGCCTGTTCCGCACGGGCAACGGCGAGCCGCTGCCCAACGACGAGAACGCCCGCCTGCTGTCGGGTGCCATCGAAGGCTCGAACGTGAATTCGGTGGAGACCATGGTCGGCATGATTGCCGCCGCCCGCCAGTTCGAGACCCAGATGCGCCTGCTGCAGACCGCAGAAACCAATGACAAGACGGCCAGCCAACTCTTGAGCATGAACGGCTGAAAGCACTGAAAAGGAAAACGCCATGATCAATTCGCTGTTCATCTCCAAGACCGGCATGGAAGCCCAGCAGACCCAGCTGGATGTGATCTCCCACAACCTGGCCAACGTCTCGACCACGGGCTACAAGCGCGCCAGCGCGGTGTTCGAGGATCTGATCTACCAGAACCTGCGCCAGTCGGGCGCCCAGACCACCGAGCAGAACCAGCTGCCCACGGGCCTGCACCTGGGCCTGGGCGTGCGCACGGTGGCCACCTCGCGCAATTTCCTGCAGGGCGCCCTGCAGCAGTCCAACAATGCGCTGGACGTGGCCATCGACGGCAACGGCTTCTTCCAGGTCAACATGCCCGACGGCACCACGGCCTATACCCGCGACGGCTCCTTCCAGGTCGATGCCCAGGGCCAGTTGGTGACTGCCAGCGGCATGCCCATCGCCAACGGCGTCACCATTCCCCAGGGCGCGACCAAGGTGTCTATCAGCCCCGAGGGCGTGGTCAGCGTGACCATGGCCGGCCAGGCTGCGCCCCAGCAGGTGGGCAACATCGCGATGAGCCAGTTCATCAATCCGGCCGGCCTGGAGCCGCGCGGCCAGAACCTGTTCACGGAAACCGCTTCCTCGGGCCAGCCCCAGCAGGGCCAGCCCGGTGTCAACGGCATGGGCATGATCAAGCAGGGCTACCTGGAAGGCTCGAACGTGAACGTGGTGCAGGAGCTGGTGACCATGATCCAGACCCAGCGCGCCTATGAAATGAATTCCAAGGCCATCCAGACGTCGGACCAGATGCTGGCCAAGCTGGCGCAGTTGTAATTGATCTCTCCCCCTGAGCGGCTTCGCCGCTTCCCCCTCTCTACTCGCTTCGCGAGGGAGGGGGACGACGCCCTCGCTGCGGGGCGGCCCTTGCTCGGCGTCCCTGACCTGGGCCGCGCCGGTCTCCGGGGTCGCGCCACATGCCTATGGCTCGCCAGGTTCATGCGAAGCATGGATCACTGAAACACCGGGAACATCGCCATGACCCAACGAACCTTCTCCCTTTCCGCGACGGGCACGTGCCTGGCGCTGGCGGCAGTCCTGTCGGGCTGCACGACGCTCAATGACCCGCCGCCGGTGGACATGCCGTCCACGGCGCCGCCGGTGCTGCCGCAGCCCGCCCCGGTGGCGGGCAGCCCCACGGGCAGCCTGTTCAACGCGGCCAGCTACCGGCCCGGTTTCGAGAACCGGCGTGCGCGCCTGGTGGGGGATCTGGTGACGGTGCAGATCGTGGAGCGTGTGACGGCCAGCCAGAAGTCGGATTCGGGCCTCAAGCGGTCCAACAAGACCACGGCCGGGATTTCGGCGCTGCCGCTGTTTTCGGGCAATGCGCTGGCCAATCTCAAGGACCGCTCCAACATCGGCTTCAACAACAACAACGACTACACGGGCTCGGGCTCGACGTCCAGCGACAACACGTTCACGGGCGCCATCAGCACGACGGTGGTCGATGTGCTGCCCAACGGCCATCTGGTGATCGCCGGAGAAAAGCAGATCGGCGTGAACCACAACGTGGATGTGCTGCGCTTCACGGGCACGGTGGACCCGCGCACCATGCAGCCCGGCAGCCTGGTCGCATCGACCCAGGTGGCCAACGTGCGCGTGGAATCGCGCAGCCGCGGGCAGGCCGGGGAAGCGCAGTCAATTGGCTGGTTGTCCCGGTTCTTTTTGAACGTTATGCCGTTCTGATTCTCCGGAGAATGGACAGCATGAAAGTACTGTCCATGCTCCTGACATTGCGCCAAGCGCAGCGCCCGTTCTGGGTTGCAGCCGCCCTCGGCGCCAGCATGCTGACCCTGCCGGCGCATGCAACACGCATCAAGGAGGTCGCTGCCATCCAGGGCGTGCGCAGCAACCAGTTGACCGGCTACGGTCTGGTGGTCGGCCTCGACGGCACGGGCGACCAGACCACCCAGATGCCCTACACCAAGCAGGCCCTGGCCAACTACCTGGAGCAGATGGGCATCTCGCTGCCCGCCACAGGCAACGCGGGCCAGCTGCAGCTCAAGAACGTGGCGGCCGTGATCGTCACCGCCGAGCTGCCGGCCTTTGCCCAGCCAGGCCAGACCATCGACGTGGTCGTCTCCTCCGTGGGCAATGCCAAGTCGCTCAAGGGCGGCACCCTGGTGACCACGCCGCTGCGCGGTGCCGACGGCGAGATCTACGCGCTGGCCCAGGGCAACCTCGTGGTCGGCGGCGCCGGCGCCTCGGCCGGCGGCTCCAAGGTACAGATCAACCACCTGAGCGCGGGCCGCGTGCCGCAGGGCGCCCAGGTCGAACGCGCAGTTCCCACCCCGATCAACGAAGGCGACAGCATCACGCTGGGCCTGAACGCCACCGATTTCCAGACCGCCGACAAGGTGGTGCGCGCCATCAACCAGCGCATGGGCCAGGGCGTGGCGCAGGCGCTGGACGGGCGCACCGTGCGCGTATCCGCGCCCCAGGACCCGGGATCGCGCGTGCGCATGATTGCCGAGATCCAGGAGATGCCGATCGAGACCTCCAAGCCCTCGGCCAAGGTCGTGATCAACGCACGCACGGGCTCCATCGTGCTCAACCAGGCCGTGACCCTGGGCCCCTGCGCCATCGCCCACGGCAACCTGGCCATCACCATCAGCACCACGCCGGTGATCAGCCAGCCCGGCGCCTTCTCGCAGGGCCAGACCGTGGTGGCCCAGAAGTCCGACATCCAGATCAAGCAGGAGCCCGGCAACATCATCAACATGCCCGGCTCCCCGCAGCTCACCGACGTGGTGCGCGCACTCAACACGCTGGGCGCCACGCCCCAGGACCTGCTGGCCATCCTGCAGGCCATCAAGGCCGCAGGCGCTCTCAACGCCGAACTGGAGGTGATATGAGCATCGCACTTCCCAATGGATCGCAGACTGCGGCCAGCAATGCGCTGGCGGCCGACGCCCGGTCCCTCAACGCACTCAAGTTCGCGGCCGGCGAGAACAGCCCGCAGGCCGCGAAGGAAACCGCCAAACAGCTGGAATCGCTGTTCATGCGCGAGATGATCAAGAGCATGCGCGAGGCGACCATGAAGTCCGGCCTGCTCGACAGCGCACAGGGCAACCTCAGCACCGACATGCTGGACCAGCAGCTGTCGGTGGCCATGTCGGGCCAGCCCGGCGGACTGTCGGATGCCATCACGCGCCAGCTGGCCCGCACCATGGGCTCGGAAGCCGCCGAGGATGCCGAGATCTCCGTGCCCTCCACGCTGAGCATGAGCCGCATCGCCTGGCGCAGCACGGCCACCAATGCCAATGGCGCCGCCGGCGGCACCGCTGCCATCGGCGCCTGGAGCGGCAGCCGCAGCAGCGCGGCCCAGTCCGTCAACGCCTACGCACCCGCGCCCAAGGGCCGCGACAACTTCGTGGCCCACCATGGCGACGCCGCGGCGCGCGTGGCGCAGGAAAGCGGCATTCCGGCCGCCTTCATGCTGGGCCAGGCCGGCCACGAGACCGGCTGGGGCAAGAGCGAGATCAAGAACGCCGATGGCAGCAATGCCCACAACCTCTTCGGCATCAAGGCCGGCAAGGGCTGGACGGGCAAGGTCGCCGAGGTCACGACCACCGAATACATCGACGGCGTGGCGCGCAAGGTCACGGCCAAGTTCCGCGCCTACGGCTCCTACGAGGAGTCCTTCCGCGACTATGCGCGGCTGATCACCAGCAATCCGCGCTACGAGAAAGCCATGGGCAAGACCGACTCGGCCCTGGCCTATGCGACCGAGCTGCAGAAAGCCGGCTACGCCACCGATCCCGAATACGCCAGCAAGCTCAGCCGCGCCATCCAGAGCGCCGTGCAGAGCGCGGCACGCGCACAAGCCTAAACCGAGAACACGCCATGAGCCTTTTGAACGTCGGATCCCGCGCCCTGATGGCGAATCAGATCGCCCTGCAGACCACCGGCCACAACATCGCCAACGTCAACACGGCCGGCTACTCGCGCCAGAGCGTGGCCTTCCAGACCTCGCCGGGCCAGAACATGGGCAGCGGCTACATCGGCAATGGCGTGGATGTGAACACCATCCTGCGCAACTTCAACGAGTTGCTGAACCGCCAGGCGGCCACGGCCAGCGCCGTGTCGGCGGCCGATTCGGCGCGCGCCACCTCGCTGGCGCAGATGCAGGAAGTGTTCAGCGGCGGCAAGACCGGCCTGGGCGCGGCCATCACGGACATGATGAATTCGTTCGCCGACATCGTCGGTGCACCCACGGATCCGACGGCGCGCAGCGTGGTGCTGACCCGCATGAACGAACTGGCGGCCCGCTTTCGCTCGTCCTCTGCACAGTTGGAGGAGCTGGACTACAACACACGCCAGCAGATGGGCAATGACGTGACCGTGGTCAACAGCCTTGCCAGCCAGATCGCAACGCTCAACGGGCAGATCAGCCAGTCCATTGCCACAGGCCATGCACCCAACGATCTGCTGGATCAGCGTGACCAGTTGGTGCGCGACATGAACCAGTACGTCCAGACCACTCAGATTCCGGCTGATGACGGTTCCATCAGCCTGTTCGTGGGTGGAAGCCAGCCGCTGGTACTGGGCCAGAATGCGGCCAAGCTAGAAGTCAGGGAATCGTCCCAATACCCCGGCAGTGGCCAGATGACCTTGTACTTCAAGCAATCCGGCGGGACGGATGTGGAGCTCTCGCCTGGAATGCTCGGAGGCGGTGAAATCGCCGGCCTGCTCCAATTCCAGGGTAGTGATCTCTCGGAAGGCCGCAACCTGCTCGGGCGCATGGCAGCCGCCCTGGGCGCAGCCATGAATACCCAGCACCAAAGCGGCCTGACACAGGATGGCACGCGCGGCACAGCATTGTTCACGGTACCCACGGCCATAGCGGGCCGCACGACGATCTCTGGCATCACCGCACAGGTGCAGTTCGTCGACCAAACCTCCACCAGCAATCCCAAGGCTGCGCTGGACTACACGGCCTATGCCGCGTCCGACTACAAAGTGGTGTTCAAGACCGGGGGGGCCCTCTCCCTGGTCCGGCTGTCGGACAACAAGACCACGGAGTTCGCCAACGTCACCGACCTTGCAAACACCACGGTGGATGGACTGCGCTTCGAGATATCCGCGCCAGGCGCGGCCAACCAGAGCGTGCTGTTCCAGCCTTTTTCTGCCGCCGCTCACGACTTCAAGGCGCTTGTATCGTCTGCCCGGGACCTGGCAATTGCCAATCCCATCACCGCCGGCATGGCTGAAGGCAACAAGGGCAATCTGCAGATGACTTCGCTGAAAATGCTGTCGCCCACTTCAGCACTGCCTCCAACTCCTTCTGGAGTGCAGTTGAGCTTTCAGGTGGATGCGACAACCGGTGCCGTCACTTACAGCTTCACGGGCGCGGCATCGGGCAACGGTGTCGCACATCCCTATGTATCGGGCGAGCCCATCACGGTCGACGGCTGGTCCGTTACCCTTACAGGAACCCCTCACCATGGAGATTCCCTGCGCGTGGGCAATGCACTGGATCCGCAATATGGCGACAGCTATCTGCGAAACGCGGGCAACGGATCGGCTTTCCTGGACCTGCGCGACAAGCAGGTATTCGACAAGAGTACTTCACTCAGCGATGGATTCTCCAGCGCGATCGCGCAGGTAGGCGCGCGCACCCAGAGCGCCACTTACGCAGCCAAGCTCTCCGGGACCATCGCCTCCAACCTCGAGGCAGACCGTACGGCGGTGTCAGGCGTGAACCTCGATGAAGAGGCGGCCAAGCTGCTGCAGTATCAGCAGTCCTATCAGGCCTCGGCCAAGATGCTGCAAGTGGCGCAGGGCATTTTCGACAGTGTGCTTCAGGCCGTGGGCCGCTAATTTCGCGAGGAGATCCAACATGAGCAACATCGCACGCATTGGCACGGCCAACATGTACGACAACACGGTGCGCAACCTCACATCGCGCCAGAGCAACCTCGTGGAACTGATGGAGAAGACCACTGCCGGCAAACGCGTGCTGCGCGCCAGCGATGACCCCGTGGCAGCGGCCCAGGCCGAGCGCGCTCAGACCCGGCTGACGCGCACCGCAACAGACCAGCGTTCGCTGGATGCGCAGCGCAACATCATGACCAATGCCGAGTCGACGCTCGGCGAGGCTCACTCCGCCATGCAGGAGCTTCGGGACTTGCTAGTGAACGCGGGCAACGGTTCATTCGATCAGCAATCTCGCGACACTCTGTTGGCCAGAATGACCAGCCTTCGTGAGCAATTGGTGGCCTACGCCAATCGCAAAGACACCAATGGCCTGCCACTGTTCCGAGGCCTGGACAGCGCCGACCAGCCAATTCAGGGATACAACTTCGTGGGCCAGCCCGGCCAGGCAGGCAGCAACGACAGCGGCATTGCCAACTCCATCGACGGCGCTGCCGCATGGATGAACGTTCCCACAGGAAACGGCGTCTACCAGGTCAGCCTGGACACGGCCGGTGGCGGAAAATTCTGGACCGATGTGGGCACCATCACCGATCCTGCCGCCGCCGCAGCAGCGACACGCCCCATCACCGTGAAATTTTCCACTGATGCCAGCGGCAACCTGCAATACAGTGCCGACAACGGAGCCACCTTCAGCCCCTTCAAATCGGGCGATGCCATCGAGATCCAGGGCATGCGTGTCACTGTTTCTGGAACACCCAAGGCGGGCGACGGCTTCGTGCTGCAGGACAGCACGCGCTCCGATGTATTCAGCGTGGTCGACCGTGTGATTGATGCTGTGCGCAATGGAGCCAACGCCGACGGCAGCGCCAAGCCAGAACTCACCCAGGCCATTGGCCGAGGCCTGACCGAGATCGATTCCAGTATGAGCCGCCTGCACTCGGCACGCAGCCTGGCCGGTGACTTGCTCAATCGTGCCGACCGCATTGAAGATGGCCTGCTGGACCGTGAAGTTCAACTCGAGGCAGACCGCTCACGCGCCGAAGACATAGATATGATCAAGGCCCTCTCGGAAGTGGACATGCAGAAGGTAGGACTGCAGGCGGCCTTGCAGTCCTACGCCTCGATCCAGAAACTGTCACTGTTCAACTTCATCAACTGATAACCGCCCGCGCATGCATCCATGGTCCAGTCCGTCCTGAGCTCTCTGACCCTCGGCTATAGGCCGCTCTGGAACCAGGCCCGCCGTCTGGCGGGCGTGCAGCTTTATCTTCACGAGGAGCCCGGCGTCCAGGCCGACGTGGCCCACCTGCTGCGCATACTGCGCGAGACCTGGGGCACGCAGTCGCCGCCGGTGCTGCTGTCGCCCCAATCCCGCCAGGTGCTGTGCGACCTGCTGGAGAACGCCTCCAAGGGAAGCCCCTGGATCGAGGTGCGCGGCGACTGGCTGCAGGACTCCGCCATCTATGACCTGGTGCGCCAGGCCCATGCGCGCGGCCTGATGCTGGTCTGGCGCGGCCCGCTGTCCGACGTGCCCGACGCCCAGGCCGCCCACTGGTTTGCCAGCAGCCTGCTGCACCTGCCGCCCGAAGGCGCCTCGGGCATGCCCAACCAGACCGTGCTGGCGCTGCAGCAGGCCGCGCAGGCCGCCGAAGCGCCGACCAAGCTCCAGGCAATCAAGCAGGCCGCCAGGCCCGCCCCCACCCTGCCCCCCCTGCAACTGCTGGGCGGCCAGATGTACGAGGGGCTGGACAGCCTGGCCCTGGCCGATCTGTGCCTGGACAGCTTCCATGCGGGCGCCATCGCCGGCTGGCCCGTGGCCGATGCATTGCATGCCCAGCGCCATCACCCCGCCTTGCCCAGCCGCGACACCGTGCTTGCGCTGATGCGTGCCGTCGATGCCGAGCAATCGCTGGAAGCCTTCGAGCAGATCCTGGGCGAGGACCCCATCCTGGCCTATCGCTTCATGCTCTACACCAACTCCGCGGCCCTGGGCCTGCGGGGCAATGTGGACTCGCTGCGCCGCGGCCTGGTGATGCTGGGCTACGGCACGCTGCAGCGCTGGCTGTCGGACCAGCTGCCCCACGCCTGCACCGAGCCCAGCCTGATACCCGTGCGCACCGCCATCCGGCTGCGCGCCAGCCTGACCGAACGCCTGATCGAAGCCGGCATCAGCCACGACCTGCAGCGCGAGGTCTATCTGCTGGGCCTGTTCTCGCAGCTGGACCAATTGCTGGGCGAGCCCCTACCCACCGTGCTGCGCCGCGTACCGCTGTCCGAACGCGTCTTCGACGCGGCCGTGACGCGCACCGGCCCCTACGCGCCGGCCCTGATGATGGCCATTGCGCTGGAATCCGACGATCCCGCACCGATTCGCCAGCTGCGCGAAGACAACGACTTCGAGATCGAGGACGTCAACCGCAACCTGCTGCGCATGCTCAGCGAACTGCAGGTGCAGCCCGCGCCGGCGGCCTGATCGATATACGGCGACCCACAGCGGCCGAACCTGCGGCCTGATCTGCAGCCGCTGCCATCCGCAGATTCCACCCATGAAAAAACCGCCTGGATCTCAGGCGGTTTTTTCATGTCCGGCAGGAAGCTGCAGATGCAGCTGCCGCCGTCAGGCCATGGCTCAATGCATGGCGTGGGGCTGACCGTCGAACATGTGCTCGAACTGTGCCAGCCAGGGCTCGGCCAGCGTGCGGATCTGGGCATCGTTGCGCAGGATGCGCTGCATGATGCGGGCCTTCTCCTTGCGTTCCTCAGGGGCCAGCGGCTCGTCATGGGCCTTGATGCGCAGTTGCTCGATCAAGACTGCGCAAGTGCCTTCGTAACGCGCTACTCCCTCCCAGTCTTTGTTCTGGGCCGCCTGCAGCATCTTGGCGCTGCTGTCTTCTATGGCGCGATAGAAATCAATCAATGTGTGCTCCATAAACGCATGGCGTTACTGTGCAGCCGCTTCCGGCGAAGTGGCAATGGCCTGCCAGCCCTGGGCAACCGGCTCGACCAAGGCCACGACCTCCTGCACGGCCTCCGCATCGTTGCGCACGTTGGCATGGGTGAGACGCTGGATGCAATAGTCGTACAGGGCGCCCAGGTTCATCGCCAACTCACCGCCTTGCTCACGATTGAGACCGCCTTTGAGGCCCTCTTCCAGAATCCGGATGGCACGCCCCAGCTGGGTGCCCTTGGCCTCGACCTCTCCGCGCAGAATCGAGCCCCGCGCTGCATTGAGGTTTTGCAACAGGCCCTCGAACAGCATCTGGATGAGTCGGTGGGGTGAAGCACTCTCCACGCCAGACTGCGCACCGACCTGCCGGTAGGCGCTCGCGGCACGGGAAAAAGCAGGGGTATACATAGGGGACATCCTTATCAACGGCTTGCCTTGTATATCGACAGCCGGTCTCCAATATCAAATGTTTTTTTAGGAGGAGCTCTTGTTCCAGCTGGCAACCTGCTGAGTCATGTAGGTGCTCAGCGCGGAGATGGATGCCATCTGCTTGTCCAGCGCCGTGTACTGACGCGTCATCCGTGCCTCCAGAGTGGCAGCGTTCTGGTTGACCTTTTTCTGTTCATCCAGGTTTGCTGTCGATCTCTTTTTCAGCGAGTCGCTCTTGCTGTTGAGTGTGCCGTCGTAGGACAGCAGCTCGTCAGTGAATTTCTTGAAATTCACAGCGATGCCACCGCCCGTGCCGTCGCTGGAGGATTTGGCGGCGAAAAGCGATTTGATGGCATCAGGCGACTCCAGAGCCTTGTCCAACTTGGTCGTATCGGTAATCTTCAGCGCACCACCTTGCTGCATCTGAATGCCCACCTGAGCCAGTCGGGTGAACGCGCCAGACGCGTTGGAGGCCGTTCCTGTCGTCAGAGAGCGCAAGGCGTTCTGCAGGTTCACCGTCGACGAGTCAGCCTGGAGCACGCCCTCGCTTTCGTTGTCGGGATTGGTCGAGGCCGTGACCTTGCCATCCACGGATCGCATGCTCTTGGTGGAACTGGACAGCAATTCGTTGACCGCGTTGTAGGCATCAATGAATTCCTGCAGATTCTTCTTGATCGCTTCCTTGTCGCTGGCGATCGAGACGCGCGCATCCTTGCCTGCCGTAGTGATTTCGTTCACAGAAATCTTCAGCCCGGGCAGTATGTTGTCGAAGTTGTCGGTCTCAGACACCTGTTCCACCCCATTGATGGTGATCTTGGCGTTCTGGGCCGACTGTCCGGGTGGTATGGTGAAATTCAGTCCCGTCGTCGTAAAAGCGGATTTCTCACCGGTCTCTTTGGACGTCAGCATCAGGCGCTCATTGCCGGAGGCATCGCGCATCACCGCAGCCTTTACGCCGGCACCCTTGTCGTTGATTTTCGCAGCCAGCGTCGTCAAAGTATCGCTGGCCGTATAGTCGATTCCCCAGGATTTCGTGCCTTGGGCGATGGTCAATGTTCCCGCCGTTCCCAGCTTGGAGTCAACCACACGTGCGTCACTTACGGACGTCTGAGCGCGCGACAGCTGGCCCACGCCGATATCGTAAACCGAGGGGCTGGTGATGCCTGTCACCGTCATGGATACAGCCGTGTTGCTGGACTTCACGGTCATTGCGTTCCAGCCGCTGTCACGTGTCAGCTTGGCAGCAGCATCGGCCAGTGTGCTGGTCAGCGACTTGATCTTGGAATAGGTCGATATCTGGGCATCGATGGTCTTGGCCTTGGTCTGCAGGCCATCCAACGGCTTCTTCGCAAGATCAACCATCTGGGAGATGATTTCCGTGACCTTCAGGCCGCTGCCGATACCAATAGAGGAAATAGCCATTTCATGCTCCTTGACGGCACAGGACGGACAAGCCCATGCCAATGAATACCGCCGATTCTGAACGAAGGCTGGAACGTCAAAAGCCCGAAAAGCGGCACGAGACCTTGCCAGCATGCGCTTTGTGCTGGGCACGGTCTCCGGGACCCATGCCTGCTTGACGGCAGGATCAGCGAAAACTTGAGCGCTTTTTCGTATCTCGCCCGCAAAAGGAAAAAAGGCAGCCATGCGCGAGCAGGGCTGCCATCAAAAAGCAAACTCATCCAAGCTTGCCAGCGCTGGCCCTCATCGAGACGGCGCCAGCAAGCTCCTCCATCAACGCAGCAGGCTCAGCACCTGCTGGGGCAGCTGGTTGGCCTGGGCCACCATCGCCGTACCAGCCTGCTGCAGGATCTGCGTACGGCTCAGGTTCGCCGTTTCCTTGGCAAAGTCGGCATCCGTGATCCGGCTGCGCGCTGCGGAAATGTTTTCGTTCTGGATGTCGATGTTCTCCACAGCCTTCTCGAAGCGGGTCTGCAGTGCGCCCAGGTCNGGCGCCAGCAAGCTCCTCCATCAACGCAGCAGGCTCAGCACCTGCTGGGGCAGCTGGTTGGCCTGGGCCACCATCGCCGTACCAGCCTGCTGCAGGATCTGCGTACGGCTCAGGTTCGCCGTTTCCTTGGCAAAGTCGGCATCCGTGATCCGGCTGCGCGCTGCGGAAATGTTTTCGTTCTGGATGTCGATGTTCTCCACAGCCTTCTCGAAGCGGGTCTGCAGTGCGCCCAGGTCGCCGCGCGCCGTGTTCACCTTGTCGATGGCGTTGTCGATACGCTGCATGGCTTCCCACGCGCCGGCCTGGGTGGAGATGTCCACCTTGTCGATGCCCTTGCCCTCAGTGGTCGAAATGGCAGTGAACGTAGCTGTAGCGCCAGTGATGGTCAAAGCGACACCGGTTGCGGTTCCATCGGTGTCAGCCTGTGCGCGGAAATCAATGGTACTGCCATCTTCATTCAGGTAGGCCACCACGCCGGTATCAGCGGTCTTGGCATTGATCGCGTTAATGACCTTGCCGACAGTCTCCTTGTCCGTGGAGTTCGCATCAACGGCAACAGCCGTGAACGTGGTGACCGTACCCAGCTTGCCCGTAATGGAAACTTGGACATCCGCAGTAGTGGCGGAAATAGCTGTGGACGAAGCCGTGCCCGTCGCGTAAGAAGAGTTGCCCAGGCTGTCGACCTTCACGTTGCCCAACGAGCCCACGCTGATGTTGTCGCCAGAGTTCGCACCCACCTGGAACACGCCACCCGTGAAGCTGCCTTCCAGCAGCTTCTGGCCATTGAACGTGGTGGTCTTGGCCACACGGTCCACTTCATCACGCAGTTGAGACAGCTCCGACTGCAGCGCCTCACGGTCGCTCTTGCTGTTCGTCGCGTTGGACGACTGCACCGCCAGCTCGCGCATGCGCTGCAGCATGTCGCCGACCTTGCCCAGCGCGCCTTCAGCCGTCTGTGCCAG
>NZ_JABEPN010000016.1:0-46337 GCF_018320755.1 Delftia sp. PE138 | reverse complement strand
CCCCACCAATCCGACCAACCCCACGGATCCCACCAACCCGACCAACCCCACCAATCCCACGGACCCGACGAACCCGACCAATCCGACCAATCCCACGGACCCCACCAATCCGACGGATCCCACGGACGGCCACGGCCTGATCACCTCCGTGCAGGACGTGGTGGGTGCGCTGTCCGGTGGCACGGTCGCCGGCCCGGTGGGCAACCTGATCGATACGCTGGTCAATCCCGGCAGCGGCACGCTGTCCGGGGTGACAGGCCTGCTGGAGAGCCTGACCAGCACCAATGGCGGGCCGCTGGGCGTGCTCACCGAGCTGGTGGACGGCCTGGTCAACATCCAGAACCAGGGCCTGGAGCCCCTGATCAGCACGCTCAATGAGCTGCTCAAGGGCCTGGATGAAGCGGGCTCCGGCGGCTCCATCGGCACGGTAGTGGACAACGTGCTCGGCGGCCTGCTCGACGAAGACGGTGCGCTGGGCGGCCTGCTCGCCGGCGTGGGTGGCCTGCTGGGCGGCCTGGTGGGCGGCGGAACGGGCAACCCGCCCGGCACGCCTGACAGCGGGGTGGTCACGTCCGTGCAGGACGTCGTGGACGGCCTGCTGGGCGGCACGGTGGCAGCGCCTGTGGGCCAGTTGCTGGATGCCCTGGCCAACCCCACGGACGGACTGCTGTCCACCGTGACCGGCGCGCTGGAGAACCTGACCAATGTCGAGGGCGGCCCCCTGGGTGTGCTGACCGAACTGGTCAACGGCCTCACCCAGGTGGACGGCGAAGGCCTGGCCCCGGTGATCGGCACGCTCAACGAGCTGATTGCCGGCCTGGGCAACGGCCTGGGCGAAGATGGGCTCGGCGGACTGGTCGGCAGCCTGCTGGGTGGATTGGTGCCCGGCGGCGGCACGGGTGGCGGCACGGGAGAAGGCCTGGTCACCACGGTCCAGGACGTGGTGGACGGCCTGCTCGGCGGCACCGTCGCAGCCCCTGTGGGCCAACTGCTGGACGCGCTGGCCAATCCCACCGATGGAACGGCCTCGGTCGTCACCGGCCTGCTGGAAGGCCTGACCAGCGTGGAAGGCGGCCCCCTGGGCGTGCTGACCGAACTGGTCAACGGCCTGACCCAGGTGGACGGCCAGGCCCTGCAGCCGGTGATCGGCACCCTCAACGGCCTGATTGCCGGCCTGGGCAGCGGCCTGGGTGAAGGCGGCATCGGTGAACTGGTCGACGGCCTGCTGGGCGGCCTGATCCCGGGCGGCACGGGAGGCGGCAGCGGTGACGGCCTGGTCACCACGGTCCAGGACGTGGTGGACGGCCTGCTCGGCGGCACCGTCGCAGCCCCTGTGGGCCAACTGCTGGACGCGCTGGCCAATCCCACCGATGGAACGGCCTCGGTCGTCACCGGCCTGCTGGAAGGCCTGACCAGCGTGGACGGCGGCCCCCTGGGCGTGCTGACCGAACTGGTCAATGGCCTGACCCAGGTCGATGGCCAGGCACTGCAGCCCGTGATCGGAACCCTCAACGGCCTGATTGCCGGCCTGGGCAGCGGCCTGGGTGAAGGCGGCATCGGCGAGCTGGTCAGCGGCCTGCTGGGCGGTGACAGTGGCCTGCTGGGTGGCGTCCTTGGCGACGACGGCCTGGTCGGCGGCCTGCTCGGCGGTGACGGCGGCCTGCTGGGTGGCGTGCTTGGCGAAGACGGCCTGGTCGGCGGCCTGCTGGGCGGCCTGGTTCCGGGCGGCGGCACAGGCAGCGGCGACGGCCTTGTCACCACGGTGCAGAACACCGTTGGCGACCTGCTCGGCGGCACGGCCGGAGCGCCTGTGGGCCAGGTACTGGATGCGCTGATCGACCCCGGCACCGGCGCCCTGTCCGTGGTCACGGGTCTGGTGGAAGGCGTGACCCAGGTCAACGGCGGTCCGCTGGGTGTGGTGACGGACCTGGCCAACGGCCTCACGCAGGTCCCGGGCCAGGCACTGCAGCCGGTGATCGGCACCGTCAACGGCGTGCTGGCCGGTCTGACGGGAGGCGACGGCCTACTGGGCGGCGTGGTTGGCGGCGTGGTCGGCGGCGACGGTGGCCTGCTGAGCGGCCTCACGGGCGACACCGGCCTGGTCGGCGGCCTGCTGGAGACCGTGGCCGGCGACAACGGCATCGTTGGCGGCCTGCTCGGCGGCGACGGTGGCCTGCTGGGTGGCCTCACGGGCGGCACCGGCCTGGTCGGCGGCCTGCTGGAGACCGTGGCCTGTGACAACGGCGTCGTTGGCGGCCTGCTCGGCGGCGACGGTGGCCTGCTGGGCGGCCTCACGGGCGACACCGGCCTGGTCGGCGGCCTGCTGGAGACCGTGGCCGGCGACAACGGCATCGTTGGCGGCCTGCTCGGCGGCGACGGTGGCCTGCTGGGTGGCCTCACGGGCGACACCGGCCTGGTCGGCGGCCTGCTGGAGACCGTGGCCGGTGACAACGGCGTCGTCAGCGGCGTGCTGGACACGGTGGCCGGCGACAACGGCATCGTCAGCGGCGTGCTCGACACCGTGGCCGGCGACAACGGCATCGTCAGCGGTGTGGTCAACACGGTCGTCGGCGACAACGGCATCGTCAGCGGACTGCTGGGTGGCGGCAGCAGTGGCGGCGGCCTGCTGGGCGGGCTGCTGGGGGGATCGTCCGGTGGCGGACTGCTCGGAGGCCTTCTGGGCGGCACTTCTCAAGCGGCAACGGCCTCTGCGGCCGAGCTGGATCCGATTGCCACCTCCATCAGCAGCCATGCCAGCAGCACGGCCGATGCAGCAGCCAGCGTGTTGACGCAGCAGTTGCACCACAACGCCCTGCTGTGAGCTGCAGCGGCGCCTGCGGGCGCCGCATTCCTTCCCTGCGCCGCCGCCTCGCGGTGGCGGCGCACGTCCCAGGAGATTTTCCATGTCACACACTCTCAGGCTGTGCACCATCGTGCTGCTGGCCGCAGGCCTGGCCGCCTGCGGTTCCACCGCCACCACCAGCACGCAGCGTTCCGAACACCACTACGCCTTCGGCAAGGCCCCGGCGCCTGCGCCGGCCAGCTCCGGCGTCGCACCCGTGGTGGCCACGAGCCAGGCCGACCAGCGCGGTCCCGCCAATGTCGCCCACATCGTCTACTTCGACTTTGACGCCTACACCATCCGCAGCAGCGACCGGGCCATCGTGGAAAGCCATGCGCAGTGGCTGCGCAGCAATCCCGGCCGCTCGGTGATGCTGCGCGGCCATACGGACAGGCGCGGCGGCATCGAATACAACCTGGCGCTCGGCCAAAAACGTGCCGACGCGGTGCGCAACAGCCTGCAGCTGCTGGGCGTGAATCCGGCCCGCGTGGAGTCCGTCAGCTACGGCAAGGAGCGGCTGGCCGACGAAGGCACGAGCGAAGACGCCCACCAGCGCAACCGGCGCGTGGAATTCGACTACCGCTGAGCCGCCGCGCTCCGCACTCGCCTGCCGCCGGGCCGCCATGAAAGAACAGATCCGTACGCGGTCAGCGCACCGCAGCCCGGCGTCCCGTCCCCACGGGAAGCGCAGCCTCCCACTGACCTTGACCGAGGCCGAGAGCATGTTGTCGCAGCAATTGGCAAATGGCCTGGAGTACCTGGCACGGCACATGGTGTTGCTGCCCGAGCCCTACCCCGGCTGCATTCTTTTCTTCACGGTGGCGGCCGAGAACAAGGCCGCCTCCGTCTTCCATGTACGCGCCACCACGCTGGAGGCCGCCTGGCGCGAGGGGGCGACCCGCGTGCGCCAGTGGGCCTGGGCCCGCAAGCGCGATGAGGTCGATCTGCGCATCGACTGGGTCCAGGACATCACACCCCTGGAGGCGGACAGTCCCCTGCCCGATTGCCGTGCCTGGACCGAGATGCCCCTGCGCTCCCTTGCCCTGGCCGATGCCAGCCTGGAGCGCGCGCAGTTGCTGCACCCCTTGCTGCCCGATCCGCCCCAGGGTGGGGCTGCCGGCGCACCCGACGATGAGCCCCCCCTCCCACGCCCCCTGCATCCCCCCTGCCTGCTGCTGCACCTGCGCGGCATGTACATCAGCGGTGAGCATCCCGCCTTGGCCGTGCCGCGAACCGACCCGCCGCAGCAGCGCCTGTGGCCACACCTCGTGCCCGTGCACGCCGCGGTCCAGCAGCTGCTGGCGCAACAGGGCAAGGAAGGGAGCTGGCCCGGTTGCGAAGACGTGTGCGACCACCTGGGCGTGACCTACGCCCTGCTGCAGGCCCAGCGCCATGCGGGCAGCGCCGCACTGGCGCAGGCCATTGCGCTGGCCATGGGCCACGTGGAGCAGCGGCTGCAGCCGCTGCCCGGCGACTGCCTGTCCGGCGCGCTGGCCATGCTGGTGCTGGCCCGCCACCTGCGCAACAGTTTTGTGCTGGGGCCGGGGGCCGACAGCCAGGCCCGCGCCCGCATTCCGGCGCTGATGGACCCGCTGGCGGAAAGCCTGCTGTCCACCGCGGCCGCGTCGGCCAGCGCCACCAAGGCCGAGGCTGCTGCCCACGCCGATGCATCCCGCAGCGGCCAGCCCCTGCTGAGCTGGGCCGAACTGGCCATGCATGCCTATGCCAGCTCCCGCCCGCCCACCAGCGACAGCCCCACGCTGCGTGCGGCGCGCAGCGCCCTGCCCGAGACGGCCGTCCTGCCCGCCGCCTTCCTGCAGGCCGCGCTGCCGCCGCTGCTGCGCATGCCCGGCAGCCCCGATGACCGCCCTGGCGGGCAGGCCGACGACCCCTGCGCTCGCTGGATAGGCATTGCACTGGTCGAAAGCCTGCAGCTCGACGCTGGCCTGGAGCCACAGCCCACGGACCTGCTGCGCCAGTGGCAAATCGGCCTGCAGCGCCATCTGCAGGCCCTGGCCCAGCGCGCCATCTGGCCGGAACAGGCGCTGTACCTGCCGCCCGCCCGGCGCCGCCATGCCGCCTTTGCCGACGCCAGCCTGCGCCAGGTGCTGCAGTCCCCGCGCGAAATCGCCTGGCTGCTGGCATCCAGCCTGGCCGGCCTGGAGCTGCTGGACGCGCTGGCCCAGGCACTGCGCTCGGCTGCCAGCCACGCAGTGGCCGAAACCGAACCGGAGCACGAAACCGAAGGCGAAGGCGAAGGCGAGGCCGTGCCTGCGCAGGCCGGCAATGGCCCGGATGCGGACGGCAGCCCTGCCAGGGCCTGCTTGCCGGGGGCGCGCGACGGCGAGGCCGCGGGCCGGCCGGCTTTCTCGCCCGCGGCCGGGACCCTGTACCCGTCCATGTCCTGGGAAGGCCCTGCACTGGCCGAGCTGATGAACGGACGCTGGCTGGATGCCCCGTCAGCGCAAGGCAGAGGTGCCGGCACCTGCTGCGCGGGGCTGGACGCCAGCCGCCTGCACCATCAGCCCGGCGCCGCCGTGCTGGTGCGGCGTGCCGGCATGGCCCTGGGCGTGCAGGCCGCCGCGCTGCCCACGCTGCGGGCCTCGGCCCTGATCAGCAGCAGCCCGCAGGGCCTGCTGCACCATGGCGTGCCCGTGCTGCATGTGCCCGACATACAGGAAGGGTTGCGCAGCCTGGCGCAGGCCGCCCGGCGCCGCATCCAGGCGCCCGTGATCGCGGTCAGCGGCTGCGTGGGCAAGACATCCACCCTGGGCATGCTGCGCCAATGCCTGCAGGACGGCGGCGATGCACGGGGCGACGCCCTGCTGTCCCAGGGCACGGCGCTGCAGATGATCAACTGGAGCGAGGCAGCGCCCTGCGCCCTGCTGGAGCTGCCATTGCAGGCACTGCGTGGAGATCTGCCGCTGATTGATCCGGACATTCTGGTTATTACTAATCTTTCAATTAATGACATCCCCAGTACTGGTGATTCCGAGCAGTGCGGACCGGCCGGTCTGTCCGCCTGCCGCAAATACGAGGCGCTGCAGGAAGTCGTGGAAGCCATGCAGCACATGCACAAAGGCAGTGCATTGGTGATCGAACAAGACATAGGTGAAAACCCGTGCATTATTGAGAATGCCCAACGCATGGGAATGCGTCTCATCACCTTCGGTCCGCATTCCAATGCGCAGGTCCGTGAAATGGGGTTTCACAATGGAAATCTGCAAATAAGCATAGACAACCGGCGCCTCGGGATTTCCCTGCAATCGGATGGCCACCACATGGCCCGCAATGCTCAGGCCGCGCTGGCCGCCATGCATGCGCTGGGCTATGCGCCTGCCCAGGTCCAGGCCTCGCTCGCGCACTGGCGGCCGCTGATCGGCGCCGGCCAGCCGCAGCTGCTGCCCAGTGGGATCTGCCTGCTGGACCACAGCCTGAGCAACCACTTACTGTCCATGCATGCTGCTTTTTCCCAGCTGCAGGAGCACGCCCCCCATGTCAGCCGCAGGCTGATCGTGCTGGCCGGCATACAGCCGGGCCAGGTCAGCATGGACACTGCACAGCTGGCGCTGGAGCCGCTGGTGCGCGCGGCCCAGGCCCGGCGCGTGCTGCTGTACGGCGAGCCGCTGCGGCAGCTGGCGGCGGCCCTGGCAGATCTTCTGCACGTCAATTGGTATGACGATCTCAATCAATTGATCTGTTCACTTCTTCGCACAACCCATAAAGGCGACACGGTTTTGTTGGCAGGCCGCGCCACTACCAATCTGGCCCTGGCCGCAGATGCCATACGAGACAGTTTCAGTGGACACGGGGCCCACCTAATAGCATCCAGCCCCGCCATCCGCTTTGATCCACATCAAAATCAAATGAACATGCATTATTGATTGAATAAAACTTATAGAGGACTGTATATAACTCGCTACAGTATTTGGGAAACGAGCGCCTTTACATTTTGTAAAGACGTTTACTAAGCCCATCAGAACATGATCCGATACCTTCTTCCCCGCCAGTTGGCCAAGGCCACGGCGATGCCGTCGGGAACGGAGACGGTGGGGGCTTTTGCAACTGCCATCGCCGAGTCCTTCGACCGGGCCGCTCACCAGCTGCGCCGTGCCGCGTGGCTGTCCCTGCCCATCAGTGTGCTGGGCCTGTTGCCATCCATCTTCCTGCTGCAGGTCTACAACCGCGTCATTGCACGCGGCGGCACGGCCACGCTCACGGCCATGGTGGCCGGCGTGCTGTGCTTCCTGGGCCTGGAATGGTGGCTGCGCCGCCGGCGCGCCCGCGCCCTGCGCGAAGCCGGCGCCATGATCGACCGCGATGTCTCCCAGGCGCTGATGCATTCCATGCTGCGCCACCCGCTGGCCGCGCTGGAGCAGCGCTCTTCCAGCCAGTGGCTGCAGCTGTTCCGCGACGTGAGCGCCATGCGCTCGGGCATGTCCGGGGGCCTGGCGACCTCGCTGCTGGACCTGCCCATGGCCCTGCTGGCCCTGGTGGTCATCGGCATCATTGCCTGGCCCGTGCTGCCGGTGATCCTGGTGGCCATGCTCATCATGGGCGTGCTGGCATGGTGGTGGGCCGACGAGGTGCGCAGCGGCCGCGTGGAGGAAATCGCCCAGGCCCGCATGCTGGACCGGGGCACGGCCGAAGTCTGCAACGCCCGCGCCACGCTGAAGGTGCTGGGCTACGACGCCGCCGCGCGCCAGAACTGGCAAAACGGCTATGACCGCTGGCTGGCCGAGAGCTTCGGCAAGAACGGCGAGATGGAAAACGCGCGCGAAGCCAGCACCGTGCTGCTGACGCTGTTCTCCATCGCGGTGATCACCGTGGGTGCCATTGCCATCAATGCGCAGTGGATGAGCATCGGCAGCCTGATGGCCGTGAACCTGCTGTCGGGCAAGGCGCTGGGCCCCATCTCGCAGCTGGCCAGCAACTGGCGCTCGCTGGCCCAGGCCAACGAGGCCGCACGCCGCCTGCAGTCCGTGCTGGAGGAGCCCGTCGAAATCACGGCCGAGACCGTGGACCTGCCGCGTCCCCAGGGCCGGCTGCGCCTGGACCAGGCCAGCTTCCACTACCCGGGCGGCCATGTGGCGCTGGAGCAGGCGTCGCTGGAGATCGGCCCCGGCGGGCTGCACGCCATCGTGGGGCGCAACGGCGCCGGCAAGTCCACCCTGGCCAAGCTGCTGGCAGGGCTCTACCAGCCCACGCAGGGCCGCATCTTCATCGATGAATACGACATGGCCCAGTTCCCGCGCGCCGAGCTGGGCCGCTGGATAGGCTGCCTGGCCCAGCAGGTGTACTGGTTCAGCGGCCCCATCGTGGACGGGCTGCGCATGGTCAATCCCGATGCCGACGACCACAAGATCGTCACCGCCTGCCAGATCTCGGGCGCGCATGGCTTCATCAGCCGCCTGCCCCAGGGCTACCAGACGGTGCTGGGCGAAGGCGGCGCGGGCCTGTCGGCGGGCGAGCTGCGCAAGCTGGCCCTGGCCCAGCTGTTCCTGCGCAACCCCTCCGTGCTGATCCTGGACGAGCCCAGCAACGACCTGGATTTCGAGAGCGAAACCGCCCTGCTGCAGACACTGCGGCAGATTGCGCTCAAGCACACGGTCATCGTCGTCACGCACTCGCTGCGCGTGGCCTCCATGGCCCAGCACCTCTACCATGTGCGCGGCGATGGCGGCATCGAGCATGGCTCGCCCCAGCAACTGCTGCCCCAGCTGTTCGGCACGGCACGCGAGGCCGCCGTGCCCGCAGCGGCCCCCGCACCCGCCGACAAGGCCCCGCACCCCGACCAGCCCGCCGTGGCGCCGGAGCTTGCCTCATGAGAGCCGGCCGCTACGACGATCTGCCCCTGGTGCTGCGCCAGTCGCACCAGCCATCCCGCCCGCTCGAGGCCGGGCCGGCCGGGGCCGGCGCGGATGCATCTGGCGCAACGCCACCCGCAACGCCCCCCGTATCGCGCTGGGCAGGCCTGGCGCGCGGCAAGTGGCTGCTCGCCATCCCGGTCACCGCGCTGGTGATCACCGGCCTGTTCTATCCCGTGGAGAACGTGGTGGTGGCCAGCGGCCAGGTCATCCCCTCCGACCGCGTGCAGACCGTGCAGCATCTGGAAGGCGGCATCGTCACCGCCGTCCATGTGCGCGAAGGCCAGGCCGTGACCCAGGGCCAGCCCCTGCTGGAGATCGACCTGGGCGGCAACAGCCTCAACCTCGAACAGCTCACGGCGCGCATGGCCACGGCCCAGGCGGTCAAGGTACGGCTGGGCGCGGAAAGCCAGGGCAGGCCGCTGCAGCGCACCAGTTTCCCGGCCGACCTGGACCCGCAGGTGGTCCAGGCCGAGCTGGGCGCCTTCTCGGCCCGCGCGCTGGAACACCAGGGCAGCATTGCCGCGGCCCAGGCCCAGCTGCAGCAGGCACGCGGCGACGTCGCCCAGGTCCAGGCCCGCATCGAGGGGCTGGAGACCAATCTGCGCCTGCACCAGCAGGAAGCCTCCATTGCCGGGCAGCTCGCCGCCGAACAGTTGATCGGCCAGCTGGAAGTGCTGGACAAGCAGCGGGCGCTGGAGCAGGTCCGCGCCGAGCTGGCGGCATCGCGCCAGACGCTGTTCAGCAACCGCGCCAAGATCGAGCAGGCCCAGGCCAAGCTGCAGGAGACCCAGGGCGCCTTCCGCCGCCGCGCCTCCGACGAACTGGCCCAGACCGAACGCGAGCTGGCCAGCCTCAACGAAGACCTGGTGCGCGCCCGGACCCAGCGCACGCGCACCGCCGTGCTGGCGCCCACCAGCGGCTTCGTCAAGGGACTGCGCAGCTCGGGTGCAGGCTGGGTGGTCAAGCCCGGCGAGCCCATCCTCGAAGTCGTGCCCGACAAGGACGAGGTCATCGTCGAAGCACGCCTGAGCCCCGCCGACCGTGGCTACGTGCGCACCGGCCAGCCCACCCGGGTGAAGATCTCGGCCTACGATTTCCTGCGCTACGGCTCGGTGCCCGGCCAGGTCACCCTGGTGGCCGCCGATGCCGACCGCGACCCCAACCTGGCCGACTCGCCCTCGTACTTCCGCATCCAGGCCAGCCTGGAGCAGCCCTGGGTGGGCCGCACCGACAACCGCATCACCACCGGCATGCAGGCCGAGCTCGACCTGTTGCTGGGCCACGAACCCTTTATCTGGTACTTGCTGCGGCCCGTGCTGCGCATCCAGAGCGAAGCCTTCCGGGAGCCCTGATGCAAGGCCGCCCGTCCACTCCCACCACAGGCTGGCACGCCCGGCTGCGCCAGCTGCTGGCCGCTGCCTGCTGCGTATCGGCCCTGCAGGCGCTGCAGGCTGAGGCCGCGCCCATGGCGGCCGAGGAACCGGACCTGGCCACCACGGCTGCGGCGGGCACGGCGGACTCCGCTCACGCTCACGCTCACGCACCTTCACCCGAACCCGCATCCGTCCCGGTACCCGACGCCGTGGTCCTGCGCCTGGCCCAGCAGCTCACGCCCGGCACCCTGGCCAGCGACAGCGGGCAGCGCCGCCTGCTCGATGCCCTCTACGCCCTGCTCGACGAATACCCCGACGTGCGCAAGGCGCGCGCCGCGCTGGAATCGGCCGGGCATGACGTGAACACCGCGCGCGGCGCGCGCTGGCCCACCTTCAAGGTGGGCACCAACACGGGCGATGCCAAGCTCCGCCGGGGCCGCGAGTCGTACACCGCCGTCAATGCCGAAGTGCGCATGGCCCTGCTCGATGGCGGAGCCATCGGCGCGGGCATCCGCTCGGCCGAATCGCAGGAGGCGGCCCAGGGCAGCGTGCTCTACGGCACGCGCCAGAACGTGCTGCTGGAGGCACTGACCGCCCTGCTGGAGCTGCACCGCTTCGAGGACAAGGCGCGCGTGGCGGCCGAGTCGGCACGCATCATCGGCCAGCTCGCGCGCATCGAGGAGCGCCGCGCCGAACTGGGCGCCGTGGGCCGCAACGACCTGCGCCAGGCCGCCTCGCGCCAGGCCGGCGCCCTGGCCCAGCAGCATGCGCTGGAGTCGCAGCGCATGGATGCGCTGGCCCGCTTCACGCGCTACTTCGGCTTCACGCCCCAGGCCGGCTGGCTGCCCCAGCTCAATGTGCCCGAGCAATGGATGCCGGCCAGCGAAGACTCGGCCCTGCAGGCGTCCGAAGCCGTCAGCCCCGAGCTGCAGGAAATGCAGCAGCAGATCGAGAAGGCCCGCGCCGAAGTCGACCGCAGCAAATCCCAGCGCTTTCCCACCCTGGCCGCCGTGGTGGCCCACACGCGCGACCCCAGCGGCGTGCTCTATGCCGAGGGCACGCGCTACGGCGTGGAGCTGAGCTGGAACTTCGGCAACGGCTTCGAGCTGCGCGACCGCATCCTCAAGGCCATCAACGAACTGCAGGCCCAGGAAGCGCAACAGGAAACCGTGCGCCGCCAGGTGCGCGAGACCGCCTCCGCCGCCTGGGGCCGCACCCAGTCCGGCCGCCAGCGCGAAAGCCAGCTGGCCGACGCCGTGCGCGAGGCGCGCGCCGCCTTCGAGGGCCGCCGGCGCCTGCTCGAAGTCGGCCGCGGCAGCCTGGCCCAGGTGCTGGACGCCCAGCTGGACATGCAGCGCCTGCTGCTGGACGAGGCCGACGCCATCTACGACCAGCGCATCAACGAACTGCGCCTGGCGCGCACCACCGGCCGCCTGCTGCCGCAGGACCCGCCCGACCAATGGCTGAACGCGCTGTTCAGCACGCAAAAACCCATTCCAGCAGGTGGCGGCACGCCGGACCCCTCGCCCGGCACGGTGCCCGGCATGGCTCCCGGCCAGGCCCCCTCGCGCACCCGCCCCGACCTCATGGACGCTGCCGTGGCCACCCTGTCCGCCAGCGCCATGCCCCAACGAATCCAGCTGCGCCTTGAGCAGCAGTTGCGCCCCATTTCAGACGCTTTTCAAACCACCGCCGCGCGACAGCAGTGGTGAAGTGGGAAGCAGGGGTTCCCGTGCAGCGGCCGGCTTGGGCCCATCGCCAGCCGCTGCCATCGACAACGATGGGCTTTTGCAACCGAAAGGACGATGCCATGACCGACATCATCAAGAACTTCTGGAAAGACGAGGAAGGCGCCACCGCCATCGAGTACGGCTTGATCGCCGGCCTCATCGCCGTGGGGATCGTGGTGGGCGCCACTGCGCTGGGCACCAATCTGAACGGCCTGTTCACACGGATCGCCACCAAGCTCACCGGCTTCACGCCCTGAGCGCCGGCTCCGGCGCGATCCGAGTGGGCCCGCAAGGGGGCGGCCCGATGCGCGATCGCCATGCCGGCCACCGGCCCCGAGGCAACTTGCAAACCGAAAGGACCATGACATGACCGAAACGATCAAGAACTTCTGGAAAGACGAGGAAGGCGCCACCGCCATCGAGTACGGACTGATTGCCGGGCTGATTGCCGTGGGCATCGTCGTGGGCGCCACCGCGCTGGGCACCGATCTGAACGGACTGTTCAACCGGTTGGCCACCAAGCTCACAGGTCTTGCGCCCTGAAGATGGAGCCGACCTCGCTATGGCTATGCGTCTGCATCACATGGCTCGCAACGATTGCGGCCATGGATCTGCGCATCCGCCGCGTGCGCAACTGGATGGTGCTGCTCGGCCTGGCCACAGGCGCTGGCGCACTGGCCAGTGGGGCCCAGCCGTTCCAGGTCTCGGCCTGGAACGCGCTGGCCGGCATGCTGGCGGGGTTTGCCGTACTGCTTCCTTTCTATGCACTGCGCTGGATGGGAGCGGGCGACGTCAAGTTCGGCGCGGTCGCGGGACTGTGGTTCGGGTGGGGCTTCGACCTGCTGCTGATCTGGACCGGCGGCAGCCTGCTGGCCGGCCTGCACGGTGTACTGGTTCTGTCGCTGCGCCACCTTCGGGACAGCCCCACCGGGCTGTGGCTGCAGGCACGGCTGCCCCTGTCCAGCGCGGCCCTGTCCTGGACTGCCCGCCTGGCGCCCCTTGGCGCGACGCCCCGGCCCGCAGGCGCCACCGATGGACCGCGCCAGCCCCAGCGCTCCATCCCCTATGCCGGCTACATGGCCATTGCGGCCATCGCCCTGGCCTGGCGCCACAGCCAGCCACTTGTCTGAACCGGAGATGCCCATGCCTGTCACCTGCCTGCCTCCACGCCGTCCATGGACCGGCTCCGCCACACGCCATGGCCGTGCGCTGCCTGGACGCTTTCCTGCCCTGGAGGAGCTTCTCCGCCATGGCAGGAAAGCGCCAGGGCAGCCCCCGGCCCTGAACACCGTCGCAACGCACTTGCACCAGGAGTCCCAGCCATGAACCTCACCAAGATTCTTGCCGGACTGCTGGTTGGGCTTGCCATCGTGCTTGCGGGCCTTGCCTGGATGCTGGGCAGCCAGCCCGCACGCCCCGTGGCTGCCCCCGCCCCCGCGGCCTCGTCGCAGCCGGCCCCCGAACCGGCCCAGCTGCACGCCGTCGTGGTCGTGGCCCAGGCCATTGCCGCAGGCCAGCGCATCGGCAGCGACGATGTGAAGCTGGCCCAGCTGCCTGCCCCCGTGCCGGGCAGCTTTGCCGCAACCGACGACGTGCTGGGCCGCACCACGCTGATGCCGCTCACACCGGGCACCCCGCTGTTCGAGCAGCAACTGCTCAGCGGCCTGGCGCTGCAACTGGAGCCGGGCCAGCGGGCCGTTGCGATTGCCATCCGGGAGCAGATGGCCGCAGGCCACCATGTGCGCCCCGGTGATTTTGTGGATGTCTACTTCACGCTGGACGGCAAGTCCGACCAGGCGCCCGTGGACGCGCAGACCCGGCTGCTGCTGGCGCGCAGCCGCGTGCTGGCCTATGGCGCCGGCAGCGTCGAGCGCCCGCCCCTGTCGGCGGCCCAGCGCCAGGCACAGCAGGACAAGGAGTCGTCAGGCTCGCCGCTGCGCCGCGCCAGCGCCGGCGATCAGGCAGGCCAGCGCCCGGAGAACGTGCAATCGGCCGTGCTGGCCGTGCCGCTGGACGATGTGGAGCGCCTCACGCTGGCCGAGAAATTCGGCCAGCTCACCCTGGCCCTGCGCAACCCCGACGACCTGTCCGTGCCCGATCCCAAGCTCTTCGCCGCCCTGCCCGGCGCGCTGCAGCCGGTGGCCGGCCGCCTCAGGAAGGACCAGACGCTGGAGGGTGCAGACCGCGCCTTCGCCGGCCTGCGCATGCAGGACCTGGCCACCGGCGCCGACGCCAGGAACATCCGCAAGCCGGCCGCGCAGCCCATGACGGCCCTCGCGCCCGCCGTGCGGCCGCAGCCGCAGCGGGCCCCGCGCGAACGCACGGTGGAGCTGCACAACGGAGCGGCCGTGCAGATGGTGAACTACTGACAACACACAACAAGAGGGAGATGCCATGAAGTGCAAGAACATCTCGACGGCCGGGGCCACGCCGCTGCAGAGGGCGGTCTGGACGCTGTGCGGCAGCATGGCCTTGCTGGCCTTGCTGGCCTTGACGCCAGCGGTGTCTGCCCCAGCGGACACCGCTGCCGGCCAGGGCATGGCCAACCCTGGTGCCGGCGACATGCTTCCTGGCGAATCCCTGCAGCTGGTGGCCGGGCGCCAGCACCTGATGGCGCTGGCCGACGCCCCGGTCCGCATCGCCGTGGGCGACCCCAATGTGCTGGATGTGAAACTGCTGCGCGCCACGCCGGGCTCCGGCGCCAGTGCCGGCTCCGGCTCCGGCTCCGGCGGAACCGAGCTGCTGCTCACGCCCAAGGCCCAGGGCAGCACCAGCTTGGTGGTGTGGCCCCGCAAGGGCGGCGTTCCCCAGCGCTGGGAGGTTCAGGTCAGAGGCCAGCACCTGCTGCTGGAAAAGCGGCTGGCCTCGGTCCCCGAGCATGCCCAGGCCGTGGCCGAACTGCGCCTGGGCGCGCCCGCCCAGACGCCGCTGGTGGACAACGCGCAGATCGATGTCAGGAGCAACACCGTGCAGGTGGACGTGCAGGTGGTGGAGTTCAAGAAATCCGCCATGAAGCGCGTAGGCGTCAATATCTACAGCGGCGGGCGCAACAACCAGGGCTTCAGCTTCGGCAGCTTCAGCCCCGGCGTGGTCGGCAGCATCAGCACCAATACCAACGGCACGGGCACGGGAACGGGCAATACCGGGTCGGGCGGTACGGGCTCGGGCAACACGGGATCGGGCAGCGTGTCCAACAACACCTCCTCGGCCATTGCCAGCGCCATGAGCCTGGTGATGACCTTCGGCAAGGCCTTCAGTGGCGCCGGCATCGTCACGCAGCTGAGCATCCTCGAGGGCAACGGCATGGCCCGCGTGCTGGCCCGGCCGACCCTGCTGGCACAGACCGGCCAGAACGCCAGCTTCCTGGCCGGCGGCGAGCTGCCGATTCCCGTGCCTGCGCGCGACGGCAACATTGCCATCCAGTACAAGGAATTCGGCATCAAGCTGCAGCTGACGCCCACCATCCTGTCGGACGAGCGCATCGCCCTGAAGGTCTCGCCCGAGGCCAGCGACCTGGACTTCAACAGCGGCGTGACCATCAGCGGCGTCACCGTGCCCGCCATCCGCACGCGCCGCGCGGACACCTCGGTGGAGCTGGCCGATGGCGAGAGCTTCGTCATCGGCGGGCTGGTCAGCCGCGCCACCACCTCCAACGTCAGCAAGGTGCCCGTGCTGGGCGACCTGCCCATCCTGGGCACGTTCTTCAAGAACCTCAACTACACGCAGGAAGAGACCGAGCTGGTGATCATCGTCACCCCGCGCCTGGTCCACCCGCTGCCCGCCAGCACCAACCTCGAAGCCCTGCTGCCGGGCGCGCGCTCCGAGCAGCGCAACGCCGGCAAGGTCTGGCTGCCCTACCTCGCCGGCGGAATGAACCAAGACACCGCCGTACCCGGTTTCTCGTACTGACGACATGACAAGCAAGCCCACCGCAACCGATTCGCCTGTGGACGCCACAGGCTCGCCGGCCATCGGCTCACCCACCTCGCTGGAGACATTGCTGGGTCTGCGTTCCTCGACCTCGCTGGCCGGCAAGCTGCAGCCCGCCACCGACGCGATGGCCCAGGAAAAAGCGCTGCTGGACAAGGCGCTGCTGGACAAGGCGCCACCGGACAGGATGGCGCCGCCCCATGCCGCAGCGGCGTCCGCCGCTGCATCGACTGCCGCGCTGCGCCAGCCGCCACAGCCGCTCGACGATGTGCTGGAGATGGAGCTGCTGTTCATCCATGCCGGCACGCCCGAAAGCGCGCTGGCCCAGTCCTGGATGCAGCGCATGCTGGACGGCACACGGCTGCACGTGGCGCGCTTCCAGGACAACATCACGGAGCAGGTACAGCGCTTCATGCCGCATGCCATCTTTGTGCATTTCGACCCGCTGTCCACCGACGAGGCCGCCCATCTGGCCTCCCAACTGCACATCTCCCACCCCCACCTGCCCTGCGTGGCCGTGGGCCGCACCAAGTACCCGCAGTGCATGCTGGCCGCCCTGCGTGCCGGCGTGCAGGATTTCCTGGACGTGGACGCGCCCGTGCAGACCGCGCTGCAGACCGTGCGCGAGCTGATCAAGCGCATGCCGGCACCGCAGTCCAGCGCGCCCAGCGCGCCGCTGACGGCCATCCTGTCCGCACGCGCGGGCCTGGGCAGCAGCCTG
Source organism: Delftia sp. PE138 (assembly GCF_018320755.1). Lineage (NCBI taxonomy): Bacteria > Pseudomonadati > Pseudomonadota > Betaproteobacteria > Burkholderiales > Comamonadaceae > Delftia > Delftia sp. PE138. Next base: position 29,871 of record NZ_JABEPN010000016.1, on the reverse strand, counting down.
CTGGTCTCGCACCTGGCCTGGTATCTGCAAAAGCGCCTGCACGGCCGGATCGAGGGCAAGGAAATCAGCGCCAGCGAAATCAGCAACGAAACGCTGGACGGCCTGCTCATCGACCTGGGCAATCCCAGCGGCGACTGCTCCCTGTACATGGGAACGCAAAGCGACTTCGACTTCATCGAGGCCGTCAACAACCTGCGCCGCTTCGACCGGCGCCTGGCCTCCACCGGCCTGTCACGCCACGAAAGCGGCCTGCGCATGCTCACGCTGCCGCGCCAGTCCAGCCGCCTGCGCGATGTCTCGTATGCCGACGTCGATGCCCTGCTGCTGCGCCTGCGCCAGTACTTCCGCCACGTGATTGCCGACCTGGGCGCCGTCGTCCCCACCCACCTGGCCATGCGCGTGGCGCTGCGCGCCAGCCAGGTCTGGGTGGTCTGCGACCAGAGCGTGGCCAGCGTGGTCTCCACCACCGAACTGCTGCGGCAGCTGGACGAGCAAAAGATCGAGCGCGAACGCATGCACCTCATCGTCAGCCGGCACGACAGCCAGCTCGAACTGGAGGCCCAGCAGATCGCCAGGCAGCTGCAGCTGCCGCTGCTGGCCACCATCCCCGAGCGCCGCCGGGAGCTGGCCCAGGCCGTCAACCAGGGCCAGCTGCTGCCCAGCCGCCTGCAGCGGGAGCCCTATGTGCAGGCCGTGGACAAGCTCGCCACCTTGCTGATCACCACCCACCACCAGGCCCATGCGGGCGATCAGGCCGCGCCCGCCCGCGGACTGAACCGTTTCTTCCACCGAACAAGAAGCTGAACGCACCATGACGACCACGGCTTATTCCCATCTGGCGGACGCACAGGCCAGCGAGTTCGAGCAAAGCGCGCTGTTCCTCGACCTGAAGAACCGCACGCACGAGCATTTGCTCAGCCGCATCGAGGAGCTGGGCGCCGAGTTCGGCCGCTGGTCGCAGGCTGCCATCGCGCAGTTCGTGCTGATGGAGCTGGACAGCTTCATCCGCCTGCACTCCGTGCCCGTCAACGAGCAGGAGGCGCTGCAGGTGGCGCGCGCCCTCACGCGCGAACTCACGGGACTGGGACCGCTGCAGCCGCTGCTGGAGGACCCCCGGGTCGAGGACATCCTCATCAACGGCCATGGCAACATCTACGTCTCGCGCGGCGGCGTGCTGCAGCGCGAGACCCTGCACTTCAAGGACGACGAGCATGTGCTGCGCATCGTGCGCCGCATCCTGGCGCCGCTGGGCCGGCGTCTCGATGAATCCAGCCCCATGGTCGATGCCCGCCTGCCCGATGGCGGGCGCATCAACGTCATCATCGAGCCGCTGTCCATCGACGGCCCCTCGGTCTCCATCCGCAAGTTCCGCAAGGACCCGCTGACGCCTTCCGAGCTGGTGCAGCTGGGCACCTTCAACCACGACATCTGCCGCATCCTGGAGATGGCCGTGCAGGCGCGCTGCAACATCCTGGTCAGCGGCGGCACCAGCTCGGGCAAGACCTCGCTGCTCAACGCGCTGGCCAGCTTCATCCCCTCCAGCGAGCGCATCGTCTCCATCGAGGACACGGCCGAACTGGCCCTCAACCACAACCATGTGGTGCGGCTGGAAAGCCGCCCCGGCGGCTTCGACGGCTCGGGCCACGTCAGCATCCGCGACCTGCTGCGCAACAGCCTGCGCATGCGGCCCGACCGCATCATCGTCGGCGAAGTGCGCGGCGGCGAAGTGCTGGAGCTGCTGCAGGCCATGAACACCGGCCATGACGGCTCCATGGGCACCATCCACGCCAGCTCGCCGCGCGAATGCCTGTACCGGGCCGAGATGCTGGCAGGCTTTGCGGGCTTCCAGGGCAGCGAGGTCAGCCTGCGCCGCCAGATCGCCAATGCCGTGGACTTCATCGTGCAGATCGGACGCCTGTCCAACGGCCGCCGGCGCCTGCTGTCGCTGACCGAGGTCACGGGCATGACGGACAACATGATCTCCATGCAGGAGCTGTACCGCTACGAGCCCCAGGTGGGCCCTGACGGGCAGGAGATCGACCACTGGGTCTCGCTGGGCATCTCGCCCCACTCGCCCAAGCTGCTGAGCTGGTGGCGCTCGCAGCAGCAGGCCGGCAGCGGAGGCGTGCGATGACAGGCCTGGCACCCGTGATCCTCATCCTTGGCGCGCTGGCCTGCCTGCTGCTGGCACTGGCGCTGTGGGTGATCATGCGCGGGCGCCGCAAGGAGCATGAGCAGTCGATCAAGCTGCACCTGCAGCGCAGCGTCGAAGGCCACAGGGAGGCGATTGCGCCCGCGCTTGCCATGGCCGAGCCTGTCTACAAGCCCGCCGCGCCGCAGCCTGCGCCGGCGCCCGCCGCGGTGCAATGGCTGAACCAGCGCCTGGGCATCCAGTCCTGGGGCATCTCATCCAACACCCTGGCCCTGTTCGCCATCACCGGCCTGGTCCTGGCCCTGCTGGCTGCCAGCCAGGCAGGAGCGGCGGCAGGGCTGGTGGTGGCTGTGCTCTATGCCGTGCTTCTGGGCCTGGGCATCTGGCGGCGGCAGGCCAAGCGCCGCGAAAGGCTGCTGCAGCAGCTGCCCGGCTTCCTGGACAACATGGTCCGCCTGATCTCCATCGGCAACTCGCCCCATGCGGCCTTCCAGATGGCGCTGAACAACGTCCCCGATCCGCTGGGCGATGCCCTGCAGCAGGCGGCGGCCATGCTCAGTGCCTCGCCCGATCTGGGGCAGGCCATGGGCCAGCTCGAGCGCAACTGGCGCCTGCCCGAATTCGGCCTGCTGGCCGCCGTGTTCCGCATGAGCGTGCGCTATGGCGGCCGCGCCGACCTGGTGCTCGAGCGCGTGTCGGCCTACATCCGCGACCGCCAGTCCGCCGAGCGCGAACTGCATGCGCTGTCCTCCGAGATCCGCATGTCGGCCTGGGTGCTGGCCCTGCTGCCCCTGGTGGTGGGGACGCTGATCATGGTGATCAACCGGGGCTATTTCATGCGCATGTGGAACGACGACAGCGGCCAGACCATGGTCCTGGTCGCCGCCGCCCTGGAAGCCCTGGGCGCCTTTCTCCTGTACCGGCTGGCCAAGCTGAGGTGAACCCATGACAGCACAGGCACAAGCACACGCCCGCCCACCCGTCTGCGCAAGGAGCCACGCATGAACACGCAGCAACTGTGGATCGCCAGCATCGGCCTGGGCGCCCTGGGATTGGTGCTGTGGGCGTCCACCCTGGTGTGGAGGCTGTGGCGCTCGGCACGCGCCTCCAGCCAGGTCGCCAGGATCCTGCAGGCGCGCGACTCGGCATCGACCACGAAGGCGGCCACGAAGAGCGCCATGCAGGCCAACGACGCGCAACTGCTCAACCCGCTGTCCATCAACGTGCGTTCGTCCGATTCCCCGCAGGCGGTGGCGGCCAACCTGCCGCCACCGGCCTGGCTGCAATGGGGCGTGGCCAAGGCCCTGCTGGCCGATGAGGACCGCAAGCTGCTGGACCAGGCTGGCGTGGGCACGCGCAACGGCAGCATGGCCTATGTGGCCAGCCGCATGGTGCTGTGCGTGGTCCTGCCCCTGCTGGCGCTGGGTGTGCTGCGCCCCGGCGAGAACGCTGCGCTGGTCTACGGCTTTGTGGGAGTGAGCCTGGGGCTCATGCTTCCCAAGTGGTTTCTGCGCTCGCGGGCCAAGGGCCGGCGCGAGCAGGTGGTCGAGGAACTGCCGCTGTTCGTGGACCTGCTGAGACTGCTGCAGGGCGTGGGCCTGAGCGTGGACCAGAGCCTGCAGATCCTGGCCTCGGAGTTCAAGGGCGTGCTGCGCGTCATCAGCGGCGAGCTGGCCCTGGCCAACCAGCTCTACAACACCGGCCGCACGCGCGAGCAGTCCTTCCAGCGCATGGTCAACATGAGCGCGGACGACGACATGAGCGCCATCGTCAACCTGCTGGTGCAGGTGGACAAGCATGGCGGCGCCGTGCAGGAGCCGCTCAAGGAATTCAGCATCCGGCTGCGCGAAAAGCGCCAGGCCAGCTTCAAGGAAAAGATAGGTTCCATCACCGTCAAGATGACGGGCGTCATGGTCCTCACGCTTTTGCCCGCCCTGCTGGTCATCACGGCGGGCCCCGGTTTCCTGGCCGTGATCAGGGCATTGACCACCATGGGAGGACGCTAGGCATGAAACACCACAAAGGCACCCCCGCCGGGCGGACGCCAGCGCTGACAGCACTGACAGCGCGGACAGCCCTGGCCCCCCTGGCCATGGCCCTGGCCCTGGCCGGCTGCGCCGGCAAAGGGCCGCAAGGCTACGGCGCCACCTCTTCGCAGCAGGAGACCGCAGCCCAGGCACAGCAGCAGCTGCAAAACGCCCAGCAGGCCACCCAGGTCGACAACGCCCAGACCTATCTGGACCTGATCACGCAGATGCAGCAGGCCGGCCAGTGGTATGCATCGCTGGCGCATACCGAGGCCTTCGAGCAGCAATACGGCACGCAACCGGAATCGCGCCTGATGCGGGCCGACGCGCTGCGCAACACCGGCCAGGCCGAGCAGGCCCGGCAGGCCTACCAGGCGCTGCTGCAGGGCGCCACCACGGCACGCGCGCGGCGCGGCCTGGGCCTGCTGCACGCAAGCCAGGGCGAGTATGGCCAGGCCGTGGAACAGCTGGAGAAGGCGCGCCAGCTCAATCCCATAGACGCCAACGTGCTCAGCGACCTGGCCTACGCCCACATGCTCGACGGCCAACTGGCCGCCGCGCAGATGCCCATCATGCAGGCCTCGCAGCTGGCCCCGGCCAACGCGCGGGTGCAGCTGAACATGGCGCTGTTCTGGCTGGCCAGCGGCAACGAGACCCAGGCCTCCCAGCTGCTGCGCCAGCTGGCGCAGCCCCAGGCCAAGGGCGCCCTGCCCATGATCGACCAGACCTCGCTGCAGACCCTGCAGTCCCAGCTGGCCAGCGTGAACGAGGCGGTGCGCCTGCGCGGCGGCCAACTGTCCGCAGCGCCCGCGCCCGGGACCCGGCAGGCGCGGGGCGTGGAGCCCGTGCCCAGGCCCGCCACCGACGCGAGCGCCCTGCCGGCCGGCATCACCCGGCGCATTCTTCTGTCCGAGCCGTCCGGCGCCGCTGGCGCAGCACCGGCCTCGCCACTTTGAGGACCACGACATGCCAGACACACACCGCATGCATTTGCCCCGCCGCGCAGCCGCCGCAGCGCTGGCGCCCTGGCTGCCGGCTGCCGGCCTGGCCCTGACACTGGCCCTGACACTGGCCCTGACCCATACGGCCCCGGCACACGCCCAGGCCTTTGGCGAAGTGCAGAGCCCGCCCGAGCAGGTGGATGCACGGCCCCATGTGTTCGCCGAGCCCTCCACCGACTCCATCCTGGCCGGCTACACGCTCTACACCAACCCCGATGGAACCGTGATGTACGTGCCCCGGCGCGAGATCGACATCGGCGGCGGCACCCTGCGGCTGCTGGGAATGCAGCACAGCCAGCCGGGCCAGCGTGCCCGCCCCATCGACGGCGAGCAGGCGCGGCGCAGCTATGCGCGCTACCTCAAGAGCTTCGAGACGGAAATCCCCGCCCTGTACAAGACCGGCGTCGAAGCCGGCGGCAAGAACTGAGCCCGCCCCGGCCAGCAGCTTGAGGAACGACCATGATCCGGCGCCCACTCCGCGCTCACCACCCCCACCGGCCTGCCAGCCTGCGGCAGCGGGGGGTGTACGCGCTGGAGTGGGCCATCATCTTCCCGGTGTTCTTCGCCCTGCTGTACGCCTGCATCAGCTACGGGCTGGCGTTCCTGGTGCGCGAATCCATGCAGGCCGCCGCCGAGGACGCCGCGCGGGCCACGCTGCGCTACCAGACCAGCCGCAGCGCCCGCCTGGACGCAGCCCGCAGCCTGGTGCAGCAGCGGCTGGACTGGCTGCCGGCCGACCTGAGGCCCACGGCAGGCAGCATCGACGTGCGCATCTGCAGGCTGCAAAACAGCGAGCTGTGCTCGGCCACGCTGACCTGCGGCGTGCTGGTGGCCGAACGCTGCATGGTGCGCGTGGGCTTCACCATCCCTTATGGAACCAGCCCGATAGCACCCGCCCTGCCGGGCTTCGGCCTGGTCATGCCGACGACGCTGACCGCCAGCGCCAGCATCATGGTGGACAGGGGGGGGCTATGAAGCTCCCCCTGAGTCGCTTCGCGCCTTCCCCCTCTCTCGCTTCGCGGGAGGGGGGCATCCGGGCAACCGGCGACACCCTCGGGGCGGGGCGGCGCGGCCGGCTTAGGCCCTTCCTCGGTGTCCCTGGGTTGGGGCATGCCGTGCGTGGGGCACGCCCTGCTGCATCGGCCGAGTTCATGCAGGACACCGGCGATACCTTCGCGGCAGGGCTGCGCAGGCGGCAGCGCGGCGTGGCGGCGGTGGAGTTCGCGTTGATCGCCGGGGTGATGGTGATGCTGCTGATGGGCATGTTCGTGTACTGGCGCGTGCTGCAGGCCCAGCAGTCGGTGGCGCGCGCCACGGGCGACGGCGCGCGCATGGTCCAGCATCTGGCCTTCGGCGGGATGGCTGGCTTCAATCCGGCCAAGCCGGCCGAGCGCGCCAACATCCTGCAGGCCACCACCGACGTGGTGAACCAGAGCCTGACGGCCAGCGGCATTCCGCCCGGCACGGCGCCCACCCAGGTGCAGATCGACTGGACCAGTTCCCAGGCCACGCTGAGCGTGGTGTACATGCTTCCCCCCGTGCTGGGCCAGGGCCTGCAGGTGGGCAGCCAGACCCTGGGCGAACCCACGCGCCTGGAGGCCCGCAGCCTGATCAGGCTCGCCCCCGGCAGCTAAGACAGGAGGACCAGAGCATGCTCACCCACCTCCCCGCATCCGTACGACGCCCCCACACGCGCCGGCCAGGGCGCCGGCAAGGCGGCAGCCTGCTCGTGCAGTTCGCCCTGCTGGGCTCGGTGCTGTTCCTGCTGCTCGGCATCGTGGACCTGGGCTATATGTACTACGCCAAGCGCGACCTGCAGCGCATTGCCGATCTGGCAGCCACCCAGGCCGCCCAGACCATCAATGCCGAGCGCAGCAACCGCGCCGCCTGCGTGACTGCGGGCGAGGACAGCATCACGGCCAACTGGCCGGTTCCCCTGACCCGCAGCAGCGCCCAGACCCTGGTCAGCTGCGGCAACTGGAACCCGGCGGACCCGGCCAGGCAGTCCAGCGGCGGCCGCTTCTTCGACGCCGCCTCCGGCCCGCTCAACGCGGCGCGCGTCACGGTGGGCGGCACCTCGCCCACCATCTTTCCCGGCACCTGGAGCCGCCTCGTGGTGGCCGAGGCCATTGCCATGCGCAACGACTCGGTGGCGTCCTTCCAGGTGGGCTCGCAGCTGCTGCGCTTCAACAAGGACACGCCGCTGGGCGGGCTGCTGGGCCTGGTGGGGCTGGACGTGGGCATGCTGACCCTGCTGGACTCCAAGGGCCTGGCCGACGCCAAGATCAGCCCGGCCGGCCTGCTCAAGGCCCTGGGCGTGAACCTGGGCATAGAGCAGCTGCGCGCGCTGTCGCCCGAGGGCCTGGCCAACATCGCCAGCGTCACCCTGCTGAACGTGATCGATGCCTCCATCAGCGCCATCACCGACAACGCGCTGGCCGTGCAGCTCAACGCGCTCAAGACCCAGATCATCAACGCGGGCCTGAGCACCATCAAGATCCCGCTGGGCAGCCTGGATGACCAGAAGGGCCTGTTCGCCTTCCTGGGCGCCGGCCGCACCGATCCGCTGAACGCGGCCATGGACGTGCAGCTGGGCATCGGCGACGTGCTCAAGACCGCCATCGCCATCGGTGCCAACGGCCATGCGCTGCAGGCCAACCAGCTCGATGTGGCCGGCCTCATCAAGGCCCAGCTGACCATCGTGCAGCCGCCCACCATTGCCGTGGGCCCCGTCGGCACGCAGGGCTACAGCGCGCAGATCCGGCTGAACCTGAACGTGGACACGGACCAGTTGCTGGGCGGCGCGATCAAATGGCTGGTCAAGGACATCCTGGGCACCCAGGTCAAGCTGCCCATTGCCGTGGACATCACCAACGCCACGGGCACGCTGACGGCGCTGCAGTGCAGCGCCAGCCCGCAGACCATGGACCTGTCGGTCAAGTCCTCCATCCTCAACGCCTGCGTGGGCAAGATGGACCCGGCCAACAAGCAAAGCTGCGAGAAGGGCCTGCAGGACGAGCAGCTCATCACCCTGCTGCACCTGCCCGTGCTGACCGGCAAGCTGTGGGTGCCGGCCCTGGAGTACACCGACTCCACCACGGGCCTGGGCATGGAGCCGGGCTACGAAGATCCGGCCGACCCCAACTGGTCCAAGACCAACCGCTCCACGCAGGTGAACCAGCTGGCGCTGGGCGACACGGTCGACAACATCGTCACGGGCCTGCTCAACCTGCTCAGCGGCCTGCTGCAGCCGCCAGGCACCACGCCCACCGACATCACCACGCGGCTGCTGGAGTCCTACCTGGATGCCGCCAAGGTCAACGGCCTGTACAACGTGACCAGCGTGACCAACCTGCTGCTCAACGGGCGCGGTGTGCCCGGCGACCCGGACTACATGCCAAAGCTGCTCACCTCCAACTTCACATTCAACAACGCCATCGCCACATCCTGCTTCCTGTTCGCCTGTCCCTCCTCCAGCTGGCCCAGCGGCACGTTCTCGGCCGCCCTCAACTCCTACACCAGCGTGCCCGGCGGCCTGCTGGATGTGCTGGGCATCTCCACCTACGACAACGGCTACCAGAGCTGCGCGGGCCTGCTCAGCTCGCTGCTCAACTGGAACGGCTGCGTCAAGCACAACGTGACCAAGCTGCTGACCTCGCACCCGCAGTACCTGTACGCGATCAACGCCAACAGCCCCGAGATCCAGTCCCTGCTCAACCGCGACAACAACCTCACCTGCACCGGCGCCCTGTGCACCCTGCTCAAGCCGGTGATCACCGGCGTGCTCAAGCCCATCCTCAACGGCGTGGGCGGGCTGCTGACCACGGTGCTCAAGGACACGCTGGGCCTGGAGGTGGGCCGCACCGACATCAAGGCCCTGTCCATCGGCTGCGACACGGCGCAACTGGTTTTTTGAACTGCACAGGCCATCCAATCCATGAATCGACAACGAGGGAATGCAACGTGAATCTGGACGAGCTCGTCATCTATGTCTGGGAAGGCCAGGCCGACATCGCCGAGCGGGTGGAGCGCTGCGTGCTCAACCTGGGCGTGGACGTGGTGCGCGCCGACGGGCTGACCCTGCCCGCCGACACCAGCGAGCTGGGCAATGCGATCGCCGTGGTCAGCGTCTCGGTGCTGGAGGGCGCGCGCTTCACGCGCCAGGGCGTGGAGGGCACCTTCGGCATGCCCGTGCTGTGGGTCAGCGCCAAGCAGCGCGACGCCAACGCCGGCACCTATGCCATGGAGTACTCGCATGTGCTGCCCTTCGACTTCACGGGGGCCGAGCTGCGGGCCATGCTGGTGCGCATACTGCGGCGCATGCAGAGCAACCAGCGCCAGGTGCAGCGCTCGGAGGACATCATCGCCGTGGCCGACTGCATGCAGCGCCTGCTGCGCGACGTGGACACCTTTGCCGACTGCGAGCACAGCGTGCTCATCATCGGCGAGACCGGCGTGGGCAAGGAGCGCATTGCCGAGCGGCTGCACGAGCGCAACAACCGCTACGGCCAGGGCCCCTTCGTGGTGGTCAACTGCGGCGCCATCCCGGACGGGCTGTTCGAGTCCCTGTTCTTCGGCCACGCCAAGGGCTCGTTCACGGGCGCGGTCAATGCCCACAAGGGCTATCTGGAGCAGGCCAACGGCGGCACGCTGTTCCTGGACGAGATCGCGGACCTGCCGCTGTACCAGCAGGTCAAGCTGCTGCGCGTGCTGGAAGAGCGCGCCATCACGCGGCTGGGGTCGGCCGCCGCCGTGCGGCTGGATTTCCGGCTGGTGGCGGCCACCAACAAGCCGCTGCGCGGGCTGGTGCGCGAGGGACGCTTTCGCGCCGACCTGTTCTTCCGCCTGGCCGTGATCGAGCTGCAGATCCCCAGCCTGGAGGAGCGCGGCGAGGCCGACAAGCTGGCCATCTTCCACGCCATCCTGCACAAGGTGGTGGGCGAGGCCACGATGAAGGAGCTGGGCGAGCCGCCCTTCTTCATCCTCGACGCCGTGGCCCAGATGTACTTCCCCGGCAATGTGCGCGAGCTGCGCAACCTGGCCGAGCGCATCGGCGTGGCCGCCCGCCAGACGCGCGACTGGAACGCCGACGGCGCCACGCAGCGCATCCTGCAGCACGCCCAGGCCCTGTCGGCCACCACCTTCCCGCCGGACGCCGGCGCCGCCGAGCCCCTGCTGGCCGACCGCAGCAACTGGGACATGGACGAGCGCAACCGCATCATCGCGGCGCTCAACACCAATGACTGGAAGCGCCAGAACACGGCCCAGCACCTGGGCATCAGCCGCAAGGTGCTCTGGGAAAAGATGCGCAAGTACCAGATCAGCGACGGCGAGCCCGAAGTGCCCGTGCCGGGCTGAGCACGCCCTCCGACACATCCCATCCCCCCACGCCATGGAGACTTCCACGAACATGCAGGACAAGCCGGTCATCATCTTCGTCAGCGCCGTCTACCCCAGCCAGTACAGCCTGCTGTGCAGCCACCTTCGCGCCAGCGGCGCGGCCGACAGCTGGTTCATGACCATGCCTGGCCATGCCGAGAACTACGCCAGCCAGTGCGACCACCTGCTGTCGTTCCGGCCCGATGGCGACATCGTCGGCCCGCAAAGCTACTACTACTCCAGCAAGGTGGAGCGCTCGGCGCGCATAGGCCGCGGCCTGCTGCAGGGCCTGCAGGCCTTCGAGAAGGAAAAGGGCAAGCGCATCGACGTGGTGGTCGCCCACTCGCTGTGGGCCGCGCCCAACCTGCTGTACGGCGAGATCGATGCCGCCATCGTCAGCTACATCGAATTCCCCAGCTACCGCGTGCACGGCAACGAGCCCGACTACCCGCCCGACCTGTCCCAGCGCCTGGCCGACCGCAACATGGAAATGCTGCACTACCACCAGGTGCTGTGCAGCGACCTGACCATCGCGCCCAGCGCCCATGCGCGCTCGCTGTTCCCGCCGCTGCTGCAGGAGCGCGTGGCCGTGCAGTTCGAGGGCTTCGACATCCAGGCCCCTGACGAGCAGGCCGAGCCGGTGCCGCGCCAGGACGCGCGCTTCACCGTGGCCTTCTCATCGCGCGACCTGTCCAGCTCCAAGGGCTTCGAGACCTTCATGCGCCTGGTCGACCGCCTGGTGCGCGAGGGCGATGGCCAGCAGATGCGCTTCATCGCCCTGGGCGACCCCACGGCCGTGACCTATGGTTACGAACAGCAATGGGTGGAGCGCCGCTACCAGGGCAAGGTGGCCAGTTTCCGCGACCATCTGCTGCAGATCCACCCGGCCGCACAGGTGGTGGAGTTCCCGGGCAAGCTGCCGTACGACGAGTTCGCGCGCACCCTGGCCTCGGTGGACCTGTTCCTCTACCCGCTGCGCTACGGCGTGGCCAACTGGGGATTGATGGAGATCCTGGCGCGCGGCGGCTGCGTGATCGGATCGAACTGGGGCTTTGTGCCGGAGCTGGTGCAAAACGACGTCAACGGCCTGCTGCTGCCCGACAGCGACGACGCCTGGATCGGCGCCATCCGCCAGCTGCGCGACGACCCGGCCCGGCGCCAGCGCTACAGCCGGGCCGCGCGCGAGACGGGCAAGCGCTTTCACATCTCCAACGTGGCACCGCGCTTCATGGACCTGTTCCGCCTGGCCATGGCGCGGCGCAGGGCGAGCCCGCTGATGCTGGAGTAAGGTGCAGCGCGGGCCGGGCTCGGCCTGCGTTCAGGTGCGGGCCCTTGCGCGCCTAGGCGGCGGACAGCGCCGATGCAGGGGCCCCGACAGCCCCGACAGTGCCGACGGCCCCGCCAGTCCCGCCGTCGGCAGCCGAAAGAGCCGTCACACGGTCCATGCCACTCCAGCTCAGGGCCATGCTCAGTGCCATGTCCAGCGCGTCGCCCTCCTGCGCCTCGGACGCCTGCAGCACCTCCAGCACATCGGCAACGCACACCACCTGGTCGAGCAGCCCATGCAGCGATGGCCGGGCTATGAAAAACCCCTGCACGCCATGCGCCCCCGCAAGCGCCACGGCCTCCATGCCCTGGGCGGACTCCACGCCTTCCACGATCACGCAGGCGCCGCGGTCGGCGCACAGGCTGATCAGGCCCTGCAGCATCCGGGCCGACGGCCGGGCCTGCAGGCTCTGGTCCAGCACGGACTTGTCGATCTTGACGATGTTGGCGCGCAGCTTGCCCAGGATGTCCAGGCCGCCGCGCCGGGGAACGATATCGTCCAGCGCCACGCGCACGCCCAGGATCTGCAGGTGCCGCACCAGGCCCAGCGCGGCCTTCTCGCAGGGGAAGACACCGGTCTCGGTGATCTCCAGCACCAGGCGCTGGGCGATCTCGGGCCGCTCCTCCAGATAGTCGAACACGCCTTCCCACCAGGCCTCGTCGCAGAACGAGGCGGCCGACAGATTGCAGCCCAGGCTGTGGCCGGTCTTCATCTCCAGCGCCCCTATCACCGACCACAGCACGCTGCGGTCCAGCCGCGCGGCCAGGCCCAGCCGCTCCAGCGCCTCGATGGCATGGGGCACGGCATAGTTGTCGTAGGCAGAGAACACGCTGCGGCGCAGCAGGCACTCGTGGTAGAGCGTGCGGCCCGTGCCGGTCCCACTGCCTCCCCCTGCCATGCCCCCGGGCTCCAGCAGCGTCACGGGCTGGAATGCCAGCGCCAGATGGCCCAGCCGCAGATCGTCCAGCAGACGGCCCGCCAGCTGCATGTCGGCCTGGTAGCCCTTGATGAGCCTGGCGGGCATTCTGCGCACCGCCATGTCCTGGCCGCCCGCCGTGGCGTGGCCCTTGCCGCGTATCTCATGCAGCCCCGCGAAGGAGACGCAGCCCAGAGCCTGCACCTCGGCCCGCAGATAGGCCTGGCGCGAGCCGTGCACCACGGGCTCGCTCACCAGGGCGGACTCCAGCGCATGCATCCAGCCATGCCGGGCATGATGGCCGGGCAGCACCGTGTCGGCCAGCGTGCGGGGGTCGAACCCGCGAACCAGCAGCGTATCGCCCGCGCGCTCCAGCGATTGGGCATCGATGCCCAGGCCCTTGAGCCGGTCCATGCAGGCCTGCATGGCCTCGTCGCAGAAACCGTTGCCATAGACGCTGCGCCAGGCCTGCAGGGGCGGCAGCCAGATGGCCAGATCCAGAGGCATGTCGCTGTGCGAGGGTTCGATGATGTCGTGCATGGTGAGCGCCTTCGTTCAACGGCCTGCAATGGGTTGTGAATAGCAGTGAAATCCGATCGCCCTGCGCCCCCGGCCGGCCGGCCCGCCGCCGAGCATGCCGGCATCCACGGCCGACAGCGCCAGGTCCACATGGCCGGCCACCAGGTCAAAGACCACCGAGCAGGCATCCGCCTTGCGGCTGAAATACGCCAGCGTGGCATCCGTTCCGCCGGCAAAGCTGCCCAGCAGCGCCTGCCCGTCCTGCTCCTGGAACACCGCCTGCGCGCTGCCCTGCTGCGGCACGATGACCCGGTCGCCCTGCTGCAGCAAGGCGCCGGCCTGCGCCACGATCACATCGCTGCGCCGCACGATGCGCACGCCCTCGCTCACCCGCGTGAGCAGCGCCACCGGCGCCGCCTGCGCCACCTGCGCATGGGGGCTTCCGTCGCCCGCCTCGCGCGCAGCGGTGCGCGGCACGGCGGCAGACGCAAACGACGCGGGTACGTTCAACGGCTTGCTGCGCGCCCTTTCCGGGTAGGCGCGCAGTCGCGGCAGGGGCATGCCTGCAAACGACAACGAGACAGCGGCCATGGTTTCTCCTCCGAAAGACAGCGATCAATGGGGCGGCCGGCGCAGCACACGGTTTTCCAGACACTGCGACAAGCTTTTTGCATCCTGTTGCAACAAGCGTGCCATGGGCCTGGACGTCTTCATCCAACGCAAATCCATCTGTAACCTATTGATTTATTTGGTAACTCAGGCGCAGCCGCCACCGTGTCACCCCGCAGCGTTACGGGCGATGTCACGTAACGCCGGCACGCCACGGCGTTACTTTCACGGCGGCTGCGCAGGACGAAGCTGCCCTGGTTGCCAGGCGCGGCCCCCCTTTCGGTGTATGTTCCAGCGCATCACTTCAGGAGCCGGCCCTGTCCCCGCAAAAGTCCATCCAACGGGATCTGGTGATCCTCTGGCTCACCATCTCGGCCGTCGCCCTGGTGCTGGCATGGCTGCTGTTGCTGTTGACCCGGCAGGGCACCGAACCGCAGATTGCCCGCGCCCGCGACGCCGCAGGCGTCAGCTGCAGCGCGCTGCAGGCCGGGGCCGCGCGCATGGGACTGGCGGGGCTGATGGCGGACACGCCCAGCGCACAGGCCCGGTCCGCCGCGCAGGCCGTGCTGGACCTGGCGCTGCGCGACCGCCCCGGCATGGAAGGCGGCTTCTGGCGCGAGGGCCCCGGCGTGGTGGCCTATGCCTTTCCCACCTATGACGGCTCGGGCATCAAGCGCGATGCGCCCAGTGCGGAGATGGAGCGCATCGCCTCCACCGCCCAGCGCGCAAGGGACAGCGCCGGGCTGGTGACCGACCTGCGCCCCGGCCTGCGCGAGGCGGTGGTCTTTGCCGCCTGCCCGGCCCAGGCCGATGCGCCCGCCCTGGTGGCCTGGACGCTGATGCGCGTCCCCCTGATCAGCGCCGACGTGGTCAACCCCCTCATCCTTGCCGTCAGCCTGCTGCTGGGCATGGTCCTGGTCTCGGGCCTGTGGCTGGGCAGAATGCTGCGGCGCTGGCAGCGGCAGTCGGCACAGATGGAGCAGCAACTGCTCGGCGCCGAACGGCTGGCCACCCTGGGCCGGCTTTCGGCCGGCCTGGCGCACGAGATCCGCAACCCGCTGGGCACCATGCGCATGAAGGCCGAGAACGCCCTGGCCGCGCCCGAGCCACTGCGGCAGGCCCGCAGCCAGGGCGCCCTGGAGGCCGTGCTGGCACAGACCGCGCGCCTGGAAGACCTGGTATCGAGCCTGCTGGCCTTGACCCAGCCCTTCCGCGTGCACCCGGAGCCCGTGGACCTGCAGCAGCTGCTGGACGAAAGGCTCCAGGCCCATGCAGAAATGGCCCAGGCCAGCGGCGTGCAGCTGGCAACGGCGGTGTCCGCCGGCCTTGCCCGGGACCTGCGGGAAGGGCGCCGCCCGCTGCTGGACCCCGCACAGATGGCCCGCGCGCTGGACAATCTGCTGCTCAACGCCCTGGCGCACACGGCGGACGGCGGCCGCGTGGAACTGGGCGCGGACCGGGACGCCAAAGGCTGCCTGCGGCTGTGGATTGCCGATGACGGCACCGGCATCGCGGCCGAACTGCGCGACACGCTGTTCGAGCCCTTCACCACCGCACGCCCCGGCGGCACCGGGCTGGGATTGGCGCTGGTGCGCGAAATCGTCCAGGCCCACGGCGGCCGGATCGCCCTGGCCAAGACTGCACAAGGCAAGACTGCACAAGGCACCCGCATAGAAATGGAATTTCCATGGCCCGCATCCTGATCGTGGACGACGACACGGCCTTCCGTGAAAGCCTGGCCGAGATGCTGGGCGACCTGGGCCATGGGGTCAGCCAGGCCCCGACCGTGGCGGCGGGGCTGCAGATCCTGCAGGCCGGGTCCGTGGATGCGGCCATCGTGGACCTGCGCATGCCGGGCGAGGACGGCCTGGCCTTCCTGCGCAAGGCCCGCGGCCTCTCGCGGGCGCCCTGCATCATGCTCACGGCCTACGCCAGCGGCGGCAACACCATCGAGGCCATGCGCCTGGGCGCCTTCGACCACCTGACCAAACCCATCGCCCGCACCGCCCTGGTTGAGGCCCTGGACCGCGCGCTGCAAGGCGCAGGGCCGGCCCAGGACTGCGGGGACGGCCAAGCCGGCCAGCCGCAGATGCATGACGATGGTGAACTGGTCAGCGGCAGCGAGGCCATGCGGCAGGTCTTCAAGCGCATCGGCCTGGCGGCGGACAGCGACGCCACCGTGCTGGTGCTGGGCGAGACCGGCACGGGCAAGGAACTGGTGGCACGCGCCCTGCACCGCAACAGCGCCCGGGCGGAACGCCCCTTCGTGGCCGTCAACTGCGCCGCCATTCCGGCAGACCTGATGGAAAGCGAACTCTTCGGCCATGTGAAGGGCGCCTTCACGGGCGCCGCCAGCGACCGCGCCGGGCGCTTTCGCGAGGCGCAGGGCGGCACGCTGTTCCTCGATGAAGTGGGCGACATGCCGCTGCCCACGCAGGCCAAGATCCTCCGGGCGCTGCAGGAGCGCGAGATCACGCCCGTGGGCGCCAGCCGGGCGCTGCCCGTGAACGTGCGCATCATCGCGGCCACGCACCGCGACCTGCCGGACGCCGTCAGGCAGGGGCGCTTTCGCGAGGATCTCTGGTACCGGCTCCAGGTCGTGCCCGTGCACCTGCCGCCGCTGCGCGAGCGCCTGGGCGACGTGCTGCTGCTGGCCGAGCATTTCCTGCGCCAAGGCGGCGGCGCCTCGCCCAAGCGCCTGGGGGCCGACGCCGCGCGCCTGCTGCTGGCGCACGACTGGCCCGGCAACGTGCGCGAGCTGCGCAACGCCATGGAGCGCGCGGCCCTGCTGTGCCCCGGGCCGGTCATCGGGCCCGAGCACATCGGCCTGCAGCCTGCGGCGGCGAACGGCCCCGCCATCGACTGGAACGGGCCGCTGGCCCCCGCCGTCGCCCAGCTGGAACGTGAAATGGTCACGCGTGCACTGGCCGCCGCCACGGGCAACCGTGCCGAGGCCGCACGCCGCCTGGGACTGTCGCGCCAGCAGCTGTACCGCAAGCTGGCGGAGTTCGGCCTGGGTTGAGGCAGCAGCGGGCACAGGCGCCGCCTGCGGTGTCCGAATGGGTGACACCCCCTGTCGCCATCTCGGACACATGGCCCGCATCAGCGACCGCAAGCCCTTGATTTCATGAGGTTTCCGGATGGCATGGCGCTTGCATTGGACTGTGCATGTCCATCGCCAACCCAGGAGCCATCATGACCCGTCTCACCCTTTCTTCCGCCGCCCTGTGGCTGGGTGCCAGCGCACTGAACGCGCATGCCGCCCCGCCCCTGCCTGCCCACGGCCCTGGCGCGCCCCACGCGGCCATGCCGCACGCGCAGGCCGTGCTCGAGAGCCCAGTCGCCCGGCTGCTCACCAACCCTTACGGGGAAGTGGACGGGTTGCGCCTGACCGATGGCACGGTGGTCCGGTTCCCACCCCACATGGCCGATGCGCTGACGACCGCCGTGAAGGTGGGCGACACGGTGCGCATCATCGGCCGCAGCGAAGCCGGTGGTGCGGTCAAGGCCGACGCCATCGTGAACACCGCCACCGGCCAGACCGTGTATGACCAGCCACCGGAGCCCGGCCGCGCCCGCCCCATGCCCCCGCACCTGCGCATGGCCGGACTGCAGACGCAGCAGGCCCAGGGCCGCATCGAGGCCGTTCTCACCGGCCCGCGCGGCGATGCCAACGGCGTCATCCTGTCCGACGGCGCCATCGTGCGCTTTGCCCCCCATGCGCTGCAGCAGCCGTTGCAGCAGGGCCAGCTTCTTGCCGCCTCGGGCCTGGGCACGCGCAACGCGCACGGCACCTCGCTGGAGGCCATCAGCATGGGTGCGAGCCTGTCGGACCTGCAGCCGCTGTACGACCGCGCGCGCTGACGCCACCGCCCGGCCACCGGGGCCGGGCGGGTTCCTGCCCCTTCCTGGTTTCCTGCTTCCCTGCTGCCCTGCTCTCCCGCTTTCACCGAGCCCGCCATGTCCCCCAAGATCGCCCCCGTCCTGCTGCTGCTGATCTCCAACGTCTTCATGACCTTCGCCTGGTACGGGCACCTGAAGTTCGAGAACCGGCCGCTGTACCTCGTCATCCTGGTGAGCTGGCTGATCGCGCTGGCCGAGTACTGCTTCGCCGTGCCTGCCAACCGGCTCGGCCATGAGGTCTACAGCGCGGCCGAGCTCAAGACCATCCAGGAGGTGATCACGCTGGTGGTGTTCGCCGTCTTCTCCGTGCTCTACCTGGGCGAGAAGCTCACCCTCAACCACCTGGTAGGCTTCGGCTTCATCTGCCTGGGCGCCTTCTTCGTGTTCAAGGGCCCTTTGCGCTGAAGGAAGCCGCCATGCACCGCACGCACCACCATGCGCGGCGCTGGCTGCCGGGGCTCCACTTCTTCCTGGCCGATGTGCGCGACGCGGCCTGGGCCCCTTCCTGGGCGTCTTCCTGCTCGCCCAGGGCTGGCGGCTGGACGACATCGGCTACGTCATGGCCCTGGGCGGCATCACGGGCATGCTGGCCACCACGCCGCTGGGCGCGCTGGTCGATGCCTCGCGCCGCAAGCGCAGGCTGCTGGCAGCGGCCATCGCCCTGCTGCTGGCGGGCAACCTGGCCATCTGGATCGCACCGTCGCTGGCCGTGACGGCGGCATCGCAGGTCATCACCGGCGTGGTCGCGGCCTTGATCGCCCCCTGCCTGCTGGGCATCACGCTGCAGATCACCGGCCATACGGACCTGCCCCGGCAACTGGGCATCAACGAAGCCTGGAACCACGCCGGCAACGTGGCCACGGCCGCACTGGCGGGGGCCATGGGCCTGCGCTGGGGACTGCCTTCCGTCTTCGTGCTCATGGCCCTGATGGGCTGCGCCTCGCTGGCCTGCCTGGCGCTGATGCGGCTGGATGAAACCCCGCAAGACACGCCGCCCCCAGAGCAGGCCGGGCCTTGCGCACCCGGCCTGATACACGTGCTCACGGGCACGCCGGCGCTGCGGGTGCTGGCCGTGGCCATGCTGCTGTTCCACCTGGGCAATGCCGCCATGCTGCCGCTGCTGGGCCAGGCCGCCGTGGCGCGCGGCCATGCCAACCCCAGCGGCTTCACGGCGCTGACCATCATCGTGGCGCAACTGGTCATGATCCCCATGGCCCTGCTCGCCGGGCGCCACGCCCAGCGCAGCGGCTACTGGCTGCTGGTCAAGGCGGCCCTGCTGTCGCTGCCGCTGCGCGGCCTGGTCGCCGCCACCTGGGGCTCCGACTGGGCGCTGATCCCCGTGCAGGTGCTGGACGGCGTGGGCGCCGGGCTGCTGGGCGTTGCCCTGCCGGGCCTGGTCGCGCAGACGCTGCGCGGCACCGGCCACGTCAACGCGGGCCTGGGCGCCGTGATGACGCTGCAGGGCCTGGGCGCGGCCGCCAGCCCGGCACTGGCGGGCTGGATCGCGCAGCGCTTCGGCTTTGATGCGGCCTTTCTTTCGCTGGGCGGCATCGCGGTGCTGGCGCTGGCGCTGTGCTGGTTCGGCGCGCCGTCCGAACACCGGACGGCCCGTCTCCAGCCCAAGGCCTGAGGACCGGCAGCGCACGGCTCGCTTTCGGAGCACCTGGACACATTTGGGGGCCTGGAAACATAGGAGAATTCCTAGGACCCGAACCAGAACCCGCGCCATTGCGGACTTGCCTCCCTGCGGCCAGCGCCTGCCGCCCCCGAATGACAGTCAAGAACAAGAAGCCTTCCGCGCGCAAGCGCAGTTCCTCCCCCGCCTCCAAGAAGAAAGCCTCCGGCCGCAGCGGCCGCAGCGGACTGTGGCGCTCCGTGATCGCCGCCGTGGTCGCGGCAGCGGGCACCTTCCAGATCGCCAGCTGCAGCCTGGACCCGAACTGGCATCCCAAGCTGCCCGAGCCGCCCCTGCTGTCCACCCTGCCCATCCCCGGGCTGGAGCACCTGCGCAAGCAGCCGGAGACAGGTTCGGGCACGGCCTCCGGTGGTGGCAGCCCGCCTGCCGGCAGCCTGGCCACGGGCTTTTCGCACTGCCGCGATTTCTTCCCCGGTGGCGAGCCCCCTGCCCTGCAGGTCCAGCCCCTTCAGCGCGAGCTGTGCTTCAGCGCCTTCGCCGTGCTGCACAGCGGACAGACCAAGACGCCCGTCTTCGTGGTGGAGCGCCTGAACCGCCAGTTGCTGGAGCAGGGCCAGGGCCTCAAGCGCAGCGACAAGTTCTATGCCGATGCCCGCCTGCCCCGCGCCGAGCGTGCCGAACTGGACGACTACCGCCGCTCCGGCTACTCGCGCGGCCACATGGCGCCGGCCGGCGACATGTACTCGCCCGAGGCCATGGCCCAGAGCTTCAGCCTGGCCAACATGGTTCCCCAGGACCAGACCCACAACGGCGGCGTCTGGAGCAAGGTCGAGCAGGACACGCGCCGCTATGCCCAGCGCGCCAAGGGCGATGTCTACGTCTTCACCGGCCCGGTGTTCGACGGCCAGCCCCTGACCATCGGGCCGGGCAAGGTCCATGTGCCCAGCCATATCTTCAAGCTGGTCTACGACGCGAGCACGGGGCGTGCCTGGGCGCACTGGCAGGCCAATAGCCCGGATACGCGGATGAGTGCGCCCATCAGTTATGAGGAGTTCACTCGGAGGACGGGGATGCCGTTGTTGGCGGGGGTGATGAGGGGGCGGGGTTAGCCTTCTGGCGTGGGCCAGGGTCCGTCTTTGCCCCTGCCGGGTGGTTTTCGTTCGAGGCCGGGTCTCGGCCCGGCGGCCGACCTACCTTTCTTTGATTCGTCAAAGAAAGGTAGGCCAAAGAAAGACGACCCGAATGTCTGCGACCCCTTCGCTTCGCTACGGGGCAACCTGCGTCGTGGCGGTTGCGGGGTTCGCCGTGAAACTCACTTCGCGCTGCGCGCTACGTTCAAACATCACGGCGAGTCAGATGACGAAGCAAGCCTGTCCTTCGGCAGGCTTGCAACCCCGCAACCGCCACGCCGCAGGCGCGGACATACGGGAGTGGGGAGAAAGGCAGCCGCTCGCTGGCGCGGCGGCTCAGGGGGTTGCCGTGCGCCGGTCCAGGACCTTGTCTATCAGGCCCCATTCGCGGGCTTCTTCTGCGGTCATGAAGCGGTCGCGGTCCAGGTCGCGTTCCACCTCTTCGTAGCTGCGGCCGCAGTGCTGGGCGTACAGGCGTGTCACGCGGTCCTTGGTGCGCAGCATTTCCTCGGCATGGATGCGGATGTCGGAGGCCTGGCCCTGCACGCCGCCCAGCGGCTGGTGCACGTGCAGGCTGGCGTTGGGCAGGGCCATGCGGTGGCCGGGCTCGCCGGCCATGAGCAGGAAGGAGCCCATGGAGCGCGCCGTGCCCATGCACAGCGTGTGCACGGGTGACTTGATGAACTGCATGGTGTCGTACATGGCCAGCCCGCTGGTGATCACCCCGCCCGGCGAGTTGATGTAGAGGTGAATGGGCTTGTCCGGGTTCTCCGCCTCCAGGAACAGCAGTTGCGCGCAGACCAGGGCAGAGACCGCGTCGTTGACCTCGCCGTTGAGAAAGATCACGCGGTCGCGCAGCAGGCGCGAGTAGATGTCGAAGGACCGCTCTCCGCGCGCCGACTGTTCGACAACCATGGGGACGAGCATCATCGATTCGCGCATGGGCGAACTCCTGTGTGTGGTGGTGAAAAAGAAAGGGCTGCGGCCCTGCGCCGCATGCCCCGTTGCCCGGGCAGGGTTTCAGGTCGCGTACATCAGGAAGCCGCCGTCGTTGGCCGCCTCCCTGGCCGGCTGTACTCGCGCATCGGTCAGCACATGGACGATGCGCAGCAGCGTGCCGCCATCGGCGCCGGGGCTGATCTGCAGGTCCACCGTGCTTTCAAGAAAGGGAGGCTCCGCCTCGCGCAGCCGCAGGCGCAGTTCCTGCTGCGGCACCTGCCGCAAAGGCTCGGCATGCTCGGTGCCCGGCAGCCAGTGCGCGCGCAGCTCGGGAATGCTCAGGGCGCGCCAGACCTTCTCGGGCGGAGCGTCCAGCGCGTACTCCTGCACCAGCTCGCGGGCCGCATCGTCGGTGTCCATATCGCTCATCTTGTTCATTGGTCCATGTCCTTGAGCAGGCCCTTGAGTGCACCCACGCGCTGCGGCCAGTAGGCGCGGTACTTCGCCAGCCAGCCCGCAATCTGCGCCAGCCCTTCGGGATCGACCTCGTAATGCATGAAGCGCCCCTGCCGCTGCTCGCTCACCAGCCCCGCATTGCGCAGCACGGCCAGATGCTGGGACATGGCCGACTGGCTGATATCCATCCCCTCGCGCAGCGCGCTGGCATGCATGCTGCCAGCGGCCAGCTTCTCGAAGATGGAGCGGCGCGTAGGGTCGGCCAGGGCCTTGAAAATGTCGTTCTCGGGCATGGCGACACTTTAGCAACCACTTATTTCAAACGCAAGCCCCGCACGCCAATCCCGCCGCCACGCCCTCATCCGCAAACCGCTTGGCCGCCTTGAGCAGATAGCTCACGGCATAGAGGATGGGGTCGTCGGCCTCGTCGCCATTCAGATGGTCCACCACCTCGATGGCATAGCCCAGGTTCACCGCCGTGTCGTGCAGCAGGCCCAGCAATTCCTTGTCCTGCGGCTCCAGCGACTGCGCCTGATCGGCCTTCACGTAGTAGATGCGCAGCAGATCGCGGCACACGCAATTGATGGCCGTGACCTTGTGGCGAGCGTGCAGGTCCAGCACATCCAGCGCGGCGCCCATGTGCAGAACGGCGTCGATGGCGAGGTCGTCGAGCCGAGGCGCGGCAGAAGCAGCCGTTGAAGGATCGGGATGATGAGGCATCCTGCGATGCTCGTTGAATCGGCGAGGGGCGTCTCTACGGAATTCGTAGAACGGAAGGCAAGCTGGGATGGTTGTCTTCGGCTTGGACACGACGATGGCGGCCACCCGTGGAAAAGTCTCACCGGATTGCGCAAATCCTCGGAGTGCCGACTGCCTACCTTTACTGCGAGGACGATGATCTTGCTGAAGTGATCCTGGCGTGGAGCACGCTTGCTCGCGGCGGTCGGGCGCAGGAGAAAAAAGCTGTATTGGGGTTGGTGGCTGGGCGGCAGGGCGAACAAACGGCAGCCCCTATGACGGCATGTTGGCAGGATTAAGCGACAAGGGATCGCTGCCTGCGTATTGATGTCGTCAAGGCAGGCTGCTCTTTTCAGACGATGGCAAACGGCCAGAAGCTGCTGTTGGCAATGACTGCTTGGCTGACCGCTTTATTAGTCAACACCGCAGCAGCCTATGAGTCGGCATCGCAGTGAAGAGTGTCAAACGTTTGCCTAGCTTCCCGAAAGTGGTCTGCATTCTCGACGATCCACGTCCACAGCGGCACCAAGCGCAGGAGCAACTCCATGCCGTTTTCCGACAGCTCGTATTCCACCCTGGGCGGCACCTCTTCGAAGTCATGGCGCAGCACTAAGCCATCACGCTCCAACTGCCGCAGTGTCAGCGTCAGCATGCGCTGGGTGACGCCGTGCATACGCCTGCCAATCTCCGCGTGGCGCAGCCTGCCATACACCCCCAGCGTATGAAGAATGCCAAGCGACCAGCGGTTTCCGGCATGCGCAAGCACCTCGCGTCGCACCCCATCGTCATCGTCTCGCAGGCCATCGCAAACGTTCTGCGCGTATTGAAGAATTTCGTCTCGGTTCACTGTGGTTTGCTCTCGGTATCACGCGTGTGCCTTCTTACATCATCTTCGGTGCGTGGCTAGACTGCCAGAACTCTCTCAATCTCCTGTCCACACGATGAACCAATTAGACCCTAGCGCGACGTCTCGAAGCATCCTCGTCCTCGGTGCCGGCGAACTCGGCCTGCCGGTGCTTCGCAACCTCGCACGTCGTGCCAAGAGCGCGGCCGGTACCAAGATCAGCGTGCTGCTGCGCGCCAGCGCCGTGGAATCCTCCGAGCCTGCCAAGCAGCGGGATATCGCGGAGATTCGTAGCCTCGGCATCGAGATCGTCCTGGGCGACCTGGTGAAAAGCTCCATCGATGAGCTTGCCGTGGTTTTCGCGCGCTATGACACCGTGATCGGGTGCGCAGGCTATGCAGCCGGCATCAACACACCGATGAAGCTGGCGCGGGCCGCGCTGCAGTCAGGCATTCCCCGGTACTTCCCCTGGCAGTTCGGGGTCGACTTCGACGTGATCGGCCGGGGCGGCCCGCAGGACATCTTCGACGCACAGCTCGACGTACGTGAGCTGCTGCGCAGCCAGAATCAGACGGAGTGGGTCATCATCTCCACCGGCATGTTCATGAGCTACCTGTTCGAGCCCGAGTTCGGCGTCGTCGACCTGCACAACCATGCGGTCCACGCCCTGGGAAGCCTTGATACTGCAGTGACGTTGACCACTCCCGACGACATCGGCGCGCTGACGGCCGAAGTGGTGTTCGCCCAACCGCGCATCCGCAACGAGATTGTGTATCTGGCAGGCGACACCGTGACTTACGGCGAGGTGGCGGACAAGCTGGAGGCGGGCCTTGGC
Organism: Delftia sp. PE138; assembly: GCF_018320755.1. Classification (NCBI taxonomy): domain Bacteria; kingdom Pseudomonadati; phylum Pseudomonadota; class Betaproteobacteria; order Burkholderiales; family Comamonadaceae; genus Delftia; species Delftia sp. PE138. The sequence continues at coordinate 5,460 of NZ_JABEPN010000016.1, read as the reverse complement.
CGCTCTTTCACCCGGTCGGTATGGACCGAGCAGTACCTGCTGGATGAGCTGGCGCGCGACCCGCAAAACATGATGAGCAAGTACCGTGCAGCCTTTGCCCAGGGGCGCGGCATGTCGTGGGCCAAGAGCGGCACGTTCAACCAACGCCGCTCCATTCCGGTAACGGACGTGTCGTCGTGGATTCATGCCAACCTGGCATCTCGCCGCGCCGAATGATGGGGTTTAAGGCGAGCGCTTCTGGCTTCTCAGTTGGCAACGGAATCTGTCCGCAATCAGCGACGATGGCTCGAAAGCCGACTCCCGCAAACTGAAACTGAGCGACAGCAACGGGTCGCCAGCCGACTGCTGGCCGCCAGATTCAGGCTGGTTGTGCTCTGTGAACTGATGCGCAACGAGCCCGAACCTGCCATTGCCTGCAAGCGCCATTCATGCAGCAAAAGCAACTGGCTACGGAGCAAATTGCATCGAGCAATCCGAAGCCCTGAAGTGCACGTTCACCGCATCGGCCGCACAGGCCATGCCGGTCAGAAAGGCTTGGCTCCGAGTCTTGCGACGATGAACGACATGGACTCTGTCGGGGACATCGAACAGATGCAAGCGGATCGTCAACTTTGTCTGCACTGCATTGACGGAAATGCCTCACTGCCACAGGATTTTTGCCGCAGCATCGTTGGACCTTCCGCAACCTACCCGAGAGGTACCCCATGGCTGAACAAGCTACCCAGGACAAGCAACCTCAACCTGACCCGGCCGAGTTCAATGCGTTCTTTCCATCCCGCTACTCGCTCAGTCAGTTCACGTCGCCCAAGTCCGACCTGCGGGATGCCCATTACGCGACAACCTATCAAGGGAGCAAGAAGATCCTGATGATCGGCGCGGACGAGCGCTACCTGCTGACCGACAACGGCAACTTCTTTTCCACCGGCAACCATCCCGTCGAAACCTTGCTGCCCATGTACCACCTCGACAAGGCAGGCTTCGCCTTCGACGTGGCAACGGTTTCGGGAAACCCCGTCAAGTTCGAGTTCTGGGCCATGCCATCCGAAGACGAGACGGTCAAGGGCTTCTTCGACAAGTACCACCCGCAGTTCAAGCAGCCGCTGCGCCAGTCGTCTGTGCTTGCGCAGGGCCTGGAGCAATATGCAGCCATCTTCGTGCCTGGCGGGCATGGCGCACTGATCGGCCTGCCCGACAGCCGTGACGTGGGGGCGGTGCTGGAATGGGCGGCCGCCAACAACCGGTTCGTCATCTCCCTGTGCCACGGCCCTGCCGCATTCCTCGCGATTGGCGATAGCGACATCTACCGGGGCTACAAGATATGTGCCTTCCCCGACGCGCTCGACGCGCAGACTCCCGACATCGGCTACATGCCGGGTCACCTGACCTGGAAGTTCGGCGAAAGGCTCAAGGCCTTGGGAATCGAGATCGTGAACGATGGCATCTCGGGCGCCGTGCACCGGGACCGGCAACTCATCACGGGCGACAGCCCGCTGGCTGGCAATGCGCTCGGCAAGCTTGCTGCCGAAACCTTGCTCGCGGAAGTCACGGCCTGACGTGACCAGAACAGTGGAGCCGCCAGGTCACGACCGTTTCGTGTCTTTCTCGGACTCCAGCGCTCGGGACGACGCGGTGCAGCTCGACCTGCCCGAACGCACTGCGCAGCGCCGCCTGTTCGGTGAAGAGGTGGCCGGACAGCGTGGCAGCGGCTCTACAGGCATAGCTCTTCCGTCCGCAGTCAGGGTTGAGGTTCCAGCCAGCCGAAAAGGTATCTCCCTGCGGCTCGGCGAACGAATTGCCAATGGCCTTGGCCACGATGACACGGTTTCATGTGCGCACGCACCGGGGGCCTAAACTGTGCGACCTGCGCTGGGTCCCTGCGCCCACGGTAGCGCCGCCGTCATCATCGGCTCGTGAAAGTCGGCGGGCTGCGGGCATCGGTGTATGCCAAGCGCTTCCTTCCAACTCGCCCCTCCCCCGCAATCTCATAAACACCAAGACAACCGCTCCGAACCGGTACTCCGCAGCCATGCGCTGGCTGCATTGGCTACGTGCTGGCGCCGTGCTGGGCACGCTCGCCATCGGCGTCATCATGGTGAATCTGTCGGATGAGTCGCAGGCCAAGTTCGATGTGCTGTATCCCAATCACAAGCAGTTCGGCTTGCTCGCGTCGATGCGCTGACCACCCGTATGAGCGTCCCGCTGGCAGCACCTGACTTTGCGGGCATCGAAGGGTGTGACCCATCTCGGTGCATTGCCGGCTGCTGGATGTAAGCATCAGCGGGTCACGAGCACTTTGTGCGAGCAGCCAGCAGCGAGCAAAGACACCACCTCAGTGACGGTGCATTGCTGGTTCACATCAAAGCCATCCATGGCTGATGCTGCAATTCAAAGGCAGGCCCGCGCTCTTGGCCTGGGCTTGCAGCCGGGGCAGAGCGGGGGCCGTTGCAGTCCGGCTGGACCGTTGTGCCTCAGGGAGCGATGGGCATGAAGGTCAGCAGGAAGGTGGTTTCCCGGCCCACCTGATGGTAGGCCCGTTGGATCACGACAGCGCCGTCCGAGGACACCGCCAGCCGGGGCGACCAGGAGCGGATGATGGTCGACTCGTCCGGCTTGCTGCCCGCCACGGGCAAGAAGGGCGCCATGCTTCTAATCAACTGGCCGTCGGCCGCAAGTAGGTCGAATTGACCGTTGTCGCCACTGTCGATGACCATGCGGCCGTCCGCGGCCAGGACCAGGGTCGCGCCTGTCCCCTGGCGTCGTGGCAATGCTCCCAACCGTGACAGATCTTGCGTGCTCCAGGCGGAAATGCCGTTGGACTCTGGCATGAGCACCTGCTTGCCATCACGCGACACCACAAGGCCCACCGCCTGATCCAGGCGCTGCTGCGACAAGGGCGCGGTAAACGGCCGGGACAGCGACAAGCTGCCGCCATTTTCCTCGCTGTAGTCCATATCCCAGTAAAACGGCGTATTGGGCGATTTTCTGCGCGAATCCGTGGAGAAAACGCGCATGCCGTCGGGCGAAACCGCGAGATAGCTGGATTGCAGCTGGGCGCTGAAGTATGGCCACCAGCGTCCAGGCTCGGCGACCGCGCCAGCCAGTTGCTTGCCATCCGAGGCCCGAAAAATCTGCCCCGTGGTCGACACCACCAGGCCCGTACCATTCGGGCGTGCATAGGCCAGATCGATCTCTTGCTCCAGGAACTCGCCCGCTTTGAGCGGCGTCAGCGGCCAAGTCGCGGTCAGTTGGCCGGCGCGCACATCGAACACAAGGATTTGCCGGCCCGGCAAGTCCCAGACATACAGGTAGGCACCGTCGGGAGAGGCCAGCATTTTGCTCAGCCTGGCGCCCGGCGCGGACAGCGCCCCCACGCGCGCGCCCGTGTACACGTTGAACACGTCCACCGTGCCATAGCCGTTGTGGGCATAGACATGGGGCCGGATCGGGTCGGCCAGCAACTGCAGATAAGGCGTGGTCACACCATGGCCGCTGGCCAGCAGGCGCGATGCCTCCCCCCCCTTCCACAGGGCCACGACCACGGGCTGGGCGGCGGCCACGCCCGCATCGGTGGAGCTGACGGTGACCGTGGCATAGCTGATGGCATTCGTGACCAGCGCCGCAGGGTCGGCCTGGATCTGCAGCTCTTGCCCGGCCGAGCCGGACGCGGTCACGCTCAGCCAGGCCTGGTCGGAACGAGCCTGCCAGCGGCTCGCCTGACCCAGATTGTCGGACACGCGCAGCGAATGGCTCAGGCGCGAAAAGCCTGGCATGGCGCTCAGTGCCACACCCACCTCCGAGACCAGCAGCTTGTGCTCGGCGCGCGGCTTCTGCCAGGGTGTGACTTCGATCTCGTACGGCACCAGCCACGGCGAACCAGGATAGGGCCTCTGGCAGGTCTGGGGATCGTCCAGGCAGAGCTTGACCGTGAACGCACCGCGATACTTGCCCGGCTTGAGTGTCGGCAATACCGACAACCTCGCCTCATAGCGGGTGGCTTCCAGCTGGATCACCTCGGTCATCTGCGGATCGACCACGCCCTCGGTATCCACGATAGCCACATTGACCGGTTCGGCAATGGTCTTGCTGGACGTGGCCACCACGGAAATGGCCTCGGAAAAACTGCGCTCGCTCACCGTATGGGAAATCGATGCCGGGCTGAAAGTCAGCCAGGAATTGCCGACCCCGCCATCCGTACCGCCGCCTGTTCCAGGGTTACCCGTGCCCGGATTGCCCGTCCCTGGATTCCCGGTCCCCGGAGTTCCGGTTCCCGGTAGCCCCGTGCCCGGATTGCCGCCTGGCTGGCTGTCTCCCGAGCCACCTCCGCCACCGCAAGCTGACACCATACATACCGCCGACAGCAATGCAACTGACAACCATACCGGCTTGAGCATATTTTCCTTTTGCTAAACTTTTAGATACAAAGCGGCGGCGATTATGTCAAAGATTTTTCCGCCGCTATCGCTACCGGCACAAGGCGGGCGTCATGGGCCGGCTTCAATCGCGGCGCACAAAAGCTCTCTGCCAGCGCCATCACGCCGATGGCATCGGCATGCAGGAAAACGGCCACAAACTCCTCCCCATCGATACGACCCACGGCGCAGTGTGGTCTGCATCACCTTGGCCACCTGGCACAGCACATGGCATGAGCTCCACCGTCCCCCTGCTAGGGATCGCGGTACGGAAATGGCTGGTCACAAGCGCTTCACGTTGGCAACCGACATCCAGATCTACTTCTGCGACCACCACCATCCATGGCGACGGGGCACCAACGAGAACATGAACGGCTTACTCAGGCAGTATCTTCACAAAGGCCTGGGCCTGTCGGGCTAATCGCAGGAAGAACTGGATGCGATTGAAAGGCAGTTGACCCAACGTCGCAGGAAGACGCTGGCGTTTAGAACACCTGCAGAGATGTTTGATGAGTGTATTGCGTTGACCGGTTGAATCCACCCCTGACAACGGACTTGATCAGCGGCTGCTACTGCGATCTAGCTATCGTGCCAGAACGCTCATTGAGTGAAATCAACCGGGCAACTTATGGACTACTCATAGGTCTGCACAGTCGAAGTCATCCGTCGCTTCGGATTCAACGCACCAGGAACTCTCATGAGGCTGCATCAGTGGCCAATGCTCCCTTCTCGATGCCTACAGCACGCAAACGCTTAGAGCGGCTAACACCACTTGGTCAGAAGCCCCCCGCAGAGCGTTATGCTCGCTGCCCTCATGGCACGACGACCCGTAAGCAAAGAACTGTGGCGACAGCTACAACCTCTCATCCCAGCCTTCGTACCTTCCTCCAAAGGCGGTGCGCGCAAGCTCGCAGTCAGCGATGAAGCCGCCCTCAACGGCATCCTGTTTGTGTTGCAAACAGGCATTCCGTGGGAAGACCTTCCCCAATCCCTTGGGTACGGCAGCGGCATGACTTGCTGGCGCCGCCTGCGCGACTGGAACGCTGCTGGT
>NZ_JABEPN010000015.1:0-51077 GCF_018320755.1 Delftia sp. PE138 | reverse complement strand
AAGCGCCTGCCGCCGCCCTGGGTTTCAATTTCTATGGTGGCGTTTTTGCCCAATAGGGCCTTGGGATCGATGCTTTCGTTTTCGCTGAGCATTTCCACATCGAGGCTGAAGAGCTGGCTGATGTTTTCCTGGCCGCGCAATTCACGGAAATGCAGCTCATCGCCCAATGGCGTATGGATGGTGACTCGGCGTGTCATTGTATGAACCGCCCTGGGGGCGGCCTCCCGTCTCTTGGTGAGCGGGGATCATAGACAAGCCTATGGCTATAGAGCAATCAAATGCAGGGTCAGATACATCCTATAAATGTAAGCAATTTCCCATCTTGGATACAGGCATGTATTTGAATGGCATGCCACCCATTGATCTTCAATGCCATTCAACCCTCCATCGCGTCTTGAATTTCGCCTTGAACTGCGAATGCATTGCGCGTGCTCACACTCCCAAATACCGTTCCCACAGCGCTCTGTCCCCATCCAGCGCGGCCGAGTCTCCGCTCCATACGACCTTGCCGCGCTCCAGGATGAGGTGGCGGTCGGCCAGGCCCAGCAGGCGCTCCACGTATTTGTCGATGACCAGGATGGTCTGGCCAGCGGCGCGCACCTGGGCCAGGCAGGACCAGATCTCTTCGCGGATGCGGGGGGCCAGGCCCTCGGTGGCTTCGTCCAGGATGAGCAGGCGCGGGTTGGTGACCAGGGCGCGGCCTATGGCCAGCATTTGCTGTTCACCGCCCGACAGTTGGTTGCCCATGTTGGAGGCACGCTCGCCCAGGCGGGGGAACAGGGCGAACACGCGCTCGGGCGACCAGGGCTCTGCCGCGCCGGGGCTGCCCGAATTGCGATGGGCCACAAAGGCCGTCAGGTGCTCGCGCACCGTGAGGTTGGGAAAGCACTGGCGGCCTTCGGGCACGATGGCCACGCCGGCGCGGGCGATGCGGTCGGTGGCCCAGCCGGCGATGTCCTGCCCGGCAAACACCATGCGGCCAGCGCGCAGCGGCAGTTGGCCCAGCAGCGTGCGAAGCAGCGTGGTCTTGCCCATGCCGTTGCGGCCCAGCAGGGTGACGACCTGGCCTGCCTCGATGCGCAGGTCCACGCCGAACAGCACCTGGCTGGGTCCGTAGCCGCTTTGCACGGCCTGCATTTCGAGCATCACGCGCCCTCCTTCACTTCTTCGTCTCCCAGGTAGGCCTGGCGCACATCGGCGTTGCCACGTATCTCGTCGGGCGTGCCGGTGGCGATGATGCGGCCGTAGACCAGCACGGAGATGCGGTCGGCCAGGCGGAACACGGCCTGCATGTCGTGCTCCACCAGCAGCATGGCGGCGCGGCCGCGCAGGGATTCGATCAGCTCGGTCAGGCGCAGTGTTTCATCAGGCCCCATGCCGGCCATGGGTTCGTCCAGCAGCAGCACGCCGGGCCGCGCGGCCAGGGCCAGCGCGAACTCCAGCTTGCGCTGCTCGCCATGCGGCAGCGTGCCTGCGGGGCGCTGCAGCAGGCTGGCGCCAATGGCGCATTCGCGCGCCAGCTCTCGGGCCTGCTCGTACAGCGCAGCCTCGGCCGCGCGCGGGCGCCAGAAGCGGAAACTGCTGCCGGCATGCGCCTGCACGGCCAGCACCAGGTTGTCCAGCACGCTGGACTGCTTGAAGATGTTGGTGATCTGGAACGACCGCGACAGCCCCGCCGCCACGCGCTGGTGGGCGTTGAGCGCGCTCACGTCGCGCCCGGCCAGTGCCAGGGTGCCGGCGTCGGCCGCCAGCGTGCCCGACAGCAGATGGATGAGCGTGGACTTGCCCGCGCCATTGGGGCCGATCAGCGCATGGATCTCGCCAGGCGCCAGCGACAGCGAGACATGGTCGGTGGCCAGCAGCGCGCCAAAGCGGCGCACCAGGCCCTTAGCCTCCAGGGCCGGGGTGGGAATGGAGATAGGTGTGGCCGCGCCGCTCATGCCTGCCTCCCGCGTGCGGACCACAGGCCCGTCAGGCCGCGTGGCGCGCCGAACACCACGCACAGCAGCAGCAGGCCCAGCGGCAGGTGCCAGTACTCGGTCCACATGCGAAGCACTTCCTCCAGCGTCAGCATGACGACGGCGCCGGCCACGCCGCCCCAGCGCAGGCCCACGCCCCCCACCAGCACCATGATCAGCAGGTTGGCCGACTGGGTCCAGTGCATGAGGCTGGGCGAGATGAACAGGTTGTGGTTGGCCAGCAGCGCGCCCGCCAGCCCCGCCACCGCGCCGCTGAGAACGAAGGCCACGAGCTTCAGGCGGTAGACCGGGTAGCCCAGCGACTCCATGCGCGACTCGTTCTCGCGTACGCCCTGCAGCGCCTTGCCGAAGCGCGAATCCACCAGCCGGCCGAACAAGGCCATCAGCACCGCGAACAGCGCCAGCACCACGTAGTAGAAAGAAACGTCGTGGCCCAGGTCCAGCCCGGGCAGCACGGAATGGCCGGGCAGGTTGAGCCCGTCCTCGCCGCCGTACTGGCGCAGCGAGATGAAGATGTAGAACAGCATTTGCGCAAAGGCCAGCGTGATCATGATGAAGTACACGCCGCGCGTGCGCAGCGACACGGCGCCCGTGGCGGCGGCCAGCAGCCCGGCCAGCAGCGCGGCGGCCGGCCAGGCCACCAGGGCCGAGGTCACGCCGTTCATCGCCAGGATGCCCACCGCATAGGCCCCAGCACCGAAGAAGGCCGCATGCCCCAGCGCCACCATGCCGCCATAGCCCAGGATGAGGTTCAGGCTGGTGGCGGCCAGCGCGTAGATCAGCACGCGGCGCACGAAGGAGATGTAGAAGTCCAGCCCCAGTGCAGGCGCCACCAGCGGGAACACCGCCAGCGCCAGCAGCGCGAGCACGGTCCAGAAGAACCGGGCCTGGAACCTGCCTTGCAATGTGCTGTGTTCCATGCTCAGCCTCGCGCAGGGAAAAGGCCGGAAGGACGGTACACCAGCACCACCGCCATCAGCACGTAGATGGAAATCGCCGCCAGCGTGGGCCCCACGCTGGATGCCACCGCCGGGGAGAACACCTGGCGCAGCAGCATGGGCAGGAAGGCCCGCCCCGCCGTATCCACCATGCCCACCAGCAGGGCGCCCACCAGGGCCCCCCGTATGGAGCCTATGCCGCCGATGACGATGCACACCAGCACCAGGATGAGGATCTCTTCCCCCATGCCGACCTGCACCGAAGTGATGGGCCCCAGCAGCGCACCCGCCACCGCCGCAAGCATGGCGCCCAGCGTGAACACGCCCAGGAACAGCAGCGGCACGCGCACGCCCATCAGCGTGGCCATCTGGCGGTTGGAGGCGCCTGCCCGCACCAGCACGCCGGCGCGCGTGCGCGTCACGAACCAGTACAGGCCCAACGCGGCGGCCAGGCCGAAGACGATGATCATCAGCCGGTAGGCCGGGTACATGAGATCGGGCAGCAACTGCACCGGCCCCGACAGCGCGGCCGGCATGTTGAGCATCACCGGCGCCGGGCCCCAGACCATCTTGACCAGGTCATTGGCAATGAGGATGACCGCATAGCTGCCCAGCACCTGGGCCAGATGGTCACGCACGGCAAGGCGCCGTATCAGCACCAGCTCCAGCACCACACCCGCCACGCCCGTAGCCACGGCCGCCACCAGCACGGCCGCGGTGAACGAGCCCGTGCGCTGCATGGTCTCGGCCGCCACATAGGCGCCCGCCATGTACAGCGAGCCATGGGCCAGGTTCATGATGTCCATGATGCCGAACACCAGGGTCAGCCCGGCCGCGATCAGAAACAGCATCAGCCCGAACTGCAGGCCATTGAGCAATTGCTCCAAGAGCAGCGTCCACGTCATCCACACGCCCCCTGCCGCGGGCGCATCGGCCCGCGCGCGGTCAACAAATCATCCGGCTTTGAAAATCAAGATCAAGGCACGCCGCGCCCGACGGGGGCGCGGCGGCGGGGTCACATCTTGCAGTCGTTGACGTAGACGTCCTGGTACTTGTCGAACACCTTGCCCACCAGCTTGTTGGTGATGCGGCCGCTGCCATCCTTCTCGATCACGCGCTGGTAGTAGGCCTGGATGGGATAGTGGTTCTTGCCGTACGTGAAGGGGCCGCGCACCGAGGCGTAGTCGGCCTTCTCCAGCGCCTTGACGATGGCCTGGCGGTCCGAGGCCTTGCCGCCGGCCTGCTTGACGGCCGCATCCATGGCCATGATCACGTCATACGCCTGGGCCGCGTAGACCGAGGGGTTGCGGCCCTTGTACTCCTTGCGGAAGGCCTCGACGAAGGCCTTGTTCTGCGGCACGTCCAGGTCATGCGCCCACTGCGCGGTGTTGACCATGCCCAGCATGGGCTCGCCCACGGCCTGGATCACGTCCTCGTCGGCCGAGAAGCCCGGGCCGATCAGCTTGACGCTTTGCGACAGCCCCGTGGACACGAACTGCTTGACGAAGTTGATGCCCATGCCGCCCGGCAGGAAGATGTAGACCGCATCGGGCTTGGCCGCGCGGATCTGGGCCAGTTCGGCCGCGTAGTCGATCTGGCCCAGCTTGGTGTAGACCTCTTCGCCGGGCGCGGTCTTGTAGCCGCGCTTGAAGCCGACCAGCGCATCCTTGCCGGCCGGATAGTCGGGCGCCATGATGAACATCTTCTTGAAGCCACGGTCGGCGGCCAGCTTGCCGGCTGCCTCGTGGAAGGCATCGTTCTGGTAGGACGTGCCGAACCAGAACGCATTGCACTGCGCGCCCGCGAACTGGCTGGGGCCGGGATTGTTGGACAGGTAGGGCACCTTGGCGCCGAACAGCGCCGGGCCCACGGCCAGGGCCACGTTGGAGCCGATGGGGCCGGTGAAGAAATCCACCTTGTCGCGCTGTATGTAGCGCGTGACCAGCTGGCGCGCCTGGTCGGGGTTGCCGCCCATGTCGGTCTGCAGGAACTCGGCCGGCTGGCCGCCCAGCTTGCCACCCAGCTGCTTGATGGCGAGGTTGAAGCCGTCACGCGCCTCGGCGCCCAGCGCGGCAAACGGCCCGGAAATATCGTTGGCGATACCGACCTTGATGGTGTCCGCCTGCGCGAGCGCGGGAACAAAGGCAGGGGCCAGGGCCGCTGCGGCCAGGAAGGGGGTGAGGAAACGCATGCTGCTGTGCTCCTTGCGCGGGCCGCGCGGATGGCAATCGGTGGTGAGGCAGTCTTCCGTCACGCTGGACGGGAAACTCTGTAAGGGCTGGAACGGTTGGCGCGGGTCTTAGTTTAGGTTTAAAGTATTTTGCAGAACAAGTCTGGGACTTGTACCAATACCTGCCATACAAACCATTTCGCGCCATCTCCGTTCCAATGCCCGCACTCTACCGTCACTACGACCGCGCCGGACTCGATGTCCAGTACAACGCCCGCGCGACGGTACCCGACATCACCCCCATCATCAAGGCCTATGCCGACGACAGCCGGGCCGCGCGCCAGAGCCTGCCCTGCGCGCTGAACGTGGCCTATGGCGAGCATGCCGACGAGCTGCTGGACATTTTCCCGGCAGCAACCGGGGCGGCAGGCGCCCCTGTTCTCTTCTTCATCCATGGCGGGTACTGGCGGCTGCTGTCCAAGGACGACTCCAGCAGCATGGCGCCCACCTTCACGCGCGCCGGCGCCGTGGTGGTGGCCCTGAACTATTCGCTGGCGCCCGCCGTCACGCTGGACCGCATCGTGGACCAGACACGCCGCGCCCTGGCCTGGGTGCATGCGCACATCGCCCGCTACGGCGGCGACCCGGGCCGCATCCATGTCTGCGGCAGCTCGGCCGGCGGCCACCTGGCGGGCATGCTGCTGGCCGGCGGCTGGCATGCGGACTACGGCGTGCCCGAGGACGTGGTGCGCGGCGCCGCACCGCTGTCGGGCCTGTTCGACCTGCGCCCGCTGGTGCACACCCACATCAACGAATGGATGCGCCTGAGCGAGCAGGACGCCATTCGCAACAGCCCCGCCCTCCTGCCGCACGGCGCGGCCTGCCCGCTCATCGTCAGCTACGGCGAGAGCGAGACCGATGAATTCAAGCGCCAGAGCGACGACTACCTGGCCGCCTGGAACCAGCGCCGTGGCCCCGGTCCATCGTCAGGCCAGTACGTGGCCATGCCCGGCACCAACCATTTCGACATCGTGCTCACCCTGAACGACCCGGCCAGCCCGCTGACGCGCGCCATCCTCGCGCAGATGGGCTTGAGCGCCCCCACACCGCAGAACCAGCCATGACCCACGCTCCCGACCTGGAGTCGCGCGCCGCGCCCGACGACCACCATGCGCTGCGCCTGTGGCTGCGCATGCTCACCTGCTGCAACCTCATCGAAGGCGAGATCCGCAACCGCCTGCGCAGCGAATTCGACACCACCCTGCCCCGCTTCGACCTCATGGCCCAGCTGCAGCGGGCGCCAGAGGGCATGAAGATGGGCGAGCTGTCGCGCCACATGATGGTGACCAACGGCAACATCACCGGCATCACCGACCAGTTGGAGAAGGAGGGCCTGGTGGTGCGCACCAAGGTGGAGTCCGACCGGCGCAGCTCCGTGCTGCACCTCACCCCGCTGGGCCGCAAGACCTTTGCGCGCATGGCCAAGGCGCATGAGTCCTGGGTCATGGGCATGTTCGGCGACATGCCGCAGGCCAGCCGCAACGACCTGTACCAGGCGCTGGGCGACCTCAAGCAGCAGGTGGTGGCCCACCGCTCGCCCATGGACTGAGCGCGCGCAGACCCAACCCCATTCAGCCCTGCACGCAGTTGCGCCCTGCGGCCTTGGCGCGGTACAGCGCACGGTCGGCCGCTTCCACCAGCGCCACGGCGGCACCTTGGGTGGAGCCGTGGGTAGTGCCTTGTGTAGCGCTTTGTGTAGCGCCTTGAGTCGCGCCAGCCTCACCGCACTGCGCTGTCGCCACGCCGATGCTGGCCGTCACATGGCCGAAGCGGCTGCTGCGGTGCTCCAGGCCCAGGCCCTCGATGCGCGCACGCAGCCGCTCGGCCACCTGCAGCCCGCCGGCCTGGTCCGTATTGGGAAGCACCACGGCCAGCTCCTCCCCGCCGTAGCGCGCCGCCATGTCGCCGGGCCGCTGCACGGCCTGGGCCAGGGCGCGACACACTGTCTGCAGGCAGGCATCGCCCGCCACATGGCCGTAGGCGTCGTTGTAGCCCTTGAAATGGTCCAGATCGATCAGCAGCAGCGACAGCGGCGTGCCCTCGCGCACGGCGCGCCGTGCCTCGCGCTCCAGCACCTCGTCGAAGCGGCGCCGGTTGGCCAGGCCCGTGAGCTGGTCCTGGGTGGCCAGCACCTCCAGCCGGCGGTTGGCCTGCAGCAATTCCTCGCGCGCGCTGACCAGGGAGCATTCGGCACGCGAGCGCAGCCGCATCGCCGCCGTCAGCCGCCAGCCGATCAGCGCAATCGCCAGAAACAGCCCCAGCACCACGGCCAGCGTCAGCTGCGCCTGGCGCTGCCAGGAACTGAGCGCCTCGTCGCGGCCCAGGGCCACCGTGGTCACCAGCGGATAGCGCTCGCTGCGCAGGAAGGCATAGATTCTTTCCGTGCCATCCAGGCCCGAGCGGAACGACGCCGTGCCCGACATCGCCCCCGCATAGTGGCGCAGGAAATTGGGCGACTGCGAGAAGTCCCGGCCCAGGTCCTGCTCACGGAAGGGGTGGCGCACCAGCAGTTGCCCGCCCGGCGTGCTCAGTGAAATGGCGCCCTGCTCGCCGATGTCGATCTTGCCGAACAGCCGCAGGAAATTTTCCACACCCAGCGTCACCACGACCACGCCGGCAAACTGGCCCTCGCTGTCGGTATAGCGCCGGCTGATGGTGATCACCCATTCGCTTGTGGAGCGGCTGCGGATCGGCGGCCCGATGTAGATGCCTGACGACGGGTCGTCGCGGTGGTGCGTGAAGAAGTCGCGGTCCGCGCTTTGCGTTCCTGGGGGAAACGTCCCCTTGGACGACATCAGCCAGCGCCCCTGCGCGTCCACGACCAGCAGCTCGTTGAGCTGGTTCAGCAACTGCTCCTGGCGGTTGACCAGATGCAGCACGCGCTCCAGGTGCGCGGCACCGGCGCCATCCAGCTCCAGCCTTTCGGCAATGCCCAGCAGCAACATGGAGCTTTGGGTGATCACGCCTTCGGAATAGGTATTCAGCGTCTGCGCCAGATTGCGGTTGACGGTATCCACCTCGGCCAGCGTGCGCTGGCGCGCAGCCACCAACTGCCACACCGTGGCCGCCGATACCGACACGAACACCACGGCCAGCAGCCAGCCCACCAGGCGGGTATCGCGTTTGACGGGCCGACCGCTGCGGCTGCGGCAGGCCCTTGTCCACCAATCCCTCTTCGTCACATGCACCTGCGCCATCTCGGCAGTCTCGCCGCCGTCCGATCTTGGGGTTTTCTGCGTCCGGGTTCAACGCCAGTGCAGCTTCCTTCCGCAAGCGATTCCCGTCCTCGACCCAGGTCGAGCCGGAAAAACCCGCGAACCCGGTATTGTCCCCGGCTTCGGAAAAATCGGCCGGCAGAGTTGGGATTGGGGGGTGCTGCCGGCAGTTTCAGGCTGAATGCGGATGGCAGGCCTGTGATCACAGGCCTTATCGTCAAGGCATGGGTGATCAGCCGGGGCCGTCGCTCGCGGCAGCAAGAAGCGGCACCAAGACATCACCGATCGGGGTCGGAACCCCGCGCGCCCGGCCGCGGCGCGCGATAACGCCGTTGCGGATATCCCATTCGAGCGGGCGGCCTGCTTCGCGATCCGCCAGTATGGACGTGCCCAGGTCGGCAGGGGATGCCTGGAACTTGTCGAGGATCGCCTGCGGGACCTCATCGCCCAGTTCAGCACCTTCGGCGCGTGCCACGGCCAGGCACTCCTGCAGGTAGTCCAGTGTGAGCTTGGAGATGTCGTGCCGGCCGTACATGCCCGAGCGGCGATGCGTGAGCGCCATGAGCCCGGCCGCCGCGTTCTGCAGCAGCTTTTGCCAGGCCAGAGATCTGAAATTCGAAACCAGGTCTACCAGGCACCGGGAGCCTTGCAGTGCCTGCGCAACCACGAGGGAGGCCGCTTCGTCAGGCAGGCTGATCCGAGCATCGCTGCGCAGGAGCACCGACCCATCGGATTGCGCCTGCGCAGGGAACCACACGACTGCAGGAACGACTCGCCCCTGAGGGCACAGCGCAGTGACACTCTCCAACTGCTCGACCCCGTTTTGCAGGACACACACGACGGTTTGCGGGCCGCTCAACGCCGCAAGCCATTGCGCAGTGGCAGCGGTCTGAGTCGCTTTGACCGCGAGAAAAACGAGGTCCACCGGGCGTGCAATCTGTGCTGGATCCGTTCTCACCGGCCCGGGAACAACGATGCGAACACCGCTACCTTGCAGCACCAGGCTGTCGCGCGGCGTACGGCCGCAAAGCATGGGCGTGCGGCCGACTTCGTGCAACGCAGCAGCGACGGTTGTCCCGATCGCACCGGGCCCCAGGACAGCGATTCTTGTATGGACTTGTTGATTCACTGAAGCGGATTCCTCGAAACGGATGCTCGGCGCCTGCCTCGACACCTGAAAAGGACAATTATGGAGTGCCACGGGCGCAGTGGAGGGCTGCTCTTGGCTGTGCGTGCATAGGTGCAATGCATCTTGATAGTTTCTCAGTATTCATCCCGGCACAATACACGTCAGTGGACTCTTTCATTGGGCATGCAATATGAGTTGACGAACATTGCAGTATTCCGTAACGATTGACGAATATCCGGCTTTGATATTCCGTGCCTTTTGGCGAATTGCTCGACCGCCGCTGTGTCAAAACGCGTAGTCTGGATGAAGTCCAGGGCTTCGGCATCCGTATTCAAAAACCGTGCGACCGGAGGAATGCTCAAAAGCCATTTCAGCAATCGGAGCGAAATATGATGCCTTGGGGACTTTATTCCAAGAGGTTGTGCCACCTCTGCCAGGAGTTCTCGCAAGTTGGGACTTTGGTCGTCAAGCGCCAGAAGCTCCTGACCGGCCATGGAAGGATCAAAAGCGCAAGCCGAAACCAGCTCGACCAGATAATCCACAGTGACCAATGGCAACCAGTGCTCTGCGCTACCGGGCACTGCAGCCAGTTTTCCCTGTGCCAGATTGCGTATCAGATCCACCAGTGGCTGGCTGCAAGGTATATGTCCCGTGCGGCTATGACCACAGACCGTTGCGGGGTGCACGACGGTCATTTTCCCTCCCTTGGCAGCCATGAACTCCAGGGTCGCGAAATGCGCCTCCAGTTTGCTCCCCTCGTAAGCGCCGACACGCCGATAGACGGCAGGCCAATGAGTCCTTTCCGGATGGCCGGGATCAATTCCGATGCGCTGCAGATGTTCATTGTTCTTCAGCATAT
Source organism: Delftia sp. PE138 (assembly GCF_018320755.1). NCBI lineage: Bacteria > Pseudomonadati > Pseudomonadota > Betaproteobacteria > Burkholderiales > Comamonadaceae > Delftia > Delftia sp. PE138. Next base: position 40,727 of record NZ_JABEPN010000015.1, on the reverse strand, counting down.
AGCCGCCGATCATCACCAGCCGGCTATCTTGCTGCGCTGCCAACAACGCCACGCGCTTTGAACCTTCCACATTCACTGCACGCGAATGCTCCATTGAAAGGCCCCACGCGAAGTGGGCGCCCAGGTGGAACACAACTTCGGCCTGCCGCAAAGCCTCTCGATCGGAAAGACTCAAGCCGAGGCTCTCCTGCTCCAGATCGCCAGCCACGGCAAAGACACGGTTTGCGACACCTCCCAGATTGTCGACCTGCTCCCGCAGTTGCGCCAGGCGCTCCGGGCGACGCATCAGCACCCGAATCGTGTGACCTTTTGCGCTCAGGCATGACACCAGATGCTGGCCGATGAAGCCGGTCCCTCCCGTAACAAAGCACTCCACGCTCATTTTTCTGCTCCTTGGCACGATGAAAAATCGAGTGTAGACTGTCGACCCAACTCTATAGTCAAGCGTTTTTTCATGAATATCGGCGAACTCGAGGTCCGCAGCGGCGCCAGCCGCCATACCCTGCGCTACTACGAGAAGATCGGCCTTATCGCACCATTGCGGCGAAACAACAATTACCGTGTTTACACACCACAAACCCTGCAGGATCTTGGATTTATCCAGCGCGCACAAAGCATGGGATTTTCTCTTGCGGAAATAGGCGAAATTCTGGACGCTCAGAGAAACAAGTCAATCGATTGTGCCGAGGGTGCCAAGTTGATTGAAAAGAAAATGCTGGAAATCAGAAAGAAAATCACTGAGCTCAAAAGCATTTATCGGTATTTGGACGAGGAGCGTGCAAATCTCGAGGCCAGTGCTGCCCAGCAACTTGAGCTTCAGCGACTCAACAACGCCTTGAAGTGAGCTGTCGGCATCCAGACAACAGCGGCAATCGCTGCATGGCTGCTCCCGGCATCACCCGAGTACATCCGCGCAGCCTGGACAGAAAACGCATCTGCCGCGCCAAGGCATGGCGCAGCCATTCATCCACGGCTATGCTCAATACCTTTGCCGTTGCGCAGCCGGCGCCCGCCCTGCAACGGACCTTGACTGTTCAGGACCTCCCATGCACATCGAACCCGGCGTCGTCAGCCCCGAAAAAATCGCCCTCAGTTATGTCACCGCCGCAGCGGCCTTCGGCCTGACCGCCGCCCTGGCACGGCAAAGCCTGCGCGACAACGGCGGCTGGCTCGCGCTGCTGGCCCGCAGTGTCATCACCACCGCGCTGGTGTTCAGCTTCTTCGAGGTGTTTCCGCACGAGCCGGTCGGCGTGTCCGAGGTCCATCTGATCCTGGGCTCGACCTTGCTGCTGATGTTCGGCGCGGGAGCTGCGGCCATCGGCCTGGCGTTCGGCCTGCTGGTGCAGGGCCTGTTCTTTGCCCCCTTCGACCTGCCGCAGTACGGCATGAACGTCACCACCTTGCTGGTGCCGCTGTATGCGGTGAACCAACTGGCGCGCCGGCTGATTCCCGCCGGCACGGCCTATGTGGACATCAGCTACAGGCAGGCCCTGGCCCTGTCCACCACCTACCAGGGCGGCATTGTCCTGTGGGTCGCGTTCTGGGCCATCTACGGCCACGGTGCCAGCCTGGCAACCTTGACCGAGGTGGCAAGCTTCGGTGCTGCCTACATGTGCGTCGTGCTGGTGGAACCCCTGGTGGACCTGGCGGTGCTGTGGCTGGCCAAGCGCCTGGCGACCTTCACCCAAGGGCCGCTTTTCAATACCCGCCTGCACGCCGTTGCGGTCTGACAGGGCCGGCTCCCCCGGTCACGGTTGACGCCCCATAGGGCATCTTGCCCCGGTGCTCCCGCCTTGCCGCCCCCGGGCCACCATGGCAAAGCGGGGAGCGGCAGGTGCATGGACGGCCCCGCGCGCAGCCGTGGCCGCTTCCTCTTGGTCCAGCATGACCAGGCCCCTCTTCATCAGCCTGCTGGCAAGCAAGCTCGGCAAATCCACCGCCTTCCACAAGGCCCCGGGCTTCCAACAGGGCCCGCAGCCCAGCAGTGAGGACGGCTTCGCCATGGTCTGGAGCGGCGGGATGCCTGCGCAGTGCAAGGACCCTGCGTTCGCCTCCGCGACGTGGCCTTGGCAACGCGGCCGACGCCGGAATCGCTGCAGCCGGGTGATCGGGCAAGCCTGAAAACCCGCTTCCTGCGACAATCCGCCCCGCTCGCTTTGCTCCACTGCATCGCGACGGCACGGACCGTCGCCGCATTGCTCCTTGTCTGGCGGCTCTCACAAGGAGCGCGCCTGCGCCGATACCTCCATCGCCCATGGCTCTCGACCCCTTCACCCTGCTCGTTCTCACCACGGCCATGGCGGCCGCTTCGGCGCTGTATCTGGCTGCGGAATGGAGCAGCGTGCGCGAACGCTCGCTGCTGCTGTGGAGCGCGGGGTTCGCCATCATCGTCGTGGGCTGCGTGCTGGCCCTGCTGCGTTCCAGCGGCCATGTGCTGCTGGGCATCTGGTTTCCCAACGGCCTGCTGATCGCCGCCCACTGGCTGTTCCTGGCCGGGGTCGCCGGATTCATGCGCGTGCGGCTGTCGCACTTCTGGTGGCTGCTGGCCGTCGTCTGGCTGGCCATGCTGTTTCTGCCAGACGGGCCCTGGTGGTCCAAGGCGATGCTGGGCATCCAGTCGCTGCTGATCGCCATCACCACCTTGCGCGCCGGCCTGCTGCTGCGCCCGCATGGCGGCGCGCTGGGCATGGGCGCGGCGCAGTTGAGTTTCGTGCTGCTGGCCCACGGCCTGTTCTACCTCGCCAAGGCAGGATCGACCGTGGCGCTGGACGCCTTCGTCAACCTGGGCAGTTTCCGCGGCACGGTGATCCTGATCTCGCTGGTGGAGGGCGTGATGGCGATCATGCTGCTGGCCATGTCCATGACCGGGACGGAGCGCCATCGCCGCGAGGAGCGCATCGCGCAGATTGCCGCCCGCGATCCGCTGACCTCCCTGGACAACCGCCGCGCGCTCTATCTGCGCGCACCGGCGCTGCTGGCACAAGCCTCGCCGGCCCGCCCCGGCGCCCTGCTGCTGATCGACATCGACCACTTCAAGCAGGTCAACGACCTGCACGGCCACGATGCCGGCGACCGCCTGCTGGTGACGCTGAGCGACCTCATCCGCAGCGTGCTGCCTCGCGGCGCACTGGCCGCGCGGCTGGGCGGGGATGAGTTCGTGATCCTGCTGCACAACGTCTGCGGCACGGCCGCGCAGGCGCTGGGCCAGGACTTGCGCGAAGCGTTCGTGCAGCAGGCGCGCACGATGTTCGCGACGCCGCAGCCCGTGTCCCTGAGCATCGGTGCGGCCTTGTTCGACCAGCCCGGAACAGAGCTGTCCCACTGGCTCAAGCAGGCCGACGAGGCCCTCTATGCATCGAAGCGCAAGGGACGGGACCGGATGGAACTCGCCCCGCTTGCGCCAGGGCGGCCCCACGGATGATCTGCTTGCCGCAGGTGGGCCGCTTGCGTGCGCTTGCAGGTCACATCTGCCACTGATAGGGGTCCGGGCCGGTTCAGTCCGGGTCGTTTTGGCGCCTCAAGGCGTCAATGCAAAGTCCACCGCAGCCTCGGCATGCAAGGCCGTGGTGTCCAGCACGGGCACGGGGCAATGCGCCTGCTGCACCAGCAGGCTGATTTCCGTGCAGCCCAGCACCATGGCCTGGGCGCCCTGCCCGGCCAGCTGCGCCATGATGCGCTGATAGGTGCGCCGCGACTCTTCCCGTATCCGGCCTGCGCACAGTTCCTCGTAGATGATGCGGTGCACTTCGGCGCGGTCCGCCTCCTGCGGCACCATCACCTCCAGCCCCTGCTGCTGCAGGCGCTCGCGCATGAAGGGCTGCTCCATGGTGAAGCGGGTGCCCAGCAGCCCCAGCCTGCGGTGGCCTGCCGCCCGGGCCGCATCGGCCACCGGGTCGGCAATGTGCAGAAAAGGGATGCGCACCGCTGCCGCAATGCGGTCTGCCAGCTTGTGCATGGTGTTGGTGCACAGCAGCACCCCATCCGCCCCGCCATCCTGCAGCCGCCGCGCGGCATCTTCCAGCAAGGCGGCTGCGTCATCCCAGCGGCCTTCATGCTGGGCCAGCTCGATGGGGCCAAAATCCACGCTGTACATGAGCAGTTTTGCAGAGCGCAGCGGACCCAGCCGGTCGCGCACGCCCTGGTTGATGAGCCGGTAGTACTCGGCGCTGGACTCCCAGCTCATGCCCCCGATGAGACCGATGATGCGGTGAATTTCCGTGTGGTTTGCGTTCATGCCTTCAGTGTGGGCAGCGCCCGGTTTCCCGTCTATCAAGAAATTTCAGTTCAAGACACAAGGCGCCAGGGTGATGAAAGTTCAGGAACTACCGGGATTCGAGGTGCAGCTGCTGGGCCGCGCCGCCTATAGCAGCCATGACCCGACCCGCCTTCATTCGCTGGGCATTGCGCTGGAGCGCCAGCAAGGCGTGCATGCCATTGGCAGCGACCGCCGCGTGGACTTCGACACATGGCCCGGCACGGTGGCACGCACGCCACCGGGGGTGGATGTGTTTTCCGAATCGGCCACGGGCGGCGAGTACCTGGTGGTTCGCTGTACCCCTGCGCAATGGGAGCAATGGCTGGACGACGCAGTGCCTGACACCGAAGCCCGGCGCGTTGTGCACCCTGGCCAGCGCGCCGCCTTGCAGATTGCGCACCAGCTGCGGCAACTGCTGCTTTGCCCCGAGACGGACACCCTGGCAATAGAGCAGGCAGCCCTGCACTTCATGGCCCGGCAATGCGTCGATGCGAGGGATGTGCCCCATGCGCCCATCCCGCGCATCGATGCATTGCGCCCGGTGTATCGGCCGGTTCTGGAGCGCATGGCGGCCGAGTTTGCACAGCCGTTGAGCATTTCCCAGCTGGCCCGGATGACCCGTCGCACCCCGCTGCGTTTTCTGCGTGAGTTTTCCCAGCTGCTTGGCATGACTCCGCATGCCTATCTTGTGGAGACCCGCATACAGGCGGCCCGCTCCATGATGCGGGCGGATGCCGATTCGCTGGCCTGTATCGCCCACGATTGCGGCTTCAGCCATCAATCGCACATGGGAGCCGCGTTTCGCAAACATCTGGGGCTGACGCCCAGCCAGTACCTGGCCCGCATTCGCCATACGGCCAGGCAGTGACCGATGGAGCACCTGGAACCGTCACGCCCGGGGCATGCGGCATGACCGGTGTTCCAGACGGTGCAATGAACTTGCAAGTTCCCGCGTTGGCTTTTCATTCCCATTGTCAATCCGAACAGACGGACTCGACCTGCGCACTTCAACCGCGCATACTTAGGGCCATTGCTCTCCCCCTGTTCTGATTTGCGATGGCGCGGCAACCCCAACCTTGCCGTGTTCCTGCCAATGGAGCGGACTACCGATAATTCATTCCCGTTATCAACGGCATATCGTGCCGCTCGGCCATACCGGGCAGAACTGAGGACCGCCAATCCGCCAGCAGCGCGTCAATTCAATGTGCGTACACATCTGATAGAGCAGATCAATGAAATGACCCCTCGAAAATCCACATTCGCACCTTTGAGCAGAATTTTTGCTTTCGCCATTGAACTGGATGGAGTGGACCGTGTGCTGTCCGTGGTCCGGCGGCATCTGGGCATGGATGTGGCCTTTGTGGCCCGATTCCGCGAAGCGGATCGGGTGCTGGAGCATGTGGACGAGAGCACTGGCGGTGTGATTTTCCGGCAGCAGAAGATTCCATTGAACGAGGGCTATTGCCAGAAGGTGGTCAATGGCGAATTGCCGCAGTTGATTCCAGACACGTCCCGTTTACCCGCTGCACAGGGAATACCGGAGACGCACACCATTCCCATCGGCTCGCACCTGAGCGTACCGATCCGCCTGGATGACAACCGTCTGTACGGCACTTTGTGCTGCTTCAGCCACCAGCCCAATCCCGCGCTGGGTGAGCATGATATGTCGCTGTTGCGGGCATTCTCCGATTTATTGGGACTGCATTTCAGTGCAACTTCTGCGGTCCAGCATGCAAGGGACAAAGCGGCCAACGAAATCCGCCTTGCCATGCAGGGCAATGCGCTGCGCCCTGTATTTCAGCCCGTATACACCATCGCGACAGGCAAGCTGCACGGTTTTGAGTGCTTGTCGCGCTTTGACCTGGAGCCATTTCGCCCGCCAGACCAATGGTTCAAGGCAGCGCACGAAGTCGGCCTGGGGCTGGAGCTGGAGCGCCATGCAATCGACACGGCGCTTGGCGCGCTCGGTCGCCTGCCAACCGATTGGCTGCTCGCAGTCAACTGCTCGCCGCAGCTGATCCAGTCGGGGCAGCTGCCCCGGCTTCTGGGTTCGGATCAGGATCTGTCGCGCGTGACGCTGGAAATCACGGAGCATGCCGCCGTGGATGACTACAGGGCTTTGGCCGATGCACTGGCTCCGCTGCGGCGCCGGGGCGCGACCTTGGCAGTCGACGATGCCGGTGCCGGCTACTCCAGCATGCGGCACATCCTGCATCTTCAACCGGACATGATCAAGCTGGACATGAGCATCACGCACGACGTCGATACCGACCGCAGTCGCCGTGCGCTCGCCAAGGGGCTCACGAGTTTCGCGCACGAAATAGGAAGCGTGGTGGTCGCCGAAGGTGTGGAGACTGCCGAGGAATTCAATGCGCTGGCAAGCCTTGGCGTGGATCTGGCCCAGGGCTACTTCTTTGCCAAGCCGATGGGGTCAGCACAGGCGCTGGCCATGGGGCTTGCCAGGGCCTAGGCGTTCAAGCTTTCGAGCCTGCCTGCCTGCATGCGTGCGTGAATGTGCTGTGACGACGCAGCGTTCTCCCGCCACCTTGACCGGGATCAAGCACACACCAGCCATGGTGCCCGAGCAAGGCGCCCGTTGCGCGAAGCCGTAGTGCACCCGGCGCATAATCGCCTGCATTCTTTCCCCAGCCCATCCGCCATTGCAGGTCTGCATGCGGCAGGCGCGTCCAGCGGCCATCGCGGCGCCCCAGCATTTCCCCAGACTTCCAGCAACAGCCTCCCGGCAGGCGGTCATGGGCATGCCTACGGTGAACCCAGATGGAAGTTTTGAAGCAACTCGAACCCCTCATGCGCGACATCATCGCGCCCCAGGCCGCGCAGATCGACGAGCAGGCACGCTACCCGCGCGCCGCGCTGGATGCACTGGCGGCAGCCGGCCTGCTGGGCCTGATCAGCGCCAGCGAGGTGGGCGGCCTGGGCAAGGGCCTGGCCGAAGCGGTGCAGGTCGTCGAGCGCATTGCCCAGGACTGCCCCTGCACGGCCATGGTGCTGACCATGCACTACTGCGGCGTGGCGCTGATCGAACCCTTTGCCGACGACCCTGTGCGCCGCGAGATCGCGGCCGGCCGCCACCTCACCACGCTGGCCGTGTCCGAAGCCGGCTCGCGCAGCCATATCTGGGCGCCGACGGGCACGGCGACCGCCGCTGAAGATGTCATCCACCTGAACGCGCTCAAGAGCATGATCACGTCGGCCGGCGAGGCCGATTCCTATGTCTGGATCTCGCGCGCCACGCAGGGCGAGGGCAATACGCTGTGGCTGGTGGACAGCCGGCTGCCGGGCCTGTCCATTCCCGGACGCTTCAACGGCATGGGGCTGCGCGGCAATGCGTCCTCGCCCATCGAGGCACGCAACGTGGGCGTTCCACGCGCCCGCATGCTGGGCGCCGACGGCGAGGGCGAGGCCGTGAAGGGCCGCTATCTGATGCCCTTCTTTCCCACGCTGATCGCCACCACGTCCATCGGCCTGATGCAGGGCGCGCTGCGCCGCGCCGTGGCCCATGTGGCGGGCACGCGCTTTGCGGAAAGCGGCAGCTCGCTGGCCGACCTGCCCACCATCCGCGCCTACCTGGCCCGTGCCCAGCTGCGCCTGGAGCAGGCCCGCCTGCTGCGCGACGATACCGTGGCCGCCGTGCAGGCGGCCCGGGCCGATGCGCGCACCCGCCTGCTGCAGAGCAAGGCCGCAGCCGCCGAGGCCGCACTGGAAGTGACCGACATTGCCATGCGCGTGTGCGGCGGCGCCGCCTTCCGCAAGGAGCTGGGCATAGAGCGCCTGTTCCGCGATGCGCGCGCCGCCTCGGTCATGGCGCCCACCACCGATGTGATCTACGACATGCTGGGCAAAGGCATGTGCGACGCCGCCGCCTGAGCCTGAACGGCAGAACCCGTCGATCGCTTCACCCCTCCTCCCCCATCCAGCAAAGGACTTCCGCATGACGACAACCGCCCCCGTGATCAAGCTCGGCGCCGTGGCCTACGCCCCCAAGGTGATCACCATCTGGGAAGGCTTCAAGGCGTATTTCATCGAGCGCGGCTACTACTTCGACTACGTTCTCTATTCCAACTACGAGTCGCTGACCGAGGCGTTGATGGCAGGCGATGTGCACCTGGCCTGGAACTCGCCGCTGGCCTTTGTGCGCGCCGACCGCATGGCCCGCGCGCGCGGCCTGCGCGTGGAGTCCATCGCCATGCGCGATACCGACCTGGACCTGCATTCGCTGCTGGTCGTTCCCGCAGACAGCCCCATCCAGAGCGTGCAGGACCTGCGCGGCAAGACCGTGGGCTTCGGTGCCGTGGATTCGCCCCAGGCCACGCTGATCCCGCTGGACCATCTGCGCCAGCAAGGGCTGGTGGCCGGGCGCGACTACACGGCACGCCGCTTTGACGTGCTGGGCGGCAAGCACGGCGACCACATCGGCGGCGAGCGCCTGGCCGCCGCCGCCATGGTGGCCGGCGAGATACAGGCTTCATGGATGGTGGGCAAGAACTACCTGGCCTTTGCGCGCGAAGGCACGCTGCCGGCCGGCGGCACGCGCGTGCTGGCCACCTCGGGCGCCTTCGACCACTGCAACATGACGGCCGGCCCGCACATCGATGCCGGGCGTGCCGCCGCCTTCCGCGACATCCTGCTGGCCATGTCCTGGGACGACGCGGCAGTGCGCCCGCTGCTGGAGCTGGAAGGCCTGAAGGTCTGGCACCCGGGCCGCGGCACGGGCTACGGCCTGCTGGAGCGCGCGGTGACGGACGAGGCCTTCTACGACGCCGAAGGCCGCATCACCGTGCAGGACTACCGTTACTGATACGCGCCATGGCCATGCCTGATTCCGACAGCGGCGCCCTGCCCGCCTCCACCCTGCCCGCCTCCACCCTGCCTGTCATCGACCTGCAGGGCCTGGGCTTCGATGCCGGCGCCCATCTGCTGGTCAAGCACGCGCTGGCCGCCCTGCCCGTGGGCGGGCAGCTGCGCGTGACCGGCAGCGCGCCGGGCTGGCAGGCCCAACTGTCGGGCTGGTGCAGCGACCAGGGCCATGGCCTGCGCTGGGAGGATGGCGTGGATGCAGCACAGGCCATGGCCATCGTGGCGCGCGGCAGCGCCCAGGCCGGGCGCTGGCGCGGCGCGGCGCAGACGGGCCGCAGCGATGCGCGCTCGGGCGACGGTGCCGTGGCCGCGCAGGCCCAGCCTTTCTGGGGCCTGGCCGCGCGTGGCGCGCAGGTGGAAGCCGGCGCGCCGGCCTTCCATTTCCGGCTCAGCGACAAGCTGCAGGTCTGGACCGACAGCGCCTCCGACCTCTACGCCCAGGCCGTGGCCGCGCAGTGGAATGCCGACACCGATATCGACTGGAACGACGCACCCGAGCTGCCCGCGCCCGTGGAGGACGCCATCGTCCAGCTCATGACCTACATGGTCGAGAACGAGAACGCGGCCCTGCTGGTGCCTGCGCGCTTCCTCGGCCAGCTGCACCCGCACTACCGCGAACTGCAGGCTGCGCTGGCCATCCAGGTGGCCGACGAGGCGCGGCACATCGATGTCTTCACGCGCCGCATCCGCCGCCATGGCCGCGAGCCCGCGCTGTCCACGGCGGGTGGCCAGGCCTCGCTCAAGAGCCTGCTGGACGAGACGGATTTTTCCGTGGCGGGTTTCCTGCTGTCGGTACTGGGCGAAGGCACCTTCGTGCACCTGCTGCAGTTCCTGCAGACCGAGGCGCCCGACCCCCTCACACGCCAGATCTGCCGCCTGGCCGCGCGCGACGAGGCGCGCCATGTGGCCCTGGGCATGTCCCACCTGCTGTACCGCCTGCAGCACGAGCCCGGCTTCCAGCACCAGCTGGCCCAGGCCGTGGAGCAGCGCTTCGACAACCTGGCCGGCACCTCGGGCCTGAACGAGGAAGTCTTCGACGCCCTGATCCTCATCGCGGCCGGCACCCTCACCCCCGAGGCCCTGGCCCGTGGCGCCGCCCGCGTGCAGCAGCTCATGCGCGACATGGCAGACGGCCGGTTTTCCAAGCTGCTGCGGCTGGGGTTCGAGCGTGGGCATGCGGAGCGGCTGGCTTCGCTGCATACGCGCAATTTCATGTAGGCACGAGAAACGGACCCGGTGCGCGGTGCCCGGTGGCCATAGGACCGGCGCCGGTCAATCCACGATCAATTTGCTGTTGTTCAGCAGCTGCGTGATGATCTGCTGATCCGTGGCGGCACCGGAATACAGCGTCTGCAGATTCACGCCTTCCAGGATGATCTGCTGGGTCTCGGCCGATGCCGAATAGCTTGCACCCACCGCATGGGAGTCCGCACCGAAGCCGCCCGTGTGGCTGACATGGACCCAGGTATCACCTCCTGTGATCTCGAAGTGCAGGTAGTCGGCCAGGTTGCCTGCGGCATTGCCGGGGCCTGCGGATTCACCCTGCAGCAGGTCGCGCAGGTCCAGTACATCACCGCCTGCGCCGTTGGCTCCCGCGGCCGCCGTGGCGAAGTTCTGGATTCGGTCCATGGCCGGTGTTCCTGCCGCCCCCTGGTCTCCCAGCGACCAGACAAAGACATCCACGAAGTTCTCGCCCGCATCACCGCCGCTCATCAGATCGTTGCCGGGGCCACCGGCCAGCAGGTCCGTGCCCGATCCCGCGTTGAGGGTGTCGTTGCCGCTGCCGCCGATCAGCACATCGGAGCCCGAGTCCGCCGACAGGTTGTCGTCGCCAGCGCCCCCGAAAACGATGTTGTTTCCGCTGCCGGCGTTGATGGTGTTGGCGCCGTTGCCACCGGTGATGTATTCGCTGGCCGAGTTGCCCGTATGGTTGCCGCTCTCGGTCGTGGTGATATCCACGGTCGTATATGAGGCCTTGAGCGTGACCACGGTGGATGTCGATGCCGTGAAGCCGCCGCTCACCTCCGTCGCCGTGACCTGGACCGTGAGATTGGTGGCGTTCGTGGTGTAGCTGCCAGGCAGATTCAGGATGAGATTGGGCAGGTCGGCTTCGGTGAACTGCCAGACACCACCACCCAGGTTCGTGCCCGCATTGAAGGACAGATTGGTGGGCAGTCCACTGATCCTGATCGACAGGGTTTCCGAGCCATCCGTATCCACCAGCTTCGCGGTTATCGGAAACCTGACGCTGGTCCCGCCTGTGCCGTGTGCGATGGCCAGCAACGTGGCAAAGCTGATGCTACGCGGGATGTCCGTGGCAACCATCCATTGATCTGCCACGGCAACCGGTGCATCGTTCACGGGAGTGACCGTGATGGAAACGGTGACGATGTTTCCCATGGCCAGCCCATCGCTGGCACGGTAGGCAAAGCTGTCGGAAACCGTCTCGCTGCCGTTGTGGATATAGGTGAAGGTGCCATTGCCGCTCAGCGTCAGGGACCCGTTCGCCGGACCCGTCACCAGCACCGCGACGAGCGGATTGCCGTCAGGGTCCGTGTCGTTGGCCAGCACGCTGGTTGCACCGCTGGCAAGGACCGTGGCCACAGCGCCCTCGGCCACCACTATCGCATCGGAGACAGACACTGGCGGTTGATTGCTGGCGGGCGAAGCAGCAACCGTCACCGACACGCTGGCCGTGGCAAAGCCGCCCCTGCCGTCGCCGACGGTGTAGGTGAAGCTGTCGCTGCCGGTGAAGTTGGCGTTCGGCGTGTAGACCGGATTGCCCGTGACGGCATCCACGACCACGGAACCGTGGGTGCCCTGGGTGATGCCGGAAACGGTCAGGCTGTCCCCATCCGCATCGCTGTCGTTCCCGCGCACGGCGATGGCGACGGATGTATCGGCATCGGTGGTGGCCGTATCGTTGCCGGCCACGGGCACCCGGTTCACGAAAACACTCAGCGTGCTGGACGCGCCGGTCTGCACGGTGTAGCCGATGCCCAGCGGATGGCCGCCGCTGTAGTTCGCATCCGCCTGGAAAGTGAAGCTGCCGTCTGCCTGCAGCGCGAAGGTCCCGCGCCCCGCCACGTTCCGGGAGCTGCCGGCCGCCACGGTCTGGCCTTCATAGGTGAAGCTGGCGACCACGAGCGCCCCATCGGCATCGGAATCGTTGGACAGCACATTGCCCGTGCGCTGCCCGGCCGTGTCCACCTGCACGCTGTCGGGCGCAAGCACGCTGGCGTGGCTGCCGTGCGCGGCGGCCGCCGCGTTGGCGCACAGCTGCGCCACGTCCACCCAGCAGGAGCCGCCCGCCTCCAGCGCGGCGCCGACCGCGCAGGCGCTGCCGGGACGTGGGGCCGTCGTAGGAATCGTGCCCGGCACGCCCAGCGGAAAGCAGGTGTTCCACACAGGGTCCGTGATGCCGGTGATTTTCAGCCGTAGCGATGTCTGGTTGCGGTAGACCACGGGCAGGAAGCCCTGCGGCGCTCCAGCGGCGCCCAGGGCGCTCGCCTGCACGGGAATGACAAGCGTCTCGCCCGCAGCCTGGTTGAAGGCTTCCTGCAATTCCTGTATCTGGGCCTGCACCCGGTCGCCCCAGGCCGCCGTGGCCGCTGTCGCCACGACAGCACCGCCCAGGGCCCAGGCGCGCAGGCTGGCCGGGGAAATCCGCCCTGTGCGCACCCCCCATGCAAGGCAGGCCCCCATGGCCAGTGCCAGCAGCGCAAGAGCGCCAGGGTGGTCCACAGAAATCGCCGCCGGCGCCACGGCCGCCAGCGGTGCCGCAGTGATGCTCTGGGCCTGGGCTGCCGGCACGGCACAGGCCACGGCCAAGGCGCCCAACGCCTGTGCGAGCCACGTGCCGCGGGCAAGGAATTGGAAAAGTTGCAGCATGGGTCTGGCCTGGAAGAAAAGATCCGAAGATCCGAACAGGCGGGGAGCGGTCCCCGCCACTGCCTTCAGGCAGGCCACAAATGACTGCGCTGCTGACAATTTCTTACTTTAGACGACGGCCTGCGCAGCGCATATCCCTGAAAGCAGGTAATTGGCCAGCGGGCACCGGCTCTGGCAAGGGCCGCTCGAAGGCCGCACGACCCCTCCAATGCGCCCAGCTCGTCCGACCGCCCGCCCTTGCCTGGCAGGTACCGGCCCAGATCCACCCCGCCCACATGCGGGCCGCATATCACTCGACTTGTGACAACCCTAGAAAACCCAGGGATTTTCTCGCGGGCCTTTGTGATTTTTCCCATCAGAAAAACCGAGCCGCATCAGCGAATTAAGTCAATGGAGCCGGAGAAAGTTTCGCAAAAAGACAAACGCCTGCGCAATCTGACAAGAGAAAGCTTTTCCAAATGTAAACAATTGTTTATTCAGCCTGTAAGATTCCTCCAGTCAATCAGTGTTTCCCATGGGACAGGCCTGCGCCACCCCACAGATGCATTCATCATGAAAATGCATCAATCGAGCAGGATCATTGATTTTTTCATGCAAGAATTCTTACTCAATCCATCTTTTGACGCACAACATCCACGGCCACCCAGATGAGAGCGCATCCAGATTGTGGAGAATAATATCCGACCATCACCAGCGTACTGATCAAGGAAACAATAAAATCAGCCGGGCCGAGCAATTGCTGCAGGCCTGCAAATGGCCGGAGCCGCCGATATATCCATCATTGGTACTCAGGCATATTCAGGAAGCGCAGGCGATTTTCGAATTGCACCGCATGCCTGACCGCGCGGTGTCGTCGCGCATCGCAGCGGCCTTCATCCATTGCCAGCTGGGTGAGGAGCGCAATGCCATTTCACTGGCCACGGCGGCCATGGCCAATCCCGCGCTGCTGCCGCCCGAGGCCCTGGTGCGCGCCACCTATGTGCTGGCGCTGGCGCATGGCCGGCTGGGCGAGCTCGATACCGCCCTGCAATTGATCGAAGGCAAGGACCATGATTTTGCGCAAATGGCGCCCGGAGACAGCCCCTGGCTGCCCACCCTGATCACCTGGGCCAGGGCGCAAATCCTCTGGAAGGTCTTTCTTTATAAAAACCACCAGGACCTGTGGTGCGGGCCGCCGCCCGATTCAGGCCTGGTCCAGCTGGGTGCCGCTGCGCCCGACAGCGTTGCCTTGCAGGACCTGCTGGGGAATGTGGGCCGCCAGCTGCCAGCGGGCCTGGCCTGGCCGTACAGCGAGCTGCTGCGGCTGTCGCTCAAGGGGCTGGAGTCGGGCCGGCGCGAGGCTGCCGCCGTGGTCCGCTCCATTGAGCGCATCGGCATCCACTACCAGGCCAAGAACCCGCCCATTGCAGGCTGGGCCTGGCTCAGCAGTGCGCTGGTGCATTGCAGCAAGCGCCAGTACGGACAGGCGCTGCAGGCCGCCGTACTGGCCAAGTCCACGGCGCAGACCTACCAGTTGGAGGGCCTGCACCGCAATGCGCTGGTCTATGAGTACCACATACAGGAAACGCAGGGCGATTTCGCGGGCGCACTGTCCACGCTGAAGGCGCTGAACATCATGCGACTCAAGAGCATGGCCATCAGTCCTTATCTGGAGAAATCACGATTCACGGCCATGGACGAGGCGCGGTTGCATGACCTGGAACCTGCCTATGTGAAACGCGCCCTTCAATACATAGAAGACAACCTGGACAAGAAACTGCTGGTGCAGTCCATTGCCGACCATTGCCGCGTCAGCCGCCGCACGCTGGAAGTTTCATTTCGCCATAGCCGATCATGCAGCATTGGTGAATATATAAGACAAAGCCGTATCCACCTGGCTGCGGAATCCTTGCTGACCACGGATCAAAGCATAGGACAGATTTCCTCCCGGCTTGGATATTCCTCCCTCTCCACATTTTCCAGGGATTTTTCCGGCCATTATGGGATACCGCCATCGGCCTGGGTTCGGCACCACAGGCTGACGTGATTTGAAAAATCCTGGAATGCATATGACGGGCGTGTATTCAGGCCCTACCGATCACCCGAAGCAACATGCAAAGTAGGACGCAAAGGAAGACGCATGAAATATCTGAAGAATATGAAAACGGGCTCCATGCTGGGTCTGGGTTTCTCGGTTCTCATCCTCATCGCGCTGTCGATTGCGCTGCTGGGCCGAGCGCGGCTGATCCAGGCCTCGGACGATGTCTCCTACCTGGCCGACACGCGCATCACCAGCCTGCTCAGGCTGGTGGAGGTCAAGAGCTCGGTGGAGTTCATCTTCCGCGGCGTGCGCAGTCTGGCGCTGATCGAAGACCCTGCGGAAAAGGCCCTGGCCAAGGCCACGCTGGACACGCAGCGCCAGAAGATAGGCCAGCTCATGGAGCAGTTCCGCGAGGGACTGACCACGCCGCAGGGCATCGCCCTGTACGACCGCATGAGGAATGCGCGCACCGCCTACCTGCCGCTGCTGGACCAGTTCATGGCCGCGGCCATGCGGCATGACCTGCCCACCGTCTCGGCCATGCTGGGCAGCAGCGGAGAGTTCCGCAGGCAGCAGGACGCGTTCTTTGCCGCCATCAACGACATGCTGGCCCACCAGCAGGTGCGTGCCACGGAAACGGCCCAGGCCACCGAAGGCAAATCGCTGGCCGCCGGCCGGCAGATGCTGTCGCTGGCCCTGGCCTCGCTGTTGCTGGGTGCGCTGGTGGCCTGGGCCATCACCCGCCGCATCAAGGGCCTGCTCGGTGGCGAGCCGGCCTACGCGGCCCAGGTCACGCAGGAAGTGGCCAAGGGCAACCTGGCGGTGAACGTGCAGCTGCGCCGGGGCGATACCACCAGCCTGCTGGCCAGCCTGGAGGCCATGCGCGCCAGCCTGGCCGGCATCGTCAGCCAGGTGCGCCACAGCAGCGAATCGATTGCCACGGGCGCCAGCCAGATCGCCTCGGGCAACGCCGACCTGAGCGCGCGCACGGAAGAGCAGGCCGCCAACCTGGAGGAAACGGCCGCCTCCATGGAGCAGATGACCGCCACCATTCAGCAGAACGTGGACACGGTGCGCAGTGCCTCGGGCCTGGCCCAGTCGGCCAGCGCCACGGCCGTGCACGGCGGCGAGGTGGTGCATGGCGTGGTCAGCACCATGGAGGACATCACGCACAGCTCGCGCAAGATCGGGGAAATCATCGGCGTGATCGACGCCATTGCGTTCCAGACCAACATCCTCGCGCTCAACGCCGCCGTGGAGGCCGCGCGTGCCGGGGAACAGGGCAAGGGCTTTGCGGTGGTCGCCTCGGAGGTGCGCTCCCTGGCCCAGCGCTGCGCCAATGCGGCCAAGGAGATCAAGGGCCTGATCAGCGAGAGCGTGGGCAAGGTCGCCGCCGGCTCCCGCCAGGTGGCCGAGGCCGGCAGCACCATGAACGACATCGTCACCCAGACGCACCGCGTGGCCGAACTGATCTCCGACATCGGTGCCGCCACGCAGGAGCAGTCCCAGGGCGTGACCCAGGTCAGCGACGCGGTGCAGCAGCTCGACCAGGTGACGCAGCAAAACGCTTCCCTGGTGGAAGAGTCTGCCGCTGCTGCCGACAGCCTGAACAAGCAGGCGGCGCAGCTGGTGCAGCTGGTCAGCGTGTTCCGCCTGGATGAAAGGGAGGCCCGGGCACAGGCCGTGTCCGCGCCGGTGGCAGCGGCCGTGCCGGCGCGCGCACAGACCGCCAGGCCGTCTCCCGCGCTGGCCCCTGCCGTGCCCCGCCCCGCCAAGCCCTTGCGCGCGGCAGCGGCTGCGGCCTCCAGCGCGCCTGTGGCGCTGCCCGCCAAGGCGGCAACACCCCGCCGCGCCACGGCGGCCGGAATGGCCGAGATGGCCGAGGCCGATGAGTGGGAGCAGTTCTAGAACAGGCTCAGCGCATCACCAGGCCGCCATCGACGAACAGTACCTGTCCCGTCATGAAGCCGCTCAGTTCCGAGGCCAGGAACAGCACCGGCCCCGCCACGTCTTCGGGGCTTGCCAGGCGGCGCAGCGGCGTGGCGGCCATCAGCGATTCGCGGAAGGACTCGCGCGTGTCCTGGGTGCCCTGCGTGGGATAGACCAGGCCCGGCGCGACGCAGTTGACGCGTATGCCCACGGGCCCCAGTTCGCTGGCCAGGTTGCGGCTGAAGGCCACCAGCGAGGCCTTGGCCGTGGTGTAGTCGTGGTAGGGCACGACGGGGTGCTCCACCAGGTTGCTGGCGATGTTGACGATGCTGCCCCGCGCACGCTGGCGCATCTGCGGCAGCACGGCGCGGCAGACGTTGAAGGCCGCGCCCACGGCACCGTCGTACTGGGCTTGGTAGTCGCTCCAGTCCAGGTCGTCGAAGCGGCGGCGGCGCTCGGGGTCGAAGGCGTAGGGTTTGAAGGCGTTGTTGACCACGATGTCGATGGCGCCGGCCTCGCGCGCGATGGCCTCGGCCATGGCCTGGACGGCAGGCTGCGAGCCTACATCGGCCTTGATGGCCCAGGCATCGCCTCCGGCCTGCTTGCCCGCAGCCTGGCAGGCCGCCACGGTGCGGGCGGCGGCAGCGTCGTTGGACAGGTGGTTGACCGCCACGAGGGCGCCCTCGCGCGCGAAGGCGGTGGCAATGGCCGCGCCTATGCCGCGGCCGGCGCCGGTGACCAGTACCACCTTGCCTTGCAGGCCCAGGGAAGACGGCTGTGCCATCTCAGGCCCCGGGCAGCAGGCTGGTGTCCACCACGTCGGACACCTTGATCTGCCTTTGCACCATGCCCTGCGCGCGGTAGGCGTCGGCGCCCTTTTGCAGGGCGGCCAGGTCGAAGCTGCCCAGCGGCTTGCCGGCCTGCAGCGGCTGCGAAGACGCATTGCGCAGGCGGATCACGTCCAGGTTGATATCGCGCTGGGTGCCGTCGATGGCGTGCTTGCCGGCCAGCGTGGCGGCTTCCTCGGGGTTGGCCATCATCCAGGCGGCGCTGTCGCGGTAGCCCTTGAGGAAGGCGCGCAGCAGGTCCTTCTTGTCGCGCAGCGTGTCCTCACGCACCACGAACATGTCGCTGGAGATGTTGAGGTGGTCGCGCACCTGCATCACATCGACCTCGCCAATGCCTTTGCGCAGGCCCACGGCCAGGCCGGTGTCGGTGGCGGCCGTGGCATCGACCTGGCCCTGCATCAGCGGCGCGAAGTTGAGCAGGCCGGTGACGACGATGGTCACGTCCGACTCCTTGAGGCCGGCCTGGTGCAGCATCACCAGCAGGTTCTGGCGCGTGCCGCTGGACAGGCTGTAGACGCCGATCTTCTTGCCCTTGAGGTCCGCCGGCTTGCGGATGCCGGCCGACTTGAGCGAGACCACGTTGAACACGTTCTGCGGGTAGATGTCGTAGATGGCGACCAGCTTCTCGCCCTTGTCCAGCGCCATAAAGAAGGAGCCGGGGTCGGTGAAGGCCACATCGGCCTGGCCGCTGAGCATGTTGCGGATGGCGTCGCCGCCGCCCGCGCCGGGCAGGTAAGCCAGCTCCACGCCCTGGGCCTTGAAGAAGCCCTTGTCGGGCTCGGCCAGGATGTTGGTGATCTCGCTGATGGGCTTGCTCCAGCCCGCCAGGCGGATCTTGCCCTGGGCGGGCGCGGCCGCTGCCGAGGTGCCGGCCAGAGTCAGGCCTGCCAAGCCTGCCAGGCCAGCGGTGGCGCCCAGCAGGCTGCGGCGGGTGAGGAAGGGGGATTGCGGTGTGTGCATGGCGCTTGGGGAAAAGGTTTCAGAAGTGTTCAGGACGGTCAGGCGGCGCGCGAGCGCAGCAGCCGGCGCTCCAGCACCAGGCAGGCCTGGTACAGCAGCAGGCCCATGGCGGCGATCAGCACCAGGGCGGCGAACATGAGGGTGGTGTCCATCATTCCCTGGGCGGCGATGACCACGGCGCCCAGGCCCCGGCTGGCGCCCATGAATTCGGCCACCACGGCGCCGACCAGGGCCAGCACCACGGCCACGCGCAGGCCCGCAAGAATGGCGGGCAGGCCCGTGGGCAGCTTCAGGCGCAGCAGCGTCTGCAGCCGCGTGGCGCCCAGCATGCGAAACAGCTGCAGCCGCTGGGCATCGACCTGGCGCAGGCCGGTCAGGGTGTTTTCCATCAGCGGGAAAAAGCAGATCAGCGCCGTGATCAGCACCGTGGGCAGCATGCCGAAGCCGAACCACAGCACGAACAGCGGCGCCAGCGCCAGCTTGGGCACGACCTGGCTGACCACCACGTAGGGCTTGAGCACACGCTCCAGCAGCTCGGATTCAGCCAGGGCCATGCCCGCCAGCAGGCCGATCGCGCTGCCGGCCGCCAGCCCCAGCAGCAGGGCCTGGAGCGTCGCCCGGATGTGCGGCCAGAAATAGCCCGTGGCCAGCCCCGTCCACAGCGATGCCGCAATGGCCGAGGGCGCCGGCAGCACCAGGGCGGACAGGCCCCATTGCCGCACCAGCAGCTCCCACAGGCCCAGCAGGACCAGCGCCAGCGCGGCGGCCAGCAGGCGGGCATGGAACAAGGACATCGTCATGCCGCCGTCCTGTCCAGGGCTGCGCGCACGCGGGCGCAGTGTTCGTTGAACGCCGGCCCGTGGCGCATGGCCTGGGTGCGCGGCGCGGGCAGATCGACCGCCATATCGGCCACGATGCGCCCGCCGTGCATGAGGGCGATGCGGTCGCCCAGGTAGACGGCCTCGTTGATGTCGTGGGTGACGAAGAGCACCGTGGTGCCGCGCTCGCGGCAGGTGCGCAGCAGGTCGTCCTGCAGCTCGGCGCGCGTGATGGCGTCCAGCGCGGCAAAGGGCTCGTCCAGCAGCAGCAGCGGCGGATCGAGGACCAGCGCCCGCGCCAGCGCCACGCGGCTTTGCTGCCCGCCCGAGAGATGGCGCGGATGGCGCTGCGCATGGCTGGCCAGGCCCAGCTGCTCCAGCAGCGCCAGGGCGCGTTGTTCGTCCTGCGGCGCGGGTCGCCTTTGCAGCGACACGGGCAGCAGCACATTGCCCAGCGCCGTATGCCACTCCAGCAGCGTAGGCGCCTGGAACATGAAGCCCAGCTGCGGGCCGGGCTCGGCCAGCTCGGCGCCACGCAGCAGGATGCGGCCCGACTGCGGCCTGAGCAGCCCCGCCGCCAGCTTGAGCAAGGTGGTCTTGCCGCAGCCGCTGCGGCCCAGCAGGCAGTGGACCTCACCGGCCTGCACGCGCCAGTCCACGCCGTCCACCACGGGCGGGCGGCCCGGGTAGGTGAAGACCACTTGCTCGACATCGAGAAACGCCATGGTTGCAGCCCCGTCCGTCCCCTCTTGCAGGTTCGCCATATCAGTCCGCATACGGCGCAAACGGCTGCGCCGCCGCCTCGGCAGATTGCTCTATCTCGGTCATGCGCACCAGGTCCAGCAGGTTGAAGCGGCCGTCATGGTGCCAGCCGGCCTCGGGCATGCTCATGGAGCCGATGGCGCTGATGCGTGTGACGCCGGCCGCGCCCAGCAGGCCGGCCAGGCGGTACAGCTGCTCGGGCGAGGCGGCAATGCCGGCCGTCTGCAGGTAGTCGCGCTGCGCGGCCACCACGGGCACGGCGTCATCCAGGCAGTCCACGCCCACCACGGCAATCGTGCGGTACAGGGCCGTGGGCGCCAGCGGCTGCAGGCTGTCGCTGTACGCCACGCTCCAGGGCGCGTCCACCGGACCCAGCAGTTGCTGTTCGTCACCCGACCATTCCACGGACTGCTGCCAGCGGGCCACGGCGGCGCCCTCCTCCAGCTCCAACGGCCGGCGCGCAAAGCGCCGCTGCAGGTTGGCCAGCTCGGCCGCCAGGTAGTCGGCAAAGGCACGCGGCGGCACGGGGGCACCGCGCTCCACGTAGAAGACATGGGGCGAGTAGCAACCCTGCTGGTCGTAGCGCATCACGTCCCAGGCCGCCAGCCGCGCCACGGCGGGCGCCTTGAGCGTGTCCAGCGCCTGGGCGCCCACCATGCCGAAGCCCAGCTTGTGGCCATGCGGCAGAAAGCGCGTGGTCACGGGCAGGCGCTGGCGCAGCGCCTGCAGCGTCTGGTTGCCGCCGTAGGCGAGCACGGTGTCGGCCTCGGCATGGAGCGCGGCGGCTCCACCGCCATCCACGCCATCGGCGCCATCCGCCCCATCCACACCACCCGCGCCGCTCCACCACACCACGGCCAGGCAATCGGCCAGCGGCGGGTGCACCTCGGCCAGCAGCCGTGCGAACCAGCCCGCGAACAGCGGCTCGGCGCTGGCCAGCTTGCCAATGGCTGGCGCCTTGACCAGCAGGCCGCAGACCAGGCTCCACAGGGACAGCGCAGGCACATTGCCGGCCCAGCTGTGCATCAGCAGGTCGGGCCCGAAGGCGCGCACCGCGCCGCCCTTGGGCGCGGGCTGGAAGCCGTCCAGCACGGCCGGGTTGGCAAAGTCCTCGGCCACGAAGCGCCGCAGCTGCGCGGCGCGGAAGGTCTTGAAGAAGCCCGTCAGCCCCAGGCGCACCATGTCGGCGTCATAGCCGCTGACCACGGGCAGCCAGGCCTCGGCCTGGCGCCGATAGGGATCGCTGCGGTCCAGCAGGCGGGCAATGGCACGGTCGATGGCGTCGATGATCTCGGCCACGGGCATGGCCCTGAGGTGGCGGTCGGCGGCACGGCGCACATGGGCTGCCAGCGCATGCATCTGCGGGCCGGTCAGCAGGGGCACGGAGACTTCCAGCCGCACGCCGCCGCGTTCGAAGGGCAGCACATGCCACTGCACCTCGTCCTCGCGCAAACCAGGCAGTTCGGGCAGGTAGCCGGCCGTGATCCGCTCGATGTTCATGCAGCAGCGGCCTTCACGAATTCATCGACCGCCAGCGAGCAGCCCTTGGCCGCTGCGCCCTCGGCACGCCCCAGCAACAGGAAACCGCTGTTCTCGCCATGGCCGGCCCACAGGCCCACGTCCTCGGTGAGGATGGTGGTGACCGCGTTGTAGTTGGCCAGGTCGCAGTGCACGAGAATGCCGCGCTCGCCGGGCGCCACGCTGCGGCCGGTGACGGGCTCGACCAGGCGCGAGCGTATCCAGTGCGGCCCCGACTTGACCGAGGGCAGCGTGTCATTGCCGTCGTCATAGAACTGCGTGCTCAACTCGGTCATGCCGTACATGTTGATGCAGTGGCTGCGCGGCACGCCCAGCAGCCGGGACAGGTCGGCGTAGAAATCCTCCAGCGGCAGCTCGCGCGACTGGCCCTTGTAGCCGCCCGTGTCCAGGATGCGGCTGCCCGGCGGCAGACGGAAGCTGCGGCTCTGCTCGCGCAGTGCGTCCATCACATGCACCAGGCTGAAGCTGGCGCCCAGCAGCGCATAGGGGCGGCCGCTGCGCTCGGACTCCTCCAGCACGGCGCACAGGCCGGGCATGTCCAGGCCGTCGGGGGTGAGGAAGTAGCGGCTGTCGGGAGTGCCGAATTCCGTCTTGGCCAGCGCCAGGTAGTGGGCCAGCGAAGAGTTGGGCATGGCCTGCTCGTCGGGAAAGAGGATGCCCATGGGCAGGCGCTCGTGCCCGGCCATGAAGCGCTGCGCGAAGTTGCGCGTCATCGACGCATCGTAGACATCGAGCGCGGGATGGAAATGGCGCCCGCGCGCGGACAGTCCCTTGGCCTGGCCCGTGGTGCCGCTGGTCATGAACACGCGCTCCGCGGGCGAGGCCGGCTCGCTGCGCAGCTCCATGGCCTTGAACGCATCGATGGGCACGGCGGGAATGTCGCTCCAGGTCTTCACATTGCGCAGCGTGGCGCCGCGCCGCTGGCAGAAGCTGCGAAACGGCGCATTCGATTCGTATTGGTAGGCGAACAGCCGCAGGGCCAGTGCATCGAACTGCTCGTCGGTGCAGCCGTCCATGGCGATGAATGCAAGCAGGTCTGCGACCAGAGAAGCCGCCTGGGGCCGGGCCTTGTCCATGGAATTCCTTCGAGAGCTGGGACGTGATGCTCCGAAGGCGCCCCGCCCGTGGCGCATGGGCGGCCACGCAGGGGTGCAAGCTCTTCTTCCGCCGGAATGACCCGGTTCAAGTTCTCGGGTGTGGATCTCAGCACTGGCGTGCACCCCGGAGCGGAGGGCTATCTTACAGCAGGGTCGCCAACGCCGCAGGCCCGGGGCCATCGCCCTGCAAGACTGCGTCAACCCAGTGCCGTCAGCCGCCGCATCACCCACTCCACGGGCCCCTGCGCCACCTTCTTGCTCCAGGCCCAGGCGGCCAGGCTGGCGATGATCACGTACAGCGCGGCGGCCACGGCCACTTCGCGCAGGCTGCGTGAGCCGTCCAGCGCGCCCATGGCCTCCAGCAGGCCCATGCCGATGAGGATGTGTGCCAGGTACAGGGTCAGCGTCATGCGCCCGGCCGGCAGCAGGCCGCGCCACGGTCCAGCGGGCCAGCGGTCGGCCAGCCGCAGGCAGGCGCCGATGGCAATGCTGGCGCAGCCCAGGCCCATCAGCAGGTAGGCCGGGCCGGGCGGCATGGGGCCGGTGGCCAGCCAGGGAGCCCATTCACTCTGTGCCGCAAGTGCCGAGACGGCGCAGGCCAAGCCCACCATCGCTACACCAGAAGCCACCAGACCCCATTGCACGCGCGGCTCGGCCAGCGGCAGGCGCGCCAGCAGCATGCCGCAGAGGAAGAACGCAAACCAGGGCAGCACCGGATGGAAGCCGTTGAACAACAGGTTGCGCGCAAAGCCGGCCGGCTCCCACAGGCCCTGGTAGGAAAGGCTCGCCCAGTCCCAGCCCTGGCTGTAGTCCAGCTGCAGCAAGGCCCAGGCGGACAGCACGGCCACGGCCGCCATGCCGGCCAGCAGCGCCCGTGCGCCGGCCTGCAGCCAGGCGATGGCCAGCACGAAATACACCGCGTAGTAGTGAATGATGTCGGCCGGAAAGATCACCAGGTTCATGCCACCGGCCACCAGCAGGAACAGCGCGCGGCGCAGTGTCCAGAGGCGCGCCGTGGCCGGCTCCAGCGAGCGCGTGGCCAGCACCAGGCCCAGGCCTGCCAGCACCACGAAGGTGGCCGAGGCCTTGCCCTCCAGGAAATGGAAGAACGACAGCAGCCAGCCCGGCTCCTGCAGCGCGGGATGCATGGCCTGCTTGAAGTTGACGAACACCATGCCTGCCAGCGCCAGGTAGCGCGCCAGGTCCAGCCCCGCCAGGCGGGCGCCCCTGCCGGTGGCATGCCTCATGTCGCGTCTCCCTGTGCCTCGCCTCCAAGAAGGCAGGCCAGCAAGGCGGGATGCAGCACATCGACCCCTTCATCCGCCCCCGCGTCTTCTTGCGGCGTCACCGCCAGCGCAAAGCGCAGCGCATCGCTTTCCACGGCATCCAGCAGCAATTGCGCGGCCAGGCGCACGGGCACGGCGGGCCGCAAGAGGCCCTGCTGCGCCCCGCGCTCCATGAAGCCTGCCAGGCCGTCGAGCATGCGCCTGCGGTTGGCCTCGAAGGCCGGCGCCAGGCCCGGCGAACGCGCGATCTCGGACAGGCACTCGGCGCTGAGCACGGCCCATTCCCGCTGACGGCACAGCGCCTGGTAGGCGGCCAGGAATTGCGCCACCACCGGCAGCGAAGGGGCTGCGGCCCGCTCCAGCGCCTGAAGCAAGGGCAGCAGCTCGGTCTGCTCCTGCGTGGCGACCTCGGCAATCAAGGCCTGCTTGCTGTCGAAGTGGTTGTACAGGTTGCCCAGGCTCACCGAGGCAGCCTGCGCGATGTCGCGCATGCTGGTGCAGTGAAAGCCGCGCTCCACGAAACACTGCAGGGCGGCCTCCACGATGACAGCCCGGCGCTCGCTGATGTCTTCTTTCTTTTTCATGCCCCGAATGATGAACGAACGTTCATTCATGGTCAACACCGGGGCATGAAATCACAGCGGCGGCAGGGGGCCCACGCCCGAAGGAACGGCCTCCTCGTTGGGCCTGCAGGGCTGGCGCAGCATGCGCCGGCAGTCCGGCAGCTGCCGCTCATGGGCATAGGCGATGTGGCCCAGCACGATCTTCGACGGCCGGCTGCGGTCCAGCCAGACGGTGTTGGTCGAAGGCGTGGACAGATGGTCGAAGGCCCAGTACCCGGTCTGCGAAGGCGTGTCCAGGGTCACGCGCAGGCTGGAGCCCGCGCGGAACACATGGGCAAACTTCTGGATTTCCACGCGCATCAGCGTGGGCTCGCCGGGGCGCAGCGGGCGCACGGCGGCCTCGGTGAAATCGCCCCAGGGCCGCAAGGCGGTGGAGCGCTGGCCGTCCAGCGCGCGCATGGAGGCACGCAGCCAGCCGCGCTGCACGAACATCTCCTGGCCGTCGGGACGCACCTCCGAGACGGTGACCTGCACATCGGTGTCGCCGGCCGTGGCGCTGAGCCACAGGTCCAGCGAGGCCTCGCCATAAAAGCTCAGCGCGCGCGGCAGCGGGGCCGTGGTAAAGCGCAGCAGGCCCTGCCCGGCGGGGCTGGCCATCCATTGGCCCGCGCCGGACTCGGTGTCCGCGTCGGGATGGTTGGCATCGGCGCCCGGCAGCGGGTAGCGGTAGCTGGCCGATTGGCGCTCGGCCTGCGGGGGCGCATCGCCCAGCCCGCCGCCCGGCTGCAGCCACAGCGTCATGGGCGTGACGCGCACGGGCAGCCGGTCAAAGCTGGCCACGGCCGAGGGGCGCAGCTGCCCATAGTCGCCCCCACCGTTCATCCACTGCATTTCCTGCGCCAGCAGCACGCGCGGCGTGTGCTCGAAGCCGTTGCTCTCGCCCTTGAGAAAGCGCGCGTAAAAACGCTTCATGGTCTCGCGAATAAAGGGGGCGCTGTCGGTGTGGTGGTCGCCGTTGGAGCTGATCAGCCACATCTTGTCCGGGGCGATGCTGTCCTCGTAGTAGCCCATGCGGGTGCCCACCTGCTCGTCCTGCCAGGACTGGGTGCCCAGCGTGGGGATGTCGATGCGGTGCGTGGTGTACATGGCGCTCTTGCGCGCGAAGCGGGCGCCGAAGAAGCGGTCCTCGTCCAGCCAGCGCGCCATGTCCAGGTCGGGGCGCTGGATCTTGCGGATGTTGTCCTCCACCACCTGGGCGCATCCGGTATCGCCGTCCAGAGCCTTGGCGTCCTCGGCGGCCTTGCGCCATATCGCGGGGAACTGCCCCCACCAATTGGCGGGAAAGCCGATGTTCTGGATGCCGCCCGGATAGGCCACGTCGCGGTAGGGATCGGCCACGTTCTTGCCAGGCGCGATCGCCTTGAGGCTGGGCGGACGCTGGGCCGCCACCCACAGCTGGTCGTAGCCCGAGTATGAATAGCCCACCATGCCCACCTTGCCCGTGGACCACGCCTGGCGCGCAGCCCACTCCACCGCGTGCGCCCCGGCCGCGCCCACGGAGGCGTCGGCCCACTGGTTCTCGCCCGTGGAGCAGCCCGTGCCGGGCACGTTCAGGCCCATCACGGCATAGCCTTCCTTGGTCCATTCCTGGGTGGTCTGTTCCGTGACCGAGCCCGATCCGTAGCCGTCGTACTCCATCAGCACGGGAAACGGCCCCGGCCCCTTGGGAAAGACCACCGAATAGCGCATCTTGTTGCCGTCAGGCAGCTGGATGTAGCCCCAGATGCGCGGCCCGGGGTTGGTGCTGCCCGACGAGCCCCCGCCGCAGGCCGCAAGGCCCAGGGCAAGGGTGGCGATGCCGGCCGCGCCGAGCCACGCGCGGGAATGGCGAAAAGTCATCATGGATGGTCCTCCTGGTTGCTGATGCAGTCATGCCCGCAAGGGGGCAGGCCGCAATGTAGGACCGTCCGGGCGCATGGCGCACGCGCAGGCTGAAGGGGGGCTGAAGCACGCCTGAAGACAGGCTGAAGGCGAACGCGGCCAATCGCCACGGCCTTAGGCCCCGAACCACGGCAGCCGCGCGCCACACTATGATTCGATTTTCAGTTCCTTGAACCCATGCCCCGCGCCCGCACATCCAAGCCCGCTCCGTCCGAAGAGAACACGGCCCCGTCCGGCACCACAGCGCCGGGGCCGTCCATCGACGCCTCTTTCCTGCACACCCTGGTCGGCTACAACGCCCGGCGTGCCTCGATGTCCATCATCGAGGTGTTCGTGGAGCGCATGGCCACCCACGATCTCAAGATGGTGGAGTTCTCCGTGCTGTCCCTGGTGTCCCACAACCCCGGCATCACCTCGCGCCAGCTGTGCACGGCGCTGGACGTGATGCCGCCCAACCTGGTGGGCCTGATCGCCGCGCTGGAGCGGCGCAAGCTCATCGAGCGCCGCCCCCATCCCACAGACCGCCGCGCCGTGGGCGTGCACCTGACGCCGGCCGGCGCCGAACTCACGGCCCAGGCAGAAAGAACGGCGGCCCAGCTGGAGATGGATGCCACCTACCGCCTGACCGATGCCGAGCGCAAAACGCTGATCCAGCTGCTGCAGAAGATCTACAACTGAGCGCGCTCAGTCCGCCTTCTGCGCGGCGGGCCGGTCCAAGCCCAGCAGCCGCACCGCATTGCCCTTGAGGATGCCGGGCATCACCTCGGGCTTGAAGCCGGCTTCCTGGAAATCCTTCATCCAGCGCTCGGGCGTGATCAGGGGATAGTCGCTGCCGAACAGCACGCGGTCCCTGAGCAGGGTGTTGGCGTACTGCACCAGCTGCCGGGGAAAGTACTTGGGGCTCCAGCCCGACAGATCGATCCAGACATTGGGCTTGTGCAGGGCCACGGACAGGGCCTCGTCCTGCCAGGGAAAGCTGGGGTGGGCCATCACGATCTGCATGTCGGGAAAGTCGATGGCCACGTCGTCCAGGTGCATGGGATTGCTGTAGGCCAGGCGCAGGCCGCCGCCGCAGCGCATGCCGCTGCCAATGCCGCTGTGGCCCGTGTGGAAGATGGCCGGCAGTTGGTGCTCGGCCACCACCTCGTAGATCGGCCAGGCCATGCGGTCGTAGGGATGGAAGCCCTGCACCGTGGGGTGGAACTTGAAGCCCCTGACGCCCTCTTCCTCGATCAGCCGCCGCGCCTCGCGCGCACCCATGCGGCCCTTGTGCGGATCGATGCTGGCGAAGGCCACCATCATGTCGCTGTTGGCCCGCGCAGCCTCGGCGATCTCCTCGTTGGGAATGCGGCGCCGGCCCAGCTGCGATTCGCTGTCCACCGTGAACATCACCAGGCCCAGGTTGCGCTCGCGGTAATAGGCAACAGTCTCGGCGATGGTCGGGCGCCGGCCGTTGCCGAAGTACTTGTCGGCGGCGCGGTCGTACTCCTCGCCGTAGTTGTCGAACGGGTTCCAGCAGCTCACCTCGGCGTGCGTGTGGATGTCGATGGCAATGAGTTTTTCGTGGTCCATGTCTGTCTCCTGTGCGGCCTGCTGCCTGCCCCGCAATCAAGGGGAAGTCCCAATAAGAAATTCGCAAAGGCCGCTTGAATTGGTTATTAAATATAACCAAAATCGCGGCCATCAGAAAGCGATGCAGATGCAGGCAACGGCTGCCACGCAACGGATTCGCGCTGAGGCTTCACACCACCTTCCGAGGAGACAGACATGGACAGAAAGATCCACAAGACCCGTTCCCGCGCCTTGCCGGCCGCGCTGGCCGCCGCCCTGCCCGCCCTGCTGCTGTCGGCCTGCGGCGGCTCGAGCGACGGCATTGCGCAGCTGGCCGAGGCCCGCCCCGCCACGCTGCTGTCGTGCACGGACCTGGCCGCGAAAATATCCTTCCCCAACACCCGCATCACCGCCGCCGAGACCGTGGCCGCCGGCACGCTGGCGGTGGCGGGCAAGCCCATTGCCGAGCACTGCCGCGTGACCGGCCGAATGCACGAGCGCGTCAGCACCGTGGATGGCCAGAACTACGCCGTGGGCTTCGAGATGCGCCTGCCGCGCGACTGGAACGGGCGCTTCTTCTACCAGGCCAACGGCGGGCTGGACGGCGTCGTGAGCACGGCCGTGGGCGCGCTGGGCGGCGGGCCGCTGGGCAATGCGTTGCAGATGGGCTTTGCCGTGCTCAGCTCCGATGCGGGGCATGCAGGCAGCCTGGGTCCCTTCTTCGGCCTGGACCCGCAGGCGCGGCTGGACTATGGCTACCAGGCCGTGGGCAAGCTCACGCCCATGGCGCGCAGCGCGCTGCAGACGGCCTATGGCAAGGGGCCTGACCGCTCCTACCTGGGCGGCTGCTCCAACGGCGGGCGCCACGCCATGGTGGCGGCCTCGCGCTATGCCGACCAGTACGACGGCATCATCGCCGGCAACCCCGGCACGCGCCTGCCGCTGGCGGCCATTGCCAACATTGCCGGCGCCCAGGGCTATGCGAAGCTGGCCACCACGCCCTCGGACCTGGGCACGGGCTTCACCCAGGCCGAGCGCCGCCTGGTCAGCCAGGCCGTGCTGGCCCGGTGCGATGCGCTGGACGGGGCCACCGACGGCATGGTGCAGGCCGGCGCAGCCTGCCAGGCGAGCTTCGACCTGTCGCGCGACGTGCCCACCTGCGGCGGTGCGCGCGACGGCAGCTGCCTCAGCGCCGAGCAAAAGAGCACCATTGCCGGCCTGTTCAAGGGCGCCACCACCAGCGGCGGCAGCCGCATCTACAGCAGCTTCCCATATGACGCGGGCCTGGATACGGCCGGCTGGGCCGGCTGGAAATTCTCCAACCCCATCAGCCGCGACTCCGGTGCCGTGGCCTTCATCTGGCAGACGCCGCCGGAAAGCGCCGCCAGCTTCAACGACGCGCAGTTCGCCCTCAACGGCAGCGTGGACAGCATGCTGGCCAAGGTGCAGGCGACCAACGGCACCTTCACGGAAAGCGGCCTGTCGCTGATGATGCCGCCCGACTACGGCAAGCTGCCCGTGCTGCGCAACCGGGGCGCCAAGCTCATGGTCTACCACGGCACGGCCGACCCCATCTTCTCCAGCGATGACACCGTGCAGTGGTACGACACGCTGCGCCGCAACCATGGCGACGCCGCCGACTTCGCCCGCCTGTACCTGGTGCCCGGCATGAACCACTGCAGCGGCGGCCCGGCCACCGATCAGTTCGACATGCTCAGCTCCCTCGTGGCCTGGGTGGAGAAAGGCCAGGCGCCGGACCGCGTGATCGCCAGTGCGCGCGGCGCGGGCAACGCGGGCGGCGCCAACGCCGACCTGCCCGCCAACTGGTCGCCCACGCGCACCCGGCCGCTGTGCCCCCATCCGCTGGCCGCCCGCTACAACGGCAGCGGCGACATGGAAAGCGCTGCCAGCTTCAGTTGCCGCTGACCATGCACTGAAGGCGGCCGGCGCCTGAACGGTCACCTGAAAGGTCACCTGAACGGCACGCCCCCTCCGCCCCCATCCACCCCTTGTCCGCAGTCCCGCCCCCGGCGGGGCCGGGCCCCGCTGCGCCCGAGAAAAGGCGCGCGGACACCCACGCCAAGACGGCAACGATTTTTCAAACCAGAGGAGACATCACCATGAAAACCACCCCATCCCCGCGGACCCTGGCGGCCACCGCCGTGCTGGCCCTGGCCGGCTCCGGCGCCAGCTTCGGCGCCTTCGCGCAAGGCACCTCCAGCGTCACGCTCTACGGCATCGTCGATGTGGGCGTGGAGCACCTGAACAATGTGGCGGCGGGCGGCGGTCTCAGCCGCATGCCATCGACCACCAGCATGGTGCCCTCGCGCTGGGGCCTGCGCGGCAGCGAGGACCTGGGCGGCGGCCTCAAGGCCATCTACACGCTGGAGTCGGGCTTTGCGCCCGACCAGGGCACCTTCAACCAGGGCGGGCGCGGCTTTGGCCGCCAAAGCTGGGTGGGCCTGGGCGGCAACTGGGGCAGCCTGACCATGGGCCGCCAGAACTCCATGCTGTTCTGGTCGCTGCTGGAC
This sequence comes from Delftia sp. PE138, assembly GCF_018320755.1. NCBI lineage: Bacteria > Pseudomonadati > Pseudomonadota > Betaproteobacteria > Burkholderiales > Comamonadaceae > Delftia > Delftia sp. PE138. The sequence goes on along the minus strand of NZ_JABEPN010000015.1, from coordinate 9,858 downwards.
TCGGACATCATCGGCCCAGCCGTCTTCGCCATGGGCTCGCTGGACGCCTACATTCCCAACTCGCGCGCCGACAACATGCTGGCCTGGCGCGGCAACTTCGGCGGGCTGGCACTGGGCGCGGGCTACAGCTTCGGGCGTGACACCGTCAATGCCGGCCCCAGCCCGGCAGGCACCAACTGCCCGGGCGAGAGCGGATCGGACACGCAGGCCTGCCGCCAATGGTCGCTGTACGCCAAGTACGACACACCGGCCTGGGGCGTGGCGCTGGGCTACGAGCAGCAAAACGGCCGCACGCCGGCCTCGTCCACCGACCCGGTGTTCGGCGGCATGAACTCCAGCGCCAAGCATGACGAGCGCCTGCACCTGGGCGGCTACTTCAAGCTGGCCGGCGTGAAGATCGGCGGCGGCCTGCTGCGCCGCGACAACGACGGCGACGCCGTCAAGCCACGCAGCAACCTGTGGTACGTGGGCGCCTCCTACCCGGTCACCGAGGCCCTGGTGCTCGAAACCCAGTGGCTCACGCTGCGCTACCGCGGCGTGTCGGGCTACGACTCCGACCTGCTGGTGGCACGCGCCATCTACAACCTGTCCAAGCGCACGGCCGTCTACACGCAGCTCGGCCACATCCGCAACGACCGCCTGGCGACCGTCTCGGTCAGCGGCGGCGCGCCGGGCAGCAACACCGCGCCGGGACGCTCGCAGACCGGCATCAACGTGGGCATCCGCCACATGTTCTGAGCCGCTTCCATCCGCCTGCCTTTCCCATATTCACCAGGAGACATCCCATGCAGATGCATCGCCGTCATTTCGTCCAGGCCCTGGGCAGCGCCGCCGCCCTGGGCTCGCTGTCACCGCTGCAAGCCCTGGCCCAGGCACTGGACCAGGTCAAGATCATGTACGGCTTTCCGGCCGGCAGCTCGGGCGACAGCGTGGCCCGCCGCGTGGCCGAGCGGCTGGGCGGCACGCCCTACAGCAAGGGCCCGGGCTTTGTGGAGAACAAGCCCGGCGCCGGAGGCCGCATCGCGGTGGAGGCCTTGAAGAACTCCCCGCCCAACGGTTCCGTGCTGGCACTGGCCCCCGTATCGGCCTTCTCGGTCTATCCCCACATCTACCCCAAGCTGACCTACAGGCCCGAAGACGCAACGCCCGTATCGATTGGCGCCGTGATCTACCACGGCCTGGCCGTGGGCCCCGCCGTGCCGGCCGAGGTCAAGACGCTCAAGGACTTCCTGGCCTGGGCCAAGGCCAACCCCGACCGCGCCAGCTTCGGCTCGCCGGGCGCGGGCTCCATGCCGCACCTGCTGGGCGCGCTGCTGGGCCTGCGCTCGGGCGTGGAGCTCAAGCACGCGCCCTATCGCGGCACCGTGCCCAGCATCACGGACCTGGTGGGCGGCCAGATCGCGGCCACCATGAACCCCAGCGGCGACTACCTGCAGTACCTGAAGGCCGGCCGCCTGCGCGTGCTGGCCACCTCGGGCAGGCAGCGCTCGCCCTTCCTGCCCGAGGTGCCCACCTTCACCGAGCTGGGCTTTCCCGATGTCACGGTGGAGGAATGGTTCGGGTTCTACGCGCCCGCCAAGACACCGGCCGCCACCATTGCCAACGCCAACGCGGCCATCACCGCCGCGCTCAAGGACAAGGCCGTGATCGACGGGCTGGCGGCCCTGGGCCTGCTGGCGCGCGGCAGCACGCAGCAGGAGATGGCCGCCGACCAGCAGGCCGAGTTCGAGCGCTGGAGTTCGCTGGTCAAGCAGATCGGGTTCACGGGCGAGTCCTGATGGCGCACCCGGACGGCAGGTCCATATCCCTTCGCGAAACAAGGCCACACTCATGCAACAAATAATGTTGCATGAAACAGAACAGCCAATTCTCGGACGTCCTGCATGTGCTGCTGCACATGGCCGAGGGCGATGGACCTGCCACCTCCGACATGCTCGCCGCCGCGCTGCAGACCAACCCGGTCGTGCTGCGCCGGCTGATGTCGGGCCTGCGCGATGCAGGCCTTGTCACCTCCGCCAAAGGCCATGGCGGGGGCTGGGTGCTGTCTTGCGAGCTGGACCGCACCACGCTGCGCGACGTGCATGAAGCCTTGGGCGCCCCTGATCTGGTGTCGCTGGGCTTCAGGGAAGACCGGCCCGAATGCCTGGTCGCCCAGGCCGTGAACGAAGCGCTGAGCAACGCGGTGCAGCAAGCCGAGGCCGCCCTGCTCGCGCGGCTGGGCTCGGTGACGCTGGCTGCCCTGTCCCAGGACTTCCATGCCCGCCTGGCGCGCCACCGCGCAGCGGGCGGCCAGGGCTGGTACCAACTGCAGGAGCACCAGCATGAAACACATTGATTTCGCCGTCATCGGCGGCAGCTATGCCGGCCTGTCCGCCGCCCTGCAACTGGCGCGTGCGCGCCGCCAGGTGCTGGTGGTCGATGCCGGGCTGCGGCGCAACCGCTTCGTGGACCAGGCCGGCGAGACATCGCACGGCTTTCTCACCCAGGATGGCGTCGCCCCCGCCCAGATCGCCGCCCAGGCCCGGCAGCAGCTGATGGCCTACCCCACCGTGCAGTGGCTGGACGGCACGGCCGAAGACGCCCGCGTGGCGCCCGATGGCCGGCTGGAGTTCCATGCAGCGGGCACCGCCATCAGCGCTGCCCGCCTCGTCCTGGCGCTGGGCGTGCATGACAGCCTGCCGCCCGTGCCGGGACTGGCCGAGCGCTGGGGCCGCAGCGTCTTCCATTGCCCGTACTGCCACGGCTACGAGATGAATGCGGGCCGCATCGGCATCATTGCCAGCTCGGCACTGGCCCATCACCACGCCGTCATGCTGCCCGACTGGGGCCAGACCACCCTGCTGCTCAACGGCGCCTACGCGCCAAGTGCCGATGAGCTGGCCACCTTCGCACGCCGCGGCACGCAGGTGGAGGCCACCCCCATCGCCCGCCTGGAAGGCCGGGCCGACGTGCTGCTGCAGGACGGCCGCCGCCTGGTCATGGATGGCCTGTTCACCCAGCCGCGCACCCGCATCGCCAGCCCCGTGGCCGAACAGCTGGGCTGCGCCCTGGAAGAAGGCCCCATGGGTCCCTTCATCAAGGTCGCGGAAGGCCAGGCCACCAGCGTCCCCAACGTGTTCGCCTGTGGCGACGCGACCCGCGCGGCCGGCAACGTGGCCATGGCCGTGAGCGATGGCGCCATGGCCGGCATTGGCGCGCACCGGTCGATGATGGGATGGTGAACTGCGGCGCCTGCCCTAGAGCGTGCTATGCACTTTGATGTGCCCGTGAAAGCCGGGAAAGGGGTCCGGGACGAGGCGTAGCACGCTTTATCCGAAGACCGCGCCGCCCGCATCCAGCGCGGGCGGCCGCAGAAGATCGGCATTGACGCCCATGGCCTCGCTGGCCCGCTCCACGGCCTGCCACAGGGGGGCCGGCATCTGCAGTATTTCCTCGGGGGAGTTCGCGCGGGCGATCCAGTCGCTGATCTCAACGTGCTGCTCGGGGGTGAGCAGGTCCAGGTTCAGCATTTCGTCAATGGTCTTCATCGGGTGTCGGTCTGTCGCTCGTGTGCGGAAGGTGTACGGAAAAGGAACGGCCCGTGCATTGTCAGCGGTCCACGGCAGGCAGTCGCTGCAGCAGGGCATCGCGGGCGCGCAGGCCGGCATTGGGCTTTTGCGCCTGCTCGTCCTGGATCAGCGTGGCGAACACCAGCCTGCGCTGGTCCTTGGTGGCCCAGCCCACGTACCAGCCATAGGCCCTGCTGGCGTCGTAGCGGTTGTCGCTGCCCGGCGAGCCCGTGCCCGTCTTGCCATGCACGGTCCAGCCGTCCACAGGCACGGGGTGCCGGGTGATGCGCGCAGTCATGTCGAAGGCCTGACTGCTCACAGACAGTTCCCGGCGCACGATCCTGCGCATGAAGGCCACCTGCTCGGCCGCCGAGATGCGCAGCGAAGACACCACCCACACGCCGTTGTGGCCCGGGTCGGCCACTGGCACGGCAGAGACATCCTCGTTGCCATAGCGGAAGGCCTTCACGTAGGCGTCAAAGCGCTGCTGGCCCAGACGCATCACCACCTGCTGCGAGTACCAGAACACCGAGTCTTTCATCCACGCCTGGGGCGTGATATCGCGCCGCCAGGCATCCCCACCCCAGTCCGGATACTCCGGTTGGTACGGCCACGCGGGCCGGGACTCGTCCTGCAGGATGCCGGCGTCATAGCCCATCAGGCTGATGGCGATCTTGAAGGTGGAGGCCGGCGTGACCCGCTCGGCGCAGGCCGGGCCGCTGTGCACCAGGGACTGGCCCGTGTCGGCGTCGGCGACGAGGGTGCACAGTTCGTGCGCGACAACGGGGGCGGGAACGGAAACCCAAAAAAAAGCTGCCACGGCCGTGGCAGCGGTCCCAGGAAATCTATGCATGTGCTGTGCGCTGCGGTGTTCGTATCTGGCGCGCGATCATAGATGCGCGCGCAGCCTTTGCAGAGCCCCTGCAGCAAACAGCCCCACGACGCCCTGGGCAAGCGCGTGTGGGACTTGCCCATGGATGGGAACTGCCCGCGGGGCTACGCCTGCGCCTCCTGCAACTGCCGCCACATCACCTTGCCGCTGCCGCTCTTGGGCAGGGCCTTGACGAACTCCACCACCTTGGGCGCCTTGTAGACGGCCATGTTCTCGCGGCACCACTGGATGATGTCCTCGGCCGTGGTGTCTTCCTTGCCGGCACGCAGCACGACGACGGCCTTGACCGACTCGCCCCGGTAGGCGTCGCGGGTGGAGATCACGCAGGCTTCCTGGATGGCGGGGTGGCGGAACATCAGCGACTCGACCTCGGCCGGCCAGACCTTGAAGCCGCTGGCGTTGATCATGCGCTTGAGGCGGTCGGTGATGAAGTAGTAGCCGTCCTCATCCACGTGGCCCAGGTCGCCGGTGCGAAAGAACCGCTTGCCGTCGATCTCCATGAAGACCTGGGCCGTGGCGTCGGGGCGCTTCCAGTAGCCGTCGAAGACCTCGGGCCCGTGGACCACGATCTCGCCCTGCTCACCCTGGGGCACTTCGGCACCGGTGTCAGGATCGATGACGCGCGCCTCCGTGCTCATGAAGGGAATGCCCAGGCACTGCTGCTTGGGGTGCTCGGACGGGTTGCTGTGCGTGGGCGCAGCGGTCTCGGTCAGGCCGTAGCCCTCGCAAAAGCGCAGGCCGTATTGCTCCAGCAGGCGCTGGGCCACAGCCTGGGGCATGGCCGCGCCGCCGCCGCCGATGTACTTGAGGCTGGTGAGGTCGAACTGTGCGAAGTTGGGGCTGCCCAGCAGGTCGATGACCATGGTGGGGATGTTGGTCCAGCTGGTGACCTGGTAGCGCGAGATCAGCCGCCCGGCCAGCTCGCGGTCCCAGCGCGGCATGACCACCACGGTGGCACCCATGAAGATGGCCGTGTGCAGTACCGACACCATGCCCGTGATGTGGAACATGGGCACCACCGCCAGCACGACCGCCTCGCTGGTGCCGCTGCCCCAGTAGCTGCCGGCCACGGCGTTGTGGTTGATGGAGCGGTGCGGGTGCATGCAGCCCTTGGGGTGGCCCGTGGTGCCGCTGGTGTAGGGCAGCACGGCCATGTCGTCGCGGCCCACCACATGGGGCGGCGCAGCGTCGGTGCAGGCCAGGGCCTGCTGCCAGGTGTGGACGCTGCCGCCCTCCAGCACAGCCGGCTCGCGCCGGGTGAGCAGCCAGTCGTGCCACTGCGCAGGCGGCGCATCGTCGCCCTGCACACCGGCATCGAAGGCATCGGTGAACTGGGTGACGATCAGGTGATCGAGCCGCTGGCCCGGCGCCAGCGCGTTGCTGGCCTTGGCCAGCTCGGGGGCCAGGTCGGCCGTGGTGATGGCGACCTTGGCGTCGGCGTCGGTGATGTAGTGCTTGAGCTCCTCGGCCATGTTCATGGGATTGACCGGCACCACCACGGCATTGGCGCGGAAGATGGCGTAGTGCGCCAGGATGAGCTGAGGCGTGTTCTGCATCAGCAGGATCACGCGGTCGCCGCGCTGCACGCCCAGGCTGTGCAGGTAGGCCGCCATGCGCTCCGTGCCCTCGCACAGCTCGCGGTAGCTGATGGAGCTGCCGAAGTAGCGGATGGCCGGCTTGTCGGGATAGCGGCGCGCGTTGACGGCCAGGTTCTCCCATACGCTGGTGGCGGGCACGGTGATGGAATGGGGCAGACGGCTGGGCCAGAAGGCGTGGTGCGCGGGCAGGGTCGACATGGACGGATGGGCGTTGAATGGTCGGTGAGTGGATCGGACGGCGGCAATCCGCCTTGCCAGCGAGGCTAGGCGCACACCCGGTTCCCGGCATTGGGGAAGGCCCCAGGGAATCGTCGCCAAAGTGACGCTTGAGCGCCCATGGCATACCGGTGCCACCGCAACTCGCCTTGTGCTTTCGCAAGCCGGCCACGCGAACGCCACAAGTACGCCACGGGTACGATGGCGCCATGCCCTCCACGCCCGACATGCCCCACCTGTCCCGCCTGCAGCTGTCGCTGCGCGATCTGCTGGCCCGCCGCCGCAGCGCGGCCCTGGCCACCCAGCCCGCCGACTCCCCTGCCCCCGGGGCTGGCGATGCACTGCCCGCTCCCCGTCTGTCCATGGTGCCCTGGGCCTGGAATGCGCAGTTTGGCTGCTTTGTGCTGCACGTCAGCGCACTGGCAGCGCACACGCGGGCCATGGAACTGCACCCGGCCGTCAGCCTGCTGGTGTGCGCGGCCGAAGTGGACGGCGAGGGCGTGCATGCACTGGAGCGCGTGGCCATTGAAGGCGTGGCCAGCACACCTCCGCCCGGCAGCGTGCTGGCCGATGGCGCGCGCGACAGCTATGTGCTGCGCTTCCCCGAAGCCGCGTTCATGACCGATCTGGGCGACTTCCGCTTTGTCTGCATCACGCCATCCATCGCCCGGCACGTGGCGGGCTTTGGCGCGGCGCGCGATGTGTCGGCCCATGACCTGATCGAAGCACTGAGCATCCAGCCCAGCTGACTCACGTGCCCCGCACGTGGGCCGCGATCAGGGCGCCCGCCGCATCGCCCTGCCCCGCCACGCAGGCGCGCACATGGTCCTCCCACATCTGGCCCTGCTGCTCCACCTGGGCATGGACAAAGCGCTGCAGCATGCGCCGGGGATCGTCGCAGCGCTCGTAGGCATAGGGATCACCGCGCGTGCACAGCGCCTTGAACTGCAGCCAGGCGGCCTGCCGCGTCACGGGCATGCCCTGCAGGCGCTGCCACTGGTGCAGCAGCTCATGGGCAAAGATGCCTGCGATCTGCGGATGCGACAGGCGCAGCGGCTGGCGCGGATCGGACTGCATGAAAAAGGCGCGCGGCATGAAGATGCGCCCGCCATTCATGGACAGCGCCCTGCGCGTGTCGCCCAGGCGGCGCAGATAAAGGCGCATGCGCGGCAGCAGCGCATCCAGCGAGGCGCCGAAGTGCGTGCGCACAAAGGCCTGTTCCTGCGCATCGAGCGGCCGGCTCCAGAACACCATGCTCAGTCCCCCGGCCCCTGCCGATAGCGCCGTGCCATGAAATCCACGAAGGCACGCACGGCCGGGCGCAGATGCCGCGTGCGCGGATACAGCGCGTGGTAGCTGTACTGCCCCAGATGAAAACAGGGCAGCACCCGCACCAGCTGGCCGCGCTCGATGGCCGAGCGCACGGTATGCCAGGTCAGCGCCGCAATGCCCCGCCCCGCGCGTGCAGCCTCGAAGATGGTGGCCACCGAATCGGTGCGCAATGCCGCTAGCGGCTGGACCTCGGTGACAGCGCCCTGCCCGGACACCACGCTCCAGCGCAGCTGGGCCGGACCCGCAGCAAAGGCCAGGGCGCGGTGCGCGGCCAGTTGCTCTGGCGCCTGCACCACCCCGTGGCGCATCAGATAGGCGGGCGAAGCCACCAGCACCAGAGGCGAATGCGTGAGCAGCCGCGCCTGCAGTCCACTGTCCGGCAATTGCCGGCTGATGCGCACGGCTGCATCCACGCCCTCGGCCACCAAGTCCACCAGCCGGTCGGTGCACAGCAGTTGCAGCTCCAGATCCGGGAATTGCTGCTCGAACTCGGGCAGCCAGTCGCCCAGCTCGATGGCGCCCACGGCCAGCGGCAGCGTGATGCGCAGCACGCCCGCCACGCGTGCGCGGCGCACGGCCAGCGCGGCCTCGGCCGCATCGAGCTGCTCCAGCAACTGCACGCAGCTGAGGTAGTAGCTGCGCCCCGCCTCGGTCAGGCTCAGCCCGCGCGAATTGCGCTGCAGCAGCTGCGTGCCCAGTTCCGACTCCAGCCATTTGACATGGCGCGAGGCGGTCGAATGCGTCATGCCCAGCCTGTCCTGCGCCGCCGTGAAGCCCTGCGCATCCACCACGCCGCAAAACACCCGCATGGCCTGCCATCTGTCCATTGCCCGTGCACTCCTTTGGCGGGGATTGTGGGGCATGCGGGCGGCCGCATTCCGTTGCGCCACAGCCCCACGCCAGCCCCTTTTCCGACCCATTCCTCCCCTTGGGCCGCAGAAACAGACTATTCCTAGAGACAAGCACGCCGCAGCTGCCTAGATTGACCGGCAACCCGGACACAGGCTTGCCTCCACCAGCTCCCCGCCAGACGCATGGCCGCCTCCTGCCCGAGATTCCTAAAAATCCCGAGGGAGAAACTCACATGCACCCACGGCACACGCTGCTGCGCAGCGCCTTGCTATGCATTGCCGCACTGCTGGCCCAGGCCACGCCCACCCTGGCGGCTGCCGCCCCCAACCTGGGCGGCGGCTCCAGCAAATGCGACCCCACCGTGCAAAGCTGCGCCCCCGGCGCGGGCGGCGGCATCGACCTCGGCGGTGGCGGTGGCAGCTCGGGCGGCGGCACCTGCACCCCCACGCCCGGCGGCAGCCCCTGCGGCGGCGCCGGCCCCGCCACCCAGGGCAACTCCAGCAGCACCAACCAGGGCGCAGGCAACCCAATCCACCTCATCAACGGCAACAAATACCAGCGCGAAGTGGACATGCCCGCCTTGCCAGGCGTGCTCGGCCTGGAAGTCGTGCGCCACTACAACAGCAGCTACAGCCGGGCCTACGTGCCGCCAGGCCTGCTCGGCCGCGGCTGGCTGCTCAGCTACGAGGCCCGCCTGTACGACCACCCCACCAACCTGCAGATCGTGCAGGCCGACGGCACCCGCATCATCTTCAGCAAGCTGCGCGAGCATCCCAGCCTGTGCGCCAGCGAGCAGCCGGGCAACGGCATCGTGCGCATCGAAGGCCCGGATACAAAGGGCACCAAGGAAACCAAGCCCGGCCAGGAACGGCACTACACCTGGCAATGGATGGACGGGCGCGAGCTGCGCTTCAACCACCGGGGGCGCCTGACCCGCATCAGCCTGCCCTCGGGCGAACAGGTCCGCCTGGACTACAACGCCAAGGGCAACCGCCTGCTCAAGGTCACCGACCCGCAGGGCCGCAGCCTGCGCCTGCACTACGCCCAAGCTTCGGGCGAGGGCAGCTTCACCGGCGTGCAGGCCATCGACACCCCGCTGGGCCGCATCGACTACCGCCACGGCAGCGCACCGTTGCCCGGCAGCACCCAGCCCCAGGCCAAGCTGAACGCCAGCCTCGTGCAGGTCAGCCTCCCATCGGCCGATGGCCAAGCCCCGGTCCAGCGCCACTACCACTATGAGGACCCGCGCCACCCCACCTTGCTCACGGGCATCAGCGTCCAGGGCCAGGGCAGCGACGGCAAGCCCATGGACGAGCGCATCGCCAGCTACGCCTACGGCGACACCGGCCGCGCCATCTTGAGCGTGCGCGGCCCGCCGGACAGCCAGCAGGAAAAAGTCACCCTGGACCTCAGCCAGCCC